>JAFWOT010000014.1 GCA_017509785.1 Clostridia bacterium
AAAAGAGGATGTCCGCAGGACATCCTCTTTTGCTTAATAAAAAACCGAAGGGGCTCGAAGCGAGCCGCCGTCCGCCCTGTGGGCGCACCAGACGGCGGCGAGTGACCGAAGCGAGGAGGCCCATGGCCGACGAGCAAGACGAGCCCCTGAAGGTGTACCAAAAACAATGGCTCCCACTTCGGGGGCCATTCAGACCGCCGGACGGCGGTTTATCTCTCGATTCGGAACCCGCTCCGTTTCGCCAACAGGGATCGGCAGATCGTTGGCATCAAAAGAATATCGACGGCTATGCGGAACTCCGGGACGAGATCACGGGCGTCAAGCGGGAGCCATGGATCTCCGCTTTGTCGGCCGGGAGCCCGCAGAGGCCATCCGTTCGGGCGGGCTCCGCATGGAGGAATTCTTCTCCGCAGTTCCGTAAATCTCTTTCCGGCTATTGATTATTTCGTCGTAATGATGTATCATTAGAGTTCAGTAACGGCGTTATCGGGAACGCCGGTCCCATGGAGCGAAATATGATCATCAAAATACTTCTGTCCATGATACTGGGATATGCGATCGGCTCGGTCGTCATGGCGATACTTATCTCAAAGCTTGCCTTCAAGGAGGATATCCGCGATAAGGGCAGCGGCAATTCGGGCGCGACGAACGCGGCGAGGGTCTACGGGCTCCCGTTCGGCGTTTTCACGTTCGCGGGAGATTTCCTGAAGGGGCTGCTCGCGTGCCTCATCGGCCGTCTTATCGGCGGGAGCGGAGTCGGCACGTGGGCGGAGGGCGCCTCGGTATGCATGGCTTTCGCGGGGTTCTTCTGCATCGTGGGGCACTGCTTCCCGATACTTTTCGGCCTTCGCGGGGGCAAGGGCGTTTCCGTCGGCGCGGCGCTCGCGCTGATGATCGACTGGCGGATATTCCTCATAGCGATAGGCTGTTTCCTTCTCGGGGCGTTCCTCTCGAAGAGGGTCTCAGTCGGGTCGCTGCTCGGGGCGGCCGCCGTGGGCGTTTTCAGCATCGTGTTCGCGCCGCTCACGATAGTCAAGATACTCGGCGCGGCTGCCGCCGTGCTCGTCATCTATATGCACAGGCGGAACATCGACCGCCTTCTCCACGGAAAGGAAGCGGCTTTCACACTCGGGAGCCGACGCCCGCTGAAGTAGCTTCAACAGCCCCGCCGCCCGGCAGGGGCTTTTTTTATTCCCGTTTCGTTTTTTATTTGTCACAAAAATGTACCTTCTTTTTGGTTACTTTGAAAAATCCCCGATGGTACAATTTACGCTGTAATGATGTATCCATGATACATTCCACGGCCAAGCGCCGAAAAAAAGAAAGGGGAAAACATGAAACGCATTATCAGCTTCATTGCAGTCCTCTGCATGATGATGAGCATCATGCCCGTCATCGGCAGCGCTGCAACCGCGCTCACCCTCACGAAGACCGTCATCGGCAATACGGGTGCGACGATAGCCGTCTCGGGCGGATCGGGTACGGTCACCGCAGAGTCGAGCAATACCGACGTTGCGACCGTCTCCGTCAACGGGACGACCGTCACGGTCACGGGCGTATCCGGCAAGAAGGGCGTCGTCACCGTCACGGTCAACCGCGGCGGCTCCACGGCCTCCGTCGAGGCCGCGATCGGCTACACCACGTTCAGCTTCAACGGCCGCTCCGTCACCGTTTACGAGGGCAGCGACGCCAATTACGAAGTCATCGCCATCGAGCAGGCCTCCGAGACCGAGTACACCGGCGCCGAGGGCACCGGCGAGATGACCGTCGCCACCGACGCCAACGGCAACAGCGTCTACACCGTCGCCAACGGCTACGAGCTCTGCGTCGGCATCAAGAAGAAGGGCGGCATCTACTCCTTCAACGGCTCCACCAACTACGCGAACATAGCCGTCAAGAAGGAAGCGACGAAGGACGCCACCATCATACTTGACGGGCTCACCCTCAAGAGCCAGTTCACCTCCGCTCTCACCATCAAGAAGGACTCCACCGCGAAGGTCTACCTCAACACCCTCCTCGGGACGAATAACACCTTCGCCGATTCCGCCGTCAACAACGCGGATACCTACGGCCCGACGGACGACGGCGGCGACGGCACCAATGAATTCTACGCCGAGAGCGCCGTTATAAAGGGCAAGACCGCCTCCAACCTCACCATAGCCGGCAAGGGCAGCCTTACGGTCAACGCCGCGGCCAAGAACGGCGTCAAGATCGGCGCGAACGGTCACCTCACCGTCGCCGATGGCATCCTCACCGTCAACGCGCTCAACTCCGCCCTCTCCACCGAAAACGAGATGCTCATCTCCGGCGGCACGCTGAACCTCACCACCACCGACGGCGACGCCATAAAGGCAGCCGACGACACCGACACCATCGGCACGATCTATATCTCCGGCGGCGATATCACCGTCAACTCCTCCGACGAGGGCATCCTTGCGAGGAAGGACGTGTTTATCTCGGGCGGGACGTTTGACGTCACCACCGTGGGCGACGGCATAAAGGCCGAGAACGCAGATGAGACCGCGGGCGATATCACCATCTCCGGCGGCGAATTCACTATCACCTCCACCGGCGACGGCATCTCGGGCTTCAACCTCGATCTTTCCGGCGGCACATACACCATCACCTGCGCCAACGGCTACACCAACACCTCCTACAACGGGGATCTTTCCACCACTCCCAGCGCGAAGTGCATCAAGGCGGAGCTTGACAACACCATCTCCGGCGGCACCTACACGCTCTCCACTCCCGACGACGCCATCCACAGCAACGGCAACATCACCTTCGAGGGCGGCACCTTCCAGCTCTGGAGCCGCGACGACGGCGTCCATGCCGACAAGATACTCACCTTCGGCATCAGGGGCGCGGACGAGAGCCTGCTGAACCTGCGCATCAACACCAGCTATGAGGGCATTGAGGGCGCGGACGTCGTGTTGAATTCCGGCTACGCGTACGTCATCTCCACCGACGACGTCATCAACGCCGCCAATAAGGACACCTCCAACTACCACTTCACCATCAACGTCTACGGCGGCACCTATCGCCTCTACACCTCGGGCGGCGACGGCGTCGATTCCAACGGCGGCACCTACTTCCGCGGGGGCGACCTCGAGGTGTTCGCAAAGTCCGGCACTTCGAACGATCCCCTCGATTCCGAGGATACCCTCGCCCTCTATAACGGCATAGTCCTCGGCTGCGGCCAGAACTCGATGCAGGGCAGCCCCTCCGCCGGCATCTACGTTGAGTTCAAGAACCTCTCCATCAGCACCGGCGCTTCCATCGTTATAAAGGACGGCTCCGGCAACGTCCTGAAGAGCACCACCGCTTATTTCGGCGGCGCGTCCACCACGGCTTCCTATATCGTGTTCAGCCATCCCGCGCTCGTTTCCGGCAGCACCTATTACTGCTACATCAACGGCTCCTCCTCCGCGAAGACCGGCACCGCGACCGGCACCCACGTGGACAGCACCCCCTGGGTGGATCTTGACTCGGGCGACACCAACGTGTTCGAGCGCGTCACCTCCATGGGCGAAGGCAGCCGCTACGTGATAACGAATGCCTCCGCTTCCACCACGGTCTACACCCTCGGCGGAAGCTCCGCGGTCTCCGCCGTCTCCAGCACGCTCACGAGCGTCTCCGGCGGCTACACCTTCGGCACCCTCACCGAGAACAACACCTGGTACATGGACGCCTCCGGTCATATCTACAACACCGTCGGCGGCGTAAACTACTACCTCTATTACACGCAGACCTCCTCCGGTTGGTCGAGCAGCTACACCCTCGGCAAGACTACCGACGTCTCCTCCGCCACCTCCTGGGAAGTTGCGGCTTCCGGCAGCGCGGCGACCATCTCCGCGACCGCGGCGTCCTCCGGCGGCGGCTTCGGCCCCGGCGGCCCCGGCGGTCAGTCAACGAAGCTCTACCTCTATTACAGCAGCGGCTGGAAGATCACGACCTCCACGGCTACGGTCTACGTCTACGCTCCCGCCGTCGCGCAGGCGGCGCTCACCGGCTCCACCTACTACGTGGCGGAGAACGACGAGAACTTCGGCATGAGCGACATTCAGGCCGGCACCTCCATCATCTACAGGTCGAGCCGCTCCGGCGCGACTGTGAACGTCGCGTGGAACAGCTCCCACATCAGCTATTCCTGGGAGCCCGCCTTCAACAGCAGCGCAAACGGCACCTACGTGCTCACCGTGAAGTATGACGGCGTCGCCTTCGGCACCGTCACCGTTCGCATAGTCGGCGACAACCAGTCCGTCATCGTCACATTCGTGGGCGATTACACCGGTACGGTCGAGATCGTCGCGGGCGAAACGGTCACCCTGCCCACCGCGCCCGAGGGTTACTATTACACCTTCTTCGTGAACGGCCTCGAGTTCGATCCCTCCGCTCCCATCTATCAGAACACCGAAATAACGGTCGTTATGAACACGGAGGATATCCCGACGCCCACGCTCCTCGGCGACGTCAACGAGGACGGCAAGATCGACATGGCGGACGTTTCCGCTCTGTCCGCCTATCTGCTCGGCAAGGGCGAGCTCACCCCGCAGGGCATCCTCAACGCGGACGCCAGCGGCAACGGCACGCTCGAAGCTTCCGACCTTTCCGCCGTGTATCAGCTCATATTCAGCTGATATAAAGGCACCCAAGCCGCGCCGGACCCCGGCGCGGCTTTTTGTCGCTTTGACCCCTTGCAATTCATTGTGCAAAATGGTATGATATTATTGTTGAAAAATGATGAGAGGCGGTGTCGCTGTGGAAAAGAAGAGGACAACAGTAAATATCGCGGGGCAGGAGTTCCGCATTTCGTCGACGAACGACGGCGAATATCTGCAGGAGCTTGCCTCCCGCATCAACCGCAGGGTGAGAGCCGCGCAGGCGCAGTTCCCCGAGCAGAGCGTGTCGAGATGCGCTCTGCTCGCCATGCTCGAAATGGAGGATGAGCTCGCCTCGCTCCGCGCCGAGCGCGACCGGGTGGATAGATCCCTTTCCGAGCTCCGCCGGATCCGCTCCGCCGGGGAGCCTTCCGCCGCCCCCGTAAAACGCCCGTTTGAGCGCAGAAAGCCCGTGGGCGTATAACAGATCCGCTGAATCGAGCCGCGTATCATACCCGCGGCTTTTTCGTCCCCTGACGCGGGGCAAAAAATATATTTGTGTTTTCCGTCACACTTGCCCGCCTTTTTGCGTCATTATAGGCGGGGGACAAAGGAGGTCACCATATGCTCGCAATCAGGAACGGCGTCAAAAGCGCTCTCCGCACGCCGGGGAAGACGATCCTGTTCGCATTGATACTCACGATGATCGCGGCGCTGCTCGCCGTATCATTCAGCGTGTTCTCCGCGGTGCGCGGCTATATAAACGACTGCAACGGCTATTTCCACACGATCGCGGAGCTGGAATACGTAGGCCGCGATTACCCCGACCCCTTCGTCTATGACGAGGCGGTCGCCGAGGCCGTGGAGGAGAACCGCGGGCTGATAGACGAGCTCATGGCCAACGAAGCGGTCACGGCGTTCGAGCCGGCCTCCGCGTACATCGCGGTATCCGATTCGATACACCGCTTCGATGAAAACGTCATGGATCCCAACGCCGCGGTGCTGGACGTAAACGTGATGAGCTACGACAGCGAGCTTTCGATGTACACCGTGCTCGTAAACAACTCGCTGTATTCGAGGAACGACTATACCGGAAAGCTCGTGCTGCTGAAGACTTTCGACGGGATGGACGCCATGCAGATCGGCAAAAACTACACCATCGCGGGCAGGTTCTTCAAGGGCAATACCTCGAACCCGTGGTTCGCCGCGGCAGATCTCACCTATTCGGAGGGGGGCGTCGAGGTCACCGTTGACAAACCGGTCCTTTCCTCCGAGGTCGGGCCCGACAGCGAGTTCCATAAGCTCGCCCGGGATCTGCACTTCAAGAACGACTCCGTCCGGGTGACCTACACCTCCTCGATCGAGGATCTCTATCCCTTTCATCAGCAGATACTGAAGCTGGACTCCGGCCGCTTCTTCACGGAGGAGGAATACGCCTCCCGCGCGAAGGTGTGCATTATCTCCGAGCGCATAGCCGGCTTGCTCGATCTGAAGACGGGAGACAGCATCCGCCTTGACATATTCACCTCCGACGGAGGAAACGTCTACGATTCCGGCTCCCTGCGGGAGACCGACAGCGGCGAATACGAGATAGTCGGCATACAGACCGATTCGGCAAGCTTCCCCTACCGCGTGTTCATGCCTGTGCCGGATTCCTCCGGCGGGATCGTCAACGTCAACGGCTACACTCTCGGTCAGTTCCGCCTGAAGAACGACAAGGCCGCCGCCTTCTCCGAGGCTTCCGCCGCGCTCTTTGAAAAGGGCTTCCGCGTGAACGTGTACGATCAGGGCTATTCCGCCGCGACGGAGCCCATGCGCGAGCTGCTGCTCATATCGGCGGTATTCCTCGCGGTCTGCCTGCTGATGGCGGTATGCGCGCTCGCCCTGCAGAGCCACCTGTTCGTCGGCCGCCAGCGCGAGGCGGCGCGCACGATGCACGATCTCGGCTCCGGGAAGGCGCATATAATCGTCTATTTCCTCAGCTCCGCGCTGCTTTTGAGCCTCATCGGAGCGGCGCTCGGCTGCGCTGCCGCAAAGCTCATGGAGGGCAGGGTCTTCGGTCTTTTGAAGGATTTCGCCTCGCAGTTCGCAAACACCGATCTGCGCTTCTCATCGAGCAGTCTCGCGCTTTCCCGCACGCTCGAATTATCGCCCGCGCCCGGGTTCATCGTCTATCTCGCGGCGGGGCTCGTACTTGCAGCGGGGGCCGTGATACTGACGCTCATATTCTCCGCCGCCGCGATGAAGACCCGCACGGGCTCCGCGGGAAAGCGCACCGTCAAGGCGCGCGTCCCGCGCCGCGCAAGGACCTCCCGCCTCTCCGGCATGTTCAAGTACGGTCTCCTTTCCATGCGCCGCGGCGGAGCAAGGACTATAGCCGTGCTCGCGATGGGCGTCGTCGCCGCCGTGTTCTTCGGCAGGCTCGTCTCTTCGCTCGAAGGGTACCGCGAACAGCTCGCATCCTACATTGAGAACGCGCAGATATCCGGCTACGCCACCGATTCCGAGGGTCACCGGCTCTCCGGCCTCGTACTGAAGTCCAAGCCGATATTCGCGCTCAGCTCCTCCGATCTCGTGAAGGACTGCAATTTCTCATCCGGCTTCGGGCACATAATGTTCATCTGGAAGGTCGGCGATAAATACGTCGAGTACACCCATCCGGCCACCTCGTTCGCTTACGAGACGACCTTCGACAAGATCTGGAAGAGCCCCGCGTGGACGGGCGTCTCCTCCGTTTCGGGGAGCCCGCTCTTCCACTATTCCGCGAGCGGCAGCGTCGAATGGCTCGAGGGCTATGGCGAGGAGGATTTCAAGAGGGTCGACGTCGTCCGCGGCACGTATGAGGACTACGACCCATACACCGGCGAGACCCGGACGGAGGAATACGCCTATGAGACCGGCCTCCAGATCTGCGCGCTCTCGCGGGATACCATGGAGGAATACGGCATCAAGCTCGGCGACGAGCTCGAAGCCGCCTACGGCTATTACGCCGACAACGGCTCGGGCATGATAAGCTACATTTCGGGGCTCAAGGTCGTTGCCTGCTATACCTCTGCTACCAAGAGCAGCGAGGTATTCTCCCCGCTTACGCTCGTGCAGCCGGACCGCGCCTTCGCCGCGATGAGCAACTATTACGACGAGAGCGAGCTTGAGAACGGCGGTCAGGATATGGTATGGATCAACGGCGAGCGCATCACCCGCAGTACCCTCGCAAAGTACCGCGAGCTCGGACTCGTGCCGGGGCTCAGCTACTCGAGCTTCACGTTCGGCCTCGCCGACAACACCCGCCTCGACGAGCTGCGGGATAAGCTCACCGAATGCGGATTTACTTACGTCCGCTCCAACGACAGGCACATGACTCCCGCCGTCATCGAGGACGAGATATACCTCAACACCGTCCATTCCATGGAGAGGCAGATCCAGTACGTGAGCGTGCTCTATTATGCGCTCTACATAATGGCCGGGGCGATAGGCTTCGTGCTCGCATGGCTGTTCGTCATGTCGCGCCGCAGGGAGATCGCGGTCCAAAGGGCGCTCGGCACGCAGCCCGCGAGGATACTGCTCAATTTCTTCCTCGAACAGGCGATACTCATTTTCGCGGGGCTCGCGCTCGGGCTTGCCGCAACGAAGCTCACGGGGGTCGATCCCTCGCCGATGCAGCTGATGCTCTGCGCCGCGTTCCTTGCGCTTTGGGCGCTGGCTTCGCTCATATGTCTCATCACCGGGCTGCGCAGGCGTTCCTTCGCCGCCCTCACCGAACCCGAATAAAAAGGAGGATACCATGTCCATCATCGAAGCCCATGACGTCACCTACAAGTACGTGACGAAGTACCAGACCGTCAACGCGTTGAACGGCGTCAACTGCGCCTTTGAAGAGGGCAGGCTTTACGCGCTCGTCGGGAAATCCGGCTCGGGCAAGAGCACGCTCCTCTCGCTCATGGCGGGGCTCATGCTCCCGACGACGGGTGAGATAGTCTTCGAGGGGAAGCCCACGTCGTCCATCAACCTCGATAAATACAGGCGCGAAAACGCGGCGGTCATCTACCAGAGCTTCCGTCTGCTGCCGCTCCTGACCGTTTCGGAAAACGTCACCTACCCGATGGAGCTTCGCGGCTTCAAGGGGAAGAAGGCGCGCGACAAGGCGGCGGAGCTCATAAAAAAGGTCGGCCTGCCCGACACCGTGCTCGACCGCTTCCCCAACATGCTCTCCGGCGGAGAGCAGCAGCGCGTCGCAGTCGCAAGGGCCATGAGCATGGACACGAAGCTCCTCCTTGCCGACGAGCCGACGGGCAACCTCGATACCGAGAACAGCCGCAGGATAATCGACCTGCTCATCGATCTTGCCCATAACGACGGGTACTGCGTCGTAGTCGTCACGCACGACCCCGAGATCGCTTCGAGGGCTGATACCACCTACCGCATCCGCGACGGGGTCATTTTCGAGGAAAAGCAGGCCGTCCCCGCGGTGTGAGCCTTGACATAACGGGCCTTCGGGTTATAATAAGATAAGCGCCGCGAACGGCTGCGGCGCTTATCTTTTTTGTGTATCCGAACGAAAGGACCGCTATGAAAACACCCGAGCTTCTTGCGCCCGCCGGCAATATGGAATGCCTTGCCGCCGCCGTCAGGAACGGAGCGGACGCCGTCTATTTCGGCGGCGGTTCCTTCAACGCGCGCAGGGGCGCCGCCAATTTCGAAGGCGATTCCATGAAGGAAGCGATAGACTTCTGCCATCTTCGCGGGGTCAGCGCGCATATAACGCTCAACACGCTCCTCTTTGACGGGGAGCTCCGCGAGGCGCTCCGATTCGCCTCAAAGCTCCGCTCGCTGAAGGCGGACGCCGTCATAGTGCAGGATCTCGGGCTCGCCGCCCTCATAAACGAGGAGCTGCCCGGGCTCACGGTACACGCCTCCACACAGATGGGGATCCATTCATTGGGCGGCCTCAGATACTGCGAGCGCAGCGGCATGAGCCGCGCCGTGCTCGCCCGTGAGGTCCCGCTTGAGGAGATCCGCCGCATGCACGCGCAGAGCCCCGTCGAGCTCGAATTCTTCTGCCACGGAGCGCTCTGCATGAGCTTTTCCGGGAGCTGTCTTTATTCCTCCATGGCAGGGGAGCGGAGCGGCAACCGCGGCACCTGCGCCCAGCCCTGCCGCAAGAACGCGAGCGTTCTCCGCGCGGCGGCGGGAAGGGACGAATTCGCCCTCTCGCCCAACGATATCTGTATGCTCGGGGAGCTTGGGGCGATGACGCAGGCCGGTATCTGCTCGTTCAAGATAGAGGGCCGCATGAAGAGCCCCGAATACGTCGCGACCGTCACGCGGATCTACCGCGAGGCGCTCGACGGCAACCCCCGCCCCGAAGCCCGCAGCCGGCTGTTTGAGATATTCAACCGCGGCGAATTCTCGACCGCGCACCTGCGCGGCGACTCCGTGACGACGGGGCACGTCGGGCAGGCGAAGCCCTCGCGAGAGCTGCTCGCCGAGGCGCACGAGAGCGTGCGGGGCGACCGCCCCGTCAGGGGGCTCGAAGCTGCGCTCGATCTTGAGATCGGCGGGGCCGCGAAGCTCCGGGTAACGAGCGGCGGCGTATCCGCCGCGGCAGAGGGCCCCGTCTGCGAGGCGCCGCGCAAGCCCGTCGACCTCGAGCGCGTGACCGAACAGCTCAAAAAGCTCGGAGGGACGCCGTTCTTCCTTGAAAAAGCGGAGATAACGGGCGGCGGATTCGTGCCCGTCTCGGCAATAAACTCCATGCGGCGGGAGGCCGTTGACCGCCTCGCCGCGGAGATCGTCGGCGTTCCCCTCCCCGAAAAGCCAATAACAAGGGAGGATATCGAAGCCTTCCTTGCCCCGACGGGAGAAGCCTCCGCGGAGCCCAAACTCTACCTTCGCGTGCGGACCGCCGAAGAGGCGCGTGCCTCCGATGCAGAGCTCATAGGGCTCGACCCGGCCGCGCCGGATAAACTCGACCCGGCCTCGCTTTCGGGCATACCGGGGGAGCCCGTACTGATACTGCCGAACGTCCTCATGACGGAGGGCGCGAGGCGCGCATATGAAAGACTGCTCGATTCGGGCGCATTTGTCGGGGTCGAGATAAACAATATCTCCCACTGGGAGATGGGGCGCGGGCTGCGGTACCGCATAGCGGGAACGGGCATGAACGTGACCAACCCCGCTTCCGCGACTCAGCTTCTCCGCTCGGGCTTTACACATTTCATACCCTCGCTCGAGCTGACGAAGGGAAAGCTCGCGGCGCTGGCGCGGGGGTTCGGAAGGAGCATGCTCGTTTCGACATACGGACGCGCCCCGCTTATGCAGCTGATGCACTGCCCGGTCAAGGAATACCGCGGCTGCCGCGGCTGCCGCGGAAACGCCGGAGAGCTGTGCGACGGCGAACGCCGCCGGTTCCCGCTTGAAAACAACCGCTTTGCGGAGGGATACTGCCTCGTCCGGCTGATGAACACCGCCGTCACCGACGTGCGCGAGGCCTTCGCTTCGAGCGGCATGCCCGTCTTCGGGCAGGCTCAAACGCCCGACGACCGCCCGGGCTCCCCTGTCACGCGGGGGCATTGGGCAAGGGAGGTCGACTGACCACGAAAGGATCATATGAACGCGAAAACCCTTAAAACACTCGAATACGATAAGATACTCGAAAGCCTCCGCCTCAAGTGCGGGTGCTGTGTCAGCCGCGAGCTTGCCGGGGTGCTGAAGCCCTTCGACGAGCTTGACGACGTGAACGCGGAGCTCGGCCTCACGAGCGAGGCGGAGACCTTCTTCCTGCGCACGGGGGTCTCTCCCGTGGACGATTTCCCCGATATGCGCTCGACCTTAAAGCGCGTCAACGCCGTGCTGCACCTTTCCTGCGAGGAGCTCCTCAACGTGAAAAGGTGCCTCAAGGCCATCCGCATCGCGCAGGAGCAGCTCGGCCGCTCACAGGACGCAAGACCCGCGGACGCAGCCTCGCCCCTTGACGGGAGCACCGAACGCCTGAGGGGCATGGCTTCCGGGCTCATGGCTCACAGATCCATCGAGGAGGAGATCGACCGCTGCATACTGAGCGAGGACGAGGTCGCGGACGCCGCCTCCCCCGCCCTTGCGAGGATCCGCCGCCAGATGCGCCTTGCGAACGAGAAGGTGCGCCAGAAGCTGAACGACATGATCCGCTCCTCCACTTACTCGAAGTATCTGCAGGACGCGCTCGTCACTATAAGGAACGGACGCTTCGTGATACCCGTCAAGCAGGAGTACCGCCAGAACATACCCGGCCTCATACACGATCAGTCCGGCACGGGCGCGACTCTCTTTATAGAGCCCACCGCCGTGGTCGAGCTCGGCAACGAGTATAAGAAGCTCGTCATGGAGGAGGCCGCCGAGGTGGAGCGCATACTCACCGAGCTTACAGAGATGATAAAGCCCTCCGCGAACGATATCTATCAGGATCTTATGACCCTCGGCGAGATCGACCTCTGCTTTGCGAAGGCGAAGCTCGCCCGCGATATGAAGGCCGTCTGCCCCAAGCTCAACGCCGAGGGGCGCATCAACATCAAAAAGGGCCGCCACCCGCTGATAAGCCGCGAGAGGGTCGTCCCCATCGACGTGTGGCTGGGGACGGATTTTACCACCCTCATAGTCACCGGCCCCAACACAGGCGGCAAGACCGTCACGTTGAAGACCATCGGCCTCTTCACGCTGATGGCGCAGTCGGGGCTCTTCGTTCCCGCGAACGTCGGGACGGAGCTCGCCGTGTTTGAGAACGTGTTCGCCGACATAGGCGACGAGCAGTCGATCGAGCAGAGCCTGTCGACCTTCTCCTCCCACATGAAGAACATAGTCGGCATACTTGAGGAGGCGGACGATACGTCGCTCGTGCTGCTTGACGAGCTCGGCGCGGGGACCGACCCCATCGAGGGCGCGGCTCTCGCCCAGAGCATTTTAGAGGAGCTGCATTCGCGCGGCTGCCGCACCGCCGCCACCACGCATTATTCCGAGATAAAGGCGTTCGCCCTCACGCATGAGGGCATGCAGAACGCCTCCATGGAGTTCGACGTGGACCGCCTCTGCCCCACCTACCGCCTCTTTATAGGCATACCCGGCAAATCCAACGCGTTCGAGATCTCGAAGCGCCTCGGAATGAGCGACTACATAATCGAGAACGCGCGGGAATACCTCAACAAGCAGGACGTCGATTTCGAGACCGTCCTTTCAAAGGCCGAAAGTGAGAAATCGAAGGCCGAGCGCGAGCGCGAGGAGGCCGAGAACGCGCGGCGCGAGCTTGAAGCCCTTAGAGCCGACATGCGCGCCGAGCGCAGGCGTTTCGAGACGGAGAAGGCCGAGATGCGCATGAAGGCCAAGGAGGAGGCGCGAAAGCTCGTAGCCGACGCCAAGCGTGAGATGGAGGCGCAGATACAGCTCATAAGGTCGCTCAAAAACGTCGATCAGCGCGCCGCAGACCGCGTGATACAGCAGGCGCGCGACGCCGCCCGCGAGAAGGACAAGGAGCTCTACGAGACCCCCGCCGAACAGCGCATAGCCGAGGGCCCTGTCCCGAAGTTCGTCAACCCCGGGCAGACGGTGCATATCGCCTCGCTCGACAAGAACGGCACGGTCATAGGCAAGGCGAAGAACGGCGAGGTGCCCGTGCAGGTGGGCATCATAAAGCTCAACGTGAAGCTTACCGACCTTCGCGAGGTGCAGGAGCAGAAGACCGCCTCCGCCGGCTCCAAGGTGGAGTATTCCGCCGGGAATACGGTGGGTCTGGAGCTCGATATAAGGGGCATGATGGTGGACGACGCGAAGCCCGTCGTCGACCGCTACCTTGACGACTGCAAGCGCCAATCCCTCTCCGAGGTGTCCATAATCCACGGCAAGGGCACCGGCGCCCTGCGCGCCGGCATACAGGCCTACCTGAAGCATCACCCCCGCGTCAAGTCCTTCCGCAACGGGAACTACGGCGAGGGCGACTTCGGCGTCACGGTCGTCACGATAAAATAACAAAAAAAGCGGCGGGGCATGGGCTCCCGCCGTTTTCTTTTGCGCCGTCATTCGCCGGTCGTATCGTCGATGATGCTCTCGTCCGCAAAGACGTAGACGGGATGCGCCGCCTCGCCCTCGCCCTGAAGAACGACGTAATACGCCTGCCGCCCCTCATAGAGCTTATATGTTATCGACTGGACGGCCATATCCTTATAATCCGCCCTTTCCGCGAGCATCGCGATAAGCTCCGGCACGGAGTCCGGATCCACGATCTCGCCCTCCATGAAGCCCTCTAAGCCTCCCGCGGGCTCGCTCCCCTCCGCCGTTTCGCTGGCCTCCGGAGAGGCAGAAGCCTCCGCGGGGGCGGTCTGCTGTTCGGAAGCTTCGGGAGTCGGTCCGGCGCTCCGGCCTGCCTCCGCCGTTTCGGAAGCCGCCGGGCTCCCATTGGGTACGTGCTCATCCATGCTCTTCGTGCAGGCGCAGAGCGCCGCCGCCAGCGCCGCCGCAAGCAGAGCGGCGAACAGCTTCTTTAATGATCCTGTCATGTTTACCTCCGTTCACGTCCGCGTGTATTCGCGGCTCTTTCCCGATGAGTATGCGCGGTTTTCCTCCCGGTTATTCCACCGCCGCACAAAAGCCGCAAACGCAAAAACCGAGCCTTTCGGCCCGGTTTTTGCCTTTCGCAATTTTTGGAGGGATCGATTGCTTTTAAAGGCCTGAAGTTGGGGGGCTTCTTCTGCCTTTCACTTATATAACGAAGGAACCCCCTCGGAGGTTCCCTGTTTTTTGCCGATAATTCAAATATATTATTTGCTCGAATGAATATGCAGAGTCTTGTTGATCTTGTTGAGGCGGCCTATGAGCACGTCGCGCTTCTGCTTTTTTTCGATGATCGTCTCCTCAAGGCGGGACTGCTGTTTTTTAACGTCGCTCCTCTGTATGGCGGAGGTTATGAGCATCACGAGGGCGACCACGGCTATTACGCCGCAGGCGATGAGAATGAGGTCGTTATACTCGCCGTCGCCGTCCACAAAGAGGGCAAGCGCCGCGGCGGCGGCCACCGCGAGCCCGACGCCTATCCCCGTAAGAGTGGAAACGGTCTTTCGCCTCGCCTCGAGCTTGGGACGCCTTGCGCGGAATTCGTCTATCTGACGGACGACGCTGTGCAGCTCCTCCTTATATTCGGCCTTGCGCTTGAGCTGTTCCTCGATCTCCTCACGGGTGAGGCCGACCTCCTTCGGGTCGATATCATCTGCTGAATGCACGTCCTTCGAGAGCAGATAGTGCTTTTTCTGTTTTTCGGTGCGGGGCGCGGGATCCTTCTTCGGAGCTTCGGCTTTTGCCGGCGCGGCGCCGTTTGCGACGAGCTGAGTCTTCAGCGCCGAGACCTGAAGCTGCGTTCCGCAAAACACGCAGGTGTATTCCTCGGTGTTGTCCTCAAAGCCTATATCCCTGCCGCAGCAGGGGCATTTTGCCGCAAGAATGCTCAATACGATCCCCCCAAGATATTTATTGCGTCTATTTTACAAAATTCTCGGACGAAAAGCAAGAGTTTTTGTGAATATAGTTTAGAAAAATTATCATATATTTGTGATCATTTTTCCGCTTTTTTGCACTTTCCGGCGATCCTCGCAAGTATGAGCTCATCCGCCGGGCAGAACTCATAGTCGGGGATCATCCCGGGAGTTATCCATTCTATCGCAGTATGCTCGAGAAGCTGCGGTTCGCCGCGGGTCAGATCCGCGTTATAGACGGTAAGCAGGACGGTAAGATCCGGATAACGGTGTATGAGGCTCATGAATTCACCTCTCACCTCGATCCCGACTCCGAGCTCCTCGCGGCACTCGCGGACGAGCGCCTCCTCGCCCGTTTCACCGGGCTCCCGCTTACCGCCGACGAATTCCCATTGGCCGCCCCGCGCCTTATGAGGGGGCCTCTGCGCGATCATGAACCGTCCGTCCCTCCGGATCAGGGCCGCCGAGACGCAGGTGTAGAGCTGTTTTTTGCGCTCGTCCTCGGGCACGAGCCTGCCCCCCGTCGCCCAGGCGATATGGGTCGTGCCCTTCCCGTCGGGGATCGTCTCCTCTTCGGGAAGCTCTTCGTCAATAAACGGCAGGAACGCGAGCGAAGCCGCGCTCGAGGGTTCTATGAATATCCCTTCGTGATCGAACAGCAGGTTCTGATAGAGCTGCAAAAGCTCATCGACGACCGTGATCTCGCCGGAGACCAGCTCCTTCACCGTATCGTAAACGAGCTTCGAGGCCGTGCCCACGGCAAGCCCGTCGGCCTCGGTTTTTCCCGTCAGCCCCAACTCCGTTACAGGCACGGGCCCGCCGCACAAAAACGCCGCAAGCATACATGGCGCCTGTACGGGCTCGACGAACCAACAGTTCACCGCGTCGCCGAATACGGTCTTAACGCCGAACGTTATCCCTCCGGGCGCGCCGCCCACGCCGCAGGGGAGATAGAGGTTCAGGGGATGCGCCTCGTCGACCTTGACTCCGGCCTCCGCAAGCTGCTTTTTAAGGCGCAGCGCGGCGACCGCATAGCCCATGAACAGCGGGACGGAGTTCTCGTCGTCCACGAAATAGCTCATCGGGTCGGCTTCGGATAGCTCGCGCCCCCGTTTCACCGCGGAGGAATAATCCCCCTCGTATTCGACGACCGTCACTCCCCTGCTCCTGAGGAGCTCCTTCTTCCATTCCTTCGCGTCGGAGGACATATGCACGACCGCCCGGTACCCAAGCGCCGCGCTCATAATGCCTATGCTCATGCCGAGATTCCCCGTCGAGCCGACCTGTACGGTATAGCCCTTCAGCTTTGCCCGGATCTCGTCCGGGGTCATGGAGAATACCGCCTCGCCGAGGAGATCCTCGGTGTGCTTCAGGACCTCGTAAATTCCGCCGCGCGCCTTAACGGAGCCGGCGATGGGAAGCTCGCTGTCGCGCTTCAGAAAAAGGCGGCCATTCATCCCCTCAAACTCGCGCAGCTTTTTAAGCTCGGAGAGAGGCGATTCGATAACGCCGCGCGCCTCCCGCGTCTCGGGGAAAAGCTTCTCGATAAGCGGGGAAAAGCGGCGGAGCCTTGCGTCCGCCTCCTTGATATCCTCAAGTGAAAAGGGCAGTTTTCCAAGCGCCTGCGAGGCGGGAAGCTTATTTGGGTTGAGCCAAAGCTGCGGCGCGGCCTCACTCAGCAATTTGAACGAATCCATTGGATCTTCCTCCTTATTGTCGTGAATATTATATGATAACGGCCGCGGCAAATCAAGACTTGCGATCGAAGACGGGGCTGACAGAAACAGACGTTTGTGTTATAATGTGAAAAACGAATGCCGGAGGCCAAAATGCCGAATGAAGAGATAATACCGCTCGTTACCGCGGCGCTTGAAAAATACCCGCTTTCCCGCCCGCAGGATATGGTGAAGCTCCTCTATCAGAGCGAGTTCGGCCCCGCCCATGCTATAGCGGATCCCGAAGCCGCGCGGAGCTTCCTTTGGAAGGAGTACGCCTCCGTCACGCAGGAGGAGGGCCCGCTCTGCGAATACATCGGCGGGGACCGCGTCAGGGTAAACCTCAAAACGCTGGACGCGAACGGCGTTTCCCCCGACCTGCTTGCGGAAGCCTTCATCAAAAGCGCCGTACCCGTCGGGGATGTCTCCGCCTTCGCGGAAAAGCTGACCCGCCTCGCGGAGGATCCGCTGATAAACGCTCTCATGCCGGAGCTTGCCCCGTTCATCGCGGATTACGTCACCGCCGGCTGCCCCGCCATGCACCACAGCGAAGCCTACCGCGCTGCGTGCTCCCCGGCGTACCGCGTCGTTTCGGGGAGCCTCCTTGCGGAGCTGTTTGCAGAAAAATAATATAATCTCGATTTTCTAAAAATCTGTTGACAAAGGCGCTTATCGATGATAGAATTATCTACCGTCGGCAGGGTAAGACGGCGTGCGCCTGTAGCTCAGGTGGATAGAGCAACGGTCTTCTAAACCGTGGGCCCGGGGTTCGAGTCCCTGCAGGCGCGCCATTTTTACGGTCGTCTGCGGCAGCATTATGGTGGGTGTAGTTCAGTTGGCTAGAATGCCAGATTGTGGCTCTGGAGGTCGTGGGTTCGAGCCCCACCACTCACCCCATTCAAAGATAGAGCTTTTGCCGGTGCAAAGGCTTTATTTTTGAAGAGCAACCCTAATGTTGGGGTGTCGCCAAGCGGTCAAGGCACGGGACTTTGACTCCCGTATCGTAGGTTCAAATCCTGCCACCCCAGCCACCTTATTGACCCGTTAGCTCAGTCGGTAGAGCACTTGACTTTTAATCAAGGTGTCCGGGGTTCGAATCCCCGACGGGTCACCATTTCCATAAAACGTGCGGGCGTGGCGGAATTGGCAGACGCGTTGGATTTAGGTTCCAATACCTTCTGGGTGTGTGAGTTCGAGTCTCTTCGCCCGCACCACGTCGTTTAAACGATCGCGGATCGTTTAAACTTATTACGGTCCATCCGGAAACGACAATTAAATACATGCGGGTATAGTGTAATGGTAACACATTAGCCTTCCAAGCTGAGATAGAGGGTTCGAGTCCCTTTACCCGCTCCATAGCGAGTATTGACAACGGATTTAACGTCAATACTCGCTTTTCTTTTGTTTGAAAATGTGTGTTTACTCTCCCGCGGCGTGTGGGACGTATTCGACCGCAACTCCCTGACGGGTGTCCTGAACGATATTCCTTTCGAGATAATTCTCTTCAAGATCAAGGTATCCCGCGAAACGGTAATGGATGACGATTCGCTGGGTGCGGTTTTTGCCTTTGCCTTGGACCTCTGATACTTCGATCCTGTCGATAAGCTCTTTGAGGAGCGGCGCCGTTAGCGTATCCATATCCATAAAGCGGCGAACAGCGCGGATGAAGTATTCGTTGTTCTTCGCCGCCGTTCGCATACCTGCGAGCTTTCGTTCAAGTTCCTCGATCCTCGCTTTCAGCTCTGCCCGTTCGACCTCGTATTTCAGCGACATGTGAGAATACCATTCGTCCGTCACCTTGCCGGTGGCGTTATCCTCGTAGAGCTTTTCGTAGAGCGTTGCGACAAGCTCCTTACGCTGACGGGCTTTACGGAGCTCTTCTTCAAGTGCGATGCGCTCGGCTCGTGCCTCTGCGTCGGTCTTCTTTGAAAGCAGTTCGGCAAAAGCGGTTTCATCCTCCTGTAAAAAAGCTGACAATCGTCTTAACTCAAGCCGAACGACCTCATAGAGAGCATCTTCGCGGATATAGTGTCTTGTCGGGCAGGTGCCGCGATAGTCCTTCACGTAGTTCGAACAGGCGAAGAACCTTATCGCCTTATTCACCGTGTTGACGTGGAACCACAGCTTGTGTCCGCAGTCGGCGCAGGTGAGCAGGTCGGCGAAGATGCTTTTCTCCCCGTTTTCCTTCTTGGGAGCGCGGCGCTTCGTTTTGCCTCGCTTTTTCTGAACAAGCTCGAATGTCTCACGGTCGATGATGGGCTCGTGTGCATCACGGAAAACAACGCGCTTCTCATCCGGATTCATAAACCGCTGCTTGTTCTTGAAGGACTTGGAATATGTCTTGAAGTTTACGAGATCCCCGCAATATTCCACGCGGTTCAGAATGGACGCGACAGTACAGGGCTTCCAATAATATGGATTTTCCTGCCACTTGCGACCGTTTCTGTTATCGCCCCTCGCCTTCCAGTAATAGGTACAGTTGAGAACTTTCCTTTCCTGAAGGATCCGGGCGATCGTCTCACTCCCCTTACCTTCAAGGGACATTTTGAAGATCTCACGAACGACAGCAGCGGCTTCGGGCTCAACGATCCATCTCTTGGGGTTCTGTGGATCCTTGATGTATCCATACGGCGGAGAGCCCAGTGGCTCACCTGCGTTGCCCCGTATCCTGTGTGCTGAACGCACCTTACGGCTGATATCGCGGGCGTACATCTCGTTCATGATATTCTTGAACGGGGCGAGCTCGTTTTCTCCGTCTTCACTGTCAACGCCGTCGTTGATGGCGATGAACCTGACGCCGAGATCGGGCAATACCGATTCGGTGTATTTGCCCACGCCAAGGTAGTCCCTGCCGAGCCTGGACATATCCTTAACGATGATTGTCGTGATATAGCCCATCTCGGCGTCCTCCATCATCTGCTTGAAGCCGGGGCGGTTGAAGTTTGTACCCGTGTAACCGTCGTCAACATAGAACCTTGTATTGAGAAAACCGTTTTCTTTCGCATACTTTGAAAGCATGCGCTTCTGGGAGGAGATTTGTCAAGGGTATTTTATCATTAAAAAGCCGTCCGCTTGAATCATATCAAAGCGGACGGCTTTTTTATTTTTTTCTGTGATTGGAATAAATCATATAGATTATGGCTGCGGAAACAATAACAATCGTCATCCAAGTTGGCATAATACACCTCCTATAAATCCTTGGCTTTGAAGATATGAACAGAAATGATAATGGAAATAGTGGCAACAATTGTAGTAATTACAATACAAATAATCGCTCTTAACAGATTTGATAGATTTAGGTAAAACGAAAAATCCCAGTTAATAGAGTTCAACCATTGCATTATATATGGAAGTACAAATGGTGTTATCATTACAACAACCATAAGAAGGTATTTCATTTTCTCGTAGCCCAACTTATATTCAAGGGGCAAATAAATTCCCAAAAGCAAGCTCTCAACGACAAGCGCAGTCAAAAACTGGTTGATAGTTAAAAATTTAAACTCAGGCAATACAAAAGCGATTCCCTGATAAAAAAGTGCCACAATAAAGATAATTCCAGCAAAAAATAGGTATTTTGCTATCACCAAGTTTTTTCTTAAATATGGAGTTGTACAAAGTAAAGCCGTTGCCTTTGGGTATTTGGTTTCAGACAAAGAAACCGCCTGTAATGCCATATAAACAGAGAAAATGGCTGTAATAAGAAATGAAGTAAGCCCACTCAAAGGAGTCGCCTTATAGAAAATGAAAACAGGAAACAAAATGGCTATTCCAAGAATAACAAGTAAATACTTTTTTGTCAGGTATACATCTTTTTTTAACAAAGAAAGGACTCTCATCTGACACCTCCGATGTACGCCAACATAATATCTTCAACAAGAGGCTTCTCTACAACCGACACAACATTCATCTTTTCAAGCTCATGAACATGAGTAGTGATTCCCGAATATGAAGTTTCATTTTCAGAATAATCAATAAATAGTTTGCGCGCTTCTGGTGTCAGTTTCTCTGAATAGCCTTTTACTTTCCTGTGTCCATCAAGAAGATCATCCTTATTTTGCTGAAAAATAAGTTTACCTTGATTAATTAAAATAATAATATCTGCAATTTTGTCTAGGTCTGATGTTATGTGAGTGGAAAAGAACACGCTTTTATTCTCATCCTGCATAAACTCAAGAAGAATCTCCAGTAATTGGCTACGAATCAGAGGATCAAGCCCACTTGTTGGCTCATCCATAATAAGCAAGTCAGCATTATGCGAAAGAGCTAATGCCAAGGAGAATTTCATTTTCATTCCCTTTGAAAGAGTAGAAATTTTTTGGTTTTGATTAAGGGAGAATCTATCCATGTATTCTTTATAGCATTTTTCATCCCATTTTGTGTAGGAGGGGGCAATGATAGATTTCATCTCTTTCATGGAAAGCGTATCATAAAATCCCCCGTCATCTAACACAACGCCTATTCTGTTCTTTATTTCTTGCTCATGCTTTCTGAAATCCAAATCGAAAACGGATATTTCTCCGGCATCTTTTTTTGCCAATCCTAAAATGCTACGAATAGTCGTGGTTTTACCAGCGCCATTAGTTCCAATAAAGCCAGTAATACAGTTCGTTGGAAGAGCAAAAGATACATCTTCGAGGCAAAAGTCCTTATATTTTTTTCTAAGCCCCTTAATTTCTAAAACCTTTTCCAATTTATCCGACCTCCTGGAATAGAATCATTATCATATCAAGTAATTCTTGGCGACAAATGCCATACGCTTTTGCGTCATCAACAACAACACTTAATCTTCGTTCAATTTGAATGCGTTTAGCCTCTTTAATGGCTTCCAGATTGCTGCAAGCGACGAATGTCCCCCGTCCAACTTTACTTGATAAGAAGCCCTCTTTTTCGAGTTCTTCATATACACGTCTAATTGTAAGAATGCTTACATGCACTTCATTAGCAAGCATCCTAATTGGCGGGAGGACATCCCCATCAACCAATTCACCATTAAATATTAATTCTTTAATTTGTTCCTCTATCTGTTCATATAGAGGCTTATCAGATGAATTGGAGACAATTACCTTCATTCTGAAATCCCTACCTCGAAAATTGTGCTATTTCATCATACACATTATACTCAATAAGCACAATTTCGTCAAGGCGTGTTCATTATAAGTTGCAGTTCATTAAAATCCTATTGTTAATGGTTTCTTCCATCTGAGTCCATGAAGGGTAAATTAAATTCAGATAATTTATACTTTCAGTAATTTTTGTCGCACTCGAAAAAAGATATTCCGCATTCCTTGAAAGGCCGAAGATGATCTCCCCTTGTTTTTGGTAATAGCAATTTTGTTCACCTAAAATCGGAATTTGATAAAACTGTTTCAAGAGCTCGGCCCTTTCGGTAACAGAATATAGCTTCTTTACCATAATAAGCCGTAAATGTAAAGAGGAGTCGATCTCACTGTATTGAGTTTGGTTTAATCCCAATAAACACTTTTCTGCTTTGCATATCAAACTTGGCACATCAAACTTGCCTCCAGCCAAAACTATCGACAACAATAGAAACAAAATATATTTTTGCCCATAATCAAGCAAAACAGAGGTAGTTTCGCTTCCTTCCCCACTCATGTTTTCCTCACAAATATCACACACTTTCTTTTCTATGGTTTCGAATCCATGTATCAAAAAAATGTTTGTTAGCAGATATGATTTGATGTAAGACTCACTTCCTTTTATTTTTGAAGCCGCGATAAAGTCACCTGTCGAATTCTCATCTGAAGAAAATGCATTGATAAATGAAAGAGTTCCCGAAACGAACATCAAAAGAAAGAATAGTGAAGCACCGCGCATATAGAAAAATAGGCAGGCTAATCCAATAACAATAGAAATGACTGGCGCACTAACAAGGGAAATTTCCAAAGTCTTTCTTTGTGTATTCAATGAGGTCTTATTAAATTGACCAACGTCAGGGATAACTACTCCTCCATGTAAAAGGTACTTGAGCGGAAGGAAAGATATAGAAAAACTTGGTGACAAGCGAAAGACTATTACGCCTATGATTATTGAAGAAACAGCCATTCCCCTCACATAGAAAGCCAGCGCATGAATACATTCATGGAGAACAGTTGTACAAATTGTGCTTATTGCAAGATATAGTAGCACTTTGAGTGAGGAGATGTCCCTTTTGCCGAAAGATAAAAGGACTGTTGCAAGTACTACTACTAAAAAAATATTTATTTTGACTATGTTGCTCCGCTTCATATTATAATTAGGTTCTCTTAAAGAACTTGTTTTTTACAGGAACGGGCATACGCTCAAGCCATCGGCATGAATCATTTTTAGTACCCTTGATAACTCCTCTAAGTATGCAACCATTGCAGTAGAAGCGATCAAGGCAATCCTTACATTCTGATGAATCCTTATTTGGTGCCGACATTTCTGCCAACGAAAAAACAAGTTCTCTATTATAATCATAAATCGTTGCAATATCTTCTTTCAAAACATTCCCTAAAGAGCTGTTGAAATACTGAAGGTTATCCATTGTACACAGTTTTATGTCTCCGTGGGAATCAATTACAACGTGGGATGAGACGCACCCACAATTATGTCTAATATTTTGACCGTCGATATTGAGATGGAGAAAATTGGGATATTTTTGTACGATTTCTTGCAATTTTTCAGAAAAAACAGCAAGATCTTTTTCCTCCGATATGTAGAGATCTGAGTTGTCTGATATTGCGCGGCCTAAACTCACTACAGTTGTTACTGCGTACTCTTTTGCGCCAACTTCATATGCCCATTTAGCAATGTTATCTAATTCAAGCAAATTCTTTTTTGTAGCAGTAGTAACAACTCTAACGTAAACACCTCTTTCAACCAGTTCGACAATGTTGCTTTTAATTCGCTCCACGGTGTTTTTTGCGCCAGTAAACCAATGGATATACTCATCGTCTAAACTTTGTAAATCAATCTGAAAAATGATTCGATCTCGAAACTGATTTGCTAAATCAAATACGCGAGAATTCAGTAGAATCCCATTTGTAAGGACAACCACTTTCTTAAAACCAGCAGATAGCGCATTGTACAGTATTTCGTGGAATTGAGGGTGAACAGTGACATCTCCCCCGGTTAACTCAACTATGTCAACACCAATTTTCCTTAGCTGTCCAAGTATGCTTTTTGCCTCTCCAAATGATAATGTAGCCTTCTTGTCCGGAATTCCAAAGTCTCCATAACAATGTAAACAGCGTATATTACACATATTTGTCAGTTCAAGGGAACAAACTCGTGGATACATGTTTTCAATGTTAATCTTTATAGGGCGTTTCCGCGCATCCTCTATAAGCAACAAATTGTATTCTTTTTTTAAGAGGGACAAGAACACGGAAACCTTTTCATTAATACTATCTAAGGACTCTCCATATTTTTTTGATAAAAAGGCAATCGCTTCGGCATAGGTTTTTGTCCCATCAAAGAGAGATATGATTTCCGCAGCCGTATCGTTTATCAAATATTCAAGGGGCTCCGCGCTTTTCTCATAAATGCAGATTACCCATTGCGAGTCTGAGTATTTCTTAAGGGAAATAGATTGCTTCCATGAAAGATATTTTTTTGTACCCATTGATTCAGCATTCCTTTCATCTGATATGGTTTGGGGCGACAATTGTCGTTGTCGCCCCAAACCTCGCGTCGAGTTGCGACCAACTAATTAGCCGCTAAACACAGATACTGCGGTAATTGCGCTGCCGAGAGTAATAGCCGTAAGACCGCAGGCGCCACAGAATGCGCAAGCCACACAAGCAATCTGTCCCCAAATGTCCTTCGTGATTGTTGGCGCTTTCATTTGCTTCTTCTCCCTTCTTTTGAATATTTTTAAGCGATTTGGATTGCATATCCTCCTACACTTAAATTATAACTTATCCGCACGGGCAAGCATGAATTGAACTGAATGGGCGCCATATTAGTTTTTTACTCGAGATAAAGCAACTGCCGAAATGGTAAAGAATATTAATATGATGCTATCTTCTAAAATCGGATTTTCTGAGAATTATTACTTAATTTATCACGATTTCACTAACGGCGCACAAATAGCATCAGTCTTATCGCAAAGTATAATGCGTTATAACATGCTTTGGGCACTGCAGAAAGAGCTTTCCTATTTTGCTCTTTAGATATAGTTACCGCGCATGGTCCCAGTTGTCTTGATTTCTGCGAGGGCGTTCCTGCTTCTCTCGGCTTTGCTCTCCTGATCTACGCCTCAACTGCTCCCGGATGGAACGCACCTCTGCTTCTTCGTGCAGCAGTTCAGCCACATCCCGCTTGCTTTCAGCCATGAGCAGGGGCCTATACTTCTCGCCGTATGCCTTTTGAATACGGGAAACTGCGTCCTTTTCCTTATCGGGGCGAAGCGCCTGGCACGCATCATAAAGTACCAACGGGTTAAACTCCTTCACTTGTGCCCGCAGCTCGGCATACTGCCTAAGTGCATTGTCCAGCTCGTCGGTATAACGCTGCTCCTGCTTTTCCAGCTTTCTTAGATCGGCCTCCATTGCGGCAATACCCTTCTTTACGGAAGCCATCCCACTGTCGTCGGCACATTCCAGTCTCCCCAGCACCAGGGCTTTCTCAGAACGCAGTTCTTCCAGTTCCTCCGTCAGCTCCGCAATACGGGCAGAGAGCTTGCGTTGTACCGGGATCAAATAGATCGGTGTGTTTTGCTTTTCGGCAAGCAGGGTTTTTCGCTCTTTTACCTTTTCCTTGATCTGGCCAACAAGCTCGGTATAACGGTTTATCTCTGGCTTCACCGCACAGACGTATTGGGTGATCTTTGTCTTGCCCGTGCCAATATGCAAAAGCTGGTATCGAAAGATCAGCATATTGGCTCGCAGGTTCTCCATGGCCTCCGCAATCGCGGGAATTGTGTTTCTCACTACCTCTGCCAGTTTTCGTACTTGGGCCTTGATCGCCCGCAGCAGGGCGTTGTCTTTCTTGATCTGTCGGTTTAACTCGCAGCGGTCGGAGACAAAGCCCTTTGCCTCCATCGTGCGTGCAGTAACCCCTTCATGGATGGTAGGCTGTTCGTCAATGCCCTGCGCAGCAAAGCTGCGGTGGTCGATCCGGGCATCGTGACCGTCTCGCTCCAGCGCCCGGTTAACAGCATCGGCCCACGCCTCCCGCCAAGACAAGAGCTGTTCCTCGCTGTTCCAACGGGCGGATATGGGATTCTGCCTGCCGTATTTCGTGCTCTTCGGATGCTTGTCTGCCCGTTCAAGGCCCCTTGCTTCCGCTTCGGAGGGTGGCAGATATTCTTTTTTCTTTTTATCTACATAGTAGGGGTATTGCTTTTCCCATCCTTCGGTCCGGGCTTCCTTAAACTCGGTGGCAGTGAAGCCGCGCTCCTCGCTGTTTCTGACACAGAGATATTCCTTCTCCGTCTTGTACTGCCACGCGCCGGCTTCTGTCAGCGGGCGCACGGTCAGCATGATATGGGCGTGGGGATTGTGACCGTCCATGTCATGGATCGCCACGTCAGCACACATTCCGTCTGATACGAATTGCGCCCGGATGAAATCAGACAGCAGATCTTGCCATGCGCCCTTATCCAGTTCAATGGGAAGGGCCACAACAAACTCACGGGCCAGGCGGCTGTCCTTGGTTTTCTCCGCTTCCTCCACGGCGTTCCAAAGTGCGCTGCGTTCCTGCCATGCAGCGGGCGCATATTCCGGTAAAAACACCTGCTCCCAGACAAGCCCGCCTTTCCGGGTATAGTCATGCCGGATACCGTCATAGGCATTGAGGATTTCGGAACAGCTCATATAGGCCGAGGCAGCACAGGCAGAGCGCCCGGTGCCGCGGCTGATAACCTTTGCTTCCAGATGATAGATCGCCATGCTGAATCACGTCCTTTCTTCGCCCCACGCAGGGGCGGTTTTGTTTCTTTTGCCGCACACAAAAGAAAATGACCGTCGTTTCAAGCGACGGTCATATCTGCGACAAAGCTGCTGAACATATCCGAAGGATTTGTTCTTGGCAGAGTTTGTCGCAGGCAGATGGCAGGTTGTTCCCGATGAGGGGACAACACTTTTGCGATGCAAGAGCAAAGGGCGTCGGTAAGACGCGCTGCCATCTGCACAGGCAATGACGGCGGTTTGAAAAACAGCGGCATTGGCTGCCCCCTCTGGAGAAGCATCCGGCGGATGCTTCGGGAAGAGCGCACGGCCCGACCAGCGGGAGGGCTACCACCGCCGCCTCTCGGGGCGGTGGTGAGTAAGTGCGCCCTTCGGGAACAAAAAAGGAGCGCCCCGGTCATCCCGGAACGCCCCATACAAGACAGGTCATTTCAGCGCCCAATAGAGAAAGTCCTCCAGCTTCTGCAAATCCATCGTAGCCGCAGCAGGGTAGACCTTCTCCAATATAGCACCCTCCTGAATGAGCCTCCGTGTTCGAGCTTTTCGCTCTTTCGTTCGGTCCCGCATCTGCGCTTCCTCCAAGCGGTGCTGTGCCTGGATCAGCTTCTTTTCGTTTTCGGTCATGGTAAAATCCCTCCCTGGTATTAAAAATGCTGGGTGCAGATACCACTTTCACGGTCTTTGGTATCGAGAACCGCAACAAATGGTATCGGCGCGAATCCTCTTCGTTTTCAAGTATCAAAAAAGGCCGGGAGAGATACCAGCGTGGTATCAGTCCCGACCCGATGCAGTGTCAAAACACATTTATCGTTCCCGATCTGTCCGTTTTTTCTTTGATGTTACGGAAGGAGACGTTTTCTCTGGTGGCTCCTTGTGCAGCATCCGGCGTATGCTTGGCTTGTACTGTACCCATGCCCGGTTGTTCATCAGCCGCTCTTGGATCTTGCCCAACGCTTTGGCCGCCGTATCAAACTCAATACGATCCGCCGCCCGCAACACATACTGCGACTGCATAATGGAATAGGCTTTTCTGACAGCTTCGTTTTCAGCGACGGAGTTGAAAAAAGAAAACTCGGAGGGTTTCACGCCGGGTATTCCATCCAGACGACCGGTTTCCTCTTCCATGCGAATGTCCAGCAGTTTTCCCATCTGTGCTTCATCCGAAAGCAGTTTCTCGATCTTCGGCTGATCTGCCATTACAGCAAGATCATAAATATGCTTTGCTGCCTCAAACGCCCGCTGCGGCTCCGCAGATCGCCGCACATACGCTTCCGCGGCAAACAGCTTGTCTATGAAAATCCGCTCCAACGTGATCGTCATAATGGGGAAGGGTGATACATCATACTGCTCTCGCAAAATGCGCTGTTCCTCCTCTGTAGCAAGGTCATAGATCATGGCTGAGATTTCAAGCTGTTCTGTCGGCTCGCTAATCGTAAAGGAAGTTGCTTCCACTTTTAACTTTCCAAATCGCTGGAGGGCGTCATCGGCATCGTAGGCTGTGACCGGATCATAGGTATAAACGGAAATGACCTCGGAACGATTGGTGCGCCCGGCAGCAGCGTCACGATTCAAAACAGAGTATTTCTTAGCCGCCTGTTCCAGACGCCGTTCATTTTGTGAGCGGCTGCACTCCCTTGTGTCTACGGACAGGTCGATGTCCTCAGAAAATCGGTTTGTTGTTTTGAGAGCCTTATACAGCGCCGTCCCGCCCTTGAAATAGGCGGGAAGTCCAGCCTGCTGTTTCTCGGACAACTCCTTCAATACCAAGACAACATAATAATCCTTTTCCAGAACATCCGTCCGGTATCCTGTACGTTCGTGTATCTGCTCCAGCAATACGCGGAACGCATTTGTATCCTGATGAAGTATCATAACAACTCCTCCTCTCTGCCTGCAGTATGTGCAAGCTGTAAAATGGTTTTTCGATTGTAATATCTATCCGCAAAGTAGAGCAGGGTTTCATACTTCAATCCCTTGCTGCGGATGTGGCCAGCCAGAAGTTCATAGGGGTCTTCAGCATCAACAGGGGCTTTTTCAAGCAGTTCCAAAGCATCCAGCGTTTGCAGATAAGCCTTGTTTTCCACGTTGATGGTGACTTTGGGCGGACAGATAGAGACGCCGAGCTTTTCATCACGACGGATACAGTCCCTCGCCGCATTTGTGGCAAGAAGATACTCCGTGGGCATCTGGGTTGTCAGCCCCATGTGGTGGAGGAGCCGCAATCCGGTTTCATAGCCTTTGTCGGGAAGAAGGTACTTGTCGGCAATCAGCTTTTCTTTATTGATCCCCATTTCTCCGAAGGGTGTAATAATCGCCCGATAATAAATGCCTTTCTGGTAGTAGCGCAGCTCCGGCACTTTTCCTCCATCCATCAACCGCTTGACTGCTACGGCAACTGCCGCCGCAGCTTTCTTCCCCGGTAGGTTAAAGGCTGCCGCCATATCCCCGGCAATCTTCTCCGTATAGATCGGGTCGCCGGGTGTCTGTTGTTCAAGGTAGTCCAATATATATGCCGTATAAGTCACGCGAAATCACCTCCTTTCGATATATCCTATTCGGATTACGCTTTAATATTCCGAATAGATTATATCACCTGTTTCCCTGTGTGTCAACATGGTTGACACGATATTCACAGACTGTTGATGAAGTCCATCGCCGTGTCCAAGTCCTCATTTTCCATCGGATCGGTGGCGGACGCCTGGGCAGGCTGCCCGCTCTGTAACAGGGCGAACAGTGCGCCGAGGCCGCCCGTGCCGCTTTCTTTCAGCCCTTCCTTTATCGTATCCAATACCTGCCGAAGAAACACATCCTCTTTTTCTCTCGTTTCCAGATACGGGTCCGCCGCCAGCTTTGCCTCCCGATCAAAGTACCCGTTTACGGCGGCAATAACAGCGTCACTGTAAGACCGGTATTTGCCTCTGTCCCGGTTTTGAAGATGCTCCCACGCCTTGCGTCCCTCCGGCTTGTCCAGATTGATTCGCAGCGTGGTTGTAAACAGCTTTTTCATACCGTCCCTCCCAAGCTGCGGCGGGCCAGCAGCTCATAGCCCTTTGCTGTGGCGCAGATGTCGGAATTGATGGTGACGCGGCTGGGATCATACTCGGCAAAGTTGCGGATCAGGCAGCTTCCGCCGCCCATCACATGGAGCTTCATCAGCTCCGGGGTATATTCGTGTTCCCGGAGACGTCGCATGATCCCGGCTACATACTCGGCGGCAGTTTCACGGATGGCGTCCAGATATTGCTTGCCGATGTCCGCCTTGCCGTAGCGCAGAACATCCTCGATCACGGTATCGTCCACCGCCACACCGAAACGCTGCATCAGCTTTTCCCGGACAGCGATCATGCACTGCTGGGTGCCGAATTTCTCCGTGTAGCACTTGCTGGGGATGGGCTTGCCGTTGTTGATATACATGACGTTCATGGTGCCGTTGCCGATGTCGCAGAGCATATTGACGCCGCGAAACTCCCGCAGACGATCCGCCACGGCGGAGAAGCCCTGTGGGAACACGGCCGCTCCGGTAAACGTCACATGGTAGTCCTTGCCCCGGAAGGAGAAGCCAGCCTCTTTCTTTTGCAGCAGATACGCCTTGAAGCTGTCCTTCTGTTCGCTTACCCATGTGAGAGGCAGGCCGACGGCCAGATAAACAGAAGCGGACGACAGGCCCCGGATCAAAAACTCCCTGGCAATGGCAGCCAGCGTCAGGATATAATAATCCGTGTCGCCCATCTTATCGGCGGCAAACTCCTTGTGTTCGTCACCGATGATATAATAGCGGTCCTCAAAGATCAGAAGATCGCTCTGGAAGGTCGGTTCCTTTTCGTAGGCGGTCACGCCGGTTTTGAAACAGGTGTGGGCCGTCTTGATGTTCCCGTAACCGTGGTCGATTCCAATGATTACGGGCTTGTTGTTTATGGTGTAACTCATATTGTTTTCCTCCTTATGCTGCCGCTGTACGGCTGTAAATCTGTTACAGCTATTATGGGGTGGATCAAAATGAACCACCCCATAATTCGCATAGAAAAACAGTGGGCCGTTATGACCCACTGCCGTTATCTGTAACAGTATTCTTTTTGTAAAATCTTTATTTCAAGTGACACTTTTGATCACTTGCCGTTAATCGTAACGCTCCTCCTTGCTGCGTTACGGCTGATGGTTGTGATCATTTTGATCACTTATCCTAACCGTAACGCTTTGCCTATATGCTTTCTGCCGACAGGCGTTGCTGCAGTAGGTCGCATCGGAGCGTTTCGGGGTAAAGGTGCAGCCGCAGGTCTTGCAGACCGTATCCCTTCTCTTTTCCAGCCGCCGCGCCCGCTTGTGCCTCCAAAAGCCCCGCTTAGCGCAGGTGTCATTACAGTATTTCTTGATCGGCACTCTGGTATAGAAGATATTGCCGCAGCCCCCGCAGATGATCCGACGGACGGGGGAAACGAAGTTCTCTGGGCCGCCGTTTAGAAGTTCATACAGGAAGCTGTCACTTAATTCCTTCTGGTTCTCCTGCTCCCACACGCTGTTGCTCCACATGGTTTTTATCACCCCGCCTTCAAAGTATGGCCTCAACCTGTGCGGCTTCCTTGTTCCTGTTCGCCGCCTTCCGGGCGGTTTGCCTTTTGATCTGTGCCTTGTACCCGCAATCGTCACAGCAGTATTTGACGTCACTTCGCGTGGTGATGAAGAACTTGCCGCAGGTTTCGCAGACACATTCACGGCTTCGGCTTTCTGCAGCTTCCGTCCGGTAATGTTTTGCACGGCAGTTGGGGCCGCAGAACAGCGTGTTGGAACGCTTGGATTCAAAAGTTTTGCCGCAGCATTTGCAGGTCAAGGTGAAGGGCTGGCCTACGGCATGTTCGCCGGCCTTGATCTGACGGTATCTTTCCCGGCTTCGGATGCGGTGCCTCTGGAGCTGCTTCTGCCGTTTTTCCTCCTCCGGTGTCAGTTCCGGCGCAGGAAGCTCAAACCGCCCGATAAAGTTCAGATGGATCTCCACTTCTTGCTCTCGATCCCCATCCACCCGTTCCGGGGCGTGGACGATGATCTTTTCCACGAACTCATTGATCATCCTCGTGGTCAGCTCCGAAAAATCCGTGTATTTCTTCGCCAGAGAAATAAACTGCTCGACTCGCGTGGTATCCTCATCGAAGGAGGCCAGCGCTTTTTCGTTCTCATCCACGGATACCCGAAGGGTGCGCTGCTCTTCCTCGTACTCAGACAGCAGGCAGTCAAAACGTTCCTCTGTGATACGCCCGACGGCGAAGGATTCATAGAGCTTTTTGATGATGCTGTCCAGCTCGTCGATCCGCTTGCGGTCTTTGTTCAGCTTCCTTTTCACGTCTTTGGCCGCCTCTTCCTGCCGGAGTCGGGACGCCGCTCGTACCTTTTCCGTAAACTCCTCCTGATTGGAGATGGCAAAGGCGCTGACGGCGCGTATGGTATCTAAAATCAGGGCGCGCAGGGATTTGGTCGTGATATAGTGGCCGCGGCAGGCGCTTGTACGCTTTTGATGCGCCAGCGTGTAGGAGGAGCAGTCAAAGAAGTCCGTCGGATAGGGGTTGTTCGGCGTACCGCCCCTGGAACGGTGGTTATACATCTTTTCTCCACAGTCGGCGCAGTACAAAAGCCCCGTCAGTGGATTTGCCGTCCCGATGGTGTCGATGCGTTTCGGTGTTTTCCGCAGCTTCTGCGCCAGTTCCCAGGTTTCCCGGTCCACGATGGCTTCGTGCGTGTCCTCAAAGATCAACCAGTCCTGTTCGGGATTGGGGATGCAGTTCTTATCCTTGTAGGATTCCTTGTGGGAGCGGAAGTTGACCGTATCGCCCATATACTCCCGCTTGGAAAGGATTTTTCCGACGATGAAGCCGCTCCAGTTATAGGGATTAGGGAACTCTGTTTTGCTTTTCCAGATGCCGCGCCCCTTTTTGGCGGCGTAAACCGCAGGCGTCTCCACTTTGTCGTCAAAAAGGATTCTGGCGATCTCATACGGGCCGTTGCCCTCAATCGTCAGCCGGAATATCCGGCGGACCGTGGCGGCCGCTTCCTCGTCGATCAGCCAGTGGTGTTTGTCGGCGGGGTCCTTCTCATATCCGTAGATGGCGCAGTTTGTGGTCGGCTTGCCGGATTCACCCTTTACCCGGATGGCCGTGCGCTGTTTGCGGCTCAGGTCCCTTAAATACCACTCGTTCATGATATTGAGAAACGGTGCAAACTCGTTGCTGTTCTGATCGTCGCTGTCCACGTTGTTGGCGATGGCCACAAAATGGACGTTGTACTTTCGGAACATGACCTCGGTATAAAAGCCCGTTTGCAGGTAGTCTCTGCCGATTCTGGACATATCCTTGACCAGGACATGGGCAACCTTCCCGGCCTCAATGTCAGCGACAAGGTCCTTCCATCTCGGGCGGTCGAAATTGCCGCCGCTCCAGCCGTCGTCCGTGTAATGAACGCAGTTGGTATATCCATGCTGGGCGGCATGGGTTTCTAGGTATTTCTTTTGATTGACAATGGAGTTGCTATCCCCGGCCAGATCATCGTCACGGGATAGTCTTTCGTAGAGAGCTGTGATTTTTCCTTCAGTCTGTGTTGCTGCCATGTCAGGCGCTCCTTTCAGACTGTCGGCTCATTTGTGGTGGCTCCATTATACCACACTTTTCTTCTTTTTCCATAGATTCATTGCGAATCATCCGTAAAATCTTATCCTCCATAGTCTCCTGCCCGGTGTCATGGAACACCACCTTGATCTTATAGGTAGTGGAGCCGATGCGCCGGGTCATATATCCGTAGCTGCTGCTCGCTTCATTCTGCTTCATATCCTGTTTCCCTCCCATATTGAATTCAGCGTAAAGATCGTGTATACTACTTATAGTTCCTGTTACTGTAACCATTTGTCCGACAAAACGGCGCTTGACAGGGAAATACCTTCACCCGTCAAAAAAGCCCCTCGAAAAGCCTTGTGTGGTAAGGCTTTCAAGAGGCAAAAGCGTTACATTGTCTGATTCCTTTGTCGTTCTCGGTGTCTGCGGACCCGTGTCGCCGTCTGCCGCCGCCTGGCTTCTGCGGCGCAGGCGTCTGAACAGTAACACCGTTTTCCCTTTGTGGGAAAGCTCTTGCCGCACTGTTTGCAAACAGAAAGCGGACGGGGCTCGAAGATGGCCTCCAGCTCCGGGTCTACAGGCTGCACGGCGCGGCGAAAATATTTGCACAGACTGCTGCTTCGATAGCAGATGCCAAACATATAGCAGTCGCAGCCCAGCGGAAGGCAGCCGTATTCCCTGTCATAGTTGGCGCAAAGAGAGACGACCAGCCGTCTGATCCGCTGTCTCTCCCTGCCCGTCAGTTCCCGATGATCTCGCTCCATGGGCAAATTTCCTCCTTTCTACATTGTCGGAAGTAACCATATATAAGATAAAACAGATTACTCCCTCACTAATAGGAGAAAAAAGGCGGTATCAGCGGAACTGTTTTCTGAGAGAATCCAATAAAAAGAGGAAAATATTTCTGAAGGAAGGTGTCGGCGGTGTACGAGAAGGAGCAACACAAGAGATTTCATCCGTGGGACGACGGAGAGCGCGGCGATTCGGAATACGAAAAGAGCCCGTCGGCGCTCCCAGCAGAGGAACCGTCGGATTATGAGAGCGAGGATAATCTTATTGACGAGATCGAGCGTCAGCTTACCATAGAACGGGCTCTGATCGAAGAGATAGAAAGCGAAGCGAAAGAAGTCCTGCCGGAGGATGATGAGGACGAAGCACCCGAACGAAAGCAGCTCCGCCGTGAGGTGGAGGCGGCGTCCCTTGCCCGATTGGAGGATTCCGCCAGAACACAGGCAGACTTTGAGAATGTCATCGCCTGGTGGGACAGGCTGGACGCCAACCGGGAGCGTCGGGAACGCTATCACGAGATCATGCGCAGCGGGGACGACATTCCTCTGGACTACGGCGCTTCGGTCAACGGGCTTCTTTTCCCGGATACGCTGAGCGACGTATTGGAAAAGCAGATACGGATGGGGGATTTCCTCGACGCCATCTTCTACTGCCCCTATGACATCCATGAGCTTGTGGCGGAGGAGTACCTTTCCAAAATCCTCTATGAGCTGTCAGAGGGGCACAAAGAACTGCTGTTTCTCTGGGGCGTGCGCTTATTCAGCTCGGCACGGATCGCCGCCATACGGGGCCAGACGGACCGCAACATCCGCAAGGTGCGAGCAACGATGCTGAAAAAGATACAAAAAAAACTGCTTGCCGCCCTAAGGGAAAAGGCGGAAAAGCAGCAGTCTATGACCTTGCTGGAAAAGGAATTTCTGGTGGAGAACGGAGAGACGGTTGACCGCGAGAGCACGAAATAGTATAATGATGATAATATGATTTCAGCTTATTTAGATTACAGTACATATCGGAGGGGTTGCGCATGAAAAGCCTGTTTGAACGCACCAGCTCAAATTGGGTGCGGTACAGCGAATATGAGTGGAAGACGGCGGAGGACGGCACCCTGTATCTGACGCCTGCGAAAACGGCGCAGCCGAGCATTTACGACCCGTTGGCGGAGTACCAGCGGATCGTACTGGATGTGATCGATATAGGCAGAATGGGGATGGGGCATAAGCCGGACGCGGAGATCCAGAAGGCAATCCAGCAGTTCGCCGTGAAGTATGGCTTACTCGGCCTGATGACGGCCCTGCCAACGACGCCTGACTTCATGGACTATGAGGCGGTGTACCTGCCCAAAAACCACTTTCTCAAAGAGGAAGCCATATCTACGGAGGAATACCTGGCCCTGTTTTTCCCCTTTGACAAGCCGGATATCGTCAAGCGCGGCGTGGAATCCATGTGGAATATCGAGAATGACCGTATTATGATGGCGCTGGCTATGACTATGTCCGATAAGCCGATGGCGGTCAATATGAGCTTCCAACGGGAATATGCTGAACGCTATGAATGGATGAAGCAGCAGTTTACCGATTGGGCCTTTACCTATGTAACAAGTATGCTCTACTATGAGGACTATGACAGGATGAGCCCGGAATCCCGGCTGTTGATGCAGCAAGGCATGGCGGCTTTCGGCGGGATCGCGCCCACCTATCATATCGCCCTGTTGGATAAGCCGACGATCATTTGGGATTTCCACTCCCTCCTGTTGGGCGTGCAGATGATGTTCAGCTTCATGCTTACGGACAATGAGAAGCCCATACGCCTTTGCAGGCATTGCACCAAAGCATTTGTCGCCAGCAGGCCAAGCGCCGTATTTTGTAGCCAGCAATGCAAAAACAAATACAACGTTTACAAGAGCCGGGGAAAGAATAAGGAACCGAACGGTGGGGAAACAGAAGACGACTGATCCGCTCTTCTGATTGACGAAAAAGAAAAATCGCTGTTTTCTTTCACACCAATATCGTTCAAATTGTTCGCGTGAAAGAATGTAAAGCGCAAAAAAGCCCGCGTTCGGTTATATTTGCCGAACGCGGACTTTGGTGTTATAGTGGGTATCGCCGTCAGAATCGACGGAGATCATGCCTCATAGATCAGCTCATGCAGGATGATTTCCTCTGCGCGGCTGTGGATGCTGTTCATGCGACGCACCCACTCCATTTGATCAGAGGCTTTCAACGCCTCTGTCACGCCCTCCTGCTTCGCCATGGCCGAAACGATGCTTTCTATGCGATCGTTGCAAGCCCGGTCGATTTCGGACAAATGCCGGAACAGGCTGCCGTCAAGGATCATGCTGCTGTAGAGAGCTTTGCGGTGTTCCTTCAGATATTTCCGGCGCATACGCCCGTATTTGCCGATCTTATATTCCCCGCACTCCGGCGGGATGAGATTGGGAAGAAGATAATCACCTTCTTGGCGATACGTTCCGCCCAGTTGTTCAAAGAGAGATTTCATAGCTATCGGCTCCTTTCTGTGTCAAATTACCAGCGGTTATACGGTGTTTCTGCTCCTTTCCTACAACTGCTGTTCAATTCACCACAAATGAGCCGCAGTCATATGTATTAGGTGGTGGAAACCACCCTTTACATATTAGCTTCTGATTGGCGACCGAATTGCTGTCTCCCTCCGCGCCGTCGTCGCGCGAAAGCCTGCAATACAGCGCCGTTATGCCTTGCTCCGATGTCTTTTTCAATTTACATCCTCCTCTCGTTTCTCGGAGCACGCATATCCCAAAGGCATATTATCATCCTCTGCGGCGGGCGGCAATTCTGCGAATCCGTTTTTGAAGCTGTGCGTCATGCGGTCGCGGAGAGTAATGCCTGTAAGCGTTGAGTCGTACGCGGCAAAGTGAGCGGATACGATGTACTTTATCCCGCCGATCCTGTAAGAACGCGAACCGGTACTGATACGACAGAGGGTTTTCCTTTTCCTGCTCATCTGACTTCCTCACGCTTCCGCTTGAGATAATCCGAGTAGTGTTCACAGGCCTTGCGGATAAACGCCTTCATCTCGGAGGGCGTACCGTTGGGAACGTAACCGCGAAGCTCGTCAGCGGAAATACTGACCTTTTCCTTCTGATTCGGTTTTTCTTCCGCCATGATCTTATCGATCATCTCCTCGCTGATTGAGCCATCGTTCACGGCCTTGTGCATTCGGCAGGCCTGAGCATACGAGGGCGTGCAGTCGTTAAGATCGATGGCAATCATGAGCGCAGCCTGCATATCGCTGTCAAGGAATGACAGCTCCACGCCGACGGAGAACGCAATACGCCCGTCATCCACCATATCAAGCAAAGCAGGGATAAGGTGAGTCAGGCGGATGTAACGCTGCACGGTCTTGTAGCTCTCGCCGGTTTTTTCACCAATGACCGCGGTCGTTCGATTGACATCCGACTTCGGGACAACTTGTCCCGAAGTTAAGCTTTTGCCCTGATGCTCCATAGCCTCTGCCTTAAGCTTATACGCAAACGCCTTTTCGCTCGGCAGTAACCTCTCCCGGTGCAGATTGCTGTCAACGAGCGCGATTGCCGCCTCATCCTTTGTCATTTCCATCTCGATTGCGGGAACGGTCTCAAGCCCCGCCAGCTCCGCCGCGTGCGCTCGCCTGTGCCCGGATATGATCTCATACCTATCACCGACCGGTCGAACGATAAGCGGCGTCATTATCCCATGTTCCCGAATACTCTCTACCAGAGCGTCCATCTCTTCATTGTCAATAACCTTGTATGGGTGCCCCTCAAAGGGCTTCAATTCACAGATCCTTATTTCTTTCAATGCTTTTCCTTTCAGCCGCACCGCTCCCGGAACGGGAACACGGTACATGGCGATATAACCCTTTCTCTGTGTATCTTGTATTTTTCTTTTTAAGTGCTTGTTCCCGTTCCTGTTCCCATATCAATAACCTTATGGGATTACTGGGATGAAGGCTTATTCATCAAATAACCCCATAGGTAATTCACACTGAACCTCGGTGAATTCAGGCTCTCCTGCCGTGGTGCGCTCCCATCCGCGCTGCTTGCCGTAATCACGGAAATACTTAGTGCCGTCATACCTTTTCCAGCCGACTATTTCTTTTGATGCTATGCCTGCGTTCATGACCTCGTTGATCTCCTGCAGCTCCCATGATTTCGGTGTATCGTAACGCTGGAAGGCTTCACGGTAGAGCATGCGGGAGCAGACGGACGCTTCGTTCGTTTTGTCAAGGTAGCCGATTATCATACCGAGGCGATCGTCCTCGGGCATGAAATAACGCTGTATCTTCGTCAGCTCCTTTTCGTATTGTTCCGGGAGCTTGAGCTCAGGCTCGCCCATAGCATAGATCCTCAGAGCTTCCGCCCATACCTGCTGGATATAGCGCTCGCTCTCGTGTTCATCTTCGAGAATATGCACTTCGGCTTTTGACATATCGATAAGAATCGGGAGAAACCTGCGGTTACCGGTTCTGTCAAGCGGAAGGAACGCGACCTTATTGCCGCTGCCTCCGAATATGCACTGGCGCGGACGATCCTTCGGCAGGCGGTCATACGGGACCTTGTAGGTGTCCTTTGAGCGGGAGATGAACGCCTTGGTCTCCTCAATGGTACGGGTGTTTGCTATGGCGCTCATCTCCGGCATTTCGATAATGAAATGACCCTCCAGCCGGCGGTAAACGTTCTCATCGTCGAGACGCTTGATATCGTCGGTGAACCATTCGTCGCGCAGGGCGAGCTTACGGAAGAAGGTCGATTTCCCCGCGCCCTGGTCGCCGATCAGGCAGAGCATGTAATCGAACTTGCAGCCGGGGTTATGAATCCGGCTCAGGCCTCCGAGGAGAAACAGCAGCATGCACTCGTAGTTGAAATCATTGACTTCCGCCCCAAGGAAATGATGGAGCATGTACCGTATGCGTTCTTTGCCGTCCCAATCGAACGAGCATATCAGTTCCCTGATCGGATGATAGCGGTGCTCGTTTGCGACGATATCGATTGCCGACACAGCCGGTTTCTCTCCCACGAGACCGTAGGTTTTTTCTATGAGAAGGCGTATGTAGTTGATATCGGTATCGGTTATTGCGCCGTTATTTTCCCTCTTCCAGCCAAGCGGTTTTACTATATGGACCCTTCCGTTCATTTCGTTGAGCCGTATGGCGCCCTCAAGCCGCGGATCGTTTTCGAGCACCGTCACGAAGTTTGAGATGGTGTTTGCGGGTTTTTCGTCCTTGCCTTTCACGAGTTGATTAAGTATAAGGCGGATGCTTCGTTTTTCTTCTTTTGTTGTTTCTGGAAACGTCAATTTCTATTACCTCCGTTTTTCGTTCTCTTCAGCGTAACGCATCATTTTGCAGGACCGTTATCTTGTTTGTGCTCTTCTACATCCATATCTCCTTTTTCCAGTAAAGCCGTTGTCTTACTTCCGTTACCAACCGTTTTGCTTCAGCGGCTTCCTCCGCTGTGACGCCGCCCTGCACGTTCGCGTGATGCGCGATCTGGTTGACGTTGATGCACAGATGGTCGATCAATTGAATAAGGTCAATGAAATCGACATTCGGACGTTCCTTTATCTCCGTGCCCATTATGAGCTTCCTCAGCACCGCCGATTTGGTGAGGCCCGCTTTCTTTGCCAGCTCACCGAGCTTGCGGTACTCCGCTTCGTTCAGCCGTAGGTGCATGTCATATTCTCTGTTTCTCATTTATACCTCCGTTCTAATAATCGTTCTTCATCCCGCTTGGCGGCATAGGGGTTTGGGGCTTGCCTCGACAAGCGGATTTGGGGACACAAATCCCATGCTTGCAAGGACAATTGCATGCATGCAGCCTTTGTGAACACAAAGACGATGCTTGCAAAGTCCGACGCAAGCTGCCTTTGTCATGACAAAGGCGATGCTTGCAAAGCCATTCACGGGTTTCATTTTGGCATCACGGCGGCATCACCGTTTTGCTCCTTGATGCCAAAAACGGGGTGATTGGCGCCATGCGCTTTGTTTATCCTCCGCAAATAAAAAGCTTCCGACGATAGACCTATCCCTTGGATAAGCTATCTGTCGGAAGCCTCTTGATTCACAGCCAAGTCCGATCCCTTAACAGATTCTCCCCGTGCACGGCGGCCCTAACGATCCATGCCGAGTCCGTCGCTTCATTGCACAGCGGAGTATGTATTCAGTTGTTTTTAATTCATGCTCGTTTTCGTTCCCGCTCGTATCGGAGCAACTCGACCTCAACGCGGCAGTTCTCATCCACCGTTATGCGAAGGTCGGCTCCGCATTTCGAGCAGCTCAGTTCCATTCCGTCACATGTCTTTGCCCTACAGATCTGCCTGCCGCATCTCGGACAGCAGGCATACAGCTTAACGCCGTCTTCCAATTCTTCTTGCCTCCTTAAGTTAAGTCCTTGAATACACTTACCGCGACGCCCTGTATCTCGCAGGAGTCGACGTAAATATCCTCCATCGTACTGTTCTCCGGGTGGAGCCTTATGCGGTGATTCTCCGGCTCGGGGTAGTAGCGCTTGAGCGTGGCCTCATCCCCGATAAGGGCTACGACAACCTTTCCTGGCTCGGCAGTGTCCTGCTGACGCACAAGCACCCAATCTCCATCGTCGATTCCGGCCTCGATCATGCTGTTACCGCTTGCGGTAAGAAGATAGAAGGGTCCCTCTCCGAACAACGATACGGGAAGCTTGACGTACTCCTCAATGTTCTCCTCCGCAAGCTTCGGAAGACCGCAGGCAACACGCCCCGGTATCCCAACTCTCGCAGCGCTCGGGTTATCCTTCGCGGAGTGAACGTTCCTCACGCCGGAATACTCCAGTATGCCGTCACGATTCATCTGGCTGATGTACCGATAAACAGTTGGCTTGGAGCTTCCGACGCCGTCGGCGATCTCCTGCATCGAAGGGGAATAGCCATGCCTGTCCGCATATTCGCACACGAACCGCTCTATCGCAGCCATAAGCGTCTTATCCTTGCTTCTCATGCCTCCTCCGATTAAATAAAACATATGTTTCATTAGCAAGCATATTATACATGCCCCTCTATCCACTGTCAATACCTTTTTGAAAACTATTTTGCGAAGTGACAATTTTGTCGCTTGATACACAGAACTCGTTTCTTTCGGTATTGTCCTGTGGCATCAAAAACATATGAAAATGGCATCACGGAAAGGCGTTTATCCAAACCGTGATGCCATGTTCATTTTCAACTATTCCCAGTTTTCCCTGCGGTTAATGTCCTTGCAAGCATCGCCTTTCTATACCCAAAAGGCCGCTTGATAGAGGTTAGCCCCTTTGGACCCGATGCCGCAGGAGCGGGCTAAAGTACTTTTCAATTATAGTAACAGCCTATACCAGCAAATGCAACCAACAAACTTATGCTGCATTTAGTCACCATTTAGATAAAACTCCCTCTTAATTTCTAACATTCTGCTTTTCATATTAGCAACTATCATAAACCCCGCCTTGTATCCAAAGCCGTAATCATAACTCACCATATTTGAAAGGCGTCTTTCATCACTTGTGCAGCCTTTTCGATTGGTACTCTTTTTCATTTCAACACATATAAGATTTGTAAAACCATACTCGTAGGATTGCCCTCTTTTATGAACGATCAAGTCGACTGTTATCGGCGCATCGTACATACGTTTTGCAGCCCTGTCTTTACCTTCATAACCCCTGTTATACTCTACGTCAACAATATAGTCATGATAATTCGTTCCGATAATAGCTTTTGACAAATGCATTGCAAATCTGGCGCAAATGCATCGCTCACTCAAGTCGTTTTCCAGCAGGTATTTTTCTTGTGAGTTAAAGCTTTCAATTGCAGTGCTCACAATTCTTTTTAGTTCGGCATTCATAGTAATCTCCATTTATCAAGTTAGTCCAGTCAGCCACCAGTCAACTAAAGGGCGTCATCAAAAAGCCTTTAATATCAATGCTTTTTATAGCCTGCCACACGTTATAATCAACTATGGATCAACTAAAAATCACGCCCAATACGGTAGATATTTCCTGCTCTTATCGGAGGTGGATTCGGGCGAAATATAGATCAGCCCGGCGTTGCAGGTATCGGTTAGAAGCCTCGACACCATGGAGCTGTTTTTCTTGTCGATATTGAATCTTTCCCGAAGCGAGGAATTCGTCATGTATTCGCGATTTACTCGTTTGAGGCATGCGTGAAGATAACAAGCGCGCAGCCTGTCGTCACGGCTCATTTTTGCGAATTCCTTATGCGCATAGAGCACGACCTTGGTGTGGTCGTTATAGATCTCGATCTCCGGCGCGGGAAGTTGATAAAATTCTGTTTCGAAAACGACCTTATCGTATCCGCTGCCGCGTTCCTCACAGACGCCTATGCGCCGCATAAACGACGCAAGCTGCTCATTGCGGGAGATCGGCGGATGATCGACGAATCTTGCCTTATCAATGAGAGGCGCGCCGGGGTTGGTTATCTCCATACGGTCGCTGAATATCTCGATCATAGGCCCGGTGCCGATCATATAGAAATTCTGATGTATTAAAGCGTTTGCGATAAGCTCACGAACGGCAATATCGGGGTACATCGGCACAACCTTTCTTAACGCCTTGCCCAAGATTTCATTATTAGGGAGGAGATTTGTCACGAAAGAGATCAGACCTTCAAATCCGCTCGCATATCCCTTGCCGCCCACTTGTTCTTTGCTTGCCGCACTGATCCTGTCCTTGCCCTCATACTTAATGACGCGGACGGCCTTACGCTCAAGCGACGGAAAATCGCTGAGCCTCTTAGCGAAAAGGATCGCACCGAGATTGGTGATATTGTAATTACCGGTCTCGGCCTTTGCAATGAGCTTGTCGTTCAGCAACGCTTCCAGTATCTTTTCCTTATCCGACGGAAGATCGACCGAAAGCAGATCGAAGTATGAAGAGTAATCCAGCTCGCGAAGGACGAAATCGCCTGATACGTTTTCCATGGCGATGAGCGTTTCAAAGGGTTTCTTAGAGAAGATTGCCCATAGTTCCCGCTCGGTATCGGGATAATCCTTAAGCTTCTTTTTGTATGAATCAATACGGATGTAATCGACTGATTTGAACTTCACGGGCACACTTGCGGCGCGCGCGATCTCGAGCAGAACTACGCTTTTGCCTTCCATCTCCGTTGTATGAAAATAGAACTGCACCTGCGGATCGAGCTGTGTGCTTATCCACAGATCGAGCCCCTGATTCCCGATCTTTGTCTGTTGGGGGATGAAAGACGTTCCAACGATCTCGTGCGTTGCATCGTCAACGCCCCATATCATAAATGCGTGTTCCTGATTGAACAGCGCTGCTGTGTTTGACAGCGCGCTTATGTACTCGCCTATCTGCTGCGGATCGACGATGTTGGCTTTGAACTCAATCCAAGGCTGCTCGTATAAGTGCTTTCGTGCCTCATCGATTATTGAGTTTATCATATTGTTAGGGAATGACATAAACGCACCTCCTCATATTGATTATATCATTTATTATGCGATCAGTCAACTAATCAATTCGAAACAATCAAGATAATTTTAGGCAATTTTAATTGGATTTTATGTACGATTGTTTGATGCAACAAATCATGCTGTATAAATCAATCAAGTAAAATAGTTTATCGGCTTGCAATGTCAAAAAAGCCATGCTTTATAAGCACAGCATTTGATTTCGACTAATTCAATTCGCTTCCATATTGTTCATGATTATGCAATGAGCTCAAACATCATTTCGTCAATATTCATCTGTTATACTCAGATATTCCTCCAAACACAGTGAGTGCTCGTAAATGTACTCCGCCGCATTCTTCCCTACATAGCGGAAATGCCAGGGCTCGAACTGGACACCCGTGATGTGCTGCTTATCCTCTGGGTAGCGCAGTATGAAGCCGAAGCGGTGAGCGTTTTGGGCAAGCCAGCGTCCCTCGGGTGTATTGGCATAGCTGATATCGGAGTGCGGGCAGCTCTCGCAGAGAATGTCGAATGCGAGGCCGGTGGTATGCTCCGAGCAGTTTGTCGGCATCAGCTTAACAGGGTTATTGTACGGATCGCTGCCGTAGGTCGGGTCCTCTTTGAGCTTGCCTTCCCACATCATCTGCTGCTCCCAAATATAGCGGAACGCGCTCGCGATAATGAAATGAAATTCGCCCTCCTCTTGTGCGGCGAGGAGCATTTCGTTCAGCGCCTTGACAGCGGTCTCATTCGCGTGGCGGCGGGGATCGCAATAGACGTTGCCCGCCGTAAGATAGTCGCAAACGAGCACCACGGGAGGTTCTTCATAGATCGGGTGCTCGAAATTGACGAGTACCAAATAAGAATCGTTCACTGGGATCGGCGCAGGCGTTTCCGTGGGATCCGTTGATCCCGTTGTCTCCTTGGGCATAACGATTTGCGTGGGGTCAGCCGCTTCCGTAACCTCGATGTGTTCCGAAGGAGAAATGACCAAAGCCGCTTTTTCTCCGCATGCGGTGCATACGAACGCCGCCGTCATGATAATCGCCATTAAAAATAGTTTCTTCATAAAACCGCCTCCTTGCTTTAGTAAAAGCATAGGGGGCGGTTGTAAAATCGTTTTTTTGAAGTTGTTGCGGGATTGTCAACTGTTCGGCAAAAATCTGTTAAATATGCTTTCGAGCCCGGTTATTGCCAGTACCATGATGATCGGCACGAAGTTTGAGAAGTATCGCCATCTCGCCTCCCAGAAGAGCAGGAAGAGCATTTGTCCAAACAGCGCAAGGCGCGGCGCGAAAAGATCCCGCGCGGTGTGTTTGCCTGTGACGTCGAGCACGCATGATACGATAAGCGTGATATAGAGCGCGATCAGCACCCCAGTGCAGATATGCTTATAGACGGCATAGTGCTCCCCGTCCTTTACAAGGAAGCTTTGAAGCGCATTGTCCTCCCCGTGCGGGCAGCCGAGGCAGTCGGAGAGCCCATACGTTCCGTCGCCGAAGTCGATATCGAGCTTCCGGGTGAAAAGGTCTGCATAGTCACCGACGCCATAGCTTTTCAGCCTTTCGGCAAGCCTGTCCCTTACCGCAGCCTTACGTTCGGCGGGATCATCAAACGATCTTGTAAACCTGTATTCATCATTACGATACGTACCATTGCCTACGGTTCCCATCATCACCCAATGGAGAATAGGCGTTTCAAGCCTTTCGGCCTCCCTCCTGTCAAGATGTCGGAATATGATCCCCTGCGCGGCAAGGGAGCAAGCCAACATCAATATTGCGGTTATGGGCAGCATCGGGACGAACCTTTTCAGGTCCTGATTTAGCACAGCGTCGACGATCACGGCTATCAGCATTATTACGACCGTCGCCTTTATGCCGTATCCCACTCCCGCTGCAAGGCCCATAAGGGCAAATATGAGGAGCCTTTTTTTAAGCTTTTCCTGTTCCCGCGCAGCGAGATAGAGGCGGAATATGAGTATCGGAAAGACCATCGTCAAAGCATCGGTATAAAAAGCGGGGGCGATGAAATAAAACGGCAGGCTGATGGAGAATATGAGATACGCCGTCAGCCTGCCGCGAATACCAACGAGCTTTTCACAGACCGAGCCGGTCAAGTACATAGTCGTAAGCGACAGTGCGGAGTTGTGTAGCGATGCAACAATGAAAAAGTCCTTTACACCAAACAGTTGAGCAAGCCCGAATACGGCTCTGAATAAGATAAGCCCGCCCCAATTGTTATGAAAAAACGAGAAGTATTCGTGATATGATGCAAAGTCGCCCGTCATGATCCATTCCGACGCTCCGCCGAACAAGGCGTCGACGTCCCATTTAGGCGTGTATCGCAGAGGGAATATCATGATGATCTGGATGATGCCCATGAAAAGAAAAAAGCCCCATGCGATGACCTTACGGTTATCCCCGAGGAGCGCTTCGTGTTTCTTAATCAACTGCCATACAAGTACTATGAGGAATAGGGACGCTGCCGCCAGCACAGCCAAGATCGGAAGGCAATATGAATAATAGTTCACGAGGAACACTGCCGCTATCGCCCAAGTGAACAGAAGCGCCAATACCGCACACAGGGCTTTTGACAGCCCAAAGGATATCCTTTCCCTCATGAAGACTGCCCTCCATGCTTTTTCTATAAGCATAGCGGGCAGTTGTCAACGCGGTATTGAATACTTGTTGCAGAGTTGTAAAATGCTTTCCCGTTTCTAATGTTCCGGCTCCCAGGTCGGCAAAGGCGTCGGCATCCCTACCGTTTGTTCACCGGGAACGAATAAGTTGAGTACGGTCATGCCCCGGCTGTCTGCCTCGGTAAAGCCAAGGGGTACACCGGCTGCCGTCAGCGTGTACGTTTCCGCATTGTAATTGTCGAGCGTTGCTCCCTGCATCGATAGACCGAAATACTTGGCGTATCCTATGAGTGCGGAGAAGCAAACGAAATCAGAGACCTCCGCGTCGCGCCTGAAAGCGACGGAGTAAACGCAGCCGTTCTGCGAATCGCATTTCAGCTCTATGGGCCTTCCCTCGCCGTCTTCAAACGTGATGATCCACAGGCCCCATGGCATACCAGGCGACGAGCCCAATTCGCTCTCAAACGAAGCCGACGGATGCCCGCGAAGCTCGCCTGACTTGAAGCGCAGGTCGTCCTTATCAAGTCCGGTGAGCGCGCCGAGTGACGATAACAGATCCAATTCGTTCCGAGCGGTTTGCACAGCCTGTTCCATGCTCATCTCGAATGAAAGCGGCTCGCGCGGCAGCAGCTCGCTTTCATCCTGAATAAGATTCTGAGCCTCCCACAGCCAAACTATTTCGAGCTCATGCCCCTCCCCGGGCAGGGGAGCGGCGGTGGCGCGCGGCTCTATCGCGGTATTGGCGCCTGAATCCTGCGTCCATTCGACAGCGAGGTATTGATCCTCCGCCCTTACAAGCAGCGCTTTTGGGATGAGCACGCCAAGCAGCATGAAGTCCAGCGCTGCGGCTATCCCGAGCACGGTAAAGAGAGTGTTCCCATTCCCGCCGTTCCTTCTTCTGCGGATCACCATGGGGATGAGTATCCCCAGAAGAACTATGAGCAAAACGGAGCATATTGCCAGCCATTCATAGACATTGCCGATCATTCCGCCGCTCCTTTCAGATCGAAGCCGACCTTAGTACCTGCCCCGAGCTCGCTTTCATAATGCAGTTCAGTTCCGTGGATCGCGGCTATCTCCGAGGCTATCGCGAGGCCGAGCCCCGCGCCGTGCGCTTTCCTTGAGCGGGATTTATCGACCATATAGAAGGCCTCGGTGATGCGCTCGATCTGATCCTTCGGGATCCCGCGTCCATTGTCTGTGACGGAAACCCGGTATTTATCCCCGCTCATTTCGCCCGAGACTATAACCCTATCGCTCCCCGCCTTCATCGCGTTGTCGATTAGGTTCATCATAAGCGTTTTGAACAGATCGAATTCGATCCTGATGTACGCGCTCTGCGCCGCGTCTTCCAGCTTGATCCCTTTCGCCTCCGCAGCGGGACGCATGGTCTCGATTATATCCCGTATGACTTCGCTTGCCGGCATTTCGAAAAGCGTGAAATCCTGCTTTTCAAGCACGATCAGCTCCATCAGCTTCTGTGAAAGCGCCTCCAAGCGCAGGCCCTCGTTCAATATGTAGCCCGCCGCGTTCTTCGTTTCCTCGCGCGTCATATCTTCGCGCTGATAGATCATGTCGGCATAGCCTATCACGGAGGTCATGGGCGTCTTTATCTCGTGTGCGAAGCTCGATGTGAAGTCCTTTTGCTGCTTGGCGGAAAGTTCTAACTTTTGAATGGTCTCCTCGATGGTCTCCGCCATCGAATTGAAACTGCCGGAAAGCTCGCCTATTTCGTCGCCGCTCTTCACATTTGAACGCTCATCGAGCTTCCCGCCCGCGAATGCGCGGGTGCTCTTCGTCAGCCTGTTGATCGGGCGCGTGATATAGAGTGAAAAGCCGAGCGTGACCAGTGCGCCTACAAGCTCCGTTACGGCGAAGGCCCGAAGGAAACTGCGCTCCATAGAGCGTTTTTCTTCGAAAAGCCTTGAAATATCGCGGCTTAAAACCAGCGTGACGGTCCTTCCGCTCTGCGTGAATTTGCAGGCGGAATACAGCCGTTCGGAGCCGTTCTCTGCGCCGGTATGATATTCGACCTCGCCCTCGGCGACGTCATCCAACCCCGGCATATTAAGGAATCCTGTGAAAGTCGAACAGACTGCCGTTCCGTCCTCCGAGAGCACCATTATCTTCGTATCCCGCTGCACTGCGGATACGGTCTGCTCCGCCGCCTCTTTAAGCGCCTCGTCTGTCAGACTCCCGTTCTCGCTGCCAGACAGCATGCCCGACTGCAGCGCGAATTTCACGAGCTGATACTCCGCTTCGGCGTTTTCGTATTCATGCTCCATAGCGTTTTTGAAGCTGCCGGAGATCATGACGTAACCGACCACCGCAAGTGCAGCGGTGATTACGGCGATAGTGCATATAAAGATTTTGGCGAACAGCTTCATTCTTTAAACTTCCAGCCTGTAACCAATTCTGAATACGGTTTTGATATGCTCCTCCCAGCCGAGCTTTTTGCGAAGCCGCTGAATGTGCGCGTCGAGCGTGCGCGTCTCGCCGGAAAAAGGCTCGTTCCAAACAAGCTCATAAAGCCTGTCACGGTAGAGCGCGACGTTCTTGTTTCTTATGAGTTCAACTAAAAGATCGAACTCCTTTACGGTGAGGTCTATAAGCTCGCCATCCTTCTTCACCGTGCGCGAATCGGTGTTGACCGTAACGCCGAAGAGCGTTATCTCCGTCTCCGCCTTGCCCGCGCGCCTGAGCACCGCCTCCACCCGAGCTATCAGCTCGCCTATCTGGAAGGGCTTCACAAGATAGTCGTCCGCACCCATGCGGAGGCCCTTTATCTTATCCTCGAGCGTGCCCTTCGCCGTGACGAAAATGACAGGCGTGCCCTGGTATTTCACGTATTCAAGCAGCTCGTAACCGTCGATCTCCGGCAGCATTATATCGAGCAGCACGAGATCGTACGTGTTTTCCTCCAAGAGATCCGCCGCTTCCTTGCCGTCGTACGCGCAGTAACAGCGATACCCGTGCGCCGTCAGGTTCACGTTTATCAGATTCGATATGGCTTTTTCGTCCTCGACTATCAGTATCTTTATCATAGTTTCTCCGTTGCCGCCGGGAGCTTTTCTGCTCCCCGTAATTATACCCCATAACCCCGCCGCGTTCAACCGCGGTTCCAACACTAAGAAGATATCACAAAGTTGTGACGGAGTTGTAAAATCGGAGGTGGAAACACAAATCCGCAATATCAGAAGAAGAGCACACGGGAAAGCGTGTGCTCATAAATAAACAACTTCGTTGGGGAAGAAATCACTTAATCCCGTTCTGCGTTTTTCTGTTACGTTTGATATTCATCTTAAGGCAATCCTCGCATAATATCTTGCAGTCTTCCATCTCAAAAAGGTCTGGTTTCCTTGTAACCCCGGTATATGCAATCCCTTTCTGCTTGCATATTCGAATGATCCTATTGCGATCTCTTGACTGCATCCTGTTTCCCAGATAAACCTTTGTTATCGGGAAGAACTGCAGGTTATAATCCGCACCTTCCGCTTTACCCATCGGCAGTATCAATCTCCACTCGTTTTGATATGCCCAATCTATGCTTTTCCTCAATGCTCCGTGCAAGTAAATATCCCACAGATTTTCTTCAGTGGGGTACTTGTCCCGATAATCAACTATCCTCTTTGTCATATCCGGCCGTGTTTTGCAATAAACGACAGGGAAAAGGTTCAGATAAACCTGCTGATATTGGGGATCGTTCGGAAGCACGGTGTATTCAATACAGAATCCCCTGTGATTATTAGCATACAACGCCCACATTAACTGTGAATACGGAGTCGTTGTAAAACATGCAGTTCGGAATGTTGCTTTCAGTTGTTCGCATAACTCGCTGTATTCTTCTAAAAGCGCGTTTGACAATGCACTCGCCCAATCCGGCCCATCATAAGCTTTAACAAGCAATCTGTTCCGGAACACTTCGTTCGAAAGCCTTTCCGTTTCTGAACTCGGCTCTTTCAAGAAGAGCCTGTCTAAGCTTCCGTCGCTCTGATACAAATCAAACGCTCTATGAAGCAGGGCCTCAAACATTTCTTGCGCTGAACTGTCTGGTTTTGTTTCGATCAAGCAACGATTGCAGTACTCTTTTAGTCTTAACCGAACGTGGTCCTCACACTCGATATGGATATCAGAGTCATAAACATCATCGAACTCGCTTGGGGTTTGCATAAACACTGTATTGTTATTTAACGCTTGGATAGAGAAATTTACCCTTTTGTGATTGACTGTTTTCACAACATTGGGATAGTATTTATATAGCTTCATGGGCATATTGATCTTGGAACGTAACGCAAATTCATTGCAGCCCATGTTCTGAATATCTTCCAAACGCATCGAAGCACCGTTAACAATACAAAATGATGATAGAAACTCCAGCCCGAATTGAGGGATGCTCAAAAGGAATTCTGAAATATCCATAGCCCTATACTCCATTTTCTCTCTTACAAGACTATACCGCGTTTATTTTCCAAAATCAATGCCTTTTTGAGATTTGTAAGCCGGCTTAACTGGAATCAAGCCAAGCCGGCTTCATGATACGTTATTACGAAAGAATTAGTTCGCGTATCACCTGCTCCTCGGCTCTGGCGCGGCAGGAGTTCATTGCCTGTATCCAGCCGAGTTGGTCGCGGGTTTTGAGGTCTTCGGTAACGCCTTCGGCTTGGGCGAGTTGGACGGTAACAAGGTCGATTTGTTCATTGGCCTGACGGTCTATGTCAATAAGGTGCTGCGTCAGGCTGTTCTCCATCAGCATCAACGCGAATGTATCGGGCTGATGCTCCTTCAAATACTTTTTCCGCATACGCCCGAAGCGGCCGATGTCACCGGTCGGCTGGGAAGGGAGTGCGAGGTCGGGGTAGTAATAGTCCCCGCGTTTGGTATAAGTGATGCCCATGTGTATAACCTCCTTAAGCTTTCTGAAAACATGATAGCAGACTGAATTGGGCTTGACGAATGTGCGAATCAAGAATTTTCGGGATATGCGTGCAGTTTTCTGTAAATCCGTTATGATGATTCGCACCAATTTTTTAAGGGATGGCGCGGCCATCCCTTAAAAAAATCGAAAAGAGTCTGGAGTCGAGCCCCTAATTCGGCGGCAGCCGAATTATAAGCGTTCCGCGCACGCAAGCATTTTCCGGACTCATCATCTGCGGAACGCGGGGTTCAGAGTCCCTTTACCCGCTTCGGCTTCCCTTCCTCTTCTCTCGCGGAATGAAGCCTACCGGTCTTTTTCCTCCCTTTCCGGAGGATCTATGCGGATCATGCGGTATCCGACGCCGATATGGGTTTGGATGCAGCGTTTGGCCTCGGGATCGGATTCGAGCTTTCTCCTCAGCGTTGCCATGAAAACGCGGAGGGAAGCGATATCGTTTTCCCAGCTGCTGCCCCAGATCTTCTGCGTGATATAGGTGTGCGTGAGGACCTTCCCGACGTTTGCGGCAAGCAGGCAGATGAGCTTATACTCTATCGGAGTCAGATGGATCTGCTCTTCCCCGAGGAAGACAAGCCCCGCCGCAAGATCGATCCTGAGGTCGCCGTTCACAAAGAGCGAACCCGCCGCGCTGCGGTCGGCTTGAACGGCGGAGAGCCTCCTCTGCGCGACGCGGATCCGCGCAAGCAGTTCCCCGACCGAAAACGGCTTCGTGAGATAATCGTCCGCGCCGCTGTCGAGCGCGGCTATCTTGTCGCGGTCCTCGCTGCGGGCGCTGATAACGATTATCGGCATTGCAGACCAGGACCGTATCCGCTTTATCACGTCCACCCCGTCCATATCGGGAAGGCCGAGATCGAGCAGCATTATGTCGGGATTATGGGAAGAAGCCTCCAACACCGCGCCCGCGCCGTTTTCGGCCGTGATGAATTTGTATTCGTGCATTTTAAGCGTTGCGGTAATGAGGTTCCTTATGGGCTTGTCGTCCTCGACCACAAGTATCAGCGGTTTATTCATTCAGATCCACCTCGCTCAGCGGCAGTTTAAAGCCGAATACGCAGCCGGAAGGAACGTTGTCGTGAAGTATGAGTCCGCTTCCGTGCGCTTCCAGTATGGAACGGCACAGCGGAAGCCCCAGCCCCATGCTCCTTCGGCTGTCGCCCACGTCGTTATCTCCGGTGAAGAACATTTCAAACACCCTTTCCTTCCATTCGTCGGGTATGCCCGGCCCGTTGTCGCTTACGCATATCACCGCGTGTTTTTCATCCGGCACGGCGCTTACAGTTATCAGGGAGCCCGTCGGCGTATGCTTGACCGCGTTGTTCACAAGATTCACTATCACCTGTATTATGAGCCTCGCGTCCATTCTCGCAAGCATGGGCTCGCCGCCCGTCTCAAGCTTTATCGTGTGATCCGCCGAGCCCCTGTCGATATGACGAAGCGCCTCCTCGAGCACGTCCTCCACGATCTGATCCGAAACGTCGAGCTGTATGCTCCCGTCGCCTATCTTTGAGATGGAGAGTATGTTCTCCACGAGCCTCGTCAGCCATTCGGCGTCGTCGCGGATGTCGGAAAGGAGCCTGTCGGCCGTCTCGTCGTCGAGCATTGCCCGATTGCCCAGCAGCGTATCGGCGTTGCCGGAGATGGAGGTCAGCGGAGTCCGTAGGTCGTGGGATATGGTCCTTAACAGGTTGGCGCGAAGCTGCTCGTTCCTTGCGAGCACGGCCGCCTCCTCGCGCCCCTTCGCGTTGCGGAGATTTTCCAAAGCAAGGCCGCATTCGCCGAGTATCGACTGCACGATCCCCTTCTCGGAAGAATCCGTCCTTCGGGAGGATGCGCCGATCCCGAGCACGCCGCAGACGCTCTCACCCGCCCTGATCGGAGTATAAACGTATTTTACCGATTTGCGCGCTTTGGCGCCCATGCCGGACTGCTTTTTGTTGGAATACGCCCACTGCGCGGCCTCGAGATCGGGCCCTTCGGAGGGAGCCGGCTCCGAGCCCTCCCTTCCCGCGAAGAAGAGCATGCCCGAGCAAAGCCCGTTCTCATCCGCAAAATAGACGGAGGTATCCACATTGAGAAGCTTCGAAATGCGCGACGCGGTGATGCTCAGTATCTCCCTTTCGTCCTTTGCGCCCTGCAGTATGCGGTTGGTTTCGAAAAGGAGCTTCGTTCTGAAAGCATCGCCTGCCGAGAGCTTCGCCTGCGCCTTCAGCCTTGCGGCAAGGGTCCCGACTATTATGGACGCGGCAAGCGTTATCGCAAACGTGACGGGGTAGCCGGAACCGTAGGCGCGGAGCGTCAGCCGCGGCTCCGTGAGGAAATAATTGAACAGTATCACGCTCGCAAACGAGCCGAGCACCCCGCAGGTGAAGCCCCTTGTGAATATGGAGATCAGAAGCACGCAGAGCAGGTATACGGTTATTATGTTCGCCTCGGTGAATCCGAGCTTTTGAAAGAGCAGGCCCACCCCCGTCGCCGCCGCAAGCAGCGCGACGGTTATGCCGATATCCTTCCACGAAGGCAGTATCGATTGCGTGAATGCGCCCTTTTTCCCGTAATACGCGCCCAACGAGCCCGTATCGGGAATGACGTGGACGTCTATCCCCGGGACGAGCTCGAACAGCCTTTCCGTAAGCGAGGGCTTGATAAAGAGCCTCCTGCGGCGGGCGGTGCTTATGCCTATTATGATCTTCGTCACGCCGGAGAGCCGCGCGTACTCGGCGATCTGTTCGGGAACGTCGTCGCCGTGCGTGGTCACGGTCTCGGCGCCGGCGGCCTCCGCAATGCGGATATGATCCTCAAGGCGTTTCCTGTCCTCGGGATCCATGGTTTCATAATCCGGCGTGCGGACGTACAGCGCCGTAAGCTGCGAGCCGAAAACCGAAGCCATCCTGACCGCAGTCTTGACGACCCTTTCGTTGGAAGGAGACGAGGACAGGCAGACGAGTATATGCTCGTTTACGCTGTCCCTTCTCTGCCTGCGGGCTGCGCTCAATTTTATCACTCCTTCCACTGCTGCCGACCGACGCTCCTTTCGTTTTTGTCGGTCAACATTATATCACGAAATGCCGCTTTATTCCACCCGGGGCAGATCCCCGTCGTCGATCTGTCCGGGATCGCATGGCATATCGAAATAGAGAATGCCGCTGTTCTCGAATTCTTCGACCGGATCGTCCCGCGTGCGGCGATCCTTCTTTTCGGGACGGCGCTCCGGCTCGGCTATGACGTTTCGACGGCTCCTTAAAAAGCGTTCGAGCTTTATTACCGGAATGAACCCGAAAGCAAACAGAGCGGCCATCGATACTATCAGCACAGCGTCCTCCATGCATAACACCTCCGCGTCAGATCCTGAAGCATTTTCGCAGCGCGCCGAGCTCCCCAAGCGCGAGCAGAGTGACGTCGCCCGTCAGCAGGGTCTCGGGCGTGATAGTAAAATTGCTTACCCCGTTTCGCTTTACCGCGAGTATGTTGATCCCGTGCCTCTTCCTGACGTCCAAAGCACCGACCGTCTTGCCGAGCCACGCTTCCGGCACTTTGACTTCGAATATCGCATGGCGCTCGTCAAGCTCAATATAGTCGAGTATGTGGTTCCCCGTGTATCTGACGGCGGCCCATTTGGCCATCTCCTTCTCGGGATAGACGACGTGATCCGCACCGTTCCTCAGAAGAAACTTCGCCTGCACGTCGCGCTCCGCCCTTGCGATAACGCAGGCTGCGCCGAGCTCCTTGAGCATGGAGGTCGTTTCCAGCGAGCTTTGGAAATCCCCGCTGATCGCCACTATGCAGAGGTCGAAGTTCTTCACCCCGAGGGAGCGCAGGAAGGCCTCGTTGGTGCTGTCGCCTATCCGGGCTCCGGTGACGAACGGGATGATATCGTTTATGCGTTCCTCGTCGATATCGACCGCCATGACCTGATGGCCGAGCTTTGAAAGCTGTATCGCCGCGTGCCTGCCGAATCTTCCCGTTCCGATAAGTAAAACCGTTTTCATATCCGTATTTCTCCTTTATTGCTTCACGGGGCCGCTCATCCCACCATTACGTTTTCGACGGGCAGCTTGGAATTCGACCTTCCGTTCAGGGGAAGGAACGCGTATACGAAGGTCATTCCTCCAACCCTGCCGATGAACATCAGCAGCATGAGCACTGCCCTCGAGGCGGGGCCCAGCCCCGGAGTCAGGCCGAGGGTGAGCCCGACCGTTCCCAGCGCGGAGGCCGTTTCGAACATGCAGTCCCCTAATGGGAGGCTCTCGATGGAGCTGATCGCCGCGGCGCCGAGAAAGAACAGCGTCAGATACATGATGAACAGCGCCCCCGCCGTCCTCACCGCCGAAGGCTTTATCCGCCTGCCGAAAAGCTCCGCGTCCTCCTGCTTTTTGAATACCGAAACGACGTTTGCGGCAAGCAGAGCGAAGGTCGTCGTTTTCATTCCGCCCGCGGTCGAGCCGGGCGAGCCGCCTATGAGCATCAGAGCCGTCGTCATTGCCTTCGACACTCCCGAAAGCTTCGTAAGGTCATACGTGTTGAACCCCGCGGTGCGCGGCGTGACGGCCTGGAAGAACGAGGCAAGCAACCTTTCGCCCGGGGGCAGACCGCGCATATCGAACAAGAACAGCCACGCCGCGGGGAGAAGGATCAGCAGGCAGGTCATTGAAAGGACGGTCTTGGTCTGCGCGGAGTATTTCGTGATCCTCGATCGATGCGTGCGGATATCGTCCCACGAAAGGAACCCGACGCCCCCGATGATTATGAGGAGCATGACGGGGACGGTCACGGCGGCGTCTTTTGAGAAAGCCGTTAGGGATGAGAACGCGCCGGTCTGCGAGCCCATCACGTCGAACCCGGCGTTGCAGAACGCGGAGACGGAATGAAACACGGCAAACCATACGCCCTTGGCTCCAAACCTCAAAACGAACGAGGGCATGAGTGCCGCCGCGCCGATGAGCTCGATAAGGAACGCCCCCTTCAGGACGAACCTTGTCAGCCGCACTATCCCCCCGAGCTTTGGCGCGGACATCGCGCTCTGCATGGCGCTTCGCGTGAACAGCGAGATCTTCCTGCCCGAGAGCATTGCGACCGAGGCGGCGACGGTCACGACTCCGAGGCCCCCTGTCTGGATGAGGATCAGTATCACCGCCTGCCCGAAGCCGGACCAGCAGGCGGCGGTATCCCTTACAACGAGGCCAGTCACGCAGACCGCCGATACCGCCGTGAACGCCGCGTCGCCGAACGGGACCGGCTTCCCCGTGCGGGAGGAAACGGGCAGCATCAGCAGGGCAGTGCCGGCGAGTATCACGGCGGCAAATCCGAGAACAATGATTATCCACGGCGACACTCTTCGCTTTTTTTCGGGCGCCTCGTCCATAACGCTCCTCCCTTTTCTTTCGTCAATTAATTGTACTTCATTCCGTTTTAAGACGGCGTTAAATCAAAAGGCAGAGCATTAAGAAGGGATAAAGATTCCGCAAGCTCCGGGGGCGGATCCGTTTATTCGCCCCAAATTCGTCATATTGACGCCCATTTGCACGATTGCGTTTCGGAGTCGGGTTTGGTATAATTATCTCAAATCAAAACCGGAGGTAATCCCATGTCAACACGAATCGTATTGAACACCGTTTCCTACCACGGTCACGGAGCGATCGGAAACATCGTGCCCGAGCTCAGGAACCGCGGCTTCAGGAAGGCTTTCGTCACCAGCGACGCGGATCTCTTGAAGTTCGGCGTTACGAAGAAGGTCACCGATCTTCTGGATGAAGCGAACTTTGAGTATTCCGTTTACAGCGACATTAAGCCCAATCCCACGATCGAGAACGTTCAGAACGGCGTCGAGGCCTTCAAGGCCGCCGAAGCGGACTGCATCATCGCCATAGGCGGCGGCTCCAGCATGGATACCGCCAAGGCCATCGGCGTTATAATCAACAACCCCGAGTTCGCGGACGTCCGTTCACTTGAGGGCGTCGCCCCCACGAAGAAGCACGCCGTGTTCACCATTGCCGTGCCGACGACCGCCGGCACCGCCGCGGAGGTCACCATCAACTACGTCATCACCGACGTTGAGAAGAAGCGCAAATTCGTCTGCGTCGACACGAACGACATCCCCGAGATCGCCGTCGTCGACCCCGATATGATGAGCACCATGCCCAAGGGCCTCACCGCCGCCACCGGCATGGACGCTCTCACGCACGCGATAGAGGGCTACATCACGAAGGGGCACAACACCATTTCCGATATGTTCCATCTTGAAGCCATCCGCCTCATCGCAAAGAACCTGCGCGCCGCCGTGATGAACGACCCGGACGGCCGCGAGGGCATGGCGCTCGGCCAGTATATCGCGGGGATGGGCTTCTCGAACGTGGGGCTCGGCATCGTGCATTCCATGGCGCACGGGCTTTCCGCCCTCTACGACACGCCCCACGGCGTCGCCTGCGCGATACTGCTGCCCGTCGGCCTTGAATACAACAAGCCCGTTTCCTTCAGGCGCTACCGCGCGATAGGCCGCGCTATGGAGGTCCCCGGCATCGACTCCATGGATGACGAAGCCGCCGCGGACGCCGCGATCTCCGCCGTAAGGCAGCTCTCCCACGACGTGGGCATCCCCGCCGATCTCAAGGGCATACTGAAGGAGGAGGACGTGCGCTTCCTCTCCGAATCCGCCTTTGCCGACGCCTGCTGCCCGGGCAACCCGCGTGACACCTCCGTCGAGGAGATCGTCGCCCTCTATAAGAGCCAGATGTGATCCGGAATACAAAAAGGACGTTCCCCGTGCGGGAGCGTCCCTTTTTTTATGCCGTTATCAGTAAACCGTGCTCCTTTGCCTTCCGAGCCCGGCGCCCATGAAGAACTCGAGCGAGTTGAGTATGAGTATGCCGTCGGTGGTCGTCCTCGTCTCGGTGTCGTTGACGATTATGACCTTGGGGTGGTTGTCCTTTATCTTCCTCAGCGGGGAGAGCAGCAGGCGCCTGTCACGCTCGCGGAAGGCGTCCGCCGTCTGGATGTAGACGCGGTCGTGCCCGTCGGCGGCCATGAATTTGACCTCCTCCTCGCCGTACTTGCCGTTGAAGACCTCGTAGCCCCGCCTCAGCAGCTCGAAGTAGACCCGGTTCTCGAGCGCTCTGCCGCCGTCGTCGGGCTGTTCCCCCGCGATCAGCCGGTAGATACCCATATCGACTATGTAGAATTTGGCAAGCGTTTTGAGCTTCTGTCCCGCCTTGATATCATACCGCTCCGCCATATAGAAGAGATGCGAGCTCAGAAGCGCCCTCATGTAGCTTTCGACCGTCTTGGTCGAGGAGGGCCTGTCGAGGTACAGCGGGGTCTGTTTGCCGACCCAGGTCGCGGAGACGTTCCGCCCCATCGCCTTTGCAAGTACGGTTATTATGCAGCCGAGCAGGTTCTGATCGGTGATCGAGCTGAGCCCCGCGGAGCTGTTCACCTCGAGTATGTCGTGCAGGACTATGGATGAGTACATTCCATCCGCGGAGGAAAGCGGATCGAGATCCAGAAAGCCGTTGTTCCAATGGATCGGCAGGGCGCTCTTGGTCATGTATCCGGCAAGCAGATCCCTTGCGGTGTGCGCGCCGCCGTCCGCGCCTACGTAGCGCTTGCTCTGCACCGGGACTCCCGGGGCGGTCGTTTCCCTGTTGCCGTGGAAGCCGATGAATTCCTCGAACGAAAGGGGAAGCATCTCGACGACGTCGTATCTGCCCTCCCTGTACATGCTGAACCTTTCGGATAACGCCCGCCTGTTGGAGGCCGTGATCACCAGCTTTACGTCCGGATGCGAAACGATGTGTTCCGCCGCGCGCTCCCAGTCGGGCAGGTGGATCGGCTCGTCAAGGAACACCAGGTTCCTCTTGCCGGGAGAGTACCTCTCCTCGAACCATTTGATGAGATCGTCCGCGCAGAAGCACTCCCATTTCGCGCGCTCGAGGCTCTTTTCGAGTACCGCCGCATTTTCCGCCGCCCTCTTCATGATCTGCTCCTCAACGCAGGCCGCCGCGCAGCTCTTTCCCGAATGCCTTACGCCGATAATGAAGGCCGCGTTTTCATTTTCGAGCAGGCGAAGTATTTGCTTTTGATAGTGTTTTCGTGTTATCAGATTGCCTGTCCCCATCAGTTCCCCTTCCTTCCGGCACTAAAAAACTTTCAATGGGGCGAATACAGCGTTGTGTCGCATTTATATATCTTATATTTACCCCCGTTATTTGTTTTTACTATATCAGATGAGTTCCGTTTTTTCAAGGCAACTGATGGTTTTTTTCAAAAGTTTATTCCGTCGATAACACAAAAATTTGCACAGACCGTCCTCTCATAACGATTATTAGTATATTTTTGTTTTTGCCCGAATGGATTGTGTTTTCTCACGGCAGTTGTTATAATAAGATAAGCGGCGATCCGGGCGCTTCCGTGCTTAATATATCAAATTAGCGGGAACCTCGGAGCCGATCTGTGCGTTATATAAATGGAGTCCGGCAGAGGGGTGCCGGATGGAGGAATTGATCGCATATGCCCGAACGTGATTTCGAAAGCATATATAAGGATTACTCCCGACTTGTTTACTGGGCTGCATACCGCGTTCTCTCCAACAAGGAGCAGACCGAGGACGTTACGCAGAACGTGTTTATTACTGTACTCAAAAGCATGGGTGAGATCTCCGCTCTGTCGGACGCCCAACTGAAGGGTTGGCTCTACCGTGTGGCTGTGAACGCCGCGCTTGACGCAAAGCGCCGCGCCGGGCATGAGGTCCTTTCGGACGAGCCCGTTGGCGCGGAGGTGCCGGATACGACCGGCACGCCCGAGGAACAGGTCGAAAAGGATCTGCTCCGTACTGCCGTCAGAGAGGCGCTCGACAGCATGGAGGAGGTTTACCGGGAGCCTCTAATGATGTTCTACTACTCCGAGATGAGCATAAAGGAGATCTCCGAAACGCTCGAGGTCTCGGAGGGAACGGTGAAGTCCCGCATGAGCAGGGGGAGAAAAATATTGGCAAGGCACCTTCGTGCAAAGGGGATCAGTTATGAATGATGAGCTGAATAAAAATGAATTGGAACCGGAAGAGCTGATAGCTCTTGACCGTCTGCTTACCCGAACAGCCGGGCAGGACGACGCGCAGGTCGATTACGCCGCGATGCTCGAGGGCGTCAAGGCACGTGCCGCGAAGGAAGGGATAGTCATATTCCCCTCCGCCAAAGCGAACAGGAAGAAGGAGCGCAGGCGCAGCCTTATCCGCAGCACCGTCGCGGGGTTCGCGGTGGCTGCCGCGGTGCTCATAGTCGGGTTTGCCGCCGTGAAGGGCGCCGATCTGCTCTTCGGGCAGAACGATCCCAAGAACGTCACGGCCGACGTTTCCGGCGACGAGTCCTCAAAGCACGACACCATCGTCCGGACGAAGGCCCCCGTCGCGACCGAACAGAGCGCCTATTACAGCGAGTCCGCTCCCGAGGTCACCGACGCCGTTATGACTCCCGTCCCCGCCGCGACGGAGATCCCCGACATGACGGAGGATCCGGCGATGACCTCCATGCCCACGGAATACCCCATGAAGGGCGGAGTCGTCGGTTACGTGCTGCTGGACAGCTTTGACGCCGTTCCCGACGAGATAGACGAGCTCATCCCCGAAGACCTCCCCTCCTTTATGGAGGCGAAGGGGATCGACGAGCCCTACCTCGAGGCGAAGGCCTACGGGATCGTCGACGATAAGGAATTCACCTACGTCTGCCGCATGACCGACGAGATCGACTCGGAGCTTTCCGTAGGCGTGGCAAGGTACAGCATGAACACCGACACCAACACGATCCATTACCTCTGGAGGATCAGCGAGGAGAATTACCTCGATATAGAGTTCGTCGGGTTTGAAAGGTTCTTCGCGGAGAACATGCTTCTGAGCCTCGTTCCCGCGGAGCTGTCCGAAGCGGCGTAAAAAGCGCAATCAAAAAAGGCTGAAAGCATCAGCCTTTTTTTGCGTTCAAAAATATTATTCCTCATGGATCCGGGTGATGTCGCTGCCTATCTGTTCGGTATCGAGGCGGCGCAGCAGCTCGTCGAACGGGCAGACCACGCGCTCACAGCAGGGGTGGAAATAGAATACGCAGGTCCTCTCGTCGGGGCTGAATTCCGAACCGGTCTCGCTCCAGATGATTATGCGCTTGTTCCCCCTCGTCGCGATGGCCTGACCGAGCTCGGTATGCGTTCCGGCTCCGCCGGGGAGCAGCGCTATAACGAGCTCCGCGTCACGGACGGCCCTCAGCTCGTTGAAGGCGACCTCGCCCATGCGGATCTCCCCCTCGCGCCGCACGTCGCCGTGAGCCATCCAATCATACGTCAGCTCATGGCCGCGGCTCTTCAGTATCTCCGAAAGCTCGATCGCTCTGCCGGCGTTCATACCCCCTGTCGAAATATAAAACCTCATTTATGTATCCTTCCCTCCTCCCAATGCCTGCGGCAGAGGCCGACGTATTTATCGTCGGCTCCGAGCACGACCTGCTCGCCGACCTTCGTGACTCCGCCTTTGCCGTCGAGCCTCGCGTTCATGATGGCCTTCTTGCCGCACCAGCAGACGGTCTTGATCTCCTCGATCGTATCCGCCATAGCCATGAGCCATTTGCTGCCCTCAAAGAATTCCCCGCGGAAATCCGTGCGAAGCCCGTAGCATATCACCGGGACATTGTATTTATCCACAAACTCGATGAGAAGGAAGACCTCCTCACGGGTCAGGAACTGCGCCTCATCAACTATTATGCAGTCGTATTCATGCGCGCGGACGGCCTCCAGCGGGATCTCGGAAAAAAGCACGCACTCATCCGTCAGGCCGGAGCGCGAGCGGATCGTGCGGACGCCGTCGCGCGTGTCAATGGCGGGCTTGACGAGCAGCGCCTTCTGGCCCCGCTCACCGTAATTGTATTTTACCATGATGGCCTGAGCCGTCTTCGACGAGCTCATCGCGCCGTACCTGAAATACAGTTTTGCCATTTCGACCTCCCGCCCGTTCCGCCTCTGCAGGACGCGCCAAACCATTGTTGTGGGGAATTATACCATATCCTTCCCTAAAATGCAACTGCTGCGGACGATCATTCCCATCGCGTCCCTTTTTCCGGGGCGCGGCCCTCCCTCAAACGAAGCGGGCGGCGCATTTCGCCGCCCGCCCGCTTTCGATGACCGTTATCCGCGGTTGATTCGTTTACCTCTGTCCCTTGTCATAGGGGATGCCCTCCGCCTTCGGCGCGCGGGACTTCTTGCTTGTGAAGGCAAGCACCAGCAGCGAGATGAGGTACGGGAGCATGCGGTAGAAGTTGGGGTTCAAAACCTTGCCCCAGGTGGGATGCTTCGAGAGCTCGAAGAGGAGCTTCGTGCCGTCGCCGTTGATATCGATGGAACTGTAGCCCGCCGCAAGGCACTTGAACAGGCCGAAGAGCAGCGCGGCGCCCGCGATATTGAGGGGCTTCCAGTTACCGAATATCATGACCGCGAGAGCCAGGAAGCCGAAGCCGGCGACGTCGCCGTTCGACATGCAGTTGGAGGTGGTCAGCGCGTAGACGAAGCCGCCCATGCCGGCGAGCGCGCCGGAGATCAGCACGCCGGAGTAGCGCATCCTGCGGACGTTGATGCCCAGCGAATCCGCCGCCTGCGGGTTCTCGCCGCAGGACCTGAGACGCAGGCCAAACTTGGTCTTGTAGAGGATTATCGCGCAGATCACGAAGAGTATTATGCAGACGTAGGTCGCCAGGTACACCTTGTTGAGGAAGGTGTTCACGAGGAACCCGTCGGACTCCCCGAGACCGAGCATGCCCTTCTTGATCATGAACCACTGCGCCGCGTCGCCCTTATAGAGCCTGAGCTCCTCCTGATTGGCGATAATGCGGACGAAGAAGAGCACGATGGCGGGAGCGAGCATGTTGAGCGCCGTGCCGCTTATCGTCTGATCCGCCTTGAGGTTTATCGCGGCGAAGCCCAGCAGCAGCGCGAAGAGCGCCCCGAGCATGCCGGAGATCAGCATGCCGAGCAGCTCGAAGAGCTGCATCGTGCCCCAGTTGCCGTTGTTGGGCAGGAGCTCGAACACGCCGTACTTCTGGCAGAGATGCACGAACAGCACGCCGATGAACGCGCCGAATATCATGATGCCCTCAAGGGCAAGGTTGATGATGCCGCTCCTCTCGGCGAATACGCCGGCAAGCGCGACTATCATGAGGGGTATCGCATAGATGAGGGTCTGCTGAACAAGGTAACTCATTTGGCTTTGCCCTCCTTTCCGTTATTTCCGTGAACAGTCGGCGCCGCTTCCCCCGGAGCATTCTTCGAGGTATAGACGACGTCGGGGATCCTCCTGTCCTCGGACTTCTTGAAGCGCTTGGTGAGCCAGGTCTTTATGAGGAGGCTGAACGCGGAGAGGTAGACTATGACGGCGATTATGACGTCGGTTATGTACTCGTTATACCCCGTGAAGAACGAGAGCTTCGAGCCCGCGACGTTCAGCGTCGACATGAACATTCCCGTGAATATGTTGGCTATCGGGTTGCACGCGCCGAGCAGCGCGACCGCTATCCCGGTAAAGCCCTCCCCGGGGAGGGAGAGGTAGGTCTGCCAATGGAACTCCGTCGAGCCGGAGAGCCAGTAGAGCGAAGCGCCCGCGCCCGCGAGCGCGCCCGCGATGGCCATGGAGAGCACTATGGATCGCTTGTCCTTTATGCCGGCGTACCTTGCCGCGTGGCGGTTGGAGCCGCAGGCCTTCAGCTCGAAGCCGAGGGTCGTCTTTGTGAGAAGGATGTAGACCAGTATCGCTATCAGTATGACGACTATGATGCCGCCGTCCACCTGCTGCGAACCGGGGAAGAGCTTATCCAACCCCATCTTGGCGGTGGCGACGCCGTTATGCGAGGTCTTCCAGATGACCTGGGTCTTGGTGCCCTCGGTGCATTGGAGGCCGCTGCCCTCGAACATCCACGTGACTATGTTTGCCGCGAGCCAGTTCGTCATTATGCAGGCGAGGACCTCGTTGATATTGAGGAACGCCTTCAGTATGCCGGGGATCGCGCCCCAGAGAGCGCCTGCGAGTATGCCGCCGAAGAAGGCAAGTATCCATACGATCCACGGAGAAACGACGGCGGTGTTCATCTTGAGGGCGATGAAGAGGGTCGCCGTCGTGCCCGCAAGATACTGACCGGATGCGCCTATGTTGAAGAGGCCCGTCTTATACGCGAGCGAGACGGAAAGACCCGTCATGATTATGGGGACCGCGCGGAAAAGCATATCGCCGATGTTCGTCGGGTTGAAGCCGAACACCAGCCGCCCCGCCTGCTGACCCTTGGAGAACAGGCCGAAGAATATGAGGCGGATGCCCTTCCATGCCTCCTTTATGCCGAGCTTCGAATCGACGAGACCGACGATGAGTATTATGACAGCTCCGGCGAGCAGGCCGATGAGTATCGAAATGAGCGTCGAGAGAACGGATTTCGTGCCGTCCTTATTAAGGAACCTTTTCATTCGGCCTTGCCCTCCTTATCCTGCCTCTTGGCGCCCGCCATGTAGAGGCCGAGCTCCTGAGTGGTGGTCTTTTTGGGGTCGAGCTCGCCGACTATCTCGCCCTCGTACATGACGAGTATGCGGTCGGAGAGGTTCATGACCTCCTCGAGCTCAAGGGAGACGAGCAGCACCGCCTTGCCCTCGTCGCGCTGCTTCACGAGCTGCGAGTGGATGTACTCTATCGCGCCGACGTCGAGTCCCCTCGTGGGCTGGACGGCTACTATGAGCGGCATGTTGCGGTCGAGCTCGCGGGCGACTATCGCCTTCTGCTGATTGCCGCCGGACATTGCGCGCGCCTTTGTGACGGGGCCCTGGCCGCTTCTTACGTCGAACTTCTCGATGAGCTTGTCCGCGTACTCGCGCACGGCGCCGAATTTAATGAAGCCGTGGCTCTGGAACTCCGGCTCGAAATAGCGCTGCAGCACCAGGTTCTGCTCCAGCGTGAAGTCGAGCACCATGCCGTGCTTATGCCTGTCCTCGGGGATGTGGCTCATGCCGGTGAGGGAGCGCTTTCTGATGGAGGCCTTCGTGATATCCTTGCCGCAGAGGGTGATCCTGCCGGCGGAGGGCTTTTCAAGGCCCGTCAGCGCGTGGACGAACTCCGTCTGGCCGTTGCCGTCGATACCGGCGATACATACTATCTCCCCGGCGCGCACGGTAAGGGATACGTTCTTTACTGCGTCGTTCTTGTGGATCTTGGAGGGAACGGTGAGCCCCTCTATCGTGAGGACGGCCTCCTTGGGCTTGGCCTCGTCCTTTTCGACCACGAGCTGGACCGGGCGGCCGACCATCATTTCGGAGAGCTGCTCCTTGTTGGTGGTGCTCGTGTCGACGGTGCCGACGCACTTGCCCTTCCTGAGGACGGTGACCCTGTCGGATACCTCCATTATCTCGTTGAGCTTATGGGAGATGAACAGTATGCTCTTGCCCTCCGCCTTGAGGTTGCGCATTATCTGCATGAGCTCGGTGATCTCCTGCGGGGTCAGAACGGCGGTGGGCTCGTCGAAAATGAGGATATCGTTGTCGCGGTAGAGCATCTTCAGTATCTCTACGCGCTGCTGCATGCCGACGGTGATATCCTCGACCTTGGCGTCCATATCGATGGCAAGGCCGTACTTTTCGGAGAGGGCCTTGACCTTCGCGCGGGCGTCCTTCTTGCGGATGAACCCGAGCTTGGTATCCTCGGCTCCGAGGATGATGTTGTCAAGCACGGTGAAGACCTCGATCAGCTTGAAGTGCTGATGCACCATGCCTATGTTGAGGGCGGTCGCGTCGTTGGGGTCCTTTATGTGGACGACCTGCCCGTTCTTCCTTATCTCGCCCTTTTCGGGCTGATAGAGGCCGAATAGCACGCTCATCAGCGTGGATTTTCCCGCGCCGTTTTCACCCAAGAGCGCGTGGATCTCCCCCTTCCTGAGCTGAAGAGTGATGTCATCGTTTGCCTTTATACCGGGAAATTCCTTGGTGATATGCAGCATCTCAATGACATAGGGGTTTGCCCCTGCCGCGTTTTGCTCCATAGCTTGCCCTCCTGTTATGCGCTTATTTTATAACGACTTTATTATATATGGAAATGGGCGAAATTGCAATACGTTTTATGCCCGCCCCGCGAAAAATGTATAAAAAAGGGCCCCGCGAAGGGGCCCTCGGATCTGTCGGTCAAATTACTTGACGACGGTGACGGTCACGTGCTGACCGGCGAAAGTGCTCATGTCTTCGGGATAGTTGGCGTCGATGGTGACGGAACCGTCCTTAACGGCAGCGTACAGGGTGTTGTACTCGTCAACAGTCCAACCGGTGAGGGACCAGGTCTCGGTGGGGAGGCCAACAGCGTCATCGGCTACGCCGAGGCTGGTGTTCTGGCCGCCGATCTCGGTCCACTTGTCCTCATAGAACTTGCCGATGGCCCATACAACGGAGGTGGAGAGGCCCTTCATGGCGGAAGTTACAACGGTCTCGGACTCTTCGCTCTGGTCAACGTCAACGCCGACGACCTTCGCATCGTTAGCGGAGGCAGCAGCGGTGATGGAAGCGAACATGGAGCCGCCGCAGGCGAAGATGATCTCGGTGCCGTCCTCATACCAGCCGGTAGCCATGGCCTGGAGCTCGGGAGAAGCGGAGAAGTTCTCGCCGTACTGCCAGGAGTACTTGATCTCAACGTCAACGCCCTTGACCTCGGCAGCAGCCTCAGCGCCCTGGACGAAGCCGTAGCCGTAACGGCAGCAGGCAGGATTGGTGCCGCCGCCGCCGCCGCAGAAGCCGAGCTTGGTGTAGCCGTCCATAACTACGGCGTAACCGGCAAAGTAACCGGCCTGCTCCTCCTGATAGGCGATACCGGCAACGTTGTCGAGAACGGGGCCGTTCTCACCGTCGGTGAGCGCCCAACCGTCGATGAACACGAACTTAACTTCGGGATAGGCCTTGGCAGCCTGAGTAAGGGCGTTGGCCTGCATGAAGCCGGCGGCAACGACGATCTTGGCGCCGTTCTCAACGGCAGCCTTCATGGCCTCGAAACGATCGGCGTCAGTGGCGTCGGCGCCGTTGGCGGGCTGATAGTACTTAACGGTCTTGCCGTTATCCTTGGCGTACTGCTCGCAGCCTTCCCAGGTGCCCTGGTTGAAGGACTTGTCCATCAGCTGACCTACGTCAGTGACGAAAGCGATCTCGTACGAACCCTCGGCAGCCTCGGTCTCGGTGCCTTCGGTCGTGGTGGCCTCGGTCTGGGTGCCTTCGGTCTGGGTGTCAGGGGTCTTGCCGTCTTCGGGCTTCGTGGTCTGGCAGCCGGCGAAAGCGGCGAGAGCCATAACGAGCACGAGGAAGATAGCCAAATACTTCTTCATATTTTTCCTCCTAAATATTCGGGCGGGCAAAAATGCCCATATCCCGGTAGTGTACATATTATAGCAGAAGCTTTCGGAAAAATAAAGGGTTTTTCTCAAAAAAATCAATATAATATTTTGGTGTCCCTCCCGGCGCGGACGTTTCGTTTTTACGCCGTTTTTACACGGCGGGTGTTGAAAAAAGCGTCGGAGTTAATTATAATATGCTTATCATCAAAGAAGGAGACCGCCATGTTCGGCTATATCGCGCCCTTCATCCCCGAACTGAAGGTGAAGGACAAGGAACTATATCAGGGCTATTACTGCGGGCTCTGCCGCGCTCTCGGCAGGTACGGGCTCGGGTCGAAGCTCTCGCTCACATACGACGCGGCCTTCGCCGCCGTGCTGCTCTCTTCCGCCTCGGGCAAGCTCCCCGAATTCGAGCCACACGCCTGCGCGATGCATCCCTCCCGCGGGCGCATGCCGATGGCGGCGGGCGACGGAGTTATGGATTTCTGCGCGGCGGTATGCGTGCTGCTCGCAAAATACAAGGTGCTCGACGACGCGCGCGACGGAAGGCCCCTGAGGAAGGCGGCTCTTCCCGTGCTTTTAAAGGGCATACGCCGCGCGGAGCGCAAATACCCCGAAGCCGCCCGCGTATTGAAGGAAGGGCTCGACAGGCTCGGCGCGGTCGAGACCGCCCCCGAGTGCGACCCGGACGGCGCGCCGCTCGTTTTCGGCGGGGTGCTCGGCGAGCTGCTCGCCGCCTGCCCGCTTCTTCCGGAGGAGGCCCGCCCCCTCATGCAGGAGCTCGGGCGCAAGCTCGGCGGGTTCGTCTACGTCATCGACGCGTGGGACGACCGCGCCGAGGATAAAAAACGCGGCGGATACAACATATTCAATCTCTCGGATTTCGAGGATCCCAAGGGGACCTGCGAGGCGCTCTGCGACATGTACATAAATTCCGCCGTGCTCGCTTACGACCTCATGGACCTCAGGGCCAACAAGCCCCTCCTTGACAACATCATGTACATCGGCCTCGGCGCGAAGGCGGCGGAGGTCATCGCCGGCAGGCGGAAGGACGAGGACGGGAGCGCCTGCGTCCGCGAGGATGAGGAGGGCGGCTTTCCCACGGAGGAAAACAAATGAATCCCTATGAAGTTCTGGGCGTTTCGCCCTCCGCCTCACAGGAGGAGATCCGCGAGGCGTACATGAAGCTCGTCAAGAAGTATCACCCCGACCGCTATCAGGATTCCGACCTGAAGAAGCAGGCGGAGGATAAGATGAAGCAGATCAACTCGGCCTACGATCTGCTCACCAAGAAGCAGTCCTCCGGCTCCGCGGGAAGCTCCTCCGGAGCCTCCTCCGGCGCGGGCTACGGCGGTTACGGCGCTTACGGCGGCTACGGCGGCTACGGCGGAACCTACGGTACGGGCGGCTACGGCGGTTACGGCGCTTACGGCTCCTACGGTCAATATTCGAGGCAGGAGCGCTCCTCATACACCGGGCAGTACGCCGAGGAATTCCGCAGGGCGCGCTCCTTCATCAGCGCGGGGAGCATCCAGGCGGCCGAAACGCTGCTCGCTTCGATACCGCTTCGCAACGCCGAATGGAATTATCTTTACGGCATGTGCTGCTACCGCTCGGGTCAGTACGCACGCGCCTACGAATACATATCCCGCGCCGTGCAGATGGATCCCTCGAACGGCGAGTACCGCTCGGCGCTCGCCTCCATGCGCGGGGCTTCCTCCGCTTCACGCGGGTGGACGGCGCGCGGGGGCGATTACAGCCTCTGCACGACGTGCGGCTCGATAGTCTGCGCGAACATGCTCTGCAGCCTCTGCTGCAGGGGGCATTGAATCGAGGTGAAAGGTGAAGCGTCTTCCTGTCGGCCTTATGGCGGCAGCCCTCGTAATGAGCATAGCGGTATCGCTGCTGATGCTCTTCGCCGCCAACGTGACTGATCTCATCCCGCTTTCGGCGGTATGTCTTTTCGTCGCATCGCTGATGACGTGGATCCCCATCCGCGAGGAGCACGGCTGCATATTCGCCGCGATAAAATTCGCCCTCGTTTCGGGGCTCTCGCTGCTCATCTGCCCCGGCGTCTGGGCGTATCTCTACATATTGATGTTCGGCTGGTACGCCTTCACGCGGGTGATACTCCGCAGGCATATCAAAGACAGGCTGCTCGCGGCGCTCCTGCGGCTCTTCATATTGAACGTGCTCGCGGGGGTCGGCCTCGCCGCGGCGGAATACATATTCCGCGTGGACGTGATGATGTATTTCGCCGGTCTGCCGGTGTGGGCGGTGGTGCTGATACTCGAGGGGGTATTCGTCGTCTACATGGCGCTGTACAGGTTCTTCACGTATATTTTCGATTCGGCTTTACGCAACAGGCTCCTGCCGAGAAGGTGACCGAAAATAAAAAAGAGCGTCCCGCGCAAACGCAGGGCGCTCTTAAATTATGCTCACGGTTCGAAATTATAGACCATCTCGGAATTGATGAGGACGTAATTGTCCGTCCACGGAACGGAGCCGATGAAGACCTTTTCCCACTGTGCCTCGGAGCCGCCGTAAAGCACGGTCGTAAAGGCGGGGCATTCGTAGACGACGTTCTTGCCGATCGACTGAACGAACGGCGGGACGTATATGCTTTCAAGCGCGGCGCAGGAATTGAAAAGCTTCGCGGGGAGGCTCGTGACGCTCTGCGGGATGATGACCGTTTTCAGCGTCCCGTTCCCGTCGAAGGCCTTTATCCCAAAGCCGATAACGACGTGCCCCTCGATCATCTCGGGCACGGTCAGCTCCTCGTCGGAGCCGTAGTAGCCGGTTATATCGACGGTCCCGTCCTCGTAGAATGAGCAGAAATAATCCCCCACGCGCCGTGAATCCACGACTATATGCGTGTGCTTCACGCAGCCGGAAAGGGCTCCCGCCGAAACAAGCGCGGCGAGGAGTATGAGCATCAGCTTTTTTATCGTTCTCTTCATAAGGAATTTATACACCGTGATCGGGAATATGTCAAGCTGTTTTTTCTTCCGGGGCGGCGTCCTCCCTTCTGAGGACCCTCCGGAAGAACGAGATCTGGAACGGGATCGATATGAGGAAGGTCATAAGATCCGCGCCCGGCTGAGCCATTTGCACGCCCATGAGGCCTATGAACCGGGGCAGCAGCAGTATTATGGGGATGAAGAATATCCCCTGCCTGCACGAGGCGAGCACCGAAGCCGCAAGGCTGAACCCGAGGCATTGATAGAGCTGATTGACGAACGTCGAGTACGCCATGAGCGGCATCACCGCGGCGGCGAATTTCAAAGCGAGGGAGCCTATCTCGACGACCTTCGGATCGTCGCGGAACCAGAGCATTATCGCTTCGGAATTGAAGCCGATCGCGACCGCGGCAGCGGAGGCTATACAGGTCCCGACGGCGACGGAGAACCAAAACGCCTTCCTTACGCGGGAGAATATCCGCGCGCCGTAGTTGTACCCCGCGACGGGCTGGAAGCCCTGGCCTATGCCTATCATCATGGAACGGACGAGCATATAGACCTTGTTCGATATGGTCACGGCGGCGACGGAGGCGTCGGCGTATTCCCCGCCCCAATAGGCGGCGCCGCGGTTCAAAAGCGCCGAGGCAACGCTCGCCATGCCCTGGCGGCAGATGGTCGGGAAGCCTATCTTCACGAGCTGCAAATAAGTGCCCGGGTCCTTTGAGACCGCCGCGGGACGGAGCTTTATAATGCTCTTGCCGGACTTGAATATGACGAGCAGTATAACGAGGCTGACCGTCTGGCTGAGGACGGTCGCGAGCGCCGCGCCCGAGATGCCGAGCTTCAGCCCGAATATGAAGAGCGGATCGAGCCCTATATTGACGACTCCCCCCGCGCAGAGGCCGATCATCGAAAGGTTCGCCTCACCCTCGGATTTGAGTATATTGTTCAGCACGAACGAGGTGCACATTATCGGCGCGCCGACGAGTATGATCCTCGTATAATCGCAGGCGTAGGGGAGTATCGTCTCCGTCGCCCCGAGCAGGCGCATCAGCGGCGCGAGGCAGCTCAGCCCCGAGACCGTGAGCAGGAACCCCATCACTATCGCCGCGAATACGGAGCTGTTGGCGTAGACCTCCGCCTCTTCGTCCCGCCTTTCGCCGAGCTTCCTCGAAACGAGCGACGAACAGCCCATCGCGATCCCGAAGCCGAACGCCTGTATTATCGCCTGAAGCGCGAACGCGACTCCGACCGCCGCCGAGGCGCTCGTGTCGATCTGCGAGACGAAGTAGGTATCCGCCGTGTTGTAAACGATCGTGATGAGCTGGGAGAACGTGGTGGGTATCGCAAGGGAGGTGATGAGCCTCGGGATGCCCGTCCGCGTCATTCTGTTATGCTGTTCCGTGCTTGAAAGAGCCATGTCACGCCAGTGCGAAGATCAGCGCGGCGAGCCTGTAGAGCCAGTTTGCCGCGACTCCCGCGAAGAGCCCGCCTATCGTGTGCGAAAGTATCGCCTTGCCCGTCAGATACTTGAAGCCGAGGCTGTCCATCATGGAGACGTGGGTGGAAAGGTAGCCGCTCCAGCACATGCACATCGCGGTGAAAACGGCGACGTCATGGGCGTTGGCGAGCCCGTTTGAGAGCAGGTTCGGCACGAGGCCCATCGCCGCGCCCGCGGAGCCGAGCGCCGTGATGGGAACGGAAACGCCGCCGGACGAGGCGAACCCGAAGAGTGGCTTCAATATGAAGTTGATCTTATCCGCCAGCACGGGAAGGAGCCCTATCCCCTCATAGGCGGCGCCCGTGTAGCCCGCCTCGGGGGCGGAGTTCGTGAGCATCATTACAAGGGTGCAGATTATGACGACGCCGGGGATTATCCCGAGACCGAGCTGAACGCCCGATTTGCCTCCCTCAAGAAGGGAGTTCATTATCCTCATGCCGAGTGTGTTCTCGGATTCATGGCGGGCGCTGTGACCGAAGGACTCCGCTTCCTCGACCGCGGGAGCTTCCTTGCCGAATATCTTCTTTGTGAACGCGAGCATTATTCGCGTGGATACGACGCTGCCGAGCACCGCCGCGAGATTTCCTATGAGCACGGCGGGGAGCAGCCCCGTCTTGGCGGCTCCCTCCTGCCCGAGCATGTAGGTCGTAACGATAAGGCCCATGCCGAACGAAGTGCCTATGTTCGTGAGGGCGGGGAGCTGATACCTCTTGAAAAACGCCTTGAAGCCCCTGTCGTCCGCAAGGGAGAGTATCGCGGGGTTGTCGGAAAGATATGTCGTCACGACGCCGAGCGCCGCCGCGCCGGGCAGATCGTAGACCGGCTTCATGAGCGGGGAGAGTATCTTATTGAGGAGCCTGACCACGCCGAACTCCGTGAATATGGCCGAGAGCGCACCCATGAGCACGGCTATCGCCATTATGTAAAGGCAGGTGTTCACGAGTATGTCGAACGCCGTGTTCATCAGCGTGCTGAACATATTCGAAAGCCCCATCGGCACCCCGAAGAGAGCGAACAGGCCCAATACGACCGCCGTGCATATGAGCGCGGAGACCCACCAGGGCAGTATCTTTTTGCGCCTGTTGATCTTCATTTTGGAGCGAGGCATATGAGGTATCCTCCGTTTGCAATATTATAGGCCCGGCGCAAAAAAATACGCCTTGCGCAAAGACCATGAGAATAATACTCCAAACCGTGTTGAAATTAAAGCGAATCTTTGTTATAATAAACATGAGATTTTCTCATGTTTGGCCGGGATCACCCGCGCCGAACGAATATATAGGACCGGAGGAGACCGCCCGTGAGATCCATGACGAATTCATCGAAGTACCTGACTCTGCTCGCCGTCGCCGAGGCGGGCTCGCTGACGGCGGCCGCGGAGCTTTCGGGCTACACGCAGTCCGGTGTCAGCCACATAATAGCGGATCTCGAGGCCGAATGCGGGTTCCCCCTCGTGCAGAGGGGCAAGTCCGGCTCCCGCCTGACAAGGGACGGCGAGAAGCTCATCGAGCCCATACGCGCGCTCGTCCGCGCGCAGGAGCAGCTCGCCTCCGCCATCGACGAGATAAACGGCCTCCGCTCCGGGGTCGTGAGGGTCGGCATGTTTTCGAGCGTCGCCGTGCACTGGGCGCCGGAGCTCATCGAAAGCTTCACCGCGAGATACCCGAACATACAGGTGGAGCTCTTTTCCGGCCTCTATCAGGAGATAGAGGAAAAGGTCCTTTCCGAGGAGCTCGACTGCGGCTTCCTCACAAAAAGGACGAAGCGCGACCTCAGTTTCACCGAGCTTGCCCGCGACCGTCTCCTTGCCGTGCTGCCCGCGGGGCATCCGCTTTCGGAGCTGCCCGCCCTGCCGGTGAAGCTCATCGAGAAGGAGGATTTCATAATCCCGGGGGAGGGCTCGAACTACGATATAGGCGAGATATTCCGCGCTTTCCGCATAACGCCGCGCGTCAAATACGCCCTTTCCGACGATTACGCCGCCCTCTCCATGGCGGAGCGTGGGCTCGGCGTGACGATACTGCCGGAGCTCATATTAAAGGGCCGCGCGGAGGGCGTCTCAAAAAAGGAGCTCGACCCGCCGCAGCGCCGCACGATAGGCCTCGTCACGCGCCCGAACCGCACCGTCTCCCCCGCCGCCAAGGCGTTCATGGACTTCGTCGGGGAGTTCGCCGCCGGCCGCTGACGCGGGATAAATATATTTCCACTCACGCGCAACCTTTCCGGCCACTCGTCCGTTATATTAACGAAAGCCGAGAGGACAGCGTCGAAGAAAACCGGAGAGGCCTCCCTCGCCGCTTTCCAGACGAGCGCTTTGCGCCTCCCGGCCGAACACTCCGCCCCGCAAGAGAAAACCTCGCCCGAGGCGGTGTACATATATGCTCATATAAAAAGCGGCAGCCCGTGTCGATTGCGGACTGCCGCTGTTTTGTTGTTTTTGCGAACGATCGCTCTCTCCTTCCCCCCGCAGGGATATCGAGCGCCGCAAGGCGCATATCGATAAGAGCTCCGGATCCCGAGGGGAGTTGTTGGGCTTCCCTTGGGGGAAGCTGTCAGCAAGCCGCAGGCGCAGATGACTGATGAGGGAAAACTCTGTCGGGAACCAACCTCCGCCGTTGCCTCGTCCCTCATCCGACGCCTTCGGCGCCACCTTCCCCCGGGGGAAGGCTTTGTGTATCGTCCGCCGTCATATGGCTTCCCTTGGGGGAAGCTGTCGCGGAGCGACTGATGAGGGAATAACATCTTCCTCCAAGCAATCTCCGCAGCCGCTTACCACCTCATCCACCGCAAGCGGTCCCCCTTCCCCTCCGAGGGGAAGGCTTTGTGTATCGTCCGCCGCCGTTTTGCTTCCCCTTGAAGGGAAGCTGTCACCGGGACGCCTTGCTCCTTGCCGGACTGACCGACGAAAAGAAGCCCTATCCCCGCAAGTCAACATAAAAACCCCTGCTTTCGCAAGGGTTTTTCTTTTAGCCGATTTGGTTTGCCTATCAGTCATTCTCCTTCATCGCCCTGATCTTTTCGGTGAGCATGGGGACGACCTTATTGAGATCGCCGACGACGCCGTAATCGGCGACGTTGAATATGGGGGCGGTCTCATCGCGGTTGATGGCGATTATGATCTCGCTCTCCTCCATGCCGGCGAGGTGCTGGATGGCGCCCGAGATGCCGACCGCGATATAGAGCTTGGGGCGGACGGTCTTGCCGGTCTGCCCGACCTGGAGCTCCTTATCGACCCAGCCCGCGTCGACCGCCGCGCGTGACGCGGAGACCCTGCCGCCAAGAGCTTCGGCGAGGTCGTAGAGCATTTGGAAATTCTCCTTGGAGCCCATGCCGCGCCCGCCGGAAACGAGTATCTTCGCGTCGGAGATATCGACGTCCTCGTTCATCTTCTTGATGACGTCAAGTATCTCGACGTACCTGTCGTTCCTCTCGAACTTGACGCCGAAGGGGAGCACCCTCGCGCGCCTGCCCTCGACGCGCTCGCACTTCTGCATGACGCCGGGGCGCACCGTCGCCATCTGGGGGCGGAAGTCGGGGCAGATGATGGTCGCCATCAGGTTGCCGCCGAAGGCCGGGCGGGTCATGAGGAGCCTGTCGGTCTCAGGGTCGATCTCGAGCTTCGTGCAGTCGGCGGTGAGGCCGGTATGCACCCTCGCGGAGACGCGGGGAGCGAGATCGCGGCCTATCGTCGTCGCGCCGTAGAGGAAGACCTCGGGCTTGAAGAACTCGATCGCGCTGTAGACCGCATGCGCGTAGGGCTCGGTCATGTAGCTTTCAAGTGCGGGATCGTCGATGAGGACGACCGTATCCGCGCCGTACTCGCCAAGCTCATCGGCGAGGCCCGCGACGTTATAGCCGCAGAGCACGGCGGAAACGGTGGTGTTGAGGGACTTCGCAAGCTCCCTCGCCTTGCCGATCAGCTCAAAGCTGACGGGCGCGATGACGCCCTCTACCTGCTGAACGAAAACGTAAACGCCTTTGTATTCGGAAAATTCTTTCATGTTTCACCTCAGATAACGAACTTCTCGCGGAGCTTCTCAACGAGGTAATCGGCCTCGGCTTCGGCGTCCATCGTTACGACCTCTCCCTTGCCCTTCAGGGCCTTGGGGAAGCTCTCCTTGACCCTTGTGGGCGAACCCTTGAGGCCTATGTTGGCGTCGTCGACGGGAACGTCGGGGCGCGTCCAGACCGTGACCTGCTTCTCGCGGTAGGCGGAGAATATGCCGCCGGGGGTCATGTAGCGGGGGCGGTTGAGCTCCGTCAGCGCGGTGACGAGGCAGGGCATCTTCACGCGGACGACCTGATAGCTGTTCTCGAACTGGCGCTTGACAATGAGGCTGTCGCCCACCACGCGGATCTCCTCGGCGTAGGAGACGTTGGGTATGCCAAGGTGCTCGGCCATCTGCGGGCCGACCTGCGCGGTGTCGCCGTCTATGGCCTGACGGCCGGTGAAGACGATATCATGGGGAAGCTTCGAAACGGCGGCGGCGATCGTCGAGGAGGTCGCCCAGGTATCCGCTCCGCCGAAGGCGCGGTCGCTGATAAGGTAGGCTTCGTCCGCGCCCATCGCGAGCGCCTCGCGAAGCACGGCGTCCGCCTGCGCGGGGCCCATGGAGACTACGCGGACGACTGCACCGAGCTCATCCTTTATCCGGAGAGCAGCCTCAAGACCGGCCTTGTCGTCGGGATTCATAATGGAAGGAACTCCCTCGCGGATGAGGGTGCCGGTCTTGGGATCGAGACGGACCTCGTTCGTGTCGGGGACCTGCTTTATACAAACAACGATGTTCAACATAACTTTTTACCTCCGATCAGTTTAAGAGGCTTCCCGAGATGACCATGCGCTGCACCTCGCTGGTTCCCTCGTAGATCTCGGTGATCTTCGCGTCGCGCATCATGCGCTCGACCGCGTACTCGCGGGTGTAGCCGTAGCCGCCGTGGAGCTGGACGCACTTCGTCGTGACCTCCATCGCCGTCTCCGCGGCGAAGAGCTTCGCCATTGCCGCCTCAACGGAATAGCGCTTCTGCGTATCCTTCGCGTAAGCCGCCTTGTAGACGAGCTGCTTTGCGGCTTCGACCTTCGTCGCGAGGTTCGCGAGAGTGAACTGCGTGTTCTGGAACTGCGCGATCGTGCGGCCGAACTGCTTCCTCTGCTTTACGTAGGCGATCGTCGCCTCGAGCGCGCCCTCCGCGATCCCGAGGGCCTGCGCCGCGATACCTATACGGCCGCCGTCAAGGGTGCCCATCGCGATGGAGAAGCCCTTGCCTTCCGCCCCGAGCATGTTCTCGCGCGGGATGCGGCAGTCGCGGAATATGAGCTCATACGTGGAGGAGCCGCGAATGCCCATTTTCTTCTCCTTCGTGCCGAAGGTGAAGCCGGGCGTGCCCTTCTCGACTATGAACGCGGAGATGCCCTTCGTCCCCTTGGAGGGATCGGTCATCGCGAAGATAACGTAGATATCGGCTTCCTTGCCGTTGGTGATGAATATCTTGGAGCCGTTGAGCACGTACTCCTCGCCGTCGAGGACGGCCTTTGTCTGGACGCCCGCGGCGTCGGTGCCCGCGCCGGGCTCGGTGAGAGCGAACGCGCCGAGCTTCTCGCCGGAGGCGAGGGGCTTTAAATACTCCTCCTTCTGGGCGGGAGTGCCGAACTTCAGGATCGGGTCGCAGCAGAGAGAGGTGTGCGCGGAAACTATGACGCCCGTCGTCGCGCAGCGCTTCGAGAGCTCCTCGACGCACATGACGTAGGTAAGGCTGTCGCATCCCTGACCGCCGAACTCGCGGGGGATGGGTATGCCCATGAAGCCGTAACGCTGGAGCTTTTCAACGGTCCCCCTGGGGAACTCCTCAGTCTCGTCGACCTCCGCGGCATAGGGCTTGACCTCGTTCTCCGCAAACTCGGAGAACAGCGTCCTCGCCATAAGGTGCTCGGAGCTTAATTTAAAATCCATGTGATCCTCCATATTTCATCCGATCTCACGCCTGACGCGCGGAACGCGGCGGCATGGATCCTCATTACTTTGGGTAAAGTTTATTATACCTTCATTTTTCCCTTGTTTCAAGCCGTTTTCCGCGTCTGAAAAAGTATATTCGGAAGCGCGTCTCCCGTTTATCTAATCTTGCATACAAGATAAAATTATTCTTTAAATCAGATAAACCGTTGCTTTCCCGCTCCGCCTGTGGTACAATACCCGCATGAGACCTTCATCCGAAAAGAGAATGCTCCCGCGCTGGCTGCCGCTCGACAACGCGGCGAAGATATATCCGCCCGCCATGACGGAGGGGTGGAACGCGCTCTTCCGCGTCTCGGTGACTCTGACGGAGCCCGTCGACCGCCAGATCTTGAAGCGCGCCCTTTTGAAGACGACGGCGAGATTCCCCAATTTCGCAATGAAGCTGAAGCGCGGTTTCTTCTGGTATTATCTGGAAAAGCTCGACGGCGCCCCCGAGATAAGGGACGACGTTCAGAACCCCTGCGCGAGGATGCGCTTTAACGACAACGGCGGCTTCGCCTTCCGCGTCAGGGTGTACGGCAAGAGGATCGCCGTCGAGATATTCCACGTCATCACGGACGGAGGCGGAGGGCTTTCGTTCCTCAAGACGCTGACGGCGGAGTACCTGACGCTGAAATACGGGATCGATATCCCGCGAGGCGGGGATCTGCTGGATTGTACGGTGAACGCCTCGAAGGAGGAGCTCGAGGACGGCTTCCTGAAGCACGCCGGTCCGCGCGCGGTCTCCGAGCCGCCCTGCAGGGCCTACCACCTCAACGGGACTCCCGACCGCGATTTTCTCCACGTCACGACGGGCATACTCGATTCCGGCGAGATCTCCTCCCGCGCGAAGGCGCTCGGCGTGACGGTGACGGAGTACCTTTCGACGGTGCTGCTCTTTGCCGCGATGGACTGGAAGAAGGCTCGCGGCGAGTTCCTGCAGAGGAACCGCCCCGTAAAGCTGACCGTGCCCGTCAATCTCAGAAAGCCGTTCAACTGCCGCACGCTGCGAAATTTCGCCAATTACGCGAACGTCGGCCTCGATACGCGCCTCGGCGAATACGGCTTTGAGGAGGCGGCGGTGATAGTCCACCATCAGCTGAAGCTCGAGACCGACCCTCACCGCCTCGCGGCGAAGGTCGCAAGCAACGTGAATATAGAAAAGAGCCTCTTCATGCGGCTCGTGCCCCTCTTTATAAAGAACCCCGTCATGAGCGCCGCCTACCGCATCGAGGGCGACAGGAAATCCACCACCTGCCTCTCGAATCTGGGGCTTGTAAAGCTCCCCGCCGAGATGACCCCTTACGTCGAAAGGTTCGAGTTCATGCTCGGCTCCCTTATCGAAAACCCCGTCGCCTGCGCCGCCGTCGGCTACGGCGGGAAGCTCTACGTCAATTTCACCCGCACGATCGAGGAGAGCTTCCTGGAGCGCGCGTTCTTCACCCGCCTCGTAAGGATGGGGGTGAAGGTGAAGGTGGAAAGCAACAACATATGATCAGCAATTCGCTGATTACCCGGAGGTCCTTATGTCTTACTGTGTCAACTGCGGCGTGGAGCTCGGTGCTTCCGAGAAGCGCTGTCCGCTCTGCGGCGTCGAAGTGATAAACCCCGCGGAGAGATCCGATCCCTCCGCGCAAACGCCCTACCCGAGGAGCGTTGAAAGGGTGCGTCACCGCGTGATAAGGGTGGCGGCGGCGCGTGTGCTTTCACTGCTCATGTGCATACCGCTCATATCGATACTGCTCATCGACCTCATACAGGACGGCGCGCTCACCTGGTCGCTCATACCGGCGGCCTCGATAGTTTTCGCGTTCATGGCGCTCGTATTCCCCTGCCTCTTCGAAAGGCCGAAGGTCTGGCTCTTCCTCCTCTTCGGGACGCTTGAGACCGCGCTCTTCCTCTTCGTGCTGAAGATGATACTCGGCGGGGACTGGCTCTGGCTCTTCGCCCTCCCCGTGACCGCGCTGACGGGGGCGGCGCTCATAGGCGTCTGCCTCATGCTCGGCTCCCGCCGTGCGGGGGTGCCTTTAAAGCTCATCGTCATGCTGCTGATCATGATGGTGTTCGTGCTCGTGCTGCAGATGCTCATAGAGATCCATCTGCACCGCTGCATCAGGTTCAGCTGGTCGATCTACGCCGCGATTCCCTGCGCGCTGCTGAGCCTCGTCGTGCTGATAATCGGCAGACTTATACAGCGAAGCGAGTCGTTCAGAAAAAAGATGTTCTTCTGAGCCGAAAAAACGCTTGCATTTTTATCATGCGCGTGATATAATCCGCACAATATTCGCGTTGAAGGGAAGAAGTAACTCCCCGTTGGCATCGAAGAGAGCGTCCGGCAGGTGTAAGGGCGCATGCGGCGGGAAGCGAATACGTCCCGGAGCAGCCGTCCGAAAGAGCATTCGAGTAGGCGCGGCCGGGCAGGCCCGTTACAGCCTTCCATGAGGGAGCCTTGACCGAGGCTCCGAATTGGGGTGGTACCACGGTATTCTATCGTCCCCGTTTCCGTCAGGAAACGGGGATTTTTATTTGAAAGGAACAACTATTATGAAGATCTACGACGAATTAAAAGCCAGGGGCCTCATCGCCCAGGTAACCAACGAACCCGAGATCGAGAAGCTCGTCAACGCGGGCGAAGCGAAGTTCTACATCGGCTTCGACTGCACGGCGGACAGCCTGACCGCAGGGCATTTCATGGCGCTGACGCTGATGAAGCGCCTGCAGATGGCGGGCAACAAGCCCGTTGCGCTCATCGGCGGAGGCACGACGATGATAGGCGATCCCTCCGGCAGGACGGACATGCGCAAGATGCTCACAAGGGAGGATATCGACCACAACGCCGCCTGCTTCAAGCGGCAGATGGAGCGCTTTATAGAGTTCGGCGAGGGAAAGGCCGAGATGGTCAACAACGCCGATTGGCTCCTCTCGCTCAATTACGTGGAGCTTCTGCGCGAGGTCGGCGCGTGCTTCAGCGTCAACAACATGCTTCGCGCCGAGTGCTACAAGCAGCGCATGGAGAAGGGGCTCTCGTTCCTCGAGTTCAACTACATGATAATGCAGTCCTACGACTTCTACTGGCTGTTCAGGAACAAGGGAGTGAACCTTCAGTTCGGCGGCGACGATCAGTGGAGCAATATGCTCGGCGGCACGGAGCTCATCCGCAGGAAGCTCGGCAAGGACGCGAACGCAATGACGATCACCCTCCTCACCGATTCGCAGGGCAAGAAGATGGGCAAGACCGCGGGCAACGCCGTCTGGCTCGACCCGAATAAGACGACGCCGTTCGAATTCTACCAGTACTGGCGCAACGTCGGCGATTCGGACGTCATGAAGTGCATCCGCATGCTGACGTTCATCCCCATTGAGGAGATCGAAGAGATCGAGAAGTGGGATCCCTCCCGCATCAACGAGAAGAAGGAGCTCCTGGCGTACGAGCTGACCGCGCTCGTCCACGGGAAGGACGAGGCCGAGAAGGCGAAGGAAGCCTCCCACGCCCTCTTTGCGGGCGGCGGGGATGATTCCAACATGCCCACGACCGAGCTCGAAGTTCCCGAGGAGGGCTGTAACGTCATCGACCTCATGCTCGCCTGCTCCCTCGCGGCCTCAAAGGGCGAGGCGAGGCGCCTTATACAGCAGGGCGGCGTCTCCGTCGACGGCGAGAAGGTGACGGATATCGGCCTCGTCATCGAAAAGGCCCGCTTCGCGGACGGCGTGAAGATCAAGAAGGGCAAGAAGATATTCCACAAGGCGGTCGGGAAATAAACCCATAAAAAAAACGCGGGGCGCGGATCCGATGGGATCCGCGCCCTGCTTTATCACGTTCTCAATCGTTCGGGGTGTTGACGACGCCCATGAAGAGCGGCGCCACGGACTGACCCGTTATGAAGAATGCGAACGGGCGGTCGAGGACGAAGTCGACCTCACGGCGCTCCACGGGAGCGGCGGCCCCTGCATAGAAGATCGTGAACGCGGCGGCCTCTACGCCGTCCTCGTCGGTCTTGACCCTTGCGACGTGCTTCGCGGCGTTGATGCACACGGGCGCGTCCTCGGCGAGAAGGGGCGAGAAATCGGCCCTTGCGGGATCGAAGCACGATCTGATCCCCATGCCGGAGAGCGCTCCGGCGAGATCGATATCGCTCTTCACGTCGATCTTCGGCATCGAAACGTGGACTATCACGTTGGCGCTCATGGCTTCGCTCTTGTCGGACCGGATGAACTCCATGCCGTGGGTCTTCATCATTTCCTCAACGCTCACGCCCTCGTCGGGAAGCAGGAACCACATGGCGCCCGCGCCGTTCTTCAGCGGCTCGCAGTAGGCCCGGAAGCCCTCTCCCTCATAATAGCGGCCCACGGAATCCTTGTGCATGAAGTCGGCGTCGATATCCCCTTCGGGGGTGTGGAAGGGCATCACGTCCGTGTGATCCTTTGAATAATCATACTCCCACGCGGCCTTGAAATAGATCGCGGAGGCGATGGCGGCGACGAGATCCACGGGCAGGCTCACCTGCGCGACCGAATCCTTCAGCATGCCGCCGGTATTGGCGTTGAGCCATTCGCGCAGGGCCTCGGTAAAGCCCGCGTCCGCGGGATCCCCCCAATAGGAGGAGCCCTCGTAGATCTCCGCTATGCGTTCGAGAGTATCGGTGTTGAATGCCGTGCCGTTATTCAGCCAGAGAGAATTTGCTATGCCGCACTTCGTTATGCCGTCGTCGATCGGCTCCGCCTTCATGAGAGCGGCGGCAGAAGCGCGAAGCTCATCCATGCTGCCCGCGCCGAGGGCGTTCAGTATCTCCGCCCGCGTTTCGCCTTCGGTGCTCTCCGCAAGGAGGGCGAGCGCCATATAGACGTTTGCCGGGGAGAATATGACGTTGCCGTTCCCCGCCTCCTTCGTGAGCTCGCCAAAGAGGGCCTCGGTGAATCCGCGCATATCCGGGACGGACCTTGCCGCCGTATCGCGCTCCTGCTGCTGCGCGCGCCATGCCTCCGCGAGCTCCCCGAACTTTTCCATGTCCGCGTCGCCGGACTCGGTGACGATCGTGTTGGGGTCGGCCGCGTACTCATGGGAGACGGGCGCGGCCAGGAGATAATCCCCGATCACGGGCGCCGCGGCCTGCTGAGTGGGGTCGGGGGTGTTCGTCGGCTCCGCCGTGGGGGCGGGAGCCGCGTCCTTCACGCCGCAGCCGCAGAGCAGCATCAGCGCGGCAAGCAGTATGGATAAAAAGCCTTTGATCTTCATTTCATTCACCCTTTCAATATTATTCGTCAGTTTCGGTTTCCGGCGTATTCTCTCACAAATTCCGTCACGGCCCCGCAGCCCGCGTCCAAACTGCCCTCGGGCATGTTGGCGGCGGCCGTGCCGTTCTCCCCTTCGAGCATAGCGGCGATGAGGCCGTATTCGCCGTTGACGCCGCTCTTCAGAAAGAGCAGGAGCCGCGCCGCGCCGTGATCCGTCACGCCGTCCGTCACGATGAATTCCTCCGGCAGATCGCCCTTTATGCTCCCGACGAGTGTATAGACCGGCTTTTCGCCGTTCGCCCCGTCGTTATCGGCTAATGCGATGAATTCCGCGGAATCGGCAAGCTCCCGCAGGCCTTGCGCGAGTTCATCGGGCATCGCTTCCGGGAAGCCCGGGCTGCCGTACGAGTCGCCGGGCAAGGCGGGAGCGAACCCGGTGGGTAAGGCCGCCACTCCGGAGGGCGTGTCGTCCGAGGGCTCCGTCTGCGAGCCCGCCGTGACCGTGGGGGCCTGGGCGGAGGAGTTGCCCTTCGGCTGCTCCGCGGAGGGCTTCAGGAGCTTTGGCAGTATCAGCGCGAGCCCGAAGACAAGCACCAGCGCCGCGGCCGCCGCCCCGAGATACGGCATGAAGCGCGAACGCCGCTTCGGCGCGGCCTCGCGGATGAAGGCGGGATCGATATCGCCTATCGCTTCGAGCATCCTTTCCTTATTCATAAAACATCCCTTCCTTTATGAGAAGCTTCTTCAGTTCCGCCCTCGTGCGGGAGAGCCGCATCTTGACCGCCGCCTCGCTCATGCCGTTGTCGGCGGCTATCTCCCCGACGGAGAGCAGATACCAGTACCTCTGCACGAACACCCGCCGGCTCCGCCCGGGGAGGGAGCCGAGGAAACCGTTGAGCAGCGCGGTGAACGCCGCGCGCTCCAGCTCCTTTTCCGGAGAAACGCCGGACGCGAGTTCCGCGAGCTCGTCGAGAGCGGTCTCGTACCCGCCGGAGCCGCGTCGTACACGCGTTTCGCGGCGGACGCGGTCTATCGCGGCGTTCCTGCACAGCCGCCCCGCATAGGAGGCGAGGTCATCCGGCTCGTTGGGGGGAATGCTCCGCCAGCAGGCGAGGCACGCATCGGAAACGATCTCCTCCGCGTCGCGGCGGTCGGGGAGGATCCTCCCCGCGATGGCGGAAAGGTACGCGCCGTATTTGCGCTTCGTCTGCTCGACGGCGCTTTCGTCGCGTTCAAGGTAAAGCTTTATGATGTCCGGATCATTCATTGCTTTGCTCCTTTCACCTATAAAGACGATGATTTTTCGAAAAGGTAACGCGGAGAGAAAATATATTTTCGGCGAATCAAAAGGGAGCCCTCCGGCTCCCCGCGATCATCAAAACGGTCAATCCGCTTCAGCGGAGCGGAGCTTTTCCGCAAGCGCGACCGCCGCGCAGACCGTCAGCTCGCCCTTGGAATCGACCTGATGATCGACGCAGGCGCTCCTGACGACCTCCCTCGGAAGGGAGGCGCCCTCGGAATCGAGCAGGCGGCAGACCATATCCGCAAAGCTGTCGAGCCGGAGCTGCGGAAGTACGACCCTCTTTGTAAAGCAGCGGCAGGAGGGCGAGTTTGCCGAAGTCGTCGCCGTCAGCAGCACGTTCACGGGGACGACCCTTGCGGCAACGCCGCGAAGATCGGCGTCATCGGCCGCGACCATGAATTTGAGCGGCTGATCGCGAAGCCCCTCGAAAAGGGGCAGGAGCTCGGAAAAGGATCTGCATTCCGGCGCATAGATGAAGCGCATCTCGGGAAGCTCGTCGGCAAGAGCGAAGAGCATGGCCGTCTTGCCCATACCCTCCGCGCCGAGTATCAGCATCGGCTCCGCGCCGTCCCCGCGCATGAATTCTATCGCGTGGGCGAGGCAGGCGCGGTATTCCTCCCCGAGAAGGGGCTCGTATGAGGCGAGCCTCGGTTCGGGCATCGGAACGAGCTTGCCGCAGTTCCAGACGAAAAGCCTTTCCTTCAGGAATATCCCGGTCCCGTAGGCGGCGAAGAAATTCCAGAGATCCTCCACCATGAAGGGCCAATCCTGCCCGGAGGAGAGGAACCTGTGATACATCTCCTCAAGAGCCTCGTCCGAAACGTAGGGCTCGCGGAGCTCCTCCTCGCCGTAATGCCAGTTGGGCGCTCCGTTCGGCAGGAACGCGGGCAGCTTCGGCATGGGGGCGGGAGCCTCCTCCGGGACCTGGCGCACGGCGTTGCCGCCCCACGCGGCTTCGGCTATGCGGGTCGCGGAATCCCTGTTCGGGCGGTTCCTGCGGCGGAGCTCCTCATATCTTTCCTGAACGAAGCGGTAGAGTATCTCCCCCGTGAGGCCGCGCAGATTGCAGAGGACGTCCAGATCCTCTTTCATGGCGTTGTAAACGGCCTCGTCAAGGCGGTTCGCCGCCGCCATGCGCGAGAAGGGGTTCGGTTCCAGCAGGAGCTTATGCAGCAGAAAATCGCAGAAGAGCTCCCCGGTAACCCTGCGGGCTGGCCCGCGAAGCAGCGCGGAGGTCATACGGAAGCACGCCTCGCTCGCGGCTCTGACGTCCCCCTCTATTAGGGAGGAACAGCATTTGTCAAGCTCACGGACGGGCTCGGAATCGTTTATGCCGCGCATGACGGTCAGCCTCGGCAGGAGGGCGAGCACCGCCTCCGCCCCTTCGCTCCACGAAAGATCCTGAAAATCGCGCATAGTGTTCCTCCCAAATGAGTTCTTATGAATCATTTATACCATATATGGGGTATGATTACAAGAGCAAACGCAAAAAATGTATATAGCATCCGTTTTACTTGACAAGCCTCCCGCTTCGGTTATAATAAAGTCGGATAAAAATATTCCAACAAGGAGTTTACAATGAGCGAAAACTGCACACACGACTGCTCGAGCTGCGGCGAAAACTGCCCCTCGAGAGACCCCAACAGCATGATCGAAAACCTCAACCCCATGAGCTCCGTTAAGAAGGTCATTGCCGTCGTCAGCGGAAAGGGCGGCGTCGGCAAGTCCCTCGTCACCGGCCTCATGGCGACGATAATGCAGCGCGCCGGCTTCAAGACCGCCGTGCTGGACGCGGACGTCACCGGCCCCTCCATCCCCAGCCTCTTCGGCGTCGAAGGGCAGAGCGCGGAGGCGGACGGCTTCGGCGTCTACCCCGTAAGGAGCAAGACCGGCATCGACCTCATGAGCATCAACCTCCTGCTTGAGGATCCCGCGGCGCCCGTCGTATGGCGCGGCCCTGTCATAGCGGGGACTGTCAAGCAGTTCTGGACTGAGGTCATCTGGGAGAACGAGGATATCATGTTCATCGACATGCCTCCGGGAACGGGCGACGTGCCCCTCACCGTTTTCCAGTCCATCCCCGTAGACGGGATAATCGTCGTCACCAGCCCGCAGGAGCTCGTCGGGATGATAGTCGAAAAGGCCGTCAAAATGGCGGGCATGATGAACATACCCATACTCGGCATTGTCGAGAACATGAGCTGGTTCGAGTGCCCCGACTGCCATAAGCAGCACAAGATCTACGGTGAGAGCCATGTTGACGAGATCGCGAAGCAGTACGGCATACTGAACGTGGCGAAGCTCCCCATTGACCCGAAGCTCGCCGCCGCCTGCGACGCGGGCCTCATAGAGCTTTTCGAAGGCGCGTGGCTTGATAAGCTGGCGCAGGCCATCTGCGGCGAAGAGGTCAAAAATGGCTGAAGCCGTCCGCACGGAGCGGGTCGCCCGTGCGATAGAGCTGCATCTTTCGGGCTATAACTGTGCGCAGGCGGTGCTTTGCTCGTTTAGCGACCTGATCGGTCTTGACGAGAGCGTGCTGTTAAAGGTCTCCTCCGATTTCGGCGGGGGCGTTTCGGGCACGCACGGGCAATGCGGCGCCATATCGGGCATGCTCATGGCGCTGGGGCTCATCCGCGGCTACGATAACGTGGATGACCTTTCGCACAAGCAGCGCCTGTATGCCGAGGGCGCAATGCTCATAAACGCATTCAAGGCGGAATTCGGCACGGCAAACTGCGCCGAGCTCAAAACGCAGGTCGTTCCCCGGTATGAGCAGACGAGCCATCCTCTCGTCACCGAGGAGTTCACAAAGCCCTGCTCGCCGTTTGTGGCATACGCCGCGGCGCTGCTGGACGCATACCTTGCCGAGGTACGGGCGCAGTAACCGTGCCGGGGCTTCGGTGCAGCATTTACGGAGGAATTATGTTCGACCCCACACCCGCAATGGCCGGCTGGTTCGGCTACCCGTTGGAGCTTGACGACAGGCTGCGCCTTATAAAAGGCGCGGGCTTTAAGGCCGTACTCCTGTGGTGGGCGGTCGAATCCGCCTACGAGCCGCCCATCCCCCAAAAAGTCGACTGCGCGGCAAAGCACGGCCTCGCCGTCGAGAACGCGCACCTGCATTTTGACGGGGTAAACTCCCTCTGGCTGGAGGGCTCCGAGGGCGAGCACTACTGCGAGGAGCTCGTCGGCCTCATAGCCGAGGCCGGCGTTTACGGCGTGCCGACGCTCGTCGTTCACCCGACGAGGACGCTCACGCCGCCGCCCTTTTCCGAGGTCGGGTATTCCCGCTTCATGCGTATGGCCGACGTCGCCGATAAGGCAGGCGTGGAGCTCGCGTTTGAGAATCTCAAGACCGCGGACAGGCTCTATGAGCTGATGGCGCTCATCGACGCGCCTCACGTCGGCGTCTGCTTCGATTCCGGGCACAACCACTACGCCACCCCGGAAAGGCGCATTTGCCGCGATTTCGCGCCCATCATAAAGGCCGTGCACCTGCACGACAACGACGGGACAAGGGACGCGCACAACATCCCCGGCGACGGCACGACGGATTGGGCGCTCGTCCGAAAAGAGCTCATCGACTCCGCCTATAAGGGCGCGTGGAGCCTTGAAATAGAGCACCCGCTGACCGATAAATTCGGCAAGAGCCTCGTCCCTGAAAAGGACGACCCCTACTTTGGCATGGGGCCGGAGGAATATCTTGCAAGAGCCTTCGCCGCGCACAGGAAACTCGTCGAAGGTACGCTGTGACGACAAAAGCGACGATTCCGTCAACCCCAAAATGGATCAAGGAGCAACGCAATGAAAAAGCTCGCAAAAACCCTCTCCGTAATATCCGCCGTGCTGCTGCTCTTCGCGCTGCTCGTCGGGGCCCTGCTCAACATCTACGTCGATCAGGCCTGGGTGCCGCAGGAATACCGGAAGCTCGATATCGAGTCCCAAACCGACTGGGACTTCACGACCACCGTCACGGCGTTCAAGGGCATGCTCGATTACAGCATCGGCAGGATCGATACGCTTGAGGACGTGAAGCTGAACGACGGCTCCTTCTTCAACGAGAGCGAGCTCTCGCACATGAGGGACGTGCAGAAGCTCACGGTGACGGTCATGTGTCTCGGCCTCGCGGCGCTCATCATCGGCGCGGCCTGCTTCGTTTTCGGCTTTATCGTGCTGCGGGTCGACGGGCTCGCGGTCTTCTCTAAGGCGCTGCTCATCACGCTCTGTGCGCTTTTAGCGGTCATAGCAGCGCTCGGCATATGGATGGCGGTGGATTTCAACTCCTTCTGGACGGCGTTCCACGTCGTGTTCCTCGATCTCGAGAGCTCCACCTTCGACCCCGCCGTCAGCAACATGATATGCATCTGCCCTGCGGAGCTCTTCTCCGATATAATAATCCGATTCGCGACGATCTCGGGGCTCGGGCTCGTGTTCCCCGTCATCGCCTGTGTGCTCACGCTCGTTCATCGAAAGAAGCACCCCGAGAACCCCCGAGTCCTCCTCTATTGGCTCGGCTCGTCGGCGGCGATACTCGGCTTTACAGCGCTCGTCGCGAGCTCCGTTTCGGCTCTCGGCTTCATGCGTTGGATCGCGGCAGGGCTTCTGGGCTTTACTCTGGCGCTCATGATAATCTACGTCGTAATGAAGCGCAAAAGCGAAAAGCGCCCGTCCGTCAAAGCTGAATAACACAAGGCAAAGGAAAGGATCGACCGATGAAAAAAGCAATTATCTACGTATTTCTTGCAATATTCCTCATCGCCGCGGTGCTGGGCTTCGGGTTCTATTTCGCCATGCGCTTCACGCCCGCGCTCTGGATCGGCGTCGCCGCGCTCGTGCTTGGGCTCGCGCTCTATCTCTATGACGGCGTCGTGACCTATAACGAGATGCACGGGACGAAGAGGAAAAAGAAGTAACGCGCCGCGCCCGGGGCAGGTCCCCGGAAACCGAGAGGTTGTAAACCATGAGTTCAGCTTACTATGAAAAAGCCGTGATAAAGGCGGCGGAATACCGTGAAAAACCCGCTCCGCTCATACTCGGGATCGAATCCTCCTGCGATGAGACGGCGGCAGCCGTTGTGAGGAGCGGGCGCGAGGTCATATCCGCCTCCGTCCACACGCAGATACCCGTCCACCGCCTCTATGGCGGGGTCGTGCCGGAGATCGCCTCGCGCAGCCACACCGAGCGCATCGGAGGCGTCGTGCAGGACGCTCTTGATAAGGCGGGCGTCTCGCTCTCCGATATCGACGCGGTTGCCGTCACCTACCGCCCGGGGCTCATCGGGGCGCTCCTCGTCGGCGCGAGCTTTGCAAAGGGCCTCGCCTTTGCCGCCGATAAGCCCTTCATCGGCGTCGACCATATCACCGGGCATATCGCCGCGAACTACATAACCTATCCCGATCTCGAGCCGCCGTTCATGTGCATAGTCGCCTCCGGCGGACACAGCCATATCGTCAAGGTAAACAGCTATACGGATTTCACGCTCATCGGCCGCACGCGCGACGACGCGGCGGGCGAGGCCTTCGATAAGGTCGCAAGGGCGATGGGCCTTCCCTACCCCGGCGGGCCCGAGCTTGAAAAGCTCGCCAAGAGCGGAGACCCCGAGGCCTTCCGCCTGCACACCGCGTTCAACGAGGGCGAGGGCTTCGACTTCTCGTTCTCCGGGATAAAGACCGCCGTCGTCAACATACTCCACAACGCCGCGCAGAAGGGCGAGGAGGTGAATAAGGCCGACCTTGCCGCCTCGTTCCAGAGGGCCGTGACCGACGCGCTGACGATAAAATCCGTCCGCGCCGCGCGCGAGGCGGGGCTTTCCACGCTGGCGCTTGCCGGCGGCGTCTCCGCCAACACCTGCCTCCGTGAGCGCCTGCAGAGGGAATGCGGCAGATACGGCATCCGCTTCTGCCGCCCGGATATGAAATACTGCACCGACAACGCCGCCATGATCGCCTGCCAGGGGCATTACGAGATAATGGCAAGGGAGCCGGACGAGCTCTCGCTCGACCCGAACGCCGCGTCGTTTTTGCAGATGATGTAAAGAAAGGTACGGTTATGCAGATACTCGATATCGACTATGATTATTATCTTCTTCCCAACGGAATTGACTCCGTGACCGAGTTTGCCGATTTTGTCAATCGTCCCGACCGCTCTCAGTTTATTCCCCTTACCCGCTTTGAGACGGAGAACTGCTGTCCTCCTTTCTTTATCGAGGAAGACGTTAAGGAAGTCTATCTGAACGTCGACCGGATAGAACGCTTCAACGCGGTCGAAGCCACGATCCTCCCTCGCAGGGAGTACGAACTCCGACTTGCCGAGGTCGTAAAGAACAAGTGCGTTCACTGTGAGCACTACAAAGAGGACCATGACGGCGATAACCTTGCCGGACATCGTGAGATGATTTCCCTTGACGGGAAGTGCAGTGAATACTCGGCTCGGGAAAACGGTTGACAGCCCATCCAAACCCGCCGATAATATATCCGTTTTTGGTGTTGACAAAGCCCTCCCAAAGCCTTATAATATCATTCGCAATCGAAATTTGCGGTCGTGGCGGAACAGGCAGACGCGTACGTTTGAGGGGCGTATGGGAGACCGTATGGGTTCAAGTCCCATCGACCGCACCAACACAGAAGGGCATCCAACGGATGCCCTTTTGTGTTGGTAAAAATACTATGGGACTTGAAGCCCGTGATGAAACGCTCCGGTGGAGCGTTTCATCACGGGCCGGGTTTTTCGGCAAAGGCCGAATGCGAGCGGTCGAGCGAGCATGAGAGCCGATTTGCGAAAAACAAGTCCAATCGACCGCACCAAAAATCCGGGTTTCTCAACCCGGGTTTTTCTTTGCTTAAAATGCCTAAAATTCAATGATTATAAGGATTTTTTGAAGCTCCGCATTTCAACTTGGATCAGCTTAGAATCGTTAAAAACAGGATGCGCTGCACACCGGTTGCACACGGTTTTATGTGTGATTTTCTCCGCATCCTAACATCTTTTCAGCTCAAAGCGTGATCCTGTTGCACACTATTTGAAGAATTGAGCCTTCCATATCAAGGCCGATATCCCCAAGATGCGGGCGGCGTTTGAGGATGTGCCGGGGCGGGAAGAAAAGCAGAGGTGGTATGAAGAGGAACGGTAATGCGTAAACCGGTATTTGAAACGATCTGTTTTTGTGATATAATGAACAGGAGTAAAACACTTTTCTGTAATCGTTTCGGTAAGGAGGTCTTTGCTGTGAAAAAGGTCTTTGCAGCTGCCTTAATAATGCTTATGCTGCTTACTGGCTGCGCTAAACAAACCGGGGCAGTACTTGCTCCTGCTAAAGAAATGGGCGAAGTACCCTTTGAGTTTCGCGAGATCATAGAGAACGATCTGTTTCCAACGGGAAGAAGATACTCGTTAAGAGGAGCATACCCTTCGGCGGATCGTGTCGTTCTGACGGAGCTAACGGTCGATGGAACGCGGCTGATTCTGCGCGATATGTACGGAAAAACACTTGCAGAGCACACGGAGCCGTTTCTTGAGGATACCCGCGTATGTCAGGCGCTTGCTACCTCCGACGGGGGATTTATTTATGCTGTCGGATTCGAGGATCGCGCCTTGCCGGATGGAGGCTGGTTAAGTGACAACGGGTTCTCTTCCAAGGTGGTGAAATGCTCCGCTATGGGAGAAATCGAATGGGAAGCGGTATTTGAACAAATAGACTACGGCGCATTTCAGCGGATAATAGAAAGAGACGGATACTATTATTGCTTCGGCTCATATCAAGTGGATGAACCGCACGGCTGGATATGCGGCGTTGATATGCATAAGCTTGATAAAGACGGCGACATTGTTAAGAGAAATATCGTTTCGGGCAGCGACGCCTGCTCTCTTGATCGCATAGAGCAGACCGAGACCGGCTTCCTCATCCATATCGATTCGCAATCCCGCGACGGGGACTTCTTCCCGATAGAAGGCGAAGAATGGCCGTACTACGCAAAATGCTTTTCCGCAGAAGTCGATTTAAACCTTGAAAAGAAGGGGATCGACCTTGCCGATGAATGCGATTATTTCTATGATACTCCTGTAGGCGTGCTTGACGGCTGCGAGGTCTATGCGGACGATCCCGTTTTCAAGGATGTGCCTGAGATAGTGATACTCGTTTTTGATTATGGCGATAATTATCTCGTCGTTTCGGAAAACTACACCGGAAAATATGAAGACCAGCCACCCCTTATAAGCGCAGTTTGGGAATACACCGAAACGGTCTATTCGGTTTTCAATAAGGACGGTAAGCTCATTTGCCGCAGGACTTATGATACATCCCCCGATTTTGAAAGCATGGCGCAAAAACATGAATAACAGCAATAACTGGGTTTCGAGAGACGAATGGACTGTGAATCGTTGGGTCATCAGTAAATGTGAGTGGGAATCCGGCTTCAGCAGAAGCGAAGAATAACAGCATAAATATGATACAAAAGCGCTCGCGTGTGCGGGCGCTCTTTCTATTGGAAAAGTTCGGAGATCGATTTGATCAGGTGATCACGCTTTGATAGCGCCGCACCTTTCCTCCATAAGCTCTATCAAGCCCGCTTTCATGTCATCCGGCAGCAGCGAGCTTTCCGTATCTTCGATAAACCCGGGAAGGGCGGCGATGGTTTTGTCGATCATATCTGTTGCCGCCTTTTCGGCTATCCCTATCGTATCGGCAAAAACAAGGAAGTCCCTGCGGCGGATGTTGGCCTTCCTGCCGTTTAAGGTCAGCGCAAGCTGTTCCTTGTCCTCGGGCATTACAAGGTTCACCGGAAGCAGGTCGTATGCGGGCGAGAGGACGTATTCACCGCTTTCGGGAGCAGTCTCGATAAGCGAAAAATTCTTAAGGTGCATATCGGAATTGCCGACGGCGAAGGAGAAGACCAACCGCAGGAAAAGCTCCGCCATATCGAGCGCCGGGATCGAGGAATACTTCTTAATAAGCTTCGCGCAGCGCTCGTATGAGCCCTTGTATTTATCCTGCGTCAGCCTTTCGTCCAGCTGACAGAGATCCTCCATGGCAAGCTTTTTCACGCCGGTGCGGTCGATGATCCTATCCACGCGTTTGGTTATGAAAGCATATCCCGAGTCTGCCCCTATGAGCGCATGGGGAACGGTTTTGATACGAAGCCGCTCCGCCATTTGCATAACAAGATGTTCGGACTCGGGAAGCGCCGTGAACGCCTCTACCTGGGGTTTCAATATGTAGCCGGTCGGATAGTTCACCAGTGTGAGACGAGGCGCCTGCCCGCGTCCGGACATCAGATGGAGGGAGAGCTTCTTTTGCACACCGGGCACGGTAAATCCGCGGCTCGTGCTTTCCTTGACGAGCGCAGCAAGCGTCTCATCGTCGAGCTCTATCGAGGGAAGGACGGAGGTCCCGAAAAAACGCTTTATACAGCTTGCATGCCAGCCCGTTCCGTTTTCGGTTTTCAGCGGTTTCCCGCAGCAAAGGCAGTTCATTCAGTCACCTCCGATCTGGGCTTGTCGTACACGCTCACGTTGCCTATACCGTCACGGCAGGCGACGAGCAGCAGTCCGAAGCGATCCTGTGGATCGAGCTTCCAGTTCCGGCTGACGACCTCGAGCAGCCAACCCTCCGGAATGAGCCCGTCGAAGAACGGGAACAGCGTTTTAGAGACATACGGCTTTTCGGAAAGCGGCATCGTCAGCGACACGGCGGACGCATTTGGTGCGGACAGATAGGCGGGATCATACGTGAAGAAATAACCCTCGTCGGTCTCCGAAAGGAGCCCGGCGAAGCTTTCGCGAACGTAAATGTAAGCGGTCCTGAAGGTGTTCATCAGGCGTTCCTCCGTGAATCATATTTCCTGTTGCGAGTTAGAGTAAAGTATAACTCCTCAAGTTCCGCACCGAATGCTTCAAGTTCGCGGGTCTCGTCTTTAAGCATGCGCCCTATCGCTTCACTTCTTCCCGCCTTGAGTACTTCGCGCCTCTGGGCGTCTTTTTTTACGCAAATATCAAGATAGCACTGATGGCACCAATAGTTGCGCTTCTCGCGGAACTTGTTCAGCACCTCGTATGCAGTATCGGAAAAACGAAGGGTATTATTATCCTTTGTAAGCTTGACGAGCTCTCGGATCACGCTGCCCATGCTGTCACGTTCAAGGTCATCCATGCTTGCAATAAAGCCTTTATCACTCAGAATGGAGCAGATCCTCTTCAGATTGAATTCGAGGCCTTGATACAATGCTATGATATTGCTGTGAGCGATTCGGAATTCATCCAATGTCATACTTATTCCTCGCTCCTTTCCGTTTTGCCGGGAACGGCTTCATATCCGAACATTCCAAGCGCGATGTTGACTTTGTCCATTCGCACGGTCGCCTTTCCCTGCTCAAGCTCACGCACGAACCTGAGCCCGAGGCCGGAGCGCAGTGCAAATTCCTCCTGCGTGAGCCCCGCCTGCTTGCGGCTCTCCTTAATAAATTGAGCTATCTTATTCATAGTATGCCCTCGCTTAAATCAAATTATGCAACTATTTTATACCCTTTAAGGTGTAATGTCAAGAGATAAATCAAGGATTATACCCGAAATGGTATAAATGCGTGCTAAAAACTCGTCATTATACCCTAACGGGTATAAACGCAGAAACAAAGCGCTCGCGAAAGCGGGCGCCTTTCCATTTCAAAATCAAATTACAAGGAGAATCAATATGAATGTGAAATCCCCGAAGCAGCCGGGTCGGCCGGCTTCGGGGATTTCTCTCGCGGGAGCGAATACAAATGCTTGGTTTATCGCGGTTCCGCGCCTATCGCGGCGCGGACGCGCTGACCCGCGCGGCTCCCGTTGGCCGCACCGGGCATGTTTCATTCGGAGCTTTGATCCCCTTCCGGAGCTTTGTCAGCGGTCTTTTTTCGCTTCGGGCCGTTTTCAGAGCCCGAGAGCGGACCTCAGAATAAGCAGAGCGTCGACCGAATTGACCCCGCTCTGCGAATCGTAATCGGCGGCCCATGCCGATTCGTCGTCAAGCGCGATCGCGCCGAGCGCGTACCGCAGGGCCATGAGCGCGTCGACGGAGGTGATGGAGCCGTCGCCGTCTACGTCGCCCTTTACACGGCCGGGGGTATCCCCGCCGAAAAGGGAGCCGACGTAAAGTCTGCCGCTGCCGCCGCCCGTATAGCCCTCGTCGACGGCGTTCGCCTTGAGCAGATCCATTATCTCATCCGGCCCAAGGCTCGGGTCGTAGGTCTTTATCACGGCACAGCAGGCCGCGGCGTGCGGGGCGGCAAAGCTCGTTCCGCTGTCAACGGCGTAACCGCCGGTATAGGTCGTGCTGTAAATATCGACGCCCGGCGCGGTGATATCGACGCAGTCGCCCACGTTCGAAGGCGGCCACATCGCGTGCGCGGGATCATGCGCCGCCACGGTGAAGGATCTTTCTATCTTGCCGGGGACGAAGATCGAGGCGTTGCTGCTCCAGTTACCCGAAGCCACGCAGCAGACCATGCCCGCGTTCGTCGCGGAGACGACGGCCTCCTCATAGAGGGGCTCGACCGCGGGATTGTACTCGATGAGGCTGAGGTTCGCCGCCGCGCATCCGTGAAGATACGCGTACTCTATCGCGTTCACAACGTCGCTCGTGCTGAAATAGCCGCTGTCGGAGATGCATTTGAGCGGCATGATCCCGACGTTCGGCATGGCGCCGTCCGCGATGACCCCGGCGCAGAACGTGCCGTGGCCGTACCCGTCGGAAGGATCGGAGTCGTTGTTGACGAAATCATACCCGGCGACCATGCGCCCCGCGAGGAACTCATGCCCCGAGTTAACGCCGGAATCGCATACTGCGACGGTCACCGCGGGAAGCGAGGCGGGATCCCCGCCGTATTTCGCGAGGACCCTCTCCTGCAGGGCGGCCATGCCGACCTGATCCTCGCCGTAGCCCCAGGAATTGAAGCCCGTTCCCTCCATGGGAGCGGCGCACGCGGCGAAGGGCTCCGCGCGATGCTCCGTATCCGGCACGGCGTATTTCACGCGCGGATCCGCACGGAGGCGCTCCGCCGCCCTTTCGGCCTCGCCCGGGGTGCGGTATTGCAGGACTATCCTGCCGTTCGTACCCTCCGTGCCGGCGATGGCGCCCGAGGCGTCCACTTCGCCCTCCGATTTGACGATCAGCCTCGCCGTATTGTAGGGATCATCCGGCGAGCCCTTCATGACGGAGCCGGAGCAGCGTTCCCGCATCTCATGGAGCCTTGCGCTGAAATCGAGCAGACGCCCGACGGCTTCGCTTTCATCGGCGGGAAGCGCGGCGGCGGAACGCCACGGCATTGCCGGGAGCATCGTCACCGAAAGCAGCAAAAGGCATAATAATAAGGCAGCCGTTCTTTTCATATGCGATACCTCCTCGCGTGCTGCCTCTATGATATCAGATAATGCCGCCGCGGTCAATACGTTTTAGATATTTATCTAACCGTTTTTGCGTCAGTTTCAATAAAAAAGGAGGCTGTTACGGCCTCCTTCGACGATAGATTCAATGAGCGTCTAAACAATCCGCTCCTCTTCGGGGAGCGTCATCCCTCCCCGCGCGGGGGGCGGGTCGAGCTCGCGAACGGCGTTTTTGAATTCCGTGTAAGTCTCCCTCGTTGCCTGCTCGGGGCTGTAACGGATCCTGCGGTAGATATCGTGGACGGTATCCGCCCCCTTCCCCATTACGGAGGCCGCCCTCTCGAGCTCGGTGGGAGTCATCACGGAGAGCGGAGCCTTTTCGGGCGCGCGGGACTTTATGAGCTTTTCATAGCGGCGGCGGATCTTCTTTTCATACCCCGTGATATGCTCCCTCCCGGCGGAGGCCGTCTCCGCCGCGAGCCGTTCGAAGGTCAAGCCGTCCGTGACCTCGGGGCGGGAGCGCTTGCTGCGCCTGTCTATGCTGCCCAAAAGCGTCACAAAGAGGTAGACGAGCCCCACAACGAAGGGGACCGACGGCATCGCTATCACCATCCACACCCAGATATCCTTCGCCCAGTCGACGTCTATGAGCCTGCCATCCGGGATCTTCGTGTATTCCTTGTCGGGAGGCGGGGAGGGAATCGGCGTAGGCCGCGCGGGGGTATACTCGTACTTCGCTTCGACGGGCGGCGCTTCTTCCCGGACGGCCCTGCTCAGCACGAACGGGACCGCCGCCAGCACCAGCACGGCGAGCAGCACGCCGACGATCATGCTCTTCCTGTTCTGTCGGATGAGGCTCGTAACGGAGACCTCGGTCTTCGTCGACAGGCGGATATCGTTAAGGAGCCGCGTCCCATCGGTGTAGAGGAAGAAATTGACCGTCATCAGCGCGGAGACCAGTATCGCGAGATCGCAAAGGAGCGGTATGCCTGTCAACTTGCCGAGCATGTACGGCCAGAACACGAAGAACAGCCACCAGATCCTCGGGATGGTGAATATGAGCCTGCCGAGGGGGCGCGGGAGCAGCAGCCCGCTTATCATCATCGGGACGCAGGTGAGCACGTAATAGACCCAATGATAGTCCCTGTGGGCGACCGCTGCCGCTGCCGCGGTCACGGCGAAGCTCAGCAGCCACCGGAGGGGCTTCCTTTGGACCCGCTCGCAGATGAAGCGGATCAGCTGGACGGGTATCACGGTGCCGAGCGCCCACGCGAGGCGGTAAAGCTTGTCATCCTCGAACACGAGGGCGACGGGCAGCGCGGCGCAGAGCGTTAGTATCGCGAGATGTATGCAGCCGCTGATATGCATACGGCGTTCAAGACGGTCGAGCTCCTTCACAGACGCGCCTCGCTTTCCGCGGCGACGCTGTTTATCAGCGTGATGCCGTCCTGAGTCCACACCCTGCCCTCGCTGTTGACGGAAAGGAAATGCCCCCCGTACCTGCTCTCGACCGCGCGGAACGCCCGCAGAGCGCCGTCCGTCGTATCGGCGGAGAGGACGACGGGGATCGCCGAATCGAGCGAGGCGCGGGGTATCGCGGCGAGGAATTCCGAAAACGGAGACGTCACGGGAAGGGCGAGATTGATCCTCGCAAGGGATTCGTCTATGGCCGTCTGATGCCCCGCCACCGCGCCCGAGCGGATGCTTATCTGCCTGCCCGTTATGCAGTTGCGGCAGTTCGCCATCATGGATACGCTGACTCCGCGGCGCAGGAAAAGCATGCTCAGCGACGAGGCGAGCCGAATGAGCTTCTCACGCGCGTCGACCTCTCCCCCGCCCATATCGAGTATGAAGAGCAGGACCTCGTCGGTCGTGTTCTCGAATTGGTTCACCTTCAGCTCGCCCGTCCTCGCGCTCGCCTTCCAGTTGATCAGCCGGGGGCTGTCGAATATCTCGTATTGGCGTATGGTCTTCAGCGCGAAGGGATCCTCCTGCGTCATCCTCCTCGTTGTGACGGAGCCCATGAGCAGCCTTGCCGCGAGAGCGAGCTTCTGCGCGGGGATCTTCGCGGGATAGACTATGAGGCGCGAATCGCTCGAGGTGTGCCATTGGAGATTCGCCGTGCGGAAGAGATCGCTCCCCGTGAGGACGACGTCGTTTATCGAGTAGACCCCGCGCACGAGGCCGTTTATCTTCGCCCTGTTCGTGACCGCGCTCCTCCCGGGGACGGCGAATTTTCTCCTCAGCGTGAGGGGCTTTTCGGCAAGCTCGGTCGGGGCGGTGAAGTTTCGCTTGACGCTGTACGAGCAGCCAAGCGTCGGCAGGGGCAGGGGCTTGCGGTTCTCGCACCTTTCTATGAGCTCGGCGGATTCGCCCTCGGTGACGGCCCTGCTCGAAAAGCGGAACGCGACGTTCAGCTTCTCATCCCAGCATCTCGAATAGATCGTCCTCTGCAGCACGAAGAGCAGCGCGGAGCCGACAAGTATCCAGATTATGAGCAAGGTCTCACCTCCTTTGAGCGGGATCGGTCGGTATCGGGCCTCATTCCCCGAAGCGTTCGGTGGGGACGGGTATCCGGGTCATGAGCTCCTCAACGAGCTTCTCGCCGCTGCGGCGGTCGAGGCTGCCGTATTCGCAGACTATCCTGTGCGAGAGCACGGGCACGGCAAGGCGCTTTACGTCCTCGGGCGTCACGTAGGAGCGGCCGTGAAGCATCGCGTACGCGCGCGAGGCGTTCAGAAGCGCCAGCGTGCCGCGCGGGCTCGAGCCGGAGACCGCGTTCTCCTGACGGCGGGTGCCCTGTATGAGCTCCGCTATGTAATCGATGAGCGCCGGGTGTACGGTGACCGTCCTCTGCAGAGCGCGCAGCTCCGAAAGCTGCTCGAGCGTGCAGACGGGGCGGAGCTCCTCCATCGGGTCGTCCCGCATGAAGCGCTCCATTATCGCGATCTCCTCCGCCTTATCGGGGAGCCCCATTGAAAGCATCATGAGGAAGCGGTCCATCTGCGCCTCGGGCAGGGGGAACGTGCCCGCCGTTTCGATCGGGTTCTGCGTCGCTATCACGAGGAAGGTATCGGGCAGGGCGCGGGTCACTCCGTCGATCGTGACCTGCCGCTCCTGCATGCATTCGAGAAGGCTCGACTGGGTCCTCGGCGTCGCGCGGTTGATCTCGTCGGCGAGGAGTATGCTGCAGAAGACGGGTCCCGCGCGGAACACGAACTCGCCCTCCTTCTGATTAAAATAGTTGAGGCCGGTCACGTCCGAGGGGAGCAGATCCGGCGTGAACTGAACGCGGCGGAATTCGCCCGATATGGACTTTGCGAGGGATCTCGCGAGCAGCGTCTTGCCCGTGCCGGGCACATCCTCCAGAAGGACGTGCCCCCCGCAGCACAGCGCCGCCAGCAGCAGCTCCACGTTATCCTCCTTGCCGACTATAACGCGGCCTATGTTCGCCTTAACAGCCGAAAGCAGCTCGGCGGCAGATCTGATATCCATATGCTCTCTCCTTGACAGGTTTTTCCGTATTATGAATCGGGCGAAGACCGCCCGTATTCTTTTTTATATCATACCGCGGCCGTTCTTGCAAGCATTTTTTACGGCCGCCCCCTCTCCCGCGAAATAAAAAGCCCGGAGGATATCCTCCGGGGAAGGCCGCCTTTTTGGCGCGCTCCCGGTCATGCGGGAAGGCGCTTCCTCCCGCCGCGGGGCGGCGCATCTGACGACCACCCTCTGCCTGCCGCCGAATGTGCAGGTGAAAAGGGTCAGATCCCAATCCCCCGCTTTCAGCTCCGCGATATGGGTGGGCTCGAGGATCTCCGTATCCGAAACCAAAAAGGCGAATACGGCGGCGTGAACGTCCGTGAAGAACACCTCGTCGCCCGGCTTCAGCCGGGGTATCCCGCCGAAATGACGGGTGAAATTATGCCCCGCAATTATGAGATCCCGCCCGTTGACGGAGCCGAGCATCCTGCACGGGGCGATCCGCAGGAGATCCCCGCTGACCCCGTCGATCACGGGAAGGTCTATGCCGAGCTTCGGTATCGTGATATAGCCGACGTATTCGACCCCGTCTATGACCACCGTATCCATCGCCGAAAACCGCGCCCCTTCCCCCGGGGGAAGATCGGGCCTCGGCCCGGGAGTCGGCTCGCCCGCGCCGGAAGCGTTTTCGGCTATCGCCTCCATAAGCAGGGCGAGCGCGTCGGAGGAATCCTTCCCGGCGCGGAATCCCTCGACGCCGTTCCTTATCAAAAGAAGAGCGGACGCGGCTATAAGAGCCGCGCCCAATACAACAATGCACACTCCTGTTTTTTTCATCTTTCTTTTCTCTTCGAGAGTATCATCACACCGGCGGTCAGCAGTATGAGCCCCGCAAGCGCGAGAACGGGAACGGGCCATTTGACCTGACCGGTCTGGGGCATCTTCGCGGTGTTGACGACGGTCACGAGGTATTCGCCCGTCTCGTAGGAGACCTGATATCCCTCCGGGACCGTCTTCTCCCTTACCGTATAGGTATTGCCTCCGGGCAGATCCTCCCACGTATGCTCCCAGTTGTTCGCCTCGCTGAGCTCTGCGGTCGAACAGACCGAGCCGTTGCTGAGCAGCTCCACCTCGACCGAGGACGGCCTGTTTGCGCCTTCCTCATCCTGCCACACCTTGACGACCCTCAGCTTCGTGCTTTCCTCCGTGGGTTCGGGCTCCGCCTTGGGGCCGGCTTCCGCTTCATAGATCCAGCCCGCGCCGGAAGGATCCGCCATGGGGACCGATACGACGAAGGGAAGCACCGGATAATACCCGGGGACGCTCCCTTCCTGGGCTATGAGGTACAGCCCGAGGTCGAGCCCTTCAAACGTCACGGAGCCCGTCTCGCCGCAGCCCTGCGTCGTTCCGACGAGGCCGTGCTCCTCCGCAAAGGCGTAAAGCTCCGATGCGAGGCCGGGTCTTTCGATATCGTCAAGCGATATCCCGCAGCCGGCGAAAGCCTCGGTGAAGCGGTATTGCGGGGAGGGGCCTTCCTCGATATACGCCGCGTGATACAGCGTGAAGGAAGCATAGGGGATCGCGCCGTGCTCCCCGGTGTTATCGTGCAGGGTCACCGTGATCGAGCCCTTCCTCCCGAAATCGATCGGGGGCTGAGTCCCCGCCGCGAACGCCGTGCCCGCGGCAAGAACGAGCGATATCAGTATGAGGATCGCCGTCCTCCGACAATATTTTCTCAACATATGCTGCCTCCTGACACAGATTGATTTGTTCCGGTAAGTTTCTCCCGACCGCCTTCCTCCTTCTTACCGCCTTCATTCACGCCGCGCCTTGCCCCGCCGTACCTGATCATGAGTATCACGAACAGCACGAGAAGCATCGGCGCCGCGACCACGGGCGCGGTGATCATCGGATCTATAAGGAAAGCGTCGTTCCTGACGATCAGCCTCGGTTCCCGATCTATGTGGTCGGCCCTCCTCCCGCGGACAAGCAGGCGGTGGGTGTTGACGCCGTAGGGCGTGCAGGTAACGAGGGTGCAGAGATCCTCCCCCGGGACTATATAAAGGGATCCCACGTCCTGCGGCTCGACGATGAGTATCTGTTCGACCCTGTAGACCATGAGCGCGTCGAGCACCGTGACGGTGAACGTGTCGCCTGTCTCGAGCTTATCGAGATCGGTGAACAGCTTCGCGCTGGGGAGCCCCCTGTGGGCTGAAATGACCGCGTGCGTGTCCGTTCCCCCGACGGGGAGGCTTGAGCCCTCAAGATGCCCCGCCGCGCGGTTGAGGACGTTCTCGTCGGTGCCGTGATATATCGGAAGCGAGACGCCGATCTTATCTATCTCGATATAGCCGAGTATGCCCGAGCCGTCCACGTCGAGCAGGTCGGCGTAGCCTTCGATCTGTTCGCAGTTCACGAACGGCAGCGAGAGCCCGCGTATGCGCTCGTTGTACTCCTCCGCCTTGGCGAAAAGCTCAGTGAAATCCGCTTCATCCAGTTCCATGACGGCTCTTTCATAGCTTACGAGCGCTTTTGACTGCGTTTTTCTGTTGACGAAATCGGAGACGGTGGGGTAAAGCAGCACGCAGAGCCCCACGAAAAACATCAATACAAGCAGAATGCTTACAGCGTATCTCTTCATAACTCCGCAAAAAAGTCTCCGTCACGCCGCATCCGGAGCGGGGAAAGTCTCTTCCCTGACGAAAACCGCCCCTTCGGGGACCTTCGCCCGGATGAATCCGTCGGACGCGCTCCTTAAAAAAACGAGCTTATCCCCCTCTATTCCGAATCTGTAATGCCTTTCGGCCTTGTTTTCCGCAGCCGGGAACGGCTCGCACCTGAGCATTAAAACGCCGTCCTCGGCTTTATATGAACCCCTCCCTATATAGCCGAAGAAAACCGATTCGATATAGGTGAGCGTGCCGTCGGGCTTCAAATCGAGCCGGAAGCGGTCGCGCCCGTCCATCAGCGTGCAGACGTATCTCCCGGCGGGGAGATCCGCGCCGCCGGACCGCCCGTTTTCAATCGGTTTTTTGATCATGGTCGATCGCCTCGGATCCAAAGGTTTCCCGCACGCCCACGGGGGGTTGTGAACGTGCGGGCACATGGAGGGATTACGTAACGGGAAAGAGGTGGTCGGTCTTCCCCGTTATGTCATGGTAATGAAGAACTCAATCCCGGGAAGCTCTGATCTTCCTGCGGGTGATGATGAGCACTATAGCGGTAAGCATCAGAGCGCCGCCGATGACATAGAAGATCTTGGTGCCGATGCCGCCCGTGGAGGGGAGCTCGGAGCCGGCGTTGTTGACGACTACCAGAGGCACTACGTTCGTGGGAACGGTTACGGTCTCGGAGGAAACGCTCTCCTCCTGGCTTACGACGTTGCCTTCGGCGTCATAGTAGACGGTGATGGTGGTGGTGTAGGTCGTCGTTTCGGAGATCTGCGCCGTCACGGTGACCGTGTCGGCGAGCAGATTGTAGCCCGCGGGAGCGGCGGTCTCTGTGATGACGTAGCTGCCGGCGGCAAGCCCCTTGATTATGAGGACGCCGTCCGCGCCGACTTCGAATTCGCTCACAGCGCCCTCCGCGTCGGCGGCGCAGTAATTATAGACGCCCGCCGTATCGGTGGGAACGGCATAGATGACGCTGCCGTCAGCGTCGGTCACGGAGAACTTCGCGCCGGTCAGGGGGTTGCCCTCCTGATCGACCTTGAGGATACCTATCGCGTAAACGTAGGTGGTCGTCGTGACCTCGTTCTCCTCATCGTAGGGAACGGGGTTTTCGGGATCGTGCGGATCGGGCGGGTAGGTGGGATCGTCGGGATCCTCGGGCGGGAACTCGGGATCGTCGGGATCTATCGGCTTCGTATCGTAGGAGAAGTTGGCGGTGTTGAGGTTGCCTTCGCCCGCGATGACCGCCGTGTCGAGAACGACCGCGCTGTACTCAACGGTTATGACGGCGTTGGAGCCGTACTTCTCGCCGAAGGGGATGTGGATCTCGAAGGTGTTGCCGTCCCTGTAGATCACGTAATCCTCACCCTCCGTAAGGGTCGTGCCGTCGATCGAGACGACGATATCATTCGCGGGGCCGAAGCCTGCGCCGAGAGTATCGGTTATGTAGTAGTAGGTGACAAGGTCAGTTCCGTCGTAGGCGGTCGCGTCAACGCCGATGTAAAAATGTACGGTGTCGCCGAAGTTGGCGGAGTTGACGTCCGTATAGGTGAGGCTGCCGTCCTCGTTCTCGATGACTATCGCCTTGCCCTCGGGGCCGGGGTCGTCGGGATCGGGATCGTGCCAGCCGGGCTTCTCGTTCTTATCGATAACGGTCACGTTGGGGATGTTGCTGTCGATCGTGACTACGGAGCCGAGCGAGCTCGTAATGAAGTAATACCCGAAGGGCATGTCGGTGAATTCGACCGTGCTCTCGCCCTCCCCGGCCGTCTTCTCAACGGGAGCGGGGAGCAGATCCTCGTGAGCGGTGAGCCACTCGGATATCTGCGCCGTCGTGAAGCCGTCCTTCAGCTCGACGTTGTAGACGTTCGCCGTGGTGCTGGGGGTCAGCGCAAAGGGGCTGTCCTGCGCCATGAGGGCTTCAAAGAGAGCCTGATTCCCGTCGGTCAGGGTGAAGCTGTAGGAAACGCTGTCATTCGAGAACGTCGCGTCGAACACCTTATAGGCCCGGTAGACCTTGCCGGGAGTGGCGTTTCGAATGGTGATCGTGCCCGTCACGGCGGGGGCGGGGGCTGCGAAGGCGGATACGCACAGAGCGAGCAGCATCACTATCGCAGTGAGGATGGATAAGTATCTTTTCATAATAACTCTCCTTCTGTTTTGTTTTATATTTAAATTCTATTCACAGCAGCCGTTCCGCCGGTTTTGCCCGAACGCTTTCTGCAAATAAAACCGATTCCCGCAGCGGCCGCGAGCATTATAGCCGCGCCTGCCGCAGCGATAGCCTTCGTGCCGCTGCCTCCCGTATGGGGGAGCTCGTAGGCTTCGGCGTTGACGACGTCGAGTATGACGAGACCTATGGAACCGTCCGCGCCGATCTCCGCCATATCGGAGAAGCCTTCGCCCTCCATGAGGGTCACGGAGCCGTCGTCATTGACGGTGAAGCCGACGGGCTTGTCCGGCAGGCCGTAACCCGCGGGAGCGTTCGTCTCCACCAGATAATAATCTCCGGGGAATAGCTCGAATTCCGGGCTCCTGCCGTTCGCTCCGGTCACGATCGGCGAAGCGTTCTGCCTGACGCCGTAAACGTTCTCCGTCCCCGGTATGAGAACGGCGCCCTCGTCCGACTCGTCGGCGGAAAGGTAGATATCGAACCCGGCTCCTTCGAGCAGAGCGCCCGATCCGTTCGTCTTTCTGATGACGACGGTGACCGTCGGTATCTGCACGACGGGGTGCGGATAGGGTATCTCATAGCCCTTGTCATAGGTGGTGAATGTCAGCTTCGCCTCCCGGTTGGAGGGGAAGCCCGGCTTGCCGGAGCTGGTGTCGTTGCCGGGGTAGTCGGTGCCTTCCTCGCCCGCCGAGCCGCCGTAACCGCCCTCAAGGTACTGCTCCTTCGCATAGTCCGTCAGGCGGACGTTGTATGAGAGAATGAACCTGTTGTCGCCGTCGAGCATACAGTCGGGGTTGAATATCATCCTTACCCTGCCGGTGGAATCGCCGGAATCGGAAGGCTCGTACTCCACGCCGCTCAGTATCGGGATATAGTCGGGCGGGCCGTCGTTGTTGTCGGCCGTCGGCGCGCCTCCCTCCCAGATGACCGTCCTGCCGCCGAATCGGTCGATCCTCTCGACCTTGAAATCGGGCTGCTCCTCGTATACCTCGACGTAGGCGCTCAGCTCGTCGGTCATTTCAACGAGTGAGAATTTGCTTCGGTCTATTATGGTCTTAAGCGCGGCATGGAGCTGTTGGACCGTGTTCGCCGGGTAATAGATGCATTCGCCCTCGTTCGCGATGCCGGAGAGCAGCGTGTACGCGCTGCCGCTGTTCGCCTCAGGCGAGATGCCGACTATGTACGAAACGAGATTCGGATGGGTGTCGAGGAAATCTATGAAGAAGTTCCTCGTGTTGGTGTATGGCGCGTTCCCCTCCGCCGCGATGACGCCGTTCGAGTTGATGTACCTGTTCGGCTCGCCGTCGGTGAGGAACACCATGACCTTTATATGCCCGTCGTTTTGGATCTCCTCGCTTTCGAGCATCTCCTGAGCCCGCATGAGCGCCGCCACGAAATTGGTGCCGAATCCGCTCTGGCCGGGCTGCCTCTGCAGGGAGGTCGAGTAGTCGGTGGGGTCGTCCGAATAACCGAACTGTTCCCTGCCGCTCCAATCCCTCAGTATCGGAAGATGAAGCTCCTTAGTCGAGCTGTAGCTCTGCCCGATCTCGTTCCAGCCTCCGCTGAAGCCGATGACGGCGACCTTGTTCTCCGGGTGCATGTTCATGAAGTTGTAGACGATACCGTCGTTATCCCTCACGGCGCCCGATCCGCTCCCCGAAAGGATCGTGCCGTTTACGATCTCGTCAAGGGCCTGCTGTCTCGTCTTGCCGGAGTCGAAGCCGCCCTCCATGCTCGAAGTTATGTCGGAGACTATGAGCAGGTCAACGGGCTGATGCGAGCCGAGAACGTCAAGATACAGCCTGTAAAGATCCGATCCCGTAAGATCGGTGTCGGGGTTCTCCGCGCCGTCGCCGAGATAGTCGATGACCTTCGATATCTCGGGGTTGACCTCAAGATCGCCCTGCTGGGGATACATCTTTGTGTTCTTTATCGTGGTCTCAAAACGATCCTCCGTCACGTACTCGTAAACGGTGAAGGCCGCGCCGCTGTTCGTGTTCATGCCGAATCCGGGAGACTGCCAATAGCTTCCCGGGTAAAGTTGTATATACCCGCTCGGGCACCGGAGCCTTCCCTGCTGATCGACCGTGAATACCGACCCGGTCGAAGAGAGGCTCGTACCGTTCAGATACTTCCCGGTCGGATCCTTCAGAAGGAACCCGTTCCCCGAAGCCTCCGCAGTGAACACGGCGGTATCGGGGCAGGAAGCGATATGCTTCGCATAGGTGCTGCCTCCGATCGAGATGCTGCCGCCGGGAGTTATCTGATACGGTGTGATGGAATTGGGGCCTGCGTTTATGAGATAGTTTCCGTTGTTGGTGCAGAATACGTACTGTTTTCCGTCCTCCGGCGCGTTCCCTTCCGCCGGGACCCACGCGCCGTTCGTCCTTGCCGTCACCATGCCGTACTGGACGAGGTAATCCTCCGGCACGGTCTCCAATACGGAGTACGCGAACTCCTCCCCGTCAGCCGGGGCCTCGAGGCCGTCGAATTCCGCCTGCCAGCCGTTATCCTCACCGAGGGTGACCGTGCGTCCCGTGGAGGTTATCGTTCCGTCCCCGTTTTTACGGAGCAGGGTGACGGTGACGGGCTCATGCTGCGCCCAGAGGTCCGACCAGACCTTGTTCACGACGAGGCTCACGGTGCCGTTTTCCCTGTGCTGTTCGGGCTCCGGGGAGCCGGCTTCCTGTGTGCCTTCCCCGTTGAGCACGACCTCGGGAGCCGCGTATTCGGCCACGTACGATCTGCCGCCGAGCCTGTAGCCGACTGTCGAGACGACCGGCTCGAAGCTTTCCTCCGCGCCGGAGCGGAGATCTTCCTCTCCCTCCGTGCGGGCGCCCGCATCGATATCGAACGATACGGCGATCCTTTCTCCGCGTGCGAGCCCTTCGGAGAGCTTTATAACGAAAGCGTTATCCTCCTCGATGAGCTCCGCTCCGTCCTCCGAAACGGGGATCTCCTCCTCCGTTCCGTCGGGGGAAACGCGCACGACGGAGAGACCCGTTTCCCCGCCGAACACCGCGGTCCCGTTCAGCCCGAACCGGAATACGATCTCTTCCGCGGGCCTGGGAGCCGCGAAGCGGGCTGTAAGCTCGTCCATGACGTCCTCACCGCAGGGGAGGCTTACGGATACGACCCCGTCTTCGGCGCGGACGCCGCGTGAGGCCGTCATCAGTCCGGCCTGCGCGGAGGAGCTCCCCGACGCATCGCCGCCGACTATGAGCACCGCCCTGCGGCTTTTGCCGGAGCCCGCGGCTTTGAGCATATCTTCTATCGTCCCAAGCCCGCGTTCGGAGCCGCCTGAGACGCTCTGCGGCAGTTCTATGGAGCCCGCGCGCCTTCCCCAATCGAAAAGGATCTCCGCGCCATCATCCCCGCCGAGGAGCACGACCGATACGGTATTCTCCGCGTCGCTTTCAAGGAACCTTTGAATGAAGCCGTCCTCACCCTCCAGTACGGAGGAAACGAATCCGCGCAGATATCCCGCGCATTCGGCGGAGGCGTCGTCCAACACGATGAGCAGATCCGTCGGGGTGTATTCGCCCGAAATATCGGCGGTCAGCCTGTAAACGTCCTCCCCGCCGGCGAGCTGCCGGAGCGTCTGCGCGTGGGGAAGCAGCACGGCCGCTTCGCCTTCCCGTATGACGGTCAGCGCGCCGCCGTCTTCGGGCTCTCCCGCGTTTTCCTCCGGCGGAACGGCCGGAGTCGCCCCGGGAGTCTCCTCTGCGGGATCCGCCATTGTCCCGGCAGGTTCGGGCTCTTCCGTGTTGCGGACGGCTTCCGCCGAGCCCTCCGAAAGCGCCTTCTCATACGCCTTCGCGACCGAAACGAATCCTGTTATACTCTTATCCGAAAGGGCGCATCCGGTCTCGCGGACCGCGTTTTCGACGTCCCCTTCGATCATCTTTATGCTGAAGCCGCCCCTGCTGCCGTCCCTGACGACGGCGGTCACGACGGCGACCGAATCCGCTCTGCTGCTGCCGCTCCTGTCGAGCATCACGAGATCCCCGACGGACGGGGTATAGCCCCTCTTTTCAAAGCAGGAGGCTGCCTCGCACGCGGCGCGCATCGCGTTGGCTCCCGAGTTCAGAGGGATCGCGTCGGCGGGAACTCCGCCGTAATTGAGGCAGAACGCCGCGAACATCGTGCTCCAATCCCCGTAGGGATTGCCGTACCATTCGCCGTAACGGGTGTAGCCTCTGCGCCCGCCGTCCTCGCCGAGGACGTAGTTTTCCGTGCTCTCCTCATAGCCGAGCTGTGAAGCGGCGACGCGCGCTATGTCCTCGTTCCAGACGCCCGTCATGAGATCCGCGTCGGGGAGGGTCCGGAGCCAATCATCCTCGGTCTCGACGTCGGCGCCGGGATCGGGGTAGCAGGAAGCGGTGTGGACGTGCTCCGTTTTGCCGCAGCCATAGACGATCTCACAACATTCGTCGCCGTGCCGATGCGCTTCCGATTCCTCCATGCCGCAGATCGGCGTTTTCGACGCGATGCATTCCTCGGTATGCACGTGTTCCTCGAGGCCGCATCCGGCCTCGTTCGTCATCGTGATCCCCTTTATGCGGAGCATCCAGAAAACCGCTCCCGCTGTAACGATCGCCATGACGGCAAGCAGCGCCGTCCTCCTCAAAACGGGGCCGTGGATCGCGGCGTCTTTTTCAATTGCGTTTTTCATCTATGCTCTCCAATCCCTGTCAACGGGCCCGAACCTCGGTATCGGCCAGACCCTCAGCCAAACTTGTCCTATTATCTGATCGCTGTGGACGCAGCCTATCTTAGAGCTTCTCGAATCCACGCTCATATTCCGGTTGTCGCCCATCGTGAAGTAGGAATCCTCCGGCACCTGATACGGGAACTCGAGATCGCATTCGCCGAGGCCGCGTTCCGTGACGTAAGGCTCGTCGATGACCTCTCCGTTTACCCGCACGGTCCCGTCGTCGGCTATATCGACCCAGTCGCCCGGGCCGGCAATAACCCGCTTTATGAGCGTCCTGTTGTTCCATGTGAAGCTGCAGAGGCTGCCCTTTGATATCTTCTTCGTCCTGAGAAGGACTATTATCTCTCCGTCCTTCAGGGTGGGGTCCATGCTGTCGCCGCTGATCTGCAGTATCGGCAGCACGAGGGAGGATACGAGTATCGCGAGGGCGGCTATAACGAGCAGCGAATAGATCGTGCCGGAAAGCGCCTTTCTGAACGCTTTCGAGCGCCTGATCCGGTCTCGCTCCCGCTCGACCTCAGCCTTCGACGGGATGGGCGCCATGCCCGGTCCCGGGGGGATCCCCTTCTCCGCTCTTCTGTTCCGCTTCGTCTTCATGCTCCGTTCCTTCCGCCGTTGCCTGCGCGCCTTCGCGGGCCGCCGCCCCTAACGCCCCGGCTTCGCGTCTTGCCCTTTCGAGCATCCGCTCCGCCTGCGCCCTGTACTGCTTTACGAATATCTCGCCCGCTCTCTGGGCGGAATCGAATATCCCGCTCAATTTGAGAGCGGCTTCTGCGATGGAGCCGGAATTTTCGATATTCATCTCCTGCTCCCGCAGTCTTCGCTTCAATTCTTCGTTTTCGGTCCTGAGCTTTTCCTCCGACTGCATGAGCCGGTATATCACTTCAATAAGCTCATCCCGCCGCATTCTTTTCAAGGGTTTCATCGGCCATGCGCTTCCCGGATCTACTGGATCCCGACGGGGAACGCTGCCGCTTCCCCGGATCGGTTTCGACAGTATAGCATCCGCTCACCAACCCGGGACAAACGATTTCGGCCCTTTTCGGGAGCCAATAAAATATATTACGGCGGTTATTCGTCGTTCCCTCCGACCGGGCTCCCGGAAAAAGGCGTCAAAAAGCCCCCGCGCAAAAGGCGGGGGCAATGCTGCAAAAGCCGCTTTATTCCATTCTCATCAGCTCGGCGAGGAGCTCCTCTCCCCACGAATACTCCGAAAGGAACTCCCCTTCGAAGCGGTTGCCGGGATCCCTCTTCCCGTCGAGCCAATCATAGTAATCGCAGTCGATCATCGAAGTGTCCGCCATCTGTCCCCTCCTTGTGGAGATGAGAAGCTCCTCGGCGCCGTTCTCCCTGAGCTGTTTTTTCAGCCTTCCGAGCGCGTTGTAGTAGACGGACATCATATCGTTCCCAAGGGGGCGCCCCTCCCAAAGGGTGCAGTAGATCGATTCGTTGCTGATCTCCCTGCCCCTTTTGGCGATCACGAGGGCAAGTATCTCCTTTGCCTTCCCGGTAAGATCGAGGGGCTGTCCGTCCCTCAGCACCATGAACCGCCCGAAAGTGCGGACAAAGAGCTTCTTCCGCTGGCGCTGCGCGATAAGGCGCGCCCTTTCCACCGTCGCGGCGAGCATCTCCCTGTCGTAGGGCTTGAGCAGATAGTAGTCGCCGCCGATGCGGTTGAAATCCCAAAGATAATCCTCGTAAGCGGAAACGAACACAATAACGATATCGGGCTTTATCGCGCGGAGCGCGTTTGCGAGCTCCACTCCGCTCATGCCCGGCATCGCGACGTCGAGGAACGCGGCCTCCACGTCGTTCTCTTCGGCGAAGCCAAGCGCTTCCTTCGCGGACTCGAACTGCCCCGCGACAGTCAGCGCGGGGATCCCCTCGCACAGCCTGACGAACCTTCGCAGCATGAGGGGCTCGTCGTCAACGATCATTATCCTCATTTCGTTCAATCCTCGACTTTCCTTTATATTCGGCGGCCGCCCGCAGACGCGGCCCTTCCGTGAAGCGGGAAGCGTCCGTCACTCCCGCGGTTCCTTCGGTATGCTCACCGTGACCCTCGTCCCGACGCCGATCTCGCTTTCGACCCGAACCTCCGCGCCCATCATCTTTTCAAGACGGAACGTGATATTCCTGATGCCCGTCGATTCGGTCCGTTCGCCGTACATATCCTCGCCGAATCTGCTCGCGTCGAACCCGACTCCGTCGTCCTCCACCCGGATCAGCCTGCGGTCGTCAAGCTCCTCCGTCGTGAGGGTCAGCGTGCCGCCCCGCTCCCCGCGCCCGTATATGCCGTGCCGTATCGCGTTTTCGACGAGAGGCTGAATGCTGAGGGGCACTATGTCGAAATCGGCGGCGCTTATATCGTAGATCACCTTCAGCTTTTCGCCGAGGCGCATCTTCTCGATGTTGACGTACGCCCGGATATTCGAAAGCTCCTGCCGGAACGAGATGGGCGCGTCGTTCGACATCGCACGGATGCAGCTCCTGAGATGGATGGTGAAATCCCCGAGAAGATCCGAAGCGTACTCCGGGTTTTCGAGTATGATCTCCTGAATGGAGCCGAGCGCGTTATACAGGAAGTGCGGCTGCATCTGGCTCGTGAAATTGCGGATCCGGCTCATTTGGAGCTTGTACTGCAGCTCCTCGAGCTCCTTCTCCCTGCGCTGCTGCTGCGTCAGGTCGTAGATCACGCCGAACGAGAGTATGTCCTTCGTCGCCTCGTCGCGGTAAAGGTAAAACACCTTCCTGCAGGGCTGCTTGCGCCCGTCGTCGTGCAGGGCGGTGAATGAGACCGACGCTCTCCTCTCGCCCTGTTCGAAGCAGTTTATGAGATACCCGCGGTCGCCGATCTCCACAAACCTCTCCTTGCCCTCCACCACCATGGTGTCGCAGATCCACTTCGCCCAGCGGGTGTAGGTCAGGGGCTCGCCTTCGATCAGCCCGCCCTCCAGCGAGAGCTTGTCCTTCAGGTGCTGATACGGCGAGATCGAAAGTATCAGATCCTTCGTGAGGTTTGCCTCGATGTATCCGTCCGCGCTCGCGAGTATGGCGTCGAGAAGATTCTTCTCTTTGCTCTGCATGGACGATATCTGATCCACGTTCGCCCTGTCCCTTCGGAAGGACATATCGACGTTCATTATCCCGATGAGTATGTGCGGCCTGCCGCCGAGCAGCGCCTTCGTCGCCCTGAGCTTATGGTAGAGGGCGTTCGAGTCAATATTGAGCCTGTAAACGAACTCATAGTATTTCGCCCTTTCAAGGCCCTCGAACAGATTCTCCTTTGAGAGCTTTTTGAGAACGTATTCACGGTCGCCCTCATAGATTAATTTGGGGATGTTGTTTTTCAGAGCGCCGAAGAAATCCTCCCCGCTTCCCGCGAGCTTCAGGCTGCGGTATGAATCGCTCTCGTGAAAGCACCGGTACGCGGAGGTAAGCGCGTCTATCGCGTATATGCTCTCATAGTTTTCATAAAGAGCTTTCACTATCGCCTCGTTCGAAGCGCCGTTGTCATCAAATACGAAATCGCTCATTTTCCGCTCCTTCCGTCATTGTATTTGCATTAGTTTATCATGGAGCGACCAACGCCGGACTAATGCCGCGGGCCGTCCGGACATTCTATTACAGCCCCGGTCCCGTGTCAACCCCGCGCGGGAAGCTCCGGCACGGAGCTTTACGGCTTGTTCGGTTCCCGGAACGAGTCGAAATATATTTTTAAAAAGCTGTCCACTTCGTCCGCGCCCGCTTGCTATATATATGAGGGGAATACGGGCCGGCGGCTCTTCCCCGAAAAAACACGTATTGGGGGGTAATATGAAAGCGACGTTTAAGAAAAGTCTGCTGTTGGCGCTTGCGCTGATACTGCTTGCGGGGTGCGCCGGCGCGCCTTTGAGGATGGCCCGCGCGGCGGTGACCTACAACAACGCGGTAAGCTGTTCCATCAGCAGCAGCATCAATTCCAACGGGAAGCTCTCGGTACTGCTCGTCGGGAACGGCATAAAGGGCAAGACCACCCGCATCGGGGCGGAGCTTTACGTCGAGAAGAGGATACTCGGGATATTCTGGACGAGGGTCAACATCGGCTATACCGACAACGTATGGATCGATTCCGTAACGGGGGCCTCGTTCCTCAACACCTTCACGACGAACCTCTCCTCCACGGGAACGTACCGCGTCACCGTGACGTTCACCTTCTCCGGGACGGGAGGACCCGACGACGTTATAGTCAAGACGAGCACTGCGACCTACTGACGGCAGCGGCCCATCCTATCGAAAAGCCCGCGGATACCTGCGTATTCACGGGCTTTTTTATTGCTTTTATTCAATCCGCCCCGAGGGACAGTATCCAGGATTCGATGTCGCTTTCATCGAACCCCGGCGAGCAGGAGATCGAGAAATAATACCCGTCCTCGACCCACGCGGCATGGGAGAATTCCTCCCCGAGAAGGAGCGTGACCGATCTGCCGCCGACCTCGCGCTCCAGCAGGGAGCAGCCCTCCCTGTTTACGGATTCCCCGGAAAAGCCCCTTGCCGCCTGGCAAAGCTTTATGTACGCGCCGGAAGGATCCGAATAGGTCGTGACTATCATATTGCCCTCCCTGGCGGAAACGTCCACGAAAAATCCTTCGGGCGCCTCCGTGAAGCCGTAAACGCGGCCGATCCCTTCCTGCGAGATCTCGGGTTCGTAATCGAAATGATCCCCGAATACCCTTATGAAGAAGCCCGCCACGCTCTCGCGGATCTCCGGCACGGCGCAGGCGACCGCCGCGAAAGCGAGCAGCACCGCCGCGGCGGCTATGAGCCAGTATTTCGCTTTTATGCCGCGGGGCTTCCTTTTTTCCGCGGCGGGAGGCTCCCACGCTGCGGAAGCCGCTTCCCGCTCCTTCCTGCGGTTTGCGAAAAATTCATCCATGCGCCTCTCGAAGGCCTCCGAGAAGACGTGCTCCGGAAGCTCCTTTCCCGCCCTTTCGGCGGAAAGATCCGCGTCTATGCACATGGCGAGCGTTTCATTGAATACGGCGACAGTCATCGTTTTTCCTCCTCGCTTTTCATAAAGGAAGCGATCCTCTTCTTTGCGCGCTGCAGACGCTTTATTACCGTGGTGTGCTTCTCCCCGAGGAGCTGCGCCGTCTCGGCGGAGGAGAGCTCCAGCCCGAAGCGCATCCAAAGAAGCGCCCTTTCCTCCGGCTCGAGCCGCTGCACCGCCCTGCGGAGCTCCTCGTATTCGTCGAGCCTGCATATCCGCTCGATGAGATCCTCGTCGGTCGGATCCGTGAGCTCGGCTTCGGCGGCCTCATCCTCAATGAACACGAGCTTCGATCTTCTTTCCTTCGCGTTGAGGGCCCTGTATTTTGTGACGAGGAGCAGGAACCGCTCCCTGCTCTTTTTGTCGAGGGGCTCCAGCTTTTTAATATACTTTGAAGCGACCTCGCAGAAAACGGTCTGGACGACGTCCTCGGAATCGTATTCGTTCTTAAGATACAAAAACGCGAGCGCGAACATTGCGGAGCGATGCTCGAAATAGAGCGCTTCGCAAAGCTCCCTCTCCTCCTCCGTTTTGATCATCGACAAAAACAAAAGCATTTTTTCTCCGTTCCGAACGCGGAGCGCCTTCTCCGCATTATACACATATTATCATGATCCGACAAAAACAGCAAGACCAAAATCCCCCGAACAGCGGGTTTTTTTCTCAATTTACGGGCGCGTATGGGCCGCGATGGATTTATTTTTAAAAAATATACAGGGGGCATTGATTTTTCGTTCGGGATGTTATATAATCGAATAGTGATCAACCCTGAATGACGGAGGGTGTTTTCTGCCGCTCAGGCGGGAGGCGCTTTCTTAAAAGAAAGGTGTAAGACGGATGAACTCAAAAACAATGTTCTACATTTTAAAGAGGATCCTGCTTGCGGTCCTCACCGTCTGGGTCGTCATAACGGTGACTTTCTTCGTAATGCACGCCGTACCCGGCGGCCCGTTTACGAGCGAGAAGGCGATCTCCCCGGCGGCGCAGGCCGCGCTCGAGGCGAAGTACGGGCTCGACAAGCCCCTCATGCAGCAGTACTTCACCTATCTTGAGGATATCGTCACGAAGTTCGATTTCGGTCCCTCCCTGAAGCAGAGGGGGCGTATGGTCATCGATATCATCACCGACGGCATGAAGACTTCGGCGAAGCTCGGCGTGATCGCGGCGGTCATCGCGGCGGTCTCGGGGATCGTTCTCGGGGCCGTTGCCGCTCTGCGCCGAAACAAGCTCATAGACAAGATAGTAATGGTCATAACGACGGCCTTCGTTTCGATGCCGTCATTTATTATGGGCGCGCTGCTGTTGGCGCTGTTTGCCGTCAGCCTGCATCTGCTGCCGGCCAACGGAGCCGCAAAGGGCGGTCTCGTCCTGCCGATCATCACGCTCTCGCTCTACCCGATGGCCTATATAACGAGGCTGACCCGTTCCTCCATGCTCGACGTTCTCGGGCAGGATTACATCCGCACGGCAAAGGCGAAGGGCGTTTCGGGCACGAAGATAATATTCGGCCACGCGCTGAAGAATTCGCTCATTCCCGTCATCACCTATTTCGGGCCGATGCTCGCCTACATAGTCACGGGGTCGCTCGTCGTCGAGAGGATATTCGCCGTGCCGGGCATAGGCAAGGCCTTCGTACAGAGCATTACGAACCGCGATTACCCCCTCATAATGGGGACGACCATAGTCCTTGCCGTGCTGATCGTCATAATGAATCTTGTGAGCGACATACTCTACAAGGTCGTCGATCCGCGCATCAATCTGGAATAAGGAGGCGATAGCATGAACGTGAAAAAGTTTTCCATGCACGTGGACGTTGACTCCTTCATCCCCGCCACCGAAGAGGAAAAGGCCTACATGGTGCAGATGCGCCCCTCGTCCACCTTCTTCAGGGACGGCATGAAGCGCCTTTTGAAGAACGGCGTCGCAACGGCAAGCCTCGTTATAATCATCGTGATAACGCTGGCCTCGCTCATAATACCCGCCTTCTGGCCCTACTCCTACGAGACGATGCTCGGCGTACAGCCGGGCAAGGCGGTCGACAGCAGCTACAACAACCTCGCCCCGTTCGAATACGGCGCCTCCGAAAAGGCGCGCATAGAGGCGGGCGAGAAGATCTTCCCCCACATATTCGGGACGGACAACCAGGGCAGGGATTACTTCATCCGCGTCGTCTACGGGACGAGGATCTCCCTGGCGGTCGGCTTCTTTGCGAGCATAATAGTCCTCATAATCGGCATGACGGTCGGCTCCATCGCGGGCTACTTCGGCGGAGCGGTCGACCTCATCATAATGCGAATAGTCGATATCATCTATTCGCTGCCCGATATGCTCATGGTAATACTGCTTGCCGCCGTTCTGAAGGAAACGCTCGGCTCCGCCCTTGAGGGGACGGCGCTCGAGAAGATCGGCAGCAACATCATCTCGCTGTTCATAGTCTTCGGCGTGCTTTACTGGGTCAGCATGTCGCGCCTCATCCGCGGGCAGATACTCTCCCTCAGGGAGCAGGAATACGTGCTCGCCGCGAGGGCCGCGGGCGCCAAGGGCGGCAGGATAATCAAAAAGCACCTGCTCCCCAACAGCATAAGCGTCGTCATAATCTCCACCGCGCTGCAGATCCCCAACGCGATATTCACGGAGAGCTACCTCTCCTTCCTCGGGCTCGGCGTAAACGCGCCGATGCCCTCGCTCGGGTCTCTCGCTTCCGACGCGCTCAACGGCCTCAGCTCCTATCCCTACCGCCTCATAATCCCGGCGATAGTCATCTCGCTGATAGTTCTGTCGCTGAACCTCTTCGGCGACGGCCTGCGCGACGCGTTCGATCCCAAGCTCAGGACTTAAGAAAGGAGCCCGCAATTATGGAACCTTTACTCAAGGTACGCGATCTGCATACATCGTTCTTCACTCCGGCGGGCGAAGTCAAGGCCGTCAACGGCGTCTCCTTCAACCTTGACAGGGGGCGTGTGCTCGGCATAGTCGGCGAGAGCGGCTCGGGCAAATCCGTCACCGCGTACTCCATCATGCAGATACTCGCCTCCACCGGCAAGATAGTCTCCGGCTCAATAAAGCTTGACGGGCAGGAGCTCGTCAACGCGGGCGAATCCGTCATGAAGACCGTCCGCGGGAACAGGATCTCCATCATATTCCAGGATCCGATGACCTCGCTCAACCCCACCTACACGATAGGCCATCAGCTCATGGAAGCGATCATGCTCCATTCCGACCGCACGAAGGCGCAGGCAAGGGAGCGCGCCGTCGAGATGCTGCGGCTCGTCAACGTGAACGAGCCCGAAAAGCGAATGAAGCAGTACCCGTTCGAGTTCTCGGGCGGTATGCGTCAGCGCGTGATGATAGCGATGGCGCTCGCCTGCGAGCCCGACATACTCATAGCCGACGAGCCGACGACGGCGCTGGACGTCACGATCCAGGCCCAGATACTCGAGCTCATGCGGTCCCTGCAGGAGGAGCTCGGCATGGCGATAATAATGATCACGCACGATCTCGGCGTCGTCGCCCAGATGTGCGACGAGGTCATAGTCATGTACGCCGGCTCCATCTGCGAGCAGGGCACCGCGGAGGAGATATTCTACAACCCCAAGCACGAATACACGAAGGGCCTCATGCGCTCCATCCCGACGGCGGACACCGCCGGGAGCAAGCTGCATCCCATCACGGGAACGCCGATAGACCTTCTCAACATGCCGGAGGGCTGCCCCTTCGCGCCCCGCTGCGACGCGGCGATGAAGGTCTGCATACACAGCCGATGCGAGCGGATGCGCCTTAACGAGGAGCATTTCGCCGCCTGCTGGATGAACGTCAAGGAGGGCCTCGAAAAGGGCGAGCTGGAGCTTGAAGAGGAAGGGGGCGCAGCCGAATGAAGACCTTTGACGAAAACAGCCGGCCTCTCGTTGAGGTGCAGCACCTTAAACAGTATTTCAACATCAACGTGGGCGCCTTCAAGACGAAGCCCCTAAAGGCCGTCGACGACGTATCCTTCAGCATCCGCCGCGGCGAGACGCTCGGCCTCGTGGGCGAATCCGGCTGCGGAAAGACCACCGTCGGAAGGAGCATACTCCACCTCTACAAGCCCACGGCGGGCGAGGTCATATTCGACGGGAAGAAGATCTCCGACAAGGCGGGAATAAACGAGCTCCGCAAAAAGGCCACGATGGTCTTCCAGGATCCCTATTCCTCGCTCGACCCGCGCATGACCGTCTCCGACATAATCGGCGAGCCGCTCGACATCCACAAGATGTACTCCGGCAAGGCCGACAGGGAACAGAAGATACTCGCCCTGATGGACAGGGTCGGCCTCAACTCCGAGCACGCCTCAAGGTACGCGCACGAGTTCTCCGGCGGTCAGCGCCAGCGCATAGGTATCGCCCGCGCGCTCGCCCTCAACCCGGAGTTCATAGTCTGCGACGAGCCCGTCTCCGCGTTGGACGTATCCATCCAGGCGCAGGTCATAAATATGTTCGTCGAGCTCCAGGAGCAGATGGACCTGACCTACCTCTTTATAGCGCACGACATACTGGTCGTCCGCCATATCTCCGACCGAATAGCCGTCATGTACCTCGGGAAGATGGTCGAGCTTGCCGACGCCGCCGAGATCTATGACCGTCCCCTCCACCCGTACACGAAGTCGCTGATGTCCGCCGTGCCGCAGCCCGATCCGAAGATCGCCAAGGCAAACAAGAGGATCGTCCTCACCGGCGACATACCGAGCCCGCTCAACGCGCCCTCCGGCTGCCCGTTCCGCACGCGCTGCCCGCACGCCGCCCCCTGCTGCGCGGAGGGCATGCCCGAATTCAAGGAGGTGGCCCCCGGGCATTTCGTCGCCTGCCACCGCCTGAACGAGATCTGAACCGTTCATCACACGCCCCGCGTGTTTTGAAAATCAAAAAATCGAAAGGAAGTTTATCATGAAAAAGATCCTTGCACTGCTTCTGGCAATGATGATGCTCATTGCGCTCGCCGCCTGTACGACCGGCGAAAAGCCCAACAATACGGGCGCCAAGAGCAGCATTGCCGTATGTCTCGCTTCCGAGCCCGACACCATCGATCCCGCTCTGAACTCCGCCGTCGACGGCGCTACCCTCATCGCGCACCTCTTCTCCGGCCTTGCGAAGTGGGAGCAGGACGCCAACGGTAAGCTCGTCATCGTTCCCGACGCCGCCAAGGAGCTGGTCGAGGGCGTCACCAATGACGACGGCACCGTAACCTACACCTACACCCTGCGCGACGGGCTCAAGTGGTCCGACGGCAAGGACGTCACCGCCGCCGATTTCGAGTTCGCGTGGCAGCGCGCCGCCTCCTACGATCTGCTTGCCGATTACGGCTATATGTTCGAGGTCGTGGACGGCTACAACGACATCTGGGAGACCAACGACAACGGTGAGCAGGTCAACCCCGACGCGAAGCTCAACGTCAAGGCCCTCGATGAGAAGACCCTTCAGGTCACCCTCTACAACGCCGTTTCCTACTGGAACGAGCTGCTCGCCTTCCCCGTATACTTCCCCGTACGCGAGGACGTCGTTGCCAACGAGAGCTGGGCGACCGATCCTTCCACCTACATCTCCAACGGCGCCTACACCATGACCGGTTGGGATCACAACTCCGTAATCACCCTTGAGAAGAATCCCCACTACGTCGACGCGGACAAGATCCTCATGGACAAGATCGAGTTCTATCTCTCCAACGATTCCAACAACATGGTCGCCAACTTCAAGAACGGCACCTGGCAGCTCATCGACGACGTTCCCACCAACGAGATGGCCACCCTCAAGAGCGAGTATCCCGACGAGTATAAGGTAGCCGGTCAGATCGGCACCTACTACGTCTGCTGGAACATCAACGAGGATATCCTTCCCGAAGGCTCCGGCCTCACCGGCATCGAAGCCGAGAACGCCCGCGCCGAGATCCGCAGCGCCATCGGCCTGCTCTTCGACCGCAACTACATCGTAAACGAGATCTCCCAGTCCGGTGAGGTCCCCGCTTCCTCCTTCGTCGCTATGGGCATGACGAACCCCGACGGCACCGAGTTCTATAAGACCGCCGGCGCCAACGAGGGCTTCGAGGGCTACTACAACGTGGATCCCGCCGCGTTTGAGGACAACTTCAACGCCGCCGTGGAGACCCTGAAGAAGTACTACGAGTTCGACGGCGAGAAGTTCACCAACTTCCCCACCCTCAACTACCTCTACAACACCTCCGAGGGCCACAAGGCCATCGCCGAGTATCTCCAGGGCGCTCTTGCCGGCATCGGCATCACGATGAACCTTGAGAACCAGGAGTGGAACACCTTCCTCAACACCCGTAAGAGCGGCAACTTCTCCGTCGCCCGCAACGGCTGGGTAGCAGATTACAACGATCCCATCTGCTTCCTTGATATGTGGACCACCGCCTCCGGCAACAACGACGTTCAGTTCGGCAAGGGCGATCACGCCTCCGTCGCATGCTACAACCTCGATCTCACCTCCTTCGGTTACGACGTAAAGGTCGAGAACGGCACCTGGGCGGATACCTATGACGTGCTCATCAAGACCATCAAGAACTGCACCGACAACAACGTCCGCTATCAGCTCATGCACGTCGCCGAGGATATGCTCATGGAGACCGGCTGCATCTGCCCCCTGTACTTCTACACCGATACCTACATGATCAGCAAGAACGTAACGGGCTTCTTCTCCAACCCCCTCGGCTACAAGTACTTCATGTACTGCAAAGTCAGCGACTAACAGCCTTTCTGCCTAACGGCTTTCAGAACCGGGCGTCCATTCTGCAGGGCGCCCGGCTCTGTTTTTGTCCCGAAAGGGCTTTACCCGGAGCGGTCCCGGTGTTAAAATGCGGATATAAACTCAAAGGAGCACTCCATGGACGTAACCTACACGAGCGGAAGCTCGAAGTTCAATTACCGCGTATGCGCGGTCATTATATCGCAGGGGCGCATACTCGCCATGCGGGACGAGCGCTCCCCGTATTACTATCTGCCCGGCGGCCGCGTGAAGCTCGGCGAGACGGCCGAAGCCGCCGTCCTGCGTGAGGTGCGCGAGGAGCTTGAGATATCGGCCGAAATAGTCCGCCCGCTCTGGCTCTGCCAGTCCTTCTTCACGGAGGACGTCGACGGCCTCGATTACCACGAGCTCTGCCTGTATTTCCTCATTGACGCGGACGGGAGCGGCCTCCCTTCCCGCGGGGAGAGCTTCACCCTTTACGAGCGCGGGCACACGCACATATTCGAGTGGCTCCCCTTTGAGCGGCTCGAAAACGAATACTTCTACCCGCTCTTCATGAAAAAGGCGGTGTTCGATCTGCCCGAGCGTCTGACGCTCATCACCGCGCGCGAACCCATGAAGGACGCCGCCGTCATCGCCTGCACCTCGCTGCGCGAATACGTCGAGGCCGCGCAGGCAAAGCTCGGCACGGACTACCCAGTATTTTACCTTGACCGGAAATATCACCGCGACCCCGCCGAGATGCGGGAGCACGTGCTGGAGCTCATCGCCCGCCTGCCCGCGAAAGTGAGGACGGCGCTCGTCGTCATGGGGTTCTGCGGCGGCTCATGGGAGGGCGTATCGGCCCCCTGCCGCGTTGTTATGCCGAGGGTAGACGACTGCGTTTCGCTCCTCCTTCAGACGGGCGACTCCCCGAAGAGCGACCTCAAGCAGCCCCGCAGCCTGTACGTCCGCGCGAAGGATCCGGCGGACGAGTCCTTCAGGGCCATATTCGAGAGCATGACGCGGGATAAGGACCCGGAAACAAAGCGCCGCTATCACGATGACTGGAAGCGCCTTTACGACCGCGTATTTATCATAGACACCGGCCTCAACGACTGCCGCCGTCCGGAGTATTTCGAGACCGTAAAGCGCGACGCCGATTGGCTCGAAGCCGAAACGGAGTACGTCCCCGGGGGGACGCGCCTCATCGAAAAGCTCCTCTCGGGCGAATGGGACGCGCAGTTCCTCGTGCTGGAGCCCGGGCAGAAGGCTTCGGCGGAGAAGGTCCTCATACGGGAAGCCTGAGTTTTTTCGCTTGACACGGCGGCTCTCAAAATGTTAAGATAGCTCAAAAGAAGCAATGCAAATCGGGGGGCTCGTTTTCATTTCCCATGCGATTCCTGTGGAAATACCTGCGTGAACATTTGGGGCGCATAAGCGGCGTAATGGGCATTAAGCTCATCGGCACTCTGCTCGAGCTTTTGATACCCTTCGTCATGGAGCACCTAATAGACCACGTCGTTCCGACGGGGAGTTTTCCGCACGTGCTGCTCTGGGGCGCAGTCATGATACTGCTCGCGCTCGCCGTGAGGTTCCTCAACGTCAATGCGAACCGCCTCTCCGTTAAGACGGCGAAGGAGGCCACCTACCGCATACGGCGGGATCTTTTCGCCGCCGCGCTGAGGCTCTCCGGCGGGCAGATGGACAGGATCGGCCTGCCCTCCCTCATTTCGAGGATGACCTCCGATTCATATAACGTTCAGTCGTTCACCCAGTCCATGCAGACGATAGGCATCCGCGCGCCGATAATGCTCATCGGCGGGATCGCCGTGACGCTCACGATGGATACCGGCCTCGCGCTCATACTCTGCGTGATGGCCCCCGTTATGATAGCGCTCGTCGTGTTCATATCCGTAAAGGGCATCCCTCTCTACGACCGCGTCCAGCGCGGAATGGACGATATGGTCCGCATAATGCGCGAAAACATAACCGGAATACGCGTTGTAAAGGCGCTCTCCCGCGAGGAGCATGAGCGCCGCCGCTTTGCCGCGGCCAACGCGGAATCGACCGCGCGCGACATAAAGGCAGGCGTCACCATGGCTCTCCCCGGGCCGCTCGTCACCCTGTTTTTGAACGTCGGGCTCGCGCTCGTCGTACTGCTCGGGGCAAGGCGCGTCAACGACGGGCAGACCGAGCCGGGCGTGATACTCGCCTTCCTCACCTATTTTAATATGATACTCATGGGTGTCATGGGCCTCAACCGCATATTCATGATGCTATCGAAGGCGAACGCCTCCGCCAAGCGCATAGGCGAAGCGGTGGATTCCCCCGTGGAGCTCACCCCCATAGCGGAGGCCGCCTCGGAGGAGCCGCCCTGCCCCGGGTTCATCGTGTTCGACAACGTCTCCTTCAGCTACGACGCTTCGGAGGAGGCCGCGGACTCGAAGGGCTTCCTCGGCGCGGAACGCAGCCGCTGCCTTGAGAACGTGAGCTTCTCCATAGAAAAGGGAGGCTCGCTCGGCATAATTGGGGCGACGGGCTCCGGCAAGACGAGCATTATCAACCTGCTCATGCGCTTCTACGATCCGCAGGAGGGCAGGATATTCGTCGGCGGACGGGACGTGCGCTCCTATGATGCGGACGAGCTGCACAGGATGTTCGGCGTGGTCTTCCAGAACGACGTTATTTTCGCCGACACCATCCGCGAGAACGTCGTATTCGGCCGCGATATAGACGAAGCGGGCGTCGCCGAAGCGCTTGCCGACGCGATGGCGGCGGAATTCGTCAACTCATATGAGGACGGCGTCGATCACAGGGCCGTCATACACGGCGCGAATTTCTCCGGCGGGCAGAAGCAGAGGCTGCTCGTCGCAAGGGCGCTAGCGGGCAGGCACGAGATACTCATACTCGACGATTCCTCCTCCGCGCTCGATTACAGGACGGACGCCAACCTGCGCCGCGCGATAAGGGAAAACCACGGCGAGGCGACGACGATAGTCATCGCGCAGCGCATTTCCTCCATCATGTCGCTCGACAGCATAATTATGCTCGACGAGGGGCGGATCGCTGGTCACGGGACTCACGAGGAGCTCCTGCGGACCTGCCCCGCTTACAGGCAGATACATGAAACTCAGATGGGGGAAATGTGATATGAGCCGTTCTCCCCTTAAAAAGCTGCTCCGGCTCCTGCCGGGAAAGGTGAACTGATATGGCGGCAAGGGATTCGATAATGCATAAGCCGAAGGATTCGCGCGGGGCGCTCGCGCGGATGCTTCGCTATCTCCGTCCGTTCCTGCCGCTGCTGCTGCTCGTGTTCGCGCTGTGCATATGCTCGAACCTGCTCTCGCTCTGGGGGCCGAACCTCGCGGGCTCCGCGATAAACGAGGCCGCCGCCGGGGAGGGCAAGGTCGATTTCGAGCGGGTCTGGTACTACGCGAAGCGCATGCTCATATGCTACGCAGCCTCCTCCGCGCTGACGGTGCTCATACACGTCATAATGATGAACATATCAAAACGCGCCGCGAAGCAGATGCGCCGCAGCGTTTTCGAAAAGCTCATGCGCCTGCCGGTCAGCTATTTCGACCGCAATCAGGCGGGCGACATAATCAGCCGCGTCAGCTACGATATCGACGTCATTTCGACCTGCATGGCGACGGACGTCGTCGCGATACTGACGAGCGTCGTCACGGTGGTCGGCTCCGTCGTGATGATGATAACCATCTCTCCCCTGCTCTCGCTCGTCGTGCTGTTCAGCGTGCCGGCCTCTGTCATATACACCTCCCGCATGAGGAAGAAGACCCAGCCCCGCTTCGTGAAGCGGTCGAAGAGCTACGGCGTGATGAACGGCTTCGTCGAGGAGATGCTCTCCGGGCAGAAGACCATCCGCGCCTACGCCTACGGCGGCCGCGTGGAGGAGCGCTTTGACGAGATCAACTCCGCCGCGGCGGAGGCCTATTACGACGCCGACCGCTACGGCGTGACTATCGGCCCCACGATGGGGACCATCAACAACATAACGCTCTCGCTCATAGCGCTCTTCGGGTCGCTCCTCTTCATGGGCGGGAGGATACTCCTCGGGGATATCTCCTCGTTCGTGCTGTATTCGAGGAAGTTCTCCGGCCCGATCAACGAGATCGCCAACATCATAAACGAGCTCTTCTCCGCGCTCGCAGCCTCGGAAAGGGTGTTTGAGCTGCTTGACGCTGAGGAGGAGCCCAAGGACGCGGACGACGCGCTGAAGCTCGAAAACGTGCGCGGCGACGTCGCGATGGAGCACGTCGCTTTCGGCTACGACCCGGGCAAGACCATAATACACGACCTCTCCATGCACGCGGAGGCCGGTAAGCTGATAGCGATAGTCGGCCCGACGGGCGCGGGAAAGACGACGATAATTAATCTGCTCATGCGCTTCTACGACGCGCAGAGCGGGAGCATCACCGTCGACGGGCACGAGATCTGCTCCTGCACGAGGGAAAGTCTGCGAAAGGCGTTCGCGATGGTCCTGCAGGATACATGGGTCTTCCGCGGGACAATATTCGAGAACATCGCCTACGGCAGGCAGGACGCCACGATGGAGGAGGTCGCCGCCGCGGCCAAAGCCGCCCACATACACCCCTTCATAATGCGCCTGCCGAAGGGTTATGACACCGTCGTCAGCGAGGACGGCGGCAATATCTCAAAGGGGCAGAAGCAGCTCCTGACGATCGCCCGCGCCATGCTCTACGACGCGCGCATGCTCATTCTCGACGAGGCGACCTCCAACGTTGACACCTCCACCGAGCGCGCGATACAGGAAGCAATGCGCCGCCTCATGCAGGATAAGACCTGCTTCGTCATCGCGCACCGCCTCTCCACGATACAAAACGCCGACCTCATACTCGTGCTCGACAAGGGCGACGTCGTCGAGCAGGGCACCCACCGCGAGCTCATGGAACGGAAGGGCTTCTATTACAGGCTCTACCGCTCGCAGTTCGAGTGATATAAAAAAGAGGAGCCGTCTCGGGGCGAATCCACCCCCGGGCGGCTCCTTTTTTATTTCAGCAGTTCCTTCCCATGAGATAATCGAAGAACACCGGGATGCGCTTTTCCCACGCAGCCTCGTTGTGAAGGGCGCCGGGCACGACCCGCGCCGCGGCCTCCGCGCCCGAATTTGCGAGCCGCTTCGCCGTTTCGAACATGGTGGTTATAAGGCGCCCGTCGCCTTCGGCCTCGCCGCCGCCCATGTCGAGATATACCCTCGTGCCGGAAAGGTCCCGCCGCCGTATGGCCTCCGCCATACGCCGCGGCTCCAGCCAGAGGCTCGGCGAGAGCGCCGCCGCCCGTGAGAATACCCCGTTATACTCGACCGCCGCCCAGAGCGCCATTATCCCGCCCATGGAGCTCCCCGCTATCATGGTGTGATCCCTGTCGGGCAGGGTGAGGTATCCCGAGTCGATCATGGGCTTCAGCACGTTTACGAACCACTCCATAGTCTGCCTGCCCTGCGCCTCTATGAAGCCGAGCCTGCCCGCTTTGAAGCTCCACGGCGCGTACTCGTTCAGCCTGCGGTTTCCCTCCGGGTTGCACTCGACGGCGGCGAGTATTATCTGCTCGCCGCTCTTTTCGAGGTATTGCTTCATCCCCCAGCTTTTGCCGTAGGTGGCGTGGCTGTCATAAAATACGTTGTGCCCGTCGAACATATAAAGCACGGGATAGCGCTTTTCGCTCCTGTTATAGCCCCGCGGCAGGTATACGTAGAGCCTGCGCGGCTTTTCGGTCGGCAGCTCCGGGATATTTATCTTCGTGACCTTTATCATATCAGCCTCCTGCGATGTGCGGGTCTTATGCCCGCCCGATACAGTATAACATAAAGGAGCGCGCTTTTCCACAGCGCGCTCCTTTGGCATAAATATTTTTACAGTTCGACCGATCCGTCCGTCACCTTGCCGGTATCGAACCTTTCGATGAAGCTCCCGTCCTCCGCGAAGCGGTACTTATAGACCCTGAAGGTCGCTTTTATCCCATAGCATTCATCGTCCTCTGCGGGCATGTTCGGTTCGACCTTCGCGGCGCAGGTGCTCCAGACCGTCCACTCGAGCTCTCCCTTTTCATTGACATCGAGATCTATACCCATCGAACCCTCCGCCTCATAGAAGATACGTGGCTCGCCGCCCGCGGAATCGCAGACAAGAAGCAGCGCCTTTGTGGAGTTTATTGTGAATTCGAGCGCCTCTTCATCGGTGGTCGCGGGATCCATTTCGCTCCCCGCGGTCTCGATGAACTCCTCCTTTGCCGCATAGACCGAGATGTACACCTTCCCGCCGAACTCCTTCACGCCGCTGATATAGCACTCCCAGCCGTCGAGCGCATAGTCCACGTTCCTGCTGATGCGCCCATCGGCGCCTATCATGTAGAGGCGCTGCTCGGCCCCGATCGCATCGAAGCCCGTAATAATGAACCCTTCGCCGAAGCAATAGGCCTCGCCCACGATGACCGGCATGCCGGTGAAGTTATCCGCGGCGCAGAGTATCTCTCCGTCGGATGCGATCCTTGTGACGCGGAGTATGCCGTTATTCTTATAGGGATCCTCGTTGACCAGCGAGAAGAACGCAACGGATCCGTCCGGCGCGCCGACAGCTCTCACTTCTCTGCCCTTGCCGATCTCGCGGAACCACATCTCCGTCCCGTCGTCTGAGATCAGCATCGCCGCCTTGATCGAAGGCTTGGTCTCATCATGCGGTATGGCGCCGAGTATCACCGTACCGTCATCAATGAGGAACGCGGTGATAAAGCTGAGCTTTTGCGGCTCGACGGTGCAGCTCCACAGGGGGGTGTCGTCAAGATACTTTATCAGCGTGATCACGCCGTCCTCATCGCGGCTGCCGTCGATGCGCTCCCTGTGACCGTTCCTGGTCCTCGACCATCTGGAATCGGCATGGATGAATTCGTCATCATCCGCGGGCGCGGCAGCATCCGCGGGGAAGCTGACGCCGCCAATGGAGGTCTCGTGTTCCTTCTTTTCGCCGTTCGGTCCTTCTTCTGAGGCGGAGATCCTGAAATTGCGGTAGACCTCCTTTATTTCGCTCCTTGAAAGGCCCTCGGTGGAGAGGCCGTTCTCCTCGAAATATGCGAGCGCGGCCTTGTACTCCTTCGCCTCCGCGGCGTAGGCGAAGGAGCCCGCGCCCAATGCTATGACGAGCGCGAGGCAGGCCGCTATCGCGATCATCGCCCTGCGGCTTATGCGCGGCCTTGCCGCGGCGCGTTCCCCCGAGGGGGAGCCCGCCTTTATAAACGCGCTCTTTGCTGTCCTTTTCTTTGTCAACTCGTCGAGACTCTCCGCCCGGAATCCGGACAGCAGTTCTTCGAGTTCGTTTTCGTTCATGCTTTCAAAAGCGTTTTTGATATCGTTATCGTTCATAATATTCGCCTCCCATGCTCTTTTTCAACTTTTTCAGTGCCCTGTGCGTGCGGGTGTTCACGTTGGATTCGCTGAGGGACGTCGCTTCCGCGATCTCTTTTGCGGATTGCCCGAGGAAGAACTTGCGGATGATGATCTCGCTGTCTGGCCTCCCCAGCGCCTTTACCGCGGCGATGAGCGCCGCCCGCGTCTCCGCCTCCGCGAAGGCTTCCTCCACCGAGCCGGGCGCGGGGACCGCCGCCGAGATCTCCGGCGTGAGCGGCACGACGTCCGCCTCCCGGTAAAAGCGCCTGAGCATATCCGCCGCTCTTCGCTTTGCGATTACGCACAGCCTGCCCTTTAAGGGGAAGCCGGAGAGGTCGCCGGAGTGCTCCGCGGCTTTCAGCCCCGCGTAGAGATCCGCGAAGGTCTCCGCCGCGCAGTCCTCGATATCCGCCTCGCAGAACCTCGTGCCCGAAAGCCTGCTTCTGATGACGGCGCACACCAGCCCGCCGTACTCCGCAACGAGCCTTTCCATGCCCGCTTCCGGGTCCCTCAGTATCGTTTTCAACAGTTTTTCGTCTTTCACTGCCGCCTCCGTTTTCGATCGCGATCACCCTAATAGTCGCAGAAGAAGCGAATTTCTTACACCGTTTTGCTCATTATACTTTATTTTTCCCGAAAGGCCAATCCGTACGGGCTCTTTTCCCGCCCCGTCTCCTTCCCAAATAATTCTTGCCTGCGCTGAAAACTTATGGTATAATAATGAAATCAAATGAAGGAGGCGGCAACATGAACGCTAACTCTTGGGAAGTCAGCTGCAAGAGCAACAAGAAGATCAAGCTCAACGTATCGATCGGGCATTTTGCGACGAGCCATTCGCACATCGATCATTACATGGGCTTCACGGATATGCGCACGAACTGCCACATGGCGCGTCTCTGCGCGCAGGAGCTCGCGAAGTTCTATTCTCACTCCAAGCCCGTCGATACGATCATCTGCCTTGAATACACGCAGGTCATCGGTTCCTACGTGGCGGAGATACTGACCGAGCCCGGCTCCCGCGGCGTGAACGAGAGGCATCAGATCAGCGTCATCACCCCCGAATCGAACTCCTCGGGCCAACTCGTTTTCTCCGGCGATATCCAGAACCTCGTGGCGAACAGGTCCGTTCTCGTGCTGATCTCCACCGTCTCCACCGGCCGCAGCCTTGAGCGCGCGCTCGAATGCATCAACTACTACGGCGGTCATCTCGTCGGCGTCGCAGCGCTGTTCTCCGCGGTAAAGGAATCCGCGGGCGTTGAGATCCACACCCTCTTCTCCCCGGACGACGTGCCCGACTACCACTCCTATTCCTCCAACGAGTGCCCCTACTGCAAGCGCGGGAGGAAGCTGGACGGGCTCGTCAACGCCGCCGGCTACACAAGGATATAACGGCCCCCAAATCGGGGAGCGGAAAGGGAATCTATGCTTCACGGCATGGATTTTCCCATATTTGAACGAGTGAAAGGCTCCACACATGCGGAAGAAAACCATCGCGATCCAAATACTGATGCTCCTGACACTGATCGCCTTCTGGTTCAGTATGATGTTCTATTTCGCAGGAATAGTCCCCACCGAGATAAAGTCGTTTACCGTCGACTCCGACGGCACGCTTGCCGTATGTGTTACAGGGCGCGTCGTGTTCTGCACCACCCCCGGCGAGGAGGAATCCAAGCGCTTGCCCGGCTTGATCGACACCGATCACGCGATCGTGCTTACCCAGCATACAGTAACGATCTACGGCAGTCATTCCTCTTGGGCGACGTACGATCGTCAAACCTGGCAGCTCAAAAGCTCCGGGACCGGCAGCCCGATAACGACCCTTTCCGATCCCGTTCCCTATAAGGACAGCGTCTTCCTTTACAGGAGCGTTTGGGGCCGCGGTCAGATCTGTGAGAAAACGGCCGATGGCCGCGAAATCGTTTGGTATCGGGTCCCGCTGGGCGGTTTCCTGTTCAGGATATTCCTTTACGTAATTGGCGTCTGCTTTGCCGTCATGATCCTCCTGCTCCTCATCCATATTGTCCGGAATTATAATATTGAAGTGGACCTTAAGCATTTTGTAACACGTTGCACGCCCAAAACCGCCTCAAAGGAGGCAAACGCGAAATGATGCAGGATGTTGGTATTTCGACGCTCATACTCGATCTTATCGTCGGCATATCGATTACGGCGCTTCTGTTTGTTTTTAGGGGCAAGAGCAGAACGGTCAAGATCATCATTTACGTTGTTGGATTCCTTCTGTTCGCCGCGATAATGCTCAGGGCCTGGCTGCTTCTGCATGGCGGTGAAAACACGGATGCTGCTCTGCTTTTCTCTCGAACTTTGATCTGATCAAACAAAAATCGGCGACCCGTTTATCAGGCTGCCGCTATTGAAGGAGATAATTATGAACGAGCTTCAGCAAAGGATAATCGCCGAGGGGCGCGTGCTCCCCGGGGACATAATAAAGGTCGACGGGTTCATGAACCACCTCGTGGACATAAAGCTGCAGCGGGCTCTCGCAAAGGATTTCGCGGAGCATTTCAAGGGTCGGGAGATCACCAAGGTCATGACGGTGGAAGCCAGCGGCATCCCCCTCGCCACCATCACGGCGGATGAGCTCGGCGTGCCCCTGCTCTTTGCGAAGAAGGCTAAATCCGATAATATCGAGGGCGGCCTCGTCTGCTCCGAGATACATTCCTACACCTACAACAAGAAGGTCACGCTCATGGTCTCCGCCGAATGGATCGGCCCGGAGGACAAGATCCTCATAGTGGATGATTTCATGGCGAACGGGGAAGCGATGCGCGGCCTCGTCGATATAATTACTCAGGTCGGGGCGGAGCTCGTCGGCGTCGCCATCGCGATAGAAAAGGGCTATCAGGGCGGCGGCGACCGCCTCCGCGCGAAGGGCGTCGACGTCTATTCCCTCGCCATAGTCGAGCACGCGGAGCCCGGCAATATCGTCTTCCGATAAGCGCAGCCGATCCGCATACTAACCAATGGGACGGTTCCCAGTGGTTAGTAAATCCCTGCCGTAAGGATCTTCACATTATACTAACCACTTAGAACCGTCCCATTGGTTAGTTCACGAAAGGAACCCATGGAAAGAATCGTTATACTTGATTTCGGCGCCCAGTACAATCAGCTCATCGCGCGGCGCGTGCGCGAGCAGGGCGTATTTTCCGAGCTTCTCCCGCCCAATTCCCCCATCGAGCGGATACTTGGCGACGGGCTCTCGGGCGTGATACTCTCCGGCAGCCCGGACAGCGTCTATGCCGAGGACGGCAGGAAATGCGATCCCGCGGTCTTCGGGCTCGGCGTGCCGGTGCTCGGCATCTGCTACGGGATGCAGCTCATGACGCATCTTTTGGGCGGCAGGGTCGAGAAGGCGCCCGTGCGCGAATACGCCGGTGTTAAGGCGTTTTTCGAGCCCTCCCCCCTCTTTGAGGGGATGCCGGACTCCACCGTCTGGATGAGCCATAACGATATGGTGACAAAGGCGCCCGAGGGCTTCTCCGTCATATCCCATACGGCGGAATGCCCCATCGCCGCTATGGAGAACCGCGAAAAGCGTCTCTATGCCGTGCAGTTCCATCCGGAGGTCGCGCACACGGAATACTGCGCCTGCTTCTTCCAAAACTTCACCCACGGGATCTGCGGCTGCAAGGGGGGTTGGAGCCCCGAGGGTCTCGTTGAAGAGCTCATCGAAAACGTCAAAAAGCAGGTCGGTTCCCGCCGCGTCGTCGCGGGGCTCTCCGGCGGGGTCGATTCCTCCGTCGCAGCCGCGCTCGTATCCCGCGCCGTCGGCGACCGCCTCACCTGCATATTCGTCGATCACGGCCTGCTCCGCAAGAACGAGGCGGATGAGGTCATGCACTTCTACCGTGAGAACATGGGCCTCAACGTGATCGAGGTCGACGCGAAGGAATACTTCCTCTCGCAGCTCGCGGGAGTCACCGAGCCCGAAAAAAAGCGCAAGATAATCGGCGAGAGCTTCGTCCGCGTGTTCGAGCGGGAGGCGAAAAAGATAGGCGGCGCCGAGCTTTTGCTGCAGGGAACCATCTACCCAGACGTGATCGAATCCGGCTCCGGCGGCGCTTCCGTGATCAAAAGCCATCACAACGTGGGCGGCCTGCCCGAGAAGTTCGGCTTCGAGCTTTTGGAGCCCCTGCGCCCCTTCTTCAAGGATGAGGTCCGCGCCATCGGCGAAGCCCTCGGCATGCCGCGCGAGCTCGTCTGGCGCCAGCCCTTCCCCGGCCCCGGCCTCGGCATCCGCGTCCTGGGCGACATAACCGAGGAGAAGCTCTCCATACTGCGCGAATCCGATTGGATACTCCGCGACGAGATCAAAAAAGCCGGGCTCGACCGCTCCATCTGGCAGTACTTCACCGTGTTCACCGGCATGCGCTCCGTCGGCGTGATGGGCGACAGCCGCACATACGATTACGCCATCGGCGTCCGCGCCGTCGTCTCCACCGACGCCATGACCGTCGAGTTCGCCGATATCCCCGCAAAGCTCCTCCGCAGGATCTCCTCCCGGATCATCGCCGAAGTCCCCCACGTCAACCGCGTGGTCTACGATATCACCGATAAACCCCCGGGAACGATAGAGTGGGAATGATGACATGGCGTTAAAAAAGCCTTGTAAACACTGGGTTTTTTATAGGCCAAAACCCGATTTGATTGCATATTGATGTCGCCTGTGCTTTTAGGATCATTTTAGGTCCGGCAAAAGGCTTACGGGAAGGTTTTTCCCCTCCCGGCAAACGTATTGAAAGCCCCCGGCTGCTGCGAGCAGTCGGGGGCTTTTTTCGTACCTTGAAAACCGAATATCAGTCTGTCGGAAGGTCAACGTCAATGGCCGGGCTTATCCTGTGAAAACGCTTCCCGTGAAGCGGATACCGGTAACGCCATTCGTCGTATTCGTCGCAGCTCATCGCTCCCGAATCGAGCTTCTGCTTTTGCTCCGCCCACTCGCGCAGCAGCGGGATCATCTCCGCTCCCATCCCCTCGCTTTGAAAGCGCAGTTGAGGTTCTCCGCCGTTCAGCTCCACGGTGAGCCCGCAGCCGTCCTCCAGCGCGAACAGAGTGTGCATGAGCCCAATGAGCGAGTCGATATCGGGCACCTTGAGCGCGTCAGGAGAAACGCCCAGGCAGCCCGCGAGCTTCTCCGTGAGCTCGTCCTTGGGCACGCGCAGCCCCGTCTCATACTGAGCTATGCGCGAATCGGCCGTAGCTTCGCCGAAGCCCGCCTTCACCCCGAGATACTTCATGCTCATGCCGTTTTTCATGCGGAAAAACCTGATCCTCTGCCCTATCGCCATACCAAAGCTCCTTCATGCTTGATGGGCTTACTATAGCATATTTGTTAAGTGTGGGCAAGTCCGACGGGCAAAGAGAGGCTTTGATCGGTCGCCCCCGGAAAATATATTTCCCAAAAATATTTTTTCGGGGTTACACCCCCCTGTTTTTTTTGCCATAGAACTATAGAGGGACTTTTTCAACCGTAGAGGCCAATGATCGGAAGCAGGCAGATGGCCCATAACAAATTTGTTATACCGGTATCCGGCATCGGGCTTATTTGATCGAAAAACAGGCGCAAGCGGCTTATGAGAAAAAGCAAGCAAAACGCTGAGAAAACCAAAGAGCGGCAACGTACGGCAAAAAGTATATTTCTTACTGACGAAAAATCAATGCTACTTTTGGGCCCGTTTTTGTCCAAGTAAGTGAGAGGCCATACGATAGCTTTGTGCATTTTGACAACCGAATATCGCTTCCCGAACCGACATCCAACGAAACTTCCGCCTTGAACGCGTCACGGCATTGGGCGGCCCGGCACAGGAATGCGGGGACACGAGAGTGTATGCGGGCGAAGGCCCGGGAGAGGGAAGAAAAGGGCTCAATAACGAAAATATATTTAATAATATATGTAACCCACGGGGGTTACACGTTTTTTATCACATTTTGGGCATAAAAATCAACATATAGTGGTTGGCACCATGACCGCATCTATATATTGCGATTCGGGGCTGAAATTTTGGTAACCCCCGTGGGTTGCCGATTTTGGAGCAAAAATAGTGTATGATGCGTGAGAAAGCTTTAATGAAGGCTGCGGATGCAGGCAGATGCCCCATAACAATTTAGTTATAACGGTATCCGGCATCGACCTTCCAAGCCGCGTACGGCAGCAAGAGACCGAGCGGATCGGGCGCCTTTTTGAAAAATATATTTTTTCGATTTGGGCACCCCCGTGGGTGCCCGTTTCAGAGCCTGTTTTCAGCACTTTTTTACAACATATTGTGTGCCGCACGACTGCCGCCACCATATATTGACAAAAACACTCAATTATTCGGGCACCCACGGGGGTGGCTGAATGATCGGATAAAAAGTGGCATAATACCCGCATCGAATCGCCGGACGAGCGGCAAAGGATACGGCGATCCGAAAGCAGAAGGGAGGTGAGACTATGAACAACGATAAATTCATCAACGCGAAGCAGATCGCGCAAGAGCTCGATATTTCGGACTCCTATGGTTACAAGATCATCAGGCAGCTGAACGCCGAGCTGAGAAGGAAAGGCTACATCACGCTGGCAGGACGTGTGAGCAGACCGTACTTTTACAAGAGATTCTACGATGAAAAGAAGGAGGACAAATAATGGGAGTCTACAAAGACAAAAACGGAACATGGTATGTCTGGACCAGATATACCGACTGGACCGGCGAGCACAAGAAGAAGTGCAAGCGCGGGTTCGAACTCAAGCGCGAGGCGCTGGAGTGGGAGCGCAGGTTCCTGCTCGAAACATGCGCCGATACCAACATGACCTTCGATGAGTATCTGCATCTTTACGAGCGGGACATACGCCCCAAGCTCAAGGAGCACACCTGGCTCTCGAAGGAGTACCTCATCAAGCAGAAGCTCCTGCCCTATTTCGGGCACAAGAAGCTCTGCGATATCACCACAAGGGACGTTATGCAGTGGCAGAACGTGATGATCGGCTACCGCGACGAAAAGGGCAAGCCCTATTCCCAGACCTACCTCAAGACCATCCACAACCAGCTCAGCGCCATGCTGAACCACGCCGTGAAGCATTACGGGCTCTCCAGGAACCCCGCCGCGCTCGCGGGGAGCATGGGCGAGAAGGAATCGGGCGAGATGGATTTCTGGGAGAAGGAGGAATACCTCAAATTCGCCGAGGCCATAATGGACAAGCCCCTGGCATACTACGCGTTCGAAATGCTCTACTGGTGCGGCATCCGCGTGGGCGAGCTGCTGGCGCTGACGCTCGCGGATCTCGATTTCAAAAAGGGCACCGTGAGTATCAGCAAATCGTATCAGCGTATCAAGGGCAGGGACGTCATCACCACGCCGAAAACGAAGAAGAGCAACCGCACGGTCAAAATGCCCAAGTTCCTCTGCGAGGAGATGCGGGATTACACCTCGCGCCTCTACGATCTGGAGCCGAACGACAGGCTCTTCCCCTTCACGCGGAGGTTCCTGGATCACGAGATGAAGCGCGGGGCCGAGGCCGCCGGAGTGAAGAAGATACGCATACACGATCTTCGCCACAGCCACGTTTCGCTCCTCATCGACATGGGCTTCTCGGCGGTCGCTATCGCGAACCGCGTCGGCCACGAGAGCATCGACATCACCTATCGCTATGCCCACATGTTCCCGTCGAAGCAGACGGAAATGGCGGACAGGCTCGACGCCGCAAAGGAGGCGAATGCGTATGTCGCAGAAGAATCTTGACAAGCATAACCGTTTCCGCTCGAAGTCGGTGGTGTTCCGCGTCTCGCCCGAGGAGGCCGTGGAGCTGAACCGCGCCGTGGCGATCTCCGGGCTTCCCAAGCAGGAGTACTGCTACCGCCGCTGCATGAACCGCGAGATCACGGTCAAGGGCAGCCCCCGCGTTTACATCGCGATGAAGCATCTTCATGAGGAAGTGCTCGGGGAGCTGCAGCGCATCGGGACGGGCGAAAACGTGAGCCCCGATCTTCTCGAAACGATCCGGCTCATGACCTTAACGCTGAAGGGCTTACAGGAGGAATCGACATGGAAGCAAAAGAAAAGATGACTGCCGGAGCCGTATCTGTTGCAGCAGACACGAAGCAGTCACCACTTACCACTGCCGATATTATAGCAGAACTCGGGGATTTTTGCAATACCGGCGAGGAAGAAATTTTCGTGGACCCGCGAAAGCTCGATCCGCGGTACATCGAGACGCATACGATGCAGGACCTGCTCGATACGGCGTTCGTGCCCCGTCTGCCGATTATCGAGGGCTTCCTCTATCCCGGCACCTACCTCATCGCGGGCTCGCCGAAGATCGGCAAATCCTTCCTCGTGACGCAGATCGGCTACTCGATAGCGACAGGGACTCCGCTCTGGGGGATGCCCGTGCAGCGGGGCTCGGTGATCTACTTAGCCCTCGAAGACGACTGCCCAAGGCTCCAGCGGCGCATCTCGCGCATGTTCGGGGTCGAGGGCACCCCCGACTTCCATTTCGCAACGCAGGCAAGGTCGGTGGAAAACGGCCTCATGCAGCAGCTCGAGGGCTTCATCCGGGATCACGAAGATACGCGCCTTATCATCATCGACACGCTCCAGAAGGTGCGCGGGGACGAGAGCGAGAAGTACAGCTACGCGAACGACTATCAGATCATCGCGAGCCTCAAGGCGCTGACGGACAGCATGCCCATCGCGATAATGATCGTCCACCACACCCGCAAGCAGGACGCGGAGGACAAGTTCGATACCATCTCCGGTACGACAGGTTTGCTCGGAGCCGCCGACGGGGCGTTCCTCCTGCGCAAGGAGAAGCGGACGAGCCCGGAAGCCACTCTCGACGTGGTAGGACGCGATCAGCAGGATCTTCGTTTCAAGCTCCTGTTCCGGTATGAGAGCTGCACGTTCGACCTCACCGAAACGGAGACCGAGCTGTGGAAGGATCCGCCCGATCCCCTGCTCGAAGCCGTAGCAGCGCTGGTGAATGAGGATACGCCGCTGTGGGAGGGCTCACCTACCGAGCTTGCCATGCGGATAGGCTGCTCGCTCAAGCCCCACCACCTTTCCAGAAAGCTGAACGTGAGTGTTTCGAGGCTCATTGCCGAATACGGCGTGCTGTACGCGCCTTTCCGCACTCATGACTCGCGTATGATCCGACTCTATTACAGAGGAGGAACGGAAGGCCGGTGACGCTCCGTGTCGCTCCGCGTCGCTCGTGTCGCTCATTTGGGCACTATCAAAATCAGCGACGCGGAGCGACGCAGGCGAGGCCAAAGGTGCAAAAAACACAGGTGATTAAAGCGAAAAATCGCGTGACGCTAAAATATCCCTGAGCGACGCGCGTGACGCTGAATCATCGGTTTCGTAACGATGAACGAACCAAGGCGAAAGGGTTTGTTTATCCCATGGACCCGTTTATGGGAGGGAGCGGAGAGCGAAGTGCATCCTCCTCCGCCCCCTCCATGCACCGGGACGGCCCCGCAGGGCGCAACAGCACTTTTGGCGGGCGAAGACTGACGAAAGTGCTTTTGCGTTACTTTCGCAGAAAGTAACAAAGGCATACACCCGAGGTTATTTATCATGAAACGTACGATCAGCGCAATGGTCGGGAAGGGCTCCGCCAGACACAACAACCGCAGTTTTATCGCGGAAAACGTGGACGGCTCCCGCACCCGATTTAACATCAGTTACATCGATGAACCTCTCAAAGAGGTTTATCACGAGCTCTTCGACGAAGCCCTGGCGCGGTACAACGCCAGGCAGAAACGGAAGGATCGCGTCATCCCCGATTACTACGAGAAGATCCGGGGAAGCCATCAGGAAAAGCTGTTCCATGAGATCATACTGCAGATAGGCGACAAGGACAACATGGGCTCCGCAACCGAAAACGGCGAGCTGGCAAAGGAGGTGCTGGACGAATACTACAAGGGCTTTCAGGAGAGGAACCCGTATCTGCGGGTGTACTCCGCCCACCTCCACATGGACGAGGCGACGCCGCATATCCACATCGATTTCGTCCCGTTCACGACCGGGAGCAAGCGCGGCCTCGATACCCGCGTTTCTCTCAAGCAGGCGCTTGCCGCGCAGGGCTTCACCGGCGGCACGCGCGGCAATACGGAGTGGGCACAGTGGGCGGAATCGGAAAAGCAGGCGTTAGCCGAGGTCATGGAGCGGTACGGAATCGAGTGGGAGCAGAAGGGTACGCACGAGGAGCACCTCTCCGTGCTCGACTTCAAGAAGCAGGAGCGTGCGAAGGAGCTTGCTTCGCTCGAATCCGAGCTTGCCGAAAAACGGGACGAGCTTCACGAGGTTCAGCTTCGCCTCGAGAGCGCCGACACCGCGCAGGAGGAGATCGACCGTATCGAATTCCGGCTCGCCCACAGCCCCGACTATGAGGTCCCCGATCCGCCGAAGCTCATGTCAGCCAAGACCTACCGCGAGCGGTTCGTCCTGCCGCTCGTGCAAAGATTCAAGGATCTCGTGCGCACGGTGCTCGTCTCGCTTGTCAAGGCGTTCGATAAGATCGCCCTGCTTCGCGGCGAAAACGAGGATCTCGAAAACGAAAACCGCAGGCTGGAAAGGAAGCTTGCTTCGCTCGAAGAGAAAAACGACCAACTACACAAAGAAACCCGTGACTACGCTCTCCTCCGACGTGTCTTCGGCGACGAATACGTCGACAAGCTCATATCGGAGGCAAGAGTAAAACAGCAAAAATCTAATGAACAAAACCGAAAGGAGAAATACCATGAAGAACTCTGACAACACCTTACCCGCCACCGTCTATGACGAGTCGAACGGCCTCACCTACGATCTCGTCGGCGACTACTATTACCCCCGCCTCGCCGTGCCCGAGGAGCCCGAGGGCGATATCGGCCGCTTCGGGCGCATGCGTAAGAGGTTTTTGAAGGAGCACCGCAAAGGCGTTTTCGCCGAGCTGCTTCTGACAAACACCCTGCACTATTACCTCGTCGAGGTCAACAACGACGCGCTGACTATGATCGAGCGCATCACCGATCAGCTCGCAAAGGCCGAGGGCGTGACCGAAGACCTCAAGGCCCGCGACCAGCTCGAATGGATCCGCGCGATGAATTCCTGCCGCGCGAGAGCTGAGGAGATCGCCGTCCGCGAGCTCATCCTCTCGTAACAAAAGGACCGGGGCCGCTCCCCCGCGGCCCCAATGAAAGGAGTTTTATGAGTAAATTCAAAGCACATTCGCATTATCAGATGTACCGCTCGGACTTCGTTTTTTCCGACTACAGCTTCATCGACGAGGAGGGCACCTTCCGCGCCGTCCTCGACAACAAGATGTGGGGCAGGATGAACCTCACCGCCTTTTTCACCTTCGAGGACGGACGCAGGATCATGGCCTCCGCCTATCAGGACAACGATTACTACCTCGGCCTGCCGGATATCGACATCGGCTCAACGCTGGAGCTCACCTTCCTCAAGGGCAAAAGGAGCGCCCGCATCTGCCTGCGCGGGGTCACGCTCATCGCCCCGCCTCCCGCGGAGGATGAGGAGTAAAGGAATATGGGGCTGCGTCCTTCGCGGCGCAGCCCGGGACAGTCGTCCTTGTCTTCTTTTCAATATAATTCCGCTGTTTTGTTTGTTTGCGGATTTTGGTTGAAATATTGTTTGGATCGTGCTATACTGGTATTCAGATAATAAAGAGGTGAGAACGATGGACGACAACAAACTGCTTTCAGCCAACAAGCGCTGCTATACCGGCGCGGAGCTTCGTGCGCTCGGACTGACGTATTACCGTATAAAAAAGCTTGTTGAAAGCGGCGCGCTCGTGCGACTCGGCAAGTCCTCGTATGAGAACACTGCTTACAAAGGGGAGTATTCCGCTTACGCGGAGGCTCAGGCCCGATATCCGCAGGCGATCGTCTGTATGCTTACGGCGGCCCGTGAATACGGACTGACGACATACCTCCCCGACGCCGTGGATCTCGCCATCGGGCGGGACATGAAAGCGCCCGCGCTTGCAAAGGATCCTCATATACGGATATGGTACTTTCCGCAGGTCCGCTATGAGACGGGTATCGTCCGCACGGAGAACTCCGCGATCTACGATATCGAAAAAACGGTCGTCGATATCATTTACTACCGCAACAAGGTGGGGATCGAGGAAACCAAAGAGGTGCTGACGAATTACCTTGCCCGGGCCGACCGCGATCTTGTGAAGCTCCACCGGTATGCCGGGCTGCTTGGCTGCAGGAAGATACTTGCGACATATTTGGAGGTTCTGCTGTGAACAATATTGCGTCCGTCAAGGACAGACTTAAAAACAAAGCGGACTCCTCGGGGAAAACCATGATGGAGCTGCTTACTGCATACGGGCTTGAGAGGACCGTTTATCGCCTCTCTGTATCGAGATTTGCAAACAACTTCACGCTGAAAGGGGCCATATTCCTTTATGCCCTGTTTGGCGGCGAATACGCCAGGGCGACCACCGATATCGACCTCGAAGCGCGTCTTATCGGCAACGATCCCGAAGGCATGCGCGCTGTATTCGAAGAGATCTTTTCGATAGAGGCCGACGATCCACTCCGATTCGACCTCGGCACACTGGAAGTGAAAAGGATAACGGAATTCAAGGAATACCCCGGGATAAACGTCTCCGTTATGGCCTTCCTCGACAGGACGAGGATCCCCGTATCGATCGATATCGGGTTCGACGACGTGATCTATCCCGGAAGGGTGAGCATGGACTTTCCCGTGGTCCTCAGCGAGGTCCCGCCGAGGATCTACGCTTACTCCCTCTCCTCCTGTATAGCGGAAAAGTTCGAGGCGATCGTTTCCCTCGCCTATGACAATTCAAGACTGAAGGATTTCTATGACCTGTACGTTATCGCCTGCAGCCGCGATATCGACGGAGCCGAGCTGCTCGGCGCGATGAAGGAGACCTTCACTCACCGCAATGTGCGCACGGACGTCATTGCCGCATTCGAGCCCGATTTCACCGAGGATCCGATCCGCCGCACACGCTGGACAAGCTTCGTCAAAAAGAAGCGGGCTATGCTTCCGGTCACCTTTGAGGAAACGATCGGCATGATCAGGACCTTCATAGGACCCGTCCTCGACGCAATGAAAAGCGGAGAAGCGTTTGATAAGGTTTGGAGGCATGAAATAAGGGAATGGGAAGCGTAATCGACCGAAGCCCCAACATTCATTTTGAGCCGCAGCCGATCAGCTGCGGCTCAAGCGTTATAGAGATAGCGGTCAAAGGATTACAGTCGTCAGATACATTCTACCAATGTATCATCCCACAAGATGTTGTGGTTTCTAGACTAAATATAACACAATACAAGGATTTCTCACAAGATATTGTGGTTCTCTAATTATATATAGCACAACATATAGATTTTGGTTGTTGACTCTCGATAAAGTTTGCAGTATAATAGCCCCTGCGAAGGAGGAATCGGACTAAGTCGCATAGCACACCCGATCCCAACCAAGTATTTCGCAAGAAAGGAGTGATGATTTTTGCTGGGCATTGCAAAAAAGAAAGCACCTCGATGCTGACAAAATAACATCTTGGTGCAAATCCCCGAACAGCTATGTTCGAATCGCAATTTCATTATAGATTTGTTTTGGGGAAAAGTCAACGGAATCCTGAGATATATTTGGATCCCGGCAATGCCATCATCATCTTATTATGAGAGGAGGTGAAAAAGATGGCATTAAAACCTGGACAAAAGGCCCCCGCCTCAGGCCAGTATGGCGTTATCGGCCCTAAGGGCGGAAAAACCAACCATGAGGTCACGGTTGTAAAGGGTGAGCACATGCCCCCGACTAAGAAGCCCGGGCAGACCTATGTGATGGTCGATCCGACAAATAACAAATCTGGTAAAAAAAGATAACGGGAACACTGAAGGGCTGTGCCGAGCGGCACAGCCCTTCACGCTATTATTCGATTGTTTTCTCCGTTCTGAAGACCTCGCAGCCATCCCGCTGACCGGTATGCCTGAATCCGAGCTTCAGGGCAATGTGCTTCGTGACTTCCTGCGCGGGAGAGCACTCGATCACGGCATCCTTTCCTTCCGCAAATGCCCTTTGCATGAGCTCCTTTGTGAGCTCGGTCGCACAGCCCTTCCCCCAATGCTCGGGGTAAAGCACCCAGCCGATCTCACGGCTCGTTTCGTCGTAATCATGATAGATCACGTAGCCGATGAAAGCGCCGTCATCCTCGACCGCCCAAACGAGAGGTTCTGTGCACAATCCTGTATGCTCAAGAAAAGCTGCCGTTTTCTCCAAATCGAAAACGGGCTCGATATGCTCCATCACTTTTTCATCCGACAGCAGCCGGTAAAGCGGCATGAGGTCGGACTTTTTCATCTTTCGGATCAGCATTACAGTTCCTTCTTCATGTATCGCGGCTCGAACTCCGCATAGCCGTGCTTGGGATAGAATGCGTAGGACTCGAACCACTGCTCGCGCGGCTCACCGAGATGAACCTTTGATACTTGTTCTTTAAGATTTTGGGGTTCTCTCATTCCGTTTGCTCCTTCTCAAAGTGCTCTCCATCGATATTATATCAGAAAACGCATACCATGAAAACATTATTAATGATAACGTAGGATCCTTTTGTGCTTCCTTTCTGAATATCGAAACGTTTTGCTTGCTCCTCCGAAACTGTAAATTACGTACGCGACCACAACGTCGGCCTGATCGACCATGTATTCATTTCGCCTTGAGATCGCATATCTCCTCGGCACGTTTTCAAACGGAGGATAGAGCGTTTCATCATAAGCGGAAGCATCATAATTCCTATCCAAATACGGTAACACTAACACGGAGCGGATCTGCGGATACCGCTCCTTTTTCTCACGCACGACTGCCGCCGCCATTGCATCAAACTGCCCGTAACCTCCGAGATAGAAGGTGTCGGCGCCCTCATGAATCAGCCTATCGACGACCTCTTCCAGCCAGCCCTTGACCTTTTCCGGTTCATGTACTTCCCTGTGTCCGCAAAAAGTTACGGTCATAATCGTTCTCTCCTTCATTGCACCAACATTCGTTGGTATATAGCCAATGATAATCACCTACAATTGTTCTGTCAAGAACATTCGTAGGTGGTGCAATATGAAAGAGATCTTAGCCCAGCGCCTGAAGGCGTGCCGTAAAGAAAAAGGCCTTACCCAGATGCAGGTCGCAGTTTACTGCGACATTACCGAGAAGGCCTATCAGAACTATGAACTTATGACTCGCGAACCCAAACTGGAGATACTGATCCGAATCGCGGATCTGTATGGGGTGTCACTGGATTATCTTGTTGGAAGAAATGAAAATGGAGAATAAGATTAATTACAGGAACAGTGGAAGCCTGTTGGAAATTGTTGAAAAAGCATTCAATAGTGCTCATGCAGATCTTACCGAAAAAGGAATGGATAACAAAAATGCGGTCTCAACGCTCGTTTCTAAGATTGATCCAGCAATGAATGGCTTATATGCTATGGCTTCAGATGGCATGTTCGATTATTTAAGAGAGCATATGTATGAAGCCTATTGCCATGCAAACGGGGAAGATGCAGAGTTCCTGTTTCACCACGATACGGTGTGGGGGGATTGCTTTGTGGCATCTCGATTACTGTATGAAATAACCGTTGAAGCTACAAATTTACATAGCGAATACATCTCGGCAAGTATTTCAAAAAAGGAGTTCCTTCCCCTTCAATACACCTTTCAAGTTATGCAACATCTTCAAGGAAGGGCCTGCCAAATTTATCTTGAAATACTTGAGTTGGTTAAAGGTGGATTTGCAGATGGAGCTATGGCGAGATGGAGATCGTTGTATGAGTTATGTTGCATAGGTCAGTTTATTATAGATAATGGGGAAGCTATTGCGAAAGAATACTTTGAGCAAGCTGAGACCGATGACCAGAGGTATCGCTGGGCGAATAGCATCATAGACAAAAACAACAATAAGGTAACAACGTTTAAGCAAATACAAGAATTATGCTCTATTGAACCTGTGTGGATACAGGAGTATAAGTTGGGATGTTTTGTAACACATGCATCTGCTCAGGGCACATTCAAACGGCTGGGAAATTTTAAAGCACTAAACATGATACCCACAGGAAGATCAGACTATGGAATAGACATCCCTGCAGGTCATTCCGCATTGTCATTAAGCTGGATATCCAACTTATTGCTCAGCATATTCCCAAACGTTGATAGTTTAACGCATGGAAATGTCATAAGCAAATGGAGCAACTACACCGAAAGACTGTATTATGACAAAAAGATAGAAGTATTTGGAGAAAAAGATGAATTAGTCAGCAATCATGAGTGAGGTTACTGTAACATCTATCTTTCTTGGTTCAACGCAAGAACATGTAATCCAAAACAAGAACTGTCTTAATTGTATACTTTCAACAAATATGTTCCTGTTTCCATGTGGATTCTTCTTTTTGCTGTAACAAACAAATAACAATGCCGCCCCAGTTGGAGCGGCATATATCATTTATAATCCCTGATCTTGGCTAGATTCATCTGGGAATAGTTTTTTCACGTCTATTATCGGGAGAATAATAGGCGGCATAAGCGCGCTCGAAGTTGCATTCGTAATAATACTTCGAACATATGGAAAGAGAATTTGAACTGCAGTCACATCCATAAATTGTTTATACTGTTCTTTCGGGAAATTAACCAAGTCAAATATTCCAGTTAAGCGAACCTTAATATCGATAGGGAAAGGATTCTCAACCGTGTTTTCAATTATCGCTGTTAGCTCGACAAAAGCAACCGTTTCTGAAATCATTCCTGTCTTCCTTGCAAAGACAGGCGACACAGTAAACTCACCCGGCTGCAAATCATTGTTCTTAATCACGACTTCATTAGTAACAATTTGAACATTAGCCAATGGTTCCATATGCGCACACCTCGTTAATAGATATGTTTTCTTGTCTCCAAAGATACGAATCGGTATTCTTGTTGTTCCTGTAATCAAGAATTGAAACAACATTCGACCTGTTATTAGTTATAACCGTTGTTTCTGCTCGGATAGACAAGTTCAAACAGTTTGCAATTTTAATCAGCGTATCGACTCGGGGGATAGCCTGAAGCGACTCCATTCTTGCAATTGCGGACTGTTTGATACCACATTTTTCTGCAAGCTGACGCTGAGTCAGTCCTGCATTGATTCTAGCTGTGACTATAGACTCAATAAGAGTTGATAACTCCGTAGCCGCTTTAACAACCGCCGCTTCCTCAGGACCAACTGCTGCTACCTTCTCAAGAATTACGTCAAAACGGTTCTCCGTCCTTTTTGCCATTTTGATACCTCCTGATATAATCGTTTTTTTCTTTTATTGCCCTTTCAATTTCGCTTGGCGGAACATCGCTTCGCTTCTTTTCAATAGCGTGTAACAGTACTATAGTATTATCAACAAACGTAAAGAAGAATATCCTTGTAGTTTTAGGACGCAATTCGTACACTCCGTCTCTCAATAGCTTGCAGGATCCTCTGAAATGGTTGTTGATATCCAACCCAAATTGACTCAATCTTTTGATATAGGATTCAATTGCAGCAATATCTATAATCTTATGTTTCTTTGCTAATTGTCCAATATACTTTTCTACTGGAACGTTCCCTGATTCAGTAGAATAGTAATTAATCGAATACAATTAAACATCGCCCCCCCATCTCGCAAGCTTTGATAACATTTTTGTTATCAAAATTAATTATATCTCATCCCGTTATGGATGTCAATGCATTTCTTGCAACTAAATTTAGAACTGCCGTAACACTCATTTGATACCTATAGTTTTCAAGAATAAGTAAGCTTTCGGCATCTATATCCACTGCCTCGATCTGATGACGGACGAGGCGGCGGAGACCGTCGCGGGGCCAGTCTATCTGCGTGTAGGCAGCGCGCTTCTGAATGGGGACGGCGTCGAGGCGGATCCGAAAAAGGCTCTCGTCGCCTTCCAGCGCGCGGAGCTGTTCCTTTACGATATGGTCGCCGGCGGCGACGCAATGTACAAAAAGAGCCTGCAGGCCGCGATCGACGGGCAGCTGAAGGCGCGGGCAATGCTCGCCGAAGCCCTCCCGGATCGGGAGTGGACGGCGGACTGATGATTCATACGCATACAGCGCAAGTAGGTGAGAGTGACAATCCTGTCGCTCTTGCCTATTGAAAAATCGCCCTTTTTCTGGTATAATCAAGCCATCAAAAATGTTCGGGAGGTTGGAGCATGGCGGAGAACGGCAACAAGATAATACTGCTCAAGCTCTGGGAATACCTCCATAATGAGACGGATGAGGATCATCCTGTCTCCCGCATCGAGCTCGCGGAGAAGCTCGGTACTCAGGGCGTCCCCTGCCACGTCCGGACGATAAGCCGCGGGGTGGAAACTCTCATAGAATTAGGTTATGAAGTCGAAAGCTTCATGAGAAATCACGAGCGGTATTACTACATGCCGGATAAGGGCTTTGATACCGCCGAACTCAAAATAATGATGGACGCCGTCCATGGGGCGAACTTCATTACCGAGAATAAAACGAGAACACTCATTGACAAGATCGCAAGTCTTGGCGGTTCTCACCGCAGAGAGCTTATGAAACGCAGCATGAAGGATTTCAACGCTCATAAGCACTCGAACGAGGGTATCCTTTACAACGTCGACGCCATTGAGACGGCGCTGGAGAAAAAGAGGAAGATCTCGTTCTTTTATTTCTATCTGGACGAGAACCGGAAACGGGCGTTCGCCCTGCGTCAAAACGGCGACAGGAAGCACTATACGGTCGATCCCATCGCGCTTATAATCAGCGACGACAACTACTACCTTATCACCTATAACGAGAAGTATCCGAACACAACGACGAATTTCCGCGTTGACCGCATGTTTCAGGTCGAAGTGGTGCCGGATTCCGAGCAGTCCGAAGAAGCCGCCGCCATGGCGAAGATCGTTAAGGAGTATACCCGCCAGACCTTCAAAATGCAGCCTGGCGAGCTCACCAAGGTGACGCTGCAGTTTAAAAGAAATCTACTCGGCCCCGTCTACGATCAGTTCGGCGAGAATACAAAGGTCAAGGTCGTCGACGATGATACCCTGTCCATCACCGTCCAGCTTCGCGTCAGCAAAACGTTCTTCGGCTGGCTCGCGCAGTTCGATAACCGCGTGTGGATAGTCGAGCCGGAAAGAGTGCGGGAAGAATACAGAGATCACATTGCGGCGATTCTCGCCGGTATTGATGAAAAACAAAAAACTCTTATAAAAACAGGAGGTTTGATATGACGGACTATCTAAAAAGCGATGAGATGTTGACTTACGATGATGAGGCGCTTGTATTCTTCAGACCGTTAATGGATATTTACCCAAATCTTGAGTTTACAAACATCGATGCGACAGGTGTAAAGCAAAGGAGAGCGGTTTATATTTTCCCAAAGGATATGATCCGCCATGGCAATGTCTTTATCGAGGCATGGCAGAAAAAGGACTATTTTCACTTTGTGTTGAAAAAGTCGATGATGACAGAAGCAGAAAAGGCCGAATCGAAACGAGATTGGAAAAAGGACAACTCTTCTCGCGGAAGGGTAAGCGTTTACATGTCGTATAAGAAAGAGCTGTTCGATTACATTGTGCCCAAGCTTAACACGATTGATTCGCTAAAATGACAAGCCATGAGTTATCATTGTATTTGAATCAAAGCATAACCCTATCTGGGGTTTAATTGTTCAATCACTTTAACGAGAAATCGAAAAGCCGCAGTTAACGAGACTGCAGAAAGGCATTGTTATGATCAAAGAAAACATCGCTTTATGCAATGACCTCAGGTTCCCCATGTCCCTTCGGACACTCCCGCTCGTACCGGACTGTGACGGCCGCATCGAGTACATCTTTTATTCCGTTAATCTCGCGAGAGACTTCGATGATCTATCCTCACTGCTCGAACGCGTGCTCGACTGTCCGTTTACCGAGCTGAAGCGGGATAACAGCCGCATTCTATATGAGGTTATAATAAACGAGGAACCCTGTTCTTTGCTGTTTAAGATTAAAGAGAGTGAACAAGGCAAAGCAGCGTGACAACTATACAAACAACAGAAGGAGAACATCATGGATATTTCGAACGTAATCGGCGAGCAGATCAAACATAAGGCATTTGGCCTCGGTACAATTGAATCCATCAGTGGAAAAATCATCACTGCAAACTTCGATGGAATACCGAAAAAACTTGATATTTCCGCAATCATCTCAGGCGGGTTTGCTATATTTGAATCACAAGAAACCGCTGATATTCTTTCCGAGTATGCGCTCGAGATTGAAAAAGAAAAAGCTAGGACAGCTGTGCCTAACCCGGCACCTTCAACGCCCTCTGCCCCAGTCAAGAAGAGTACATACAAGTCTAAGGGGACGCATGGAATCTGGATCAAGTTTGAAGGTCAGCAGAATGAGAATCACACAGCTAATCTCCATAAAGTAGTTCTAAACGGGAAAACACTGTATGTGCTGAACTATACGAATTCAAAAAAACCCAGTGGGGTAAGAGAAGACGACGAATTCTTTATGGCAGAAGGAATCACCGACTATTACGGCAAGCCATGTCAGGTAATAACCGGGCGCGGTCATCTGTGTGCATTTTCCGACGATAATGTTTCTCCTGAAAGCTGGTATACAGCACACCCCTGGATGAAAGATCGGAAGTGGTATGTAATCATAAAGGATTTTGAAGCGTTGGATACTAATATAAAAAACGGCCTCCTTCTTAACGATGTTATTAGTCATTGCGGCACTGAAACTTATGAATCGTCTTCCGGAAAAGGAAGAGACGATAGCTACGTTAAACGTATGCATACGCAAAAAATACATATGAGGCTTACAGAAGAAGCATGCAACTATATCAATTCCGAGTTTGACCGACTTAAAAGAAAGTATGGATCTAAAGAGTATCTATCAGAGTTGTAATTCATCAAAGTATTAATCATTGGGAGGGAAAGACAATGCAGGAGATCAAATGCCCCAATTGCGGGAAGGTATTTTCGGTGGACGATTCCGGCTATGCCGCGATACTGAAGCAGGTCCACGACAAGGAATTCGAGAAGGAGCTCAGGCGGCGCGAGGACGCGCTGAATGAGGAGAAGGAAAACGCAGTCGAGCTGGCCGTCACGAAGGCGGAGGCGAAGAAGGACAAGCGTATTTCCGAGCTCGAGCATCAGCTCGAAGCCATGAAGGACAAGACGCGCGGCGAGCTGGAGCTTGCGCTTGCGGAGAAAAACCTAAAGCTTTCCGAGAAGGACAGCGAGATCACGCGCCTCAAGGGGCAGCTCGAGCTCGACAAGTCCCTCGCCGAAAGCGCGGTGAAGGACGCCGTGCAGTCGAAGGACAGCGAGATAATGAAGCTCAAAAACGATCTCGAGCTCGAGCAGAGCAAGCGTCAGCTGAACGAAAAGTCGCTCAAGGAGGCGCATGACGCGGAGCTCAGGCGCAAGGACGAGGAGATCGCCTATTACAAGGATTTCAAGGCGCGTCAGTCCACCAAGATGGTCGGCGAAAGCCTGGAGCAGCACTGCATGATCGAGTTCGACCGTCTGCGCGCGACGGCCTTCCGCAATGCCTATTTCGAGAAGGACAACGACGCGAGGAGCGGCAGCAAGGGCGATTTCATCTACCGCGAATCGGGCGAGGACGGCACGGAGTTCATCTCCATTATGTTTGAGATGAAGAACGAGATGGACACCACCGCGACCAAGCACCGCAACGAGGATTTCTTCAGGGAGCTCGACAAGGATCGCCGCGAGAAGGGCTGCGAATACGCCGTGCTCGTCACCCTGCTCGAGGCCGACAACGAGCTCTACAACGGCGGCATAGTGGACGTATCCCACCGTTACGATAAGATGTACGTCATCCGTCCGCAGTTCTTCATTCCGCTCATCACGATCTTAAGGAACGCCGCGCTCAATTCGCTTTCCTACAAGCAGGAGCTCGCGCAGGTGAGGAGCCAGAACATCGACGTGACGAATTTTGAAAAAAGCCTCTTGGAGTTTCAGTCAAAATTCGGCAACAACTACCGCCTTGCAAAGGATCATTTCGATAAAGCGATCGAGGAGATCGACAATACTATCGGTCACCTGCAGAAAGTGAAGGACGAGCTTTTGGGCTCGCAGAAGCAGCTTCGCTATGCCAACGATAAGGCGCAGGATCTGAGCATAAAGAAACTCACCCGCAACAACCCCACGATGCAAGCAAAGTTTGCGGAGCTAAAAGAGGATAAATCCGACGGCTGATTATGTCTGCCGCAGACAATGGCCATTACCTGTCTGCTTCCAGTATAGTTCGATCTGTTTATTCTTTTTCTCCGCATACCGCAGCGTCTCACATGCTCCGCCGAAGCCGTAAATTACATAGGCGACCACGGCGTCGGCATTATTGACCATGAATTCATTTCGCCTTGAGATCGCATATCGCCTCAGTACGTTTTCGAGCGGAGGATAGTGCGTTTCATCATAAGCGCACGCATCAAATACCCTGTCTAAATACGGCAGCACCAAAAGGAGCGGATCTGCGGATACCGCTCCTTTTTCCCGCGCACGACCGATGCCGCAAGCAGATCAAACTGCCTGTACCCGCCCAGATAAAAGGTGTTGGCTCCCTCATGAATTAAGCTCCCGACTGTTTTCTTTGGATCCTTTCTGATCTATCACAATTGATATCGTTTTTTTCTCTTTGTTCTTTACAGAAAACTGCACCCATACCCCCAACCAAGACATCAATCCTCCTTCTGTATCAGCTAATTGAGTAGCATAACCTTCAAAATCTGGATTATTGTAAAATAGGTCGAGAGCCTTTATCTTGTTTCGATTAGTAAAATAAACATAAGCATTCGTTAACACACTTATTTCAGTTGCGGGATTCTTTGAACGACGGTCATGACAGAATTTTTTAATTGGGTCGATAGTATCTACAAGAGCTAGTAAGAATAGAAGCGAATCATCCTTGTAGAAAATAATATGATGCTGATCATTGCCAGGTATCAACGGCCACAAGTTGTGCATTATATATACATTGTTTGTTGCAGGTGTAGCACGCCACATATTGTGAAGCGCTATTGTATCGCATACTTTTACAAAAAAGTCTTTATAATATCTTATGTGGGAATATATCTGCGAACTTTCCGCCAAATCCATTAGCGCGTCATATAGCAATAAAGCACCAATGATACCATGATCCAAGCATGGGTCTTTCCCTGTAATGCGATACTGATAATAGTTCCTTATAAGTTCTTCATTCTTGCTTTCATAGAGCAAATTATAATTCAGGTTATGGGAAAGTATCCAGTCGTCAATGGATTTGTATTCTGTTTTATTTGCCGAATCGTTTTCATACTTATACCCGATATCATGAAATAGACATATTAGCGACCAAAACAGCACAAAACTGCCCTTGGGAGAATGCTCTCCCGGTAATCGCCTCCAAGAACGTGTATCAATCTGTAAGTTGTCTCTAATCGATAATCCAAGTAAAAAAGCTGAGACAGTATGTATGGCGCGCGAAGGTGTAATAAGGTCAATGCATTCCTTGATCTTTTTGTTAGTGTATTCTTTAGCAAAGCGCTTTCTAATGAATCTTTTGGCTTCTTTTTGAGACGAGAATAGTTCAACGCTATTTTCTGACCCCAGTTCCTTTAGTGCTTCATTATAGTGTTCTGCTAAAGAATTAGTTTCATAGTTATTTTGTGCGTTCACGCTTTCCTTGTTTATATCGGCAGTTTCAAAATCCTTTTCCATTACTTATTCTCCATATTTTTAATTACATATAGACTTGCGACTTGTTTCTTTTTCATGTTTTTTAAGAATGGTTTCATCACATCTTTGACCCTTCGACTTAACAGATTGGCAAGATTAAGCTATTCGGAAGATTTAATCAAACAGTATCTCTTCCGGTCTTCTGTTTTTGCATGCAGACGAATACTCATCTTCTATGTTTGAGAGTAATTCCTCTACGGTTATTCCTTCCCTATAGATAATGGATTGAATTGCTTTTACAACTTGAAGCCCATTAACAAGCATAATGGGGCTTTGATCGTCAAGCACTTCTTTCTGGACTGCGACTGAAAAATAAGATGTAGTTACATAAACGCCAATCCATCCCCGCTTAAGACGGGAGACGGTACGCGCAATGCCTATACCGTTTGTCGCTGTGGTAATGCTTTCGCATTTCGCCTGCCCAATTACAATTGTTTTGATTATTGCCAGTCCTTGCCCAATATCACTTCTAGCAACAAAATCTATTCCTCCGTCACCTGATTGCTGCGTTACCCAGCCTGGCATAAAGTTTGCCCCGGACATTCTAAACACTTCTTGGGTAACTTTCATAGCAAGGAGTTCAAAACAATGCTTGTCCCTGTCGCTAAAGAACTCATAAACTGTTTTTAGGATCTCCTCCTCTTTGCTTCCGGAAGCCGGTTGCTGATCCTTGGGTTTTGCAATTGCAGAAGAGAAAACATGCCTCCTAATTTTACTGTACTCCCCGTTGTTTACCCAACTTTTCCACGCAGACGGTGCATACTTTAGCGTGTCTTCGTTTGAAAGATTCGGATCTCTTCTCGCATTAATCCACACCCAAGGGAATTCTTCGTTGTCACCGGTCAATGAAAAAACACACATATCAAATACGTAGTTGGAGAAATACCCATCTTTCGTTTTAACATCGTACTGTGTGATTAGCTCTACGGCTTCTATAATACCATATCCGTGAAATTTCAGATATCCCTTTTGTGCTCCACCAACCGCAGTTCTTTCAAAGAAAAGAATCGGTACAGCCTCATTCTTTCGCAAATTAGCATCAGGCGAAGATTGAATCCTAAAGGCATTTAATAACGCCTTGTTACCCTGTTTCTCCTCTGGGCGCTTGTCGTTCGATTTATTATCGCCATAGTATCTCACCCTACCGAAGTCTGGATCGTAAATATCTTCCCACGGCGTGGTTTCTCCGCCATACTTGTGTGGGCTGCTTGAAACAATTATCGCAGGAACACGCACTTCCCCGTTTTTTGTAATTACTTTTCCGATTGAATGCACTCCGCGCTGAAACTGTATTTTTGCGTTATCCGCAAGATAGGTATGATAGTAAAAGTTTGGGAAGCCATCAACTTCGAGCAAGGACGGATCTTGCTTTTCTTTTCTGTTTGATGCTCTATATATCTGCCCGATTCTCATATCATTCTCCTTTTATCTCTTTTATTAGCCTTTCAACAGCCTCAATTGGGTCCCCATGTCTTATCTCGCACTCCCATATTATTAAAACACGCCACCCGTCTTCTTCAAGCCTTGCATAGTTTTTTCTGTCGCGTTCAATATTGTATTTAAACTTTGCCCTCCAGAAATCTGTGTTTGTCTTTGGAGGAACAAACCAACGGCACCCCTCATGACAATGCCAAAAACAACCGTTGATAAATACCACCGTTTTAAACTTTGGCAATACAATATCCGGTTTGCCAGGCAAATCAGATACGTTTTTTCGGTATCTGAAGCCCTGTTTAAATAAGTATTTTCGCACATATTCCTCGGGTTTTGTTCCTTTGCTGGGAATATGTGCCATATTCCTGCTTCTTGCTTCTTTTGAACGGTTGTCCATGGCTGCTCCTCTATTCGATGCCGTTTTCTTTTAGTTTTTTAACCACATCCATTATTGTTTTAATCTGTTTCTTTGTTAGCTGCGTATACTGCAAGTTGCAGTATTTGATTGCATCCGTTAATGCAAATACATCAGCATTATTAAGTACATACTGTGCCTGTCCTCTTTCAACTAAAGACGACCAGTACTCAGCTCCTTTGTTAAAGATCTCTATCTCATTCATGATTCCGTTATCAAAAGCCTGATCCTTTTTTGCCGCTATTTTTTCAACTGTCTTCTCGCTTGGGGATATCAGGATTTCTCTAAGCTCATCCGATATCGAGTACGGAACCTTTGAAATAATATCCCAGCATTCGGTTTTTTTGCAGTATGTTTCAACGTTTGCCGTTGAACGGTAAGGATCGTTTATTCTGTCAAATACGATTTTACCTATTTGGGCTATATCCTCGTCAAATTCTATTGGGACTCTCTGAAGGTCCCAGATCTGTCTGTAGTTTATCTCTTTATGTATTGCTTTTGCAGACAACACGAGTTTAGAAAACGTATATGCAACAATCTGGGGACGGTATGCCCTTTTTTCTTGGTACCACTGTTGGCTAGAAATCATCGTTTCGATTTTGGAGAACAGGATCTTTTTTCCAATAAGCTCTTTATAGAAAAGCTCATTAAAAACTTCATTACTCTTATTCCACTGTTTTTCCATATCGTTATGGAAATGGGCAGCATTTACCTCTCCGCCCCAAGAAACATAGTGCGGTAGCATGTTTGCTGCATTAATGTATTTAGCCAAATCCGTAAGCGTAAAACGCATACTCTTGGGCCTTGTAAGTTTATAATTGTTTGCCTGTGCTTTTGTCATTTGCATAATAGGCTGTTCATATTGTCCGCGGGTACGTTCAAAGAACCAAAGCTGCTGAACTAAACTTCCGCTTGCAAGAGGTGCATATATCTTTCTGGAGAAGTCCTCCATTCGTACATAGAACGGATGGCTAGAGTTCAAATCTGCGGTCTTAACCTTATTCTGGCTGTTCGCATATTTAGCTATATTCCTTATTAATTCAGGATCAGAATCTTTTAAGACGGTCAGCTTCATCTGAACAAAAATGCCCTCTAGGTCTGCATTATTCTTTATGTTGGTTGCCGCCAATGTAGCAGTTGTCTGACCTCCGTTTATTATTTGAAGATCGTCAAACGCTGTTATCATGTTGCCGCATATAGGATCCGAAACCACGGTTACACCTCTTGCCGTGGTCGATATCCCGTTATTATAAGTAAAGAACCTTGATTTTTCGTTTAGTATGGTCCCACGAATGCCTTTGTTGACAGCCCCGTTAAACTTAAGGAACGAGCGGACGTTTGATTCAAGAAGCGCAGAGCTATACTTTTTATAGATCTCTGAGAGGAAAGAGCCCGGTACAATGGCCAAATAAGACTCATATTGGTCGGTTCCAATATCTGCCTTAATACACGGAATCCCTCGGATGCCAAATTCGTTACAATTAATTACAATCTTTTCTTTTTCAAATCCGGCCAGTTTAGATCTATATATTCCTTCAATATCAAGAACATCAAGCGTCACCTTAAATGTGTGCTCTTTAAAGGTATAATCTGGAAAGTCAAGATTTTTAACGCTTTTACTTAGCCTGTTAGTGCTAACTACAAACAGGTGTATGGTATGAATGTCTTTATAATTGTTTCGAATATCTCGTGCAAGCTGTACTGCAGGATCAGCCTGTTCAGCTGATGCAAAGAACCCCTTTAATGAATTCTCAAAGAAATTCAGCAGAAGCTGAGATTTATTGCCAAGAATCTCATTGGTTATATTCGTGATCTCTCCCTCATTATAATCGGCGCAGAGCAAGTCAAGAGCATTTGACGCAAGATCTAAATATGCAGCATCAATATGCATATTCTTATATGCCCTTGTTCCTTTACTAAAGGAAAAGAAGCACTGACTCATGTCAGTAATGAGAGAGTAATCGTTTTTAAGGATATCTGCAGCATTGTCAATAAACACCTCAACCGGATACCGCATAGTGTTTACTGCCTCGGCATTGATATCCTCATTTATATAACTCTCGCGAAACTCAAGGATGTCCATTTTTTACTCCTCTATAAATCTGTAAATGGATGCCACACTTAACACATAGTTCACATCCGTAATTTCCGGAAACGGTACATTATCTACTGTGATTCTAGGGAACTCTTCTGCAACCGAATATGATTTAATCGACTTTATATCGAACCTTGAGTTAATCTCCTTTCCGTATACATCGATCCCCATGCCTTGGATTTTTCTTATGAAATCATTTTCTATACTCTCACTGGATACCGATAGCAAGATTTCTTTAACTAAATCAATGATCGCTAAGCTTGTCCCTCCTGCCTCAGGAGATACGGCCTCAGCACGGACCACAACTAAATGTCCGTTATTTGGAGAAGATAGTTGAGCGAGTGAAGAGATGCGAATACTGTCTGCATTTGCTCCTATAGTTTTTACCTCATACCATGTGTCTCCCACGGTGAAGTCTTTACTTTGCATTTTGGGTCCGCCCCATGCTTGTATCGCCGTGTCAACGCCATACTTTTTAGAAATAATCTCCTTTAGCACTGCAAGCTCACCGAAAATACCCATAAGCTTTTCCTTTGAAATATCTCCACCGGAGACCTTTTGGAAAAGCTTTTTCCATGTGATAAATCGTCTCCTCAGCATATTTAGTGCCAAGGACTCGTCGCGGATTTCAACAATAGAGTCAATCATGTTTTCGCAAAAGCTGAAGTATGCTTCTTTTAGTTCCCCGTTAAGAAGGTCGAAAGAAGTCCAATAGGAATCTTTACCTTCTCTCCCCTGGACTACATGGAGTATTGATGTGGACTCCATCACAGGGCAGTCGCCTTTCGACATGAAAGAAAGACGAAGATTCCCTTCGAAACTAAATCCAAAGAAAACTTCTATACACGAATCCACCGGGACTTTCTTTTGATTACCATGCTGCTGATCGCAAAACTTGTTATAAATCTCGCTAAATTCAATCATCTGTGTCTTCAACTCCTTCGTCTTCATCGTCAGTTTCAATTCCTTTTGTCATCTGATCTATCATCACAGCATTTGCTCTATATGTCACCATAACTTTTGTTTCTGTATCGGGAAATGCATATGAGAACGCAAGTAGCACTTCCCCTTCAAAAGCGGCCTTTGCCTTTGCTTTATAAATCGCTTCATCTTCCGTATCTTCTTGACTTACTTCGTTAAGTGCTATGGGAAACACTACCAGAATAGGCGTTTTGCGGTGCTTTAAGTATTCCTTTGCTGATAGTGCTTCTCCTTCTTTGTACCATAGCCCAGCATTTAACTGTCCCGGATCGAGGACTCGGTTGTTTGATCCACCGATTCGAATAAAATCTGTCTCGCTTCTGGTATGAAAACTACGCACGACCGGATAAACGTCCATAAACTGCTTTCCGTCTTTTTGACTTCCGTTTGCAATTACGACGTCCCACCAGGGGTACTTGTCACTATCCTCTGTATACTCAGCAAGTCCTGCAGTATTAAATTTTTTGTTTTCTATTGGTATCCGTATATCTTTAAACAGTTGAGCAATGTAATGCTGAGACACATTTTGTGCCATGTAGTACCGGTGTGAGTTTGGATTACCATCCTTACTCACCCACTTGAATTCGACATTTTTGCAGAATCTTCGGAAAGCCTCAATGTTATGCTTATTCACGGCAGGATCTTTATCCATTTTCGACGTATCAGCATAGACACCGCTGTAATTGAGACTGCGGACAAAAGTCTCCGTTCCGCGCATTTTGTTTCTGCTTGTTATGAGCAACGTTGTTTCAAGAGTGTCGGGGCATTCTTTGATCATAATGCCGAAGTCACTAGGCTTCTTATCGCGCAACTTCATTTCTCCAAATTGCGTTTTTAAATCCTCCGTGGCGGATAAAACTGCATCAAACTGGTCTATGCTGATTTGTGACAGATAAATACGGCATAAGTCCATATACCTTGGCCTATATCCGAACCAACGGCACATCTGGAGAAGCGTATCGTATGCCCCGGCATGTCTGCTATAGTAGCTAATCATCAACCCCTCAAGAGTAAGGCCTCTAGAAAGCACCATGCCTCCGATCGCAATAACCCTAGCTCCTTCATCCTTTTTGTCATCATAGTCAAAGCGTTTTTTACTCCCTGAAGGGTCAAGGTTATTCATTTGTCCATTCCTTGAGTTGATTACAACTACAATGATTTTTTTGATTTCATCATACAACCCGCTCTGAATCTGTTCCCAAGGGATTGGCCCTTCTGCTTCTTCGCTATTTCCTTCACGAATGATTTTAAAAAACTCATCTTTAGTGTATAGTTCGTAAAGAGCATTGCAGTAACGGTTCTTGATGAATTCGGCAACCGGCATATCACTTAACTGCTCAATATCATTTTTGAGCTTTTCAAGATACTCATTTACTCTCTCCCAAATAAGAGCCTGCGTATCGTTATACCTTGTGATATTAATCATCATGCTACGGTGCTTTAGTCCCTGTCCGCGTAGTGTTCTTATAACATTGCAGATAACAAACGAATTTATAGCCTCAACCAAGCTTTTTGCCATGGCAGGGTATTGCACATATTTATCGTGAACGACCGGAAGAAAACTATCTTCGCTCTCAGAAATTAATCTTACATACCTAGAACGGGTTCCGTCAGCCGGAAAGACAAGCCTTCCGCCAAAATATGTGCTCGGTGCATGAAGCTGAGCTATAAAATCGCTCGGGAATAAGTCCAAATAGCTTTCGTCGTCTTTGGGGTTGATAAAAATATTTGCAAACGGCGTTGCTGTATACCCAACATACGATGCAATCGGGAATTTGTTGAAAATATCACGAATGCATCGATTAATGGCCGTAGGCTTGTCAGGATCTTTTGCTGTCGAGATAGAAGCATTATCTGCCTCGTCATCAATAATCAATATGCTTTTGCAATCCAAACCTTTATCGCTCAATTCATATTGAAGTCTTTCTGCTACACTTTCCAAAACGCTCTTAACCTTCTTAACGACCAATACGACCGGTTTATTTATGTCTGCAATTGCAACATTATAATTCTTTTGAACAAATTTTTTGAAATCATTAATCTGATTTGTGAACGGCACAGCAAAGTGTTCGTTGGTATTTAGACCAACACCTATAAATTCAATTGTATTGCCGATAGTTTCACTTCTTGCGCCAATCACTCCGCTGTCTGTACGTTTTTGTGTCTGTTCGCGAAGAGAATTGGTGGTTCCCGCTAAAAGAACAACTATGCGGTACCCGTAGTCATAGGCCATATTAATTAAACCAAGATAGTTGGCTGTTTTTCCCGATTGAACATCTCCAACAACTAGGCCCTTTTTCTTTTCTGACAAAGCTGTAGTCTTTGGGTTTGCGCATCTTGCCAGAATCTGTTCACAAGTAGTTTCAATATTAGTTATTACCTTAGGTTCAAAACCGTTGTTTGACAGATAGAGCTTGTATCTGTCAAAAAACGGATGTTGAATACGTTCTTTTTCCTTGTATAGCCAATACTTTGCTTCTCGGTCGATATCAATGAACTCAGGATCGTATGTTATAATACCGACTTCGCTCTCATAACGGCTGACAACTGCTTTTACAATAGGATTGTGTTCTTCCGTTGCAACCAAATTGGGAAGCACTATCGGAAATAGAGCTTTCGCAGTCTGAACGACATCGTTGTGCGGAATCCGTTTACCCTGAATCGCACCGTAAAGCACAGTATAAAGCGTATTAACTGCTGCTTGATATTTCTCAGTTGTCATTTCCAAAAATCCTCCTCTTAATCTCTTCTTTCCTGGGTAATAGTCTCTGGTAGTTTTCTGCCATGAAAATGTTTTCGAAGACACTCTTTCTCGTCTCGCTATCAAAGAAGGCAATGATGGCTTCTATCTCGCTTATCAGTCGCTCGTCTTCGACGTCTTCTCCCGAATTAACAATGGTCAATGCATCCATATTATCGTTATTAATACGATACTTAGGAAGATAGCTTTCAATTTGCGACAGCACTATTTCCAACAATTCTTTCTCGCTCTCGCCAAGAGCATTATTGAGTGCAACTATAGCGGGCATTTCTCTGTTTATCTGATACTTAATCTGGCCTTCGTGCAAATTAACACGGTCCCAAACTTGGACTTCCGGCATCTGTTCCTTTACGCCCGGGAAACGCGTCGTCCTTCTGCTTCTAATAACCGAATCCTCAACGGCAGCTTTTATCTGGTTCTTTATGATATCAGGAATTCTTGCAGAGGACTTTTTAACATCTAAAGTCCATACTTCATCTAAGGACGATGGTATGTCGACCTGAATCCTGGCCAGCTTATTCAGCTCACTGCGTATGCCCATCCTCATCCAATTGCCCCAAGAGATAAGCCTTTTGTTCCGATAGATGTAAAACCCCTGCTCGTCATATATGCTCTTCGGATTGCCTAGCAGTGCTTTTTCCTCGGATGTCAACGTGTTTGCAAACGGCAAAGTGTACGGTGTTACCGTAATAATAGATTCTCCGATACTGATCCTTGTTGTTCTGCCCGTTTGCTGACGTCCGAATGAACCGAGCAAAAACGGATCTCTTCGCTCGATTCGTTTGTTATTGAAGTAGATTTCTAGATCATCGTAGAACCTATGAAAAACGAATTCTACATGTTTTTTTGCTTCGGCAACAGCGCTCCTAAAGCTATCTTCGAAACTCTTGGAGCTGGATTCAATTTTATCAAACTTTTCCCAAACCACTAAAGTTCCGCTATCGTACTCGCGCAGTTCATCAATATATGGCAGTTCGGCGATCTCGTTTTTATCCAGCACTGATAGGACGAGCTTGTTGCTGTTTTCTATCTCATCTAAGTCAAATGACATTGCATTGATTTTGCCGTATTTTTTACTAGCTACGATAAACTCTCTACACTGAGAAAGAGAAGCAGATTTTAAGCCAAGACCAAACCTGCCGAGCTCAAGCTCGCAGTCCTCTTTGCCCGTTCTATCTGATCCTGGAAGCATTGCGTTGTTAAGTTCAGCAAAACTCATTCCGTTTCCGTTATCAAGAATGCAGAAAAACGGAGTGGCTGCAAGAGGATCGGAATAGACTCTGACAGTATTCGCTTGGGCCGAGACACTGTTGTCGATAATATCCGCAACAGCAGTTGAAAAGTTATACCCGATAGCCCTTAGCCCCGTAAGCAACGCTTTTGCCGGGAACTGTTTTTCAACTAATTCACCCATTGTTGTTACCTTTCCAAACAGTACAAACCTGCTTTTTTGTTTATCACTCTGCCTAGGTTCGTTACATCTTCTTCTGAAAGTTATTTATACTTATCACCGAACATTGAATCAAATACAGCTTCCAGCACGTTCACAACAATAGAGTTGCCAATTAACTTATTAAGCTTGCGGTAGCTGTAACCAAGAGAGGATGCTTTTTCGTATTCATCCGCAGTAAACCCCATTAACAGGAAAGCTTCACGAAGTGTTAGCCTTCGGTAAGTTTTCCCCTTCGGCCCGCTATATTCAAACAAAGCTGCAGTATGCGTCCGATCCATATTGCACGTTATTGTTCTAATTATTGTATTATTGTTTATCTCTTTTCCGTTAATCTCCCACATTACATCTCGCGAGGGTGTTTTGTTTAGCTGGGCGATGTTTGCTTCCCGCTTGTAAGTTGGATTTTGATAATCATCCATTATAAAATCGTGGATGTTGTATTTTCGTTCTCCCTTTTTCGCCTCTATTTTATCCTTTACATTTAGAACCTCTCCCAGATGGCTTACTATGAAAGCTCTTTCGCGATCCTGAGGCACTCCAAAATCTAAGGCATTAAGAATCATGCAATCGCTATTTGAATACCCAATTGAGGTTAAAAACCCCAACCATTGCTCAAGATCTTCTTTGTTCTTATCTGCTTTAATTGTCTTCACGTTCTCAAGCAACAAATACTCAGGCAATCTGTTTAGCTCTGCAAGCTCTTTTAAAATCCGTTCAATCTCCCAAAGCAATCCGGAGTGAGTGCCGGAACCTTTTTTCATGCCTTTTCCAAGTCCGCCTGTTGAAAGGTCCTGGCAAGGAAAACTGTAAACAAGCAAATCCGTTAATGGCATATCCGCGCCCTTTAATTCAGTTATAGACCCGAAGTTATTTGCTTTTTTATTTGCTCTGTATAAATCGCGTTTTTGATCTTCGGATAAAATTTTTAGGTTAGTCGGCCTAATAGACGTAGCACTAAACGTAAACTGATTAAGGTATTCTTCGACGAGTTTAATATCCTGGGGAACATCCACTTCGACATTCTCACAGTGAATAGCTGCATAACACTCAATTGCGTCAATAAACCAGTCGCTAATTCCTACAATTTCATAATTGATCCCAAGCCGCTCTAAAGCTGAGGCCTGAGCCCCAATACCAGCAAATGCCTCAAAGACACGTAGTTTTTTCGGTTCACTCATGATACTCTTTCTTCTTTCGATGTTACTTTTTTAGCGTGTTACTCAGTCCCTAACTTGGCATTGAAAAGCGATATAAACTTTTCTTTAACCTTCCTCGGCCCTTCTATCATCATCCTCCCTTCAAACTGGAACACCCAACCGAAGAAGACATTGCTGACCTGGACGGGCACGCGGGCGCGAAGGGTGGTATCGTCGACGCGCTCGATCTTGGTGTCCTCGCCGAATTTGTCGTAGACGCAGCCGAGGAGGGACTGATCAAACCGCAGGGTCACCTGGGAAGTGGGGCCGCTGTGCATTTTGAACGCGGCCTTCACGTGGCTGTCGACGTCGGCGCGCATCTTGAGGGCTGTCTCGCAGGCGTCGGCTTCCTCGGCCTCGACGGTATCCATACGGTCGATGCGGTAGGTGGTCTTGGCGCGGTGCTTAGTGCTGTACGCGAGGAGGTAGTAATTATCCTCGTGCATTACCATCGCGATCGGATCGACGACATAACGGGACTTATCCTTTCTGAACACGCGCTCGCCGTTTTCATCGAGATCGTAATAGAAAAATGAAACCTTCTTCTTTTTCAAAAGAGCGGTTTCGATGTTGAGAACGGCATAATAAACCTGTTCGTTTGTGTGCTTGCGCGTATTGAAGGCGACGAGGTTGCGGGTCAGGAGCTCCGCGCGGTTATTGCCGCCGAGAGCGGCGAGCTTTTCGATGAGCTCGTCGGACTTCTTATCCGTTATGAAGGTCGCCGCCTGTACGGCGTCGATCAGTATCTTGAGCTCGGACGTGCTGAACCCGCGCTCCGCGACGTAATACGCCTTGTTATGCCCGACGAATCGGCTCATGACCTCATACCCGCACTCGTTGAGCATATCGATATCCATAGTGACCGTCCTGCGGTCACAGCGAATGCCCATCTCCTCAAGCCTTTTGACGATCTCGTTCGTCGTCAAAGGATGCGCTTCGTCGGTTTCCCGGCTCAGCATCTCCCACAGCTTCAGAAGCTTGATCTTTAAAAGAGTCGTGGTCATGGCGTACTCCTTCGAGGATAGAATAATCCAAAGGATATTATACCATATCGCCATGCCGGATTCAAGGATAAAGAGTCGATTCTTGTTGCTCCTTCGGAATACTTATGACATTTCAACATTAATTCGGCATGAGAATGACTGCATTTCAAAGCAAGCCTCTGCCGGGTTCGCTCAACTTTCACCGCTTCATGAACTCTCACGGTTTGCCTGTTAAGAAAATAAAATGTAATTTTTATTGTATTTGGTGTTGCGTTTCCCTGCAGGTCGTGCTATAATGCAGGTGTCGGCGGGAGGGATCCTGCCGGAAAGCCCGCGGCGGCCCCCGAAAATGCGATTGCATATCGATGGCGAGGGTCATGGGGCGGTTCAATACGTACAAAATATGCAAAATGTGCATCATGTGCACCGGGTGATAAATTTCCTTAGCAAATTTGTTAAGGTTGGCTCGAGTGGGAATGATGCAGTATAAACCGGATAGAAAAGCTCCCAAATTCGGGAGCTTTTTGCGTGCGCGTCAGTCTGTATTATAGACAACATAACGGTTTTCTGTTATGATATTATCAGACTTGAAACGCGGAGGGAACGCCGTGCATTATGTGAAGGTGAAGGGGATCTTATCCTCTCAAAACGGAATGAATCTTTACCGGGGCTGCACGCACGGATGTATTTACTGCGATTCAAGGAGCAGCTGCTATCGGATGGATCACTCTTTTGAGGATATCGAGATCAAAGAAAACGCCCTTGAGCTGCTTGAAGACGCGCTGCGCCGCAAGAGAAAGCGCTGTATGATCGGCACGGGCTCCATGAGCGATCCGTACATGCCGTTGGAAGCAAAAACGGAATACACGCGAAAAGCATTGTCGATCATCGAAAAATACGGTTTTGGCGTCGCCCTGCAGACAAAGTCCGACCGCGTGCTCAGAGATCTGGATATCCTGAAACGTATCAACGAAAAGACCAAGGCCGTTGTTCAGATGACTCTTACAACGGCGGATGAAAGCCTGTGCAGGATGATAGAGCCGAATGTCTGCCCGACAAAGGAGAGGTTCGAGGCGCTGAAAACCCTGCGCGATAACGGTATTCCCACCGTCGTGTGGCTGTGCCCGATACTGCCCTATATCAACGATACCCGCGAGAACATCGAGTCGATCCTTCAAATGTGTATTGAGGCTGAGGTGCGCGGCGTGATCTGCTTTGGGATGGGGCTGACGCTCAGAGACGGCAATCGCGAGTATTTCTACCGCCAGCTTGACAGGCATTTTCCCGGATTGAAGGAGCGCTATATCAGGGAGTACGGTGACCGCTACGAGATCCCCAGTCCACGCAGCGACGAGCTGATGAGCCTGTTTCATCACACCTGCGGGCAAAACGGGATCATGCACGACAACGGCGAGATCTTTGCTTTCCTGCACCGCTTCGAAGAGAAGGCGCCGTTCGGACAGCTCAGCTTGTGGGAGCTTCAGCCGAATGAATGACGCTTGGAGAGCACGCTGATTCTTTATAACAGAAAACACAGGGGGCGGAACATGATCCACAGAATGAAGCTTTGGCACGATTCCTTTATGAAGATCCTCGAGGGAACGAAGACGATCGAGATGCGCCTGTTCGACGGGAAGCGCTCCGCGGTCTCGGTCGGCGATACGATCGTATTTGAGGATGCATCCGATGGTGCGCAAATGGAGTGCGCCGTCCTCGCCCTGCACAGGTATCCTTCATTTGCGGAGCTCTATGCCTATCACGACAAGGTCAGCATCGGCTACGGCGAAAACGAGAACGCCGATCCCGCCGATATGCTGGAGTACTATTCGGAAGAAGAGGTCCGCAAATACGGCGTGGTGGGGATAGAAATAAAAGCTGTAAAGGACGATAGGACTCGATGAAAAACCAGTACATCGGAGACATAGGCGATTACGGCAAATACGGACTGCTCCGCTTCCTTCGCGACAGCGGGGTAAAGATCGGCGTCAATTGGTATCTGACTCCCAAAGACGGTCGAACGGACGGCTGCCATACGGAGTATCTCGGTATAGAAGCGATGCGTCAGTATGACGAAGATCTGTTTGACGCTATGAAGCCGATTGCCGACCTGGACGGAAAGCATATCGTCATGGTGGAATCGTCAGGCGTGTTGGACGGGATCGCATTCTATCACGAGGAAATGGATTTTGACAACATTCCCTCCCGCATTCGAGGCGAGAAAAGGGCCGAATGGCACCGGAGGGCACTAACGGCTCTTTCCGGATGCGAGCTCGTTTTTGCGGATCCGGACAACGGGCTGATCGACAGGAAGCCCTCCGCAAAGGGCGCGCAGAAATACATTTTGCCCGAAGAGATCGAATGCTATTTCAAACGCGGTCAGCAGGTCGTCTATTATCAGCACAGGCCGCGGATAAACGAAACGAATTGGGATGCATTCAAGAGGCGCATTCTGATGAAGATTCCCGAGGCAAGGCTGCTTGCGGTTTCGTTCAATCGCTGGAGCTGCCGCACGTACATATTCGTTTTGCATGAGAACGAGTACGCCCGCTATGAGAAGCTCATCGGTGACTTCCTCGAAACGAACTGGGGACAGCTTAAGGTCTGCGGGAAGCCCGCGTTCATCCCCGAAATAATCTGACTTATATGCGCACAGCCCCTCGCATTCCTGCGAAGGGCTGTTTTGCCTCGGTTCAAAAGAAGGTTTTCTGTTTATTTTAGAAATTCCCCCGCCAACTCGTCAAGCTGTTTTGCGATATGCTTAAAATCCGTGTTGAGATCGAGTGTTCTTGCACCGATGCGGTTGCCGCCCATTACAAAAACGCAGTCGGGCGTTATCGGCTCGTCGGTCTTGGCATACAGGAGCATGCCGGAGACGTTGCCCGTGTTCTCTTTGTCCTGATTCTTCACGTATGTGAATATCTGATAGACGTTCGCGGAGTGGAGCGTGAGCTTATCGTACTGTTTCTGCAGGGAGCTCCCATAGTACTTTGCATCGATGATCAGCACTTTTTCACCGTTTCGCAGGAATACGTCCGTCTGCATAGAGGGCAGGAAGCGGATCATTCGCTCGTCGGTATCCTCCGTCAGATCCCACTTGACCTGTGCCGAACGCGCCTCCGAAAGATAGGCGTGATGCTTGCGGTAGTATTCGAGGATGAACTTCTCATAAAGCCTTGCCATATGCTCGTCGGATAAGGCGAGCATTTTGTATTTTCCGGATTCGGTGGTCTGCAGCATGCCGTCAAGCACAAAGAAGCAGATATTCATCAGCAGCTCGTAGCTCCGGTTGTTCCGCCTGTAATTCAATCGGCTCCACTGGATGGAGGAAGGTTCGATGAGCTCGATCCCGTCGAAGAATACAAACAGCTTTTTAAGCTGTGCTTTGCGTTCCGAACGCACTCCCTCATCCGCGACGAGATAGTGCATAGTCGTTTTCAGTATTTGATTGAAGAGATTGTTTTCGGAGAGCTCGTCGAATTCACAGGCGAGCTTTTGCTCCCTTGCGAGCCTCGCGCGGATCGTGCCGTTGATATCCAGCTTGCCGCGAAGCACGTTCAGCGTTTCGTTTTTCGTAACGTATTCACGATAAAGGCCCTGCTTCAGCTGCTGTGCGACGCCCTTTGAAAGCACCGCGGCGAACAGATCCTGCGCGTTTTCAAAGCGCTCCGAAGCGACCTCCTCGTAATTCCCGCGCCGGAGCGCCCGGAACGCGTAGGAGAGCATGTAGTAGATATTCTTTATGAATATGCTCTTATCCTTAATCATCGAATACGCTGTTCAGCTCTTTCTCCCATCTTGAAAGCTTTTCGGGATCATCAAACCAATACTCGCCGAGCATGGGCAGTATGTCGAATTCGATCACGGAATGAAGCCATTCATTCTCATTGCCGTCTGGCTCCCTGCCGCAGAAATAGCTGTGGCCGATACGGAAGCCTCGCCCAAGTGCGCTGTCCTCGGCGATGGCTTTGTTGAGCTGACGGATCTTCTCGATCAACGCGTTGAAGGTCTCGCTTCCGAAGGAGTTCTGATAGCTCATGAATCCCTCGGAGGTGAACCCGGGCTCGATCTCAAAGAAGCTGAACCTCCTGCGCAGCGCGTAATCGATCATGGCAAGGCTTCGGTCGGCGGTATTCATCATGCCTATGAGATAGAGGTTCTTGGGAACGGAGAACGGCATCCCGCTGTATGCGAGAGTCGCTTTTGTTCCGCGATAGTCCTTTTCGATGAGCATGAGCAGCTCGCCGAATATCTTGCTCATGTTGCCGCGGTTGATCTCGTCGATAATGAAGAAGTAATCACGCCCGGGATCGTTTGACGCGCGTTGGCAGAAGCGGTAGAATATGCCGTCGGTCAGCTTGAAGCCTTCGCCGTCCGGACGATAGCCCTGGATGAAATCCTCATATGAATAATTTTGATGGAACTGGATGAGCTCGATCCTGCTCTCGTCCTTTTCGCCCATCATGGCATAGGCGAGCCGCCTTGCAGTGAAGGTCTTGCCGACGCCGGGAGCGCCCTGCAAGATGACGTTTTTCTTGTTCCTGAGCAGCGCTTCAAGCACATCGTAACGTTCAGAAGACATATAGACCGAGGAAAGGAAATCCTCCTTCGTGTATCGGGCAATCTCGTTATCGGCCTGCCGCAGGGGATTTTCCTCACGGATGAGATCCATTATGAAATCGAATTCGCCTTTTGTCAGCTTGAAAAGGCTCCCGTTCTGCTGAGTCAGGAATTCCATCTTTTCAAGCTCCGGGCAGCTCTTAATGGTCTGGAGGTCGATAGGCGAAGCTAAACCCTCGGTTTTCGCAAACCTCAGCACCTCGCCGTCGTTTTCCTTTGTGATGCGGGCAAGAGCTACGATCTTCTTAACGGGATTCGCTTCGTAACCTATCACGATATCTCCCGCCTGGGCATCGAGGAAATTCTGATAGATTCGGCGCTTGTTGCCATTTTCATTTACAAGGGTATAGCTCTGCTCCTCGCCCACGCCGATATCTGCAAAGCTCCAGATCTTGGGGCTGGCGGTAAGCCACCAATAGCCGTGGGGCTCGTCCGCATTTTCGAAAAGCTCCGGGAGCGTCATGCCGAAGTACGGTTTCAGTATCTCCTTCTCAAACAGCGGAGCATCATCCACCTTTACGCAGGTGGAATTGAAATCCGGAGTCCACCACTTTTTTTCTCCGGTATAGGGGGAGGTATCCTTTGACACGGCAATCACGCGATACTCCCGTTCAAACCAGCCATTGCCTATCTCCGGATTGGGAACCGCTTCATTGCCAACAAACTGTGCCAAATACCTTATGCTGTTTCCATAGCATAAGTAGAAATAGTCCCCATCTTTAACGGAGTTCATAAAGCTCTCGCCTTGCGGTATCTTTGAAGACGCTATAGCTCGGGTTTCGCTGTGCATTGCGGCAACATTGCGTTTTTCAAGCTTGATTCGGTTTTCTTCGGATACCGAACCGTGGCTAATCTTCCAGATGGCGGGAGTGTTGTCTGCATACAGCCGAACGTTGGACAGATCCACCCTGTCAAGCGCTTCCAAAAGCTCATCCCTTAGTCTCCAAATATAGGATCCCTCATCTGTGTTCTCTGCGCCGCGACCCACAAACAGCACTGTCCACCATCTTGTGCTGTTTTCGCTTCTTATCATAACTGGACAACCCGTCTTTTTTGCAACACGCCTTGCAAGAGAAGTTGCACCATTTCTATAAAAATTGAAATCCTCCCCATATTTTACAGCCAGCTGCTTACATGTGGCCTGTCCGCCGTAATCCTTTAGGCGCTTCACGATTTCAAGGCTACTCTCAGTGAAAACCTCGGTATCATTAAGCAGATCCACCCATGTCTCAACAGATATTCCGGGATCGTATCCTCCTTTAGTCGGCCACCATTCCTCTTCGCTTCCGGTATCATTCTTTTTCTTCTCATTCACATAAAAGCGGGTCAGATAAAACCCGATATCCATTGTTGCCGTCTTCAGCTCCGGGTCGGGATAGCATCCCGGAGTGAGCTCTTTTTCAATCATATCACGAATGGACGGATCCGCTTTCACCGCCTCGCAGATTTCGTCGTACATTCGAAAGCCGTGTATAATATTATCGGTAGAACCGGTCCTACGGGGCGCGTAATCAGAAGCCAGCTCCTTTGCAACGGCGCGGAATACCTCATACTTATAGACATAGTACTTATCGGGGTAGCGAAGCCAAAGATACGTGCTCACGGGATTGATGCCCTGATAATGGCTCCGCCACGACTCGGCTCCGTATTTCTGGCGCATGTTTTCAGAGGCGGCAATAAACTCGTCCACCCTCTCGGCAAGATCGCGCTTTTCATCATACAGCGCGCGGAACATCGCACGCGTCGCTTCGTCGTCCGCGTTGGCAAACTCCAGTATCATAGCGCGGGGATAGGCATAGCCCGAAGCAAGCAGGTTATAGGTCTTTGCAGTCGCTTCCTTGAACATTTCACCGAAGTTATCAGCTTCGATATCCCAATGATCCTGGAAGTGCTTCACAGCACCCCATTTATACAATTCATCCTTGCAATGCTTCGGGAAATACTCCTTGTAGCCCTCGAGCACCGGGACAAGCTTTGTTAAATCGATCATAGTATCCTCCTTACGCCGCGATCGCGTTGGTGTTTATGGTTTCTATCGTCCGCCGGATGCCCGCCCAAACGGAAAGGTCGGTGAAGATATCGACAATGCTGCCGAGATCGGTAAACGGCGGCTCCTGCAAAACGGACAGGTCGCGGAGCATGCCGTTATGGACGATGTACTCTACTATCTGATTGACGAAGTATATCTGTCTGGAATCGAGACTCGTATCGTTCAGGTATTCGGCAAACGCGGCCTTGGCGGCTGCCATATCCATACCGACTATCTCTCGCACGAATTCGCCGAGGGGTTTCTTGCCATACTCCGCCTCATACTCCTCCTTCGTGCCGACCTCGCTCCAAAGGATGCCCTCAAGCACCTTTATATCGTTCTCCGTCATCGGGATGTTGCCGCGGAGCTTTTGTATCACCTCGTTATCCTGGTGCTGACGGACGTAATACTCCGCCTTTGCCTTATAATTCTTGAGGTCGTCGTTCTCGAGCTCGGACTCGTTCCAGTCGATCGTGAGTATCTCATCGTCGAAATCGGTGTCGTAGCGCAGCTTCTTCACGGGGATGTACTTAATGAGGTCGCGCAGGTTCTCGCGGATGTTCTCGAGATCGAAAATATCGGCGTTGTCGAGGTAATCGGTGTGCAGAATTTTATCGATCAGTTCCGACTGCGCCATTATCTCCGGGATATTCGCCACGCCGGCGATCCCTTCGACCTTCTTCAAAAGGTCGCGGCGCGCTCTGTTGTACGTCCTGCCCGCGAGCAGAGCAAGCTCGATACCGTAAACGAGCCAGTCGAAGCGCAGCGCCTTCGGATCGTCCGGATCCGGCATAATGAGCGGTGCGAGCTGATCGGCTATGAGCAGCGTATCCTCATAGGTGATCGTCCTGTAATTCTCGGGATCGGAGTAAAGGTCGACGTATTTCATGTGCTGCTTCACGGCGAAGTTCTCGCGGTTGAGCTCGCGCACCTTCCTCACCATATCGTCAACGAGCGCGGCTCGGAACGCCTTCAGCTCGTCCGTCTGATAATTGATATCCTGCAGCTTAAATACAAGCTGTGCTTTCAGGTAGAATATCGCCCCCTGCAGCGCGATCATGTTCGCGGTAGGCCGCCCCTTGTTCATGCGGAAGAACTCAAAGTTGCCGCAAAAATCGAATATGTAAAACTTTTCCTTATCCTTCCCATCTATGAGCCCGGGGCAGAGGCGCGTTCCGCGGCCTATCATCTGCCAGAACTTCGCCTTGCTCATCACCTTTTTGAAGAAGACGAGATTCAGCACCTCCGGCACGTCTATGCCGGTGTCGAGCATATCGACCGAAATGGCGATCTGCGGGAGCTTTTTCGGGTCGGAGAACTCGTCTATGGCGCTCTGAGCGTAGGTCATGTAGTTGTCGATGACCTTCGCATAGCCGGTAAGGTGTGGGTATTCCTTGCCGAATACCTCCAGTATCTTCTCCGCGTGAGCATGGTTCTTGGCAAATATGATCGTCTTGCCTATCCTGGAGCCGTAATCTATTTTGAGACCGTTCGCCATCAGCACGTTCAGCACCTCGCGGATGGTATCCTCGTTGAATATCCATTCGTTCAGCGCAGAGGAGCCGATCGCCTCCGGAAGTTCGCCGTTCTCGTCGGTGAAGGTATCCTCGTATGCCTGCTTGTCCTCTTCGGAGAGCTCGTCATAAACTATGCCCTGCTGAATGAATTTGAGCGTCGTCTCCACAGAGAGGAAATCCACGAGGAACCCGTCAGCGACCGCCTGCGCGAGCTCATAGCCATAGGTCGGCACTCCGCTTTCGAGCTCGAATATCTCATATGTGTTCTTGTCGATCTCATCCTTCGGCGTGGCTGTGAGGCCCACGAGCGGCGCGTCGAAGTAGTTGAATATGTCGCGGTATTTGTTATAGATCGAGCGGTGCGCCTCGTCGCAGATCACGAGGTCGAAATGCCCGCAGGTAAAGAGCCTCCCTTCGTCGTCCTCTGCAGTATCGATAACATTCATCATGGTCTGGTAGGTCGAGAACACGCAGTGTGCGGTGTAATTGTCCTTTTCGACACAGAGGTTCGTCACGGAAAGATCGGGCAGCAGGTTCACGAAGGAGCGCTTCGCCTGGGTGACGAGCGACGTGCGGTCGGCAAGGAAGAGTATGTTCTTCACCCAGCCGTGCTGCAGGAGCACGTCGCAGAGGGCGATGACCGTGCGCGTCTTGCCGGAGCCCGTCGCCATAACGAGCAGCGCCTTCCTGCGGTTCTTTTCGCCGAAGGCGTCGCACACGGCCTTTATCGCGCCCTCCTGATAGTAGCGCCCGGCGATATCGGGGTTCACAACGACGTTGTTTAGGCTCGTCCGCATTGAGCGAAGGTTGAACAGCTTTTCGATATCGCGTTTCGACCATATCGCCGCCGTGCGTCTTTCGGGGTAATTGCCGTCCTCGATGCGCGTATCAAAGCCGTTCGTCAGGAATATGACCGGGCGGCGGTGGTATTTCTTTTCGAGGATGTCGGCGTAGAGCTTTGCCTGCTGGCGGCCCTTCGAAACGTCTACACAGGTGCGCTTGGCCTCGATTACCGCGAGCGCGCGCCCGTCGTCACCGTAGAGCACGTAATCCGCGTAACCCACGCCGGATTCGTTCGGCATGCCGTAAAGCTCCACCTCGTTGAGCCAGTTCTTGCCCTCCGTCCAACCGGCGTCCTCAAGCATGGAATCGATATAGAGCTTGCGCGTCTTGTATTCGGAAAGCTCCAGGGGCTTGGGCACGTAGTTTTGCTGCTGCGCTTCGCGGCGGCTCGTCAGCTCCTCGCGAAGCGCCCTGTTCTCCTCCATGAGCGCGGCAAGGTCAATGCCTTCCTCGCCTTCCTCCTTGCCTTCCCCTCGAGGGGAAGGTGTCGCCGCAGGTGACGGATGAGGTGTAGACTCCGCAGCCGACGGATGAGGCGCCTCCTCCTTCAAAAAGCTCTCGTCAAAGGTGGGCTCAACGTAATCGTCCCCGTAACAGCAGGCGACGAAATCCATGAAATAGAAGAGGTTTCTGATGCAGAGCTCCGCCATCTCGGGAGTGATCTTCTTGCCGGAGTGCGCGGCGTTGTTCGCCGTGCGGCGGATGAAGTCCATCCTGCGCCAGACGTCCGTGCCCACGATATCGTGGAAGCTTTCTTCCCCCATCAGCGAATTGAGATTATCCTGATACGGCAGGCTGAGCTCCCCGTCAACAGAGTACATCCATTTTACAGCAAACTCCATCGCCCTGCGGCAGTTTAATACGCAGGAGCCGAGCTCCGTGTGATAAAGCTTTTCCACAGAGCACGCGATCTCCGAGAAGGAGGAGAATTGCGGGTCGCGGGTGAGGAAGGAGAAGTTGGTCATGGTGGTCACCTCGTTATCACATACTTTAATTTACCATTCAGAGCATCTTGCCGTTAGTTCTATAAACCTCTTTTGCGCATGATGTTGTGTGATGGACATACTGAGGATATCCATAACTATCTGAATATTCTCTGTATTCATCTGCAGAGATAACTCTGAATTCAAACTCTTCAGCAATTTCACGGCATGTTATTTTAATTATTTCTTTATCTCCTAAACTAGTATCGAAATCTTTTTTTACAGCGTCAAACAGGTTATGCCATTTTATATCATGTTGCATTGTTTTTAGAACATCCAACTCTCTTTTATACTGTACTGATGCACTCGAAATACAAGTATGCCATTTTTGAAGCTCTTCTTCATCTGTATCATTCGGCATAAGAATAAAAGATTGTTTGCAAAGGAAGTATCCTCCACAAGTATTCTTATACGTGGTCATTATTTTTATTCTTGGTAGGCATTCAGCAGAATTAGCCCTTATAGAGTCATAGAAAAAGGATACATTATCTCCTGCGATCATTTCGTGATACGATGCTTTACCTCCATCCGCTGTAACTACATTGTTCCTATTAGATAATGTCAACATCGAATAATGATCTCCATCCTTTTCAACCTTCAACTTAGCTACAGTATCGACACATACTGCAGTTGCATTTGAGTAATTGATTATTTCTCCTTCACAATAGTATCTTGATTGAAAAGAATATCTGTCAAAAGGAGGTGCGTAGAAAAACCGTGGCCTTTCAATTCTAAAATTAATATCTTTAACTACAAGCACTGGCTGTAAAGAGAGTTGATGTTCTGAACGCATTTCTTCAATTTGACGTTCATTAGATTCTAGCTGTTTTTTGTTCTGGCGTAGTGTTATTATAACTGTAATGACAGATATTGCAGCAAGAACAAACGATAACACAGCTACTATGATATTGATTATTGATTCAGGATTCATGATATTTCCTCCTTTTTTATATTCATTTATCAAATGATTGATTACGCAAAAAACATGGTTGCATTCACCGATCCAGATCGCTACAGATTGTCACTATTCTTTTAACTATCGTTCAGCCTACCACTAGAAACTGGTAATCCAAGCATACACATACTCCTTTATCCAAAGTATTTTTGCATTAAGCTGTCGAACAGCAGCTGCGCCTCATCAAGCGCCTTCTGAACGACAACTTTTGATTTGTCGACTTGTTTGGCAAAAGCTTCGAATTGATACTGTATATCAATTGAAGGGTTCATAACCTTAATTGCTCGAACTTTTTGTATGCCGAATGCCGCTTGTGAAGTTGAGTTTTTCGCCTCTTCAAATTGTCTATCCATATAAGCAGACATAAATGAGTATTTAAGGAAATATGGCGAAACCTTTTTCTTATCAGGCTGAATAAGTACTATATTTGCCGACAAGGTATAATCCTTCCGAGCTGGGACAAATATTGGATTTCCGATTGTCCCTATTTTTCCAATAATGAAATCCCCATCATGTACCTCGTAACGTTGAAGGTGTTCCTCCAATACATTCCGCCCTACTTTGCGCGCATTTTCAAAATCAATTACGCCTGTTTTATAGTCGCAATCTTTTATGCTGACATAAGGAATCCCTGCCTCATCCACTGGTGGGGTCCTATGACTTGGCTGAGGATCTATTGATTCTGCGACATCCCCAACAGTGTGTATTGGCCACTTATCTGTTCCAGAAAGAGGGTCTCCAAACATCTCGACAAATCGGGCTTTGATGAGGGTATCGAGGGCGCGGAGCTGGCGCTGGCGTGTTTGAACCAAACGGCCAACTTTATCAAGAATACCTACTATTGATCCCTGTTGTTCCAGCACCGGTATTGGTAAATCAATATCTCCGACTTCGCCAAGATAGATGCCTTTCTGAGCAACTCCTCTTGCAGTTTTTTCAATATGAGCACGCCTGCTTTGAAGAGCATACATAAGGTATCTACTTGTGCAGATTTCTCTACGGGGATGCAATACTGCTACACTTCGCTGGAGTGTGAAACGCGGCATATCATCTGAGACAACAGCTGTACGCCCAACAGTACCAACAATTGTCAGTAAAACGTCTCCTGGTACAATCATTGTACGTTTGTCTTCTTGCTGAAAGGCTTCTTCTGTCAGGAATCTTGGATCATCCACAGTTATTTCATCGTCGAAAATATTCTTTGAGCTAAGCATCAAATACTTGCTCTCCTCAACACCTTGCGGCGGATTATGACTTCCATCTGTGATGGAATGACATATCTCCCGAACCTTCATCGTTGTTCCTCCACAAATCCGAATTTGCATTTCCCCTTTTCACGCCTTGATAAGCGCGATAACGGCAACTATCAACGCAACAAGTGAAACAAGCGTTGTAAACAGCACTATGGAATCCTGATAATTGTCATCTAAGCTTTCATTGAAACAAAGAAAGGCAATAATTGCCATCAGCAACAATGCTGCCGTTGCAAATATGCGCACCCAAAGCTCCACGGTCGCCCCTATGAGCGTTGTCCAAAGAAGTACTATCCCGGCTATGAAAAGAACCGCCATTAACACAAAAGCAAATGCATTCAAAAACCTGAATACGCTTCGTCTGGTCTTCTTCCCTTTAGACTTTTGTTCTTCGCTTGCCGTTTGCGCTCTGACTATCGCCTCAGCCAGCTTATCATAGTCGATATCGAGATTCAGGTTCTCGATCACATTTTTCGTCGTGGGTTTCTTACTCATTCCTTTCCTCCTCAGCCACCGCCTCGATCATCTCCGTGACGACCTCATTCAGCTTTGCGGCGTTATCCTTCGTTATGACGGGGCGGCCGGTCTGCGCCTCTATGCTCCTGCGGGCGTCGCCCGCGATACTGCCGCCCGCGCGGGCAGTGCGTTTGTTCTCCTCAAGGCCGATGGGATCCTGCGCCCTGGTAAGCTCGGTGGTGGAGGCCTCCGCCAGCATATTGAGCGCAAGCTCCAGCGTGCTCATGTTATCGCGCAGGTTCTCCTTTTTGAGCCCCTTGAGGTTCTTATACTGCCGCGTGCTCATGCCCGACCACGCCCTTGTGACCTCATCCGTGAGTATCGCGTACTCCGCGCCCTTTTCAACGCCGTGCGCCTGCCACTCGTCGGTCAGCTCCCTGCGCGCACGTATCGAAATAAGCCGCTGATTGATCCAATCCTCGGAATATCCCTTTTTCGCGTAGGTTTCGAGTGCCCGGTTTATGGTGAGCTCGGGATCGATCGTCTCCTCAATGCGCTCCCTGCCGACCCTTGCCAGCCACAGCTTGAAAGGCTCCGCCTTCTTGGAGGGTATGGACTGGATCAGGCGAAGAAGCTGCTCCGTATCGGCGACGTCGGTCAAGCGATTTTTGCCATCCTGTGAAGGCATTTTCAACCGGTTACAATTTGTAACCAGTTCGCTGCCCTCATTTTTTAATCTGTTTTTGAGGACTTTCCAATAGTTCCTCGCTCCGTCTGTGTCGGGCTGATCCGTGAGAATACCCACGACGTCCACTATCGAAAAATACCATTCCTCTTTTTCCTCATCCCAAGCGGTGCGGATTGGGCGGTTTTCAAATTTCTTTATATCGCTCATTTCAGCATTTCCTCCAGCTCGTCCATGGTCGTTTTGATCTCCGCCTCAAGCGCACGCAGCTGAGCCATAATCTCACTCGTGGGCGGGTACTCCACGGGCTTATACTCAGTCTGCTTATACTTGTTGATGGAAAGGTCGTAATCGTTATCCACGATCTCCTTTTTCGGGACGAAGAAGGATTTTTCGGTGCGCTTCCTCTCGCTTTCATTATACACCTCATCCACCGCTCCGCGGTCCCCCTTCCCCTCAAGGGGAAGGCTGTTAAAGGAACGGAACCTCGCGATAATATCAGGAATATCGTTCTCATTCACGGGGCTGCGCTTATCGTCAAGCGAGAAGCCGTCTGCCTGCATATCGTAGAACCAGACGTTATCCGTGCCGCCGTGACCGGTTTTGGTGAATATCAGCACCGCGGTCGAAACGCCGGCATAGGGCTTGAACACGCCCGAGGGCATGGAGATGACGGCCTCAAGACGGTTGCCCTCGATGAGCTCCTTTCGTATCGCCTTATGCGCCGCGGAGGAGCCGAAGAGCACTCCGTCCGGAACTATGCACGCGCATCTGCCGCCGACTCTGAGCATTCGCAGGAACAGCGCGAGGAACAAAAGCTCGGTCTTTTTCGTCTTGCAGACCTTCAGAAGATCGGTCGAGACTATGTCCGCGTCGAGACTGCCCTTGAAAGGGGGGTTGGCGAGTATCAGCGAATACTTGTCCTTATCCGGGTTCTGATCGGATAAGCTGTCGCGGTATTCGATGAAGGGGTTGTCCACCCCGTGCGTCATCATGTTCATTGCGCCTATGCGGAGCATTGTGCGATCCATATCGTAGCCGTGGAACATGTGGTTCATGTAATGATCCTTCTTGACACGGTTGAAGAATATCTCCTCCCTGCGGTGCTCCTTAAGGTATTCTCCCGCCGCTACGAGGAAGCCCGACGTGCCGCAGGCGGGATCGCAAATAACGTCGTCCGCCTTAGGGTCCATGAGCTCCACCATCATGCGGATTATGTGGCGCGGTGTGCGGAACTGACCGTTGAGGCCGGACTGCGCGATCTTGGATAGCAGATACTCATAGGTATCGCCGCGGATGTCGGAGGACTGCGCCTCGCTCATGAGCGAGTAGACGCCGTCGAGCGAATCGACGACCTTTGAAAGCACGAGCGGAGTGGGGATCATGAAAATGGCGTCGTCCATGTAGCGGGAATACGCGCTGTTCTTGTCTCCATGGAGGTTTTTGATAAACGGGAACACGAGCTCCTGCATGGTGGAATACATCCGCCCCGCGGGAAAATCGCGGAACACAGACCACTTGAGCTGCTTGCCCTCGACCTTGCGGCCGTTCACTTCAACCTCGTCCGCAAATATGCTGGAATAGGGAAGCCCGAGCATCGCCGCCTCCTTTGCGCGTAGGTTGTCGCTCTCGTCCAGATCGTGGATGAACATAAAGTATGTGATCTGCTCTATGACCGTCAGCGGGTTCACTATGCCTCCCGCTGCGAAGATGTCCCAAAGGCTGTCGATCCTGTTTTTGAGTTCGCCTGTTACCATTTTTCGATCCTTTGACTTTGCATATAAGCAAAGTAGTCCTTTCTTCACGGATTTGATGGTTTTGCATCAGCATAATTGCCGCGCCTTCTGCGGCAAAATCAAATGCATGGAAGTTTGCAGACGCAGCTACAAACCTGTTACTCCTTATCGTGATTCCAAACGTATTTCGTGTATCTGCCCCCGCTTATTTTGAGAATGTCCCCGTTTTTCAGCAGATCGTTCAGCGTCCGCTGAACGGTGACCTGGCTGATATCGCCGCATTGGCGCATGATCTCCGCTTTTGTGATCGGCCCCAACGTGCTTTTTATCGTTTCGCGTACACGGTCGGGCTTGGACATGCTCCGATCCGACAGAATGACGAGCCTTTGCTCAAGCTCACGGTATGCCGCCACAATTATGCCGAGCAGGTAATTGACGAAAGGGGTATAGTCGTTTGTTCCTTCGTGCCAGCCGACCGAGCTCTCCGCAAGGGTTTCATAATAGGTTTCCTTGGAGTCATTTATGAGGTTTTCAAGCGATATGTATCTGCCGACCTCATAGCCCGCGCGATACAGAAGCAGCAGAGTCAGTATTCGGCTCATTCTGCCATTGCCGTCGTTGAACGGGTGGATACAAAGAAAATCAAGTATAAACATCGGAATGAGGAGCAGCGGATCCATCTCGCCGCTTTCGGCCGCATCGCCATATGCGGCACAGATCCGCTCAACCGCTTCGGGAGTTGCCCATGCGGGAACAGGCTCGAAGCGAACACGCCTCGTCCCGTCGGGAAGCTCCTCGGAAATAATGTTGTCGGAGTTCTTAAAGGTGCCGCCAATGGACTTCCCGCTGTACCTGTACAGATCACGGTGAAGCTGGAGTATCGAGCCGGGCTTTACGGGGATGTATTCATGATTCTCATGCACCGCTTTAAGCACGTCGCGGTATCCGGCGATCTCCTGCTCGGACCGATCGCGCGGCATGGTTTTCTCGCGGACAAGCTTGTTAAGACGATCGTCCGTGGTAATTATACCCTCGATCCTGTTGGACGCCCCGGTGCTTTGGATCTTAGCAAGTTCTATGAGCTCGTTCACAGCGGCTTTATCTGCGTCCTTATAAGACGCCTGCTTACCTTTATGCTCATAAATGTCTACAAGAAGCGCGACTGTTTCCGGTGTCAGCAGCTTCAAATAATAGGTTTTATAATCAATTTCTCTCATATTGCCTCTCTGCGTCTATCGAACTCAACGCATGTATATTATACTGATGCTATTGTTCAACGTCAAGCTTAATTTAGTCTTTTTGCTAAAAATGATTAAATTAAGCCCGGGTCGGCCTATTTGCCGTCTCCGGGCCATATCTGCTGGTTGTTATTCCATTATCTGCATCATGTTTCCGCACGGCGCATCCTTGTTCCAATAGTTTGTGCACCCGTAAAACACATTCCCGTTCTTTTGATTCATTTTGACTATCATATAGCCGTCCGTGCATTTTGGGCATTTGAATATGTCATGCATATGAGCTCGGTCGTTGGTCATAAAATCGCAGATCTCTGCTTCGTTCGTACAGATATAGAGGTGCAGGCCGTAGTTTTTATTGAACTCATATTTGAGCGGGAACCCGCAGACAGGGCAGCGAAGGCTGAAAAGATCGACTATCTGCGTATTGATCTCGCCGTCGAGCGGAAGATGGTGTTCCTTTATCAATTCCACGAGGAAGCGCGAAGGCTTGTTTTTCGGAACAGCAATGTAAACGCGGTTCTTCGTGCGCGTGAGTGCGACGTAAAAGAGCCTGCGCTCCTCGGCAAACGGCATGCTCCTGTCCTCATACATCACGAGCTTCATTATCGGATCGTCCTCGATCTGACACGGGAAGCCGAACTTGCCTTCGAACATGTTTACAAGTATCACGTTATCATAGCCCAAGCCCTTCGAGCTGTGCGCCGTCATGAAAGTGATGTCGGCATTCGGATACTTTTCGCTTCTGACCTTTCCGCCAAGCTCGCTGAATAGGCCCGATCTGACCAGCTTATACATATCATAGTTATATCTACCGATCAAAAGTATCGTTTTCTTCGGTCCGTACTCCTTTATTATTTCGCCGATCATCGCCTCTATCTTCTCCGCGAGAGCTTTGAAAGGCCTGACTCCATCATCAAACACTCTCAGCCGGATCGGGTCGGAAATATGTTTCGGGCTGATCAGCTGCTTTCGGATCTGCGTTGAGTTTTTCTGGACAAAGCTTCCCGCGATATCTATAAGCTCCTGCGAGTTGCGGTACGTATGTGTGATCTTAAGCTCCGTTCCGCTGCCCATAAGCTCAAGGAATCGTGTGAACAGGGTGATATCCGAGCCGGAAAAAGCATAGATGGACTGCCAATCGTCGCCGACTGCGACCACCTTTGCATTAGTTATCTGGGAGAGCCTTTTAGTCAGGTTGAACCTTTGGCGGGCGATATCCTGGAACTCATCTATGATTATGTATTTATACGGCAGCTCGATATGCTGTTTTTCGATCTCGGCCAGATAGAAATGCGCGTCGTTTATCATATCCGCAAAATCGATCTGGTTCGTTTGGCGCAGGACGCTCTGATAATGCGCATACACCTGTTCAGCTATGTCAAGGAACAGAAGCGTGCGCGGATTATCCGTTTTCGAGCGCAGCACCTGAAACCCGCCCTCGTCGTAACCGGTCGTCTTGAACTGCTCGATGAACTTCATCATAAAAATGATGAGCTTGAAAATGTATTTGTCCTTACCTGTTTCGACGATCTTTTTATATACTTCGGTAAGGTCCCGCGGCTTCAGCACAAAGCCCTCTTCGATCAGCCTCTCGCACAAATGGTCGAGGAGCGGGCGCCTATCATTGTATAAAGACCACGTCTCTATCAATTTCGTACGGTATCGCCTGTGCAGATCCCTTTTGTTTTTTATCGCTTTTTTGTATTTTGCCGTCTGCTGCGGCGTGAACAGGTTATTGTAACCGCTCTCCGAAAGCGCATAGTGTTCGAGCCAAGCGGTATGCTCCCCCTGTTTTATGTAAAAATCCGGAGTGTACTTCTTCCCCCGCGAAAGCGACTCGAACGGATAGACGCGTTCGTATTCGTAATCCAGTCCGTTGAGATACAGGAAGTTGGCGATCTGGACCTCCTGATTGGACCTTAAAAACTCGCCTGTTATCGTTTTTACCTGCCTCGTGCGCTGTGCAGCGACCTTCCTTACGTATTCGCCCAGTCCGCTCTTTAATGTCTCAAAATCCTGCGCGGCTTTATAAAGGTGATACTGATTGAGATTATCAAACTTGAACACCTCCTCCGTCAGATCAAAATAATACCCCATGAAAAGGACGAGATTGCGCATAAGAGGCTTGTTGTCGTAGATGGACTTCTCAAGCATATCGAATATGATCTGATATGACTGAAAGTTTACGGAAGGCGGCTCGGAAGAAAACCGGCGTACGATATCGAACGCGAACGAATGAAACGTGCATATCTGGGCGGGGATGCCGAGGCGTTTATTGATCCTGTCCTTCAGTTCTCCTATCGCCTTATTGGTATATGAGATGACTATGATCTCCCTCGGATCGACGCCCTATTTATCAACGAGATACTTCACTTTTGCCGCCATCGTGGTGGTCTTTCCGGCGCCCGCTCCCGCGACAAGCAGACAATAATCGTCATCAACAACGACCGCTCGCCGCTGCTCTTCATCGAGCTTGATCTCCGGGTCAATATCTCTCAGTATCCCGTCGAAGTATTCCTTGTTTCGCGCCAGGTGGGTGCTTACAAATCCCTCGTTATGGGAAACAACATCCGCGTCCAGGGATCTCATCCTGCGGATAAAGCCGTTCAGCTCCGCAGTGTCGATCCTGAACTCCGAGGCATGGTTGGAAACATACCTGAAAATGAGTTCATTTCCCAAAGCCGCATAATACTTCTCATATGCGGCGCGAAACCGATCCCGGTCTTTTCCGGAGACGTAATGCGCCGGGCTTAAAAGCTCAGCATAGTCCCTGTCGAATGAAAGAAGCACGTTATGCAGGTTGCCGTAGTCGATCTCTTTCAGCCCTGCGGCATCCTTCTTTTCGGACGATGCAAAGAAATACGCGGACGGAAGCCCGCAGTGCGGACATTTTTCCGCCCTGTCGGAGATCATATTACCGCATTCGGGACATTTGATGAGAGCCATCTGTTATTGCCTCCGGTTATCCCACAACATTTTAGAGCCCGAGTTTCTGTATCCTCATTTTGATCGCGTACTGCGTGCGTTTCAGCGTTGCGGCGATCTCGCCTATTGGGACGTTCTTTTTATAAAGATCCGCAAGGCATTCGTCGTGCGCCGGCGTCCACGGCTGATTGCTCATTTCCCTGTTGTTTTTGCTGTTTTGGATGCAGATTATCGCATCGATATTGTCCATAATGAAGCGCTGAGCCTCCGCGTCGTACAGCACCGAAATGTACGGACCGTTCGGGCCCTCCCTGTCGACTGCGGTGATCCCCATCGAGACGCCACTTTCTGTCGGGCGACGGGTATTATTTCCATTCGAATTCACAACACTCTGCAGAAGGCCGAATTCCGTCAGCCATTCGGAAATGGAAGTGTATTTCAGCGGATCGAGTTCATCGTTTTCCGCAAGCGCTGTAATGTTTTTTGCGAGGACCGATATCGTTACGGGATGTTCTGAAGGCATAAAGCGCGCTTGTTGCTCAGCAGTAAGCGCGAACGGGGGCTTTTGTTGCTTTTTCTCGCGCTGAGTACGCCCCACTCCCCCGTTTTCAAGTACCCTTCGCAGTATGTCCGACACGAAAAACAAGCAGCGTGAGATCCGCACGTTGTTTATCATGTCGGTCTCGGCCGTGGGCTTATCCGTGATGGGATCGATGCCGTTGGCCATTTTGTCAAGATACATCTTGGCTCGTTCGATGGTTTCAAGTTCGGTCATGTTAACTCCTTTATCCAACCACAAGTTTATTCGTCTTCTTCAGATACTTCGCCGGAATCGGGCGGTCCAGGTGCCAGGTGATATTCATCGGGCGGGAGCCCTCGTGCTTGACGTATGCCGCCGTGCCGAGGAAGGTATAGGCAGCGGCTCCGCCCGAAATACGATCATTCTTGAATTCACGGACGAAAAGCAGCACCCGGCTGCCGCGCTCGGCGTGATGGATATAGCGCTGGCCGGTCGGGATCATTTCAGCACCCTCTGTTTTACAGATTCTCTAACCAGTATACCAAAAAATAGGTTGTTTTTCAATATGGCTGTAAGGCATAGCCCCCTTGCTGAAAAAGAATGCCCAAAGTACACGCGCTCCCCCACTTTATGAACTCTCACGGTTTGCCTGATAAGAAATTAAAATGTAATTTTTATTGTATTTAGTGTTGCGTTTCTGTGCAGGTCGTGCTATAATGCAGATGTCGGCGGGAGGGATCCTGCCGGGAAGCCCGCGGCGGCCCCCGAAAAATGCGATTGCATATCGATGGCGAGGGTCATGGGGCGGTTCAATACGTACAAAATATGCCTCATGTACCGGGTGATAAAAACCCTCAGCGAATTTGTTAAGGCCGACTCGGGCGGGAATGATGCAAGAAAAGAAAAATGTCCAATAGAATTATGGACTTTTTGCGAGCACAATCACAAATTGGCAACCGATCGGCAACATCGAACAACCATCCGTATGTAAACCGACCAATCCGTTATGAGATCGGCCGGTTTTTATTATTTCTCTTTGGGGAGTATTCCTGCAGGTGTACCGCTCATCGCCCCGCCTTCCGCGGAGGACGGAGAGTAAGGTAATACGGGGCTGCGCCGGATGGCGCAGCCCGCAGTTTTCGGATATCATCTTCTTTTTTCGGCTCATTTACCGGGATTTGGCATCGGAAAGGCGTTCAGATGATTCTCCCCTTTGTAATTGTCTATGTTTTCCACAAGGCGCGACAGGAACCCTTCTGCAGCAGGTTCTGTTGGGAACCATACCATCGACTGTCCGAAGCCGTATGAACGTGTATAGCGTGCTGTCGGTACGGACCATATAGCACGGTTGCGTTCGCCAAAGGGCAGCAGAACACAGTCGTCTGCTTTTGCCATTACGTTGTACCAGTGGCCCTCTTCCGAGCCGTCTTCAAATTCCATTACCCATTCCTGCAGTTCTCGAAACACCTCGGCATGCTTGTACCATCCGACGACTGTAAGGTCTCCTGTGTCCATCGTGGCACACCAGATTACGAGGACATCGCCTATCGACGGCTCCTTTTTCAGCGCAGAGCAGCCGGCAATCTTCTCGATGTGAATTGTGTTCGTTACCCCGCGATTGGACTTCGGTTCAACAAAACCCAGACATACGGGTTCATCTTCGCCGTTAAGAAGGAACGGCATGAAATTATATTCCTCGTGTCCGTAGCCGTTTTCTGCAACAAAGCTGCCTCCGTTTATTGCGGGATCCTCAGGGCAAACGCCCTTATAGTACTTCATGCTCGAAATTTTCAGGAACAGTATCCTCATATTTTTAAGCTCCCTTCTTTTGATGCTTCCATTTTACCGCCAATTATAATGATGATCGAGGACGGCTTGTCCCCTTTACATCCCAAGCTCACGATCGAACTTTGGGAATGTGTTATCAAGGAACCGTTCATGCTCCGTCCAGTTCGGATACTTATGCTCCTCTGCACGGAACGCCTTGTTGTGATAGCGGTTGTCCCTATGCAGCAGTTCGTGGTAGATAACGTATTTTACCGTTTCCGCAGGAACGTCCTTTGAATTGAGAATGCAGTTGATATGTATCCGATTGCGTTCTCCATAGAAATATTCTCCGTAATAGCCTGCGTATGCCTTGTCCGACCATCTGACGGGCGGCAGATCGCCGTATGCGCCGTCGAACATCTCTTCGACCACCTGAGCTGTGAGTTCGTTTATGTCATATATCGGGGTGCGGTCGAGGGTGATGAAGTCCTCCTCTATCTCTTCGATCTTCATCCCCGGAGTCTTCACCCCGTTCGGATGCATGAGCAGCTCGCGCACCCTGCGGCAGTATTCATCGAACCCGCCGTAGATGCTGTCTATCACTTCGGGATTCGAATCGTAGGCCTCGCGGAGCTTTCCGTCGATATCGGCAACGCCCACATTCTCTTCCCTGAGCTTTTCAGCCGCTGCGGCTGCGTCGGCCTGTTTTCTCTCCTTGAATCGACAAAGATGCGGAAATTCACCCGAGATCCTGTATGTATCGATAATCATCTGAAGCTCGTTTGCCGAGGGAAGAAGGCCAAACCCGCCGAACCAATTGTCAAGCGCGTCATTTCCCGTGTAGTCAGCATTATCAAGCGTGGAGGCACGGTGCGAGAGCATCGCGTTGTAGCCCGAAAGCTGGGAGGAAAAAACGAGCACCTTGCGCTCTGCATTATCCTCATCGAACACGTCATACCAACCCACCGGAAGCACGCAGACCGGGGCGGGCCGGTTTGGATCGGCATATTCCGTCCGAATTGCATCCATATATGCCCGGATGAGCGCCCAAGGCACGGTTTCGTCGGAAGTATGGACTTTTGAGGGCTTCTGTTCGCCTTCTTCGCCGTAAAGCTCGCCCTCGATGAGAAATTGCGGATTGAGCCAATTGACGTATCTGTCCCAAATATCGTTGAAGCAGACTATGTTTACGCTCTCCGTTCCGCCCGCGTATTTGCCGCGCATCCCCCTGCCGATCATCTGCATCAGAAGAACGTCGCTCTGGGTGGGCCTTGTAAGGAAAACGGTTTGGATATCCGGAATATCGCTGCCCTCCGTAAGCACCTGAATGTTTACCAGCACTTCCAGCTCCCCTTTTTTGAAGCGCTCGATCTTATCCGCGTTTCCCTCATGCGCACAGTAGATATAATCACAGCGCACGCCGCGTGAGGCAAGCTCCTCGCAAAGGCTTATGCAGTGAGTCGAATTGAGGGCGAATATCAAAGTCTTACCATAACGCTCGCGATCCTTCATGTAGGTATCTGCAATGAGCATATTTCGTTCTTTGATCCTTGCAAGGCGCTCCATCGTTTCCGGAGAAAGCTCTCCCCACTTTTCAATGTACCTTCGTTCCGGCGGCGTCAGCTCGGAAGCAAAGTCGACGTTCGTATCAACAAACTCGAATTTCGGCTCCGCAAGGTAGGCCTTTGCGATAAGATCGCTCATTGCAACGCTGTAAACTATGTTCCCTGAAAACATGCCCATGAGTTTTGCGGTTCCTTCATCGCTCATTCGCACGGGTGTTGCCGTCAGCCCGAGCAGTTTTACGTTTGCTGCATTCTTCTTAACTTCATTTATTATCAGGCGGTAGGAAGGCGCAACAGCGTGGTGTGCTTCGTCTATCACTACCATCACTTTAGCCCCGAGTACGGACTGAAGATACGGAAGGTTGCGGACAAGGCTCTGCACACCGCAGATCAGCACATCGTCATCACGTTCGGTCGCTTTTACCGAAGCATGGTTTCCCGATACGCACACCATCTTGAACCGCGCCCTGTCGGGATCGGCATTCCTCAGGAGCGCGCCGGCGTGAGCATAGACGGCCGATGCGGTCTGCTCGATAAGCATCGCCCGGTGAGTCAGCCAAACCACCTGCCACCCCTTGGCGACAGCGGACTCAATAAGAAAACGCACCGCAACGCGTGTCTTGCCGCTCCCTGTGGGCATTACGAGTATCCCGCCCGCGCGGTCATCGGCGAAAAAGCATTTGTCTAACGCTTCCACAGCTTTTTCCTGATAATCATAGAGAGGGATATCGCCCGGGATACATCTTTGAATGTCTATCATCTTCGGCGCTGTGAACACGGAAAACTCCGCGTCGTCATCGATCCGTTTGTCTCCCTCGCGGTAAAGCTCGCCGATTATGAGTCTCGATACGGTATCGGTCATGTTGAGCCTGCGGATCTGGTCGCGCATGCTGTCCATGGAGCCAACCTTTACTCCGCGGTAGTTGAGCCTTTCAAGAGCCCGCATGACGGTCACAAGATGGGGGCTGTTCGCGAGGAAATTCTCAATAATCTCGCTGCGGTACCTCTTCAAAAAATGAACGTCCGGATATCTGCAGATATCGTCCATATAGGGGATAAGCGGTTCCTTGATGTCAAAGTCGAACTTCGGACGCATTGACTTGGGCGTCTTTTCGCTGTAAACGACGCTCTTAAGGAATTCAATGCCGAACGGATACCATGAAAAATTCTTCCTCATAATTTGATTCCTCCTGAATTATCGGTGTGATCATATCATACAGGAAATATAATAAAATCCAAGGACAAGACGTCCCTTTTATCTTGCCCTTTGGATCCGCACTACTCTTCGTCCTTATCGTCTTTGCCGTCGTCGGAAAGTATCCCTTTAAGACCGTATTTCTTCAGATCGGAGTCGTATTCCGTTATATCGCAGTGCTTGCTGAGCTCACACTTCAGGATATAGTCGCTTCTGTTTTTATCGCTGAGCTGATGCCCCATCATGAGGAACAGTTCTTCCGCTTCGCCTACCGTGAGCTTCGCTCCGACGCAGAACTTCGCAAGCAGCGAGTAAGTTATATTTCGTCCGTTACGGAAACGTATCGCCTTTTGAAACGTATTGGTTTTTATGTCGCAGGCGGTTTCGAGCCTCAAATAATTGAACCCGAATTTTTCGGCAAAATAGTCGGAAAGTTTTTTCCGCAGCTCCACTATGCGTTTGTCGTCGCTTTCCGGCATACCGGCGATCTCGGCAGCCGTAAGGTAATACGATGAGCTCTCTTTCTTTTCCCACAGGTCCGCGGGCTCGCTGCTTTCAAAGTCGATGTCGGCGATCCTTTCTTTATCATAGGCAGGTTCCAATTTCTGTTTCTCCCTTTCGAATAATATTGTTTTACGGCATATTGTATTTCGACGGCTCCCGCAGACGCCGCCATCACCAACAGTCACTATCCTCAATGCAAAAGAAGCTCCATTGCTTTCCTGTACTTCTCCACCCTCTCGAGTGCTTTTTCGTCAACGCGGTCGAGCCTTGTCAGGTCGCTGTTGTGCTTCAGATCCGCCAGCTTCACCTGCCGGGCGACGGGGTTATCCTTCAGCTTCGCGACGTAATCGAGATACGGCACGTTTTCGTCGTGCGTCATCAATGCGAGCGCATCCGTAACGGGCTTCGGAAAGCCCATTGCGATCAGATCTTCAAGCGTATAGTCCGTATCCTCGACAACGTCGTGAAGCAGCGCGACGCACACCGTCTCCTCGTTATCCATCTGTTCGGCCAGATGGAACGGATGAAAAACGTACGGCAGCCCGCTCTTGTCCAGCTGGTCCTTGTGCGCCTCGAAGCAGAGCCTCAGGGCCTTTTTTGTTAAATAAGTATAGATCATGTCAACCTCCTGATAAGCATTATATCATAAAACGTCTCACACGGGAACGGCGTTGTCCCTTTTGTCGCCCGTCATGCGACCCGGGCGGCTTTTTATATGGTATAATACCCTTACAATAAAGAAAAGGAGATATGAAAATGGAAGACGTTGAAAAGATCAAACTCGTACTCGATCCCGAGCTGCTGCCCGAAACCGCGGAGCTTTTCGAGAACAGCATACCGACGGATGTGGATCCCTACAAGCTCGCTTCCGCGATCGTGCAGTGCGACAGGACGGTCGACATGCCCAAAGAGCTCTTTGACTTCGTGGTCGGGCTCTATCTCGAGGCTATCGACAAGGGAAACGTCGACGCAATGAACGACCTCGGCGCGCTCTATTACGACGGGCGCGGCTGCGGGCAGGATTTCACGAAGGCAGTCTGGTATTATCAGATGGCGGCTCAGAACGGCAGCAGTCAGGCGCAGGAAAACCTCGGCTACTGCTGTTACTACGGGCGCAATATGCCCGCGGACTATGAGAAGGCGTTCCGCTATTTCGCGCTCGGCGCATTCCACGGGCGTCTGACCTCCCTCTACAAGATAGGCGATATGTACCGGAACGGCTATTACGTCGAGAAGGATCCGAAGGAGGCGTTCGGCATCTATATCCACTGCCTCGATCTGATGACGGACGAGGCGGCCGAGACCGTCGCCGGACCGGTCTATCTGCGCGTAGGCAGTGCGCTTTTGAACGGGGAGGGCGTTGAGGCGGATCCCAAGAAGGCGCTCGTCGCCTTCCAGCGCGCGGAGCTGTTCCTTTACGATATGGTCGCGAGAGGCGACGCGATGTATAAAAAGAGCCTGCAGGCCGCCATCGACGGTCAAGCGAAGGCGCGGACAATGCTCGCCGAAGCCCTGCCGGATCGGGAGTGGACGGCGGACTGACGCCTGTTTTTCGGGAAGAACTAAAGTGCCGTTTCGCCCGCAGCGGCATTTTGTGTAGTGCTTTTGCGGAGTTGAAGGAGGTTTATGTATTTTAGCATCGGGGCGTATAGCTTCAGTACTCCGCGCCGTCTTTGGAGGCACTTCTCTCCCGGTTTTGCATCGTTTCTTCAATAGGCAATGCCTTTTTCTCTCCACGAAACAAAGCGTCGTCTCCTCAAGTTCGTCGATCAAATCTTCATTCCACTACTTTGATGGTTTAGGCGCCGCCCGGTCACGGTATTCGTTTGACATTTCACTCCGCGTCCCGTATGAAGAGGAAACGGTAGCGCGCCAAGCCTTACGAACTGCCCAACAGAGATTTCAACCCACACCCCCGCGAAGGGGGGGCGACATAATAAACAGCATGATTATCCCTATGCTCTCATATTTCAACCCACGCCCCCGCGCAGGGGGCGACAAGCGGAGCCGGAGTCGACGCCGGATCTGTGGCAATTTCAACCCACGCCCCCGCGCAGGGGGCGACAATGTAGCCTATTCAAAGCAATATTTTTGGACTAGATTTCAACCCACGCCCCCGCGCAGGGGGCGACTGCAGAGGTGTTGTCGGAGTTGATTTGTCCGAGAATTTCAACCCACGCCCCCGCGCAGGGGGCGACAACTTCGTTGTTGGATTTCTGTATGCATGGCACATTTCAACCCACGCCCCCGCGCAGGGGGCGACACGAGATGGAGGAGCCGAGCCGATATAAGTTCCTATTTCAACCCACGCCCCCGCGCAGGGGGCGACGGCGACCGCTTCGGCACCGTCACCGATATCGAGGACGATTTCAACCCACGCCCCCGCGCAGGGGGCGACACCGCAACGGCGGCACGGTATCAAACTACTACAAATTTCAACCCACGCCCCCGCGCAGGGGGCGACGTCTCTTCGGGGGTGTACGTCCTGCCGTTCTTTGTATTTCAACCCACGCCCCCGCGCAGGGGGCGACGCGGCGCGGACATAAGGAAGGAGGTAAACGATATTTCAACCCACGCCCCCGCGCAGGGGGCGACCGTTTCCGAGGAGGCGGTCGCCGCCATCGACGATTTCAACCCACGCCCCCGCGCAGGGGGCGACAAAGTATATCGCATACTCTAATGTAAGCGTAGCTATTTCAACCCACGCCCCCGCGCAGGGGGCGACGTGGATCTCTCTTGGTGCTATCCTCTTGTCTGTTATTTCAACCCACGCCCCCGCGCAGGGGGCGACTCAGCAAATTCGATCTTCACGATTTACCTCCTCCATTTCAACCCACGCCCCCGCGCAGGGGGCGACTACAAGACGCGCTTGTCAAAAGCGGGGTGCTGAAATTTCAACCCACGCCCCCGCGCAGGGGGCGACGTCAGCCGTCAAAGCAGCCGTGCTGGACGTGCAGATTTCAACCCACGCCCCCGCGCAGGGGGCGACCGTTGCCGCGAGGGTGCGCGGGAGGCTTCGTGCTATTTCAACCCACGCCCCCGCGCAGGGGGCGACCATCACGGACTTTGACGACCATCCCCGCGACTGGATTTCAACCCACGCCCCCGCGCAGGGGGCGACCACTTCGTAACGGGCGGCGGGTTGTCCGACAGCAATTTCAACCCACGCCCCCGCGCAGGGGGCGACTCAGCCGCGAGAGCTGTGCGGTAATACGCCTGTTTATTTCAACCCACGCCCCCGCGCAGGGGGCGACCGGTCGTTGCGAGCCGTCCGTCCTTGACCATGCGGTATTTCAACCCACGCCCCCGCGCAGGGGGCGACCGAATGTTGCCGTTCTCGTCCTCATAGCTGACGGATTTCAACCCACGCCCCCGCGCAGGGGGCGACAGCGAGAGCGACGTCTTCCAGTATCAAGGTCAGATTTCAACCCACGCCCCCGCGCAGGGGGCGACCACGGCAAGATGCAGAGGTCGCGCCGCGCAAAGATTTCAACCCACGCCCCCGCGCAGGGGGCGACTCGTAAATGTCGCCGAGGGCATCCGCGTCCTGAATTTCAACCCACGCCCCCGCGCAGGGGGCGACAGGTTAGCTTTATCATCCCCGGCGAGCCTTGCGGATTTCAACCCACGCCCCCGCGCAGGGGGCGACGAGACATATGGCGACGCATGGGCGTGGTCTATGTCATTTCAACCCACGCCCCCGCGCAGGGGGCGACAACATGGCTCTTGGCTATGACTTCCCGTGGATACTATTTCAACCCACGCCCCCGCGCAGGGGGCGACTTGCTTCGAGCCACTCCTTTTCTTCTTGAGGAATATTTCAACCCACGCCCCCGCGCAGGGGGCGACCCTCCTTGCCGCTGATTTGAGCTGATATAACGCAATTTCAACCCACGCCCCCGCGCAGGGGGCGACTATCTTGTCGCCTGTCATTTGGTTTGTACCTCCATATTTCAACCCACGCCCCCGCGCAGGGGGCGACGTAGTGGTGTATGACCGCAAGGGCGATCAGCTCGATTTCAACCCACGCCCCCGCGCAGGGGGCGACGACGGTTGTACTCGGTCTTGTATGAGGTGGGATTATTTCAACCCACGCCCCCGCGCAGGGGGCGACCTCTATGTAGTTTTTGGCGTTCGCCACGGAGGATATTTCAACCCACGCCCCCGCGCAGGGGGCGACTCTTGGGGTTTCATGTGTTGTCCTCCTCGTTTTTATTTCAACCCACGCCCCCGCGCAGGGGGCGACGCGCGACCGCTCCTCCGTGTTCGTCAGCTCTCTGCTATTTCAACCCACGCCCCCGCGCAGGGGGCGACATGGCTATTCCCGTGAGGAATTTCAATGCCGTTATATTTCAACCCACGCCCCCGCGCAGGGGGCGACGCGGGAGTGCTTGTCGGGCCTCTCGGAGACGATAAGATTTCAACCCACGCCCCCGCGCAGGGGGCGACACCAACTATCTGCAAAAAGGGCGCGACTACGACATTTCAACCCACGCCCCCGCGCAGGGGGCGACTCCCATCACCGCCTTATGGACAACGCCGCTCGACGATTTCAACCCACGCCCCCGCGCAGGGGGCGACGGTCTTCCTCGGCAAACTTGTCAAGCAGCTCGTCAAATTTCAACCCACGCCCCCGCGCAGGGGGCGACGGGAGTGGTTCTATTGGACGGGCTGCCCGTGGCATTTCAACCCACGCCCCCGCGCAGGGGGCGACTGGACTTCCACGCCGGAATATCCCCCCAATATAATTTCAACCCACGCCCCCGCGCAGGGGGCGACGCTACATATTGTTTCCAACATACAGCAAAACACACGATTTAGTTGGCCCTTACTTCGAAAAACCGTGTAAAACCAAAGTTCAATCGATAAAACATGGGGTTTCATGCGCGAACCCACCCGGGATCTGCCGTTAGCTTGACGTTCGCAAAAGCCGCACAGCTTTACAGCACCAACGGTCCCTGCGGATCATAGCTCTGTTTGCAGCCATACTGCTCAATACGTGCAGAATAGTTTTTGCCCAGGTTATAAAACCTCAAGCTGTCGCTTTCCTCGTCCATGATGTTCAGCAGCTCATTCTGCACCGATTTCAATTGAGCCGGATCGAGCAGGCATTCAAACACGCTGTTTTGTACCCTTTGTCCATAGTTTTGGCATACTTTGGCAACCTGACGCAGCCTCCTTCTGCCTTCCGGCGTTTCGGTGTTTACATCATATGTGATCAATACCATCATTTTATTTCAACAGAAACGGAGGATATTCCTCCAAATCTCCACGCAGGTACCGTGCCAGCAGCTGCGCCTGCACATAGGGAACAAGCCCCAACGAGACCTTCTCGCCGAGATAAGGATGTGTAACGACCTCCCTTTTCTTTTCCTGCCATGAGGCGAGCAGCGACTTGCGGGCGTCATCTTTTATCATCACAGCCCCGCTTTCCGTTTTAATAAAATCACTCGCTTTGATCATACGGTTGTTTATCAGCGTAAGAACGAACCTATCTGCAAGACAAGGGCGCAATTCCTCCATAAGGTCAAGAGCAAGCGAGTGCCGACCAGGTCTGTCGGTATGCATAAATCCGACAAAGCTGTCAAGCCCATTTGCCTCCAGCGCGTTGGTACAAGCACCCGCAAGAAGCATATAGACATATGAAAGAAGTGCGTTTACATTATCGAGAGGGGGTCTTCGGCTTCTGACTGTATAATAAAAGCTTTCTTTATCGAGCAGTATCAGCTCGTCAAAAACGGAGTAATAGCCGCTTGCCGCATCGCCCTCAAGTCCGCGAAGCTCCTCTATGCTTTGTGCATCACGCAGTTTACGCATAGATCCTTTAAGCGAATTCGAGACCGTTTTCAGTCTGTCTGCATCGATCCTCATGCCGTGATCCCGTATCGCGCGCTCAATATTACGGCGGCAGTTGTAGACCTTGCCGATCAGCATTGACGATGCGATGGCCACGCTTTCTTTTTCTCTGTCCGCTGTGCGGTATTGCTCCCTGCGAAGATAAACGTTGCCGTTGCTTTCTCCGACTGCCCTTGCGAGGAATCTGCCGTTCGGCGTGCAAAAGCTGAGGCTGACGCCTCTTTCAGCACATGCGCCCATCAATGCGGGGCTGGCTCCGGCATATGCAAATGTGATGATCGCTTCCAGAGTGTGAAGCGGAAAGCGGGCAGCGATCTCGTCACCCTTTCTTATGATCACGTTCTCGCCGTCCAGGGCAAGGTACGAATCTTCGGAGGTTATATATAACGTGTTCAGCAATCTTCGCATATAGCTGCCTCCACATATTTCGCAACGGATCTCACTTTCATCAGCTTGGGCAAGCAAAGCTCGTTCAGCGAACAGCTCCTGCAGTACGCCCCCGTCTTGACCTTTGGCGTGTATGCTCTTGCATAAAGCTCGTGCATTTCCGAAAAAGCACGCGTGACCTTATCACGAAGCTCGTCCGAAAAAGACACTGTCTCCCTTCTTCTCGTTTCACCATAGAACAACGCGCCTTCCCGAATATCGATCGAGAGCATCTCTTCCAGACACATTGCCTGAGCGCAGAGTTGGGCGCGATCCGCGTCATTCACCATCGACGAGCCATGCTTATACTCTATCGGATAGGGAAGGTAAAGCCCCTCCCTATCCTCAAGGGGAATGCCGTTTGGCGATCCCCTGAACTCAACGACGTCACATTGACCGATGATCCCCAGACTTGACGAGTGGACTCGCAAACCGCGAACGATAAGCTTGTCGCCTCGTTTTTCTCTTTCTTCGGAATGTGCCCTCTCATGCATGATCCGGCCTTCGGCGGTCAGCACGTTTTCAGCCCATTGCTGCTCGATATGGATCAGCGCCCACTGCCGACGGCAAAACAGAAAATGCTGAAGGCCGGAGAGAGGGAGGTAGTTTTCTTCGCTGTACATCAGTTCTTCCTGATGATGCTGACTCCGGCCGGGAGCCTGCTCTCGTCTACCTCAACGGTATAGTCGGAATAGGAGCGCGGCGCGATCAACTCAGGATCCCTCGTAATACGAACAAGATCGAAAAGCTTATGCGCCGGCGCATTGCCGAGCTCGGAATCATGTTTGAAGATGATGAGCTCGCGCACCGCCATCATGCCCCTTGCCGCCGAACGATCATTCTCGAACATATTGAGTATGGCATCCCAGAGCAGTTCAAGATCATCCTCGGAAAAGCCGGTGGTCTTGCGGGCAAGATTTGCGGAAACGAAGCCCTCGCAGCGATAGAGACCGTAAGGGAGGATGTATTTTCTTCCCATCTCGGTGCCCTTCTTTTCGGCGTCAGCTTCGGTTGTGATCGCGACTCGTGTTATGGTGACCTCCTGCGGAAGCACGGGATCCACGCTCCTTGCAAAACCAAGCTGAACGGGACCTCGAACCTGTCCGCAGTTGAGCGCGCCCTTTACAAATGTGGTCATTACAGCGCCGAAAGTGCGGATATCGTAGAAATTCTCGCACATATAGTCGCGAAGCTTGCGGTCGATATCCGGGTCGGTTTTTTTGAACTCCTTAAGCTTGTCGGGCGCGGCTCCGAAGTGCTCGCATGCCTCGGCGTCGCTCCTGTTGAGCGGTACGCCGTCCTTGATATAGATGCGATAGCCCGGTTCATCCTCACGGACGGTCTCAACATAGTTCCTGATCTTCCGCTTCAGACACACGTCGGTCACGAGTCCGAGGCCGGTCTCGGGATCGATGCGCGGCATGTTGCCGGCATCCGGATCACCGTTGGGGTTGCCGTTCTCAACGTCGAAAAGAATAATGAAATCGTAGCGGTTCTTGATGGGTTCCATATCAGTTTTCCTCCTTCTTGGTAAAACGTTTTTGGGTTTGATGATAGTAGCCGAGATTGAACGAGCCCTGCTGGGGAAGGCTCAGTCTGAGCGGGAGCTCCTCGCCGAAGCGGTTTTTTATATCGCCGATCTGTCTGCCATAATAGACCCTTGAGCCTTCGTCGATCTTTCTCAGGTGCTTCTGGCACAGATTGTCGAGCACGGGGAATATCGTTGCGGGCGTTGCAGCCGCTGAGCTGAAATACTTGTCCCGTATAGTCGTGTTGATACCGGGGTTTGCTTTTTGCTGAACGGCTTCATAAACCGAAAACAGCCTGCCGAGGTTATAGGCAGTATTGGTGCTTGATTCATTAAGGCTCACGGTCAATACCTCCTTTGGACAGCCTTGATTTTGATTTTTCAAATAATAAGCCTTGATTATCGCGGCTTTTATTCTTGATACGTCGTGTTCGGCTCTTATCCGAATCATGACGCTTTCTATAAGCGATGCAGGATAAGGGCCGCCGGAGAATATCGCTCTTGCAACAGCTCCGGAAAGGATCGGGCTTGCAGACTTATCGCGCGAATTCTGATTCACTGTCTCTGAAAGCAGTTTCCAAAGCGGAACGATCTCGAACTTATCAAATGAAGGTCTGTCTATCCTCATTCTTTCATGGTGGTCGTTGACATTCTTCATAAAGCTGCCGAAGCTGCCCTTCAAAAAGAATCTTACCGACAACCTTGAGGCGTTGGGCGAAAGGCCGAGAATGTAGAAAGTTCTGTCCGCCTCAACGTCGAGCTCTTTCACGGGAAGCCCTTTTGCAAGCCTTGCCACCGCCGATTGAAGCTGTTCATCCGTGAAGCCGCTGCTTTCGCTGTTACCGAAAAACGCAGCAAGTGAGAGCGCTCTGTACTGCGGTTCTGCGCCATCCGCCCAGAAGACTACGGTCGTATCGCCTATGTGCTGCACATAGTTCTTGTCTGCAAGCAGATGGTTCAGCGCCGCGGTATAGGCAAAGGAAGCGTATTTCCCAACAGGAGCGTTGGCATTCTGCTCCTTATCGTAAGAGCAGAATGCAGGGGCGTTGAATGAAACTATCGACGCCCCCGATGACTGTGCGCCGTTCACTCCCTTTATCTTGGGGTGGATCGGCTCATACGGGCCGTATTCGCCGGTCACAAGGCACTGCAGCACTTCCCCCGCATTTGCTCCGTAGTGCTCATCCCAAGCTTTTTGAATGGATAGATCATCCGAAACAAAGCGACCGTTGAATCTGATAGTCAGATTGCAGCCCTTAGATAACCCGATCAAGTCCGTTCTTAACAGCGTGACTAAGAGCAAAGGCAAGCGAAGCGATTGTCTTTCCACCGCCAGTAGGAACAGTTAGTGTGTATAGTCCTCGGCTACATTCTCCTTTTTGGATGCAGCTCTTCAAAATGGAGCAGCGAAGGCGATTCAAATCGTTTCCCGGCGGAAACCATGGCTTAATAAACTCATTCAGCTTGTCGCGCAATGCAGTCATGCTTTCACCTTTCGAGCGCGCGCTCCGGTCGCCAAGCATGAAAGCTTCTGTGTCCAGATAATCCGCATCCACAAGACATGAGTAGAGCATCCTTATCAGGAATGAATCTGTTATTCCATCCTTCGCGTAGCCTTTCGGCGGCGTGGTTCTGCGCGGCGCAAACGGAAGGCTGTATTTCGGAATACCGCCGCTTTGGCACGCTCTTCTAAGTCTGCCGATCATAGTTGGGCTGTCACTGCCATCCGTTAGGTTCCCGACATCCGGAAGGCCGCCATGATGACCGATTATACAGCAGGCAGCCCACAGCAGATCGAGCTTAGCACATTCAACAGCACCTGCAGTAGCGTGATCTACGATCCTTCCTCCAAGGAGTCTCCGCTGGAATTCTTCAGAGCATTTACCGACATCATGCATCGATCCAAGCGCTTCACCCTGCTCACGGCATCCAAATGCAGAGGCGAATTTTCCGCATAATGCCGCCGTACCCTCAAGATGCTCCTCCACAGTCTGTTTCCGCCCATCAGGCGAAATATGTGCAAGATATTTCTGTTCTTCCATTATACTTTCTTTACGCTTTCCATAGAGTTTTCCATTAGCGTACAGTACTCTTCCGCCGCCTTCCCCGGCCCCTCTATCCTCATTTTCCCTTCGAACTGGAACACCCAGCCGAAGAAGACATTGCTGACCTGAACGGGCACGCGGACTCGCAAGGTAGCGTCGTCGACTCGCTCGATCCTGGTATCCTCGCCGAACTTGTCGTAGACGCAGCCGAGGAGGGATTGATCGAAGCGCAGGGTCACCCGTGTGGTCGGGCCGCTGTGCATCTTGAACGCGGCCTTCACGTGGCTTTCCACGTCGGCGCGCATCCTGAGGGCTGTCTCACAGGCGTCGGCTTCCTCGGCCTCGACGGTGTCCATACGGTCGATGCGATATGTGGTCTTGGCGCGGTGCTTGGTGCTGTACGCGAGGAGGTAATAATTATCCTCATGCATCACCATAGCGATCGGATCGACGACGTAGCGGGCCTTGTCCTTTCTGAACTGCTTCTCGCCGTTTTCGTCGAGATCGTAATAGAAAAACGAAACCTTCTTCTTTTTCAAAAGAGCGGTTTCGATGTTGAGAACGGCATAATAGACCTGTTCGTTTGTGTGCTTGCGCGTATTGAAGGTGACGAGGTTGCGGGTCAAGAGCTCCGCGCGGTTATTGCCGCCGAGGGCGGCGAGCTTTTCGATGAGCTCGTCGGACTTCTTATCCGTTATGAAGGCAGCCGCCTGTACGGCGTCGATCAATATCTTGAGCTCGGACGTGCTGAATCCGCGCTCCGCGACATAGTACGCCTTGTTGTGCCCGACGAATCGGCTCATGACCTCATACCCGCACTCGTTGAGCATATCGATATCCATCGTGACCGTCCTGCGGTCGCAGCGTATGCCCATCTCCTCAAGCCTTTTGACGATCTCGTTCGTCGTCAAAGGATGCGCTTCATCGGTTTCCCGGCTCAGCATCTCCCACAGCTTCAGAAGCTTGATCTTTAAAAGAGTCGTGGTCATGGCGTACTCCTTTAGTGACAGGTCTGTCTAAATGATATTGTATCATAGGCTCATGCCGATTTCAAGGGGTAAGAGTCGATTATTGTTGCCTCTTCTGAGCGCTCATGACATTTCAACGGAAATCCGGCATGCAAATCACTGCATTCCAGCGCAAACCTTTCTATGATCACTCTTATCTCCACGCTCCATCAACTCTCACGCTTTCCCATCTCAGGTATGGAACGGCTTGTTTGTGCTTTCCATTAAAGTCTCCGGCAAACAAATTTCCTGCGATATCTGCCTTCTCTTTGTGCGAGGGGAAATGGAAGCAAGCGATTTTTACATAATAATCAAGTGCTCTTTTGCTAAAAACCGCATATTTTCAGGGAAGGTCCTTCACACCGAATATCGCGGCTCCGGGACATATCCGCTTTATAGACCCGTTTCTTCGCAGCGTCTGCCTTTTGGCGTTATCGGCAGGGGGATTATCGGAGATCGCCAAAACTCATACTGACGGTATAGAAAATAAAATCCGAATGATATGAACGGTCTGTTCACTTTCCGCTCCGGATGCTGTATAATCATACCGGAAAACACAAAGGAGGCGGGCAAATGAAGATGATGCTTGCGGAGAATATCCGCGCCTTCCGCAAGGAGCGGTCGCTGACGCAGGAGCAGCTTTCCGAAGCCTTGGGGGTGACCGCGGGCGCGGTATATAAATGGGAGGCGAAGCTTTCGATCCCGGAGCTGGAGATGATAATCCAGATGGCCGACTTTTTCGACACCTCCGTGGACGTACTGCTCGGCTATCAAATAAAGGACAACCGCCTTGATGCGACGGTCGACCGTTTGCGGGAATACCGCCGCAGCAAGGATCGGGAAGGGCTTGCGGAAGCGAATAAGGCGCTCAAGAAGTATCCGCACTCATTCCGGATAGTCTCCGAAAGCGCGGCGCTTTACAGCGCGTTCGGGTATGAGAGCGGGGACAAGGCCCTGTTTCACCGCGCGCTGGAGCTCCTGGAGCAATCCCGTCTGCTGCTGCCGCAGAATGAAGATCCGCAGATCTGCGAGCAGACGATCTGCGGAAGGATCGCGCGAACGTATCTGGGGCTTGGCGAAACGGACAAGGCCATAGAGCTTTGGAAGGCCAATAACGGGGACGGAGTGTTCAGCCCCCTGATAGGTAACAGCCTGGCCCAAAGCGATCGCATCGAGGAAGCTATGCCGTTTCTTTCGGAGGCCCTGGCGAAGATACTCTCCGATCTTATCAGCACGGTCATCGGCTATATGAACGCATACTTAAAACGCGGCGATCACACTTCCTGCCAGGCGATCCTCGGCTGGACGACCGGGCTCCTGAACGGGCTGCGGGAAGACGGCAAGCCGAACTACTTCGACAGAGTCGGCGCCGTTTTGCTCTCCGCGCTTGCCGGATCGCAGTTCATTTCGGGGCAGCGTGACAAGGCGCGCGATACCCTTATCAAAGCCAAAGAGCTTGCCGTGTTTTTCGACGCTTCACCCAGCTACGACGAAAGCGACGTCCGCTTTATCGATCGTATTGAGGGCGCCAGCGCCCACGATGACATGGGGGCGACCGCAATGGACGGCGTCCGCAACGCCGTGAGCCAGTTCGACAGTGACGAATTCATCGCGCTTTGGAACGCGGTGAGCGAAGAATGAGCGCGGCGCGGCATTCGCCCGCCCTTATACATAATCAACAAGAACAGAAAAAAAGGAGATACAAACATGGAAGGCGACAAGAAAACCTTTGTGAAAAAAACCGTAAAAACCGGCATCACCTTTGGCAGCGCTCTGGCAATGGTCATCAGCTACACCGCGTGGCATTCCATTGGCTGGGCCATTTTCCACGGACTGCTCAGCTGGGCATACGTGCTCTACTACATCATCCGCTACTGACGAACGATAAGGGAGGTATATCCGATGACGAAACAAGAGATCGGCGCGCTGCGGCGCCCGTTTATCAAAGAGCTGTTTCGGAACAACAAATTCAATCTGGCGATGACCGTGCTCGCGGCCTTTCTCGCCGCCGCGTCGGAGCTGGTGATATCCTGGCTCATCAAGGAGGTCGCCGACCTGATCTCCGGAGAATGCCCCTACGGTTTCGGCACGCTCCTGATCGTCGCGGGAGGCGCCTTCGCGCTGATTGGTCTGGGATGGATACTCGACAGGAAGTTCCTTTCCGAGTTCCGCGCAAAGGCGATGAAGCAGTATCGCGAATACGCCTTTGACCGGCTGATGGAAAAGGGCATTCAGGCCTTCTCCGGCGAGAACAGCTCGCTCTATATCTCCGCGCTCTCCAACGACGTGAACACTATAGAAACGGACTTTATCGGCAAGCTTCAGAGCACGATACAGGTCGGCGTCACGTTTGTCGGCGCGCTGGTGCTCATGATCTGGTACAGCCCGCTGCTGACGCTGATCGCCATCGGCTTCTCCCTGCTGCCGATCGTCGTCTCCGTTGTTCTGGGAAACAAGGCGGCGACAGCGGAAAAGAACGTCTCCGATCAAAAGGAGAGCTATACCGGCATGCTGAAGGACGCGCTCACGGGCTTCTCCGTGATAAAGAGCTTCAAGGCGGAGAAAAGCATTGCAAAGCTGCACGATCACAGCAACGAGAGCGTCGCCGAGGCCTCTAAAAAGCGCACGAGGGTGAACGTGCTGGCAGGCTATTCCTCGGGCATTGCGGGAGGGATCCTGCAGTTCGGAGTTTTCTTTGTGGCCGCCGCGCTGGCGCTTTCGGGCAAGGGCGTTACGGCAGGTACCGCGATCGTGTTCGTTCAGCTTTTGAACTACGTACTGGGGCCCATCCAGACGTTCCCGACGTTCTACGCAGGCATGATGTCGGCCTTCTCGCTGATCGACAAGCTGGCGCAGGCGCTGAACAGGCACGTTCCCGAAGAGGGCGGGCAGATCCCGCCGCGTCTTGACGAGGGGATCTCCGTCAGGGATCTTGCGTTTGCCTATGAGGAAGGAAAACCCGTTCTGCATGACGTGGACATGGAACTGCGCGCCGGCGGCTGCTACGCGCTCGTGGGCGGCTCCGGCAGCGGCAAATCGACGATACTGAACCTCCTGATGGCGTCCTCGAAAAACTACCGGGGCGAGATCCTCTACGACGGCAGGGAGCTCAAAACCGTTTCCGCCGGCTCGCTCTACGATCTCGTGTCCATCATTCAGCAGAACGTGTTCGTATTCAACAGCACCATCCGCGACAACATCACCATGTTCTCCGAATTCCCGGAGGAGGAGATCGGCCGCGCCGTGCGGCTTTCCGGTCTTAAAAAGCTCGTCGACGAAAAGGGCGCGGACTATCTCTGCGGCGAGAACGGCTCCGGCCTCTCCGGCGGCGAGCGGCAGCGCATCTCGATTGCAAGAGCGCTGCTTCGCAAGACCCCGGTCCTCTTCGTGGACGAGGCCACGGCAGCGCTCGACGCCGAGACCTCCTTCGAGGTGCTGGACGCGATCCTGAAGCTCGAAGGCTACACCCGCGTCATCGTCACCCACGACCTTGACGAAAACGTCCTGCGCCGCTGCACCGGTCTGTTCGCTCTGAAGAACGGCGAGGTTTCGGAACAGGGGAGCTTTGACGATCTCATGGCGCGGAAGGGTTACTTCTATTCGCTGTTCACCGTCTCCCAAAGGTGACCGGGTCCCGAACGCCGCTGCTTCCCCCCGCGTTCTTCGGCGGCGTTCGGCAAAAAACTTTTCCGCAATTGTTTTTATCTCGGGAATGTGATACCATATGGCCGTCGATCCGCAAAGACAAAGGAAACAACGCCATGAAAACCATCGATCTGCACATCGGGCCCTTCCCCCGATCCGATATCCCGAAGATACTGAACGCTCACGGCATTTCGACGAATCATCTTGCCGAAGTGCTGTTTGCTCATCCGGCCTTTTCCACGGAGTCGGCCGGCGTGAAGAGGGTGGCGATAGCATCCCCGGAGGAGATCGGCCTTGTCAACGGAGGGACCCTGAGCGAGATAGCGGCCCGTGCGGTGAAGCTCGGGCTGCGTCCGTGCCCGGTCAGCACGGGACTCTTTCTCCGGCTGGCGTGGAAGAGCCAGGCGGAAAGCCAAAGCTCCGTCTTAAGCGGAACGCATCGCGCTCCCGAAGGATCGGTCACCGTGCTTTCCGATCCATTGGAGCCCGACGACTCCTTCCCGAAGGGACTGTACCTTCGCAGCGTAAACGGAACGCTTTGGCTTCGCGGGTTCGTGTGCGATAACGATTTTGTTTTCAACGGCCGCGATCTGTTCGCTTTCGACTGCGGCCCGTCCGCATCACAGTGAGACCGAAAAACCGCTCCGCGCGGGCATTTCACGCCTCGAAGCGCCTGCCGTTATGAGGCGGGCTCATAACGCGCTCACCGTCGGTGCGCGCCGGCGGGACGGATAGAAGCAAAGGACGGTTACGAATATGGACAAAAGCATATTTGAGTCATTCACCGGCAGTTACCTGCTTGAGGGCGGCGTGCTTTACGTGAAGGACTTCAAAACACGGCTCGATTTTTTTGAAAACGGCGGCTTTGACGGGATACGGAAGATCGTCTTTTCGGATGAGATCAGCGTTATCCCGCGGGGCTCGGTGCAGCTTTACGGGGATCTTGTCGAGATCGTTTGGCCGAAGGGGCTGCGCGTCATCGAAAGCGGCTGCTTTACGGACTGCGTCTCGCTGCCGGCGCTCGATCTGCCGGAGGGTCTGGAGGAGATCGGCGAATACGCCTTTCAGGACGCCGAGAGCGTCAGGACGGTCACCATACCGGCCTCCGTGCGGAGCATAGGCGGCGGGGCGTTCTCTTTCGGGTACGCGAGCCGTCTGCTTTCCATAAGGGCGGACGGGAAAAATACGCATTACTGCGATATTGACGGGGTGCTGTTTTCAAAGGACCTCACGACGCTCATAAAGTATCCTTCCGCGAGGCGGAAGCCCGTTTACACGGCGCCCGGGTCCGTCGAAAGGATCTGCGACGGGGCGTTCGCCCACAGCCGGTATCTGCACCGCGTCGTCCTCCCCGACGGGCTGAAGGTCATGGAGTCCTCCGTTTTCGGCTTCTGCACCCATTTGGAGGAGCTGACCGTGCCCGAATCGGTCGAGGGGATACCCTCCTACGCGTTCTTCTGCTGCAAAAACCTCAAAAGGCTCGTCCTGCCCCGGCACGCCGAGTATCTGGGCTATGAATCCGTCTGCAACTGCGACAGCCTCACGGAGGTGACCCTCCCTCTTGGGATCGGCTGCATCGATTACGCGGCCGTCGGAGGAAACCGCAGGCTGAAGGAGCTCGTCATCCCCGAGGGCGTGAAGGAATTGAACAACAGCGCCCTTATCGACGATACCTCGCTTGAGAGGATAGTGCTGCCCTCAACGCTTGAACAGATATGGGATCACGCCTTCCAACGCTGCACGAGCCTTAAAGAGATCACCATCCCCGAGAGAGTCGACTATATCGACAGCGAAGCGTTCCTCGGCTGCACGGGGCTCAGGCGCGTTTACCTTAAAACGAAGCATATAACGGACGGGAGCTTCCTGCCGGAGGGGATAAGGGAACGGGTCGAGATCGTAAACCTCTGACTTTATCCGCCCCGCGCGGACGTATCCTTGTGAAGAAATTTCCCCCTTCTCCCGCGCCGGAGTGGTCCTTGCCGCTCCAAGCTGCGCGGGATAAGGCGCGCCGCCGTCGGTCCTGATCCATTCTATGTCCGCAACAACAAGCATTTTATTTCCTCCCGTGTTCACCGTGTATTATAAAACATTGTGTTCGTTATACACAGACCAAAAACGGTACCGAAATTGTTCAGAGATAGTATATTGTACAGGCGGTACGATGCGGCTCACCGCGGCGCGCAAAAAAGGCGGAGCGAGGGGCGCACTCACATATATGGGTGCATCCTTCCGCTCTCGCCTGTTTATGACCCGAACCCGCTTCCGCGGCGTTACTCTTCCTTCTTCAGCAGCATCATTCCGGAGCTGAACGGGATAAGCCCGTCGCCGTCGGGCGCAAGCTCATCCCACGGGGACTGTTCCTCGTCGAAGACCACGCGATGCTCGCCGGTGTTGTAGTAATACTTTCCGCCGACGGCCTTCCATTCAAGCTCCTTTCCGCAGAAGAAGCCGTCCTTCGCCGCCGCGATCTCGCCCGATTCGACCGCCGCCTTTATATCCTCCTCGCTTACGCCGGCGGGCATGGGCGACCAAGTCAGCACGCGGTGATCGTCTGTAAACTCCACGCGGGTATCGAATATCCCGAGCATGCCGGCTTCATCCCCGCCGGATCCGCCCGCCTCGGCCTCCTCCCTCGAGAAAAGGCCGAAATCATCGCCCACCATGGTCATCGCCTTCGCGACGGAATAGGTCCCGACTATGTCCTTCATTGCGAGGTCTTCCTCCGTCGGCTCCGCGCAGCCTATATCGGGCGCCTCGGTCACGTGCCCGTCCTCCGTCTTGCGGAGGGCTATCGCGAGAAAGCCGAGCGCAAATACGAGGTTTTCGCCGTTCTGTACCTCAAGGCTCTCGACCGCCTTTATGAAGCCGTTCTCAGGCTCCGCCGCGAGCGCGTCCGGGACGAGCCGGTAGCGGAACAGATCCGTCTGCTCCCAGGTGCCGGGGAAGCTCCCCTCGCCCGCGCCGATCGCTGCCGTGTGATCCTCAAAAAACTCAAAGCGAAGCGCCGTCATGTCGCGCCCGTCGTCCGACTTGAATTCCGCCGCCGGAATGTGCGCGAGGTCGTTCGAGAAGGCGTTCACAACAAAGTCCGCCTCCCATACGCCGACGATGAATTTGAGCCCCCTGCGAAGGTCTTGTTCGTCAAGAGTCATATGTTTGCCCTCCTTGGTTTGATGAACAGATTATATACCATAACGCGGAGCTTTGCAATACCGTATCGGAGCATCCGCGCAAAAGGCACGGGCAGATCCATCACGCCCGGCCGCTTTCCATCAGCGTGAATGAATTCCTGTTGAATCGCAGCAGACCGTCGTCGCGCATGCGGCAGAGCTCCGCGCTCATCGCGCTGCGGTCGACGGAGAGGAAATCCGCGAGCTGCTGGCGGTTGAACGGGATCGTGAAGGTGCTGCTTCCCGTTTTCTTCGCCATGAGCGAGAGATAGCTCATCAGCTTCTCCCGCGTGGTGCGCTTCTGGATATGCCCGAGCTTTGTGACGAGGCGCAGGTTCGCCTCCGAAAGGGCGAATACCAGATTCCTCACGACCTGCGCGTGGCGCGGGCACGCGGAGGGACATACGGTGAGCACGCGCTTCGCGTCGAAGGAGATGACGGTCGAATCCTCCGCCGCGACCACGTCGTTCATTATCGCCTCGCCCGCAAGATACCCGACGCCGAAAAGCTCTCCGACGCCGACGGAGGTGATTATGCTTCGGTTGCCCCAGTAATCGTCGGACTGCACAATGAGGCCGCCCTCCGCCAGCACGGAGACGGAATCCACCCTGTCCCCCCGGCGGAACACGAATTCGCCCTCGTTATACTGCCTCTCACGCGAGCCGAGGCAGGCGAGCATGGAGATCATTTCGGGCTCCGCCACGTTCGCGAAAAGCTTCGAGCCCTTCAGAATTTCCAAATATTTTTCCATAAAAACACGCCTTTCGTTGTAAATACAACAGACTTTCCGCTTTGATGATACTATAATCAGAGCAGAAAAGCAAGAGGAGGAAACGAATATGATCCGCAAGATAATCCGCATAGATGAGGAAAAGTGCAATGGCTGCGGCCTGTGCGCGTCCGCCTGCCACGAGGGCGCGATAGAGATGGTAAACGGCAAGGCGAAGCTCGTACGCGAGAACTTCTGCGACGGCTTCGGCGACTGTCTGCCCGCCTGCCCGACGGGGGCGATAAGCTTTGAGGAGCGCGAGGCCCCCGAATACGACGAGGCCGCCGTGAAAAGATCGAAGGAGGAAAAGCATACGGAAGAAAAGAAACACCCGCACGGAGGCTGCCCCGGCTCCGCGATGATGAGCCTGAGGCGAGCCGAAGATAAGGTGCAGGCGACCGACCACCCGCACGGAGGCTGCCCCGGCTCCGCGATGATGCGGTTCGGCAAAGCTGCGGAGCAGCGGGAGACCGCGCCTGCGGGAGATACGCCCGTTTCGCGCCTCGGGCAGTGGCCCTGCCAGATAAAGCTCGTACCGACGAACGCGCCGTTCTTCGACGGGGCGAAGCTGCTCATCGCCGCCGACTGCACGGCCTACGCATACGCGAACATGCACGAGCAATTCATGCGCGGCAAGGTGACTGTCATCGGCTGCCCGAAGCTCGACGCCGTCGATTATACCGAGAAGCTTACCGCCATCATCCGCGACAACGACGTAAGATCGGTCACGATAGTCCGCATGGAGGTACCCTGCTGCGGCGGGCTGCAGAGAGCCGCCGAAGCCGCGCTGAAGGCGAGCGGAAAGTTCATCCCCTGGCAGGTCGTCACGATCTCGCGCGACGGGAGGATAACGGATTGACGCACAGCGGGAAAGCGCAAGCTCCCGCAAGCCCCGGCCCGCGGAGAATAACGGGAAGGAGGAAAAACGCCCTCCGCCCCAACGTCTCCGCGGCCTTTCATTTGTTCCCGCCTGCGCGCGAGTTATTGTAATTCGCTTCGCGTTGTTGTAAAATAACCGTGTCGGCCCGCGGCGAACGCCCATCGGGCGGCACGGGCACAACGCACCGGAATGCCGTCAGGCTGGACTGCGGCCGACGTGCATCGGGCAAAGCTCCGCAATATCAAAGAAGGGACGAAAACAAATGTCATTCAAAGAACACAGGCAAAAGCTTTACGGCACTTTGGAGGAAAACACGCTGGTGATCGCCTATGCCGGCATCCCCCTCCACGCCAACGAGGATGATTACTGCGATTTCACGGTCAACAGCCAGTATTTCTATCTGACGGGCGTCACGCGGGAAAACACCGCTTTCCTTGCATATAAATCGGCGGAAAAGACGACGGAAATGCTTTTTATCGAGGAGCCTGACCCCGATTCCGAAAGATGGACGGGGAAGATGCCCACAAAGGAAGAAGTCAAAAGCATCTCCGGGATCGAGGACGTGCGCTATATCGACAGCATGGATAGCGCGATCGGCATGTTTATGGGACGATACCGCGTGGAGCGGGCATACTTCGATATGTACCGCTGCGGTATGAACGACCTGCCCGACTATAACCTTGTGATGGCCGAAAGGTTCTCCAAGGCTTATCCCTTCGTTGTGCTGAAGGATCTGCATACGGCCTGTGTGCCGCTCAGGGAGCGGAAGGATGCGGACGAGGTCGAGTGCATCCGCAAGGCGGTGGATATCACGAGACAGGGTCTGGAATTCGTGATGAAGAACCTGAAGCCGGGTATGATGGAGTATCAGGTGCAGGCGGATTTCGAGTACGCGTGCAGAAGGCTGGGAGCCATGCGTCAGTCCTTCCCAACTATCGCCGGGTCCGGCATAAACGGCTGCATGATGCACTACGTGACGAACCACTGCGAGGCAAAGGACGGTTCGCTGATACTGCTTGATCTTGGCGTAAAGTACGGGAATTACTGCAGCGACATTACGAGGACCTATCCCGTGAACGGGAAGTTCAGCCCCAGACAGCGCGAGTTTTATGAGCTTGTTCTGAAAGCGAACAAGGCGGTGGCCGAAGCCGCGAGGCCGGGCGTTACAACAAAGGACCTGAACGATATCGCGCGCAGGGTCCTCGGCGAGGGCCTTGTTGCCATGGGGAAGATCGGCGACGTTTCCGAGGTCGGCAAATACTATATGCACGGCGTGAGCCACGCCATAGGCATCGACGTGCACGACATCTCCATTGCGGGCGACGTGCTGAAGCCCGGCTGGGTAATAAGCAACGAGCCCGGCCTGTACGTAGACGAGGAGGAGATCGGCATACGCATAGAGGACGATCTGCTGATCACCGAGGACGGGTGCGAAGTGCTGTCCGCGGATATCATAAAGGATCCGGACGAGATAGAAAAGTTCATGGCGTAACAGCGGCGCGAAAAAGGCCCGGGGAGCCGATCCCCGGGCCTTGGTTTTTTACGGTGATTCGGGACAAGAAACTCCGAGCCCGTCCACCTCCCGCCCCGTTATATCAAAAACCCGCCCGCAGCAAAAGCTTTTGCGCGCAAAAAAGCGCCGCTTGTTCTGCGGCGCGGGATAAGCCTGCCCTTATTTCGCTTCGTACCGCGGACGCCAGCCCGCAAACTGCACGAGCTGCTCATCCGTGCGGTGGTAGTATCTTTCGTTCCTGTCGAGCTTTGCTATCTCGTCCATCTCGGCTTCGGTCAGGCTGAAATCGAGTATGTTGAGGTTGTCGCGGATATGGTCGGCGCTGCGGCTGCCGGGTATCACCGCGAAGCCCATCTGCGTATGCCAGCGGAGTATCACCTGCGCGGGGGTCTTGCCGTACTTTTCGCCGAGCCTCGCGAATACAGGCTCGCTGATGAGCTTCCTGTCGCCGTGGCCGAGAGGGTACCAGCTCATGAGCTTTATGCCGTATTTGTCGAGCGTCTCGCGGAGCTCGCTCTGGGTGAAGTACGGATGCGCCTCTGCCTGCATGAACTGGGGGACTGTCTCCCACTTTTTCTCAAGCTCCTCAATGTACTTCCCCTCGAAATTCGATATGCCTATCGCCCTTGCCTTACCCTCGCGGTAAGCCTTTTCGAGCTGGCGGTAGCCGGCGAGCCAGTTGCCCGCGGGCTGATGGATGTAGAGCAGGTCGACGCAGTCGACGCCCAGGCGCTCCAGAGTCTCGTCGACGGCGCGCTCGTTCTCATATTCGCTCGGCCAGAGCTTGGTGGAGAGGAATACCTCCCCGCGGGGGAGGCCGCTCCTCTTTATGCCGCGGCCGACGGCGCGCTCGTTGACGTAGGCGTTCGCGGTATCGACGAGCGAATAGCCCATTTTAAGCGCCTCGAAGACGCTGTTCTCCGCCTCGGCGGGTGTGAGCATGTAAGTGCCGATGCCGACGGCGGGGCACTTGACGCCGTTGTTCAAAGTGATGAATTCCATGGTTTTTCTCCTTTCAATACGTCGACGCTTTGGAGCCGGTGAAGAGCCAGACTCCGTTTTCCTTTTTGAGCGTAAAGTCGCCGCGCAGCCTCCACGCGGACTTTCCGCCGCCGTAAACCGCCGCGATGACGCGGCTTTTGCCGGTCAGGACCGCCCTGTCGCCGTGTACCTCGGCCAGGACAAGGTCGTGCTCCGCCGAGTAATAGTTGAACGTGCCGTCCATGAGGCCGCGTATGAAGACCTCCTTCGGCTGGCGTACGCCCGTCATGTGCGTGAGCGAGTAATCCTCCGCCATGAGGGAGCGGAGCCCATCCGCGTCCTTTTCGATCATGCACCGCCAGTATTCGCGGTACATCGCCTCTATCGTTTCGCGGTCGTCCATATCACATCAGGCCGTTCGCCGAGAGCCAGCGGCGAAGGCTGTTCCCGGAGGAAGCGGCGGCGCTCCCCGTGATGGGAAGGCCGGCCTTCACGTCTGCGCCCGGGATGAGCTTCTTTATCCCGCGTTCGCTGGAGCCCATGCCGCTGCCCTCGTTGGTGCAGATGGGAAGCACCGTCTTGCCGGTAAAATCGAAGCTCTCGAGGAAGGTGCAAACCGCCATAGGCGTCGTGCCCCAGTAGTTGGGGTAGGCAAGGATGATGGTATCGTATTCGTCGATGGATCCGGGGAGGGAAACGAGCTCGGGCCTCGCCCCGTTCTTCAGATCCCTCTTCGCCTCCTCTATGCAGGTCATGTAGACGGGCGAATAGGGATGCTTCATCTCGATCTTAAATACGTCCGTGGGGATGAGCCCCTTTATTATATTGCAGACGATCTCGGTGTTGCCGACCTCGACGTATCGCATCGCGCCGCCGAAATAATTCTCATCCGCCCTTGAAAAGAAAGCTGTCAAAACCTTAGCCATTTTCCTGTCTCCTTCTCTTTTTGATGGCCCTATTATATCACGCGGCTATCGTGTTGTCCAATCGAAAAGATGTATGATCAATTAAATTATTAAATGACCGGAGCTCAACGTGACCACGAAACAGATCGATCACTGCATCGAATCGGCGCGGACGCTGTATTTCAGCCGCGCGGCGGAGCGCGGCATATGCCCGGCGCACGGTTTTTAACGACCACAGCGGCCGGTTCGCACGGATTTCTGCTGCGCGTTCCCGACGCATAAAGAGGACGGCAGGAGCTCCCTGAAGGAGTTTCTTGCCGTCCTCAAAAACCTCTGTCGAGAGGCGGTCGCGTTCCCGCTGCGAGGCGGGCTGTATGAGCTTTACCCGATGAGCTTTTCGAGCCCCGAGAGTATTATGCGCCTCTTTATGGGATCCGTCTTCGGCGCCCAGAGGGTGATCGCCTCGTTCAGCAGGCGTTCCCTTTCGCCCTTTTCAAGCTTCAGGAACGATTCGCGCATGCGGATCATATCCTCGCGAGCCTCCGCGTAAGCGGACTCCCTTTCCGTAATATTCGTCAGGTCCTCCATTGCGGCGCCCCCTTCAGCAGCCCGACCCGTCGATGCTGCAGGCGGGCGCGTTCTCCTTGTAGACGACGGGCAGACCCCTTTCGCCAAGATACCCCTCCCAATCGAGGGTGACGCTGCCGTCCTCCCCGAATATGGCGGGTATGCCGACGGAGCCCTTCTCGCGGCAGCCGTCAAAGACGGGCAGCGTGTCGCGCAGCTTCAGGAAGGCCTTGAGATTCTTCATGCTTTCGGTGATGTCTACGGCCTCGTACTCTATGCCGTGCGCTTCAAAATTCACCCTGCACTCCCGGCAGTCCGGGCAGAGCGGGCTCGTGTAGACTGTTATCATTGCCTGACCCCCTTAAAGTGAAGCTCATTTTTCCGCCGGCGGCGGGAGCTTACGCGATAAGTCTACCACACCCGCCGTGTTTTTTCAATCCCGGCGCTGCGCTCCCGTCTCCTTCAGCCAGAGGACGGCGTCGCGGATGCTGCTCCTCACGGACCGGGGGTGATAGCCGAACGCCTCCGCCGCCGCGCTCCTGCTGAAGAGGCAGTTCGAACCGAGCACGGCGACCGAGTATGGCGTGAAATACAGGGGCTGCCCCCTGCGGAGGCTCCTTCTTTCGAAGAAGGGCGCGGCGAGCTTTGCGAGGAACAGCGGCAGGCACCGCACCCTTCGGCTGACGTTCAGGGCGCATCCGGCGGAGCGCAGTATCGACGAGATCGAGGCGTAATGCCCGGAGAGTATGTACCCCTTGCCCGGCCTGCCGCGATCCGCGCAGGAGACTATCCCGCAGGCGACGTCGCGCACGTCCACGAAATCATAGCCGCCCCTGACCGCCGTGCGGAGCTTCCCCTCAATGAAGGAGCGCAGAAGGAACGTGATGCTCCCCCCGCCCGTATCGCCCGGCCCGATAATGCCGGAGGGGAACACCACGGAGGCGTCCAGCCCGCGCCCCGCCTCCGCGAAGACGAGCGCGGTCGCCTCGGCCTTGCTCTTTGCGTAATCGCCGCGCACCAGCTCCGGCGAGAACACGGCGTCCTCCGTTATCTCCTTCCCGGCGGGCTTTTCCGGTATTGCGTGGACGGAGCTCACGTACACGAATCTGCGTATCCCATGCGTTTTGCATTGGCGGAGTACGTTTTCCGTCCCGCCGACGTTGACCCGCCGGATCATCTCCCCCGGGTGCGAGGCGACCGAGACCACCCCCGCGCAGTGTATCACGCAGGTATTCCGGCCGGCTCCTTCGAAAAAGTCCCCGAGCGAATCCGGGTCGCACACGTCGCCGAAGACCTTCTCCGCCCCGGCGGGGACGCCGTCCGCGCGCGGGTCTCCACGCATTACGAGAGCCCGCACGGAGGCGCCTCTTTTTAAAAGCTCCGCCAGCACCGCACGGCCCAAAAAGCCGCTCGCGCCGGTCACAAGATACCTGTCATACATGATGTCGCCTCCTCGTATAATGATGTAGTAGTTTTTACTGTCCCTCTCCAAGGACATGTGCTACACTGTTTGGGATGCTGTGGATCGGTGTTCGCCTCCTACCGCATGACGGTTTACGAAAGGCTCCGACCACAGCCCTTTGCAGTATT
>JAFWOT010000004.1 GCA_017509785.1 Clostridia bacterium
AGGGCGAGCTCACCGCTCAGGGTCTTGCCAACGCGGACGCGAGCCTCAACGGCGCGGTCGACTCCTCCGACCTCTCCGCGATATTCGCGCTCATCTGACGCTTTGAACGCAAAACGGCTCCCCGGGCAAACCGGGGGGCCGTTTTCATGTCCGCGAGGGGATCGTTTCAACAACTTTTTTTCACCAACTTGTCCCCGCACATATTGACAACCAACCCATTTGAATTTATACTATAATAGATTGAATAGACGTGCGGGCGACCGTGCGCCAATATCTTCAATACTTTTTTCAGGAGGTATACAATGAAGAACAACGTTAAGCGTCTCCTTGCGTTCGCCGTTGCTGTTCTGATGGTTCTCTCCGTAAGCGCTTCCGCTCTTGCAATGGAAGTCGCCGGCGGCAGGCCCGAAGCTCAGAACGCGCGCGTTCTGGAGTCCAAGACAACCGCTTCCTACGATCTCTCCGGGATCAGGAACGGCAGGACCTTCGCCATCAGCGGCACCGCTGAGGACGAGATCGCAGCCGATCAGGTCGTAACGATCATGGTCGAGCTCGCGGACGCTCCCGCTATGGAAGTCTACGGCCAGTATAAGGCTGCTGAGTCCTACGCGGCCGCTCTCCGTGAGAAGCAGGACGTTGCCGTTAAGAGCATCCGCAGGGATCTCGGCGTAGACGTAGATGTGATCTACAACTACACCCTGCTCTTTAACGGTTTCTCCTTCAGGGGCGAGTATCGCCTTGTTGAGGAGCTCAACAGGATGGAAGGCGTCAATGCTTTCGTAGCTGCCGAGTGGGATTGCCCCGAGATCAAGCTGTTCAACAGCGGTGACATGGTCGGCGCTATCGATGCATGGGATCTTGATTACACCGGCGCAGGTACCGCTATCGCGATCATCGATACCGGTATGATGGTCGATCATCCCGCCTTCAGCACCATGCCCGATGAGAGCACTCTTCGCTTCACTCAGGATGACATCGCTGCCGCTATCCAGGGTGGTCACCTGCAGGGTGCCGGCAATGCCAACCTCACGCTCTCCAACGTTTACTACAACGCGAAGATCCCCTTCCGTTGGAACTATGTCCACAACACCTACGACGTAGCCCATCGCTATAACGATCACGGCACCCACGTCGGCGGTATCTCCGCGGGCAACAACGATGAGATCCAGGGTATCGCCAAGGACGCTCAGCTCGTTCCCATGCAGGTGTTCGGTGATTCCGGCGGAGCAGGCTGGGCTGAGATCCTCGCCGCTCTCGAGGACTGCGTAGTTCTCGGCGTGGACGCTGCGAACCTCTCTCTCGGTTCCCCCTGCGGCTTCACCAACTACTATGCTCCCTCCTATGCGAGCACTTTCCAGAACCTCGTCAACGCCGGCGTCAACCTCTCCATGAGTGCCGGTAACGAGTACTCCACCGCTCTCGGCAACGCCTGGGCTTCCTCCTCGACTTCCGTCGGTTATGCCCTCGTTGCCAACCCCGATTACGGCGTAGTAGGCTCTCCGTCCACCTGGCCCGAGTCCCTCTCCATCGCCGCTGTCAACAACTCCAAGGCTTCCGCCTTCACGATCGAGAACGTTGCTACCGGCAGCCTCTACTCCTACACCGAGAATGCCGAGAACCTCGCGAAGCTCGTTGCCACCTTCGGTGGTCAGACGCTCGATTTCGTAGCCGTTCCCGGTTACGGTGACGTTGCCGATTACGAAGGCATCGACGTCAACGGCAAGGTAGCCGTCGTCAAGCGCGGCGAGATCAACTTCGTCGACAAGGGCCTCAACGCCCAGAACAACGGCGCTATCGCCTGTATCATCTACAACAACGTCGAAGGTTCCATCAACATGGTTTCCGATCCCGGCATCACCATCCCCTTCGTATTCGTACTGAAGGATTCCGGTGATGAGATGGCCGCTCAGGGTCAGGGCCAGATCCTGATCAACACCGAGCAGTCCATCGTGGACGTTCCCGATGGCTATCAGCCCTCCGACTTCTCCAGCTGGGGCCCCACTTCCGATCTGAAGTTCAAGCCCGAGATCACCGCTCCCGGCGGTAACATCTACTCCTCCACCGACCCGAGGCCCAGCATGTCCGGCGCCTACTATCAGGTCTGGAGCGGTACCTCCATGTCCGCGCCTCACGTCTCCGGCGGTATGGCGATCGTTACCAGCTACGTTAACGACGTATTCCCCAACCTCTCCGCTGCCGAGAAGCAGAACATGGTCGACACCATCCTCATGAGCACCGCGAATCCCGTTGTCGATGCGGGCGGCGAGCTTGCCTCTCCCCGTAAGCAGGGCGCCGGTCTCATGGATCTTGCCGATGCTGTTACCACCACCTCCTACATCACCGTTCCCGGCTGCAGCCGTCCCAAGCTCGAGCTTGGCGACGATCCCGCCAGGACGGGCGTCTATGAGATGAACTTCGTCGTCAACAACTTCGGCGACGCCGATCTTGCTTACACCGTAGTTCCTCACATCCTCACCGATGATCTTGCCGGTCTCGCTTACGACAACGACAACAACCTCGTTATCGGCTTCACCCAGACCAGCATGGATATCACCGCGGACTGCGACATCGACATGCCCGACGTTGTCATCGTTCCCGCCGGCGGCTCCACCGAGGTCAACCTGACTGTCACCCTGCATGACGATCTCGTCGAGTATTTCGATTACTACTACACCAACGGCACCTTCATCGAGGGCTTCATCACTCTCGAGGGCGCGGGCGGCAGCGTAGGCGACGTCAATGACGACGGCGAAGTCAACACCGCCGATGCTCTTGCCGTCATGCGTTACGCCATGAACGTTGGTGATCTCGAGAATCCTGCTGCTGCCGACGTCAACGGCGACGGTCAGATCGACATGGCTGACGCGCTCCTCATCATGCGCTGCGCTATGGGTCTTGAGAACGCCTTCGTCACCGGCGATTCCGAAGCGGGCGCCGAGCTCAACGTTCCCTTCCTCGCCTTCTACGGCGATTGGAACTACGTTCCCATGTTCGACCAGGGCTTCTACTATGATGACTTCAGCTACGGTTCCAACCCCGCTGACAACATCATCGGTTCCGCCTTTGGCAACCAGGTCTACGGTCTTGGTATCAACCCCTACGTTGACACCGAGGATCTCTCCTACTACATGGAGGACCGCAACGCCGTATCGCCTAACGATGACGGCTTCCTCGATACCGCCGATTACATCCGTCTCGGCCTCATGAGGAACGCGGAAGAAGCCGGCTACGAGCTCATCGACTCGAACGGCACCGTTACCACCCTTGCTCATCAGGAGCAGGTCCGCAAGAACTACTATTCCACCAGCTCCGAGACTTACACCAACCTCGGCACTGACATGGGTCTTCCCAAGTGGAATGCCAGCAACTACATCGGCACCGACGTTACCATCCGTGCCTACGCGTATCTCTCCAATGACGGCTCCACCACCACCGAGCCCTTCACTGCGGATACCGACAACATGTTCAACGAGTGGAACATCCCCATCTACGTTGACGGCGCTGCTCCCACCGCTGAGGTCGTAAGCTATGCCAACGGCGTTCTTACCCTCAACGTATCCGACGAGCATTATGCCGCTTACGCGGGCGCTTGGGACGGCAGCATCGTAAACGGTGAGGTCGTCATGAACGGCGTCATCGCCGAGACCGGCATCTTCGAGACCGAGCGCGGCATGACCACCCAGGTCACCCTTGAGGGTGTCACCGAGGGCGCTCTCATCTGCCTGGGCGACTACGCCGGCAACGAGATCGTCTACACCTTCGACGGTGAGGCTCTTGAGCCCGCTGCCGAATCCTGGAGCCACGCTGCTGTCTCCGCTCCCGACGTGACCATGTACGCCTACGGCAAGAACCTGCAGACTCAGGCTTGGGTCAAGTTCTCCACCGGCGACATTGCCGCTACCCCCACCTACGGCGGCGGCATCAACAACGATGCTTCCGACTATCGCTGCGGCGATTACGACGGTCAGTACGTCTGGGCTGTCAGCAACGCCAATGAGCTGATCAGGTACGACGCTACCGACATCAACGCTTGGACCAACAAGACCACCGTGGGCACCATCACCGGCAGCTCCTACGGCTTTAACGAGATGGCTTACGACAAGACCACCGGTAAGATGTACCTTGTCGCCGGCGCGGGCATCATTTATGAGCTCAACACCGAGACCGCTGCCATCACTCAGGTCTGCGAGTCCGATTACGGCGTAATGGCCATGGCCTTCGGCGATGACGGCACCTGCTACATCATCGACCAGTTCGGCTATCTCTGCACCATGGATATGGCCACCGGTAACCAGACCTCCGAGATCGGCAACTACGGCATCAGCCCCGTCAACAGCCAGGGTCAGTTCATGCTCCAGTGCGCCACCTATATGGACGGCTTCTTCTACTGGGTAGCTGCTGACGCCAACATCACTCAGTACTCTCAGATCCACATGCTCGCCATCAAGGCCAACACCGGCGAGTACACCGATCTGGGCGCTGTCTTCGGCGGCCTGTACACCCTCTGCCTCTTCGCCTATAAGGCTCCCGTTCCCGAGCAGTCCATCGATCCCGTAGACTTCTACGATAACTTCGAAGGCTCCTTCGATTGGGACGTCATCGATCAGGACGGCGACGGCATGACCTGGGAAGTCAAGTACTGGACCGACGGTCTGTACTTCGACGGCTCCAAGGCCGCTGTCTCCTACTCTTGGCTGGACGAGATCCTCTATCCCGATAACTGGATGGTCAGCCCCGAGATCGAGATCGGTGATGGCGAGAAGACTCTCTCCTACTTCACCGCTTCCGCCAACCAGGGCGCCGGCGCTGATATCGACGAGCATTGGCAGGTAATCGTCATCCCCGAGGGTGTCGACGTTGCCGACGGTATCGTCGTTGAGGAGACCACCATGACCACCGCAAACGTTACCGAGCATCTTGTTGACATGAGCGACTTCGCGGGCGAGACCGTTCGCATCGCTTTCCGTCACTTCAACTGCTCCGATGAGTACACCCTCATCATTGACGGCGTTGGCATCGGTGATATGCTGTAATCCAAATCAACAACAGGGCCGCCCTTCGGGGCGGCCTGTTTTTCAAAGAAGGAGGAAACGACTATGAAAAGATTCCTGGCGATAATATGCGCCGTGCTCGTCGCGGCGGTCATGCTCGTTCCCGTTTCCGCGGAACAGACCAAGGACGCTGTGGGCATGAACGTAGCGAATTTCAGCGGGCTCGATCTCTTGACCGGTGAGCCTGTTAACGGGGCGATGCTCTCAAACGCCGTATGCAACGTCATCAACGAGTGGGCGACCTGGTGCGGCCCCTGCGTTTCCGAGATGCCTCATTTCCAGACCATGCACGAGCACTACTCCGCGACTCCCGAAGCGGACGTGCAGATATTCGGCTCCGTCTATTATTCGAACTCCTGCAACGCCACGTCCGCCGCCCAGTTCCTTACGAACAACGGCTATACCTGGCCGAACATCGGCGAGGACAGCGTTCTTGCGGCTGTCTTCAACAACTCCAACGCGATCCCCAACACTATCATCGTCGACCGTCACGGCGTGGTGCGCGACATGACGACCGGCAGCTTCTCCTCGCAGGATCAGCTCGAAAGCTACATCAACGGCTGGTATGAGACCCTCCTTGCCGAGGAAGGCCCCATTGAGCAGTCCGTTCCCGGCGATATCGACGGCGACGGCATTGTCTCTTCCGGCGACGCGCTCAGCATACTGCGCATGGCGCTCAACCTCATCGAATGCCCGAATACGGCTGCGGCGGATTATGACGGCGACGGTTCCGTCACCTCGAACGACGCGCTTGCCGCTCTCAGGTCCGCGCTGAATCTCGGCTGAGATCAGAAATAAAAAGCAAAAGAGATCCCCGGCAGCTCGTTTCTGCCGGGGATCCTGCTTTTTATTTACTTTTTGCGCTCGTCGTGCCGTCTCTTTATGGAGGCCTCGACGCCGAGCTCGCCGGGCTCATAATACCTGTGCCCGCGCAGGGCGGAGGGCATATACTCCTGTTCGACCTCGTGGCCCGGGTAATCGTGCGGGTATTTGTACCCCTTTCCCGCGCCGAGCCGGTCGGCGCCCTTGAAGTGGTCGTCCCGCAGATGGACGGGGACGGGCTCATCGATACTGTTTTCCGCGTCGGCAAAGGCGGCTTCGACGGCGGCGGAAGCGGAGTTCGATTTAGGGCTCTCGCATATGAATATTATCGCCTGCGCGATGGGGATGCGCGCCTCGGGCATGCCTATGAGCTCCAGCGCCTGCGCGGCGGCTACCGCCTGCGAAAGCGCGGTCGGGTTAGCAAGGCCGACGTCCTCGCTCGCGTGGACTATCATCCTCCGGCAGATTATGCGCGGATCGTATCCGGCGTAGGTCAGCCTCGCGAACCAGGCGAGCGCGGCGTCGCTGTCGCCCCCGCGAAGGGATTTGCAGAACGCGGAGAGCATATCGTAGCTGAGCTGGTCGTCAAGCTTCGTCGCCTTCCTCTGGATGGATTCCGCCGCGATCTCACGGGTGATGCGGATCGCGCCGTTCTCCGGCTCCGTCGTGCGGACGGCAAGCTCCAAGGCGTTGAGCGCCGTGCGAAGGTCTCCGTTCGATACCGTCACTATATGCTCGAGCGCGTCCTCATCCGCCTCCGCGTTATAGTTCCCGAGCCCGCGCTCGGTGTCCGAAAGGGCGAGCTTCAGCCGCGCGAGTATATCCCCGCGGCCGAGCGGGTCGAAACGGAACAGACGGCATCTCGAAACTATCGCGCCCGTCATGCTTATCATGGGGTTCTCGGTCGTTGAGCCGATGAACCGCACCGTCCCGCTCTCAAGCGCGGGAAGGAGCGCGTCGGACTGCGTCTTCGACCAGCGGTGACACTCGTCGAGCAGCAGGTACGTCGGCCTCCCGTAGAGGCGCAGATCGCGCTCCGCCTCGTCGAGCACCTCGCGCAGCTCCTTCACGCCGGAGGTCACCGCGTTCAGCTTCACGAACGCGGCGTTCGTCGTGTTGGCGATGATGGAGGCGAGAGTCGTCTTACCGACTCCGGGCGGCCCCCAGAATATGGAGGATTGGAGCGAATCGGTGAGTATGGCGCGGCGAAGCAGCCTGCCCTTGCCGACTATGTGCTGCTGGCCTACGAATTCATCCAGCGTGCGCGGGCGGAACCTCTCCGCGAGAGGGGCTCCCGACATGCGGTTTTGAGAAAACAGATCGTTCATACCTTTAACAAAAAGGCGGCAGAGTGTCCCTCCGCCGCCGTGCAGATTCGGTTATCAGAGCTTAAGCTGATCCGCAAGGCTCGCATAGATGAGCGGATCGGGAAGGTTGGCGAACATATCCGCCATGGGCTTGCGGTCGTGGATGGTCTTGACGGCCTCGGCAAAGAGGGGGGCCGCGGAGATGACCTTGATCTTCGTGGAATACTTCTCTATATCGGGGCAGTGGACGGTGTCCGTCACGATGAGGGAATCAAGGGGGCTGTCCTCGATCTTCCTGACTGCAGCCTCGTTCACGATCGCGTGGCTGAGGAAAGCGGTGACGGAGCTCGCGCCCTTGTCCATCAGGTTGTGCGCAACGTCGACTATCGTGCCGCCGCTCGTGGTGAAGTCGTCGACGACGAGGCACCGCTTGCCCTTAACGTCGCCGATTATCTCCATGACCTTCGCCTTCTCGTCATGCCCGTAGCGGACCTTATTGCAGATGGCGAGACCGAGATTGAGGTTGTCCGCGAAGAGACGTGCGTTCTTCGCAAAGCCCGCGTCGGGGGAGACGACGACGGAATCCTCCGTCACCAGACCGGCCTTCTTTGCATAAGCGCAGAGCAGGGGCCTTGCGTAAAGATGGTCGACCGGCACCTTGAAGAAGCCCTGTACCTGGGGTGCGTGCAGATCCATGCAGATGACGCGGTCAACGCCCTCGACCTCAAGACAATCGGCACATACGCGCCCCCTGATCGAAACGCGGGGCTCGTCCTTCTTATCGGCCTTGGCGTAGCCGTAATAGGGGATTATTGCGGTGATGGAGTTCGCGCTCGACCTGCGGAATGCATCCACCCAGAAGAGCAGCTCCATGAATTCGTTGTTGGGGTCGCGCCCGATCGCCTGAACGATGAAGACGTCCTCGTTCCTTGCGGATTCGTCAAAACGAACGTAAGTGTTGCCGTCTCCGAACCGCTTGGAGAAGGATTTGCCCATAGTGAGCCCGAGGTAGGAACACATGCGCTCTGCGAAGGGCCTTGAAGATTCACCTGCGAATATCCTGATATTGCCGTTGTCACTCATAGCTTTTCGATCCACCCTTTGATTAAAATTTTTCGCTGCGGCGCCGGCCGCAATCTTCACCAATATTATTATAGCAGAATCGCGCGGAGTCTTCAACGGATGCCCCAAATATATAGTGCCTTTTCGACTCCGTTCGCCCGCTTTGCTCGTCCCGGGGCGGGGAAGGGCGCGATCCCCGGAGCCCGGCAAAGAGGCCTTAAAATAATATATGGGAAAATATATTAGAATTGTCCGATCGATTTTTCAAGAATATACTTGACTTTTATGAATGCCGAAACTATAATAGCGTATAGTGTCCATAGAATGGTCAAAAATGCGTTTTTATGTACAAAAATCGCCTCACAATACGGGTTGCAAGCGTGAAAACAGAGGGGATTTTGAGATATAAAACGACTATAAAAGCAAGGAGAGAATCTAATGCCAACCATCAACCAGCTGGTCAGGAAGAGCAGGAGCCAGGTCGAGTATAAGTCCAAATCCCCCCTCCTGAAGCAGTGCCCCCAGAGGCGTGGCGTTTGTACGGCCGTCCGTACCACCACCCCCAAGAAGCCGAATTCCGCGCTTCGTAAGATCGCCCGTGTCCGTCTGACCGACGGTCTCGAAGGTACGGCCTACATCCCCGGCATCGGTCATAACCTGCAGGAGCACTCCGTTGTTCTTATCAGGGGCGGCCGTGTCAAGGATCTGCCCGGTGTTCGTTACCACATCATTCGCGGCAAGCTCGATTGCGCGGGCGTTGCCAAGCGTATGCAGGCCCGTTCCCGTTACGGAGCGAAGCGCCCCAAGAAATAATAAGGAGGTCACACAATGCCCAGACGTGGATTTATCCCCAAGAGGGAAGTGCTTGACGATCCTATCTATGGCGGCAAGCTCGTAACCAAGCTCATCAACCAGGTCATGCTCGACGGTAAGCGCGGCGTTGCTCAGCAGGCTACCTACGGCGCGTTCGAGATCATCCGCGAGAAGACCGGCCGCGAGCCCCTTGAAGTCTTCACCGAGGCCATGAACAACGTCATGCCCGTCCTCGAGGTCAAGGCGCGCAGGGTCGGCGGCTCCAACTACCAGGTACCTATCGAGATCCGCCCCGAGCGCCGTCAGACTCTCGGCCTCCGCTGGATCGTAATGTTCGCAAGGAAGCGCAGCGAGCGCACCATGATGGAGCGCCTCGCCGGCGAGATCATGGACGCTGCGAACGAGCAGGGCGGCGCCTTCAAGAAGAAGGAAGACACCCACAAGATGGCGGAAGCCAACAAGGCGTTCGCCCACTATCGTTGGTAAGCCCGAAAAGGCGGCCTTCGAGATCACCGTTATACCGCGCCTCATAAGCGCAGTATATATCAAAAACATCTGCGGAAAGGAGGAATCATATGCCGAGAGATACTTCGCTTGATATGACCAGGAACATTGGCATCATGGCTCATATCGACGCCGGCAAGACAACGACGACCGAGCGCATCCTGTACTACACGGGCAAGATACATAAGGTCGGCGAGGTCCACGAGGGAGCTGCCGCCATGGATTACATGGAGCAGGAGCGCGAACGCGGCATAACCATCACCTCCGCCGCGACGACCGCCTATTGGAAGGGCTATCGCATCAACATCATCGATACCCCCGGTCACGTCGATTTCACCGTTGAGGTCGAAAGGTGCCTGAGGGTGCTGGATGGAGCTGTCGCGGTATTCTGCGCGAAAGGCGGTGTGGAGCCCCAGTCCGAAACGGTTTGGAGGCAGGCGGAAAAGTACGGCGTACCCCGTATGGCTTACGTCAACAAGATGGACATCGTAGGAGCGGATTTCTTCAACGTCATGAACATGATGAGGGAGAGGCTCCACGCCAACCCCGTCGCCATCCAGCTGCCGATCGGTTCCGAAGCCGATTTCCGCGGAGTGGTCGATCTCGTCGCCATGAAGGCAGAGATCTACTATGACGCAGACGGCAACGACATGCGTCAGGAGCCGATCCCCGACGATATGCTCGAAGATGCGGAGTATTACCGCGGCGAGCTCATCGAGGCGGTATCCGATTTCGATGACGACCTTTTGGAAGCCTATCTTTCCGGGGAGGAGATCCCCATGGATATGCTCAAGAGGGCGCTGAGACTCGGGACGATTTCCAACCGTGTAGTTCCCGTTTGCTGCGGCACCTCGTACCGCAACAAAGGCGTACAACCCCTGCTTGACGCGATCGTCGATTACCTTCCCTCTCCGCTCGACATTCCGCCCATTGAGGCTGCAAACAAGGACGGATCCAAGGTCGTTGAGATCAAGGCGGACGATTCCGCGCCCTTCGCGGCGCTCGCGTTTAAGATAGTCACCGATCCGTTCGTAGGCAAGCTGGCGTTCTGCCGCGTCTACTCGGGCACGTTAAAGAGCGGCACCATGGTCATGAACTGCACCAAGGGCAAGCGAGAGAGGGTCACGAAACTCCTCCTCATGCACGCCGACAGCCGCACCGAGGTAGACGAGGTCCACGCGGGCGATATCGCGGCCTTCGTTATGAAGGACACCTCCACGGGCGATACCCTGGCGGCGGAGAACCGTCAGGTCCACCTTGAGACAATGCAGTTCCCGGAGCCGGTCATAAGGATCGCCATCGAGCCGAAGACAAAGGCCGGGCAGGAAAAGCTCGTCCTCGCGCTCCAGAAGCTTCAGGAGGAGGATCCCACGTTCCGCACCTACACGGACGAGGAGACCGGTCAGATGATAATCTCCGGCATGGGCGAGCTCCATCTCGAGATAATCGTTGACAGGCTCATCCGCGAATTCAAGGTGGAGTGCCGTGTCGGCAAGCCTCAGGTCGCCTACCGTGAGACGATCACGAAGACGGTCAAGACTCAGGGCAATTACGTCCATCAGCTCGGCGGCCACGGGCAGTTCGCCAAGGTCACCGTCGAGTTCGCTCCCGCAAAGCCCGGCGAAGGCTATCGGTTCTTCGATAAGACGGTCGGCGGCGTCGTTCCCAAGGAATTCGCCGCGGCGGTCGACAAGGGCATCAGGGAAGCCGCAAGGTCCGGCTGGATAGGCGGCTATGAGGTCGTCGATTTCACGGCCACCCTGCTGGACGGAAGTACGCATGAGGTCGATTCAAGCGAGTTGGCTTTCAAGATCGCAGGCAGCCTTGCTTTCAGGGAAGCTGTAAAGGAGGGCGGCTCCATTCTTCTTGAGCCGTTCATGAAGTGCGAGATCCTCGTTCCGGAGGAATATCTGGGCGACGTTATGGGCAATATCAACGCCCGCCGCGGTCAGATAGAGAACATGGAAATGAGGGCGGGCCTCAGCTGCGTGGATGCGCTCTGCCCGCTGTCGGAGATGTTCGGCTATGCGACGGATCTTCGTTCAAGGACGCAGGGAAGGGGCACCTTCACCATGCAGTTCGACCACTATGAGGAAGTCTCCAAGGCTCTTTCAGACAAGATCCTCGGAGTGATCTACTAACGGTCATCGTTAAAACCCCCGTAAGGGGCTGCAATACAAAAAAACAAAACACCAAATATTTCAGGAGGAATCCCCAAAATGGCAAAGCAGAAATTCGAAAGAACCAAGCCCCACGTTAACATCGGCACCATCGGTCACGTTGACCATGGTAACCCATGATGGTGATTTTTTCCTTGTCAATCTTGTATTCGTTCGCGTGATCATGGAAATAGTTGATACAGTGATAGCACTGGGTGATGGCGACAGGAAAAGCCGCC
>JAFWOT010000015.1 GCA_017509785.1 Clostridia bacterium
CGGCGCGACTCCCGAAAAGGCCGCGACTGCGCAGTACACCTACACCTTCGCGGGTTGGACTCCCGAGATCGAGTCTGTAACCGGCGACGCGACCTACACTGCGACCTATACCGCAACGGTCAACAAGTACACGATCAAGTTCGTGGATGATGACGGCACCGAGCTGCAGAGCATCGAAGTAGAGTACGGCGCGACGCCCGTTTACACCGGCGAGACTCCCGAAAAGGCCGCGACCGCTCAGTACACCTACACCTTCGCGGGTTGGACTCCCGAGATCGAGTCTGTAACCGGCGACGCGACCTACACTGCGACCTATACCGTGATTGTCAACACGTACACGATCACATGGGTCGATGGTAACGGCGATACGCTCAAGACCGAGCAGGTAGCCTACGGCGCGACTCCCGCCTACACCGGCGAGACTCCTACGAAGGAGGCTGGCGTGAACGAGAACGGCAGCTACACATTCACCGGCTGGGCGCCTGTGATTGCAGTCGTAACCTGCGACGCCACCTACACCGCGCAGTTCACGTTCACCGGCTGGCGTATGGATGAAGTCGGCAAAAAGTACTATATCAATGATGCTGAACAGACCGGTTGGCTTACGCTGCCTGAAGGCAAATACTATCTTGATCACACAAACTCCAATTATGCCGCGGTCGGCATTGCTTTCACAGAGGCCGGCGACCATGGCCATGCCTTTAATGAAAACGGAGTGTGGATGGAGGGATGCGCTAAGCAGGTCTTCACCGACGTCAAGACCGGTGACGTCTATCTGGTCGAAAACGGACTTGTAGTTGTCTATCCCGGTCTGTATCAGGATCCCGAAACCAGGTTCTTCTACTACTTCGGCGGTGATGAGGGCGCGGAAGGCGACAAGGCCATTCGCGGTACTGACGCCTGGGTCGAGAAGAACCATGCGGATCCCAATGATCCCGGCGATCGCGGTCTGCTGCCCAAGTGGGGCTATGTATTTGATGAGAATGGAGTAATCGTCCATGATGATGTAACGCTCAATGGCATTGTAGAGACCGAACCCGGCGTGTATTACTACTACATTGACGGCGTAAAGGCTCACTATGGTATGTTCTATCAGGATGGATATTACTACTATGCCGGCAGCAGCGGCAAGCTGATCACAAGCAGGACGTATTGGTGCACCGATAATTATGACACAGGATTCCCCGAAGGTCCCTACACCTTCGACGAATTCGGAAGGATGATCATCAGCGAGGCAAAGGCAGGCATCTACGAGGAAGACGGCAGTCTGTTCTACTATGAAGACGGCAGCCGCGCTTACGCCGGACTGATTTGGCTCGAAGCCCCTGTAAAGTATCACGCGGCGAACGGAAGCGTAAGCGACGTTGAGGCCGGCTACTATTACGTCAAGGGGACCGGCGAGGTCGTCCATGGCCGCAGCTATTGGATCACCAAGACCAACGGCATTGAAGGCTTCAGCCAGGGTGCATATCAGTTTGCCGATAACGGCAAGATGATCATTCCCGAGCCCCAGGTCGTCAAGAACGGCATTTATGAGGAAGACGGCAGCCTGTTCTACTATAAGGATGGCAATCGTTTCTACGCCGGGTTGATCCATCTTGACGGTGAAACGAAGCACCATTCCGCAGATGGTTCTGTCAGGGATGTTGAGGATGGTTACTACTATGTCAAGGGGACCGGCGAGGTCATCCATGGCCGCAGTTACTGGATCACAAAGACAAACGGTATCGAAGGTTTCCATGAGGGAGCATACGAATTCGATACCAATGGCAAGATGATCAATCCTCCGGCACAGCCGTCGGATCCCGGCGAAACTCCTGCAGTGAAGGATGGTTTCTATGAGGAGAACGGAAGCTTGTACTACTATGTAAACAACTCCACGGTTTACGCCGGTCTTATCCATTTGGACAGCAACACGATCTATCATGCAGCCGATGGGACGGAGTTCGGTCTTACCGAAGGCTACTACTATGTCAGGGGGACCGGTGAGGTCGTCCATGGCCGCAGCTACTGGATCACCAAGACCAACGGCATCGAGGGATTTAAGGAAGGCGCTTACACTTTCGACGCCCATGGGTTGATTATCCTTTAACTTCCAACAACCTACAGCTAAGCTCCTGCCGGGCATGTTATGTCCGGCAGGAGCACGTCATATTCTAAAAACCAGTTTTGTCTTCAACAGCAGCAAGACCGTCACACGTCTTGCTGCTGTTGAAGGTAAAAGTGACTAATGACAGCACGGTAAACGAGAAGGAGACTCCGATATGAAAAAGATACTGCAAGTGGTGTCCTGCCTTGAAAGAGGAGGTACGGAGGCCTTTCTGATGAATCAGTATCGCAACATTGACAGGGATAAGATCCAATTTGACTTCTTTGTTTTCAGGGAGAAGGATTATCCTTATCTTGATGAGATCCGTTCCATGGGCGGAAATGTTTTTTTCGGAGTGCCGCCGAAGTCAACCCATCTGCATCGCTTTTTTCAAACAGCGGAAAAGGTGATGCGGGAAGGCGGATACTCAGCTGTCCACAGCCACGTTAACTTGACAAATGCGTGGGTCCTTCTTGCGGCTAAACGGGCAAATATACCTGTACGCGTTTCACATTCTCATGATATGCATGGTCAGGGAGGGAAACTGTTTAAACGGATTTATCGAGCTTTAGAGTTATCCCTTCTTAAATCCAGCGCCAACGTATTCCTCGCCTGCGGCAAAGACGCGGGGGAGTATCTGTATGGGGCCGCTTTTTTCGGGGAGCACGGAAAAGTAATTAATAACGGTATAGACGTTGAGCGCTTTTTGAAATGCGATCACGAAAAAACGGTAAGCGCAAAGGAGTCTTTCGGCCTGCCGAATGACTGCGATCTCTTAATAGGCAATCTTACAAGATTTGAGTCAAAGAAGAATCAACTGTTCATGCTTGAGGTTTTCGATGAATTACTCAAGCTGAGGCCAGGAGCCTGTCTTGTTCTCGGCGGGCCTGACGGCGGAATGTTGGAACAGACGAGGCAGCGGGCGCTGGAACTCGGCGTCTCCGACCGTGTTCGCTTTATTGGCTCAAGGGATGATGTCCCTGCGTGCCTGCATGCTTTTGATGCTGTATTGTTTCCATCTCAGTTCGAAGGGCTCCCGATCGCCCTTCTGGAAGCACAGGCGTCGGGAACGCCATGCGTTGTTTCCGACGCTGTATCAAAGGAGGCGGACATTGGCCTGGGGAAGCTTCGTTTTATTGGTTTGGGCGAGTCGCCCGCATATTGGGCTGAGGAGCTTTTGAAAACGGTCGAGAAGAGCGAACCTGTATCAGATCCGGAGATCCTCCGTGCATTCCGGGAAAAGGGCTATGACGTTAAACAGTCTGCACAGGAGCTTACAGAGGTATACTTGCATGGACAAAAAGCCTGAGATCGTTATCGTTTCAAGCGTTTTTTCCCATCATCAGAAACCGCTTTCCGACGCCCTGTTCGATATGCTGCAAGGGAGATTTGCTTTTGTCGAGACCATCGGATTAACGCAGGAACTGAGGACGCTTGGCTATAATGAGGCTCGCCCGCCATATCTCGTAAGACCATATGTGGGCCAAACGAAGGAAGCGGAAAGATTGATCTGCGAAGCCGACGCCGTAGTTTTCGGCGGGCCTCAGGAAAAAATGATATTGCCCAGGATGCTGGTCAACAAGCTGGTCTTTCGCTGCAGTGAACGTCCGCTAAAGCACGGAATGGAGCCGCTGAAATACTTCCCGCGTCTGGTCAAGTGGCACAGACAGAATCCGCAAGGCAAGCGGGTATACCTGCTTTGCGCAAGCGCGTTCGCCGCAGGAGACTATGCGAAATTTGGGTTGTTTCGTAACCGAAGCTTCAAATGGGGTTATTTTACTCCGTTTAAGGAATACGAGTCTCCGGAGCTCTTGCTGAAGAAAAAGGATCCGAAGAAGATTCTGTGGGTCGGCAGATTTCTGGATTTGAAGCATGCGGATGACGCGCTGCGAGCTGCTAAGATCCTTAAAGACTGCGGAATGGCTTTCACGTTGGATCTGATCGGAACCGGCGTGATGGAGCGTCAGCTTCGCCGGTTAGCGGAGAGCTTAGAGCTTGGTGGCCGAGTTAGGTTTCTCGGACCGATGTCTCCGGAATCTGTCAGAGAGCATATGGAGCAGGCGGCGATACTTCTCGTGTGCTCCGATAAACAGGAGGGCTGGGGTGCCGTTGTTAATGAGGGTATGAACAGCGCTTGCGCCGTAATATGCGGGCATGCTGTGGGTTCGGCGCCGTTTCTGCTTGAAAACGAGCAGAACGGACTGATCTATCCTTCCTGTGACGTTGCGGCTTTAGCAGATCGGATGAGCGATTTGCTCTCAGATCGTTCCAAACAGGCAGCGCTTGGCGCGGAAGCATATCGGACTATTAGCGAAGAATGGAATCCGCGGCTTGCGGCTGAGAGATTGGTAGAACTAACTGAAAATATCCTGAGCGGAGGCGACGGACTCGGTCTTTTCAAAAGCGGACCGTGCAGCCCGGCGGATACAATACGAGACGATTGGTTCCCGGGGAAGCTTTGACGGAGGAAACTCATGCGGAATGAAAACGGAATAAAGCTGAACTATATGACGGGCATTATGGCGGAATTTGCGCTCCTGCTCTTGATAGTCCTATTCACGTTGTTTCACGTTAAAGGAGGCGTTTCGCCTGTTTTTTATCTGACATTCATCGTTCTTATCCCGTTAATCGTTAAGTCCATGGTAGGCCGCGCGATCCCGTGGGCGCTGCTGTTTCTGGTTTTTACGACGTTGTTAAATGTGACCGTCAATGCGATGCTGTCGAGGATCGCAAAAATCAGCTTCGAATATTTTTTCAAAATGATTATGTTTCTGTGCACGATGCTCTATTTCTGGTCTGTGTCTGAAACTGTGATCGATGAAAAAAGCGGCGTCAGGTTAACGCTGATCCCTATGCTGATGGGGATTTTTATGATCGCATCCTATTATTTGTTGGGGAACAGAACACAGATCGCCGGATGCATCACGCTTGGTTTTGTAAACCCTAATTTTACCGGGATGTGGCTGACTCATGTGCTTTTATACGGAGTTTATATTATTGTCAGTGTAAAAAAACCGTTGGTACGTGTCCCGGTCGCAGCGATATCGCTGTTGTGTCTAGTGTTGATCTGGAATACTTTTACGCGCTCCTGCTTCTTTGGATTGGCTTTTTTCGCAATAATGATGTTTGTGGGGAAGGTGTGGAACGTTAGAAAGCTTTCTCCGGTCATGGTCGTATTGATCATTCTGCTTCCGCTGATTTGCGCTTTGTTTTATCTGTTTATTGCGGATTCGACATGGTTTTCCAAGCTTTTCGACTTTATTGTCAGACCGGGCAAAAAGCTTAATGCGCGTGATGAGATCTGGCGAGTGACGCTGAACATGTTAAAGAACAATCCGCTGATAGGATGCTATTCCGAGATAAGCAACGGAACCGGTTTATCGCAGCTTCATAACACTCACATAGACGTACTCTGCTCATACGGAGTCATCCCGTTTGTGCTGTTTATTGTTTCGCTGACGGCTGTAGTAGGCAAGGTAAATCAGCGTATCAGAAGCTTCAGGCAGTTTACAGCGCTCAGTGCTTTCCTGAGCATAATCGTTATCGGCTCGTTTGAGGCGGCTATCGTTTCAGGATCAACGGGACTGTACATATTAAGCGGTGGTTTTTTACTGTTATCATCGGAATGGAAAAGCGACCGAACAGATTGACACGGAATGCTTATGCGGCTTTTCACACGCAGAACTGCTTTTTGAAGACGAAAAACAATTCAAGTGCAGTTTTGAAACAGAAAGAAATATGGACGGCAAAAACCTGTTTATTGCGGCTGCACTGATGACGTCTGTGAATCGTCAGAGCTCCGCACGGTTGTGCAGGCGCGGTTAAGAGCAAAGCCGGCAAATATTTATACGGAACTTTTGAAATGAGGATGTTTTATTATGGGAAAACACGCATACATGATCCTCGCTCACAACAAAATGGATCAGCTTGCCTTGATGCTTAGGGCTCTGGATGATGAACGCAACGACTTTTTTCTGTTGCTTGACAGCAAATTGACGAATGTTGATTACGACGCCCTTCGCGCTGAGGTCAGGAAGGGCAGGATATTTTTTCTTCCTGACAGGATCGACGTTCGTTGGGGACAGTACAGCCAGGTCCTCGCCAGGATGCGTTTGATGAAGACCGCGACGGAAACCGGCAGCTACGATTATTATCATAATATCTCCGGGCAGGATCTTCCGCTTAAGACGCAGGATGAGATACATGCATTTTTCGATTCGCATCGTGGGTGGGAGTTTCTCTCGTACAATCGTCCGGATCGCGGAGCAAAGTATTCACATCGCTGCAGATATTACTACAGCTTTTTGAAATATATTGGCAGGCCCAAGAATGCATTTCAGAAAATAATGATTTTTACAACCGCTCGCTGCCAGAGGATCTTCCTCGGAGTGGATCGTCAGAAGCTTAATCCCGATATTGTATTTATGAAAGGCGGAGCATGGTTCAGTATCACCGACGCCTTTGCGAGGTACTGCGTTTCTAAGGCCGATTGGGTCGCGGAAGCTTTTGCCGATACATATTGCGGAGATGAAATGCTGATGCAGACGCTCTTGTTCAATTCTCCGTTTAAGGAAAAGATTTATGTTCCCGAAGAGGGAGAAAAGACATCCATGCGTTTCACTGACTGGACAAGGGGAAAGCCATACACGTTCCGCGCTGCGGACTATGACGAGCTGACTCGGAGTAAATTGCTTTTTGCACGTAAGTTCGATATTGACATGGACCGCGAGATAGTTGAAAGATTGGTGGCCCATGTTTCGAAAATAATATGACAAGGGGCGCGTGATCGTTCATGAGAGGAGAACCATACGATTATCTTGTTGTCGGAGCGGGGCTGTATGGAGCATGCTTTGCCGAACGAGCAAAAAGTGCGGGAAAAAAAGTATTGGTCATCGAGAAAAGGAACCATATCGGAGGAAACGCCTACACTGAAAACATTGAGGGGATCCAGGTCCACAGGTACGGAGCGCATATCTTCCATACGAACGACAGGAATGTGTGGAAGTATGTCAACCGCTTTTGTGAATTCAACCGGTTTACCAATTCTCCGATCGCGAATTATCATGGCGAGATGTATTCTCTTCCTTTCAGTATGTATACATTTAATCGAATGTGGGGAGTGGTAACTCCGGAAGAAGCGGAGGATATGATCTCGCGCCAGAGAGCTTCTGCAGGTATCGGAGATCCTTCCAACTTGGAGGAACAGGCAATTGCGCTCGTAGGCACAGATATCTACCATAAGCTTATCGAGGGGTACACGGAAAAACAATGGGGGAGAAGCTGTAAAGAACTGCCGCCTTCTATCATCAAGCGCTTGCCGGTGCGCATGACTTATGATAACAATTATTTTAACGCGCTATATCAAGGGATTCCTATCGGCGGATACACGAAGATGATAGAAGCTATGCTCCATGGCATAGAGGTCAGATTGAACGAGGACTACTTGGAGAATAAGTCAGATTGGGATCGATGTGCTTGTCGAATAGTTTATACAGGACCAATTGACGCTTATTTCGACTATTGCTATGGTTCGCTTGCATATAGGAGTCTCCGCTTTGAAACCGAGATAATAACATGCCCGAATTTCCAGGGCAATGCCGTGGTGAACTATACTGATCGAGAGACGCCGTTCACACGTATCATTGAGCATAAATGGTTCGACCCGGTGGATACTGAATCTACGGTGATCTCAAAAGAATACAGCGTCGAATGGGGCCCGGGGATGGAGCCCTATTATCCGGTCAATGACAGTAAGAATAACGAGCTGTATCATAGATATCGACGCTTGGCTGAAAAGGAAACGAACACGATCTTCGGCGGCCGGCTTGGAGAGTATCGCTACTACGATATGGATACCGTGATCCTGTCGGCGTTAGGGAAGGCTGGAGAAGCGTTTTAGCAAATGTTAGCAGTTAAGATGACTTCTGTCTGTTATTTGTTGATGTGCCAATAGAGAGTAAGCAGAACGACCTTCATTAACGGTTTTCATAAGTGTAGGAGATGATCGTGGAACGATCTCACTTGCTGCATGTTATCCATAGACTGAGTTCTCCGCATATAACAGCAAATGATTTCTCGGAGCAAAAAAGATCCGCCTTTTTTGAATGTTTGAAGGCTGATGGTAAATATTTGATAAATGAAGACGGGCGAATTATTAAAGAATAGGGTATTCAAAAATATCGGATGGTTGGTCGGAGGAAGACTTGCTGTAAAGGTCATGTCGTTCCTCGTCGGTATTTTCACGGCGAGATATCTCGGACCTTCGAATTATGGCTTGATCGATTATGCCGGAGCGTATATCGCGTTTTTTTCTTCACTATGCACACTTGGCATCAATTCTGTGATCGTAAAGCAACTGGTCAATGAACCATCTGCGGAAGGAGAAATGATAGGGACCGCGATCTTGATGAGGGTGGTTTCCAGTGTGCTTTCGGCTCTGATGATAATAGGCATAGTAAGTATTGCCGACAGAGGTGAACCGCTGACAATTATTGTCGTAGCGCTGTGTACGATCGGGCTGGCCTTTCAATCGTTCGACACCATCAACTCATGGTTCCAAGCGCGGCTGCAGTCGAAGTTTTCGACAATGGCGGCATTGATTGCGTTCTTGATGCTTTCCGCTTATAAAGTGATCATGTTGATATTGGGTAAGAGCGTGGAGTGGTTTGCCGTGGCAAGCGCGATAGAATATGTCTTCTTGGCGATCTCGCTCTTGCTTTTTTACTATTCCAAAGGAGGGCCCAAGCTTTCGTTTTCGATAAAAAGAGCAGAGAAGCTGATCAAAGACAGCTCCGGCTTCATCCTCGCGGGGCTTATGATTTCGGTGTATGCATGCACAGATCGAATAATGCTTAAGCAGATGCTCGATAAAGCTTCGGTCGGATACTATTCGCTTGCCGTGTCGATCAGCGGGACGTGGGTCTTCGTATTAAGTGCGATTATTGATTCGGTTTATCCGGGAATAGTAAAGGCACATGAACAGGATATGTTGCTTTTTGAAAAAAGAAACAAACAGTTGTATGCATTGGTTTTTTATTCTTCGGTCGTCATGTCCGCTTTGGTGTGCATTGTTGCGGAGCCTTTAGTATCCCTGATTTACGGAGAGCAGTATCTGCCGGCCGTAGCGCCGCTGCGCATAGTGGTCTGGTACACGGCATTCTCTTATTTGGGGGTTGCACGAAATCCGTGGATAGTATGCGAAAACAAGCAAAAGTATCTGAAATACATATATGCCGGCGCTGCACTGACCAATGTCTTTTTGAATTTCCTGCTGATACCTCACTATGGAGCGTCAGGAGCGGCTGCAGCGTCTCTTGTGACTCAGATCGTAACGATCTTGATTCCTGCGTTCATACCCGCACTAAGACCAAATGCCGGATTGATGTTTGACGCAGTGTTGTTTAAGGGCGTATTTGACTTACCTAAAAGTGAGAGATGAATTGATAGGAGGATAACGTGTTTTTCGCTGATATCCATACCCATGCGTTGTTTGGCGTCGACGATGGGGCAAAGACGGAAAAGGATATGCTCGCCATGGTCAAGGCGGAATATGAGGACGGGACAAGGCTAATGTGCCTCACTCCTCATTTCCATCCGGGCTACTATGGCGATAACCGCGCCGCAGTACGATCTGCGTTTGAAACCCTGCTGCATTATGCGGAAGATGAGCTCCCGGATTTGGAACTGTGCCTGGGGAACGAACTTCACTACAGTCAGGATTGTGTCTCGTGGCTCAGGAACGGAGACTGCAAGACTATTAACGGAACACGGTATGTTCTTGTGGATTTTTCCCATAACGAGGAAGAACGGGTGATTGTGAGAGGCACCGAGGAACTCCTTAACGCAGGTTATAGACCGATACTGGCTCATGTGGAACGGTATAATGCTCTTAGAAGGCGAAACCCACTGCTTGCGCGGCTCAGAGATAATGGAGCCCTTCTGCAGATCAACACACAGACACTTGTCGGTGAATGGGGCTTTGGCATGCGCAACAGGTGTATGAGACTGCTTGAAGATGGACTTGTCTCTTTTGTGGCCTCAGACTGTCATGACATGAAGAACAGAGGACCGGGATTGTCCAAGGCATATGAGATGATCGTCAAGAAAATCGATAAGGGATATGCGAATGCGTTATGCATGAATAACGCCGCTGAAATTGTTCACGCAGATACTGACGGAAAGGATACTGATTGATATGGAAGAACAGACGAAAGCAAAAGGTGTTACATTAAAGGATCTTTGGGAGATATTGGTCCAGAGGCTGTGGGTGATGATACTTGTCGCAGTCATCGTTACCGGCGGATTCTTTCTGATTAACAAGCTGACTTATGTACCGGAGTATTCGTCCACAGCGACGCTGTATATTTTAAAGCAGGAGAACAGCGCGATCACGAGTACAAGCAGCGATTCCGATTTTTCACTGGCATTGAAGGTCGTAACAGACTGTGATTACCTGCTAAAAAGCCACTCCGTTCTGGATGATGTAATAAACAGCCTGAATCTCGGCGTTAGCTATGATACCCTGAGCAGGAGCATCTCAACGTCCAACCCGGAGAATACGAGGATACTTGAAGTCACGGCCAGAGCGGCATCCCCGGAGGACGCAAAGCGCATTGTGGATACGGTCTGCGAGATAGGCCAGGACAAGATAACGGACGCAATGGGATTCCAACAGGTCAATCTCTTTGAGTATGGAACGATCAGGGAAAGACCCAGCAATGAGGTCAGGAAGTTATACTACGCTTTCATAGCGATACTTGCTATGATAATAACTTATGTTTGTTTTCTGATAGCATTCCTTGCCGATGACCGAATCAGGACAGATGAGGATATCGGTCGTTATTTGGGACTGACAATACTCGGAAACATCCCAAGCGCAGGGGACGGAAAGAGTCATAAGTATTCTTCATATAAGGGGTATGGCTACGGCTATGGCTATGGATATGGCTATGGCTATGGCTATGGTCCCGAAAAAAAACACAGGAAGAAGAGAAAAAAAGACAATGACGAATTGGAGATAGCAGAGACAAAGGAGGAAGCCTGAAATGGAAATGACCAAGCTTAAACTTCCCGGTGCGAAAGATTTTTTTACACAGGAAGCATATAAAGTTTTGAGGACGAATATCCAGTTTTGCGGAGCAGACGTTCGTGTTATAACGATAACCAGCTGTAATGAGAATGAGGGAAAGACGACGGTCAGCCTGCAGCTTGGGAGGAGCTTGGCTGAACTGGGCAAGAACGTTTTGGTTATTGACGCCGACATGAGAAAATCTGTTATGGTAGGCAGGAACACAACTGCGAGAGAGACGAAAGGACTCAGCGAATATCTTACAGGAATGGACGGGCTGAGCGATACGATCTATGGAACACAGTTTCCGACTTTAAACGTTATGTTTGCAGGGAAGTATCCGCCTAATCCCGTTGAACTTCTGAACGGGAACTATTTCTCACAGCTGCTCAAGTTCGCCAGAGAGAACTATGACTATGTGATCATAGATACGCCTCCACTCGGAAGGGTTATCGATGCAGCGGTAATAGCTACTTCCTGCGACGGTACGCTGCTCGTTATAGGTAACACCGTGCGGAGGAATCTAGCTAGGGAAACCGTAAATCAGCTTCAGAAGAGCGGCTGCAGGATCCTCGGGGTGGTCCGTAACAATATAAGAAAAAAGAGCGCCGGCTACTATCGATACAGCAAAGGATCCCGATACGGAAACTATGGTTATGGCTATGGATACGGTTACGGGTACGGAAGCGGTCATAAGAAAAAAGAATGAACAGTGATTCTCTTTGTTAAGAAGTAGCGTACCATAATAAGGGCCAAAGCATTAGCAAACGGGAGAAACAGAGAATGAAAAGCAAGGAAAACAGCGGGTCCGTGCCTGAAGATAAAGCCGGATACGGATCGGGGAGTGTTCACAGCGTGCATGGACACAGGCACAAGGGAAAGCCTTTCCGAAAGATCAGGCATTTCTATAAGCGAAACAGAAAGATTTTAAGGGTCTTATGGATACTGCTTTTGGTTGTTGGACTGGCGGTTGCGGCCGTCGTTGTCCATAAGGGCATTACGAATAAAGGCTCCTCCGAAGGAAACGATAAACAGGAGGGTTCGGCCCAGGTAGTGACGTCAACAGGTATAGAAGTTGAACCGTTAGAAGGGGAGCAATGCCTCATAGGGCCCGGTGCGATCAGGCTCCTTAAAGAGGAAAACTACTCCGCCAGAGCAAGAGCCATGATGGCCTTCTGGTCATCGGGGGAGAGGCTGGACGGGTGCGTTCCGGTCGAGCTTCCATTCCGAGTTACCATGCCCAATGGCGTGACAGTAAAAAGTATCAAAGCTTATCTCAGCGAGGATCCTGAACTGAGAGAATCGAGAATCTTCGAGATTTCTCCAAGAAAGCGAAGCTTCAGCTTTGAGAACCTGAAAGTCAATTCCGAATACTTCTACAGGGTCGAAGTCGTTTTTTCCAACGAGGAATGCAAGGAAAGCATTGGGAGTTTCAGAACGGCGGATACCCGCCGATTGCTGAGTGTCGACGGGATCCTTAACGTGCGGGACGTTGGCAATACAGCAACGGCTTCGGGAAAGAGGATCAAGCAGGGTATGCTGATTCGAGGCATGGAGTTGGATGGAGCTGTTCAGGAACAGTATAAGATCACAGACGTCGGAGTTTTGGAAATGCTGACTGTTTTGGGGATCAGAACAGATATGGATATGCGTTCCCCGGAAGTTGATCCAGGCTTCGACGCTTTGGGAGCAAACGTGGAGCATCGATATTATGATGCTGTTCAATATGCTGAAATTTTCACTCCGTATGGAAAGGAGAACATCAAAAAAATATTTACTGATCTTGCCGATCCGAGTTTGTATCCCATATTCATCCATTGCACCGCAGGCATGGACAGAAGCGCAACGGTATGCGCTCTTGTAGAGGCTTTGCTGGGGGTAGAGGTTGATGAGATATATGCCGGATATGATTTGTCGCTCCTTTCAAACCGCAGACTTCAAAGCGAAGCGTTTATTGATATGATCGATAGGCTGCAGGATTACAAGGGGGAGACCCTTCAGAAAAAGGCCGAAAACTATCTTTTGGATTGCGGAATAACACTTGAACAGATAGAGAGCATCCGAGAGATTCTGTTGGGCTGAAGCAGGCAGAACCGGGTCGTTATGTGAATCGGATGTGAATTGATTCAACTTCCTTTTGTTTTTTGAAACAAAGCATTCTCATTGCAGCGCAAACCCCTTCATCTATAACACGACCGGGCCGCCAATGGCGGCCCGGTCGTGTTTTTTGGACGGTAATCGTTCGTCAATGAGTTCCGGCGGATTCGGGATGCGCATCGTCGGGCGGAGGACGTCACCCGCCAAGGCCCGATCATGGAGCATCGGGCGACCGGGGCGGCGGCATTGCGGCGCCCGCAGGCCCCCTCGCGGAACTGCTTTTCAGCTCAACTCCCCGTAATCCTCATCGGAAACGGGTTCGAGCCATTCGGCGCGGCATTCTTCGCCGGGGATCTCCAGCGCGAGATGGGAGAACCACGAATCGGGCGCGGCGCCGTGCCAATGCTTGACTCCGGCGGGGATATTGACGACGGAGCCGGGGGTCATCTCGACGGGTTCGGCGCCCCACTCCCGATAATAGCCCCTTCCGCCGACGCAGATGAGCATCTGTCCGCCGCCGCTCTTCGAGTGATGGATATGCCAGTTGTTGCGGCAGCCGGGCTCGAAGGTCACGTTATAGACGGGGACCTGCTCCGTCGTCAGCGGGGCGAGGTAGCTCTTCCCGCTGAAGAAACGGCCGTAGGGATTCTCCTCGCCGATGGGGAAGAATATGCTGTTTTGATAGCGATCCATTTCGCTCAGGGCGGGAGCCTCCTCGTTCCATACCTCCTTTGCGAGGCGGAACACTGCCCAGGCTTTCGGCCAGCCGACGTACATCGCGGCGTGGGTGATGATGGCGGCGATCTCCCCCTTTGTCACGCCGTGCGCCTTGGCGTTCTGCAGATGATAAGTCAGCGAGGAGTCGGTGATCCCCGACGCCATGAGCGAAACGACGGTGACTATGCACTTCGTTTTTAAGTCGATGGCGGGCTCGTTCCATACTTCGCCGAAGAGCACGTCGTCGTTCAAATGCGCGAATGTCGGCGCAAACTCGCCGAGCCGGTCCCTTCCGGCCGTCTGTGTGATCTTTTCTTTCATTGGCTTTTCTCCTTTTCGTTATGGCATTCATGCGCCTGCGGAAGGTCCCGGCTGCCCGCGTTTGCCCGCGGCGTTCGTGCGGAGCAGCTCCCGGACGGGCTCAGCGCATCCGCATTATCGCGTCGAGCAGAGCGTCGGCGGCGTCATCCTTGCTCATGAGCGGGAGCGAGATCTCCCCTTCGCGGGTGATGAGCGTGAGCACGTTCGTCGAAACGCCGAACCCCGCTCCCTCGGTGTTGAGGTCGTTCGCGGCGATCATATCGATATTCTTTTTGATGAGCTTGGCACGGCTGTTTTCGAGCACGTTCTCGGTCTCCATCGAGAAACCGCAGATGAACTGCCCGTCCCGGCGGGAAGCGCCGAGAGTACCGAGTATGTCCTTCGTGCGCTCGAGGGGGATGGCAAGGTCCCCGTCGGATTTCTTGATCTTGTTCGCGGCGACGACCGCGGGCCTGTAATCGGCGACGGCGGCGGCCTTTATTATGACGTCCGCATCGGCTGCCGCGCCGGTCACGGCCTCGAACATATCCTGCGCGGAGGTCACGTCCACGGTTTTGACGTAGGCGGGCTTTTTGAGCGCGGTCGGCCCGGAAACGAGCGTGACCTCGGCGCCCCTCCGCGCGGCGGCCGCGGCTATCGAATAGCCCATCCTGCCGGAGGAGTGATTCGTGATGTAGCGAACGGGATCGATGGATTCCCTCGTGGGGCCGGCGGTGACGAGCACGCGGAGCCCCGCCATGTCCTTTTCGTGGGCGAGGGTGTGCAGGCATACCTCCAAAAGATCCTCCGGCTCGGGCAGACGGCCCTTGCCGCTCGTCCCGCAGGCGAGCCTTCCGGAGGCGGGGTCGACTATCTCCCAGCCGTATCGGCGTAGCGTTTCGATATTATCCTGCGTGACGGGGTTTTCATACATGCCGGTGTTCATCGCGGGGGCTATCGCCTTGGGGCAGGAGCAGGCGAGCACCGTCGTCGTCAGCATATCGTCGGCAAGCCCGTGCGCGAGCTTCGCGATCACGTTCGCGGTGGCGGGGGCGATGAGCACCATATCCGCCCTGTTGGCGAGCGAGATATGCTCCACCTGATGGACGAAATTGCGGTCGAAGGTATCGACGCTGACCCTGTTGCCCGTAAGCTGTTCAAAGGTGAGCGGCGTGACGAACTCGGTCGCGTTCTTCGTCATCACGACCTCCACGCACGCGTGCTGCTTCACGAGCATCGAAGCAAGCGCCGCCGCCTTGAAGCAGGCGATCCCGCCGGTCACTCCCAATAATACGGTTTTGCCCTTTAGCATACTGTTCCTCCGCAGCCGCGCCGCCTGTAAAGCGGCGCCTTGTTTTTCTTTTACAGTATATCCCCACGGGGCGGATTTGTAAAGTGCCGCCGTGCAAAAAAACTCTTGCAAACCCATGCGGATGCGTTTATAATATGTACGGCCGTGCGGCAGAGGCGCCCGCGCTCTATCCTTTGCGGAAGGGCAGCGGGGGGAGCCGGCGCCGTGCGCAGCCCCTGATAATACGCCGCATCGCAATGAGCGGCAGTGGGAGGTCAATTCTATGTTCAAGTTCAAATTCAACGCCCGTTCCGTCGCCTATCTCGCGCTGCTTACCGCGCTGCTGATGGTCTTCTCGTTCACCCCGATAGGGACCATCCCCATAGGCCCCCTTTCGATCACGCTCAACATAATACCCGTCGCAATAGCGGCGATAGCTCTGGGCCCCATCGGCGGGCTCATAATCGGGAGCGTATTCGGGATACTGAGCTATCTGCAGTGCTATTCCATCGGCGTGCCAAGCGGCATGGGCGCGATACTCGTCGGCATCAGCCCCGTGCTCGCGTTCATTCAGCGCTTCGTTCCGCGCGCTCTGGACGGGTTCCTCGTCGGGCTCATCTACAGGTATCTATACAAGCTCTTCAAGGAGCATGACAGCAACCTGCTTACGACCGTCTTCGGCCTCGTCGTCGGCGTCATACTCTGTGCGGCCGGCGCGGCGGTCTGCGTCAACGGCGCGAACAAGAACGCCGATCCCGAAGCCGTCGGGCATCCCGGCACCGTATTCATCGTGTTCGGCGCGATAGCCGCCGCGATCGGCCTCGCGTTCATAGTTCTCTCCATAATCAACAGGGTCAGCGGAAGGATCAAGAAGGATTCCATCACGCCCGCCTGCTTTATCGCGGGGTTCCTTTCCGCATTCCTCAACACCGCGTTCTTCATGTCGGCGCTCATACTGCTCTTCGGGAACACCGAGTACGTTAAGGGCCTCATGGCGGGGCGCGGCGCGCTCGCGTTCATAGTCGCCTTCGTTGGGATAAACGCCGTCATCGAGATGATCGTTTCCACGATATTCTCCGGCGTTATCGGCTCCGCGCTCTACCGCGCGAAGCTCCTCCCGATAACGTATAAAACCAAAAACCAAAAGAAAGCCTGAGGAAACCGAATGCTTCTCGCCATCGACATCGGCAACACCAACATCACCATCGGCTGTATCGAAAACGACAGGATCGTCTGCGAGGCCCGAATAGCCACCGACAAGACCCGCACCTCCGATCAGTACGGCGTCGAGATCAAGAACATGCTCGAGACCTATGGCTGCCGCATCGAGGACATCCACGACTGCATAATCGCTTCGGTCGTCCCGCCCGTATTCAACGCGGTGCGCAGCGGCGTTTTCAAGGTCATACAGAAGAGGCCGATAGTCGTCGGCCACGGGCTCAAGACGGGCCTCGATATCCGCCTCGAGCATCCCGCCCAGGTCGGCAGCGACAGGATAGTCATCGCCGTCGCCGCCCTTGCAAAAAGGCAGGCGCCCATCATCGTCATCGACATGGGCACGGCTACTACCGTTGAGGTGATCGAGCCCAAGAACCGCTACATGGGCGGCGTAATAATGCCCGGCACGCGGATCTCGCTCGACGCGCTCACGAGCCGCACCGCGCAGCTGCCCGGGATCAACCTCGATAAGCCGGGCAACATAATCGCCCGCAACACGGTCGACGCGATGCGAAGCGGCATTATGTACGGAGCCGCCGCCATGCTGGACGGCGTCCTCGACCGAATGGAGGAGGAGCTCGGTCATTCCTCGACCATCATCGCCACGGGCGGCATCGCGCCCTACGTGATCTCGCTCTGCCGCCATAAGATCACGCTCGAGCGCGATCTTCTCCTGCAGGGGCTGAACATCATCTACAAGATGAACCGCCCGCAAAACACCTAGCCATGATCACGGCCCCGCTCGCGTGAGCGGGGTTTTTTGCGCGGGCGCGGATAACGCGCGGGCCCTCCCGGAGGATCACGTCTTCAGCCCGACGCTTTCGCGGTTGAAAACGACGGGGGAGTGTGCTAAACTGTTTTTGACGGAAAGAACGAGGTGTTCCCATGAATGAAGTGATGGAAAAAAACAGGCGGTTTTATGATGATTTTGTCGCCGGAATGATCCGGAGCCGGTTCCCCGAATACGAGAGCCGCATCGCGGTCGGCATAGTCGGCGAGGGCTCGGATTGCTTCGGCTATGACGACGAGATCTCACGCGATCACGATTTCGGCACGGGCGTCTGCCTGTGGCTCACGGATGAGGATATGACGCGGTTCGGCGGCCGCCTCTCAGAAGCCTATAACGAGCTCGTCGACAGCGCGGAACGGAGCTTCTTCACCGAGCGCCTGCGGGAGCGGCGCGGGGTCATGACGATAAGCCGGTTCTACTCCAACGTACTGAATGTCGAGATCGACGCGGAAAAGCCCGTTCTGACGGAGGAGCAGTGGTATAAGCTCGATCATTCCTGCCTCAAAACGGCGACCAACGGCGAGGTCTTCCGCGACGATTCCGACGTGTTCACCGCGTTCCGCAGGTATCTCATGGGCTACTATCCCGAAAGCGTATGGCGCGCGAGGATAGCCGAACAGCTCCACGGGTACGCCTCCGCGTTCCAGGTGAACTACGCCCGCTGCATGAGCCGCGGCGATACCGTCGCCGCCGAGCTTTGCAGGGCAAGGGGGATCTCCTCCGCGATGGAGCTCTTCTTCCTGCTGAAAAGGGAGTACCCGCCCTATTATAAATGGACCTTCCGCGCGCTCGGCGAGCTGGACGCGGAGGGGATCGTCGCCGCCAAACTGCGCGAGCTCTCGCTGGAGCGCATACGCCCCGAGGCCTGGGAGGGCACGAGGTACCTCCCGAACCGTTTGAACTATAAGGACAGGATCGTCTCCCTTTCCGAGGAGATCGCCTGCGAGATAGAGGATATGCTGGCGCGGTCCGGCCTTATCCGCGTGAGGGGGCGGTATCTCGAATCCCACGTAAAGGCCGTCCTCGGGGAAGCCGCGCGGAGCTCCGTGTGAATCTGTGTGAACGCGAAAACGGCGCCTTCGGGGACGCCGTTTTTCATTCCGCCGAAGCGGGGCTTATTGTATCAGATCCCTATTGCAAAGTCCAATCGGATCATGCTATAATTGATTTAGAATTTAAATTGAGGGAGCGGTTCATGACCACCAAACAGATCGATTACTGCATCGAGCTTGCACGAACGCTGAACTTCAGCCGGGCAGCCGATAATATGTTC
>JAFWOT010000002.1 GCA_017509785.1 Clostridia bacterium
AGGGCGAGCTCACCGCTCAGGGTCTTGCCAACGCGGACGCGAGCCTCAACGGCGCGGTCGACTCCTCCGACCTCTCCGCGATATTCGCGCTCATCTGACGCTTTGAACGCAAAACGGCTCCCCGGGCAAACCGGGGGGCCGCTTTTATTCCGGCGGGTTTTACTCCATTTCCCGCATCCTTTCATAAAGCTGTTTCATTATCCGCTTCTCGAGGCGGGAGATATAGCTCTGCGATATGCCGAGGCGGTCGGCGACCTGCTTCTGCGTGAGCTCGCCCCCGCCCTTTAATCCGTAGCGCAGCTCCACTATGCGGCGCTCGCGCTCGCCGAGGGTCGCCATCGCCCGGTAGAGCAGGGCGCGTTCGGCTTCCTCCTCCATCCCGCGGGAGACGAGGTCCTCATCCGTGCCGAGCACGTCGGAGAGGAGCAGCTCGTTCCCGTCCCAATCGACGTTCAGGGGCTCGTCGAGAGAGACCTCCGCGCGGAGGCGGTTCGCCTTCCTCAGATACATGAGTATCTCGTTTTCTATGCAGCGGCTGGCGTAGGTCGCGAGCTTTATGTTCCTTTCGCTTTTAAAGGTGTTCACCGCCTTGATCAGCCCTATCGCGCCTATCGAAACGAGATCCTCGAGGCCGACGCCCGTGTTCTCAAATTTGCGGGCTATGTACACGACGAGCCGAAGATTGTGCTCTATGAGCAGATCCTTCGCCCGCGCGTCGCCCTCCGCCATGCGGCGAAGGGCCTCGGCCTCCTCCTCCCTTTCAAGAGGGGGCGGGAGCGAATCCCCCGCCCCGAGATAATCGACGCTCCCCGCTCCGGGGAGGATCTTCAAGAGCTCCGGAAGGAGCTTCAATATCCCTTCGAGCATTGTTTTTCCTTTCCGTTCAGCAGAGCTCCGGCGGGACTATCGCCTCGGCGGTGAGCTTCTGCTTTGTGATGGCGACGACGCAGTCCACCTCGCGCCCGTCCACCGATACGTGCTCCGGATGAAAGCCCATGAGCACTCCCCTGCCCGCCGCTGTGACCGTGGGTATCGGCAGCCTTGCCAAGTGTTCCAGAGCGCGGCAGCGCAGCACTATGACGGGCATCCCGCCGATGGGCTCCCGCAGGGAGTTGCCCGTGTCGACGACGCCGGTGAAGCTCCGCAGTATCCCGCGGTGCAGCACCGTAACGCGGACGAGGCTCTCGTTTTTCAGCCTGCGTCGAAGCATGCGCCTTGCGCCCGAGGGCAGGAGCGCCGCAGCAGCAGCTCCCGCGGCAGCCGCCCGCAGGGGCGTCCCTCCGACGAGGAAGCCGTTTTCCGTCCCGCCGCCGGTCAGCAGGGCCGCCGCGAACGCGGCTCCTCCGACGACGAGAGTCGCGCCCATCACCGCTCCAACGGCCTTCAGCCCGCCGCGAAGCCCCTTCGTCCTGAATGAAAGGGCCATTATAAGCAGAAGGGGCGCCCGCGGGAGCGGACCGTTGAGGACCGGAAGCAGGTACGCGGCCGCGGCGGCGAAGGCGGCGGAGACCGCCGCCGCGATCAGCTGCCTTGAAAGCGGGGGGCGCGCGGACAGCAGCGCCGCCGCAAGCCGCAGTATAAGGAGGTTCATAAGGAGGTTGTCGAGCAGGAAAACTTCGATATACATCCTCCCGCTCGCCTCCTTTCCGGGTGGTCCCACAAGGGGATGATACCACCTTTTCCCCGCCGGGAAGGTCGCCCGAAGGGGGATCTTCCCGTCGAAACACGGGATATCCCGCCGCCCCTTTCGGAGGGACCCCTCAGGGCGCCCGAAAATTTACATAAACTTTACAAACCCTTTACATGCTCTATATTGAAACGAACGGTGGATCATCATAAAATAAACACAAGCGATCCGGCGGCAGAAGATCCGCTGCCGCAGAAAGGAGAAACAATGTCACCACTTATTTTAGCGACCGGCTTCTTTGCCGAATGGGCCGCCGCGTGGGGAGCCAATATCGGCGCGCTGATACTGCTCGTCATCGGCATGGTGCTTATCGTTATCGAGATGCTGATCCCCGGCTTCGGCGCGGCGGGCATTTCCGGCGGGATAGCGCTTATCGCGGCGCTCGCGATAGGTTCCAACAGCCCGACGGGAGCGATGTTCTCGCTGCTCATCGTGCTCGTTATACTGGCTGTCACCGCCATACTCATTTTCAAGTCCGCCCTTCGCGGCAGGCTCTCCCGTTCGCCCGTGGTGCTGAACACCGCGATCGAGGCGGGCTCCACCGAGCTCTTCGATGAGGATATAAGGAACCTCGTCGGGAAGACCGGGCGCACCCTCACCTCCCTCCGCCCGAGCGGCATCGCCGAGATCGACGGCAGGCGCGTGGACGTGGTCTCCGAGGCCGAGTTCATCGGCAAGGCCGAGAACGTCGTGGTCGAGAGCATCGACGGCATGAAGGTGCTCGTCAAGCGCGCATGAAGTACTGTCGGAACTGTCACATTCTCTACTCGAGCGCCGCTGCCGCCTGCCCGAAGTGCGGCATAACGGAGCCGAAGGCCGACCCTCCCGCGGGACAGAAGCCCGAGAGCCGGGCCGTCCGCCGCGACTGGCTTTGGATACTCATCGGCGTGCCCGTGCTCATAGGAGTCGTGTATCTGCTCATACTGCTTTTAAAATCATTAGGTTGAAAACCGAAAGGAGCCAACTATGTTTAATCTTTTGTCCGGTCTTACCCTCATGGCGATGGAGCCCGGCGCGATAATCGCGATCGCGATCGCCGTCGTCTGCTTCCTCATCATCTTCTTCTCGTTCGTACCCCTCGGGCTGTGGATCAGCGCCGCGGCCTCCGGCGTACGCGTGGGGCTCTTCACCCTCATCGGTATGAAGATCAGGAAGGTCCGCCCCGCAAGGATCATCAACCCCCTCATCAAGGCGACCAAGGCCGGCCTCGATCTCTCCATAAACAAGATGGAGGCTCACTACCTGGCCGGCGGTAACGTCGACCGCGTGGCAAACGCCCTCATCGCCGCCCAGCGCGCCGGAATCCCCCTCGATTTCGAGAAGGCCTGCGCCATCGACCTTGCCGGCCGTGACGTTCTCACCGCCGTGCAGATGAGCGTCAACCCCCGCGTTATCGAAACTCCCGTCATCGCCGCTATCGCCAAGGACGGTATCGAGCTCCGCGCAAAGGCGAAGGTAACCGTCAGGGCCAACATCGACCGTCTCGTCGGCGGCGCCGGCGAGGAGACCATCATCGCCCGTGTCGGCGAAGGCATCGTCACCACGATCGGCTCCTCCCTCTCCCATAAGGACGTTCTCGAGAACCCCGACCTCATCTCCCAGACCGTGCTCGGCAAGGGCCTTGACGCGGGCACCGCTTTCGAGATACTCTCCATCGATATCGCGGACGTTGACGTCGGCGTGAACGTAGGCGCAAAGCTCCAGGCCGACCAGGCGGAGGCCGACAAGCGCGTAGCTCAGGCCAAGGCCGAGGAGCGCAGGGCGATGGCTATCGCTCAGGAGCAGGAGAACAAGGCCGAGGTGCAGGGCATGCGCGCCCGCGTCGTCGAGGCCGAGGCCGAAGTCCCCAAGGCCATGGCGGAAGCCTTCCGCAACGGCAACCTCGGTATCATGGACTACTATCGCATGAAGAACATGATGGCGGACACCGACATGCGCGAAGCCATCGGCAAGACCACCACCGAGGAGCACAACTGACACTGAACCGTCCGGCACGGGCCTGAGCCCGTGCCGGGAAATACGGAGGTTATAATGCCGTTTATAATTTTTTTCGCCGCCGTGATAATCGTCATCGTGGCGAACGTGAGCAAGCAGCAGAAGCTTCAGCAGAAGCGCGCGCAGGAGCAGGCGAGAGCCCAGCGGCAGGTCATGGCCGCCGAGGGAGCTTCCGCCCCCGGCTCCACCGGCGCGTATGAGGGCGCCGGGACCCTCTCCGACGCGGAGCGCATCCGCCGCCAGGAGGAGCTGAAGCGCCGCATACTCGAAAACCGGGCGAGGCGCCTCGCCGAGGCCGCTCAAAGCGCCGCCGCGACCGCGCGGACCGTTCCCTCCGGGAACCCGGTCGTTATGGCCGAGCAGAGGCCCGCCGCGGGCAGCACGTTGGGCGCCGAGCGCCGTCCGCTTGAAAAGCGCGTTCTCGAGAAGAACATCGGGAACGAGAAGCCCGTCGTCGCCCACGCGGACGACGACTGCGGCGGAGGAAGCATCCACGACGGCTATCACGAGGGCGTCACGCAGTTTGCAGGCAAGCCCGCCGCTTCCGTCGCGGGCAAGCTCGGCCGCAGGCTCGCCGACGAGGACGACCGCATTGACGCGGCGGCCAAGGCCGCGGAGAACGCGAAACGCGCCATGGCGAGGATATCGAAGCTCCCGCCGCTGGCGCAGGGAGTCATCTATTCCGAGATACTGGGCAAGCCCAGATCGGAGACCGCATAACGATCGACCGGCCGGCGCGTGAATACGCGCCGGCCTGATCATAGAGGTATCATGAAAAGATTCATCATCACGATCACTGCTCTCATCTGCCTGCTCATGCTCTCCGGCTGTGCAAAGGAGAGCGGGACGGAAGTTCCCGGCAGCAGCTCTTCGCCCGTGCCCGACCCCCTCGCGTACGTGGACGAGGCTAATATCAAGGACGGCAGACACCCGCGCGAGGAGGGCTGGAAAAATCCCTTCGATACGCGATTTATAGACACTCCCCTTGCCGAGGTCCACGTTGAAAACGGCGGCGGCTCAGACTCCGATCTGCTTTCGCTCGCGGGGACCGTCGTTTCGGATATCCGGACGATAAGCTCCTTCACGGGCGAAGAGCCCCGGAAGATCGCCGTCTACGCCGTGAACAACCTCCTGCGCGACCGCGCTCTTCCTCTGGACGATCACCTGTTCTGCACCGCGGCCGATATAGAGAGCGGCGCGTACCGCGAAGCTCTCATAGGCGCGTGTTTTGACCTCCCCGAAGTTTGGAAGCAGGTCGGGCTCGCGGAGCTCATATTCGGCGAGCCGGACGAGAGCGGCCTTAACGAATACTATTCCGACGAAGCCCACGCGCTGACCGCCTCATGCGCGGCGGTGTATTTTATCCCGGAGATCGCCGGCGAGGACGCTCTTTCCGCCGCGAGGCAGACCGCCGCGGGCGTCGCCGCCTTCATACTCGATACCGGCGGCTTTGACGCGCTGAAGGCCGCGCAAAGCACCGCCGAAGCCCTCCCCGCCTGGGCGGAAAAGCTCGGCTTTGATGCGCCCGTACTTCCGGAGGGGAACGCCGAGACAGCGGCAATGACCGCCTATATTGACAGGATCCCCTCAAGGCTTTGCGTGATGAAGATCGGCAACATAACGATGACGGTCAAAAAAGGAGCCTTCGCGCAGACGGCGGACGAGCTCTACACGTTCGCATGCAGGTTCTTCGTCGGGGCCGATATCGTGCTCCGGCAGATCGGCGAGGAAGCCCCCTTCCTTTCGGATATCGCGAACGAGCACTTCCGCGCACCGTTTACGATCAACCTTCTGGACGATCCGACGCAGAGCGGGCTCAGCACCACCTGGGGCGATACGATAGACCTTCGCTATGAGAGCTCGGTCTGGCACGAGCTGGTGCACTGGCTCCTCTGGAAGGGGGACGACGATACCTCGACCATGTGGCTCCAGGAGTCCGCCGCGGAGCATTTCTCCTATAACGCGAAGTCCCTCGCGAAGCGGTTCCCCGAGGACCGGGACGGGGACAGGGCATATTACATGAACGCCGAGCTTTCGGACGAGGCTCGCTCTTTCTATCTGCAGGCCCTTGATCTCTACTACGGCGAACGCGAAAAGGATACCTCCATCCCCTCCGATATAGTGGATTACCGTATGCTCAGCCGCGCGACGGCGATATGCACGCTGCTGCTCGAATACGATCCCGCGGAAGCGATCGCGAGCAGCTCTCTCGCGGACGCAAGGGGCAGGAAGGCGGCAGAAAAGGCGACCGATCCGAACGCGCTCACCTATCCGGAGGCAGCGCTGCTGCTCGATTATCTTTTCGATAATTACGGCCCGGAGACCGTGATGCGGGGCTACTGGGACAACACGCCGCTCAACGGGATCTGCGGGATGGAGTACCCGGAGCTGTATCAGGACTTCATAGCTTCGCTTCGCGAGGAGTACGGGGAGTTTTTCTCCGATCCCGAACAATAAAACGTCATAGGGCGGGCGATCTGCCCGCCATAAAACCACCCGGGAGTCAACATGAAAAGATTTGCTATCATATCAGTCATATGCCTAATTGCGCTCGCGCTCTGCGGCTGCGCGGGAAAGCAGCCGATAGGGCCCGCGGAGACCAACGCCCCCGCGGAGACCAACGCGCCGACGACAGCGCCCTTCTCCGCCGCGGACGCCGAGATCTTCGAGAGCTCGCATAAGCGCGAGGAGGGGTATTCCGCGGTGTTCAAAACCCACGCGATCGAAACGCCCCTCTTCACCGTGCACATGGAGAACGACGTATTCGGGGAAGATGCGCTTCGCGGGGCCGCTCAAAAGCTGTTTGAGGAAGCCGAAGCCATCATAGCGCGCACGGGCGAGGAGCCCGAGCTTGAAAGCGTTTACATCATAAAGCAGCGGCTCTCGAGCACCCCGACATATCTGGGCGGGAAGGTGTTCGTCACCGCGGACGAGTTTGCCGCGGACGAACACCGCGACGCGCTCCTTGAGGCAGGCTGGGAGCTTTCCGCCAAGTGGCAGCGCGCAGGCCTGGCAGAATACGTTTTCGGCGGCGCGCCGGATGAGAGCGGCCTTTCCGAGTACTATTCCGACCCCGCTCACGCGCTCACCGCCTCCTGCGCGGAGATCTACCTCTCGCCCGTGCTCGCGGGAGAGGAAGTCTCGGATATCGCTCGGAAGACCGCGATATCCCTTGCCGCGTTCATAATGGATAACGGGGGCTTTGACGCCTTCCGCGGCGCGGTCTCCCCGGCGGAGCAGCTTCCCGCGTGGTTCGCGCACATCGGCGTCGGGGGCGCTCCCCTCCCCGCGGGGAACGAGGCCGCCGCCCGCATGAAGATAATACCCGGCTCGCGCCGGCTTTGCTCGCTTGCGGTGGACAATTTCACGATCAACGTCACCGAGGAGGGCTGGACGAAGGACCCGGACGAGATCTACGTATTCGTATGCAGCATGTTCGATGGGTTCGACGTGCTGAAGGCGAAGCTCTATTCCGAGCTCCCCGCCGAAAAGGAGCTCATCGAGGAGCGCTTCAACGAGGAATTCACCATCGATTTCGCCGACCCGATGACTACGGCGACCTACGCCACGATCGGACGGAATATCATCACGCTCACCCAGCCCGGCGCGATCTGGCACGAGATGGTGCATCTGGTGCTCAGGCAGAAGACCTACGATCTCTCCGTCCAATGGCTCAACGAGGGGATAGCCGAGTTTTTCAGCAACGATATCATGGACGTCTACTACCCCACGGGCTATATCTGCGGGGGCGAGGAAGCGCTGATGGATTTCTTCGAAGAGGTTTCGGAACACGGTCCCGCCGAGGGCGACGTGATATTCCTCAAGAGCATGTACGCGCTCTACAGCGAGCTCAAAACCTATGAGGGGAACGACCGCGACGAGACCATGGCATTCGAGCTCGCGCACGGCGTCTGCTCCCTGCTGCTTGACGGCGTGCAGCGCACGCAGATGCGCAATAAGTACGACCGCAGCGTGGCGGAAAAGATAGCCTCATCTCAAGGCGAAATAACGCGTGACGGCAATGCGCTGAGCTACCCGCAGTCGCTGGCGATGCTCTTATACCTCGGCGAAAAATACGGGATCGAGCACATCGTCTCGGGCTATATCCACAACGTCTCGCTTATGGAGATGACCGGCAGGGAGTATCCGCAGATGTATGAGGAGGCCCTTGCGTATTACGGTGAACTGTACGGCGCGCTGATGGCGCGGTGAAAGGCGGGTGATATAAATGAAGCTCTTATTCAAGCAAAGGTTCTTCTCGTGGTTTGACAGCTACGACATTTACGGCGAGGACGGCGAGGCCCTCTTCACCGTAAAGGGACAGCTCTCCTGGGGGCATAAGCTCAACATTTACGACGCGGAAGGGTACTTCCTCGGGACGGTGAAGGAAAAGGTCATCACCTTCACACCCACGTTCGAGCTATACATAGGGGACGAATGCGTCGGGCGCATAAAGCGGGAGTTCTTCTCGATATTCCGCCCGCGCTATGAGATCGACGTGAACGGCTGGAGCGCGGAGGGGAATTTTATGGAGTGGGATTACGTCATAAAGAACCCGGACGGGAGCGTTGCCGCCAACGTCTCGAAGGAGCTCTTCCATTGGACGGATCATTACACCATCGACGTGCGCGACCCGAACGACGCGCTGATGGCGCTGATGTTCGTGCTCGCCGTCGACGCGGAGAAGTGCTCGAGGAGCTGATGGAATACAAAACCCCGGCGCGGAGAATATCCCTTCGCACCGGGGTTTTTTGCCTTTCGGCTTTACTTCACTATCATGCTCAGCTTGCCGATATTGCTCTTGGAGCTTATCATCATGAAATTGTTTGCAAAGAGCATATCGTCGGCGCCGACCTCTTTAGCAAGGTCGATGAGGTTCCCCTTCCAATAGCGGTAGTCGACCTCGTAGATCTTGCTGTAATGATCGACGAGGAAGGGCAGCATCGCGTTGCCGAAGCTTTCCTTGATGATTATGAGGACGGAGCCGTCGGTGACGTTCGGGTTCGTGAACTCCGTGATGGGGTTGTCGCCCCCGGCGAAGGTCGCGTACTTGTTGACGGGGCTGTACTTCGTGACGTCGGCGATTATGGGCTGGCTGTAGCGCGCCCCCTCCGAGGAGGTGATGAGCATGCTCGCATCGACGCTCTTGGGGTAGTAGGCGATTATCTCGTCCGCGGGGAGCAGGGCGGGATCCTCGCCCGAATCGCGGTAGAGGGTGCCGAGGAAGTTGTCGAACGTGACGCTCTCACGCGCCTCGGGGCCGATGGGCTCGACGCCCTTTGCCGCGCAGAAGGCGGCGTAGGCGTAATACGCGCCGAGAGCCGTCCAGTGGTGATCGGTGCGGAAGTAAATGTACTCGTCCCTGTGGAGCATGAGGCTCTCGTAGCAGGAGACGGTCCGCACGTTCTGCGGCATGTACGAGTAGGTCTTCTCTATGCATTCGCCGAGGTCGATATAGTAGGAGATCTTCTCCCGCATATCGTCCGGCATCATCACGCCGTATGCGGTGGGGATGATGAGATCGTAGACGTTCGTGACGCCCTCGAGGGCCTCCGCCGCCTCGCCTATGAGCCGTGCGTAGAGCTTCGGCTCCTCCTCGAGATAGACGCAGATCTCATACGCCCTGTCGTCGACGCGCATCACGTTCGTCCCCTCATAGGTTTGGAAGGAGCCCGACTTCGATACGATGGGCGGGACGGTCGTATCCGGCACGGACTCCGTGGGCACGGACTCCGTGGGCACGGCTTCCGTGGGCACGGTCTCCGTGGGCACGGACTCGGTGGGTGCGGTCTCGGTGGATACGGACTCCGTGGGCGCGGGGGTCATAACGGCGACCACTTCGCCGGGCGCGGGATCCTTCGCGCAGCCGCAGAGAACAAACGAAACGAGCGCGAGCGCAGCGCAGAGGAGCCTTTTGGCGGCGCTTTTATTGTTTGACATGAGCCTCCTCCGTCAGTTGAGGATGGCGTTCACGGTCTCGGTATCGGCCGTGACGCAGACAATGAGGCTCTTTTCGCCCCAATGGAATACGGCGTTCTCGATCTTGGGGACCTGCTCGGGGTCGTAATGCTGAGCCTCGTCCTTCATGGAGGCGAGGTATTCCTTTACGAGACCCTCGACGGCGGAAAGCTCCTCGGCGTTTTCCGCGGTGAAGAGCATGGCGCAGTCGGCGTTCCTGCCGCTGCCGGTATAGATCTTGGCGGCGACGTTCTCGGGCAGCTCGCCGATGGAATACTCGGCGTATTCGGTGCTGTCCTCAAGGGTCTCGGCGAATTTCACCTCGTTCAGTATGCGGGTGAAGACCGCCTCGGGATCCTGTTGGGCGGAGTTCTTCTTCCCGTTCGTGCAGCCGGCAAAAAGAGCCGCGGCGAATATCGCGCAGAGCGTTAAGCAGACGATGGTTTTAAGAGTTTTCATATTGACCTCCCGGGATCATTTCTTATTGTATCCGGCCTTTTCGGCCCAGAGTGAAACGGTTATATAGGCGCTTATCGCCTCGATCGCGTTCTTGTTCCTGCCCCCGTGCATCACGGCGAAATCCGCCCTGCGGATGTACTTCGAGACGACCTCGTCGTACCAGGGCTTGACGGTCTTGCAGTACTGCTCGGCGACGCCGTCGATCTGCCTGCCGCGCTCCTTCGTATCGCGGAGCATTCGGCGGAGCAGGCACATATCCGGGTCGACGTGCATATAGACCTTCAGGTCCATCCTCTCCATCAGGCGCGGATCGTGGAACACGTGTATCCCCTCCAGAATGACGACGTCCGGCGGCTGGATGAGCTCGTCGGTATCGGCCCTCACGTGATTGGCGTAATCGTAGCCCTTCTTCGTGATGGGGTTCCCCTTCGCAAGCTGATCCATGTCGGCAAGGAGCTCGTCATGGTCGAATATGTTGGGGTCGTCGTAATCGGTCGTCACCCTCTCCTCGAAGGGCTTGTAGCTCTGATCGATGTAATAGCAATCCTGCCCAATGATTATGCTCTCGCAGTCGAGCGAAGACCGGATCTCCTTTGCAAGGGTGGACTTGCCGCTTCCCGAAGCGCCGCAGATGCCTATTATTATCATGGTTCCCTCCCTGTAGGATCTTTATTTGCAGGCGGAAGCCGTGATGCCGCCGCCTTCGATCGTGATCTTTTTATCGCAGACGGCGAGCGCCGCCTCCTTGTGGGTGATTATGAGCACGGTCTCCACCCCGGAGCCGCGAAGGTTTTGCAGGAGCCTCGCCTCGGTGTCCGCGTCCAGCGCGGAGGTCGCTTCGTCAAGAAGGAGGACCGGCGCCCCGCGAAGCAGCGCCCTCGCTATGCTGATCCTCTGCGCCTGCCCCTCGGAAAGGCCGAGCCCGTGCTCGCCTATCCTCGTATCGAGCCCTTCGGGGAGGCTCTCTATGAATCCGTCGGCGCAGGCCGTGCGGGCGGCGCGCATTATCTCCGCGTCGGAGGCCCGCGTGTTGAAGAAGGCGATGTTCTCCCTCACCGTGCCGGAGAGCAGCAGGTTCCCCTGCGGGACGTAGGCGAAGAGCCCCCTCGCCGCGGCGGAGGCGGGAACGCGCCCTTTCTTCGAAACGATGCTTATCCCGCCCTCATTCGGGCGGTACACGCCGAGCATGAGCTTCATGAGCGTCGATTTGCCAATGCCGGAAATGCCCGTAACGGCGGCGAATTCACCCCGGCGAAGCTCCGCCGAGGCGTTCACGAACACCGGGACCTCTCCCTCGCCCTCTCCGTATGAGAAGGACATGTTCTCTACCCTTACGCCCTCGAACTCTTCCGCCGGGATCGCTCTGCCGGAGCGGTCCTCCTCCCCGATGGCTTCCACCGCGATGAGCCTTTCGGCGGAGGCGGTCATCGAGAAGAACTGCGGCACGAGCCCCGAAAGATTGGCGACGGGGGTCTGCACCTGGGAAACGAGCTGCAGCACGGCGGCGAGAGTGCCGTATGTGATGACGCCCTCCGTGCCGAACACGCCCGCGATGCTCAGCGTCCCCCAGAGGAGCGCCGCGAGGAACCCGAGCGTGAAGGCGAGATTCATCCCCTCGCCGGCGAAAACGCTCAGCCTGCGGCGGCGCATGGCGGCTTCAAAGCTCCGCCCCTGCAGAGAATCGAGCCTTCGGAGCATCCGCTCCTCCGCCTCGAACACGCGGATGACGAGCTGATTGCCGATCGTCTCCTGCATGAAGGAGCGGGTCGAGCCCTCCGCCTCCTGCGTGAGGCGGTGAAGGCGCTTCAGCTTCGGCCTTATGACGAGCGAAACGAACACTATAACGAGCAGCGCCGCGGCGGTCAGCGCCGCGAAAAACCAGCTGAAGGAAACGAGTATCGCAAAGGCGAACACGAGCCTCGCCGCGAGCTCGAAGAGCCTCGGCATTATGCCGGAGGCCCCCGCCTGCACGACGGAGATATCGTTCGTCAGCCTGTTCATGAGATCTCCGCTGTGATAGGCGCTGACGCCGGAATAATCCCTCGTGAGGATGCTTTCCATCATGCGCCTTCGCAGGGTCATCTCCATCTTAAAGGCGAGCCTCGCCTGGAGGAGCTTCGCGCCGAACCTCAGCCCGAGGGCGGTCACAGTCACCGCCGCCATGCAGATGAGGCTGCGGATCATATCCCGGCTGTCCCCCGCGACGGCGGAATCTATCGCCGAGCGCATGAACAGCGCCATCGAGACCGAGAGCACCGAAACCGCCGCCATCATTAAAGAGAGCAGCACGAGCACGGGGATATGCCCTTTGAGCCGGGCGGTCACCCAGGAAAGAGCGCCCCTCGTGCCGTTCATTCGGTTTTTCAGCCCTTCGGTCTTTTCCATATCCTGTAAAGGAAGCCCTGAAGCTTCTGCGCGGGGCGGCGGAAGCGGCTCGTTACCGTCATCCACCTTTTATACACGCGGTACCCTATAAAGCGGCAGGTATGCTCCCTGCCCCTGCTCGAGTACGCCGTGACTATGCCTATCACGTCCTCCCGCCGTGCGGGGGGATCCGGCATGCGGCGGTTGTCGCCCATGAATATGAGCTCCTCCCCCTTCACGCGGACGAGCCTGTGGAGCACGTATTTTCTCCCGCCGTCCTCATCCTTCGAAACAAAAAGAGCCGCCGTGCCTTTTTTCAGGCGGGCAGGGGGCTTTTCAAGCGTCACTCTGTCGCCGGAAGCACGAAGCCACGGCAGCATGCTCGCCCCCTTCGGGGAGAAAGTCACGCTGCCGCCCGACTCCAGCTTTTCGGTGATGAGCCCCTCCAGCTCGGAGAGGTTCGCTGTGTGCCTGTTGTCAGCCTCTGCCATAACGGAGCTCAGTCGAGCAGACCCTCCGCTGAGAGCCTTGCCGTGAATCTCGCGATTCCGGCGCGCGCCGTCTTCTCGTCGACGTCGTATTCCGCGAGCATGGCCTTGACCATACCGTCCTCGTCCGTTTCGTTTTCGAGGAGCTTCCAGAGGAACGCGCCCGTATCGTTGAGGGTTATCATGCCGTTGAAATCGAGCGACGCCTCCCCGGAGGGGACGACGATCGTCGCGTCGGCGACCTGCCTTAAAACAAAGCCTTTCCGGATCTTCATTCTTTTACCATTCCGAAGCCCTGCTTCGGGTCCTTTCGTAAAGTTAAACTTTTATCATCGCGCGGCAGGCCAGCTCCGCGGCGGAAATATCGTTCGTTGCCCCGAGACGGTATATGGGCACGCTCCTTATTACGCGGTCCAGAGTCCCGAGGAGCGCCTCCATGCGCTCGCGCTTCACGTGGCGCAGCGTCTGTGAAAGGAGGCGGAACACGGCCTCCCCCGAAGGCATGGGCTCGATGAAATTCGTCTCCGCCCGCTCGATGAACGCGATCCCCCCGACGGGGACCCCGGCATTGACGGAGATATCGTGCTTGCCGCTCCACGGGGTGCCGTAGGCTGTGACTCCCCCCGCTTCGGGCAGGAGCGCGGGCTTATCGTCGTTAAGTATGAAAGCTTCGGGGAAGAGCTCCAGCCAGTAGCCCGTGTGGGTGGATTTGCCCACCCCCGGATCGGCCGAGAAAAGATACGCCTTCCCCCCGACCGCGACGGCGGAGGAATGGAGCATCATCCCTCCCCTTTTGATAAGCTCGACGTAGAATTTCGACCCGGAGACCATGTATCTCTTCCCGTCCTCCGAGGCCTCTATCCCGCAGCGCTCGACCTCCTCCTCGGTGACCGTGAGCACGAATTCGGGAACGCCCTCCCCTACACGGTACTTTTCCGCGCGGGCGGTAAACGCGTTTCCGCAGTCCTTCGCCTCAAAAACTATTCCGGCAACCTTGTACAAGCGAGCCTCCTTCGGGTATCCTACACGGGTATTATAGCAGGAAATCCCCTTCGGCACAATAGCTTTATTGGGGCACTTTTTCGACAAGGCCCTCTCCGGCGTTTGTATTTTCCGTATGAATCTGTTATAATGCATTGAGAAATACGGAAGGATGCCCACCCATGCCAGAAACCAACCGTTCGTTAATCGATAAGCGCCGCGCCGCCCGCAGGCGGTCCCCGGCGATACGCGCCGCGCTCGCGGCGGTCTGCGCCTGCCTTTTGGCCTTTGCCGGGTGTTTCGCCTCCCCCGGCGGGGAGGATACCGGCATAGTCGAAATAATCCCCGGCGCAGCGGCGGTCACGGCCGCGCCCGCTTCGGCGGCAACGGATGAGGTCATCCCCTCCGACGAGCCCGCTCCCACTCCCACGGCGGCGCCCGCAAGCCTTGAAGAGCGCATACTCTCCGGCGTCATATACCCTCTCGCGGGGGGCGCGGAGATCTCCTCCTCCTTCGGCGGGGAGCATATCGACCTTGACGGCGACGGCTCGCCGGAATTCATAAACGTTTCGAACGTCGACGGCGGCCCGACCCTCTGCATCGGCGAAAAGCCCTTCATGGACGTCGGGACGCGGGTGTTCCTCGCTTCGCTCGACGGGGAGCGTATAGTGTTCCTCTCGCAGAAGCCCGGCACGGACGGCTACTTCATTTTCTACCCCGACGAAGGGGGCAATCTCTACTGCCGTCTCTTCGCTATAGCCCGCTCCGGCTCGCCGGACGCGCTCGCCGTCCGCCCCTCGTATGAGGAATACGTCCGCTCGGGTCTTGACATTATGCTCCATAATCCGATGCTCTATTCCTCCTTCGACGGGAAGACCCGCACGATCCTCCTCGACATGGACGGCGACGGTTCCCGGGAGGAGATAACCTTTGACAGCGAGACCCTCCGCGTGAACGGGCGGCCCAACTCAAAGATACTCTCCACCACCATGCCCCGCTTCATCTACGACGCGGAGCACGGCGCGATAGTCATTTACGGCTCCGCGGGCGATTACGCGCTGAGCCTGCGCTATTCCGGCGGGGAGCTCATCGAGGATATCAGCTACGCTTCCCTGCTTTGAGGAATAAACCCGCCCGGGGCGGAATAGTATCTTCCCATGATGGCATGGGTTTTCGGAATAATGACCGCAGCGGGGCTCCTGCTCTTCGCCGTGAAAGGCGACGGGGCGGGAGCTCTTCTCGCGCTTGCCCGCGGGTGCGACGGGGCGGTAACGCTGACGGTCACCCTCGCGGGCTCGTACATGCTCTGGTCGGGGCTTATGCGCATAGCCGAGGAGGCGGGCCTTATCGAAAAGCTCTCCCGCCTCATGCGGAGGCCTCTTTCGCGCCTCATGCCCGATTCGCCCGAGGCGGCTGCGCCCGTCACGCTGAACCTTGCCGCGAACTTCTTCGGCCTCGGGAGCGCGGCGACGCCCTTCGGCATAGAGGCGATGCGCAGGCTCGACCGCGGCGACGGCGTCGCCTCCGACTCGATGGCGATGTTCATAGCGCTCAATTCCTCCGCCGTGGAGCTGCTGCCCACGGCCGTCATAGCCGTGCGCTCCGCCTGCGGCTCGGCGGACCCCTACGGCGTCGCCCTGCCGACCTTTTTAGCTTCGCTCCTCTCCGCGGCGGCGGCGGTCATATCGTGCAGGCTCCTCGCGAAGGTGTTCCGATGAAGGCGGCGGAGCTTGCGATACCCCTCCTCATATGCGCGCTCATAATATTCGCCCTTATGAAAAAAGTCAATATCTACAAGGCTTTTACGCGGGGCGCGAAGGAGGCGCTGCCCCGGCTTTTTTCGATGCTCCCGTACCTTGCGGCGATGCTCTGCGCGATCGAGGTCTTCCGCTCCTCCGGCGCGCTCGGGCTTTTGACGCGCGCCCTCTCCCCCGCGGCGGAGGGGATCGGCCTTCCCCCGGAGCTGCTGCCCGTGATACTGCTTCGCCCCTTTTCGGGGAGCGCCGCTCTCGCCCTTTTGAAGGACACTCTCACGGAGCACGGCGCGGACGGTTACGTCGGCCGCGCGGCGTCGGTCATCGTCGGATCGACGGAGACCGTATTCTACACCGTCGCGCTCTATTTCGGGGCCGTCAACGTGACGAGGACGCGCCACGCCATCCCCGCCGCCCTCATAGCCGGAGCAGTCGGAGCCGCCGCCGGGCTGCTGCTGGCGAAAATATCGTAAAGGGCTCGCTCCGTTTGCATTTTCCCTTTCCTTATGGTATAATTGCAAAAAACTCCGGGGAGGCTCAAATGAGGATCGACGTCCTGCCGGTATTCGGCAAGCAAACGGATAATCAGCTTCAGGATACCACGGTCATCGTGGTGGACGTTCTGCGCGCTACCAGCTCCATAATCTGCGCGCTGAACGGCGGCGCGGTCAAGGTCGTGCCGACGGTCGACGCGGGCGACGCGGTCGCGCTTGCCTCCCGTCTCGGCGCAAGGGAGTGCGTGCTCGGCGGCGAGCGCGGCGGGGTCAAGATAAACGGGTTCGAGCTCGGCAATTCCCCGAAGGAATACCTCTCCCGCGCGGTCAGGAACAAGACGGTCATAGTCTCGACGACGAACGGCACCGGCGCCCTGCACTCGGTCAAGAGCGCGGATAAGGTCCTCATCGGGTCGATGATCAACCGCACGGCGGCCGCCAAAGCCGCGGCCTGCGACGGGAACGACATACTGATAGTCTGCGCGGGGACGGAGGGTCAGCCCTCGGCGGACGATCTTCTGACGGCGGGCGCCATCATCGACGCCGTCCGTCTCTATGCCGACGTGCGCGAAGGCGATCTTACCGACATGGCCATGCTCTGCGAAGCCCTTTACAACAACTGGAAGGACGGCCGGTTCGACATCAAAAAGACATTCCACTGCTCGCGCCTCATTGCGATGGGGTTCGACGAGGACGTCGAATTCTGCTTCACCCCCGATTCGACCGACTCCGTGCCCGTCTATAAGGACGCGGTAATAGTGAAGCTGTGAGCGCGCATACCGCCGGAAAAATGACCTCACGCAGGGGCTCCCCCCGCGTGGGGCTTATTGTTTTCCTTTGCCTCGCGGCGGTATTGCTCGGGTTCCTCATATACGCGCTCATATCGCTCGGCTGGAACGATTCGATCGTGACCGCGTACTACGAGACGCGCTGCGAGGGGATCGAAAAAGGTTTCCGGATAGTGCTGATAAGCGACCTGCACCGAAAGAAATTCGACGAAACGAACCAAACCCTCGTCGATCTCGCCGCGAGCCGGGAGCCGGATATCATCTGCGTCGACGGGGATATGCTCGAAAAGGATCACACCGCCGGGGAGGACGAGCAATTCCGTTACCTGCTCGAGAGGCTGAACGCGATCGCGCCTGTTTATTTTTCCGCGGGGAACCACGATTACACCGCCTACTGCGTCTGCGCCGAGAAAACGGAGTCGGAGTACGCAGGCATGCGGGGCAGATCGGATACGCTCGATCTGCTTGAAAGCACGGGCGCGGTATTCCTCGAAAGCGCTTATGCGGACGTCGAGATAAACGGCGAGCGGGTCAGGATCGGCGGCTTTTATCCCTTCGCCTTCCGCTCTGCTTACGATACCGACGAAACCTGGGAAAAGCGCAGGGCGTTCCTTGAGGATTACTGCGACACGGACCGCTTCAAGCTGATGCTTTCCCATCGCCCCGACACGTTTATCTACGAGGACGCGGGCTCCGCGTGGGAGATAGACCTCGTTCTCTCCGGGCATACGCATAACGGCGTCGTCGCGCTGCCCTTCGGCCTCGGCGCGCTGTGGACGAGCGAGGGGCTCTTCCCGGAGCACGACCGCGGCGAGTTCGATCTGGGAAGCATGAGGATGATAATAACGTCGGGCTTTGCCGGGAACCGCGGGATACCGCGCGTTTTCAATCCCCCGGAGATAGCCGTGATAGACGTTTTGCCCTCCTCCGGGGGCTAAATGCGCCTCGCGCCCGTAATTTACCGAAAATGCTTTACTTTACGGCGCTTCTGTGCTAAAATCTATATGGCGAAAAAGGCGCGGCCTTCTCGCATTTATATTTATTTTATAGAGGTATCATATGATCAAGATCTCATGCGACTCCACGGCGGATCTCTCGCCGGAGCTGTACGAGCGTTACAACATCGCCAAGCTCCCGCTCTATATCAACATAGGCGGCAGGGAGTATATGGACGGTGTGGACCTCACCTCGGAACAGCTTTTCAAGCTCGTCGATGAAACGGGCGAGCTGCCCACCACGGCGGCCCAGTCGATCGACGATTTCACCAAGTATCTGAACACACTCAAGGAGCAGAACCCCGGAGCGGAGATCATCCACTTCACGATCTCCTCCGGCTTCTCCACTACCTACAACGTCGCGAGCCTCGCCGCCGCGGAAATGGACGACGTGTACGTCATCGATTCGAGGAACCTCTCCTCCGGCATCGGCCAGAGCGTCATCGAGGCATGCGAGATGGCGGCAAGGGGCGTCCCCGCGAAGGAGATAGTCGACGCCATCGAGAAGGAGATAATCCCGAAGGTCGACGCGAGCTTTACGCTCGATACGTTAAAGTACCTGGCAAAGGGCGGCCGCTGCTCCAACGTTGCGGCGCTCGGCGCAAATCTCCTGCAGCTCAAGCCCTGCATCGAGGTCGTCGACGGCAAAATGCGCGTCGGCAAGAAGTATAAGGGCAAGTACAGCCGCGTCGTGCGCCAGTACGCCAACGACCGCCTTGCGGATATCGAAAACATCCGCCCCGACAGGGTGTTCATAACGAGCGCGCACTGCAATCAGGAGTACATCGACGCCGTTTACGAGGAGGTCTCGAAGTTCAACTACTTCAAGGAGATACTCATCACCGAGGCCGCCTGCACGGTGTCAAGCCACTGCGGGCCGAACACCATCGGCGTGCTGTTCATCCACAAGTGATCCGAAACCCAGCGAAATAATAAATTTTCAAAGGAGCAAAAAATGAAGAACTATCTTGAAGCCATGGGTATCACGGAGCTTTCCGCGATCTACCGCAACCTGTCTCCCGCCGAGCTGACCGAGAGGGCGTTGGCAAGGGGCGAGGGCAAGCTCTCGAACACCGGCGCGCTCGTCATCAAGACCGGCAAGTACACGGGCCGCTCCCCTAACGACCGCTTTATCGTAGATACTCCCGATATCCACGACAAGGTCGACTGGGGCAAGATCAATATGCCCATCGAGAGGCAGAAGGCCGATTCCATCTACGGCAAGATGTGCGCCTATATGCAGAACCGCGAGGCGTTCGTTGTGGACGGGTTCGTCGGCGCGGATACGACCTATTCGCTCCCCATCCGCGTGGTCTGCGAGAACGCGGCTTCCGCTCTCTTTGCGACTCAGGCGTTCGTGCGCCCCACCAAGGAGCAGCTTGACAATTTCAAGCCCGAGTTCACCGTGCTCTGCTGCCCCGGCTTCAAGTGCATTCCCGAGCGTGACGGCACCAATTCCGAGGCCGCGATAATACTCGACTTCGAGTATCACCGCGTGACCGTTGCCTGCTCCATGTACTCCGGCGAGATCAAGAAGGGCATGTTCTCCGTTATGAACTTCCTCATGCCCGAGCGCGGCGTGTTCCCGATGCACTGCTCCGCGAACGTCGGCAAGGACGGCGACAGCGCAATATTCTTCGGCCTTTCCGGCACGGGCAAGACCACCCTTTCCGCCGACCCGAACCGCTTCCTCGTCGGCGACGACGAGCACGGCTGGTCGAACGACGGCGTGTTCAATTTCGAGGGCGGCTGCTACGCGAAGTGCATCAACCTCTCCAAGGAGCATGAGCCCGAGATCTGGAACGCCATCAAGTTCGGTTCCCTCGTCGAGAACGTCATTATGGACGACGAGACCCGCGAGCTCGACTATAACGACGGCTCCATCACCGAGAACACCCGCGTGGCGTACCCCGTCGAGTACATCCCGAACGCCCTCATACCGGGCGTCGCGGAGCATCCCAAGACGGTCATATTCCTCACCGCGGACGCCTTCGGAGTGCTGCCCCCCATCGCGAAGCTCGATAAGAACATGGCGATGTACCACTTCGTCACCGGCTACACCGCAAAGCTCGCCGGCACGGAGCGCGGCGTAAAGGAGCCTCAGGCGACCTTCTCCACGCTGTTCGGCGCGCCGTTCTTCATCAGGCATCCGTCGGAGTACGCCGAGATGCTGGGCAAGAGGATGGACGAGCACAACGCCAACGCCTTCCTCATCAACACCGGCTGGTCCGGCGGCCCCTACGGCGTAGGCTCCCGCATGAAGCTGAAGTACACCCGCGCCATGGTCACCGCGGCGCTGACCGGCGCCCTCAACGACGTTGAGTACGTCCGTCACCCCATTTTCAACGTGATGGTCCCCAAGACCTGCCCCGACGTACCCGACGAGGTACTGGATCCGCGTGAGATGTGGGCCGACAAGGAAGCCTACGACAAGCAGGCGAAGGAGCTTGCTCAGCTCTTCATCAACAACTTCAAGAAGTACGGCAACATGCCGCAGCATATAATCGACGCCGGCCCCAAGGCCGACTGATCGGGGTCATCACACGGGGACGGCGGAAGGCATTCTGCCGCCCCTTGAATACGGAGGCATAAATGAAAAGGTTCGTCTGTCTGATGCTTTCCCTGCTGCTGCTCGCGGCTCTCGCGGGCTGCAAAGGGACTGAGCCCGCCCCTTCCGCGGATCCTTCGCAGGAGGGCGTCCCCCTCCCCGAAAACGAGGTCCCGGGCACGCTGCTCTACATGCCGCTTTCGGTGCGCTATCCCGGCGTGGACGCGCTCGCCCTCTCGGGCGACAGGGCGGGGAGCGCCGAATACAACTCCAAGGCTCCCGCCAAGGAGGGCATACGCTGCGTGTTCGAGCAGGGCGAGAATATCGGCTTCACGCTCGAAACGACGGATCTTTCCGGCAGCCTGACCGTCTGCCTCTTTGCCCACAGGGAATTCAAGGATTATAAGCACGTCTCGCTTTCGGACGCGCTGAGCTCCGCCGTCTGCGATATAGCAAGCGTCACGAGCGGCAGCCTTGCCGCCCCCGCGGACGCCGCGCCCGGCTGGTACGACCTTATATTCGCCGTGGACGGCAGCATGGTCTCGGTCTGCTACGTCCGCCTTTGCGCCGCGGGAACTCTCGCCGGACTCTCCGACGGAGAGCTGGATAAGCTCGCAGGCTGAGTGGATCTTCACAAAGAGGGGCGCCGCCCCTCTTTTTTTGTGAAAACCGGGCGGACTTTCTACATTATTATAATAAAACACTTGCTTTTTTGTGGGTTGTGTGATATAATTACAGTGTAAGATTCTGTGCTGTTTGGAGGTCGCCCTTGCGCATCGGAAAGCTGACTTTGAACGGGTTCCGCAGTTATTCGCACGCGGAGCTTACCCCCGGGAGCGGGCTCAATCTGCTCTACGGGGCGAACGCCGCCGGCAAGACGAACGTGCTTGAAGCCGTGTTCCTCTGCGCCCTCGGCCGCAGCCACAGGACGAGCCGCGACGCGGAGCTGATAGGCCACGGGCTCGCCGGAGCGTACGTCGGACTGGAGCTCGAAACGCGGAGCGGCACGAGGCTCATCGAGATAAAGCTCCGCCAGGGGGACGACGTTACGAAGAACCCCCGCGACAAGAAGCAGATATTCATCGACCGTCAGCGCGCCGATAAGGCGGGCGAGCTCATGGGGGTTTTGAACGTCGTCATGTTCTCGCCGGAGGATCTGGCTCTCGTCAAGGCGAGCCCGGACGTTCGCCGCCGCTTCATGGATATGGAGCTCTGCCAGCTGCGGCCCGCCTACTACCGCAAGGCCGCGATGTACAACGCCGCCCTGCGCCAGCGAAACGCCCTCATAAAGGAGGCCTTCAGCGACCCGATCGACCCGGAGATCCTCGATATGTGGAACACGCAGCTCGCGCGGACGGGCGCGGAGGTCATGCGGAGCCGCAGGCAGTTCATGGATGAGCTTTCGACGATAGCTTCGGATATGCACAGGCGCCTCACCGGCGGGCGCGAACAGCTCTTCGCCTTCTATCAGCCGAACGTCCCGTTTGAGGATAAGGACGCCGAGTACGCGATCTACGACGCGCTCGCCTCCTCGCGGGAGGAGGATATCCGCAGGGGGTTCACCACCCGCGGGCCGCACAGGGACGATATAGGCATAAAGCTCGGCGAGACGGACGTGAAGGTGTTCGGCTCGCAGGGGCAGCAGCGCACGGCCGCGCTCTCATTGAAGCTCTCGGAGATAGCTCTGCTTCGGGACGTAACGGGCGAAAGCCCCGTGCTCCTGCTGGACGACGTACTTTCCGAGCTCGACGAGGACCGCCAGAAGGCGCTCATGGGCTCCGCTTTCGACTGCCAATGCCTTTTGACGGCGACGGGCGTCGAGAGCGCCGTCACGCGGATGGGCGCCGAGGTCTACAAGGTCGCGGGCGGGCGCATAGAGCGCGTCATGAATGAAAAATAAAAGCCAATAAATACAGATCAGGAAAGAGAGTTATGGAACAGAACAACAGCTACAACGCCGATCAGATACAGGTGCTCGAAGGGCTCGAGGCGGTGCGCCGCCGCCCGGGCATGTACATCGGTTCCACGGATTCAAGGGGCCTGCACCACCTCGTTTACGAGATAGTCGACAACGCAATAGACGAAGCCATGGCGGGCTTCTGTACGCATATATACGTCACCATACATCCGGATAATTCCGTCACCGTCGTCGATAACGGCCGCGGCATACCCGTCGACGTTCAGCATCAGACGGGCAAGTCCGCGCTGGAGGTCGCCCTCACGATGCTCCATGCGGGCGGCAAATTCGGCGGCTCCGGCTACAAGGTCTCCGGCGGTCTGCACGGGGTCGGCCTCTCGGTCGTCAACGCGCTCTCCGTAAAGCTCATCGCCGAGGTCAGGCGCGGCGGCAGCATATACCGCCAGATCTGCGAGCGCGGCATAAAGAAGACCGAGGTCGAGATCGTGGGCTCCTGCGGCGCGGATGAGCACGGCACCTCCATCACCTTCCATCCCGATCCTGAGATATTCGACGAGGTCGATTACGTCTACGACATACTCATAAAGCGCCTGCGCGAGCTCGCTTTCCTCAACGCGGGAGTGACCATCGTCGTCACCGACGAGCGCCCCGAGGAGAAGCTCGAAAGCACCTTCCACTTCATGGGCGGCATACGCGAGTTCGTCGGCTACCTCAACAAGAACAAGACCCTGCTGCACGCGGAGCCGATCTACTTCTCCGCCTCGCAGAGCGAGGTCCCGCTCGAGACCGCAAGCGTCGAGGTCGCGATGCAGTATAACGACGACTACACCGAGAACCTCTTCACCTACGCCAACAACATCTGCACGACGGAGGGCGGAAGCCATCTCGTCGGATTCAAGACGGCGCTGACGAGGGTCATCAACGACTACGCCCGCAGGAACAAGATATTGAAGGACAATGACGCGAACCTCACCGGCGACGACGTGCGCGAGGGCCTGACCGCCATAATCTCCGTCAAGCTCGTCGAGCCCCAGTTCGAGGGGCAGACGAAGACGAAGCTCGGCAACGCCTACATAAAGGGCATGGTCGATTCCGCCGTTTCGGAGGGGCTTTCCGTATACATGGAGGAGCACCCCGCGGAGGCGAAGCTCATAATAGACAAATGCCTCCAGGCCTCAAGAGCGCGCGAGGCGGCGAGAAAGGCGCGCGATCTTTCCCGCAGGAAGACTGCTCTCGATTCGACCGCCCTGCCCGGCAAGCTCGCCGACTGCTCCGACAAGGATCCCGCCAAGTGCGAGCTCTTCATAGTCGAGGGCGATTCCGCAGGCGGCTCCGCCAAGGAGGGCCGCGACAGGCACTTCCAGGCGATACTGCCCCTTCGCGGCAAGATACTGAACGTCGAAAAGACCCGCCTTGACAAGATGCTCTCCAACGCCGAGATCCGCTGCATGATAACCGCCTTCGGCGCGGGGATCGACTCGGAGTTCGACGAAACGAAGCTCCGCTACCACAAGATAATCTGCATGACGGATGCGGACGTCGACGGTTCGCATATCAGGACGCTGCTTCTGACCTTCTTCTTCCGCCACATGCGCCCGATGATAGAGAAGGGCTACGTCTACATCGCGCAGCCGCCGCTCTACCTCATCAAAAAGCCGAATTTTGAAAAGTACGTCTACTCGGATGAGGAGCTGGAGCGCACGCTCAACGAGATCGGGCGCGACCGCATCACCGTTCAGCGCTACAAGGGCCTCGGCGAGATGAACCCCGAACAGCTCTGGGATACCACAATGGACCCGGAAAAGCGCATAATGCTGCAGGTAACGATGGACGACGCCATCGCCGCCGACCAGATATTCACCGTCCTCATGGGGGATCAGGTCGAGCCGAGGCGCGAATTCATAGAGCTGAACAGCAAGCTCGTTGCGGATCTCGACATTTAACAGGAGTTTGAGAATGGACGATAACAGGAAAAAACGCAATCTTGAAATGCTCGGAACGAACGAGCTCCCCACGGATATCGACGGCGGCCGCATACTGCCGATAAACCTCGTCGGCGAGATGAAGAGGAGCTTCATCTCGTATGCGATGGCGGTCATTATAAGCCGCGCCCTGCCCGACGTGCGCGACGGATTGAAGCCCGTGCACAGGCGCATACTGTACGCGATGGATGAGCTGGGCATGCAGCCCGAGAAGCCCACAAGAAAGTGCGCGCGCCTCGTCGGCGACGTGCTGGGCAAATACCACCCCCACGGCGATACCGCCGTATATGACGCGGCCGTGCGCCTTGCGCAGCCCTTCTCCACGCGCTATCCGCTCGTTTACGGGCACGGCAACTTCGGCTCCATAGACGGAGACCCCGCCGCCGCAATGCGTTATACCGAGTGCAAGATGAGCCGCCTCGCAACCGAGATGCTCTCCGACCTCGATAAGAACACGGTCGATTTTTACCCCAATTTCGACGAGACGCTGATGCAGCCCACGGTCCTGCCCGCAAGGTTCCCGAACCTGCTCGTCAACGGCTCCAACGGCATAGCCGTCGGCATGGCGACGAACATCCCGCCGCATAATCTCGGCGAGACGATAGACGCCGTAATAGCGATGATTGACGACCCGGATATCACCGTCGACGAGCTGATGAATTACATACCCGGGCCCGACTTCCCCACCGGCGGCGTCATAATGGGCGACGCGGGCATCCGCCACGCCTACTTCACCGGCAGGGGCAGGATAATCGTCCGCGCCAAGACCGAGATCGAGCCCATGAGGAACGACCGCAGCCGCATCGTCGTGACGGAGATACCCTACATGGTCAACAAGGCGCGCCTCGTCGAGAAGATCGCCGAGCTCGTGCATGAGAAGAAGGTCGACGGCATCTCCGATCTGAGGGACGAAAGCTCCCGCGCGGGGATGAGGATAGTCATAGAGCTGAAGAAGGACGTGAACGCGAACGTCGTTCTGAACCGCCTCTACAAGCACACGCAGCTGCAGGATACCTTCGGCGCGATAATGCTCGCCCTTGTGGACGGCGAGCCCAAGGTGCTGAACCTGCGCGAGATGCTCTACTACTACCTCGAGCATCAGAAGGACGTCGTGACGAGGCGCACGAGGTACGACCTCGAAAAGGCCGAGGAGCGCCTGCACATAATAGAGGGCCTCTTGAAGGCGCTCGACAATATAGACGAAGTCATAGAGACGATAAAGGCCTCCGCCAACGTGACGGAGGCGAGGGAGAACCTCATGGCGAGGTTCGGCTTCTCCGAGAAGCAGGCGCAGGCCATACTCGATATGCGCCTGCAGCGCCTCACGGGTCTCGAGCGCGAGAAGCTCCAGAACGAGGAGCAGGAGCTGCGCGCCAAGGTCGAATACTACAAGCGCATTCTCGCGGACGAGGGGCTGCTCCTTTCCATCATAAAGGATGAGCTTCTGGACGTGAAGGCCCGCTACAGCGACGCGCGCCGCACCGAGATCACGCAGATAATCGAGGATATCGACATGGACGATATCATCCAGGAGGAGGACATGGCCGTCACGATGACGCGCCTCGGCTACATCAAGCGCATAAACGAGGATACCTACCGCACCCAGTCGAGGGGCGGCAAGGGCGTTTCCGGCCATACGACGAGGGACGAGGACTTCGTCCGCGACATATTCGTCACCTCCACGCACTCGCACATATTGTTCTTCACGAACACGGGCCGCGCCTTCCGCATAAAGTGCTACCTCATACCCGAGGCCGGCAGGACGGCGAAGGGCACCGCGATCGTGAACCTGCTGCAGCTTAAGAACGGCGAGAAGGTCGCGGCGGCATTCCCCGTAAACGAATACACGAACGGCGGGAAATACCTCGTCATGGCGACGAAGCGCGGCGTCATCAAGAAGACCCCGCTTGCCGATTTCAGCAACATCAACAAGGGCGGCATAATCGCCCTCGGCCTCAGGGAGGACGACGAGCTCATAGGCGTTCAGCTCACATCCGGCGAGGACGACATAATGATCGGCACCTCGATGGGCATGAGCATCCGCTTCCACGAGGGGGACGTCCGCCCCATGGGCAGGACGGCGACCGGCGTGAGGGCGATAAAGCTCGACGAGGGCGACGAGGTCATCGACATGACCAAGATAGAGCCCGGCTGCTTCGTGCTCGCCATCACCGAGCGCGGCCTCGGCAAGCGCACCGAGGAGGCCGAATACGGCGCTCAGTCGAGGGGCGGCAAGGGCGTGAAGACCCTGAAGCTCACCGAAAAGACGGGCCGCCTCGTCTGCCTGAGGATGTGCACCGAGGAGGAGGACATAATGCTCGTGCGAGACGACGGAGTTATAATCCGCGTCCCCGCGAAGGATATAAGCATAATCTCCCGCAACACGCAGGGCGTGCGCCTCATGCGCGTTGACGACGAGCACCGCGTGGTCTCCATCGCGAGGGCCCCGCATAACGAGGAGGAGGCCTTTGAGAAGGCCGCCCACGAGCACGAGGCCGAAGCCGCCGCGCACCCCGAGGCGCACAGGGCCGCGTATGACGATATCGACCCCGAGGACTTCCCCGACGGACCGGCGGAGGGCGCCGACGAGCCCGCTCCGGGCCTTGACTTTACAGAGGTCGAGCCGGACGAGGAATAAAAAGCAGGAAAAGGAACGCCGCCTCCCCGAAAAGGAGGCGGCTCAAATTAGGATAAAAATGCGATCCACCTTCGAACCCGAACTCATTGAACTGGCAGAGCTCGTCCGCTCCCGCGGAGCCGAGCTTTTCGTCGTGGGCGGGCACGTTCGCAACACCCTTCTGGGGCTGCCCATATCGGATACCGACGTCACGAGCCGCCTCCGCCCCGACGAGGTGACCTCCCTCTGCCGCGGGGCGGGATATACCGTCGTCCCCAAGGGGGCGGCCTTCGGCATGGTGGAGGTGCACATAGGCGGCAAGGTCTATGAGCACACGACCTTCCGCTCCGACACCTACGCCGAGGGCGGCGCGCACAGGCCGGAGTCGGTCTCATTTTCCGAGACCCCGGAGGAGGACGCCTTCAGGAGGGATTTTTCGGTAAATGCGCTCTACGCGGGCGTGCTCTCCGGCGCGATAACGGATCCGACCGGCGGGCTGCGCGATATAGACAGGCGGCTCATCCGCACAACGACGGCGGATCCCGAAGCTATACTCCGCGACGACGGCCTGAGGATAATGCGCCTCTGCCGGTTCGCGGCGGAGCTCGGCTTCGATATTGACGAAAGCACTTTTGCCGCAGCTAAAAAATGCGCCCCGCTGCTTGCCGACGTTTCAGCCGAGCGGGTGCGCGACGAGCTCGGGAAGATACTCATGGCGGACGTGAAGTACGGCCTCCCCGCGGAGGAGAGCGTCCTTCGGGGGCTGCATCTTCTGGACGAGACGGGCGCGCTCGACGTGATACTGCCGGAGCTCGCGCGCTGCCGCGGCGTGGCGCAGAGCCCCAAGTTCCACCGTTACCCCGTGCTGGAGCACATTTTCCGCACGACGGCCATGGCAAAGCCCGATCTTGTCCTGCGGCTCGGCTGCCTCTTCCACGACGCGGCAAAGCCCGTCATGCTCGAAAGGCAGGGCAATATGCATGGGCACGACGTCGAGGGCGAGCTTATAGCGCGGGAGGCGCTGCGCCGTCTGCGCTTCGATAACGCGTCCTCCGAAGCCGCCGTGTGGCTCGTGCGGTATCATATGTACGATCTTGACGGCAACGCCAAGGAGCCGACGCTGAAGCGGCGCTTCGTTTCATGGGGGCGGGAACGCGTACTCGCCCTTGCCGATATCCGCGACGCCGATTTCAGGGGCTCCGTCGGGGAGCGCATAGAGGTCAAGTCCTCCGACAGGTGGCGGCGCGTGCTCGCAGAAATGGAGGAGAAGCACACGCCCTTCTCCGAAAGGGAGCTCAACTGCACGGGCGCAGACGTGATGCGCTGGCTGGAGCTGCCCCCCGGCCCGAAGGTCGGCGAAGTAAAGGCCGCGCTCCTCGCGCACTGCGCCGTCCGCCCGCAGGACAACACCCCCGAAAAGCTTCGCAGGATCGCGAAGGACACTGTCGGCCGATAATATGAAACGCCCCGGGCGATCTTGCCCGGGGCTTCTGTTATTTTACCGGTTTATAGGCCGAGTACGCTCCTCAGAAGGAAGAGCGCGTCGGCGGAGTTGACCGTGCCGTTGCCGTCCACGTCGCAGATATCGAGCAGATCGGCGGGGATGAGATCCGTGCCGCCCATCGCGTAGCGGAGTATGAGCAGGGCGTCGGTGGAGTTGACCGTGCCGTTGCCGTCGGCGTCGCCGGTCTCGAGCTCACCCTCGGGGCGATAGATGGTGTAAACGTCCATAGCCTCGCTGACGAAGCTCAGATCGTGATCCCAGCCCACGAAAACGTAACCCTCATGCACGGGAGCCTCGGGCGGCTCGACGGGGTTGCCGTACTGGATGTACTTCGAGACGATCTTTTCGCCGGTGATGCTGTCATAGAAGCGGACGCGGAAGGTCCTGATATTGTAGTTGGCTGTGATGGTGGTGGGCCCCATGATGTAGGGAGGGGTCGCGGGGCTCCAGCCGGAGAAGGTGTAACCCGTTACCTCGGGCGGAGTGGGATAGGTGGGCTGAGCGCCCGCGTGTACGGTCTGGGTAGCGAAGACCTCGCCCGTTACGCCGTTGACGAAGGATACGTCGTAGTAATCGTCGGAATAGTAGCCCATCCACTGAGCGATCTTCGCGGTCAGCGCGGCGTAGGTGGTGCCGCCGCCGATGAAGTCGACGACCACGCCCTCGCTGTTGACTATGAAGCTCTGGGGAACGTAGTTGTTCTGGGAATAGAGGCCGTAGAGCACGTCATCCTGAATGACGTTCATGTAGGTGTAGCCGTTGTTCTGAAGATGGTTCCACTCACCGGCGTAGGAGCCGCTGATCCACAGCGAGCAGCAGCCGACGATGAGCACGCCCTGCTCGCCGTATTCCTCATGCACCTGCTGGAAGTAGGGCATCTCGGCAACGCAGGGGCCGCAGCCGTTCGACCATACGTTTATGATCGTGATGGTGTGGGAAGCGAAATCCTCCGCGGTGAGGAAATCGGTGGTCGAGGGAGCGCCGCCGGCGGTAAGATACGCCGCGTGTACAGCGGAGATATCCGTACCAACGGGATTAACGTCCCTTGTGCCGATCACGTCCGCGGCAAGCGCGGGCACGCATACGGCGAACATCATCGCCGCGAGAAGAACAGCAAGTATCCTTTTCATTGGTTTTATCCTCCTGTTTATTAGGCAGAGCCTTTATGTCTGTATACATTATATCATCAAGCATAAAAAGAATCAACACCGCAGATAAAAAACACGGCGCATATTTCATTCCTTTATGGTTTGCCAATCGGCGGCTTATGTGCTATAATCCCTATGGTAAAGTTAAGGAAGGGCTTCCGGGGGGCATACGGAAATGATAAACACTCTCCTGCATTCATTCGCGGCGGTCGCGATAGTGATGGCAATAGTCGCGGTAGGTTATCTGTTCGCCCGAAAAGGCTACATTAAGCGCGAGCACAAGAGCCTCATGACAAAGCTCATAATAAACGCGGGCATGCCGGCCCTCGTCATGAGCAACATATTGGGCTCGCTCGATCTCGATACGATGGGGGATCCGTTGAAGCTCATAGGCATTCCCGTGCTTTCGATGGCTTCGACGCTTCTCATCGGGCTGCTCCTCGCAAAGCTCATAAAGCCCTCCGCCGTGCGGCGGGGCGGGTTCGTCGTAATGTGCGCCTTCTCGAACTCGATATTCGTCGGGCTCCCAATGAACACCGGCCTCTTCGGCGACGCGGCGGTCCCTTACGTGATGATATTCTACATGGTCAACACGACCTTCTTCTGGACGGTCGGCAACTACCTTATAAATAAGAGCGGCGAGGCCGGACGCGGCGGCAAGGCGAAGCTCAGCCTCGGGAAGAGCCTCAAAAAGCTCCTCTCTCCTCCTCTCATCGCGCTGATGATCGCGATACCCCTGCTGATACTGGAATTCAACCTCGGCAAAAACGAAGCCTTCATGAGCGCCTTTGCCGCGTGGAGCGGGCATGATATTGTCACCCTCGTGCAGAGCTCTTTCATAAAGATGTGCGGCTACGTCGGCAATATAGTCACGCCGCTCGCGCTCCTCTACATAGGCTCCGCGCTTTACGAATACGGCTTCAAATCGCTGAGGCCCGATAAGGACATGTGGGCGGCTATGGCGGTGCGGTTCATACTGGCGCCCGCCATAATGCTGCTCTTATGCAGGGCGCTCGGCCTCGGCGGGGTCGGCTCGGGCGTCTTCGTCATCGAGGCTGCCATGCCCGTCATGACCCAGGCGGTCGTGCTTGCCGCCTCCTGTGACGCGGATGAGAGCTTCGTCGCCGCCGGAATGTGCCTGACGACGCTCGGCTGCTTCGTGCTGGTGCCCGTGCTCATGCTCATAATGAAGGCGCTCGGCCTCGTCTGAGCGCGGAATAAATACGCAATCGTTTGAAAGGAACTCATCATATGAAAGTCAGGACTCGTTTTGCTCCCTCCCCGACGGGATTCATGCACGTCGGCAACCTCCGCACCGCGCTCTACGCGTGGCTCTGGGCGAAGAAGAACGACGGCGTCTTCATGCTCCGCATAGAGGACACCGATCAGGCGCGCTTCGTCGAGGGCGCGGAGGAAATGGTCTACAAGACCCTCCGCACCGCCGGCCTTATCTGGGACGAGGGCCCCGATATAGGCGGCGAATACGGCCCCTACGTTCAGTCGCAGAGGAAGGATATGTACCTGCCCTATGCGAAGCAGCTCGTTGAGAGCGGGCACGCCTATTACTGCTTCTGCACGAAGGAGGAGCTTGACGAGCGCAGGGCCAAGGTCGAGGCCGGGGGCGGCACGTTCAAGTACGACAAGCACTGCCTCAATATGCCGAAGGAGGAGGTCGAGCGCCGCCTCGCCGCGGGCGAGCCCTACGTCATAAGGCAGAACGTCCCCGCGGAGGGCAAGGCGGATTTCGACGACGCGATATTCGGGCATATCGAGGTCGACTGCTCCGAGCTCGACGACATGATCCTCATAAAGGCCGACGGCATGCCGACCTACAATTTCGCGAACGTCATCGACGATCACACCATGGGCGTGACGCACGTGCTTCGCGGGATGGAGTACCTCTCCTCCACGCCGAAGTACAACCTGCTCTACGACGCCTTCGGCTGGGAGAAGCCCACATACGTCCACCTCACCACCATAATGCGCGACGCGACGCACAAGCTCTCCAAGCGCGACGGCGACGCCACGTTTGAGGATCTCATCAACCTCGGCTATCTGCCCGAGGCCATCATCAACTACCTTGCGCTCGTGGGCTGGAGCCCCGGAGACGAGCGCGAGTTCTTCACCCTCAAAGAGCTGACGGAGGCGTTCAGCCTCGAGGGGCTGTCGAAATCCCCCGCGATATTCGACCACAACAAGCTCCGCTGGATGAACGCCGAGTACATCCGCCGCATGGACGGCCGCGCCTATTTTGAAAAGGCGCTCCCGTGGCTCGAAAAGGCGGGCGTCGGCTCCATCGCCGCGGACCCCGCGAACGAGGACATACTCATCCGCATACTCCAGCCGAGGACGGAGGTCTTCTCCGATATAGCTAACGTGGTCGATTTCCTCGCGGAGCTCGACGAGAGCTATGACGTTGAGCTCTTCACAAACAAGAAGTCGAAGACCAACCCCGAGGTCTCCAAGGCCGTGCTCGAGGCCGTCATCCCCATGCTGGAGAGCCTGCCCGAGTGGACGGAGACCTCACTGCACGACGCGCTCATAGGCTACGCCGCGGAGCACGGCATGAAGAACGGCACCCTCCTCTGGCCCGTGAGGATAGCGATGTCCGGCCGCACCGTCACCCCCGGCGGCGCCATCGAGATAGCGGCGCTCCTCGGGCGCGATGAAGCCCTTCGCAGATTGCGGCTCGGGCTTGAAAAACTGAACTGAACATAAAGAAAAAAGCCTGCGTCTGCGGGCTTTTTCAATACGGCCTTTCGCCCGTTGCGTATTCGCCGAGGCGGTCGGCCCAATTCTCGGGGAAGCGGTCGGTGTATTCGACGGCTCTTGAGCGGTACACGGCGCGGCGCTTCGCGTAGACGCGCACCCATATCACCGAGGGCAGCGCGACGGCGGGCAGATAGAGCGGCCCGAGTATCAGCGACTGGACGCTGTGCCCGTACTCGTGAACGCGCAGATGCTCCCTGTCATATTCGCTCCAGCCGCGGGGGATGAATATGAACGACCCCAGCGAGAACCCGTCCCTGTTGGAAAGGAACCGCACGTTGTTGTAGACGGTGACGACCGCCCCGTGAAAGCGGTATCTTTCGCCCCGGAGCATCGGCAGGAGCAGCGCGCCGACGAGGTTCTGCGGCAGGCCCCAGGTCCATTGCAGTATGTGGAAGAGCGCCGCGCGGAGCGGCTTCGGTATTTTCAGAAAGCCCTTTTCCATGCGCCTATTATAATCCCGAAGACGGCCCCTGTCAACGAGGCGGCGCGGGCGCGGAGTTTGTAAATTCCGTGTAATTTTTTGCCCCGGGTTCTTGAAATCCGCTCCGCTTCGATATAATATTAAGGTGTCAATATCATCGAAACGGAGACGAAACAATGAATTTCAGAGAGAGATTACAGCGCTTCTTCATCGGGCGCTACGGCGGAGACGGACTTAACACGGCGCTCAACGTCTGCGCGCTCGTCAGCTTCTTTGCGGCGTGGATATTCTCCGCCGCGGTCAGGAGCACCGCCGGCGCGATCGTCGGCTGGGTGCTTTACGCCATTGCCGCCGCCCTGCTCGGGTTCGGCATATTCAGGATGCTCAGCCGCAACCTCAGCGCGAGGCGCGCCGAATACGAATGGTACCGCAGCCATATAGCCGCGCCGCTCGCGAAAAGGCGCAGCACGGCAAGGACGAAGCGCGCACAGTCGGCGACCCACCGCTTTTTCAGATGCCCCAAATGCGGGCAGACCGTCCGCGTCCCCAGGGGGAAGGGGCGCATACGCATAACCTGCCCCAAATGCGGGCACTCCTTCGAGAAAAAGAGCTGAACGATAGCTCCGGGGCTTAGCCGAATGGTCATAAGGCAGTATTTGTAAGCCATACCCAAACAAACTGATTACAAAGTAAAAAGCTCTTTGCATTGGTTTTAGCCATTGCAAGAGCTTTTTTGCTGTATTTTCGGGGATATGTCTCGCAGGAGCGATCCTGATTTGTTGCATGATCGCAGTTCCGCGCCTCTCGCGGGCCGCTTACAGCGTGCCCATTATGTCTATCGTATTGCCTATAATGCCGGTGATCCTCTCGTAGGCGGGAGCGAAATACTCCGAATAATCCCCCCCGTTATAGGGATAGGAGACGGGGACGACCGCGTAATCCCTGTTCTTATAGGAGAGGAAAACGCGGCACGGGATATAGCCCTCGTCCTTCATATAGATATTGCCGTTCTCATCGCGGGCGAGCTTTATGCGGAGTATTATCGTATCCTTCGTGACGACCTTCTTCTGATGCGAGACGAAGTTCCCCATCGAATAGACTATGGGGACGATCCTGCCGTCCGAGGCGGTTATCCTGTCGTATGGCTGCAGCGCGTGGGGATGCGAACCGATTATGTAATCGACTCCGGCGTCCGCGAGCTCCTGCGCCCAGACGTACTGCTCCTCGGCGGGGACGTTCTCATACTCGACGCCCCAATGTATGTACACCATGACGTACTCCGCGCCGGCGGCCTTCACCGCGGCGACGTCCCTCTCGACGATCTCCTTCGAATAGGGGTTTAGGAGTATGCGCACTCCGTCGGAGGTCAGATGCTCCTCCTTGTGGTTGAAGTAGGTGGCGTAGCTCATGAAGCCCACGTTGATGCCGTTCACGTCGACGACGACGTATCTGCACTCCGCCGCGTTGCGGTAGAGGCCGGTGTGGATGAGCTTGTACTCGTCGACGCGGTCGAGCGTGTCGTAAATGCCGCGCACGCCGGTATCGCAGTTGTGATTGTTGCTCATGACGACGAGATCGTAGCCCGCGTCGCGTATCGCCTCGAGGAAGGTGGCGGGCGCGTTGAGGTGCGGCCTCTCCTCCACGTCGATCATCTCCGCCATGTAGGGCGCGCTCTCGGAAAGGGTGGCCTCCAGATTGCCGACGACGAGATCGGCTTTTTTGAACACGTTCCTGACAAAATCGAAGCTCCCGCGGAAATCGTAGCCCGTTGCCGTTTTGCCGGCCTCCTGCTGGCGGGTCTGGCACATGAGGTCGCCGGTGAGCATTATAACGGATTCGCCGTCGTTATCCGCCTCGGAGGAATGGTAGATCCCGTCCTCCCCCATGGCGAAGCGGGGCTCCTCGATCGGGTGATTGGGAAGCTCCTTCTCCCTTTCAACGGGCTCGTAATCGAGCGGATAATACTCGTACCACGCTATCGCCTGTTCCACGCTGACGGGGATGGGCTCCGGCGTCGGCTCGGGCTCCGGCGTCGGCTCTGCGGTCGGGACAGCGGTAGGCACGGCCGTCTCCGCCGGGGAGACCGGCCCCTGCGAGGGCTCCGTATACGCGTCGGGCGGCAGGGTGACGTAAGCGGCGGGCGGGTCGATCACCACGACCTCGGGCCCTCCCGGAGCGGCGCAGCCCGCGGCGCCGAGCGCCAGCGCAAGTATCAGGAGCAGGGCAATTCTCTTTTTCATCGGGGTTCCTTTCGTCGCGGATCAGAGGTCCTTTATCGCGGCAAGCTCGTTCTTCCGGAGCTTGCTCATATAATAGCTGCTCACGGCCAGCGACATCAGCTCCGCGATGAGGAACGACCACCACACCGCGTCAAGCCTGTGCGTGAGGAGCGCGAGCAGCGCCGCCGCCGGCAGCAGGGCGACGAGCTGACGCATGAGCGAAACTATCATGCTGTAGAAGCCCTTGCCCGTTGCCTGGAAGAGCGTACCCATCGTTATGCACACCGCCGCTATCGGGAAGTGGATCGATATGGTGCGGAAGGCCTGTATGCCCGCGCCGGATATCGTGCCCTTCGTGTCGAATATGGAAACGATCTGCTTCGGGAAGAGCTGGAAGAGAACGAGCCCGATCGTCATTATCATCACGCAGACGATCAGAGTCCGCTTCCACGTATCCATCAGGCGCCGGTAGCTCTTCGCGCCGTAATTGTAAGCGATTATCGACATTGAAGCGTTCGTTATGCCGAACAGGGGCATAAAGATTATTGATTGCATCTTATAATATATACTCATTATCGCCACGCCCATGCCGTCGGTGAGGAAGCGTGAGAGTATGAAATTCATGCCCGTGTTCATGACGGAGCCTATCCCCTGCATTATAATGGAGGGAAGGCCCACGCGATAGATCTCCCTGATGGAATCGCGGTTCGGTCTGAATTTCCTGAAGGAGACCTTTATCTCATGCTTGCCGACAACGACGAGCAGCATAGCGATGACCATGCTGACCCACTGGCCCATGACGGTCGCTATCGCGGCGCCGGCGATGCCCATCTTGGGGAAGCCCCAGTAGCCGAATATGAAGAGCGGGTCGAATATGATATTGACGATCGCGCCCGCGAGCTGCGCAACCATGGACAGCGTCGTCTTGCCCATGGACTGGAGGATCCTGTCGAACCCGAGGTGGATGAATATGCCGAGGCCGAACACCATGCAGATGCGCAGATAGGTCACGCCGAGCTCGTAAAGGGTCGGGTCGTCCGTGAAGATATGGAAGAACGGACCGATGACCGTGAGCCCGAGCACGAGGAACACCATCGCCGAAACGAATTCGAGGAAGAGCCCGTTCGAGGCAGCGGAGTTCGCGTCTTCGAATCGCTTCTCTCCGAGCCTGCGGCTCATGAGCGAGTTCATGCCGACCGCCGTTCCTATCGCGACGGCGAGCATCAGAAGCTGTATGGGGTAGGCGAGGCCGACCGCGGTCAGCGCGCTGTTCGCCCCGGAGGACGCGGTATCCTCGATCCTTGCGACGAAGACCGAATCGACTACGTTATAGAGTGCCTGCACGAGCATCGAAATGACCATCGGCAGCGACATATTGAACATCAGCTTGCCGATGGGCATGGTGCCCATCTTGTTTTCCTTTAAATTTCTTTCCACTATGATCCCTCTGTACGATCGATATAACCCAATAATGTTATCATAAAAATACTGTCAATACAAGGGGGATCCGCAAAAGTATATGAAAAAGCCGCACGGTTCGCCCGCGCGGCCTGCGCTTCATTCGGCCTTTATTTCATTCGCGCGTTTATACGCCTCGTTCTTCGGGATATCGAGCAGGAGCGAAGCCTGCTTCGCGGCGTCCTTCACGCTCATGCCCTCGGCGAGGAGCCTGCGGAGGAGCTCGTCCACGCTCCCGGCGGAGGCCGGTTCGGCTCCTGTCTCGCCGGATATCACTATCACGCACTCGCCGCGCGGGGGTTCGTCGGAGTATCTTTCCGCGAGGGAGGAGAGGCTCCCCCGGACGGTCTCCTCATGGAGCTTCGTTATCTCCCTGACTACCGCCGCCTGCCTGTCGCCGAGTATCTGCTCGAGCTCACGCAGGGTCGCGCCGACGCGGTACGGGCTCTCATAGACGACGGAGGTCGCCCTGATCCGCTTTATTTCCGCCGTCAGCTCCGCGCGCTCGCGGTTCTCCCGCGGGAGGAAGCCCGCAAAGAATATCCGCTTCGTGGGAAGCCCGCTCAGTATCGCCGCCGTAAGGCTCGCCGAGGCCCCGGGGAGGACCTCGAAATCTATCCCGTTCTCTATGCAGGCGCGCACGAGCCTTTCGCCGGGGTCCGATATGCAGGGCATCCCCGCGTCGGAGATATAGGCGGCCGCTCCTCCCCTTGAGACCAGCTCAACGACGCGCGCCGCCGCCGCTTCCTCGTTATGCTCGTGACAGCTCTCGAGCCTCTTCCTTATGCCGATGCGGGAGAGCATCGCCCCCGAATTGCGGGTATCCTCGCAGAAGATGACGTCGACCCCCGCGAGCGTGTCGAGAACGCGCTTCGTAACGTCGCCCATGTTGCCTATGGGCGTCGCGCAGAGGTAGAGCTTCGGCGCGAGTCGCTGTGACGGCTGTTCGTTTGTCCGCTCCACGGAAGGAGCCGCTGTTTCGAATTCATTCATATTCCATGTGATAGATGCGGCGTATCTCCGGCGTGCTGCTGCCGTCCGCGCCGCATATGACGAGCTGTTTTTCAACTATGAGCCCGGGCGCCGCTCCCTTCTTCGCCTCTATGAGGGCGAGGTAGGGCGGCTTATCCTCCCTTGCGCAGACGAGCCTCATTCTCTTTGGTTCGAGCCTTACCGCGCTGAGCGCCCGAAACGCCTCCGCGAGCCTCTCCGCGGGGCAGCAGAGGAAGAACCTTCCGCCGAATTTTATCAGCCTTTCGGCGGAGGCCGCCACCTCGTCGAACGTGCAGGTGAGATCGTGCGTCGCCGCACCCTCGAAGCCCGCTTCCCCCTTGCGGGAGATCCTTCCTCCCTCGGCGGAATGATAGGGCGGGTTGCAGACGGCGGCGTCGAACACCCCCCTGCCGAGGAGCTCATGCGCCGTTCTCATGTCTGCCTCTACAACGGCGACGTCCTGGCCGTTCGCCTCAAAGGATCGCGCCGCCATGTCGCATTGGCCGGGCTGTATCTCAAGCGCTGTCAGCTTCGCCCCGGTCCGCCCTTCAAGCAGTATGGCGATAACGCCCGTCCCGCTGCCGAGATCGATCACGCGATCCTTCCGGCTGACCCTCGCGAACGAAGCAAGCAGCACCGAATCCGTGCCGAAGCGGAAGCCCTTTTCGCTCTGGATTATTCCGAGCCCCTTATATTGGAGATCCTCGTATCTCTCGCCCTCCTTTAAGCGGGCGTTCATTCTTCCGTTCCCATTATGGCTTCGTAAACCGACTGGAGCCCCTCGTCGGTGTAGTATTCGATGACTATCCTGCCCTTGTGCTCGTCGCCCTGGATATCCACCCTTGTGCCGAGCCTCTCGCGCATGCGCGTGCGCGCCGCGGCAAGGTCGTTCGAAAGCCGCCTCGTCCTGCGGGGGCGCTTATGAAGCTCCTCAAGGAGTATGGCCTTCTTGACCTGCTCCTCCGTCTCGCGGACGGACCAGCCGCTCTCGGCGCATTTCACCGCGAGCTTTTCGAGCAGCTCCTCATCCTCGACCGAAGCCAGCACCCTCGCGTGGCCTGGTGCGATTGTCCCCTCGCGCAGGAATCCCTGCACGGCCTCCGGGAGCTTCAGCAGCCTGACCGAGTTCGCGATGGCGGGTCTGCTCTTCGAGAGGCGCTTTGCGACCTCCTCCTGCGTGAGGTCATGCTCGTTCATGAGGAAGCGTATCGCAGCAGCCTCCTCGATGGGGTTGAGGTTTTCCCTCTGAATGTTCTCTATAAGGGCGACCTCCATGACCTCGCGCCCGTCCATATCGCGGACTATGGCGGGGACCTCCGTCTTTTCCGCCATCATTGCGGCGCGGAACCTGCGCTCGCCGGCTATTATGGTGTAGCGCTCGCCGTTCCTCCTGACTATGAGGGGCTGAACGATCCCGTGCTCGCGGATGGAATCCGCAAGCTCCTTAAGCCGCTCCTCATTGAACTGCTTGCGGGGCTGATCGGGGTTGTTGTCGATAAGGTTGACGGAGATCATCCGCACGACGTCCGTCTCCTGCGGCTCGTATGAGCCGAACAGCGAATCGAGTCCCTTGCCGAGACCCTTCGGTTTCTTATTTGTTGCCATCTCTTTCAAGGAGCTCCTTTGCTAAATTCCTGTATGCCGCCGCGCCCGCGCTCTTCGGGTCGTACAGCGTTATCGGCAGACCGAAGCTCGGCGCCTCACCGAGGCGCACGGAGCGCGGTATGACAGTCTCATAAACCTTGTTCCTGAAGAATTTCTTCACCTCGCCGACGACCATCGGCGAAAGATTCGTTCTCGCGTCGTACATCGTCATTACGACGCCCTCGACCTCGAGATCGTCGTTGAGATGCTGACGCACGAGCTTCACCGTATTCATGAGCTGTGCCAGCCCCTCGAGGGCGTAGTACTCGCATTGGATGGGCACGAGGAGCGTATTCGCCGCCGTCAGCGCGTTGAGCGTCAAAAGCCCGAGGGAGGGCGGGCAGTCGATGAATACGTAATCGTATTTCTTAGCGGTCTCCTTCAGCGCGGTGCGCAGCTTCCTTTCACGCGCCATCATGGGCACGAGCTCGACCTCCGCTCCCGCAAGCTCGATCCTCGAGGGGATCACGTCGAGCGTATCTATCCTCGTTTTGACTATCGCCTTTTCGGCTTCCACCTCGTTTATGAGCACGTCGTAGACGCTGAATTCACAGGCGTCCTTATCAACGCCCACGCCGCTCGTCGCGTTGCCCTGCGGGTCAACGTCCACGAGCAGTACGCGCTTTCCCGCCTGCGCCGTGCATGCCGCAAGATTGACGGCCGTTGTGGTCTTGCCCACGCCGCCCTTCTGATTGGCTATCGCAACTATTTTAGTCATGGCAACCTCTTGATGATTGATTCCCCCGTGGGGGTTCGCCTTAATTATAAATGAAAACTCCCTCCGATGCAACAGCCAATTCAAATTGTTTCACGTGAAACAATTCTGGCAGAGAAAAGGGAATGTTTCACGTGAAACATTCCCGCGGTTCATCTGTGCATCACGCGGATCGTTATATCGACGCCGTTCTCGAGATCCCTCTGCTCGACGTCCACGCACAGCCCGCTTTCCCGAAGCTGTTCGCAGGCGGAGTTGACCGTGTTGATGAAGAGCCGGTAGTCGCGGAATATGCGTATCATGCGGGGCCTCGCTTTGCCGGCGGGCGTATCGCCCTTGAGAAGTTTCGATATCTCCCTTTCGCTCTCCTTGACCGAGAGTCCCTCCGCGCGTATCCTCCCGAGGGCGGTCCTGCGGAGCTCGTCGGTCGGCAGGCGGAGCAGCTCCCGCGCATGCCTTTCGGAGAGCCCGGCGGAGGAGATCTCCCTTCTCATGGAGGGCTCGAGCTTCAGGAGCCTCAGCTTGTTGGCAATATAGCTCTGGCTCTTGCCGAGGAGTGAGCCCAGCTCCTCCTGCGTGACCGACCGCCTTTTGAGGAGCTGTTCAAAGCATTCCGCCTCCTCGAAATAATTGAGATCCTCCCTCTGAAGGTTCTCGATCACAGCCATCAGCGCCGGGTCCCCGCGCTCAAGATCCCCGCGGACGATGCAGCGCACGTGCCTCCACCCGAGGGAGCGCACCGCGCGAAGGCGCCGCTCGCCCGCGATGAGCTCGTAAACGTCGCCTTGCCTCTGCACTATGAGCGGCTGTATTAGCCCGACACTCTCTATCGAGGCGGCAAGCTCGTCGATCGAGGTCTCGTCAAAGCTTTGCCTCGGCTGATCGGGATTGGGCACGATGAGCGCGACGGGAAGCTCCGCAAGATGGGAGGGTCTGTTCTTCACGCTGCGGCTCTGATCCCTCTTTCCCTCAAATATGGACATAAAAACACCTCCGGTCGGAATCGGCTGATCTTCCATACCGATTCGACGCCGGAGGCTTCCTTCCTGCATCTGGCGCAAACAAAGCCCTTTTGCGACAATACTTTTCAGAGCGGCTTTTTCTGCGCCGTCCCCGCCCTGCGCGGGTAAGCGGAGGGAGTCTTCGCGAGCTTTTCCGCGGAGACCACAGTCCTCGCGCCCCAGGGGACTTCGAATCCCGCGACGGTCAGCGAACAGCTCAGCACCTTCACGGCGTTTGAGCAGGCTTCCGTTTCGGCTTCAACGCCGCCCGCCTTATACATGAGCGATCGCCCGCCCACCTTAAGAAACGGCACGGTCAGCTCGAGCAGTACGTTCATGGGTGCGACCGCCCGCGTCAGCGCGATATCGAAGTGCGCCCTCAGCGCGTCGTTCCGGGCCGCGTCCTCGGCCCTCGCGTGGATGCACCGTGCGCGTATGCCGAGCTTTTCCGTCACTTCCTCAAGGAATCTCACCCTCTTGCCGAGCGAATCCACGAGCGTCAGCTCCATATCGGGCCTCATTATCGCAAGAGGTATCCCCGGAAAGCCAGCGCCCGTACCGACGTCTATCACCCTCGCGCCCTGCGGGATCATCGCCATGCCGAGCAGGCTGTCCGCAAAATGCTTCTGCGCGACCTCGGCGGGGGAGGTGATGCGGGTAAGATTTACGCTGCGGTTTCGCTCTATCAATTCGTCATAGTAAATTATGAAACGCCGCGCCTGTTCGTCCGTCAGCTCCGGTATGGCTTCGCGGAGCAGCTCCGCCGTCATGCTTTCGGCTGTGATTATCTCATCCATTGGCTCCCTCCTTGTTTGAAACGCTCTTAAGGTAAACGCTCAGCACCGCGATATCCGAAGGGCTCACGCCCGAGATCCGCGAAGCCTGCCCAAGCGTCTCCGGGCGAATGGCGGTGAGCTTCTGCCTCGCCTCGATGCGCAGGTTCGATATGCCCATGAAATCGACTCCCGCCGGTATGCGCTCGCACTCGAGCTCACGCAGCCTGCGGATCTCCGTTTCCTGCCTTTTGATGTAACCGCCGTAGAGGGCCTCGACCTCGATCTCCTCCCCGGCTTCGCTTCCGACGTCGGGCAGATCGAAGAGCGCGGCAAGATCGGTGTACCCGACGCCCGCGCGCTTCAAAAGCGTGTCGAGCCGAACGCTGCCCCTCACCTCGGCAGAGTCCTTCGCACGGAGCATCGCATTCAGCCTCTCATCCGCGGGGACCGATCTGCAAAGAGCGGAATTTGCCTTATCTATCAAGGCTTTTTTCCGCATGAGCCTTTCATATCTTTCGACGGTGACGGCTCCCGCGCGATACGCCCTTTCGGTGAGGCGGAGGTCGGCGTTGTCCTGCCGCAGGAGCATCCTGTACTCCGCCCGGCAGGTCATCATGCGGTAGGGCTCATTCGTGCCCTTCAGGGTAAGGTCGTCGCACAGCACGCCGAGATAAGCGTCCGCACGCCCTATTATGAGCGGCTCCCCCCCCTTTAAATAGAGAGCGGCATTGATGCCGGCGTAAACGCCCTGCGCGGCGGCCTCCTCATAGCCGGAGCTGCCGTTTATCTGCCCCGCGAGGAAGAGCCCCGGTATCCTGCGGCTCATGAGCCGCGAATCGAGCTCCGTCGGGTCTATGCAGTCGTACTCTATCGCGTAGCCGTAGCGGGTAATACGGCAGTTTTCCATCCCCTCGACGGTGCGAAGCATCTCGTCCTGCACGTCCCGCGGGAGGCTCGTCGACATCCCCTGCACGTACATCTCGTCCGTCGTGAGTCCCTCCGGCTCGATGAAGAGCTGGTGGCGGTCCTTGTCCGCAAAGCGAACTATCTTATCCTCGATCGATGGGCAGTATCTCGTCCCCGTCGCGTGTATGGCGCCCGTGAACATCGGCGCACGGTCGAGGTTTTCCCTTATGATATCATGGGTTTTTTTGTTCGTGTAGGTGAGATGGCAGGGCTGCTGCTCCTTATTCAGCTCGTCCGTCATGAACGAGAAATGCGGGATGGGCACGTCCCCGTACTGGGGCTGCATGCGGGTGAGATCGAGCGTGCTCCCCTTGACCCTCGGCGGGGTGCCCGTCTTGAAGCGGCGAAGCTCGAAGCCGAGCTCCTTAAGAGACCCCGAGAGCAGCGTCGCGCTCGAGAGCCCCGAAGGCCCCCTGTCGCGGTGGAATTCGCCCGTGTGCACGCGCGAATTGAGGTATACGCCCGAGCAGATCACGGCAGCGCGGCAGGGGATGAGAGCGCCGAGCGCCGTCCTCACACCGCTGACGCGCCCGTTTTCCGTAAGTATCTCCGCGCATTCGTCCTGTATGAGGGTGATCCTCTCCTCATTTTCGAGGGCGCGTTTCATTCTCTCATGGTAGCGGCGCTTGTCCATCTGCGCGCGCAGTGAATGCACCGCCGGGCCCTTGCCGGTGTTGAGCATCCTCATCTGTATGAAGCATTCATCCGAAGCCAGACCCATCTCGCCGCCGAGGGCGTCCACCTCCCGCACGAGATGCCCCTTTGAGGTGCCGCCGATGGAGGGATTGCATGCCATGAGCGCGACCGAATCGAGATCCATGCATATGACGGCCGTTTTCAGTCCCATGCGGGCGCAGGCAAGCGCGGCCTCACAGCCGGCATGCCCCGCTCCTATCACGGCAATATCGTGTTTTTCACCCGCAAAAACGCTTTCCATCATCTGCTCCGATGCTTATTTTCCTATACAAAAGCTTGAAAAAATCGTGTTTACAAGATCCTCCGCCGCGTCCTCTCTCCCTGTTATGGAGGCGAGGCCCGTCATCGCTTCCCGCAGTTCGAATACAGCCGTGTCGGGCGTCCCGGCAGAGAGCCCCGTGCATGCGGCCTCGAGTGCGCTTTTCGCCTGCTCAAGGGCTCGGATATGCCTCACGTTGGTGACTTCCGGTTCGAGCTCACCCGGCGCCGCCATTGAGGCGATGCGCTTCCGCAGCTCCGTCAATCCTTCGCCCGTCAGCGCGCTTACCTTCACCGCGGGCAGGCCGCGGAAGCTCCCTCCGGCGTCCGGCGCGAGGACGGCCGGCAGATCGCTCTTCGTAATGACAGCAAGCGTTTTCCCCGCGTCCGCCGAGGCGATGAGCTCCTCATCCTCGGGAAGAGTCGCCCTCGATCTGTCGATGAGCAGCAGCACGACGTCCGCGTCGTGCCGCTCCTTCAGGGAGCGCTCTATCCCCATTCTTTCGACGGCGTCGTCCGTTTCGCGTATGCCGGCAGTGTCGATGAATACCACGGGCAGTCCCTCGATCGAAACGGCCTCCTCGACCGTGTCCCTCGTCGTGCCGGGTATCTCAGTGACGATCGCTCTTTCCCTCTTTATGAGCGCGTTTAAAAGCGAGCTCTTTCCCACGTTCGGGCTGCCGATTATGGCTGTCCTTACGCCCTCGCGCAGCACCCTTGCCTTTAAACCGCTCTCAATAAGCGAAGAAATATCGTCTTTAACGGCTATAATTTTATTTATCGCCTCATTTATATCGAATTCGATCTCGTCGGTATCGTCATCGACGAACGCGGCCGTTTCCGCCAGGACGCCTTTCACCCTTTCATAGAGCGAACCGATGACCGCGGAAAGACGCCCCTCGAGCTGGCGGGCGGCGGCGCGGCGCTGTCTCTCGGCGGTGGAAGCTATGAGATCCATCACCGCCTCGCTCTCAGCGAGATCCATCTTGCCGTTGAGATAGGCGCGCTTCGTGAATTCGCCCGGCTCGGCGGGGCGGGCAAGCCCCGTTTGCCCGATGAGCTCCGCAAGCCTTCTCACGACGGCGTACGAACCGTGGACGGAGATCTCCGCCATGTCCTCGCCGGTGTAGGAATGCGGCGCCTCAAAGAATACCGCCGTGCAGGTATCGACGGTCTCGCCCTCTCCGTCTGCTATGCGGCCGAAGCCCGCGCGCCTGTGTTCGATGCGCCCGGTGAAAAGCTTTTCGAGTATGGGGCGCGCGTTCGCTCCGCTTATTCTCATAATTGCAATTGCACCGCCCACGGGGGTGGACAGTGCAAAAACGGTTGATTCCATATCTCAGTCTGCGTTTTCCACAGAGTTTTCAATGTTTTCCACAACGGTTTCCACATTGAGCTGTTCCTCTGCGGGTTTTTCCGCCTTCTTATAGGAGCGGCTCCTGCGGCGGCCGGTGCTCCTGTTGTAGCCGGCCTTGCGGCGCGGGGTAACAACGACGCGGCGGTTGGGCTCCTCACCCTCGGAATGGGTGGTCACGTCGGGGTTGTTCTGCAGGGCGGAATGGAGTACGCGCCTCTCATAGGGGTTCATGGGCTCCAGCGCGCGGGGGCGTCCCGTCACGCGGACCTGGCTCGCGACCTTCCTCGCAAGGCGGCGAAGGGTCTCCTCGCGCTTCTCGCGGTATTCCTCAGTGTTGAGGGTGACCCTCGTATAGCCGTCGGTCTTGCGGTTCTTGTTGATCACAAGGCCGGTGATGTACTGCATCGCGTCGAGCGTCTCGCCCCTGTGGCCTATGAGCAGACCCATCATCTCGGAATCGATGCGGAGCCTCAGGCAGTCCTCATCCTGCGCGGCAAGCACGGTGCCTTCCGCGCCCATGCGGGTGATGAGCCCCTTCACGAACTCGGCGGCGGGGTTGCCCTCGGCGGCCTCAACGGTGTAATTGATGACCTTCGCGGGCTCCTCCGCGGGAGCGGCGGGCGCCTCTTCGGCGCTTACGGGCTCCGTCGGCTCGGGCTTCCTCTCGCGGCGGGGCCTGTTCTCACGAACGGGCTTCTCCTCGCGGGGAGTCTTCTCCTCGGCGGTATTTTCCTCGGTCCTTTCGTTGTTTTCCTCGGCCTTTGCGGGCTTTTCTGACTTTCTGTTATCCTTCTCGCGGCGGCCTTCGCGCCTGCGGTCACGCTGCTCGCTCCTGCGGTCGTTCCTTTCGCCGCGGCGCTCCCTGCGCTCCTCGGCCCTCTTCATGTAATCGGGGACCTCGTACTCTTCGGGGGGCTTCTTTGTGAGGCGCACCTTCGCGGGCTTGGCGCCGATGCCGAGTATGCCCTTCGTTTCCGTCTGTATTATCTCGATGGAGACCTCGTCGATCGAGATGCCCATCTGCTGTAATCCCTTGAATATGGCTTCGTCAACGGACTTACCCGATGACTCGATGCTCATCATTTCGTTTTCTTCCATTATTTTGCAACCTCCGTTTTGGCTTTTTTCCTGTCAAATATCGCGTTGATTATCAGCGTGGAAGCGAGCTGTATTATACCGCTGATCGTCCAGTAGAACGCGAACGCGGTCGTGGAGCTCAGGCAGATGAGGATACTCATTATCGGCATGAAGTAGAGCATGGCGTTCATCTGCTTGGCCTGCTGATTCCCGGCGTTGTCCTTCTTGCTGCGCCTCATCATTATTATGGAGGAGAGCAGCTGCATTCCCGCCGCGAGGAACGGCAGTATCATGAAGCCGTTAGCGGGGGTCTTCCCGTCCTTCGAGAGGGAATCCGGATACCTCTTCATGAGGGATGCGTAGATATCCGCACCGCTCGTGCCGGCCTTCGTAACGGCGCCGGTCTCGGGATCGGTCTCCTCTTTCACGGCCTCGTCGCCCATCATCCTGACGGCGATATCCTCGTCGACCTTATCCGGCAGCAGAAGCATACCGGAGCGGTCGGTCGAGCAGCTCGAGCAGGCATTGCAGCCGGAAGAGTTCCCGGCGTTGCCCCATTCGCCCGCGGCAAGCCCGAGCTCCTTCAATTTATTCCATATCTCCTCGCCGGAGACGGTATTTCCGCTCCTGTCGGTGTAGCCCTTCTGCAGAAGGGGCATGTTCGCAAGCGTCACGGAGCTCAGCGCCTGGAGGTTCCTCGGCTTCGTTATGACCTCGCCGTCCATGCGGAATATGAGGAAATCGGTATCGAGGAAGTTATCCGGCTGCCAGATATTGTGTACCCAGAGGAATTTGAAGCTGTCGAAGGTATCCATTGCCTTCTCCTCTGCGGCGGTGCGCTCGGCGGAATCCTCCTCCATGGTCTGGGTGATGGCAGTCTCATACATGAGGGTGATGGTCTCCTCGTTGCCCCATACGCGGAAAGCGGAGAGGAAACAGAAGAAGAGAGGCAGCGTTATGAGCATGGGCAGGCAGCTTGTGAGGGTGCTGACGCCGTGCTCCTTCATGAGCTTGGACTGCTCAACGCGAAGCTTCTGCGGATCGTTGGCGTATTTCTTTTGCAGCTCGTTTATCTTCGGCTGGACGACAGCCATCTTTATCTGGGTCTTGCGGTTCGAGATATCCGGGAATATCTGCACGAGGCGCAGAAGCAGCGTAACGACGAGTATCGTGAGCAGATAATTGTTCCCGAACAGCCCGTAGAGGAACTGCATCAGATAATAGAACCAGCGTGTGAGAAAAAATGTCATCGTTAATTCCTTTCCTGACCGGTTGTTTTTTTCTCCCTGTTTGACCATCTTCCCCTTTCGGGGACCGGATCGATCCCGCCTTTTGAAAAGGGGTTGCATCTTAAAAGACGCCAAACAGCCAAGAGTATTCCCTTGGCCGCTCCGTGTATTTCTATGGCTTGTATCGCGTACTCCGAGCATGACGGCTTATACCTGCAGCAGGGTGCCCTGTCAGGACGAAGCTGTCTGTAACAACGGATCAAATATATAAGAAAGCGTTTGATTGCGTTTCCGACCATTATATTCCGCGCCTTGCGGCGTATCTTAGCCGGCGATCTTACCGGCATGGTCAAATATCTGCCCGATCCGATAGAACGGCGGCATACCCGCTTTTACGCAGGTGGGCAATAAATGCCGCGGTCCCGGTCAAATGCCAATATGGCTAAAGGCTCGTTTCAGCCGATCAAGCCCGCCTTCTGCACCAAGCGGCGAACGGTGGACTCTATTTCTTTGAACGTGACTTCCGTAATAGGCGAACGCGCGATAAATATGAGGCGGCAGCCGGGAGCTATCTCCGGCAAGAGAGGAGTTACAGCCTCTCTGAGTCTGCGTTTTACCTTATTGCGGATGACCGCGTTGCCTATCTTCTTCCCAACGGCGAAGCCTATCCTTTTTTCTGGCGCTTCAGCCGGCGTGTATATCAATACCAAAATGCGGCTTCCTGCCGACTTTCCCTTTCTGTATACACGGCGGAATTCCTTATTCCTTTTTAGGGAATAGCAACGCTTCATCGAAAATCAGTACCGCGGCCCTTATTTAAGGCGCGGCCGCGTGCGCCTTTTGTTCCGAATAAAGTATCTGAACCACGGGAGATGTTCATCACGCCGTGGTTCAGTCATATTATTCAATTACGCAGAGATCCTCTTCCTGCCCTTTGCGCGGCGCCTTGCGAGAACGTTCCTGCCGTTCTTGGTGGACATGCGCTGACGGAAACCGTGGACCTTCTTCCTCTGCCTTACCTTAGGCTGGTATGTCATCTTCATAGAATTGTACCTCTTTCCTTATGATTCTGTGTTCAGACCCATCAGTTGCCGAACCTGGTGCCGTTGAAACGGACGCCGGGGCCCATGGTGCTGGACAGAACGAGGGACTTGATGTAGGTGCCCTTTGCCGCAGCGGGCTTTGCCTTGATGATGGCATCCATGAGGGTGTTAAGGTTCTCGACGAGCTTTTCCTTGCCGAAGCTGGCCTTGCCGATGGGGCAGTGGCAGATGTTGGTCTTATCAACACGATACTCGACCTTACCGGCTTTGATATCGGCGATGGCCTTTGCCACGTCCATGGTGACGGTGCCGCTCTTGGGGTTGGGCATCAGGCCCTTCGGGCCGAGAACACGACCGATGCGGCCGACGACGCCCATCATATCGGGGGTGGCTACGCAGACGTCGAATCCAAACCAGTTTTCGGTCTGGATCTTCTTTACCATTTCCTCATCGCCTACGAAATCGGCGCCGGCTTCCTGAGCCTCGCGGGCCTTATCGCCCTTGGCGAAAACGAGAACGCGCACAACGCGGCCGGTGCCGTGGGGCAGTACGACTGCGCCGCGGACCTGCTGGTCGGCATGACGGGAGTCAACACCCAGACGGATGTGAGCCTCGATGGTCTCATCGAACTTTGCCTTTGCAGTCCCGAGGACTACCTCGATACCCTCGGCGGGATCGTACAGCTTGGCCTTCTCAATGGTCTTTACGCTGTCATTATACTTCTTACCGTGCTTCATATTACACCTCTTTAGTCTACTACGACGACGCCCATGGAGCGTGCGGTACCTGCGACCATGCTCATCGCGGCCTCAATGGAAGCGGCGTTCAGGTCGGGCATCTTCATCTCGGCTATCTCGCGTACCTGAGCCTTGGTGATGTTGGCGACCTTTGTCTTATTGGGGACGCCGGAACCGGACTCGATACCGCAGGCCTTCTTGATGAGGACGGATGCGGGCGGGGTCTTCGTGATGAAGGTGAAGGAACGATCCTGATAAACCGTGATGACTACGGGGATGATCAGGCCCGCCTGCTTGGCGGTCTTCTCGTTGAACTCCTTACAGAAGCCCATGATGTTGAGGCCGTGCTGACCGAGAGCGGGGCCTACGGGCGGTGCGGGCGTTGCTTTGCCTGCGGGGATCTGCAGCTTGACAAAGCCGGTGATCTTCTTTGCCATTTTAATTTCCTCCTAAAAATGTGGTACTTGCGGAGTATAGAGACCTGATAAAGATCTCCGTTCCTCCCACTTATGAGAGCCCCCTGCGGGGAAATCATACAAGTGTTTGAAGCGTGCGGGCTTTGCCCTTTACAGCTTCTGGATGTCGATAAAGTCGAGCTCCATGGGAGTCTCCTTACCGAAGAGCGAAACGAGAAGCTTGACCTTCTGCGTTTCGGGGTTGATATCGGTGACCTCACCGATAAAGTTCGCGAAGGGCCCGTTGACCACGCGCACGTTCTCGCCGACTTCAACGTCGAGCTTGAGGCTGATGCGCTCAACACCCATTGCGGTGACCTCCTCGTCCGTGAGGGGGATGGGCTTGTTGCCCGTTCCAACGAAGGACGTGACACCCCTTGTGTTTCTGACGATGTACCAGGTGCTGTCCGTCATGATCATCTTGACCATAACGTACCCGGGATAGACCTTGCGCTGATAAGTCTTCGGCTTCTTGGAGCCTTCGGGCGTTTCCGTAACGGTCTCCGTGGGGTACTTCACCTCGAAAATGAGGTTCTGAAGGTTGCGGTTTTCTATCGTCTTTTCGAGATCTTCCTTGACCTTGTTTTCGTATCCGGAGTAGGTGTGAACGACGTACCAGCGAGGCTCGGTCGGGGTTTCGTCATCGTAATGGGTGCGATCCTCCATTACATCGGGTACCTCGGGCGCTTCTTCGTTATTTACGATCGTCTTGTTTACCTCGTCAGCCATTTTTCCAACCTTACTTGCCGAGACCGGCGAGCGCGTTGAACGCGGTGCCGAAGGCAAAATCAAGAAGCCCGATGATGATCGCCATCAGCGCGCAGAAAGCGATAACGGCGAGGCAGTAGTTGATGAGCTCCTTCTTGGTGGGCCAGGTGAGCTGCTTTACTTCAGCCCAGACCTCCTTGAAATACTTGCCGATGCCTTTGAAGAAATTACCAATCTTCTGAAAGAAACCGACCTTTTTTTCTTCCTTGTTTGCCATAGTGATATCCCTCTTGAAAAGAATTACTTGGCTTCCCTGTGCAGGGTGTGCTTACGGCAGAAACGGCAATACTTGTTGAACTCAAGACGATCGGGATCGTTCTTCTTATTCTTGAAGGTATTGTAGTTCCTCTGCTTGCATTCGGTGCAGGCAAGTGTGATCTTTACGCGCATGGTTTTTACCTCCTTAAAGATTGCGGTAATATCGACCGTTTTTGCGGCCTTCCGCTTATTCAGCCGTACGATGAATACAAGCTAAATAATACCCCTTCACAGGGGCTTTAGTACTTTATCATATCTTCGGTCCGATGTCAACCTCCCGAAGGCTTTTCATTTAAATATATTTATTGAAAAAATATAGGCCGCGCATAGGTTTTTTGCGCTCTTCCGTTAAAAAGGAAAGGGGGCTTTCATCTCAAAACGGACGTTATACACATCATATTGAGGTGAAAGCCCCACTTAAAGCGCAATATGTTGAAAGATCAGTTCCTCAGCAGCCTTATGGGGAGTATGAGATAATAGAAGCTCTCGCCGTTTACGGGCTCCGCTATGCAGGGTGTGACGGATGTGTTGAAATTGAAAGCTATGCTTTCATCATCGACCGCCTTGGCGATATCGAGGAGGTACTTCGCGTTGAACGCGATCTCGACGGGGGTCCCGGTTATATTAATGGCGACGCTCTCGTTTATGCTGCCTGCCTGGCTCCTTGCAGAGATGAGCATCCTGTCCTCATCGAATTCGAGCTTTATAACGTTGTTGTTGTTTTCCTTGGCTATCAGCCAGACCATATCGAGGCTCTCGAGGAATTCCTCCCTGTTTACTATTATGCGTGAGGCGGATTTCCTTGAAAGTATGTTCTTATAATTGATGTAATCGCCCTTTATGAGCCTCGCCTTTATCTTCGTGGCTCCGAGATCCACGGTTATATGGGTCGCCGAAAGGGTGATGGATATCTCATCCTCCGTGTCGGAGAGTATGTTGGCTATGTCGTTCATGGTCTTGGCGGGGACTATGGCGTTCCTCTTTTCACCCTCTACGCTTACCTTTTCGCACCTCTTTGCAAGGCGGAACCCGTCAAGCGCAATGAGATTGAGGTATCCCTCGTCCGTGAATTCCATGAAAATGCCGCGCAGGACGGGCTTCGCGTCCTCGTCGCCGCAGCTGAAAACGGTCTGCTTTATCATCGAACGGAAAAGATCCTGCTTTATACCGAATGAAACGTCGCTCCTGGTCTCCTCCATCCTCGGGTAGGTATCGGGGGCGAAGAACTGAAGCACGCTCTTTGACCTGCCGGAAACGACCTTCATCGAAAGATCGTCCACGGTCTCGAAATTGATGCTGCCGCTCCTCATCCTCCTGACGAGATCCGCCATAAGGCGCCCGGGCATTACGGCGGCGCCCTCCTCCTCAACAAGGGCGGGGATGGTCGTTTCTATCTGGATGGAAGAATCCGAGCACTTGAGATACAGCTCGTTTTCGAAAGCGCTGAGATATATGCCCTTCAATACAGGGGTCTCGCTGCTTGATGAAAGGGCCTTCGTAACAACAGCAAGAGCCTCGTTCAGCTCGCCTGAACCCACTGAGAATTTCATTTGGCTTCCTCCTTTAAGTTTTTTTGCTTATCTGTTTCGGATGGGCGTTTTCCTCATATGCTCCGAAAACTCCTCCGCTGCGCTTATCATCTCTTATCAAATTAAAACAGCAGCAGCAGGAGGGGGCGAGGAACCTGAGGAAAACCCTTGTTTTCCCAAAAGAGGGAAGGAAATTCCCGTGTTGAAACCCTTTCGGAAAGAAAGAGGAAAACTCCCGGCTTTTCAATAATGTTCGTGTTTTGGGAGTTTTCAATATTCACATCCGGGTTTTCAACACGGAGAATGAGGAAAACTCCGTCAGAAGTTTTCGGACTCCTCGTCGTAGCCGCAGGGGATGAACATCTTTATGAGCTGAGCGATCCTGTCGGCCTTTTCCTCATGCGCAAGATGACCTGCGTTCCTCACGAGGGTGTAATTCACCTTCGGCATCACGGCGCGGAACATGTTCGCCATATCGGTCGGGTGCCATTTATCCTCGTTTCCCCAGAGGAGCATGGTGTCCGCGTTAACGTCGCGCAGGGAGTGGATGACCTCCTCGTCATCGTAATTGGCGACGCACGCCCTTATGACACGCTTCGTTTCGGGCGAGGCGATCGGCTTATAGTATTCCTCTATGAGGTCGTCCGTATGGTGGGTGAGGTCGAAGAAGCACTCCGCGAGCATCTTCTTCACGCTCTTGTAGCTCAGCATCCTCGCGGCGATCCCGCCGAAGAGACGGTTGTCGATGGAGCGGATCGAGGAGGGCATCTCGGGCGTTATGCCGCCCGGGGAGAGAAGCACCACCTTGCCGCATTTTTCGGGGTAACGCTTGGCAAAATCGATCACGTATCCCGCCCCCATCGAAAAGCCGAATATGTGAGCCGTCTCCATGCCCATGGCTTCCATGAACCTTGCTATGAAATCGCCCATCTCGCGGATCGTGTAGTTGAAATAGTAGGGCTTCTCGGAATAACCGAACCCGACCATATCGACCGCCGTTACGCGGAACTTGGAGCTGAGCCTCGGAATGAGCTCCCTGTAAGTGTAAAGGGACTGACCTATCGAGTGGATGAGGAGAATATCCTCGCCCTTGCCCTCGCGCATGTAATGGATCTTCGCCGTTTCGTTCTTCGCGTTTATGGTCCTCACCGAAAGGCGCCTGCGCTCCGCCTCCGCGGAGCTCTGATCTGCGTCCTCCTCGGCCGCGTCGCGGGCGGCGATATCCTCCTCGAGCTGATCGGCGAGTATCTTCAATTCGGTTGAGAGGCGCTCGCAGATGTTCTTCTGGGTCCTGCGGTCGCGCTCCGCCATCTGATAGGAGCTGTTTATTGAATCGAATGCCGCCTTGTGGGTGTTGTAGAAGCTTTCGCTCCTCTGCATCACGGAGCGGTTCTCTTCCATGACGGCCCTCGCTTTTTCCATCTCTTCCCTTGCGTACGCCGTCGCCGCGCGCCTGCGCTCAACGTCCGATTCCGCGTTGAGGAGAGCCTTCTTCGAATCGACGAGCCCCGCCTCGCGGCTCCTCACGTCGCGGACGGAGGATTCGAGATCGCTCTGGGATTTTTCGAAGCTGGTGCTTAAAGAGGAGTACCTCGCCTGCGCCTCGGAAGCCCGTGAAGCCGCGGCAGCGGATTTCGCGCGCAGATCGTCGAGCTCCGCCTTGGCTACGTTCATCAGCTCATAGACCTTGTTGTAATTGATCTCCGCCCTCGAATGGGATTCCTCGGCGGCGTCGAGCTCATCCTCGGCGGCGGCCCTTGCGGCGTGGGCGTTATCCACCCTGATGTTGGAAGCGTCGAGCCTCGCCTTCAGTGAGGCGGCCTTCGCTTTGAGGGATTCTATATCGCTCCTCGAGGATTCCTTTATGAGATTCTCGGTTGAGGCCAGCGACTCCGTGACGGAGACCTGATCGGAAGAAGCCTTCGCGCATTCCTTATTCGCGGCGGCGACAGCCTTCTGGCAGTCGGAAAGCTTCTTGGATTCCTTTTTCAATATGGCGAGGAGCTGGGCCGTCCTGTCGGAAAGCTCGGTGTATTTTTCATTCTGCTCGGCTTCGAGCCTCGCCGCCTCGCGCGCGTCGTTCCTCGCGTTCTCGGAAAGGACCTTCGCTTCCGCGGCCTCCCCGCGGGTGGAGGAGAGGAGCCCTTCGTGACGGGAGCCCTCCTGCTTGGCGTTCTGAAGAGCGCTCTCCGCTCCGCTGAAATTCGCCCTGCAGTCGTTCAAAACGAGGTTTGCAGTGCGCTCCGCCTCGACCGCCGCGTTATATGCTTCCTCCATGCGCTCGAAGGATTCGCGCTTGGAGTTGTAGATGCTGTTGTTTTCGTTGTATTCGGCCTGCGCCGCCTCGAAAGAGGAACGCTTTTCATCGAGCTCGGGCTGCATCGCCTTCTGCTGGGAGATTATCTCCTCGAGCACGGAATTGGCTTCCTCAAGCTCCTCCTCCTTGAGGGAGTGGAGCTTCTCGGTGTTCTTCACCCTGTCCCTCGCCTTTGAGGCGATGCGGGCTTTGTTTTCGGCAAGGCTCTTCGCGCTGTTGGCGGCCGTGCGGTCACGGTTCACCTCGCGCACCTCGCTCCTCTCGATCGGAAGCTCAGATGGAAGCACCACGGTGACGTACTCGCCCGTATGCTCGTTGTTCATAAACTTCTTTACTTCGAGTGAAAGATTCATACAGATCTCCCTTCTATGCTTTAACCGTTGATAGGAAAATTACTTTTTTGTGAGGGAAACAAAGCCTGCCTGCGCATGCTTATATCCCATCATTTTATTTTAACCAATTTCAGCCGTACTTGCAAGACCTTTTTTGTATTTTTGGATAAAAACCCGTTTTGACAAGCATATGCGTTTCTGATACAATATTTTAAAACCCGAATCGGAGATATCTATGGACAAACGCTTTCGATCCTTTGCATTCATAGTCTACGTGATAGCCCTTGCTCTTACGGCGACGGTCTCCGCCGCCTCGGTCATGCTCGGCCTGCCGCACGTGTGGATGCTCGCCGCGGTCGGCGGCACGGTGCTCCTCTGCGCCGCCTGCCTTTACTTCTTCTCCTCCTCCCTAATGAAGGCGGAAAAGGAATATCACGGCGCGGATTACGCCGCCATGATAGACAGCATCACGGCGGGCATAATCGTTTTCGACGGCAACTCCCGCGTCTATACCGTCAGCGAGGACGCGCGCGGCTATCTCGGCCTGCCGGATAACGCGATAGGCATATATAAGACCGACGCCATCACGGATGAGGAGCTGCTCCGCTGCATCTCCCTTGCGGAAAAGGGGGAAAGCAGCCTCACCGAATTCACCTGCAGGTCGAAGACGCTGCGCGTGCTCGTGGATCCCGTCATATTCAGCGGGCAGATAGTCGGCACGATGATGCTCCTTCTCGATATGGGCGAACAGCTCACCCTCCGCAGGATGCGCCGCGAATTCACGGCGAACGTCAGCCACGAACTGAAGACTCCGCTGACCTCCATCTCCGGCTACGCGGAGATGATAGCGACCGGCCTTGCCGACCCGAAGGACGTGCCCGGCTTCGCCGCGAGGATACAGAAGGAATCGAAGCGTCTGCTCGCCCTCATCGGGGATATAATAAGGCTCTCGAGCCTTGACGAGGGCGCCCCCGAAAGCGACAGCGAGGAGGTCGACCTCGCGCAGGTCGCCGACGAATGCCGCGACGTGCTTTTAAAATCGGCGGAGGATCATTCCGTCGACCTCATTCTCGATACCGAGGAGCTCATAGTCAACGGCTCCCGGAGCCTGCTGAACGAGCTCATCTACAATCTCATGGACAACGCCATCCGCTATAATAAGGAAGGCGGCTCCGTAACGGTCAAGACCCGCGGCCGCACCCTCACCGTGAGCGATACGGGCATCGGAATCCCCGAGGAGCATCGCGATCACGTATTCGAGAGGTTCTACCGGGTGGATAAATCCCGCTCAAAGGAGACCGGCGGCACGGGGCTCGGGCTCGCGATAGTCAAGCACGTCGCCGAAAGATACGGCGCGGCGATAGGCATAGAGAGCGAGGTCGGCGTCGGCACCTCGATAAGCGTTGAGTTCCCCGCGGACTGAGATAATATATTGTGACAGTTTAGGATATTCTCTTTCACGAAGGAAGGATTTGTGATATTATTATGCTGTTAGAATATGTTTTCCCCGGAAGTGGGAGAGGAAAGGATTTAACATGAAGAAATTTACAGCGGTTCTGATGGCTGTGATAATGGCCGCGGCGTTCGTGCCCGCGGCGTTCGCAGGGGCCGTTTCCGCGGAGGACGTTTCCGTGACCTACACGGGCGCCACCGTAAACGCCGCCAATCTCAGCGTCGGCAACACATTCTATTTCACCCTTGACGTTTCCGCGAACTCCAGGATGTGGAGCGGCCACTGGTATATAGACTACCCCGAGCAGTTCGTGACCCCCACGGCCTGTTCAACCACGTGGTCCGGCGGCGTCATCTACCAGATCAACCAGTCCATCGCCAACGACAACCAGACCTCTGACATGCCCAACTTCATCTACAGGCTCGAGTATGAGGGCCAGACGGGCAACAACCCCTACGGCGAGGCGGGCAACATGTATTCCGATATAGGCATGTACCTCACCTCCTTCGATTTCGGCGGCATGAACGCCGGCGGCAGCATGGCGAGGTTCCGCTTCCGCATCGACGCGATCCCCTCCACCTCCATCTGCAGCCACGATTCCAACGGCTATTATCTCGAGTTCCCCATCATCGTCAGGGAGAGCCGCTACTGGGTCCCCAATACGCAGATCGCGCCCGACGTCGATTACTACAGGGATCATGAGCAGGTCAACGTCGTAAACGGCAAGGTGTATTTCAACGCCGTCACCGCGACGGTCCACACCGTCACCTTCTACGATTATGACGGGCACGTCGTTTCCACCCAGCAGGTCCAGCACGGCCTCTCCGCCACGGCGCCCACCCTCCCGCAGACGATAAGCAACTCCAACGGCGTCTACCGCTTCTTCGGATGGGACGTCGATTACACTAACGTGACCGCGAATCTTTCCGTGCATCCCGTTTACGTGCTCGTCGGCGATACCGACCTCAACGGCACGGTCAACGCGCTCGACGCTCTCCTTGCGATGCGAAAGGTCATGAACCTCACGAACCTCACCGACAAGCAGATATTCGCCGGCAACGTCGATAACGACTCCAACCTCACCACTAACGACGCGCTCATGATAATGCGCTTCGCCATGAACCTCATCGATACGTTCTGAGGATCCCGCCGGAATATAAACCAACTCCCCGCGCCTGCGGGGAGTTTTCGTTTGCCTCTGTATTCCGGTTTGTCCGGTGTTATTCCGCCAGGGCGAGCATCGCGTCGGCGATCATGTGAGCGTCGAACATGAGATCGTCCAGCGATATCAGCTCGTTGGGCATATGCACGGGGGAGGGGTGGCCGGGAATCTCGCAGCCGAAAGCGACGACGTTATCGAACGCCCTCGCGTAGGTGCCTCCGCCTATCGCGAGCGGGGCGGGACGCTCGCCTGTGCGGGCGGCGTAAACGTCAAGGAGCTTTGAAACGAGCTCGCTCTCCGCGGGGACGAAGAGCCCGTGCTGCGCGTGCTCGTGGGTTATCGGCATGCCGAGAGCCTCGGTCTCCGCCTTTTTGACCTCTTCCGCGGAGAGGGAGATGGGGTGGCGGACGTCGATCTTGAAATCGACTATGCCGTTTTCGTTCCATTCGAGCACGCCGGGGTTGAGCGTCAGCCTGCCGGAAGCGTCCATCACGTCAAGGCCCATGCTCTCGCCGTGCAGGCCCATCCCGAGGGCCCTGTGCATATTGGCGATCATCTCGCCGTCGGCGCCTTCGAGACCGAGCAGATCCAGCACGGTGAACGCCGCCTGAATGGAGTTGAAGCCCGCCTCGGGCATGGAGGCGTGCGCGTCGAGCCCTATCACGGTGAAGGAGGAGCCGCCTTCGGCTTCCTCTGTCTCAAACTTAAAATCGGAAAGCGCCGCCCTGTCGACCGCCGCGCGGAGCCTTTCGGGTGCGCAGGGGATGAAGGCCTCGAGCCTGCCGGGAACGACGTTCGGCCTCGTGCCGGCCTTCATGCGGACGCGGCTCTCGAAGCGCTTTTCAAACGTGGTGTGGAGTATGCCCTTCTCGGAATTGACGACGGGGTACTCGCCGTCCGGGGTGAAGCCGAGCGTCGGCGCTTCGCCGTGCTCGCGGTAATAGTCCATACAGCCCCAGCCGGTCTCCTCGTTCGTGCCGAGGATCACGCGGATGCGGCGGCGGAGCGGGATACCCGCCTCGCGGATGGCGGCAAGCGCGTATATGGAGGCAAAGGCGGGGCCCTTGTCGTCCAGCACGCCGCGCCCGTACATGACGCCGTCCTCTATCACGGCCTCATAGGGGGGGTGCTTCCAGCCCGTTCCCTCGGGGACGACGTCCAGGTGGCAGATGACGCCGACCATCTCCTCGCCCTCGCCGAGCTCGACGCAGCCGACGTAGCCGTCCATATCGGTCGTTTTGAGGCCGAGGGACTTCGCCGTTTCAAGCGCGTGATGAAGAGCGTCGGAAACGTTCTTTCCGAAGGGCATCCCGGGCAGGGCGGGCGCTTCGGTGCTGGGGATGCGGATGCTCTCCCGCAGGGAAGCGATGAGCTTTTCGCGGTCGCGCTCGATGATGGAATCAACGATCTTGTTCATATCAAAACCTCCAATGAATTATTCGCTTTTTTGAGGCGCGTCAGTTGATCGCGCCGAAGCCGCGGCCGACGACGTCCTGCGTCTCTATTATGGAGAACAGCGCCTTCGGGTCGTGGTCCTTGACTATCTTTTTCAGCTTCGCGAGCTCGGTCGTCTTCACTATGCAGTAGACGAGCTTTCGGGGCTGACCGGTGTACGCGCCCTCGGCGTGTATGTAAGTGACGCCGCGGCGCATCTCCTGCATTATCTGGGGAGCGATCTCGTCCCATTCCTCGCTGATTATGAACACGGTCATGTTGTGGTTGACGCCCCTCAGCGCGAAATTGTAGGCCGTGTTCGTTATGAACATGGACACCATGCTCATCAGCGCGACCTCTATCCCGTAGGAGGGGATGAGGAAGCTCATTATGACGAGGTTGAATACGATGTTGAACGAGCCCGCCGGTATGGAGAGCTTGTGGTTGAGCACGACGGATATGACGTCGATGCCGCCGACGGTCGCCCCCCTCTTGACTACGAAGGCGTTCGTCACGCCGACTATGGCGGAACCGACAATAGCGGAGAGCAGCGCGTTGTCGCCGAGATTCGACGCCGCCGTGATCTTGTCCATAATGGGGAGCTCGAACATCAGCGAATAGCAGACCGTCGCGAACAGGCTGAAGAGGGTGAACTTCCAGCCCTGTTGCTTTATGCCGAATATGGCGATGGGTATATTGAGCCCGAGCAGAACCATCCAGCGGGGTATGCCCCAGAGGTAATTGAACAGCAGCGAAAGACCCGTCACGCCGCCGGAGAGGAAGTGGAAGGGCACGTAAAAATAAGAGAGCACGCAGCACTGCAGAAAGCAGACCGTTGCTATAACGAGAAGGGTTATCGAATCATGCTTCAGATTGAAGGACTGATCGTACGGATTGAACGGAACGGGAGCCTTCTTCGAAGCTTCGTTTGTGTTTTTGCCGGTCATGGGACTCCTTTCGTAAAAACGGCGGTCAGAACAGATGCAGCACGAACTGATTGAGGAGCACGAACGCCCCGAGCGCGGCGGTGTAGATAATAAAGCCCTTGAAGCTCCTCTTCGTGATGAGGCGTATCATGAACCGTATCGCGAAATACCCGGAGACCCCGGCGACTATCATGGCGACGAGCGTCCCGTACCATGAGAAATCCCCCGTGCCGTTCTTTATAAGATCGGGTATCTCCAGTATCGCCCCGCCGACTATCGCCGGTATCGAGAGCAGGAACGAGAATTCGGCGGCGGACTTCTTTTTGACTCCGCAGAAGAGCGCGCCCGTTATGGTGGAGCCGGACCTCGAAACGCCGGGCAGTATAGCTATCCCCTGCAGCGCGCCTATTATGACCGGGTGCTGCCACTTCATCGTATCGGCGGTATAGCGGCGCCTGATATTGCGCTTTGCGAACTCGGCGGCGGTCAGCACGAGCGCCGTGAATATGAAGCAGAAGCCGAGCAGGCGGAACTCCGTCTCCCCGTCCACGTGGAGGAGCTTCTTCATTATGAGCATCACGACGACGGTGACGGCGGTCGCGGTCACGAGCCAGAGCGTCTTTTTCTGCAGCGGGCGGCGGATGAGCTCCCATATCTGCTCGCGGTAGACGATGCATACGGCGACGAGCGTCGCCACGTGCAGCAGCACGGTCGAAAGATGCGAGCCCTCCGTATCCCCGAATATCCTCTGGGCAAGGAGCAGATGCCCGGAGGATGAGATCGGCAGGAACTCGCCGAGCCCCTGCACGAGACCGTAAACGATGCTCTTCAATATGTCGATGATGATTTCCATAAGACCTCCGACAGCTCATTCTTATACAGCCTATATAGTACCATGATATGCGGTAAATTTCAAGAGGAAAACCCGCTTTGGCGCCCCGCGCCGGAGCGCCCCGCGGGGAAATGAAACTATATTTTCAAACCTCCCCTCCGGAGCTTGACAAAAACGCGCATTTGGCTTAAAATGTATGAGTGATATTTTTTTCGCAGCATGGTGGTTTGCCCGCAAAGGTAATACCATGTAAATAAAATTTTCAAAATTGGAGGATCAAATGAAGAAGTTTCTGGCAATCGTACTCTGCGTACTGATGGCGCTCGCGCTCGTCGCCTGCACCGGCAGCGGCGACAACAAGCCCGATGACGGCAGCAAGCCCGTCGAAGGCGCGGACAAGCTCAAGATCGGCGTCATCCTCGTCGGCGATGAGAACGAGGGTTACACCTACGCCCATATCGAGGGCTTCAAGAAGGCCATGGAGGCCTGCGGCATCACCGAGGAGCAGGTCACCTGGAAGTACGTCATCCCCGAGAACGCCGAGTGCTATGACACCGCCTGCGATCTCGCCGATTCCGGCTGCAACATCATCTTCTCCAACAGCTACGGTCATCAGTCCCATATGGTACAGGCTGCCGAGCAGTATCCCGACGTCATGTTCGTTCCCGCCACCGGCGATACCGCGAACGTCTGCGGCCTCAAGAACGTTGTCAACATCTTCCCCCAGACCTACCAGTCCCGCTACGTCTCCGGCGTCGTCGCCGGTATGAAGCTCAAGGAGCTCATGGACGCCGGCACCGTCACCGATCCCTACGTAGGTTACGTCGGCGCTTACCCCTATGCGGAGGTCGTCTCCGGCTACACCGCGTTCTTCCTCGGCATCCGCTCCATCGTTCCCGAGGCTCATATGGACGTCATGTACACCTCCTCCTGGTTCGATCTCAATAAGGAGAGCGAGACTGCCAAGGCTCTCATGGCCAAGGGCTGCGTGATCATCGGTCAGCACGCCGATTCCACCGGCGCTCCCTCCGCCGTCGAGGCCGCTCTTGCCGAGGGTAAGGTCGCTTACTCCGTCGGTTACAATATCGATATGCTGAAGGTCGCCCCCCACGCGGCGCTCACCTCCGCCCAGAACAACTGGTCCGTCCTCTACACCATGGTCCTCAAGGACTTCATCGAGGGCAAGGAGCTGGCTCACGACTACACCGCCGGCTATGAAGCGGACGCCGTCATGATCTCCGAGCTCGGCGAATCCTGCGCCGAGGGCACCGCCGAGAAGGTCGCGGAAGTCATCGCCGCCATCAAGGACGGTTCCTTCCACGTATTCGATATCAACACCTTCACCGTTGACGGCAAGACCCTCGATTCCTATGAGTTCGATTTCTCCACCATGAACTCCGATTTCACCGCCGTTCAGTATCAGGGCGAGACGATCAACGTCGTCTCCGACGGTTACTTCCATGAGTCCGAGTATCGCTCCGCGCCCTACTTCGGCATCATCATCGACGGCATAACCTCCCTCACCGAGACCAACTGATAACTTTTCAGTTTAATCGAAAGCCCCCGCTTGAAAAAGCGGGGGCTTTTTTGCCGTTCCGGCGGGGCGGTCACACGCCTTAAGGGCGAGCGCGAGTCAGGTCGATCCTCCCTCGCTCTATCGCGGAAAGGAAGCGCTCCTCCCAATCCGGGGCGGAGAGGCGGAAGAACCACGCTTCACGCGAGAGGTCGGGAAGTCGGCGCAGCTCGGTAGCGGAAAGAGCGCGGTCGGAGCAGTATATGCTGCGTGAGGCGAGGTCGACGAGGATGGGGAGCTCGGAGGCCGCCTCGAGGCTCTTCAGGCCCACCTCGGTGTTGGGTATGCGCTCCGGGAAAAGGAGGATATCGAAGCTTACTGCGCCGTAGCGGCGGAGGAGGAACTCCTCGCGGGTCTTAACGCCGCGGTACTCCAGCGCGAGCTCAAGCGCGGAAAACAGCAGCGTCTCCGCCGGGGCGTTCCGGTAAAAGCGGATATCCGCTATCCGGCCTCCGGCGTAGACGGAAACGGTGGGACGAAACGACATGAGCGTATCTCCTTTCGGGTGGATTTTTTGAGAGAAATAAAAATGCAGATCTCTCCCAAAGGGATCATCTGCTATCATAAAAACCCGCCCCGAAGGGCTATTCGGTTGTCACGAGTTGGGATTATAACAGAAGCCGACAGGCTTGTCAACAGGTTTTATAAATATATTCTCCATATAGAATATAGGTTTTTGCGCTTCCGGCGGGGGGTGCGAAGGGGGCCTGCGGTTGCAATGAAACGCCGGATATGATATCATTCCAGCACAGCAAACGATAATTCATTCAGGAGGTGCGCTATGAAAAAGAGGATGATCGCGCTCGCTCTTTCGGCCGCGCTGCTGGCTGCGCTTTCGCTCTGCGCCTGTACGGGAGCGGGGGAGGACGATCCCCATTACGCCGCCTTGACGGAGAGCTCGACTGACTCGCCGATCGTGACTGACTCGCCGATCGTGACGGACGCGCCGATCGATACGGAGGCGGCCGGGACCACCGCGCCGGAGCTCACGGAGCCGCCCGCGACTGACGAGCCCGCGGCGACGAACGAGCCCAAAGCCACCATGTCCCCTTCCAATGGATTCGAGTGGAAGGAGCTGTATGCCGGGGAGCCGCCGGCTTCCGTCGATATCGATTTTGACGGCGGGGACGATACCGTTCGCATAAGGGAGGAGAGCGTCGACCAATGGAGCTCGGATTATTATATCGAGATAACCACCGCGGCGCGGCCCGATGAAACGTTCTCGAGGAAGGTGGGGGAAGCGCTCTGGTATAACGCTGTCGTGCTGAATCCCGATCCGGAATCGGGGTATATGTACGTGGTCTCCTCCTTCGGCGTGGAGAGCGGCGACTCCTGCACCTGCATCCATTATGCCGATCCGGCCTCGGGGGAGATAGTCGAGCTCGAATCGTGGGATCTCATCGGCAGCTATGACGACGGCGAGTATCTCCATGACGGGAAGGCGATATTCCACAGCCGCACGGAGATAATGGGCACGGACTATCTCTTCGCGCAGTACGAGCTGACCCCCGAGGGGCCCGTTTTCGCGGGCGACGCCTACTATTATCAGCGCTATTACTGGGACGGCGGCTTCAAGCCCGTAATCACGGAGGACGACGACGGCGTCGTGGTCATAAAGAAGATCGGCGTGTCGCTGACAGACGAAAACGGCGGGATCGTCGGCTCCGCTAAGCTCCGCAAGGGCGACCGCATCTGGCCCCTGCGCACCGACGGCAAGAGCTTCGTCATCGCCCGAACAGATGACGGGCGCGAGGTGCGGATCGATTTCGTAATACCCGAGGGCGAATTCATCCCCTATATGGACGGCTATCCGCAGGATACGTTCTTCGACGTGTTCTGTTATGACTGATTGCGTGCACCGTTTGGTGCAGGACCGACAAAAAAGCTCCCCCCGGATAACGGGAGGAGCTTTTTGGTTGGATGCTTATTTAATCTGGTCCCTTACGGACTGCTTGCCGAGCTCGATGGCCTGCTCATTCAGGGGAATGAGGTGAGCCTTCTTCTCGCCCAGCTTATAGAGCAGCGCGTCGATGACGCTCTTGGAGTCGACCGCCTTGGTCGCCTCGAGGTAAGCGCCGAGCATGGCCATGTTGCCTACCTTGGGGTTGTTGAGGGAATCGGCGATCTCGTTGCAGGGAACGTAGTAGACGTCGATATCCGTGCGGGTGGCCTTCTTGTCGATGATGGAGCTGTTGATGAACAGCTTGCCGCCGGGGAGCACGTTCGCCTCGAACTTGTCAAGGGAGGGACGGTTCATGGCGATGACGCAGTTGGCCATGTTGATGCAGGGGGAAGCAACGGGCTCGTCGGAAACGACGACGGAGCAGTTCGCGGTGCCGCCGCGCATCTCGGGGCCGTAGGAGGGGAGCCAAGAAACGTTCTTGCCCTCATACATGCCGGCGTATGCTAAGAGCTGGCCGATGAGCAGGACGCCCTGGCCGCCGAAACCTGCGAAAATGTTAGTCCAAAGCATATTCAGTCCTCCTTATTCGTTAGTGATGTCCTTCTTAACGCCGAGAGGATAGTAGGGGATCATGTCGGACTTGACCCAATCCATAGCCTCGGACGGGCTCTTACCCCAGTTGGTGGGGCAGGAGGAGAGGACCTCAACAAGGGAGAAGCCCTTGCCGTCAAGCTGGCACTGGAAGGCCTTCTTGATGGCGGCCTTGGCCTTCCTGATGTTGGGGGTGGAATCGACGGAAACGCGCTCTACGTAAGCGGCGCCCTCGATGGTGGCGATCATCTCGGCGATGCGCAGGGGCTTGCCGCAATGCTCGGGATCACGGCCGTAGGGGCTGGTGGTGGTCTTCTGACCGACAAGGGTCGTCGGAGCCATCTGGCCGCCGGTCATGCCGTAAATGGCATTGTTGATGAATATGGTGGTGATCTTCTCACCGCGGTGAGCGGCATGGACGATCTCCGCCGCGCCGATGGAGGCGAGGTCGCCGTCGCCCTGGTAGGTGAATACGACGTTGTTGGGGTTTACGCGCTTGCAGCCGGTGGCGGCGGCGGGAGCGCGGCCGTGGGCGGCCTCAACGCAGTCGATATCGAAGTACTTGTAACCGAACACGGCGCAGCCGACGGGAACGAAGCCGATCGTCCTGTCCTGGATGCCGAGCTCTTCGATCACCTCGGCAACGAGGCGGTGCACGATGCCGTGACCGCAGCCGGGGCAGTAATGCATAACGGTGTTCGTGAGAACGGGAGTTTTCTTAAATACAGTCTTCATGGATTTACGCCTCCCTCGTCTTGAGAATGTATTCGGCGATCTCCTCCGCGGTGGGAGTATAGCTGCCGGGCTTGCCGTAGAAGTCAACGGGCTTCGTGCCGTTGATGGCGAGGCGCACGTCCTCGTGCATCTGACCGGCGCTGATCTCGACCGTCAGCTCGCGCTTGACGGAATCCTGAGCCATGACCTCCTTGAGCTCCTTCTCGGGGAAGGGCCAAATGGTGATCGGGCGAACGAGACCGACCTTGACGCCCTTCTCCTCGCAAAGGGCGATGGCGCTCTTCACGATACGGGCGACGGTGCCGTAGGCGCAGACGATGACCTCGGCGCCCTCGGTCTTATACTTCTCGACCATGACTTCCTTCTCCCGGATCTCGGCATAGCGGGCCTGGAGACGGTCGTTCATCTCCTGGAGCTCGTCTACCTCGATGTAGAGGGAGTTGACGATGGAACGCTGACGGCCGCTCTTCGGGTCGTAACCGGTGACGGCCCAGGGCTTGGCGGGAAGCTCGCGCTGCGCATGCTCATGGAACTCGACGGGCTCCATCATCTGACCGATGATACCGTCGGCAAGGAGCATGACGGGGGTGCGGTAGATATCCGCAAGGTCGAAAGCGTTGTGCATGAGGTCGACCGCTTCCTGGACGGAGGAGGGAGCAAGCACGATGAGGTGATAATCACCGTGGCCGCCGCCCTTGGTGGCCTGGAAGTAATCGCCCTGGGAGGGCTGTATGGAACCGAGGCCGGGGCCGCCGCGCATCATGTTGCAGACTACGCAGGGCAGCTCGGCGCCCGCGATATAGCTGATGCCTTCCTGCTTGAGGGAAACTCCCGGGGAGGAGGAACTCGTCATTACCCTCGCGCCCGCGGCGGCAGCGCCGTAGACCATGTTGATCGCGGCGACTTCGCTCTCAGCCTGGAGGAAGCAGCCTCCGACCTTGGGCATACGCGCGGACATGTACTCGGGAATGTCGTTCTGGGGGGTGATGGGGTAGCCGAAGAAGAAACGGCAGCCGGCCTGGATGGCGGCTTCGGCGATGGCTTCGCAGCCCTTCATAAGTTTCTTTGCCATGGGTGTTCCTCCTTACTCTTTCTCGACGGTGATGACCGTGTCGGGGCAGGTCCACGCGCAGGACGCGCAGGCGATGCAAGCCTCCTGGTCGATGCACTCGGCGGGGTGATAGCCCTTTTCATTGAGCTTGGTCTTCGAGATCTGCATTATCTTCTTGGGACATGCGCGGACGCAAAGCCCGCAGCCCTTGCAGCGGTTCTCGTCAACGGTTACTTTGGATACCATAAGCTTTTATGACCTCCTTGTTATTGGGGGTAAATTACGCCAATCGCGAACAGGCGCAAAAACTCCCTTTTATCCACATTCAATTATAGCACCGATGCGGGAAGCGGGAAAGGGATTTTTAGAATATATTAAGGAGCAAAAAAGGGGATAGGGGATCGGCGATCGGGATGACGGAGGGGGAAGCCAAGCGGCGGCAGACGATAAGCCTTCCCCCGGGGCGGGCTGCCGACATACGCTCGGCAAGGCCGCCCGTTCTCCGCCTTTTTGACCATTCACCGGATGGTCAAAATCGCCATTGGCGACCGGCTCCGAACCCCCAAGGGAAGCCAAGAGCGGCAGACGATGCAATAAGCCTTCCCCCGGGGGAAGGTGCCGCCGCAGGCGGCGGATGAGGGACAAGGCAGCTGCGGAGGGATTGATTGGCAGCGATACTTTTCGATCCCTCAGTCATCCCCGCTGCGCTCGGCTGACAGCTCCCTTTCCCAAAAGGAGCCAAGCAACGGCGGGCGAGACGAAAAGCCTTCCCCCGGGGGAAGGTGCCGCCGAAGGCGGCGGATGAGGGATAAGGCAGCGGCGAAGGACGGTTTCCGATAGGGCTTTTCCCTCATCAGTCATCCTCGCTTTGCTCGGCTGACAGCTTCCCCCAAGGGAAGCCAAGAGCGGCAGACGATAAGCCTTCCCCCGGGGGAAGGTGCCGCCGAAGGCGGCGGATGAGGGACAAGACAACGGCGGAGGTTGGTTTGTGAAGGGCTTGTTCCCTCATCAAAAGCGACTGCGTCGGCGGAGCTTCCCCCAAGGGAAGCCAAGCTGCGGCAGACGATGCAATAATCCTTCCCGGAGCCCGCCTGCCCGCACAAAAACACGGAGCCGGCGATGCGGCTCCGTGCGTGATGCTCTCGTATCTTATTTGCCGATGGTGGCGACCATGACGGCCTTTATGGTGTGCATGCGGTTCTCGGCCTCGTCGAAGACCTTGCTCATGGAGGAGCGGAACACCTCGTCGGAGACTTCCTGCTCCTTCAGGCCGTACTTCTCGTAGATGTCGCGGCCGACGGAGGTCTCAAGGTCATGGAAGCTGGGCAGGCAGTGCAGGAAGATGACGTCGGGGTTGTGGGTCATCTTCATCATGTCCATGGTGACGCGGTAGGGCTCAAGGAGCTTGATGCGCTCTTCGAACTGAGCCTCTTCGCCCATGGATACCCAAACGTCGGTGTAGATGGCGTCCGCGCCGTCGACGGCCTCGATCTTGTCGGAGAACTCGATCTTGGCGCCGGTCTTCTCGGCGAGCTCACGCATCTCGTTCACGAGACCCTCTTCGGGCCAGAGGCACTTGGGCGCGATGCCGACGAAGTGCATTCCGAGCTTGGCGGAGATGATCATGAGGGAGTTGCCCATGTTGTTGCGGGCGTCGCCGACGTAAACGAGCTTTACCTTGTTCACGGGCTTTGCGATGTTCTCACGGATGGTGAGCAGATCCGCAAGCACCTGGGTGGGATGATACATATCGGTGAGGCCGTTCCAAACGGGAACGCCGGCGTACTTGGCGAGCAGCTCGACGGTCTCCTGCTTGAAGCCGCGGAACTCGATGCCGTCGTAGAAGCGGCCGAGGACCTTCGCGGTGTCCTCCATGGATTCCTTCTTGCCCATCTGGGAGTTGGAGAGGAACGTGACGTTCGCGCCCTCGTCGTAAGCGGCGACTTCAAAAGCGCAGCGGGTACGGGTGGAGGTCTTCTCGAACAGCAGGACGATGTTCTTGCCTGCCATCAGATCGCCGCGGATGCCGGCGCGCTTCTTCGCCTTGAGGTCGGCGGCGAGGTTCAGCAGATACATGATCTCCTCGGGGGTGTAGTCCTTGAGGGTCAAGAGGTGACGGCCTTTAAGATTAACGGGCATGGTAAATATCTCCTTTGCTGATATAGGGTTTACAGGGGAATTATAACAGAATACCCGCCTGATTAAAAGCGGGTATTCCTGTTTTTGCGCAATATACTTTTTACTCGACGGGGATCCAGTCCGCGTGAGCCAGCGGAAGCATGAAGTAGGGATCGTCGAATATTATCGGCGCTATTATCTCGAGAACGTCGCCGCGCTCCGTTATCCAAACGCCGTGCTTTTCCTCATCGTCCGAACATATCATCCACACGCCGTCCTCTTCCGCAAGGCCGGTGTAAAAGCGGGTGTTCGAGATGATATCGTTGACGAGCGCCTCGGCGTCGTCCGCTCCGAGCCCCCTGTGCCAGATCAGCACGAAGCGGTTGGGGTCGTTTTCGTCTGCGTCCCATACGTCTATGTCGACGCAGTCGTATTCGATCTCGATCGTATCCGCCGTGACGGTGACGCTCTTGAAGCGCCCCTTGGCGGAGGTCTGCGCGTTATGGAGCAAATAGTAACCGTCAAGCCCGTAATATACGCTGTCGGGATCACCGCGGCCCTCGCGCAGGGCGGCGGTGAACGCATCGAGATCGGTGTAGCGCACTTCTTCTTGGGTTTCGGGCTCCGGCGTTTCTTCGTATGACGGCGTTGCAGCGGGCTCATCAAGGGATACCCATGTAGCATACGGCCAGGTTGCAATATTGCTGTCCATAATGAACGGGAATCTGAACTCAAAAACCTCGCCGCTTTCGTTTACCCAAACATTTGCCATTTCGGGGCCCCAAGTCCAGACGACCCATACATCGTTAATGAGCCGGACGGCTTCAAAGGTTTCATATCCGGCGCCGATGCTTTCAGCCAATTCTTCCGCTTCGGCAGGATCGGCGTTCCTGTGCCATACGAACGTATAATCTCTGGTGTCGGTCTCACCGTTCGACATAGTGGAGGTACACACATATTCGTACTTCACCATATCGGCTGAGGCTGATATGGTGATAGGATCCCTATCGGGAACAAACCCTATGCAAGGAGTATAATACCCTTCGAGCCCATAAAACATGCTGTCGGGATCGCCGCGGCCCTCGCGAACTGCGGCGTCGAACTCTTCGAGGCTCGAGAAGACCGCGGTCTCCGGGCGGGCGATCCACAGAGCGTATCCGTCGCAGCCCTTTGCCGTGCCGGTCAATTCGCCGTTCACGAAGGGCCTGTCGGAATACTGCAGGAGGATATCCACGGCAAGCCTGTCGGTCTCGCTCCAATCGAAGGTCCGCATGAATTCCATGAGCTCCGCGGCGTCCGCAAGCCGTATGGTCTCCGCCGTGTCGTTTTCGGCGACTCCGAAGACCTGTATCTCCATGAGCGTGCACGGGTAGTCTTCGGGCAGTACGAGCTCGATCTCACTGTCGGCGTAAAGCACGGGGAGCTCGTCGCTGATCTTCGGGAGCAGGCTGTAAAGGGGCATGCCGTCCGCCTGAAGTGCGGAGCCCTGTCCCGACTCGGGGTCGGACCCGTAATCGACGGTGGACCAGAGCATATGCCGGTAAGGCAATATCTCGTTCACAGCGCCGTTTTCGTCCGTCGCCATTATGACGAGCCCGCCGGCGGTCTCCGGCCCGACGATCTCCGGCGTGGGCTCGGGCTCCGCTGAGACGGGTTCCCCGACGAACCCGGCGCGGCAGAGGGCCTTCACTTCCTCTTCGGTGAATTCGGGGCGCTCGAAATCCCACGTGCGGCTGATGCAGAAGCAATCCTCGCCCTGGTGCCAGTAGAATCCGATCTCGCCGCCGTATCTGCCGGAGTATTCCCACTCCGTCATGAATACGTCGCCGTACTGCGTGACACGGCTCAGGCTGCCTGCGGGATGCAGATAGTCCTCAAGCTCATCGGGCTTCGTGTCGCGCAGATAGGAGAACTTCAAGCCTTCGAAACTATGATTGAGGATCTTGCCGTAAGCGAGGAAGACCTCCGAATCGTCCACCTCCATTACGGAGATCGCGTCCCTGTCTGCGGGGGGATCGTAAAGCGCCCAATACCCGTTTAGGCCGTAAAGCGCGCTCGTTTCGGGAATATTGCCCGATATCGCGTCGAAGAACGATTTTTCGGTATGGAACATGAACCTGCTGTCCGGCTTCGGCGCGGCGGGAAGTATTTCGCGCACGGCGGAGCAATAGTCGATTATCGTCTCTTCCTCATAATAGGGGGGTACGTTGAGCTCCAGCACGTGCCCGTCCTGCTCCCAGCACGCTGTTTTATACAGCCAGCGGTCAATAATGTAAACGTCCTTGGATCCGGTATCGATCTCGGTATATTCGACGCCGGGCAGGTCGATCCTCTTCGAGGGATCCTTATAGAAGCCCATGCTGAAATTGTTTTCGATATTCAGCTCGTAATGCACCCAAACCATATCGGGATCCGCCTCGATGTATTGGAATTCCGCTTCATCCGGAAGCTTTTCGGGCACGTAATAGTACGAGAGCCCGTAAAGCACGTCTTTCGGATCGTCATGCGGGCCGCCGAGGATCCACTCCTCAAGCTCCTCCTGCGAATAGAAGACCTGCCTGTCGCCGTAAGTCGGGACCTGCGTGGCCTCTGGCACGGCGTCGCTCGGGGAAGAGGTATTCGCCCACTTCGGCCGGAATACGGGCTGCTCGGCCGCGGGCTGCTCGGTCGCGGGCTGATCGCCCGCGGGCCCGCCGATCTGCCTTGAGGCGGAGGTGTGCAGGATCGCCGCGACGGTCCCCAGCACGAAGACCGCGGCCAGCACCGAGGCGACCGCCTCGATCCAGCGGAAGCGGCGGCGGCGCGGCTTTGCCGCCTCCGTCACGAGGCTGTCGTCGATATCGCCGAGAACGTCGGCGCTCTTCAATGATCTTTCGAATCTTTCATCCATCGAATATGCCCTCCTTTATTAGGTAGGTCCTGAGTTGATCCCTCATCCTGAACAGGAGCGAGGTCACCTTGCTCTCCGAAACGGAGAATTCCCCCGCGATGTCCTTGATCGGGTAAAAATACCAGTAACGGCGAATGAACATATCGCGCTTATACGGGGGCTGCTTCTTCAAAAACCGGCTTATGAGCTCCGCCGTGCCGAGGCTGTCCGCTTCCGGTGCGGGGAGCGTGCTCTCGATCTCCGAAAGGGGGATCTCCAGCCCCTGCTTCGGCTTTAACGTGCGGGCCCGCATGAGCGCCTCGTTGCGCGCGGCTTTGGCGGCGTAGGCCTTGAGGTCGCCGGGCTGAGCCGGAGGTATCGCCGACCAGAGACGGAACATGACGCCGTTAAGGCACTCCTCCACGTCCCGCGGATCCTCCAGGACGTTGGAGATGATGCTTCGGCACAGGCCGCCGTATTTCTCGAAGAGAAGCTCTGCGGCCCTCTCGTCCCTCCTGTTCAAAAGCCCGAGTATCTCGCTGTCCTCCATGGAGCTCCTTTCTTCGCGCGGGCGCGTTCTCCCGAAAAGCGCGTTCGTCGTTTCGCTTTCATATTCTAAGATGCAAAGAGCCCCGCATCCGTTGCGGGGCGGTCAAAATATATTTTAATCCATCCTGTAGCCGACGTTCCTTACCGTGGTTATGCATCTGCCGCTCTCGCCGAGCTTCTGCCGCAGGGTCTTTATATGCATGTCGACGGTGCGGGTCTCCCCCGCGAAATCGTAGCCCCAGACGGTGTTTATCAGCTTCTCGCGGCTCTGGACGGCGCCCTTGTTGCTCATGAGGGCGAAGAGCAGCTCGTATTCCTTGAAGGTCAGCTCCAGCTCCTGCCCGTCGACGCTCACGGTGCGTTTGTCGCAGTCCATTATGATGTTCCCGACGATGAGCTTATCGTGCGCCGCCTCGCGCACGCGGCTCCTGCGCAGGAGCGCCTTCACGCGGGAGACGAGCTCCATCACGCCGAAGGGCTTCGTCAGGTAATCGTCCGCTCCCTGGTCGAGCCCGCGGACCTTGTCTATCTCGCTCGTCTTGGCGGTGACCATTATGACCGGCACGCTCTCGAGCCGCGCGTCCGCCCTCAGGCGGGAGAGTATCTCCAGCCCGTCCTCCCCGGGGAGCATTATGTCGAGCATTACGAGCTCGGGGATATCGTCCCACATCTTCTCGAAAAGCTCCCTGCCCGTCTCGCAGGCGATCACATCGAACCCGCTCGAGGTGAGCGCGTACCGCTCCATCTCGCGGATGTCGGCGTCGTCTTCAACTATGTAGATCATTTGCGGAAACTCCTTTGCTTATTTACAAGGGAATTATACCGCATTCCGGGGGATTTGTAAAATGCCGGGGCCGCGTTTCGGGTAAAATCTGTGTAAAATCCGGCGCGGGCTTTCGTATTTATCCCCTTTTCATAACGCGATCCATGCGGTATAATGGGGTATCAACCGAAAGGAAACGACCGACCGCAATGTATGAATTTTTAAATTTGATCGATTCAAAAATGGAGACCCCGGCGCCGTACGGGGTCTTCCATCTCTGCGCGTTTGGGCTCGTCATAATGGGGAGCGTGCTGCTCTGCGTATTCTGCAGGGACGTGAAGGACGGCCCGTTCCGCCGCATCTGCCTCGCCTTCTGGGCGGTGCTCGTGCTCTTCGAGACGTATAAGCAGATCAATTTCTCGTTCAACTATAACGGCGGCGCCCCCTATTGGGATTATCAGTGGTACGCGTTCCCGTTCCAGCTCTGCTCCGCGCCGATATACGTGCTGCCGCTCATATTCCTCACCAAGGAGGGCTCCCGGGTGCGTACGGCTGCCGTCGCGTTCATGGCGACTTACGTGCTCTTTGCGGGCGCGGCCGTGATGTTCTATCCGGTGAGCGTGTTCATAAGCACTATCGGCATCAATATCCAGACTATGGTCTGGCACGGCTCGCAGGTGATGCTCGGGACGTTCTTCCTCGCAAGATACCGCCGTGAGCTTAACGCGAGGTTCTTCCGCCGCGGCGCGGGGTTGTTCCTCATCATGACGAGCACGGCGCTGGCGCTCGATCTGATAGTCCCGAACTTCACCGACGAAACCTTCAATATGTACTTCATCTCGCCCAAATTCCCGTCGACCCTGCCGATACTCTCCATGCTCTACGGCGAGGAGCCCGTCGTGCCGTGGGTCGTGTTCTTCGCGATATACCTCGTCGGCTTCACGCTCGCCGCGCTTTTGACGTTCATCCTCGGAAGGGCGCTCGCAAGAGCGGGGAGAAAGACCGCATAAAAGCGGAAAAAGATGACAAGGGGACGGTTCTCTTGTCATCTTTTTTCTTCTTCCGGCTGTCGTCGGATGACAGGAGAACCGTCCCCCTGTCACATATCTTAATGGAAGATAGCCGGAGTTGCCTTCCATGTAAGATACTATGACGAATACATTAATACGTCCCTGAAGCAAACAAATATTCGTTAGAAAAATACAGTTTATACGCCAGCTCGGGATCAGCCGGGAAACACTCGATCTGCTCCTTTGTCAGCAGTGCGCTGCAATGCCAACTATTACCATCGTATTCGATAGATCCTATGTCGATCCAAAGACCATTTGCTTCAAGCCTTTCTGCCTCGGCGACGACAGCTCTTCGCATCTCGTCGGATCTGTTAATAATGTCGGTCAGGCCTTCCCTAACATAATATCGAGCTTTCTCAACTTTTTTAATGGCTTCTCTGTATTCCTCTGCTTTTGACTGCGGAATGCTGCCGGATATTTCGGATAAGTATCTTTCCGTAAAACCTTCAAGTCCTCGGGTTTCCCAAAGATTGGCCTCCTCGGGAGTAAAATTCCGGCCGTTCTCCTCGAGCCATACAAGTTCGCCTTCAATAAACTCGACATATGCCGGATCGCTTTCCGCCTGCACGCACTCCTTCTGATACTTTTTGGCGAGCTGATCGATCTCTGCGGAGCCGATGTAGAGAAACACGATTTTAACATCGAATAAACAGTTTGAAGTCTCCTCGCTAGATAGCGCTTCGGGAAGGGTCCCCATTAACCTCACTGTGCCTTTATCCTGAACCGAATTGAGTGAAGGGCAATCTTCGCCGCTGCCGTTCACTATCCTCATCGAGCTAATATCCGGCGTAGGGACGGGAGTCTCCGCCGCCTCCGTCGGCAGGGCCGCGCTCTGTTCCGGCGCGGGCTTATTTACCAGCTTCGTCGCCGCGAATATCGCGCCGCCCAGAATCAGCACCGCCGCCGCCGCGAGCAGCCGGGGGATAAAGCTCCTGTCCGCGAAGCGGTACTCCGCCGCCTCGTCGACAAGGTCCTCGTCTATCGAATCGATAGCTTTGAAAAGAGTCTCCTTATCTATCATATAAATTCGCCTTCGCTTTCAAGATATTTTTTGAGCCCGGCGCGGAGCTTCGACAGCCTTTTCGAGAGCCTTTTCGGGTGGATCCCCGTTCTTTTCGAGAGCTCCTCTATCGAGTCGCCGTACCGGTACCTCCGCACGAACAGCACTCTCCTCTCGGGCTCGAGGCTCCTCAGCCAACGGGATATCATCGCGGAAAGCTCGGCCGCGTCGATGCTGTCTTCGACACCCGCGGCGGAGGGTATGCATTCATTCAGCTCGTCAAGCGATCCAATGCCGGCGAGACCCCTCTTCCTTGCCGCCTTCCTTCGGTGCGCGTCGAGCGCGGCGTGCTTCGTTATGCTCGCGAGATATGCCCGCACTGACTTCGGGTCTTCGGGGGGGATGCTGTTCCACGCTTTGAAAAGCGCGTCGTTCACCGCCTCCTCCGCGTCTTCGTTGTTCTTAAGGATGTTTCTCGCGACGCTGAACATAAGCCCGCCGTATTGTTCCCGGGCGGCGGATATCGCACGCTCATCACGGCTGTTGAACAGCTCAATAAGCTCGGCGTCCTGCATCGCTTCACATCTCCCTTCGGTTTTTAAAGGCCTTCACCAATTAAGACGGATTTTTCGGGGCGATATCCCCCCTGCTTCAAAAATATATTTTATCAAAAAGGAGCGGCAGACGCCGCTCCTCCGAGGTCGTTTTTCATTTTTTCACGGTCTTCTTTATCGGCAGGAGCATCCTCGTCCTGCGCTTGTAATCGGCGTAGCCGCGCTTTTTCGACTGGCGATCATCCATCATGGGTATGCTGACGAACACGAACAGCAGCGTATTGAGGAGCGCCCCCGCGAGCAGGTACCATCTGTCGAGCAGCGCGAACACGGAGTACAGCCCGATCCCCCACCACATGAGTATCTCGCCGAGGTAGTTGGGGTGGCGGGAGTATTTCCACAGCCCCTTCCGCAGGAGGCTGCGGCTCCCTTGCGCGTGGTGGCGGTGCATTTGGATATCCGAAACGAGCTGCAGCACCGCCGCCCCTGCCGAAACGAGGAAGAATATCGCGCAGATGGGGCGGAAGTAGGCCTCCTCCTTATAGAGGAACACGGCGGGCAGCGTGCAGGCGTAAACTATGAGCGTCGGCACGAGGTGTATCCCGAAGAAGTTGACGAGCGGATAGAGCTTACCGCTCCTTTCGCGGAGCATGACGTAACGCCAATCCTCGTGCTTAAAGCCCCGGAACGAGTACGCCCAGTTCGCGGTGAGGCGCAGCCCCCAGAAGCACACGGCGGCGAGGGGCAGCAGGTTGACGAACCTCACCCCGTCGACGACGGAGAAGAGCACGAGTATGACCATCGGCTGAACGCTCCAGTAGGGATCGTAGACCGAGGCGTTTTTGAATATCAGGCTGAACGCGAAAACCACGACGGTCGACGCGATATCGGCGACGAGCAGGCTCAGCCAGAAGGGGAACGGCAGCGCGAGGTATAAAGCCGCCCCCGCGCACGCTGCGACAAGGTAGATGAGAGCCGCCGCGATAAAGCTCTTCACGCGGCTTTGTTTGATGCTTTCCATGATGCCTCCGATGATGATAATAATGAAGCTGTACAGATTATATCAGCTTTCGCCGAAAAAGTAAATCGAAAAGACTCACGGGAAACGAACGGATTTTTCTCCGCCCAGGTAGACAAGCGCCGAAAAATGCGATATAATTTTAAGGTGATTCACCGGCCGGGGAAGGCCTTTACCGAATGTGAAGGAGGGGACGATCTTGGAAAAAGCGAAAGTAACGACCGTGCAGAACGAGCCCGCGGCGGAGGGGCGTGAGGCTCCCGAAAGGAAGCCCGCCGTCGAGCTGATCGGGCTGACGAAGTATTTCAGATCCATACCTGTCAACGACAACATCGATATGTCCATCTACAAGGGGGAGATCCTTTCCCTGCTCGGCGAGAACGGCAGCGGCAAGACCACCCTTATGAACATGCTTTCCGGCATCTATTTCCCCGACGCGGGGCATATAAGGGTCAACGGGAAGCCCGTCGTGATCAATTCGCCGAAGGACGCGCTCGACCTGCACATCGGCATGATACACCAGCATTTCAAGCTCGTCGACGTGCTCACCGCGGCGGAGAACGTAGTCCTCGGCCTCAACGAGAGCTTCCGCCTCAACCTCCGCAGCGTGAAGCGCGAGGTCGAAGCCATCTGCCAAAGGTACGGCTTCGAGGTCGACCCCGACAAGAAGGTCTACGATATGTCCGTCTCCGAGAAGCAGACCCTCGAGATAGTCAAGGTCCTCTACCGCGGGGCGGATATACTCATACTGGACGAGCCCACCGCCGTGCTGACCCCGCAGGAGACGAAGCGCCTCTTCGAGGTCATGCGCAACATGAAGCGCGACGGAAAGTCCATAGTTATAATCACGCATAAGCTCCATGAGGTCATGGAGATATCCGACCGCGTAGCGGTCCTTCGCAAGGGCAAATACGTCGGCGATATAGAGACGGCGAAGACCAGCCCGCAGGAGCTCACCGACATGATGGTAGGCAGGTCGGTCAGCCTCAACATAGAGAGGCCGGAGCCCCACGACGTGCGCGAATGCCTGCGCGTGGAGCACCTGAGCGTCACCGACGCGGACGGCGTCAGGAAGCTCGACGACGTCTCCTTCAAGGCCTACGGCGGGGAGATACTCGGCGTCGCCGGCATTTCGGGCAGCGGGCAGAAGGAGCTTCTCGAGGTCGTCGCCGGCCTTCAGGGGGCGGAGCCCGGCTCCGTCGTCATATACACGGACAGGGACGGCAGGACCTCCTCTCTCATAGGAAAGACCCCGATGGAGATCAAAAAGCTCGGCGTGCACCTCGCCTTCGTTCCGGAGGACAGGCTCGGCATGGGGCTCGTCGGCGATCTTGACATCGCCGACAACATGCTCATCCGCACCTATACGGAGGGCGGCGGGATATTCGTCAACATGAAGAAGCCCCGCAAGCTCGCGGAGGAGATAGTCGAGGAGTTCGAGGTCGTCACCCCCGATATGCTCACCCCCGTCAGGAAGCTCTCCGGCGGCAACGTGCAGAAGGTGCTCGTCGGGCGTGAGATCTCGGGCGAGCCCTCCCTGCTGATGAGCGCCTACGCCGTAAGGGGGCTCGACATAAACACCTCCTACACGATCTACCGCCTCATGAACGAGCAGAAGGAGAAGGGCACCGCCGTCATATACGTCGGCGAGGATCTCGACGTCCTCCTCGAGCTCTGCGACAGGATCCTCGTCCTCTGCGGGGGCAGGGTCAGCGGCATAGTCGAGGGAAGGAAGACCACCAAGGAGGAGGTCGGCCTGATGATGACCCACGTCGGAGCGGTCCGCGCGGAATGACCCGCCGCGCAAAGCTCCCTGACAGCGACAATAGTTCATGTGAAAGGATGGCCCCTTATCCCGGGGCCGGGGGATTTACAGCATGATACATATAAGCAAACGTCCGGATTTCAACCGTTTCACCGGTGAAAAGAAAAAATACAACCGCTATGCCGGCATGCTCATAGGCGTCGGCATAAGGCTCGCGGCGCTGCTGCTTTCGCTCGTCGTCAGCGGCGTCGTGATCTACGCGATAACGAAGCTCAACCCCCTCAAGGTATACGCCGAGATGGTGAGCGGCAGCTTCGGCACCTCGCGCAGGGTGTGGGTCTGGCTGAGGGACACGGCGCTCCTGCTCGTGATCGCGGTCGGCCTCGCGCCCGCGTTCAAGATGCGCTTCTGGAACATCGGCGCGGAAGGTCAGGTGCTCGTCGGGGCGCTCGCCACCTCCGCCTGCATGATCTACATGGGCTCCGCCAACATACCGACGCCGCTCTTCCTCATAATAATGGCGGCGGCCTCCGTGCTTGCGGGCGCGCTCTGGGGGATCGTCCCCGCCGTATTCAAGGCGAGGTGGGGCACTAACGAGACCCTCTTCACGCTCATGATGAACTATATCGCGATACAGCTCACCAATTTCTTCATCCCCATGTGGGAGCACCCCAAGGGCTCCAACACCGTCGGCATCATAAACGCCGGCACCAAGGCGGGCTGGTTCCCGGAGATATTCGGTCAGCAGTACCTGCTGAACGTGCTCATCGTCGCGGTCATTTCGGTGCTCATGTTCTTCTACCTCAAGCGCTCGAAGCACGGCTATGAGATCGCCGTCGTCGGCCAGAGCGAGAACACGGCGAGATACGCTGCGATGAACGTGAAGAAGATCATAGTCAGGACGACGACCCTCTCCGGCGCCATCTGCGGCCTCGGCGGGTTCCTCGCCGTCGCGGGGGCGGATCACACCGTCTCCACGGGAACCGCGGGCGGGCGCGGTTTCGTCGCGATAATAGTCGCGTGGCTCGCCAAATTCAACCCGATAATAATGGCGCTCATATCCGCAATGCTCGTCTTCCTCAATAAGGGAGCCATCGCCATCGCTTCCAGATTCAATCTCTCGAACGACGTCTCCGATATAATTCAGGGCATAATACTCTTCTTCATATTGGGGAGCGAGTTCTTCATCAACTATCGCGTCCGCATCACCCGCGGCAAGGAAAAGGAGGCGTGAGCATGGATACCGTATTGGCACAGATGATCTCCCTCATAACGACGGCGGTCTCATTCGGAACGGTCATAATGTACGGCAGCCTCGGCGAGATACTGACCGAAAAATCCGGTCACCTCAACCTCGGCGTGCCCGGCATAATGTACATGGGCGGCATCGGCGGACTCACCGGCGCGTTCCTCTACCAGACATGGACCGCGGAGCCCGTTCCCGGGGTCGGCCTCGTGATAGCGCTCTTGAGCACGCTCGTATGCTCCGTGCTGGGCGGCCTCATATACAGCTTCCTCACGGTCACCCTCCGCGCCAACCAGAACGTCACCGGCCTCACGCTCACCATATTCGGCAGCGGGCTTGCCAATTTCTTCGGCGGGAGCCTCTCGAAGCTCGCGGGAGGCGTCGGGCAGATCTCCGTCGCCGTGACGAGCTCCGCCTTCCGCGCGACGCAGCACGCCACCGATTCGCTCGTCACGCTCGTATCAAGGGGCGCGGGGGAGAGCGGCTTCATGCGCGTGCTCTCCGGCATACTCGACACGCTCGACAAGACCGTTTTCAGCTACGGCTTCATGGTTTACCTCGCGGTCGTCATTGCGATAATTCTCAGCCGCTTCCTCAACAAAACGAGCCGCGGCCTCAACCTGCGCGCCGTGGGCGAGAACCCCGCGACGGCGGACGCCGCGGGCATAAACGTAACGAGGTATAAGTACCTCGCCACCTGCACCGGCGCGGCGATATCCGGCCTCGGCGGGCTCTACTACGTCATGGATTACATAAAGGGCACCTGGGCGAACGACGGCAATATCGAGGCGCTCGGCTGGCTCGCCGTCGCGCTCGTCATATTCGCGACTTGGAAGCCCCTGCGGTCCGTCTGGGGCGCGTACCTCTTCGGCGCTCTCTACTGGCTCTACAACTTCATCCCCGGCCAGTCGAGATCCATGCAGGAGATATTCAAGATGCTCCCCTACGTCGTCACGATAATCGTGCTCATATCCGTCTCCCTCAGAAGGAAGCGCGAGAATCATCCCCCGTCCTCGCTGGGGCTCTCGTATTTCAGAGAGGACAGGTAGTTAACGAAGATCAAAGCATAACAAGACCCGGCTCCGATTTGGGGCCGGGTCTTTGCTGCTCCCGCTTGTTCTTGTTACGGCAGCGTTATTTCATAGGGCAGATCGCTCGCTTCGCCCGCGGGCGTGCAGAAGCCGAGGGAGAAGAGCCCGCCTTCGGCGGTCTCATACAGTATGCTGTCGGCCTTGATCCCCGAAACGGCGAATTTGACGTCAGCAGCCTTCGGCTCGACGCCGAGCGCATCGTATGTATTGCCGGCAAAGAGATCTGCGGCGGCGTCGATCAGCACTCCGCGGCCCATCCTCATGGAAATAAAGGCTGCGTTTTCCGCGAGCTTGACGGGCGCACCGCCTGTGAACAAGGAAGAATACGCAGCTCCGGAGGAGTCGATGAACACGATATGGTCGTTAAGATCGACCCCGCTGAATTCATCAAAGTAACTGCCGCTGTAGCCGCACCTGTCGATTCGGGCAAAAACGATATTTTCCGCAAGCTTGGCCTCGGTTTCCGCTCCTTTGCGGGCAAAGCGGACGTGCAGGTCACCGTAAGCGTCTATATAATAGTATTCGCCCGCCCAGCCTCCGGCGTCTATTACGTTTTCGGCGACAAGCACGCATTCTCCCTTAGGCTCGGTCCTTCCGGGAACATCCGAGTCGTAGGTGCCGAAAAGCTTTGAAGCGCGGTGCTCATACTCCGCGTTCCTAGTATTGTCCGCATAGAAGCAGCCGTCGAGCGTAAGATAGGCCGCTGCGCCGAGCGCGCATCGCGGATCGACGTTCTCGGCGATGAGCGCGGGAGAGCCGTCCTCGGTTGGGAAGCTTATATCCCATGCATAAAGCTTGTTATCGGCTGTGACAGTGCAGACGGAAACACCGTCCTGCCCTATATTCACGGCGTTTTCAAAGAGCTTTACAGGCTCCTCGGCCTTTTCGAAGCTGCCGAACATGGAGCCGGGGTTGGAGCCCCTCAGCCAAACGGAGCCGTCGTTTTTCAAATAGATCAGGCTCTCGAAATATTGCCCGTCGTACTTGTATTCCCTCTGTGCAAAGCCGAACATGCAGGCCGTTTTTACGTCGGTATCGAGCAGGAAGGCAGTGCCGGGCTTTATGAAGCTGACGGTCATGGAGCCGTCCGCGTCTATATTGTCCATATAGGAGCGATCGAGTTCTATCTCTGCGGGAACGCACTCCGCGCCGCCGAAAACGCCGTCCTTGTTTTCTCCTTCTACTGCGTACATACGCCCGTCCTCGGTGATATATACCGTTCCTACGGCGGGATCGCTGACGATGCTTGTCCTCGGGGATTCAAGCAGCGAGACTTCCTGCTTCGGGACCTCTGTGGGTGCTTCGGTGGGTGCTTCGGTGGGTGATTCGGTCGCGGGCTCCTCACCGGGATCGGTCGCCTCCGGCGCGTCAGTGACCTTTGCAGGCTCCTGCGCGGAGGGATCGCCGGGAGAGCGGGTGCAGGCGGTCGGCAAAACCAACACAAAAGAAAGAATCAATATCAGAGCAATTATTCTTTTCATAATAAAACCTCCTTGTTTTCTGTTTGTAAGAGCGGAGTGTCTGTTAATGACGTAACCGCAGCAACACCAACCGGCTGTATGGGGACAGCCGGCATGACTGTTAAAGTCACAAAAGATATAATTCGTTTTAACATGGAGACCGCCTTTGGATTTATTATCAGGGCAAGCACATGTCCTGAAATCATTATACTATAAGCTTATAAATACATCAATAAATTATTAGCTTCCGATCAGCCCTTTTTTCGTGCCGGCCGGGAAAAGCCCTTCGCCTATACAGACACTTTTGGGTGCAAATGTCACACCTTTTGAAAAATATATTTTTCAAAGAGTAAATGATCGGTAAAAAACCCGATAATTCCCGTTATGGTTACCTGCCGATCTGCTCAAACTGCTGATTGAAAGGAGCGCAAAGCATGAGAAAGAGGCTGACCGGCAAACTGAGGGAACGCTATGCCGTGCAGGCGGCGATCGCCTTCGGCGCAGCCGCGCTTTATGCAATGCTGCGCGGGCTGCCCTCGGTCATCGGGTTCCTGCGGGGCTTATTTGAAGCGGCGGCCCCTGTCACGGCGGGGCTCGGGCTCGCCTTCGTGCTCGGCCTGCCGGCGGGCTTTCTCGAAAGACGGGTGTTTTCAAGGCTCCGCGTAAAGCCCCGCACGGCGAGGAAGCTCGCCCTCGTATCGACGCTCGCCCTGCTCGTCGGGTCGCTGGCCGCGCTCTTCGCGCTGATACTGCCGCGCCTCGGCGAGAGCGCGAGGATCCTCGCCGAAAATTCCGGGAGGTACCTCGATTCCGCCCGCGCGCTCCTGCGGCGGGTCGTCGGCTCCTTCCGCGGGGCGGCGGAGGCGGACCGCGTGACGGAGCTCCTCATTGACAGCGCGGCGGGCCGCGTGCGCGAAACGGCGGAGGCCGCGCTGGAGCGCCTCCCGGGCATGACGGTCTCGGCGGTCACGGCGGTCTACCGCGCCGTGCTGACGCTCGTCATCTGCGTGCATACGCTCGTCAGCCGCGAGGGGCTCCTTCGCTTCCTCCGAAGGGCGGCGACGGCCGTCCTCCCCCAAAGGCGCATACCGGGGTTCTTCCGCGGATGCTCCCTCGCGAACGTCACGTTCCGCCGGTATTTTTCCGCCCAGCTCATAAGCGCGCTCATGATAGGCGGCGCGGGCTATATAGGCATGCGCGCGCTCGGAGTCCCCTTCCCGGAGCTCATCGCCGTGTTCTGCGCGTTCGGGGCGCTCGTGCCGATAGTCGGCCCGTGGGTGAGCATCGGCGTCTCCGCCCTCATGACGGCGGCCTCCGGCGGGGCGGAGCTCGCCGTGCGGTTCGTCATACTGATGCTTGCGATACAGCTCGTCGAGGATAACGCCGTCTACCCGAAGCTCATCGGCGGCGCCATCGGCATGACGGGGCTCGAGGTACTCGCCTCGGTCATCGTCGCGGGCGGTCTGATGGGTCTGCCCGGGCTGCTCATCGCCGTGCCGACGGTCGCCGTCGCGCGGAGGCTCATAAAGTCCGCCGTCGACGCCCGCAACGCCGCAAGGGCCGAAGCCGCCGAGACCGCGTAAAAAAGTTCGCCCCAAGGATCGCTCCTCGGGGCGGACTTCTTTTTTCAGAAAGGAAGAAAACCAATGAACTTCGGCGCCGGGTTGACCGGACCCGCGCCTCTTCGGAACCTCTTTTTTGTTCCGTCACTTATATAACGAACGAGCCCGCCAAAAGGTTCCCAAAGATTTTAATAAATTTTTAAAAAATAAATATATTTTTCCGCCGTTGCCTTTTGGGCTGATTTGGAATATAATTGAAGTTCAGAGATAAACCCGATTCCCGGAGGAAAACATGGAAACAGATCTTAAAAAGATTAGGAAGATACATCTCATAGGCATAGGCGGCTGCTCCATGAACGGGCTCGCGCAGATATTCCGCTCGCGCGGGTACGAGGTCAGCGGCAGCGATTCCGCCGAGTCCCCCTTCACCGAGAGGCTTGCGGAGCTGGGCATACCCTTCACGATAGGCCAGAAGGCGGAGAACGTCGAGGGCAGCGACCTCGTGGTCTATTCCGCCGCCATAAAGCCCGACAACCCCGAGCGCGTCCGCGCCCGCGAGCTCGGCATCCCCGAGATGGAGCGCTCCGTCGCTCTCGGCCGCATAAGCGAGGCTTACGGCACGGTGGTCGGCATTGCCGGCTGCCATGGGAAGACGACCATCACCTCCATGCTCGCCCTCATCTCGGAAAGGGGCGGCCTTGACGCGAACATCCATATAGGCGGCTTCGTCGAGTTTTTGAAGGGCGGCACCCGCATCGGCTCGCGCGATCTGTTCATAACCGAGGCCTGCGAGTACGTCGAGAGCTTCCTCACCCTGCACCCGACGGTCGCCCTCATAAACAACATCGACGACGATCATCTCGATTATTTCAAGGATATCGACCATATCACCGACGCCTTCAGGAAGTTCGTCCGCCTCATCCCCGAGGGCGGCCTCTTCATCGGCTGCACGGACGACCCGCGCGTGCGCGGCCTGCTCGGGGAGTTCCGCGGCTCCGTCAACGAGCTGACCTACGGTCTCGAAAAGGAGTATTCCCCCGATTATTATCCCGAAAACGTCCGCTATGACGATTACGGCTGCCCCTCCTACGACCTGTATTTCAGGGGCGAAAAATGCGGCCGCGTGACGCTGCACGTTCCCGGGCGGCACAATATGCTCAATTCCATCGCGGCGATGGCGGTAGCCCTCTCCCATGGGGAGGAATTCGCTGTGGCGGCCTCCGCGCTTGCGGAGTTCAAAAACACCCGCCGCAGGTTCGAGTATTACGGCGAGCGTGACGGCGTGCGCGTATTCCACGATTATGCGCATCACCCCGCCGAGATCCGCGCCGCGGTCGATTCCGGCCTGCGCACCCCGCATAAGGATCTCTACTGCGTGTTCCAGTGCAACAGCTATACGCGCGCGAAGACCCTCTTCTGCGGGCATCAGGGCGACTGCTTCGCAGGCGTCAAAAAGGTGCTCGTTCCCGATATCTATCCCGGCCGCGAGAAGGACGACGGCTCCGTCCACGCGCGCGACATGGTCGCCGCCATCAACGAGGCGACGGGCAACGCGCTCTACATCCCCACGTTCGAGGGCATTTCCGATTGGCTGAAGGAGAACGCCTCCGCGGGCGACATAGTCGTCACCCTCGGCAGCGGCGACGTTTACAAGCAGACGTATAAGCTGCTGTGAGAAAAAACAATGTCCGGAGCGGATCGTCCGCCCCGGACTTTTATTTTGCCTTTTTTTACTCCTCCTTGGCCTTGAGCATATCCTTCGTCTTCATGAGCCTTGTGAGGTTGCCGCGCTCGTTTTCGTCGAGCTTCATGGAGATATCGTGTATGGCGGTCTCGAGCTGGGGGATCATCACGTATTCCAGCGCGTTTACGCGGCGGCGGGTCTTCTCGATCTCGTCCGCCAGAAGGTTGCAGGTCTTCTCGACCTCCGCAAGCTCGATCAGAAGCGGCATCAGCTCCGCGAATTTTACAACGGCGGAGTCGAGCTCGCTCCCCGTGCCGAGCGCCCCGTAGGGCAGGCTCCGGCTGCCGGAGGGCACGTAGGTGAGCCGGGGGACCTCCGTCGAGAGCACCTTCCCGCTTCCGACCTCCACCTTCGCGGAGGCCGCGGGGACTATGAGCGCCTCCTCCACGGCGGCGGTGCTCATCGCGGCCTTTGCCAAAACGAAGCTCGCCATCGCCTCGCCCATGAGCTTTTCCACGCGCTCGCGCAGCTCGCCGTTGCGCCGCACGAACGTGATGAAGCGGCGCACCGTTTCATCGCGCTTGTCCTTCATCAGCTTGTGGCCCCTCGTCGCGGTGACGAGCCGCTTTTTGAGGCGGCTCATCTCCATGCGTGTGGGTTTATAAGAAATCGCCATGCTTATCTCCAAACAAAAGGTCGTTGTAAAGTTTTTCTTCTCCAAAAAGGAGAGACCCGAACGCCCGCGAAGAACGGTTCGACGGGCGTAAAGGTCGTTTTATTCTTCGGCGGGTCTGTCGTAATACTTATCGAGATACGCGTCGCGTATACGCCTGAGCTCGCTCCGGGGGAGTATCCTCAGAAGCTCCCAGCCGATGTCGAGGGTCTCCTCGACGGAGCGGTTCGTGTTGTACCCCTGGGAGACGTACCTCGTCTCGAACTCGTCGGCGAATTTCGCGTAGAGCTTGTCGACCTCGGAGAGGGCGGCGTCGCCGAGTATGACGGCGAGCTCCTTCGCCTCCTTGCCCCTCGAATACGCGGCGAAGAGCTGGTTCATAGTGTCGGCGTGATCCTCGCGCGTTTTTCCCTTGCCTATGCCCTTATCCTTTAGACGGGAAAGCGAGGGCAGTACGTTCACGGGCGGAGTCACGCCCTTCCTGTGCAGCTCGCGGGAGAGGATTATCTGCCCCTCGGTTATGTAGCCGGTAAGGTCGGGTATGGGGTGGGTGATATCGTCCTCGGGCATGGAGAGTATCGGTATCATCGTGATGGAGCCGGGCAGCCCCCTTATGCGGCCCGCGCGCTCGTACATCGTCGCAAGGTCGGTGTAGAGGTAGCCGGGATATCCGCGCCTGCCGGGGACCTCCTTGCGCGCGGCGGAGATCTCGCGCAGAGCCTCCGCGTAGTTGGTTATATCCGTTATTATGACGAGCACGTGCATCCCGAGATCATAAGCCAGGTACTCCGCGGCGGTTATCGCCATGCGCGGGGTGGCTATGCGCTCGATGGCGGGGTCGTTCGCGAGGTTGACGAAAGTGACCGTCCTCTCGATGGCGCCCGTCCTCTTGAAGTCCTCGATGAAGAAATCCGCTTCCTCAAAGGTTATGCCGACCGCCGCGAAAACGACGGCAAAGGGCTCGTTCGTGCCACGGACCTTCGCCTGCCTCGCTATCTGGGCGGCGAACTGCGCGTGCGGCAGGCCGGAGCCGGAAAACACGGGCAGCTTCTGCCCGCGAACGAGGGTGTTGAGCCCGTCTATCGCGGAGACGCCCGTCTGTATGAATTCGTTGGGGTAGTCGCGTGCGGCGGGGTTCATGGGCGAGCCGTTTATGTCGAGGGTCTTCTCGGGCAGGAGCGGAGCGCCGCCGTCCTTGGGGCGGCCCATGCCGTCAAAAACGCGCCCGAGCATATCGGGGCTGACGGCAAGCTCGATGCTGTGGCCGAGGAATTTCGCGCGGGAATCGGAAATTTTCAACCCCTGCGACCCCTCGAAGAGCTGTACGAGGGCGCGGTCGCCGTTGACCTCGAGCACCTTGCCGCGCCTCGTGTCGGAGCCGTCATTGCGCTTTATCTCGACGAGCTCGTCGTATTTTACGCCGTCAACGCCGTCGACCATTACGAGCGGGCCGACGACCTCGCGGATGGTGGTGTATTCCTTACGCATCGTTCTGCACCTCCGTAAGCTTCCTTATTTCGGAAATGAGCTGACCGGAGAGCTCCTGCGCCAGCAGCTTGTGATCCTTCTCCTCGCAGTATTTATAGCGGCCGAGCTGCTCGCGCACGGGCAGCGAAGCCAGACGGTCGAAATCCGCCCCCGCCTCAAGCGCGGCGTTCCCCCTGTCGTGGAAATCGAGCAGGAGCTTCAGAAGCGCGTGCTGCTTCGAGGGGGAGGTGTAGGTATCGGTCGCGTCGAAGGCGTTCTGATGCAGGTAGTCCTCGCGGATGCTTCGCGCCGTTTCGAGCTTTAACCTGTCCTTCACGGAGAGCGCGTCTATGCCGACGAGCGAAACTATCTCCTGCAGCTCCGATTCCTCCTGCAAAAGGGCCATCGCCCTCGTCACCGTCTCGCTCCAATCCTCGGCGACGGACGAGTCGAACCAGGGGGAGAGGCGGTCGAGATAGAGCGAGTAGCTGGAGAGCCAGTCTATCGCGGGGAAGTGCCTCGCGTACGCGAGCTTTGCGGAGAGCCCCCAGAAGACCTTGACTATCCTCAGCGTCGCCTGGGAGACGGGCTCCGAGATATCGCCGCCGGGAGGCGATACCGCTCCTATCGCGGATATCGCGCCGGACTTGCCGGAGCCGAGCACCTTCACCTGGCCCGCCCTCTCGTAGAACTCCGCAAGGCGGCTCGAAAGGTAGGCGGGGTAGCCCTCCTCGCCGGGCATCTCCTCAAGGCGGCCGCTCATCTCGCGCAGGGCCTCCGCCCAGCGGGATGTGGAATCCGCCATTATAGCGACCTTATAGCCCATGTCGCGGAAGTATTCGGCGATGGTGATGCCGGTGTATATGGAAGCCTCGCGCGCGGCGACGGGCATGTCGGAGGTGTTGGCGATGAGCACGGTCCTCTTCATCAGCGAGAGCCCCGTGCGCGGGTCGACGAGCTCCGGGAACTCGGTGAGGACGTCGGTCATCTCGTTGCCGCGCTCGCCGCAGCCCACGTAGACGATTATGTCGGCGTCGGCCCATTTTGCGAGCTGGTGCTGAACGACCGTCTTTCCGCTGCCGAAGGGGCCGGGAACCGCGGCGACGCCTCCCTTTGCTATGGGGAAGAAAGTGTCGATGACCCTCTGGCCGGTTATCATCGGCTCGTTAGGGGGGAGCTTTTCGGCGTAGGGGCGGCCGCGGCGGACGGGCCACCTCTGCAGCATGGGCAGCTCCACCTCGCCCTTATCCGTCTCTATCACGGCGATGGGCTCGGTTATCGTGTAAAGCCCCTCGGGAGCGAGCTTTTTGAGCCTGCCCTTCACGTTGGGGGGCAGCATGATGATGTGCTTGACGGCGCCCGTCTCCTGAACGAAGCCGAGCTCGCATCCGCCGGTCAGCTCGTCGCCGACCTTCGCCGTGGGCTGGAAGTTCCATTTCTTCTCCCTGTCGAGGGCGGGGGCGGCAATGCCCCTCGTTATCCTCGAGCCCGCCTGCTCGAAGAGCACGGTCAGCGGCCTCTGTATGCCGTCGTATATGGACTCGATGAGCCCGGGCGCCAGCTCGACGGAGAGCGGCGCGCCCGTGGGGTAGACGGGTTCGCCGGGGCCGATGCCGCCTGTCTCCTCGTAGACCTGGATGGAAGCGCGTTCGCCCCTCAGTTCGATCACCTCGCCAACGAGCTGCTTCTCCGAAACGTGCACGACGTCGTACATCTGTACTTCGCCCATGCCGTCCGCCGTGATGAGCGGGCCCGCGACCTTGACGATGGTTCCGTGATTGTCGTTCATAATGTCCTCCGTAATGTTGGAAACCGGGAAGCTTTCCGCTTCTCAGAATAAAATGTTCACTCCGATGGCCTTTTCCACGTTCGCGCGGACGTTCTCCATCGCGGCGCCGGTCGGGCCCGTGCTGTCCGGTATGGGGATTATAGCGGGGAAGGGGCGGGAACGGTATTTGTTCACGGTCTCGGCGGCCGCCGTGAAAACGGCCTCCGTCACGAATATGACCTTCGTATCCTCCCTCGCGAGCCTGTCGATGAGGCGGCCCGCCTCGCGCCCGTCGGTCTCAAAATACACGTCGAGCCCGGCCGCCCTTCCGAGAAGGACGGAATCCTTATCGCCTATCATCGCAATATCAGCCATACAGCTCCAGGCTCCTTTCTTCCAAAGCGGAAGCGGGTATGCCGCTGCGCTTCGCGGTCAGTATCAGCCGCACGACCTCCGCCTCGCGCTCCCTCGCAAGGAGGAACCCGATTATGGGGGCGGGGGAGTCGATGTCGGTCTTCCCCTTTGCGGCAAGGCTCAAAAGGTACTCGTCCCTCGCGGACTCGAGCACGGCGGCGCTGCGGGTCTTTATATAGGCTTCAAACGCCCCGCGCAGCTTCTCCTTCATGGCCCCCGTTTCAAGCGGGGTCTTTATAAGCTCCGGCACGCGCTCGGGCTCGCTGTGAAGCGCCTCCGCTATGGCGGCGAGGCGCTCCTTACCGTATTCTCCGGGCGGGAGCATGCGCTCCTCCCCGAAGCCCCTTGCCGCGGCGATGAGGTTCGTCATATCGGCGAGCGCGCCGAAGTATTCCTTTGTAAACGCCGAATGCAGCCCGCGGGCGTAGGATATGTACGCGCTGTCGAGCGCGGCGGAAACGAGCGCCGGATCGGGGTTCTTATAGGTGGCGACGTCCAGCTCCTCGAGCGCGGAGGCGAACTCCTTCGGGAGCATGGAATAATCCCCCGAGGCTATCGCCTTTTTGAGCGCCTCCTCCTCATATATGCCGCCGAAATCGAGCTTTGCGGAGGAGAGCTCCTCCCCCTGCATACGGAGCTTATAGAGGAGCTTTACGTTTATGAGGTCGTGCTTCATTCGGAAGACCTCCGCCGCGGGGGCGTGGCGCTTCGGCATGAGGTCGCTCACGAGCTCATACGTGCGGGTGAGCTGCGTCCTAGTCAGGGATTCGATCTCGTCGCCCCCCTCGGGCGCGCCCGCGCCGTAGCCGGCCTCCGCGAGCAGCTTCAGGCAGTCCTCATATGAGGGCGCGGCAAGGAGCCTGCCGACGAATTCCTTCGTGAGCAGTTCCTTTTCTATAACGCGCAGCCTCGCTATGGAGTTTATAAGGCTTTCGGCCATGTGTGATTTCCTTTATCAGCTGAACAGCTTTGCGGCGGCTTCGGATTCGGTGAGCTGCCTCACCTCTTCCATGAGGGCCGCAAAGGAGCAGTTCTTGCGGTAGTTGGGCCCGACAAGCGTGAACCCGTCGGTTATATCGGGGTCGTTCCCGCCGAGGGTGAGCCCGCTATAACCGACCTCGCCTATGAGCTCCCCGATGAGCGCCCTGTCCTTCGCGGCGGGGAGGACGCGCTCGTTCCCCTCGCATTCGCGGAGGAGGAGCTTCTTCAAAAGGCCGCGGCGCTTCTCCCCGTCAAGGGAGCGGATGCGCGCATACGCCTCCCCGTAGGCGCGGTCGATGAGGGCGCGCTTTCCCGCGAGCAGGTCCTTCCTCGCGGTGAGCTCGGCGTTGGTGCGGGCGGTCGAAAGGGTCAGCTCACGGGCGTCCTCCGCCTTTTTCGTGAACTCGTCGCGCACGGCGGCGCGGTCCTCCTCGAGCCTGCGCTTTATCCCGGAGATCGCCTCGGTGGAATGCCACTCGATCGCGGCAGCCTGCTCGTGCGCCTCCTGCAGTATGCTTGAAATGAGCCTGTCGGCTCCGTTGTTGGTTTCCATGGCTTTACGCGTTTACGGGTACGCCGACGACCATCAGAATGGAGATGATGAGCGCGAGTATCGCGTAGAGCTCGACCATGATGGCGAAGGTTATGCCCATGCCGCCGTTGCCCTGCTTGGCGACGATGCCGATGCCGGCGCAGCACACGCGGGACTGGAAGTACGCCGAAACGAGACCGACGACGCCGATGGGCAGGCTGGCGTAGAAGAAGCTGCGGCCGAGATCGGTCGCAAGGTTCATGACGGAGCCGGAAAGTATCCCGCTGAACACGGCGATGAACATCGCGATGACGAAGCCGTAGAGGCCCTGCGTCGCGGGGAGGAGCTCAAACATAAGGCAGGCGCCGCTCTTTTCGGGATCCTCTGCGGCGACGCCGGCGGCCGCGCGGCCCGCCATGCCAACGCCCAGAGCCGAGCCGATGCCGGGGAGTATCATCGCGACGCAGCAGCCGAGGGCCGCCCAGATATAGCCCTTGGGGGTGTTGTCAACGGGCGCTCCGCCGACGGTCATCATGGGGTCTCCCCCGGGGGCGGGCTCCGCGAATACGGCGCCGCATACGGCGAGCGCGAGTATGGCGATGATTGCGACAGCAGCGAATTTCCTGAACTTTTTCATGGTTTTCTCCTTTTGCAGAAAAATTATTTTACGTTATTGTATTTTGTATCTATACCCAGGGGCTTGAAGAGCTTGCCGCCCGGGGTATAAAACCTGTTGTAGTATTCGATGAACTGGAGCCTTGCGCAGTGTATGAATGCGCCGAGCGCGTTCATCGCGATGCTGAACACGTGCAGTACGGCAAGCAGCGCCGCCGCGACGATGAAGCTCACGACCCCGCCGACTACGGGTATGCCCTTCAGCATATCCCGCGCGATCCCCGCGACGAGGTTGAATGCCGAACCCATGGCGCCCGTCGCAAGGCCCAGCGCGAACACTCGCGAATAGGAGAGCACGTCGGAGAGGAACCCCGTTATATCGTAGAGCTTGCCGAAGCCTCCTACGATGCGGCCTATGCCCTTCTTCGCCCTGCCGCCGAAGCCGACGAGCAGCAGGAGCCCCAGCCCCAGCAGCCCCCAGCCGACGTATTTGACCGGGCTCTTTACGAGCAGCAGTATCGCCGCCCCCGCGAATATCATCAGCCACGAGCCTATATCGAAGAGCGCCGTCTGCCAATCCCCGTTCTTTATATGAAGGACGATCGAGATTATCATTCCGACTATTATCTGCCCGAAGCCTAACGCGCAGTAGGTGATTATAGCCGTCATCTGATCCTTCATCGGATCGAGCAGCGGGAAGGGGAAGCTCTCGCCGAAGAGGTCGTACCAGTTCATTCCGAAGAACGTCCCCGCGAGCAGGCCGAAGACTATCGTCGAAAGCCCGCCCCAGAATATTATCCGGGCGACCTGCCCGGCGCCCTTCTTCGGCTTCCTGAGCTTTATGAAGAGCGCGGCGGCGATACTCATCAGTATGCCGTAGCCCGTATCGCCCATCATCAGCCCGAAGAAGAGCAGATAGAAGGGCGTCATAACGACGGTGGGATCGAACCCCCGCGGATCGGGGGGAGAGTACATATTGGTAATGAATTCGAAGGGAGCGAAGAATTTGCTGTTCTTGCAGTAGGTCGGGGGCTGTTCGTCGTCCTCCGGATCGCGCACCTCGATATAATGCGTCGGCGCGGTCTCATCCAGTATGCGGAGGAGCTTATCCGCCTCGTCGCTCCTGACCCAGCCCGTCAGCGCGAAGGTCTCCTTTGTGGAGAAGAGCTCGCACCTCGCCTCGGCGCGGGCCTTTTCTATCATCGCCCCGTCAAGGCCCCTCTTCAAAATATCGCCCTTTTCGGCAAGGGCCTCTATCGCCTCCGCCGTCTCCTTCTGCGAAAGCTCGAGCGAAGCGAGCTCGCTCTCTATAAGGGAGATCTCCTCCGCGGGGACTCCGGAGATATCCGGCAGGGCGGCTTCCGTAAAGCCCGCCCCGTGAAGGATCGAAAGCGTCTGCTCCCGCTCGGCGTTCGGTATCGCCGCAAGCACGGGCACGCGCGCGCCCGCTGCGGGGAAGGCGTCGTACATGATGCCCGCCTCGTCGAGCAAGCCGAGCTTTTCCTCCCTCATGAGGCCGAGAAGGAACCCCGCCGTTTTCGTCGGGCGGATGCTCCCGAGCGGCATATCCACGCCGGAGAAGGGCTTCAGCGCCTTTAGGGAGGCGTTGTGCTTTTCCGCCTGAGAGCGGAGCGCCTGCTGCTTCTTCTGAAGCTCGTCGAGCTCCCGACAGACCTCCAGAGCCTCCGGCACGGAGGAAACGAGCGTCTCCTCGTCCGCCTCGGGCGGCGCGTCCAAAAAGCCCACCTTAGGCAGATAAGCGTTAAGACGGCTCAGCGCCGCCTTTATGGCAGCCGCGTCGTTGGCTTTTTCGGCAAGCTCCGTCTGCGCGGACGCCCTGAAAAGACCCGCGGCGGGGCTGAGTTCCGCCCCCTCTGCGGGAGAGTCCCCGTCAAAGCGTTCTATCTGCACGACGCCGTTCTCCTGAAGCGCCTTCATTATGCGCCGCTCGTCGTCCTTTCTGGCGAACAGCGATATGTGCTTCATCGGTACGATCATTTACAGCTTCTCCAAATCAAAGTTTAAAGAGTATCGTCTCCGTGATGAGATCGGCGGCGGCGGGGAGGTTCTTCTCCGCCTTTGCGAGCAGCTCCGCGGCCTCGGCGCGCCTGCGCTCCAATATGCGGGCGGCTTCCGCCCCGGCCTCCTTCTCGGCCATGGCGGCGGCGAGCGCCAGCCCGGCCTTCGCTTCCTCCCGCGCGATCTTCAAAGAAGCGGCGGCCTCATCCTCGGCGGCGGCCTCCGCGCTCCTCGCGGCTTCTGAAGCGTTCTTCCTCAAAGCCTCGGCGTCCGCCTCCGCGGCGGATATCCTCTCTATCACAGTGGGCATTTCGGTAAATTCCCTTCGTAAAAATGCTGCGCACGGAGCCTTTGCCCCGAATGCGCATAATTGCTTGTATATCATTATAACAGCATCGTGCCTCCAATGCAAGTAAAAAGGAGGTAAAATTTGATCGACCGCCTCTCCCCTCCGGCAAAGGAAAAGCGGCCGCCGGGGAAGGCGGCCGCGGGAGCGTGAAGGGGCGTTACGGAAGGTCGACGTCGAGGATGCGGTAATTCACAGGATAGCCCTCCGCGTCCGGCAGGATATAGTCCTCGCTGTAAATGATGTTGCGGATCTCTATCGTATGGTCTTCGCTCATGACGTATTCTATCTTCAGAATGCCGTCGGAGAGATAATGAACGCTCGAATGATAGTATCCGAACTCGTTTTCATCATTGAATGCGAGCGGATCGGGATACTCCGCATAATTTGAGAATATGCCCCGATAGAGCTCCCCCGCGGGATCGACCGCACAGACGTCGTCGATGGTATCTCCGATCTTGAGAGCCTTGAAGTCATCATATCGAAGCGCCTGTTTTACTATCAGCGGCAGCCCAACGCGAACGCCGTAGCCGTGCTGCTTATCGGTAAGTATGAACACCCGATATCCCGTTTCCGTATCGTAAACGAGGTACCCGCGGTCATCGGAGCATTTGCGGAAAGCGGCGCCGGGATAGCACGCCAGAGTTTCCTGAAGCGCGCCCATCGAGCCCGAGCCGTAATATAAGCATGCTTCCCGCGTGTAATCAAGCGTCATCACAGCGGCTTTGCCGATGAGATCCTCCTCATAGTAAACGGGCACTCTCTCAAGGGAGCTCGTCGTATCGGGCTCGGCCGTCTTGAAGGAGCCTATCAGCGCCCTGATCCCGTCGATCGCACCATCCGCGATCTCGGTCACCATGTGAAGAGGTACGACGGCCTCCGGCTGCTCTGTCGTCGCCTCAGTAATAACGGGAGCTTCCTCCGAAATGGCGGGATCATTCCCGCCATTCGCTTCGGGATCAAGCACGGGCAACACGCCAGGGCTTGTCGTGCATGCGCCTAAGAAAAGAACGAGAACAATACTCGCGCAAAACAGAGATAAAATCAACGACTTTTTCATTTTATTTTCATCCTTATTTTAATTTATCTTAACCCAATGCGGATATCGAATATCGTCAGTAGCGCAGTAGAAAATATCGCCATTATAAATCGGAATCGTTCTCCCTCATCGCGAGTATCTCCCCTATGACCTCCGGGGGTTCGCTTTCCCCGGGGACGGAGGGCCCCGGGGCCGAAACGGGAACGAGGAGCGTGACCAAAGCCATGAACAGAGAAAGGGTCTTTTTCACGGTTCTCGCCTCCCTGTCCGGCTGATATTATAGCATAAAAGAGTTGGGAAGTAAACGGGTAATATAGTATATTGTCTATCGCTCGTCCCGAGCCTTGCCAATTTGCGCGGGCTATACTATAATTGAGGGCATGAAATCAAAGCTCAGATCCACGCTGCTTCCGCTGCTTACGGCGCTCATATGGGGCACGGCGTTCGTCGCGCAGGACGTCTGCGCCGAGGATATCCCGCCGATGACGTTCAACGCCATCCGGTTCTTTATCGCGGTGCTGTTCCTGCTTGCGGTGAAGGCGGTGCTTAAAAGAATAAAGCGCCCGGCCGCGGCTCCGGCGGGCGAAGGGGAACGCCGCACGGCGCGCCGCAGGCTCGTCCGCGCGGGGCTGCTCTGCGGGGCGGCGCTCGCGCTTGCTTCGAATCTCCAGCAGGCGGGCCTCGAGATGGGGCTCGACGCGGGCAAGTCGGGCTTCATTACCGCGCTCTACGTCGTGCTGGTGCCGCTCGGCGGGCTCCTCCTCGGGAAAAAGCTCCCCGCGATATTCTGGGCTGCGCTCCCGCTTGCCGTCGCGGGGCTGTACCTGCTCTGCATCAGCGGCAGCTTCACCATCGCCCCGGGGGACTTGCTGACCCTTCTCTGCGCCGCGGCCTTCACCGTGCAGATACTGCTCATAGACCGCTTCGCCGGGGAGCTTGAGCCGATCTCCTTCTGCATAGCGGAGTTCGTGACGGCGAGCGTCGTCTCGGCGGCGGGCGCTCTCATCGCCGAAAAGCCCGAATTCGCCCTCGTGATGAAGCACGCGCTGCCCGTGCTCTACGTCGCGGTGTTCTCCTGCGGGGTGGCTTACCTGCTCCAGATAATCGCCCAGAGGGAGGGCGACCCCGCGATAGTCTCCCTGCTCTTCAGCATGGAATCGGTGTTCTCCGTCATCGGCGGGGCGATAATACTCGGCCAGAGCATGACCCTCCGCGAGTACGCGGGCTGCGCGCTCATACTGGCGGCCGTGCTCATAGTGCAGATAAGGGGCTCCGGCGGGGGAAAAACCGATTGCCAACCGGGCTCCCCCGATGTATAATGATAAAGTGAAAATCTGTGCGTAAAGGAAGCTTTTCAATGAAACTGAAGACAACAGCGGCGCTGCTTGCCGCCCTCTGCCTGGCGGCCGCGCTCGTCTCCGGCTGCGCCGGAGGGGGGAACGTCTCCGTCAAGGAATACGATTCAAGCATCAATTACTATTATGCCGACGAGGAGGGCATGACCCGCTTCATAGTCGATTCGACCCTTCTCGGGGACGCGATCTCGGGCTACGTCGATTCGTTCCTCTCCTGCGACGGGACCGTCGGCATAGCGAGGGCGGGCACGGGCCTCTACCGCGTCTCGGCGGAGGGCATACTCAAGATCTACCCCGCCGGGGTGGAAAGGGCGCTCCTCTCGCTCGACAATAACGTCATCGTTTTCACCACGGCGACGGAGCTGCATATCTACGATCACCGCACGGGCAAGCTCGAGGATATCCGCCCCGAGGGCGCTTCCGGGATCCCCACCATATGCGTCTCGCCCGATTCCTCGACCGTCGGCTACACCGTGAAGACCTCCGACGGCTGCTTCGCCTACGCGTATGAGAACGGCGCGAGCCGCCTTCTCGCCAACGGCGCGAATATCGCCGCCATCGCCGAAGGCGCGGAACGCTTCTATTATATGGAGCCCGATTCCGGCGATCTGCACTGCGTTTCCGGCGGCTCCGACAGGCGCATCGGCACGGGCGTGACGGGCGTGCTCGAATTCAACCGCGATCTAACGGAGGCGCTCTTCGACATGAACGGCGTCACCTATTACAGCGTCCGCGGCTCGGCGGCAAAGGCGCTCGTCGCCGGAACCTCGCTCTACCCCACGAACGCGGAATGCGAATCCACCCAGGGCGGGGCGGAGGTAAGCGTCTCCGTCAAGGATACGGATTCGCTCTTCGGCGGGATATTCTTCCGCGTGAGGACTTCCTCGGCGGATCCCGACGCGCGCGCGGCCTACGATCTCTGGTACGTGGACGGCGCGAAGCGCGTGACGGAGCTCGTCAGGGGGGCGTATCAGTTCTTCGTGATCGAGAACAGGACCCGCGTCGCCTGCCTCGTCGACGGTGACGTCTACAAGCTCGACCCGAAGTCCCCCTCCGACCGAACGCTCATCAGCTCCAACACGTATAATTTCAACGTCTCCGAGGACGGCAAAAGCTTCTACCTCGTCGGCTACGACATGGGCCTCTACTACGCGGAGCCCGGCAGGCTCCCCGCGCAGATCGACACGAACGTCATCCATTCCCAGCTCACGACCGGAGGCGTCTGCCTCTATTTGAAGGATTACGACCTCGGCGGCAGCCTCCGCGCGGTGAGAGGGCTGACCGAGCCCGTGGATATAACGGGGGGCGTCGCCCAGATCGAGCTCGCGCCGAAGGCCGCCTTCTACTACACGAGCATATACGAGGACGAGCTCGGCAACCGCGTGTATGACGTTTACGTCAGCGCGGACGGATTCGGCTTTGAAAAGGCGGTCGCCTGCGCGGCGGTCACCGCCGGGAATTGAGGTGCGGCATGAAAAGATTCTTCTGTATCGTTCTGGCGGCGCTCATTGCGGCGGCGCTCGCCGGGTGCTCCGGCGGGGGCTCCGCGGGGCCCGTGCTCTCGCACAATATCGCAAGGCTCTATTTCCCCGATGAGCGCGTCTCCCGCTTCGTGCTGGACGGCGGGCTGATAGAAGGGTCCGTCCCCGGCAAGGCTCTCATGGATACCTCCGCCGACGGCAGGACGAGCCTCGCCTGGGTGGATACGGCGGTCAGCTTCGTCTCGGCGGAGGGCGCGGAAGCCCTCGGCACGGGGATAAGCGCGGCGGAGATCTCCTTCGACGGGCGAAAGGCCGTCTGGCTCGACGGGAACGAGCTGAAGCTCTATTCGGCGGAGACCCGAAAAACGGAGGTCATCGCCTCCGGCGTTGAGAAGCTGACTCAGGCAGCCATCTCCCCCCAGAGCGAGTGCATGGCGTTCACCCTCCGTTTCGAGGGCGAGGACGCCGACGTCTGCCGCCTCTTCCGCGCGGGTGAGCTGACGGAGCTCCTTCCCGATGAAAGGGCGACCGTGCTCGCCGTCTCCGACGACGGTTCCCTCGTCTATTACCTCGTTGCCGCAACCGGCGAATTCCGCGTCCGCAGAGGGGAAGAGAGCGTCACCGTGTTCGATTCCTGCGGCGGGGCGACCAACTACAATTTCACGAACGATCTTAAAGAGGCCGCCTTCAACGGCGAGGACGGCGTCTGGCGGCTCTGGCGCCTTGAGGACGGCAGCCTCACGGAGCTCGGCGGCGGCTTCCAGTTCACGCTGAAGACCGATATTTACAGCATGAACCTCATCACCGCATTCGTCTATATAAACGACGTCGAAACGTTCACGAACGGCCTCTGGCTGAAGAGGGTCAAGGCGAACGATTCGTATGAATACACCGTCTGCTTCATGGACGGGAAGGGGGACCTCCGCGTGCTGGCGGAGAACGCGGACGCTTACGCCGCCTCGCCCGACGGCTCCTGCGTCTATTACACCGCCGGGGGCGAGCTTTTCCGCGCGAAGGTGAACGGCGGCACGGAGCGTATCGCCTCCATGGTGAACGATTTCTGCCTTACGGAGGACGGGAAGAACCTCTACTTTATAGACGGCGCCTCTGAGGTCGAGCTCTACACCGGCTCAGGCAGACCGGAAAGGGTCATTGCGGGCGAAGTCTCCTCCGTTTCGGCCATCGGCTCGCGCGGGCTCTGCATCAAAGCGGACGGAACGCTCTGGTCGCTCCGGGGCGCGAAGACCGAAAAGCTCCTCGACAACGCCTCCTATATGGATAAGCGATCGGGTCAGCTCATGGTCTATGCCGATGAGACCGAGGTCGAAGGCGCGTCCCTTTACAGCGTGTATTTCACCACCGACGGCGCGAGCCTCAGCCTCCTCGGCGAGAGGGTCATGCCTTAAAAGGATGCTTTGCAGCCCGGCAGGCGAAGCCGGGCTTTTTTGCGCCATGCCGTGCGCGAATATAATATATTTTAAAAGTGAATTGACAAAGTTCCCGAATAGAAGTATAATATAAATGCCAAACAGGAAAAATGGGTGGGCGTCCGCCCTCTGCCCGTAAACCATCGAAAGGAGTACCCCATGAAGAAACCGACGAGCATCATCTGCCTCGCCCTGATTGCGGGGCTCCTCGCGGGCTGCACCTCGAGCATCCCGCCGGAGGGCGCTTCCGCGCAGAGGGAAACGCCCGCGCCCGTAACGGAGGTACCCGCGGCAAGGGAGACCGAAGCTCCCGAAACGGAGGTTCCCGCGGCAAGGGAGACCGAAGCTCCCGAAACGGAGGTTCCCGCGGCAAAGGAGACCGAAACGCCCGAAACGGAGACCCCCGGGAAGACCGAGATAAAGCTCAACGTGCCCGAAACGGGCATGATGTCCGATATGACGGATGACCGGATATTCGCCCTTCTGGACGAACGCGGCGTGGAGTATTCGAGCGAGATAAGGAATATCTGCAGAGTCCACGAGCTTGCCGCCCGCTTTGAGAAAGATCCGTATACGCCCGTTATTCTGGATCACATCGAATACGCCCTTTTTATTGAGGAAGTCAGGCAGGCCGTGCTGGACTATTACGGCCTGGAGGATCAGGCCGACGTACCCCCGTATCTCGGCGGGAACTGAAACGGACCGGGGAAGCCAAGCGGCGGCAGACGATACAAAAAGCCTTCCCCCGGGGGAAGGTGTCAGCGTAAGCTGACGGATGAGGGACAGATATTCGCCTCACGCCGACTCGATATCCCTTTGATGAGGGTCAAAGGCGCTGTTCCGAATGATCCTTGAAACCTGCTCCGTCCCTCATCAACAGCGACTGCGTCGGCGGAGCTTCCCCCAAGGGAAGCCTAGCGCCGGCAGACGATACAAAAAGCCTTCCCTTGGGGGAAGGTGTCAGCGTAAGCTGACGGATGAGGGACAAGGGACAAGGGACTCTTCATCGATATTCGCCTCGCGCCGACTCGACATCCCTTTGATGAGGGTCAAAGGTGCTATTCCAAATGATACTTGAAACCTGCTCCGTCCCTCATCCGTCATTTCTCCCTTGCGGTCGAAATGCCACCTTCCCCCAAGGGAAGGCGTGCGGTGGCAGACGATACAAAAAGCCTTCCCTTGGGGGAAGGTGTCAGCGTCAGCTGACGGATGAGGGACAGATATTCGCCTTACGCCGACTCGATATCCCTTCGGGGAGAAAAAGAGCCGACCCGTCATCCGCGCCGTGCACAAAAAACGATCCCGCGGTTTTCCCGCGGGATCGGCTTTTTTCGTTTACCCCCACCTTGCGTAGAGGGTGTGATCGACGAGCAGCTCTATCGGCGTGCCGGGGGCGATGACGTCGCCGCCGAACTCCGTGAGCCCCCAGCCGAGGAAGGAGTATCCCGCCCTCGTCGGGGTGAAGGAGATGACCTCGTCATAGGTCGCGGTATTGCCCTGCGCGTCCCGCGCGAAGACGATGGCGACGCTCTCCTCGTCGGCGAGCGGGTCGCCGCCCGAAACGTCGTAGCTTATCTCCAGCTCGAGCTTCAGGTGGCTCTTTGAAATGAGACGGTAGAATCTGAAGTACGCCCCGGAGGAGGCGAGCCTGTTCGCGTATTCGAGAAACTCCTCCGCCGTGCGGTGCTTCGAGATGGCGCGGGGGGAGATCTCCTCCACGGTGTCGACGTATTCCGGCCTGCCGGAGGAGTCGAGCCCTATCCCCGTAATGACGACGCAGTGCCCGCGGTAGAGCGGGTTGCCGTGCTCGTCGTGCCCGCTGACGTTGGCGCAGACCATCGCGTCCCCCGGTTCGAGGGAGAGGAGATCCTCCTTCGTGTAGCGGCTCTCATGCCCGCGGGTCGCGGGGACCTCGCGGCAGATGTTCCAGTCGACCGCGTCCGAGGTGAACATGTAGGTCGTCATATGCGGTATCTGCCAGGCGTAGGAGAGGAACGCCGAGCAGTCGGAGCCCAGCAGAGCGCCCCAGTTCGCGCCCTCGGCCGCTGCCGCGCCCGCCGCCCTGTCGAATACCGAACCGGGCGTATTGGCGAGCCGCAGGAAGTTCGCTATCGTGTAAGCATATGAGGGAGTCGCGCCGGAATCCGCGTCCACCCAGCCCACGTACTGCTGCATGCCGACGAAATCCGTCGTGTTGAAGAGCGCGCTCCTCGAATACGGCATGCTGTATTCCGCCGCGCCGGCGGTGTAGCCCTTCTTCGAATTGCAGGCGAGGAAGCTGTACCGCGGCAGCCACGAGGCGCCGCCCTCCTCCTGACCGAGGAACGCCAGGCGCATCGCCCGGCGGACGATTATCATATCCGCCTCGCTGCCGGGGACGCTCCTCTCCGGGGAAGCGTGCGCGGTTTCGAACCGCATGGGAAAAGCCCCCGCTCCGAGCGTGAGCATTATCAAAAGGAGCGCGAGGGCGATGAATTTTTTGAATGGACCGCGGAGCATCCTCACATCGTGCCGAAAATACGGTCGCCGGCGTCGCCGAGGCCGGGCACGATGTAGCCGTGCTCGTTGAGGTGATCGTCTATCGCGGCGGTGAATATCTTGACGTCGGGGTGCATCTCCTGCACGGCCCTTATGCCCTCGGGCACGGAGACGAGGCACATGAGGCGGACGGACTTGCAGCCGGCCTCCTTGACCTTCCTTATGCCCTCGCAGGCGGAGCCGCCCGTCGCGAGCATGGGATCGACCACGATCACGTCGCGGTCCTCAATGTCGGCGGGGAGCTTGCAGTAATAGGTGACGGGCTTTAAAGTCTCCGGGTCGCGGAAGAGGCCGATATGCCCCATCTTCGCCGTGGGGATGAGGTTCATGATGCCGTCCGTCATGCCGAGGCCGGCACGCAGTATGGGCACCACGCCCACCTTGCAGTTGACGAGCATATGCGCCTTCGTCGGGGCGACGGGGGTCTCTATGCTGACCTCGTCAAGGGGAAGATCCCTCGTGACCTCGTAGGCCATGAGGGTGGAAAGCTCGGAAAGAAGCGTGCGGAAATCCTTCGTGCCGGTGTTCTTGTCACGGAGCAGGGCGAGCTTGTGCTGTACGAGGGGATGGTCGATAACGGTTACGTTCTTGAATTCGCTCATGATATGCCTCCAATTTTGATTAGTGTGCTTCTTCGTATGCGGAGATCTTGCCGATGCGGTCCTCGTGGCGGCCCCCGTCGAACGGGGTCGAAAGCCAGGCCTTCGTGATGGCCTTCGCCGTCTCGGGGCCGATTATCCTTCCGCCCATCGCGAGCACGTTCGAATCGTTGTGCCGCCTCGTCAGCTCGGCGGAGAGCACGTCCCCGCAGAGGGCGCAGCGTATGCCCTTCACCTTGTTGCAGCAGATGGAAACGCCTATGCCCGTCCCGCAGACGGCAATGCCGCGCTCGTATTCGCCCCGCGCCACGGCCTCCGCCATGGGGAATGCGAAATCGGGGTAATCTACAGAGGCTTCGGAATAACAGCCGAAGTCGTAAACCTCGTGCCCCATTTCCTCAACAAAACCGATGAGCTTCGTCTTCAGCTCAAATCCTCCGTGATCGGAACAAAACGCTATCTTCATAATGAACTCCTTTTGAGAAAGATCATTCGTCGAGTACGGTGAACCCCGAGGCCCTGAGGAGCCTGTTCATGTAGGCGAGGCCGCGGCCTTCCGTTTCGATGGCCTCGGCGAATATGACGTCGACCTTCCCGCTCCACCTCCGCAGGGCGGAAAACAGCTCCGCGCAGAGCGTTGCGGGGTCGTCCCTATCCCCGATTATATCATAATTCATCCCGTGATAACAAGAGCGAGTTTGCTCCGTGCCCAAAATAATGCAGCGGGAGCCCATCGCTTCCTCTATTTCGTACTCGCGGCAGATTATGGAGGCGGCCTTTCGCCACGAGCCCGAAGCCACGACGACGCGCGCGTCCGGCGCGTAATGCCGGTGCTTCATCCCGGGGGAGGGAGCGGCCTCGCCCTCCTTCAGAGGGCGCAGCACCGCGGGGGAAACGTCCACCTCGCCTATGACCTGCTCGAGCATCTCGCGGGTTATCCCGCCGGGGCGGAGTATGGTCGGCCTTCCGACGAGCGTCAGCACCGTCGATTCCACGCCCACCTCGCAGGGGCCTCCGTCCAGTATCACGTCGATGCGCCCGTCCATGTCCGCCAATACGTGCTCCGCGCAGGTGGGGGAGGGGCGGCCGGAAATATTCGCGGAGGGCGCGGCTATCGGCACGCCCGCGGCGCGAATGAGAGCGAGCGCGGTCTTGTGCTCCGGCATCCGGACGGCGACGGTCCCGAGCCCGGCGGTGACCTCGTCCGGGACTATGCCGCTCTTTAAGAAGATCAGCGTCAGCGGCCCGGGCCAGAAGGCGTCCATGAGCCGCTTTGCCTCGTTCGGCACGTGAGCCCAGAGGTCCTTCACGTCGGATTTTTTCGCGACGTGCAGTATGAGCGGATTGTCCGAGGGGCGGCCCTTCGCTTCGAATATCCTTTTGACAGCCTCGCCGTCCAGCCCGTTCGCCCCGAGGCCGTATACCGTCTCCGTCGGGAACGCGACGAGCCCGCCCGCGCGGATCACCCGCCCGGCGTACTGCGTGCCGTTTTCCTTTTGCGTTTTTGCGTTGAACAGTTCTGTGGTCATAAACTTTGGTTCCGTATCTCGTGTTGTGAGTTCCGTGTTGTGGGTCCCGGGAGGAATTGCTTTTTCTCCCATTCTCTCCTTCTCGCCGAAGGGAAATCGAGCGCCGCGAGGCGCATATCGATGAAAGCATGCCTTCCCTTGGGGGTTCGGAGCCGGTCGCCAATGGCGATTTTGACCATCCGGTGAATGGTCAAAAAGGCGGAGAACGGGCGGCCTTGCCGAGCGTAAGTCGGCAGCCCGCCCCGGGAGGAGCCGGTCGCCAATGGCGATTTTGACCATCCGGTGAATGGTCAAAAAGGCGGAGAACGGGCGGCCTTGCCGAGCGTAAGTCGGCAGCCCGCCCCGGCAAGGTGGCATTTCGACCGCAAGGGAGAAATGACGGATGAGGGACGGAGCGGGCTTCTGACCCCCCTCCTCATCCACCGCAAGCGGTCCTCCTTCCCCGCGCATGGGGAAGGCCGATCATCTCCTCCTCCGTCATCCCGATTCCCGATCGCTAATTGTTTTGAAGCAGCTTCATCCTCTCGTCGAGAATGAGCGCGTCTATCATCTCGTCCATGTCGCCGTCGATGAATGCCTCGAGCTTATAGAGCGTGAGCCCTATGCGGTGGTCGGTCACGCGGCTCTGGGGGAAGTTGTATGTGCGGATCTTCGCCGAGCGGTCGCCGGAGCCGACCATCTGCCGCCGCGCCTCGGCCTCCGCGTCGTGCGCCTGTGATGAATACAGGTCGTAAAGGCGGCTCTTCAGGACGCGCATCGCCTTCTCGCGGTTCTGTATCTGGCTGCGCTCGTCCTGGCTCTGGACGACTATCCCCGTGGGGAGGTGCGTTATGCGGATGGCGGAGGAGGTCTTGTTGACGTGCTGACCGCCCGCCCCGCTGGAGCGGTAGGTGTCCACCCGGATATCGTTCGGGTCGATGACGACGTCCACGTCCTCGGCCTCGGGGAGCACGGCGACGGTCGCCGCGCTCGTGTGGATGCGCCCCTGGGATTCGGTCTCCGGCACGCGCTGCACGCGGTGGACGCCGCTCTCGAACTTCATGCGGGAGTACGCCGCCTTCCCGTTTATCTGGAAAACGGCCTCCTTTATGCCGCCGATCTCGGTATCGTTCATATCTATGACTTCGAGCTTGAAGCCGTGCCTCTCGGCGTAGCGGGAGTACATCCGGAAGAGCGTCGCCCCGAAGAGCGCCGCCTCGTCCCCGCCGATGCCCGCGCGTATCTCGATTATGACGCTGCGCTCGTCGTTCGGATCCTTGGGAAGGAGCATCAGCTTCAGCTCCTCTTCCAGCTTTGCCGCCCGCTCCTCGGCCTCGCGAAGCTCCTCGTGGGCGAGCTCGCGCAGCTCCGCGTCGGATTCCTCCTCAAGGAGAGCGCGGCAGTCGGCGGCGGCCTCCTGCGCCCCGCGGTACTCGTCGTAAACGGAAACGATCTCGCCGAGCTGCGAATGCTCCCTGGCGAGTTCACGGAAAAGATTCTGGTCGGCTATCACGGCGGGCTCGCTCAAACGCTCGCCCAGCTCCTCGTAATGAGCCTTCATTTTCGCAAGTTTTTCAAGCATAATTTTAAAAGAACACTTCCACCACCCGCTCGATCCCGTTGAGATCGGGAAGAATGCGGACTGTGTTTTTTGGGAACAATGCGGCGACGGAGCGGGCTTCGCCGAGGCCGACCTCCATAAGCAGCGCGCCGCCGGGGTTTACGTGGGCTTCGGCTTCCGCGGCGATCCGGCGGTAGAGGGCGAGCCCGTCGGGGCCTCCCGCAAGGGCGAGGCGGGGCTCGAAGGCGACCTCGCGCTGGAGGGAATCCAGCTCCGCGTCCGGGATATAGGGCGGGTTGGCGGTGACGATATCGTATCTCCCCGCTCCCTCAAAGAGATCGGCGGTGCGTACGGTCATATCAACGCCGTTTCTTTCGGCGTTCCTGCGGGCGAGGGCGGCGCACGCGGGCGATACGTCCGAAGCCTCCGTCCTTATCCCCGAAATCGAAGCCAGCGAAACGGCGATGCAGCCCGTGCCCGTGCAGATATCGAGCAGCGTTTTATAGCCGCGCTCCCTTATCAGCCGAAGCGCCTCCTCGCAGAGGGTCTCGGTGTCCTGCCTCGGGATGAGTGCCTCGGGGGAGACGGTGAATTCCAGCCCCATGAACCCCCACGAGCCCAAAACGTACTGTACCGGCTCGCCTTTTTCGCGGCGTTCGAGCGCGGAGAAAAGCTCCGCAAGGCGGGCTTCGTCTGCCTCGGCGTCCGGCGTGAGCGCGGGGCTCCGCACGCCCATGAACCGTGAAAACAGCAGGGCGGCCTCGGGCGCGGCCTCGTCGGTGATGCGCGCAAGGCGGCGGCGCAGCGCGGAATACGCTTCGTTAAGCTTCATCGGGAGCCTCTTCCGGCTCGTCACGCGGCGCTTCCGCTTCCCCTTCGGGAGCCTTCTCCGGCTCGTCACAGGGGATCTCGACGGCCTCCCGGGCCTTCTTCGCGGCTTCCTCGGCGAGCTTCTTCTCCTCAAGCGGGTTCTTTTCGCCCATGGCGAGGTAGAAGGCGTAGATGGCGACCTCGAGCATATCGAGCTCGGGCTCCCTCGTCGTGATGAGCTGGAGCGCCATGCCGGGGGCGCGTATTATCTTTGTCAGCCAATTGTCGGTCTTGGCGGCGGCGCGCAGCACCTCGTAGGAGAGGCCCGCGATTATCGGCAGGAACAGTATCCGCACGCCGAAGCGGATGAGGAACGCGGCGGCCTTGCCCATGCCCTCGGGCGGGAAGCCGAGCGCGTGCATGATTATGTCGACCCCCGTGAGGGTGATTATGGATATCGCCATCACGAGGAAGAGGTAGTTCGTCCCGCAGCGGGGGTGGAGACGCTTATATTTCTTCGCGTTCTCGGGGGTGAGCTCGTCGACGCCCGCCTCGTAGCAGGCGATGGTCTTGTGCTCCGCGCCGTGGTACATGAACACGCGGCGGATGTCCTTTATAGCGGAGACGAGGAAGAGGTAGCCTATGTAGATCGCGAGGCGCAGCCCGCCCTCGAGGAGCGAACGCCAGACGTAGTTCTTGTCGACCGCGCCGGAGGCGGCCTTCCCGAATATCAGCGAGGCGATGAGCTGGGGCAGGAACATGAAGAGCCCCACCGCGAGGGCGATCCCCAGCACCATGGCGACCGCCATGACCGCGTCCATTACGTCGATGTGGAGCTTTTCGGCGAGCCATTTTTCGAAGCGGGAGGGTTCCTCCTCGAAGCCCTCGCCAAGCATCTCGGCGGATTTCGAGGTCGTCCCGAGGCCGGTCTTCAGACTCTCGACGAAGGCGACCACGCCGCGCACGACGGGCAGCCCCCAGAAGGTCCCCTTCTGCGCCTTCGAACGGAATTTTTCATAGCTCCTCACGATGGTCCCGTCGGGGCGGCGCACCGCCATCGCGATGCCGACGTCCGACTTCATCATGACTCCTTCCATGACGGCCTGCCCGCCCACCGAGCAGCGGCGGATGGCGGGAGCCTGCTTTTTGTCTTTCTTCATCAAATATCCTCTCTGCCGTATTCACGGCGCCTATATTTCCAGTATGAGTATAACACAAAACAAAGGCGGAGTAAACAGTCTCGTTCACCCGGGATGCATGCTCCGGATACGCATATGCGGACTATATAGTTCATATAGAAAAAACAGAAATAAAAACAATATAGAGCCTATATCTATATAGCTATATTATCTATATGATCTATATGATCTATATTTTTTATTTATCCTTTTCCTATAAATTATATAGATCCTATAGTATCTATATAATTATAGCACAAACATTCTATATCTGTCAAGTCAAAAAGAGGGGGTGACCCCCTCCTTCGAAAAAATATATTGGATCTCGTGTACTCAGGACCAATCCTCGCGCCGGAGCTTCGGCCCCGTGGTGGAGGTCCCGTCGTTTGAAACGTGGTGACGGTCCGCCGTGAACATGAACCACTCGAACCATCCCCGCTCGCGGAAGGTGGAGGCGGAGCCGTCCGCCCAGGTGACGTCAACGTAATACGTCCCGCCGTCGAGGGTGACGATATCCCAGAAGTGCATGTTGTCGTCGTTAAAGGCGTTGCGGACGCGGCGGCAGTCGAGGTTCGCGCAGCGGCAGAGGTATTCGAAGCCTATCGTGTACCCCTGGCAGATGGAATACCCGTTTATGAGCGCGCCGTATGCGCCCGTGGCGTAGGGCGGGATATTCCCGTGGGTGTAGCAGTATTGGCTCGTCAGGCTGATATAGTAGGCGAGGGCGCGGTATTTGTCGATGACGGAGAAGTCCTCCGGCACGCGGGAGGCGACGTATTCGCCCACGGCGCGGAACGCCTCCGCCTGAGCTTTTACGGCCTCCATATCCTCGGTTGCCTCGACGCGGGGGCCCTCCGGCAGGAAGTAGACCGAATACCACAGGCATGGGTCGGAATTCTTCGTGCCGGTCGTCATCATGGTGAAATAGGTCTCTATATCCGGGCGGTCGAAAAGGAGCGCGTCCCGGGCGGCGAGCGCCTCGTCAAAGCTCCCCGTAAGCTCGAGGGGCGCGAAGCTCTCCGCGGCCTCCAGCATCAGGTCGTAATAGCCCTTTCCCTCTTCCGAAAGGCGGGAGCGCATATCCGCGGGAACGAAGGGATTGGTCGATGAATCGAAAGCGATCGGGTCTTCCGCGATGTATTCGATGACCCTGTCCATGCGCTTCGCGGCGGAAAGCACGCATTCACGGGCGTATTCCCCGAGCGCCGCCGCGGGATCCTCCGTTGGGGCGGCCGTGGGCTCCTCCGTTGGTGTGGGCGTGGGCTCCTCCGTAGGGGCGGGAGTCGGCTCCTCCGTTGGGGCGGGAGTCGAAGCCGGAGCCTCCGTCGGGGCGGGGCTCCCCTTCCCGAAGCACCCTGTAAGCGCGAGCAGCGCCAGCGCCAGCACCGGAAACAAGACGAGCTTCCTCATCCGCGCGCACCTCCGAAGGGCGCGTCGGCGGTGGAGGCTTCGAGTATCTCGCATTCGTAACCCGTCTCGGCGTGATAAATGCGGGCGATATTCCGGGCGGCGTCCCCGGCCTTCCCGCGGAGGGCGAGCGCGATCGCGCAGCCTCCGAAGCCCGCTCCGGTCATCCTCGCGCCGAGGACGCCCTCCTGCGCCCTCGCGGCGTTCACGATGGAATCGAGCTCGCGCCCCGTGACCTCGTAATCATCGCGGAGCGAATCGTGCGAGGCGTTGAAGAGCCGCCCGAGCTCAGCCATATCGCGGCGGCGCATTGCGTCGGCGGCGAGCTTCGTGCGGGCGTTTTCCGTCACGGCGTGGCGCGCGCGGCGCAGAAGCGCGGGCGGGAGAGCGCGGCCTGCCGCGGGGAACTCCTCCGGAGCGATCGCGCAGAGCGAGGGGTAGGGTGAGAGCCGGTTTTCGTTTATAAGGCGGAGCGCCTCCGCGCATTCGGCGCGGCGCTCGTTGTACTTGGAATCCGCGAGGCGGCGGGGCTTCCTCGTGTTCATTATGAGGAGCTCGCAGTCCCCGGTATCGAAGGGGATGTACTCATAGTCGAGGGTGTGCGTGTCGAGCAGCACGGCTTCACCGCGCCTGCCGACGGCGCAGACGAACTGATCCATTATGCCGCAGTTGACCCCGGCGCAGTCGCGCTCCGCCTCGAGGGAGAGTCGGGCGGCGGCCGTTCCGTCGAGGTCCGCACCGTAAAGCTCCGATATCACGGCGCAGGTGAGTATCTCGAGCGAGGCGGAGGAGGACAGCCCCGAGCCGCGGGGAAGGCTCCCCGTGACGGCCATCTCGAACCCGCCGGACGAAAACCCGGCGCGGGCGAGCTTCGCGCAGACGCCGAGCGGGTAAGCCCCCCACCCGAAGCGGGAGTAGCTCCCCGGCTCCTGCGGGAGGGAGAGGAGCTCCGCGTATAAGGCGGAGACGGTCTCGCCGGGCATATCGGCGGAGACGAGCAGTATGCGCCCGTCGTCACGGCGGCGCGCGGCGGCGTAAGTCCCGAGGGAGAGCGAGCAGGGCAGCACCCTGCCGCCGTTGTAGTCGATATGCTCCCCGATGAGGTTCGCCCTCCCGGGGGAGAAGAATGTCCGCGCGTCCCCGCCCTTGCCGAAGGTCTCCTCGAGCAGGGTCAGGGCGCGGAGTGCGTATTCGTTCATAAAGGGGATTCCTTTCGGTTTTTCAAGCCCATTATACCACCGCAAAAACCCCGATGCAACGGGCGCGAGGTTGACTATACGCCCCGGCGGATGGTATAATTCAAAAAAAGGGCCCCGCCCGGGAAGGAGCAAGCCGTGAGAAGAAGAACCAAGGTCCTGCTGGCGCTCGCCGTCGCCGCCGTAATACTGTTCGCCGTCACGGCGGAGCTCCCCCTCCCCGTGAGGACGGACGAGCCGAAGCGCTTCTCGCCTCCGCCGCCCGCCGTCAGCCTCCTCTACCGCGAGGCGGACGGGGTCATGCTTGCCACCTGCACCCGCGTCACAAGGCTCGAGGGGCAGCCCACCCGCTCCCGCTTCAGGATAGACGACGAGATCGACGGTCTGAGCTTCGGCGGGGAGGACGTGACCCTCATAGCCGAGGCGCTCCCCGGGCAGCAGTATCTCATCTACGTCAGGCGCTTCGCCGACCCCGATACCGGGGAGAACGACGGGATAGAGGTCGTCCCCGGAGGGCTCATCGCCGTTGACGAGGGGCAGGCCGTTTACGGGGGCGCGGGCTTCGCGCTGGAGAGCGTGCTTTCGGATATAGAAAGGCAGAAGAAGATATTGAGCGTCCCCGCGGCGGGCTATTATTACGGCGACCTCGCCTCCCTCGCGGCGGCCTGCGGCGAGATAGTCGTCGGCAGGGTCCTCTCCGTGAGCGACCCGACCCCGACGCTGTGCAGATCCTCCTCGCGGGGGGAAAGCACGCTCAGTACCCTCGACGAGATATTCATAAGCATCAGCGTGGAAAACGTCCTTTCGGGGAGCGCTTCCCCCGGGCAGAAGCTCAGCGTGGTGCTGGAGCCCTGGTACGCCCGCCCCGTGACGAACGCGCTCGATCTCACGCCGCACACCGTCCCCGTCCCGCCGGAGTCCTCCCCGAGGGTCGGGAGCTCGTACGTGTTCTTCCTCATCAAAAGCGGGGATTCGAAGAGCCCCGTCTATTTCACCGTCAACCCGTACGAGGGGTACGTCCTCCTCGCGGGGGATACGCTCGTCTGCCCCTATTATAACGGGGCGCTCGCCGGCGTGCCCGATATAAAAAAGCTGGCGGAAGAGCTCCGCCTGCTTTCGGAAGATTCAAACGTTGAGCAGCACTAACGCCGCAAGTATCATCCCGAACCCGATCGCCTTTCGTCCGCTGAGACGCTCGCCGAATATGAATATCCCGGCAAGGCCGATGAGCACTATCGCGCCCACGTTGTAGACGGGGTAGACGACGAACGCGGGCAGGCTCCCCAGCGAGAGCAGCAGGAACCGCGAGCAGAAATAATTCGGTATCCCGATCATCACGCCGAAGGCCAGATCCTTCCACGTGACGGTTTTTCTTTTGAAGAGGGTGATCGACCCCGCGAGCACGAACGCCGTCGCGAAATTGAAGAAGAGGAAATTGTCCTTTATTTCGGGGCTGCCGAGCTTGTCGTATACGTTCGCCATGGATTCGGTGAGCCCGCTCACGAGAAGGAGCAGCAAAAGCAGCAGCGAGGCCGCCGAGAGCCCGCGCTTTTTTTCGCCGGAGGGCGCGTCCGCGGAGGGCGCGGTGTAGATGATGATTATCGCCGCCGCCGCGATGAGGAACCCGACCGCCTGGAACGCAGTCGGCTTTTCCCCGAAGAAGACGAGCGCCATCACGGCCGGCACCAGAACGCCCAGCTTCATGAAAACGGAGGAGAGCATCACGCCGTTATCGTGTATGTTCCGCTTCAAAAGCACGAAGCATGTAAGGTAGAGCGCTCCGCTCCCGAGCCCCAGAAGCAGCGCGAAGGTAAGCCCCTCGCGCGGGGCGAACACGTTCCTGTTTTCGACGAAAAGGAACGCGATCAGCGCACAGACGAAATAGTTTGCCATGAACATGGCGAAGTTGTTAGTGACGTGTTTCTCCGAAACACGCATTATCACCGCGACGAGCGAGCTCATCAAAACGGCTGCCGCAAGACAGATCATATTTCCCCCCGGTTCGTGATTCCCGTGAAGTATAGCACATCGCGGCGCGGGATACAACCCGCTTCCCGCTCTTTGCCCTCGCGAAAAAAATTTTAAAAATTTTGAAAAAACCCCTTGACAAGGGAATTTGGATTGTGTACAATTAAATCACACAAAATCCAATGCGCCTCCGAACCGCGCATAATATCGATCAAGGAGGATGGAAAAATGAACGCTTATGATTTCAAGGTAACGGCACGCGACGGCAGCGAGGTCTCTCTCGCGGATTACAGGGGCAAGGTGCTTCTCGTGGTCAACACGGCGACGGGCTGCGGCTTCACCCCCCAGTACAAGGACCTGCAGGAGCTCTACGACGCCCATCATGAGGACGGGCTCGAGATACTCGATTTCCCCTGCAACCAGTTCGCGGATCAGGCTCCCGGCACGGATGAGGAGATCCACACCTTCTGCACCGGGCGCTTCGGCATCAAGTTCCCCCAGTTCGCGAAGGTGGACGTCAACGGCGAAAACGCCATCCCCCTCTTCAAGTGGCTGACGGAGAACACCTCGTTCGAGGGGTTCAACGGCCCCATGGGGCTGATGCTCGCGGGAGTCGTCAAGAAGTACGATAAGGATTATAAGAAGAACGGTCTCGTCAAGTGGAATTTCACCAAGTTCCTCATCGACCGCGAGGGCAACATAATCGGCCGCTTCGAGCCGACCCTCGATATGAAGAAGGTCCGCGAGGCCGTCGAGAAGGCTCTGTGAGGCGCGATATGGAAGAGGTCTATGAATTCCTGAAGAAGGCCGGAGTCTACTACCTTGCCACCTGCGAGGGCGACCGTCCCCGCGTGCGCCCCTTCGGCACCATCGATATTTTCGACGGCGCTCTCTGCATCCAGACGGGCAGGGTGAAGAAGGTCGCCGAGCAGATGAAGGCGAACCCCAACGTGGAGCTCTCCGCCATGTGCGAGGGCAGGTGGGTGAGGCTCTCCGCAAAGGCCGTGCTCGACGAGCGCATCGAGGCGCAGGAGCATATGCTCGAAAGCTATCCCGAGCTTCGCTCCATGTACGCCCCCGGCGACGGCAACACCGAGATCTACCGTCTCACCGAAGCCGAGGCGTGCATCTGCTCCTTCACCGAGCCCGCAAAGGAATACCGCTTCTGATAAAACGGAGGATACCATGCCCGGAACGACGGACGTATTAAAGCTTGAAAATCAGCTCTGCTTCCCGCTCTACGCCGCCTCGCGCGAGGTGATAAAGCTCTATAAGCCGAAGCTCGACGAGCTCGGCCTCACCTACACCCAGTACATAACCATGATGGTCCTGTGGGAGAGGGAGCGACTCACCGTGCGCGAGCTGGGGGAGAGGCTCTTCCTCGATTCGGGCACGCTGACCCCCCTTTTGAAGAAGCTCGAACAGAAGGGCTTCATAACAAGGGAACGCTCCGCCGAGGATGAGCGCGCGCTGGACGTCCGCCTGACGGAGGAGGGGCGCGGCTTGCGCGCCGCCGCGCTCTCCGTGCCGGAGTCCGTTGGCAGATGCATCCCCCTCTCGCCCGAGGAGGGCGTGACGCTCTATGGCCTGCTCTATAAGATACTGGGGAAAACCGATCGGCAATAGGGATAGAGGCCGACGGGGAGACGCCTTCCCCGGGGAAGCCGTGAGGCGGACGGTACAAAAAGCCTTCCCCCGGGGGAAGGTGTCAGCGTCAGCTGACGGATGAGGGACAACGCATCGGCAGAGGTTGGTTTGTGAAGTGCTTTTTCCCTCATCAACAGCGACTGCGTCGGCGGAACTCCCCCCAAGGGAAGCCAAGCGCCGACGGACGGTACAAAAAGCCTTCCCTTGGGGGAAGGTGGCGCCGAAGGCGACGGATGAGGGAGAGGCAACTGCGTAGTTAAGTTTCAAAAACAACTTTTTCCTTCATCAACAGCGACTGCGGGAGCTTCCCCCAAGGGAAGCCAAGCGGCGGCGCTTCGGCGGGAAGCCGGAAACAGAGCGGCCTCATCATAAAAAAAGACCGGGACGGATCGCCGCGCCGGTCTTTTCGTTTGGATCTGTTTCCCGCGCCTTTTACTTCTTCGGCGCGCTTTGGGGGTTGTCGAGCGCGTAAAGCTCCCGCAGCCACTCGACCACGGCCCCGTTGTTCAGGTACCCGAGCAGTACGCCCGGGCAGCGCTCCTCGCGCGAGACGGCGCTCTTCAATGCGGCGATTATTTCCGCGCCGGGCACGCCGGGCTCGTCGGGCTGATCTTCAAGCGTCGTGCAGAAGCGGTGCACCACGTCCCAATAATCAACGTACGGGGTGCCCGTGAGCCTCCCCTGCGAATCATATTCCGTGACCCATTCGCCGAGTTCCTCATAGTCAAGCGCGTCAATGTACCTCGTCAAAGCTTCGTATCTTTTCATCGGCAGCTCCCTCCTTTCCCGTTCTGAGGCATGTTTTTAGCTCGATTCCAATATATTATACATTATACCGAAGGATTTGTAAAGCCCCTTTGAGCGATTACAAAAACAATATATTGTTTTCCCCGGAAAGCGGCGGCGGGCTTGCAATGCGGCGGCTTTCGTGATACAATAAAATATATTTTCCCTTTCCGCAATAAAACGGGCCCTTCGCGGGTTAACAGGGTGAAAGGAGATGAGAGCATGCTTATATTCACCTCGATGGCGGAGCCCCGCGAACCGGACGGGAGCGAGCTGATCGAAAGCCGGCTTCGGATGCTTGCCGAGGGCGACTCCGCCGCCATGGAACAGATATACGAGCTGACGCGCACGGCGGTCTACGCCTACGCGCTCTCGCTGCTCAAAAACTCCTTCGACGCGGAGGACGTCATGCACGACTGTTATCTTCGGCTCTACGCCTCGGCGGGCGCGTACGACCCGCGGGGCAAGCCCATGGCGTACATACTGAGGATAGTCCGCAACCTTTGCCGCGACAGGCTCGCGGAGCGGGCGCGGCGGGCGGAGGTCACGGAGGAGGAGTGGGGATCCCTTCTCCGGACGGACGATATCCCGAGCAGTCTTCAAGCCGCGGAGTGGATGAGCATACTCCGCGACGACGAGAGGCAGATAGTCCTGCTGCACGCGGTGGCGGGCTTCAGGCACAGGGAGACGGCCTCCTTCATGGGGATGCCGCTCTCGACGGTGCTCTCGAAATACTCCCGCGCTATAAAGAAGCTCAGGAAACACATAACGGAAAGGGAAGATCGGATATGAAGCGCAGAAGCATTGAAGAAACGATTAGAGAGGCCTTTGAGGCCGTAACGCCCGAGATGAAGGCGGAGCTCCTTTCCGACGTCAAAAAACAGAAAGCGAAAGGAAAGGTGCTCAAAATGCCCGAAACGAACAATAAAAACAAGAAGCATTGGTGGATGCTCGCCGCGGCCGCCGCGCTCCTGCTCATCGTCGGAGCGGGGTTCGCGCTGAAGGGCGTTCTCGCCCCCGGGAACGCCGCGGTAGCGTCGGTGATGATCGACGTCAACCCCAGCATCGAACTCTCCGTCAACAGGAACGACCGCGTGCTCGAAGCCGCCGCCCGCAACGCCGACGGCGCGGAGGTGCTCTCCGATATGGATCTGACCGGCAGCGACGTGAAGGTCGCCGTCAACGCGATAGTCGGCTCCATGCTCCAAAAGGGGTACCTCAACGAGCTTGCGAATTCCGTGCTCATCAGCGTTGAAAGCGCGGATGACGGCGTAGGCACCCGCCTGCGCGACACGCTCGGCGTCGACCTGCGCGACCTCATGGGCGGGAACCCCTTCGGCTGCGCGGTGCTCAGCCAGGCCATCGAGCCGGACGCCGGGGTCAGCACCCTCGCGGAGGAGTATAACGTCACAAGGAGCAAGGCGCAGCTCATCTCAAAGCTCGTCGCCGCGAATCCCTCCTATGATTTCGGCACGCTCGCCGCGCTCTCCATAAACGAGCTCGGGGTGCTCCTCGGGAACAACGCGGTCGAAAACCTCCGCGCCTACGGTTCCTCCAGCGAGATGGCGTTCATCGGCGCCGACCGCGCGCTTGAGATCGCCCTTGCCCACGCCGGGGCGGAGGCCGCCGAAGCGAGCGGAGTCGAGGTCGAGCTCGACTGCGAGCACGGCTCCATGATCTACGAGGTCGAATTCAAGGCGAACGGCCTTGAGTACGATTACGATATCGACGCCGTCACGGGCGAGATACTGAAGCACGAGTCGGAGCCCGCCGACGGCCCCGCCCCCACGCAGGACGGCTCCGCGCCCGCGGCGACGCCCAAGCCCACCGCGCAGCCGCTCATCTCCTCCGAAAGGGCGCTCGAGATCGCCCTCGGTCACGCCGGGGTCGACAGGAGCGAAGCGAAGGATATCGAGATCGAGCTCGGGCGCGAGGACGGCAGACCCGTCTACGAGGTCGAATTCAAGGCGAACGGCGTCGAATACGATTACGATATAGACGCCGAAACGGGCGCGGTGCTGGATCACGACTCGGAGGAGCATCACGCCTCATCCCCGACGGCGAAGCCCACCTCGAAGCCGACCGAGAAGCCCTCCGGGTACATAGGCGGCCGCGCGGCGCTGAGGATCGCCCTTGAGGACGCGGGGGTCACCTCCTCGCAGGCGCAGGACGTAGACGTCGAGCTCGAAACGAAGAACGGCGTCAAGGTCTACGATATTGATTTCGAGGCCGGAGGCTACGAATACGATTACGTCATCGACGCCGTCACGGGCGATATAATCGACAAGTCCCGCGAGAAGGAGGACGGCGGTCACGGCGGGAGCGCCTCCGCCCCGCAGACGGAGCTCATAGGCGAAGCGAGAGCATGGGAGATCGCCCTTGCCCGCGCCGGCCTCACGATGAGCGAGACAAACGACAGGAGCATCGAGCTCGAAACGGACAACGGCGTCCGCTGCTATGAGCTCGAATTCGCAAGCGGCGGCTGGGAGTACGAGGTGAAGATCAACGCAGTCACCGGAGCGGTGCTCAAATTCGAGAGGGAGCGCGATTGATCTCCAGAGGGAGCGGGACGTCCGCTCCCTTTTTGTGCGGATCGATGACACAGAAAAGCCCGAATTTATTGTTGCTTTTGGGGCTCACGGGTGATATAATATACAAGAAGAAGCCCGGCGCGGACAGCCCGGCGCAGATCATTTTTCGGAAGGAGAAAAATCATGGAAGGCATTTTGGAGAAGATCAAGAACCTCTTCGGCAAGGGAGAGGATAAGGCGGAAGAGGCCGCCGAGACCGCCGAGGCGAAGGCGGAGAACGTAGTCGAGGGCGTTAAGGACGACGTTAAGGACGCCGCAGAGGGCATCAAGGACGGCGCTGGGGAGATGGTAGACGCCGTGAAGGATAAGGTCGGCGACGTGGTCGATGCCGTAAAGGACAAGCTTCCCGACATAGGCGCGTTCTTCGAGTCCATAATGGGCAAGCTCCCCGTGGATGGCGAGCTCGGCGATCAGGTCAACGAGGTCGTCGGTTCCGTCCGCTCCTCCGCGACCGAGGGCATGGGCATCGGCGATATAGTCAACAAGATAATCGAGGCGCTGAAGTCCAAGTTCGGTCTTGAGGGCGAGATCGGCCAGAAGATCCAGGCCGTCATCGATTTCATCAAGTCCAAGATCCCCGTCTGATCCGGGGAAGGATCAAGCCCGAAGGCGCGCTTTCGGGCTTTTTGTGTTGCCAAGTTCAATTCGGCATGTTATAATCGTTTTATCAAAACCAAGGAGGCATTTCAGCGTGAAATTCAAGGAAATGACCTATGTCCGCCCCGATGCGGAAAAAGTTAAGCAGGAGCTGAAGGAGCTGACCGAAAAGCTCGCTTCCGCCGGGGATTACGAGCAGGCCCGCGCGATCTTCTTCGAGAAGGAGGAGGCCGAGAAGCAGGTGATGACCATGGCGGAGCTTGCGATGATCCGCCACTCCATAGACACGCGCGACGAGTTCTACGACGGCGAGAGCACCTTCTGGGACGGGTTCGGCCCCGAGCTCGGCGAGTATCAGCAGGCGTGGACGGAGGAGCTTTTGAAGAGCCCCTTCCGCCGCGATTTCGAGAGGGAGTTCGGCACGCTCATGTTCGTGAACGCCGAGATCGAGATAAAGTCCTTCTCGCCCGAGATCATCCCCGAGATGCAGAAGGAGAACGAGCTGACGACCGAGTACGATAAGCTCGTCGCCTCGGCGCAGGTGCCCTTGCGCGGGAAGGTCTACACGCTCTCGCAGCTCTCCCCCTTCAAGACGGACGCCGACGACGAGCTCCGCCTCGAAGCATGGAAGGCCGACGGCGGGTGGTACACCGCCAATCAGGAAAGGCTCGATTCCATTTACGACGAGCTCGTCCATCTGCGCGACACGATGGGCAAAAAGATGGGCTATGAGAATTACGTCGAGCTCGGCTATTACCGCATGGGCCGCAACTGCTACACGAAGGACGACGTCGAAAAGTTCCGTTCGGCGGTCGTGAAATACCTCGTTCCCGTCGCCGATTCAATAATCCGCAGGCAGGCGGAGCGTCTCGGCAAGACCTACCCGCTCTCCTTCGCGGACGCCGCTCTCGAGTTCCGTTCCGGCAATCCCCGCCCCGCTGGGGACGCGGACGCCATACTTGCCGCCGGCAGGAAGTTCTACGACGAGCTCTCCCCCGAAACGGGCGAATTCTTCCGCCATATGCTCGACGACGAGATGATGGACGTCCTCTCCACCGAGGGCAAGCAGGCCGGCGGCTACTGCACGGGCCTGCCCGCGTATGAAACGCCCTTCATTTTCGCCAACTTCAACGGCACCCAGCACGACGTCGAGGTCGTCACGCACGAGGCCGGGCACGCCTTCGAGTACTGGCTCAACCGCAAGCGCATACCGCTCTCCTACGCTTGGCCCAGCATGGAGGCCTGCGAGGTCCATTCCATGAGCATGGAGTTCTTCGCGTGGCCGTGGGCGAAGTATTTCTTCGGCAGGGACGAGAAAAAGTTCCTCTATTCCCACCTGGCGGGCGCGATCACGTTCATCCCCTACGGCACGATGGTCGATCACTTCCAGCACATAGTCTACGAGAACCCCGAGCTCACCCCCGCGGAGCGTCACGCCGAGTGGAAGCGCCTGCTCGGCATATACATGCCGTGGCTGAAGCTTGACGGCGAGATCCCCTTCTATTCCGAGGGCGAGGCGTGGCAGCGTCAGGGGCATATCTACGACAGCCCCTTCTACTATATCGATTACTGCCTCGCGCAGACGGTCTCGCTCGAGTTCTGGGCGATGATACAGAAGGACATGAAGGACGCCTGGGCGCACTACATGGCGTACACCATCCAGGGCGGCAGCCGCACCTTCACCGAGCTTTTGAAGAACGCGGATCTCGTATCCCCCTTCGACGAGGCCTGCCTCAGGGGCGTCTGCGCCGCAGCTTCGAAGTGGCTCGAAAGCTATGATCTCGGAGGAGTGGAGTAAGGACCTTACAAGGCAAGCAAAAAGGCCGGCGGCGCCGGCCTTTTTATTATGTATCACCACTTGCTGCCGAAATAGCTCCGCATCTCGGCGTCCGTCAGGCCGAAGAAGTTCTTCACGCCCCGGAGGTAGGTCTTGTCGCGCCTGCCGTCCTTTACGTAGCTCTTGAGCTGCTCGATCGCGCTCCGCCACCCGCTCACGGTGAAGCCGTACTTCTCGCGATCGGCGGCTATCTCGGGCTCGAGGAGGGCGGCGAACTCGTCCGCCTTCGCGCAGATGGCCTGCTCGTTCAGCACGGAGCCCATGAGCTTCGCCATACGCTTCAGGAAGCGGTCCTTAAAATCGGGGTTCTTGAAGAGCGCGCGGATTATCTCGTGATTGCCGTCGTTCCTCGCCGTGACGCCGATGGGGTCGGTCGTCTCGTTCCAGAGCGCCCAATCGAGATCGTAGAAGCACCAGCGCCATTTGCCGTCGGCCTCCTCGGAATTGTACATCCTCACGTTCGCGAGGTCGGTATCCCCCATGTAGGAGCGGCAGATGTACCAATCCATGAGGCTCGTCACGTCGAGCTTTGAGGTGACGTACTCGTAATCTTCGGGGTTTTTGAGATCGTGCGTTTTGCAGTACCGGACGAGATCGGCGAACCCCTTGCCCGAGCCCGCGACGACCGCCTCGCCGTAGTCCTTCAGCATGTTGATCGATTCGTCGCTCACGCCGAGGCGCTGCGCGCAGTATTCCTCATCGTAGCGCTCGCGGATGAAGTAGATCCCGTGGTACTCGTAGCCGAGGAAGAGTATGACCGGCCTGTACGCCTGGACGGAAAGCTCCGTCACCCCGTCGACGAGCGAGGTGCAGAGCTCGTCGCGGAAGTTGCAGAAGGTGAAATCCTCGCTCCCGCCCTTTAAAATGAGGGAGTTGAACTCCTCTATATCGCGGTTTTCGAAGAGCTTGTATTCGAGCTTCGACATCCCGTATTTCGAGCGGAAGCGGAGCTGGAAATTCTGCTTTGCGCCCTTCTTCGAATCGTTCCCGTGGAGCTTGAACCCGCAGGGGGCGGAGAAGAGCTCCTCGCCGTTTTCCATCATGGTGACGAAGGCCTCGTACTCGTACTCGTTCTTCACGTTCGTGAGTACGCCCTTTTCCCCCGTGAGGCGGTCGCGGCTTATGGCGACGCTCAGTATCGGGAAGGAATGCTCCTCGTTTACGGCGTAGAAGAAGGAGGTCTCGTCGCTCTCGCGCCCGCCGTCCGCGCAGAAGGCGCGTATGCACGCCATGTGGCGGACCGTGATGGGCCCCGAGTAGACGTTCGAATAGACCGTGGGGGCGGAGCCGTCGAGCGTGTAGTAGATGGTCCCTTCGCCCGAAAGCTCGATGGAAAGCTCGCTGTCGTATGAGCCCGTGGGCAGGCTCGCCGTCGGCGGGAGGAGGCTCGCCTCATGCCCGGCGGAGTTCGGCGCGCCCATAGTGGGGGCGCTCATGTAGGCGTACCCGGAGGCGCTCCTGCCGTAGCTCTCGTTCTTTTTCACGTCGCCGGGGACGTTCATGAAGTCGACAACGCCGTTCGCGTCGCTGAGGTAGAGCTTCTCGCCGGAGGAGCTGATCTTGAAGGGCGCGTGCCCCTCGCCGACGCCGGAGCAGCAGACGACGAAATACCCGCCGGGCTCCAGATCGGCCTCGGGCAGGCGGAACCGCTGCGGCTCGCTCCTCTTGTCGGAGAGCCAGAACCCCGAAAGCGCGACCGCTTCGGAGGAGGGGTTGAATATCTCCACCATGTCGCAGAAGCTGCCGTCGGGCGCGGGGATGCTGTCGTTTGAGGAGATGACCTCGTTTATAAGGAGAGCGGGTACGGGCAGGGAAGCGAGGTACGCTTCATGCCCGGCGGCGCTGTTCTCGAACCCCGGGGTGGGGAATTCGGCCGTTCCTTCGTGCGTGTGGGAGGCGGAGCCGAGCGAGGCGTCGAACGTGAGCTTGTCGACGAGCTTATTCCCGTTGTAAAGGAGGAGGCTGTCCCCGTCCTTCGAGAGGCGGAACGGCGCGTCCTCCCCGAGGCGGACGACCGCGTACCCGTTCGCGGGGACGGTGTACGAATCGAGACGGATCACGGGGGAACCGGGCTCCTCCTTCGCGAGACAGAACCCCGTGAGCGCGATATCCCTGTCCTCGCCGCTGCGGAGCTCGACCCAGTCGTCGAAGCAGCCCATCACAAAATCCTCGTTATCGGCCATGAGCTCGCTCAGCGTAATATCGGCCTCCCGCGGGACGTCGACGTCCACGACGACGGGGGAAAGCCCCTCCCCCTTATTGCAGGCGGAGGCCGAACAGATGAGCGTGCAGAGCGCCGTAAATAAAGCAAAGAGCTTTTTCAATTCATCCCTCACATCCGGCCGGAAGCACCGGCCGCATTTTTGTAATATAATACCACCCGATCCCGCGGGAATCAAGCGCCGCAGGGCCGCTTTGGCGGGGTTTTCACGAATAAAGGCGAGTATATTTTTCCTTCAGGAAGTCGATGTAGATCTTCGGGTCGGGCTCCTCCCCGCAGGCGCGGAGAATGAGTCCGCGCGGGGAGTCGAGCTTCCCACGGCAATGGACCCTTTCGGCGAGCCACGCGGTGACCTCGGGTATGCGGCCCGCCTCGATGAGCGAGTCCGCGTCGAGCGAGCGGCGCAGCGCGGCGTATATCTGCGCGCCGTAGGCGTTGCCGAGGGCGTAGGTCGGAAAGTAGCCGATGAGCCCGCTGCCCCAGTGCATATCCTGCAGTATGCCCTCCCGGTCGGAGGGGACGTCGACGCCGAGGTACTCCCCGCAGAGCTTTCGCCACCGATCCGGCGCTTCCGCGGCGGAAAGTTCGCCCCGGATGAGCGCGCGCTCCATCTCATATCGGATGATCACGTGCAGGCAGTAGGTCAGCTCGTCGGCCTCGGTGCGCTTCAGGGTCGGCTCCACGCGGTTGACGGCGCGGAAGAACTCCTCCCGCGTTACCCCGCGAAGCTGCTCCGGGAAGGTCTCCGCGAGGATGGGGAATATGAGCTTCGAAAACGCCTCCGACCTGCCGATGAGGTTCTCGTAAAGGCGGGACTGGCTCTCGTGCATACCGGCGGAGGCTCCGTGCGCCAGGGGCGAACCGTCGAGCTCCGGCGAAACGCCCAGCTCGTAGAGCGCGTGCCCGCCCTCGTGGAGTATGCTGAACATGTTCGCCGTGACGAAATGCTCGTAATAATGGGTCGTCATGCGCACGTCGCTGCGGCTGATGAACGTCGTATACGGGTGCTCCGCCTCCGCGAGGGTGCAGCGGTCGGGGTCTATCCCCATGAGGTGCATCACCTCGCGGGAGAAGCGCTTCTGCTCCTCCTTCGGGTAGCGCAGGTGAAGGAAGGAATCGTCCGGCTTTTGCTTTTTTGATATCCTTTCGATGAGCGGGACGAGCTCCCTTTTTATGAGCGAAAAGAACCCGTCGAGACGCTCCTCCGTCATGCCCTCCTCGTTGGAGTCGAGCCAGTAGGCGTAGGGGTCCTCCCCCGGGGCGGCGGCGAGGGCGACGCGGCGCGCGCTCGAAAAGACGGCTTCGAGCTTCGGCGCGAACAGGGAATAATCGTTTTTCAGCTTCGCTTCCCGCCACGCGGCGGAGGCTTCGCCCGTTATGCGCCTGTGCTCCGCCCAGAGCTCCGCCGGCACGCGGCGGAGACGGTCGAGCGCCTTGCGCTCCTCCTCCGCTTCGCGCAGGGTGATCTCGTCAAGCTCCTCCCTTCGGGCAAGCAGCCCGCTGAGAAGCTCCGCGTACTCCCCGCCGGAAACGAGCTTATGCTCCTCTGCGGCGAGTATCGCCCGCGTTCGCGCAGCCCCGGCTGCGGAGCCCGCGGGAGCGCAGGTCATCGCGTCGTAATCCATCAGGGCCGCGCAGCGGCGGTAGGCCTCCCTCACGCGGAGGATCGCCTTGAATTCGGTTTTGAGTCCTTCTGTCCGGGTCATGATTCTTTTCCGTCCCTCTTCAGAAAATTGACGGCCTCCTTCGTGAGCTTGCCCCGCCCGGTGAAGTTCTTCCCGACGAGGAGCCTCGCCTGCTTCGTGTTCCCCTCCGCGAGGCCGTTCAGGTCGAAGGCGAGGCGGATATCCTCCGGCGGCTCCTCAAAGCCGATCCCGGCGTTCCTCGGGCAGACCGCCTGGCAGACCTCGCACCCCATGTGCGTCCTCTGCACGCCGTAGACCCAGTCGGGGTAATCCGCGCCGTCCATGTAGTAGCGCATGCATTTTTTAACGTCGAGGCCGTCCTCGCCTATGGCCCCGGCGGGGCAGGCGGCGGCGCAGGCGCGGCAGGCGCCGCAGGGCTCGTTCACGGCTTCATAGCTCTCGGCGGCAAAGGGATGCTCCCGGGAGGAGCCCAAAAGCAGCGATTGGAAAACCACCCTCGTTCCCAACCCCGGCAGGCTGACGAGCGAGTTGCGGCAGGGGGAGCCGACGCCGTATTTCAGCACGAGCTGCTTTATAGGCAGCTCCCGCCGGGCGCATTCGACGCCCCGGGTCTCGAGCTCGCGGCAGAGGGCGACGCTCGCGTGGTAGGAGGCGTTACTCGCTATATAATAGGCGGGTATGCGGCAGCCCTCCGGGTAGGGGCGGTAGGCCGAGACCAGCAGCAGCGAGACCTCCGCCCACGGGTATTCGGAGGCCTCCCAGACTATCGACGGCTCGTCGTCATGGCGCACAAAATCGGGCAAGGGCAAAAAGTATGCCCTTGCGAATCCGTATCCGTATGCGAGCGACCTGAGTTCCCCGTTGGTCATTCTTTTTGTATCAGGCTTCGCGGTAGAGCCGGAGATATTTTCCCGCGCTCACGCGCCAGTCGAAATCGCACGCCATTGCGCGTTTGACCATATCGCGCCAGCGCTCCCTGTCGCAGTAGAGATCCATCGCGAGCTCGGTGACGTAATTGAAAGCCTCCTGCCCGAGCCCGCAGAACGAGAACCCGTTGCCCGTGTTCTCGTACTTGTTATAGGGGCGGACGGTGTCGTAAAGGCCGCCCGTCTCGCGCACGATGGGTATGCACCCGTAGCGGAGCGCCAGCAGCTGCGAAAGCCCGCAGGGCTCGAACCGCGAGGGCATCAGGAACATATCCGCGCCCGCGTAGATGCGGCGCGAGAGCGCGTCGTTCATCTCACAGCGGAAAGCGAAGGCGGGGTTCTCCCATGCGAGGCGGCCGAAGAAATCGACGTAGCGCTTGTCGCCCATGCCGAGCACGACCGCCTGCGCCCCCTCGCGCAGGAGCCGCGGCAGCAGCCCCGCTATGAGGTCGACGCCCTTCTGATCGGTGAGGCGGGAAATGACCGCGAAGAGCGGCCTCGAGGCGTCCTCCGCAAGGCCGAGCTCCCGCAGGAGGGCGAGCTTGCATTTTTCCTTCCCCTCGAGGGAATCGGCGGTGTAATTGGCTTCGAGCGCGGCGTCGGAGGCCGGATCGAAGAGCTTCGTCGAGATGCCGTTAAGTATCCCGCACAGATCCCCCGCGCGGAGGCGCAGATCGAGATCCAGCGTCTCGCCGTAGGCGGGGGTGAGTATCTCCGCCGCGTAGGTGGGGGAGACGGTCGTCAGCTTATCGGCAAAGCGAATGCCGGCCTTCATCGCGGAGGCGCAGCCCGAATACTCGATGCTGTTGAGATCGTCCTGCCCGAGCGAGAGCAGATCCGCGACGAGCCCGCGGTCGCCTATCCCCTGGAAGCGGAGATTGTGTATCGTGAACACGGTCTTTATATTCGCGTAATCGGGGCGTATGCCGTACTGCTTCACGAGCAGGGGCACGTAGCCCGTCTGCCAGTCGTTGCAGTGGATGACGTCCGGCATGAAGCCGAGCCGCGGCAGGCTCTCCATCACGGCCTTGCAAAAGAAGCAGAAGCGCTCCGTCTCGAAATTTCCCGAGCCGTAGATATAGTCGCCGCCGAAATAGAATTCGTTGTCTATGAACCAGTAGGTCACGCCGTCCCGCACGTACTCGTCCACGCCGAGGTACTGGTTCCTCCAGCCGAGGTTGATCCGGGTATCGAACTTGTGCACGGTGTTGAAGCGGACCTCCTCGGGGATGCTCCCGTACTTCGGGATCATCACGCGCACCTCGGCGGAAGGATCGAGCTCCATGACGGCCTTGGGGAGAGTGCCCATCACGTCGGCAAGACCGCCCGTCTTTATGAAGGGCAGGCACTCCGAAGCGGCATAAAGTATCCTCATGCTCATACGTGGGTCCCCTTCCTCAGTATGACGGGGTAGGTCTCATGCCCGGAGAGCACGCGCCTCGGCCCGACCGTGACGCCCTTGTCGAGTATGACGCAGTCGAGGCTCGAGCCCTCGCCGACGTCCGCCGCCTGCATTATTATGCTGTTCCTGACGACGGCCCCCGGCGCGATGTGCACGCCGCGGAAGAGCACGCTGTGCTCGACGCGCCCCTCTATCACGCAGCCGTCCGCGACGAAGGAATCCACCGCCGTTCCCCCGCCGACGTAGCTCGCGGGGAACTCGTCCTTGATCTTCGTGTAGATGGGATGCTCGTGGCTGAAGAGATCCTTCGAGACGGTCTTGTCGAGCAGGGCCATGTTGTGGCGGTAATAATCGTCCGTGGAATTGAGCCTCGCCACGTAGCCGGAGTATTCCCAGCCGCGGATGTTGAGGTTCCTCACGTTCGTCACGAGGACGTCGTTCGTGAAATCGTTCTTCGCGTGGGCGTAAGCGTCCTCAACGAGGTATTCGAGGGTCGTCTTTTCCATTATGAAGGCGTCGCAGCTCGTGAACTCGGTGTCCGTTTGGGCGGGGTTGAGCGCCAGATCGCACACGCGGCCGTTCTCATCGAACTTGATGCGAAGGTCGTCGAAGAGGTCGCGCCTGTCGCCTATGGGGGTGCGGTTGTACATTATCGTTATATCCGCGCCGGATTCGATATGGCTCCTGAGCATGGCGTTGAACGTGGTGTTGTAGATGGTGTGGCTGCCCATGAGTATGACGTACTTCTGGACGCTTCTCCTCACGTACCCCATGCAGGAGCGTATGGCGTCGACCGTCCCGCGGTACACGCCGGTGTTGTCATGCGTGACGAAGGGCGGCAGCACGAAGAGGCCGTCGCGCTTCCTGTGCAGATCCCACTCCTTGCCGCTCTCAAGGTGGTCCATGAGGGAGTGATAGTTCTTCTGCGCGATGATGCCCACGTTGTAGATCCCCGTGTTGACGAGATCGGAGAGCATGAAATCGATCGTGCGGTATCTCCCGCCGAAGGGGACCGCCGCGACGGAACGTGAGAACGTGAGCTCGCGAAGCTGCATAGAGGCGTCGCCGGTGTAGATCAGACCGAATGCGTTTTCCATGGTGCCTTCCTCCTTATTTGACTATCATACCGACGGGCACGCGGCGCCCGGCGGGCACGGTGACGGAATTGGCGACGAGCGTGATATCCCCCGTGAGGGCGGTATCGTAATCCCCGTCCTCGGGCAGGCGCCCGGCGCCTATATGCGCGCCTTCGCCTATTACGGCGCCTTCGCCTATTATCGCCTTGCTGATGACGGCGCCTTCGCCTATCATCGCGTTGGGCATTATTATCGAATCGGTTATTACCGCTCCCTTGCCTATGTGGACTCCCGTGAAGAGCACGCTCCGCTCGGCATGGCCGTAAACGACGCAGCCCTCGGAGATGAGGCAGTCGAGGAGCTTAGCCTCCGAGCCGATGTAATGCGGGGGCATGGAGGGGCTCTTCGAGTAGATGCGCCACTGCTTGTCCGCGAGCTTGAATACCGGGTCCTTCCCAATGAGATCCATGTTCGCCTCCCAGAGCGAGCCGATCGTCCCGACGTCCTTCCAGTAGCCCTTGAAGCCGTAGGCGTAAAGATCGGCCCCCGCGCGGAGCAGGTTGGGAATTATGTTCTTGCCGAAATCGTGCGAGCTTTGCGGATCGTCGTTATCGTTGACGAGATAGGGCCTCAGGGTCTTCCAGTTGAATATGTAAATGCCCATCGAGGCCTTGTTGCTGCGGGGCTTTTTGGGCTTCTCCTCGAACTCGGTTATGCGGCCGTCCTCGTCGGTGTTCATTATGCCGAAGCGCGAGGCCTCCTCGATGGGGACCTCCAGCACGGCGATGGTCGCCTCGGCCCGCTTCCGCTCGTGGAAGGCGAGCATCGCGGCGTAGTCCATCTTGTAGATATGGTCGCCCGAGAGTATGAGCACGTACTCGGGGTCGTACTGGTCGATGAAGGGGATGTTCTGGCAGACGGCGTTCGCCGTGCCGCTGTACCACTGCCCCTCCGAGCCCGAAACGTAGGGCGGGAGCACGAATACGCCGCCGTTCATCCTGTCAAGATCCCACGGCTGCCCGGAGCCGAGATACGCGTTCAGCGCGAGGGGCTCGTACTGCGTCAGCACGCCGACGGTGTCGATATCCGAATTTACGCAGTTGGAGAGCGGGAAATCGATGATCCTGTACTTTCCGCCGAAGGGGACTGCGGGCTTTGCCATGCTTTTAGTGAGCACTCCGAGCCTCGAGCCCTGTCCGCCGGCAAGCAGCATGGCGATGATTTTTTTCTTTGGCATTTTCGTTTCCTCCTTATAGCCTGTAAAACGCGCCCTCGTATCCGAAGAGCGGCACGCGGAGGGTGCTTCCCTCGATCTGCGCCGAAACGCCCATGCGCGGATGGGTCGAGAACACGCAGCCGAGCGAGCTTCTTCCTCCGAGCTCGTCGAGTATGGGGGTGACGTCTATCTCATATCCTCCGTGTTCGCCGGAGGTGAAATTCAGTATGCAAATGAGCCCCTCGCCGGAAGCGGGATCGCGCCGGCGGAAGGCTATCACGCTGTGCTCCGCGTCCTCAAGCGAGAGCCAGCGGTAACCCTCCCACGCGGAGCGGTCGTTCCACAGGGCGGGCTGAGTGCGGTAGAACCAATTGAGCTGCTTTGAAAAGTTCTGGTACGAGCGGTGGTTTTCGTATTTTAAGAGGAACCATTCGAGCGAACGCCTGAAATCCCATTCTATGAACTGGCCGAACTCGCTCCCCATGAATTCGAGCTTCTTCCCCGGGAACGCCGTCCGGTAGGCGAGCAGGAGCCTCAGCTGCGCGAACTGCGCGTCCGTGTTCCCCTGCATCCGCCCGATGAGCGAGCGCTTCCCGTGGACGACCTCGTCGTGCGAGAAGGCGAGCACGTAATCCTCCGAGAAGGCGTAGGTCATCTGGAAGGTGAGCTTATCCTGATGATACTTGCGGAAAACGCTGTCCAGCTCAAAATAGTAGAGCGTGTCGTTCATGAAGCCCATGTTCCACTTGTAGTCGAAGCCGAGCCCCTCGGGCCCCGTCACGTGCGGGTATGCGCTCGATTCCTCGGCGATGACGGCGGCGGGCGTGCGCTCGTGCACCGCGGCGTTAAGCTGCCTGATAAAATCCACGGCGGCGTGATTCACGTTCGAGCCGTCGGGGTTCGGCCGCCATTCGGCCTTGCAGAAATCGTGGTAAAGAAGGCAGCTCACCGCGTCCACGCGGAGCCCGTCCACGCCGTACTGCTCGATGAGATAGAGCGCGTTCGAAATGAGATAGCTCCGCACGAAGGGCTTCTCAAGGTCGTAGAGGAGAGTCCCCCAGAGGGGCATTTCGGCGCGGAGCGGATCCTCGGATTCAAAGAGCGGAGTCCCGTCGAAGCGCCTCAGGCCGCAGTCGTCCTTCACAAAATGGGCGGGGACCCAGTCGAGTATAACGGCGAGCCCGGCCTCGTGAGCGCGGCGGACGAAGAGCCGCAGCTCCTCCGGCGTGCCGTAACGCGCCGTCACGGCGTACATGCCGCTCGTCTGATAGCCCCAGCTCTCGTCAAGAAGATGCTCCGAAACGGGCATGAGCTCGATCGCCGTATACCCCATATCCGCCGCGTAATCCACCAGCCTCGTCGAGGCGGCGACGAACGAGAGCCCCTTCTCCCACGAACCGAGGTGCACCTCGTAAATGGAAACGGGGCGGTCGTGCGCAAGGCGCCGCTCGCGGTTTTTGACCTTTTCGAGCGGCATGTCCCACACCACGGAGGCGTTCGCGGGGCGCATCTCGTTGCGGAGCGAGAAGGGATCGCTCTTTAAGACGAAGCGCCCGTCGGCCCCGCGCACGGCGTACTTGTAACGCTGCCCGCGGCAGGCAGGCCGCTCGATCCCCCACACGCCGAACTCCGGCATGAACTCCATGCTCTCGCCCTGCCAGTCGTTGAAATCGCCGACCAGCATCACGCTCTGAGCGTTGGGCGCAAAAACGAGGAAACGGAAATACTCCCCGTCCGCCCTGCGGGCGCCGAGCACACGATAGCAATCCTTCGCCCTCCCCTCAAGAAAAGCGTAAAGCTCCAGCCGATCGAGCTCCGAGAGCGCCGCGGAGCGGGTTTTCGCGTCAGTTCCGGTCAAGGATATACTCCTCCCATTGTCTTTACCCTATTATACCACGCGCGATATATTTTGTCACCGCTTTTTTTTGACGAAATATGAAAAAGAGCCTCCGCCCCCGCGCATGGCTTTGCGCCTCATTTTTTGATTGACTAACCGCCCCAGCCGATGTATAATAAATCCCGCGCAGATGTGGTGGAACGGCATACACAGCGGACTTAAAATCCGCCGGCGAAAGCTTGAGGGTTCAAATCCCTCCATCTGCACCAAGAGAGGGTATCCCGACGGGATACCCTCTCTTGGTATATATAAATGAAGGGATTTGAAGGGCGTTAAGGAAATGCGAAGCATTTTCAGCCCAGGGTTTTGATCCCTGCACTTTTTGCGCCGTTCGGAGAACAAGCAAAAATGTGCGATAGGGTCAAAACCTGATCCCTCCATCTGCACCAATACCCCCATAGCCCCCGGCTATGGGGGTATTGGTATAAATAGACGAAGGGATTTGAAGGGCGTGAAGGAAATGCGAAGCATTTTCAGCCCCGGGTTTTGATCCCTGCACTTTTTGCGCCGTTCGGAGAACAAGCAAAAATGTGCGATAGGGTCAAAACCTGATCCCTCCATCTGCACCAAGAGAGGGTATCCCGACGGGATACCCTCTCTTGGTATATATAAATGAAGGGATTTGAAGGGCGTTAAGAAAATGCGAAGCATTTTCAGCCCCGGGTTTTTCGGCGCAGGGCGAGAACGAGCGGATGAGCGAGTTAGAGACCCGATGCGCGAAAAACAAATCCCTCCATCTGCAGAGGGACGAAGGGATTTGAAGGGCGCAGCAAAAGGGCAACGGTGCTGCGCTTATGCCGCCCCGGGTTTTTGGCACGGCCGACGCCGCGACGTTCGCAATGAAGATGTAAAAGCGTATCGTCGAGGTGTTGTTTTCCACCGACTGGCTCACGACCTTGTATTCCATCCAGCAGCCGAGCTTGGCCGTCGCCGTGCCCGAGAACGAGCCGTTGATCATGCTGTATCCCGAATGTATCGGGGTCATTCTGTCCGCCATTGCGTTCCTCCCTTCAGATTTTGGGCATACAAAAAGCACCGCCGGAGCAGTGCTGTCGATGATCCGATTGTGTTTTGATCAGTCCCGCATACGAGACGGGGTCACCGTTTCATTACGCATAATGCGCATGCGAGTTGCTCGTGACGACCAGAATAATAACAAAGAGCAGCGCAGACGCGATAGAACCGATCAGGCAGACTTTTTTCAGGATATTGTTCTGAATGCCAAACAAAATCAAAACGGCGGATATTATACTGACCGCTATAAGAAACAGCTGCAGATATAACAGTATCGACTGATCGGACAGATCCAGCCTGTCGATCGGGCTCCTGTGCCAAACTCTGACTTCGCCATTTGGCATCAGTGTACGGTCGGTATAAATTTTAAGGTTAAGCACGACCGCGAATACAACGTTTATAACGATCGATAATATGCTCAGTATCATTCCCGGCTCCTTGCAAATGACGGTTTCACGAGCTGATTCTAACATACCCGCAAGGCAAATTCAACCGTTTATTGCGATCACTCCGTTAATTTGAAATTGAGATTGTCCGACTCCGGCATCCACGCGAACGGGCCGATCTTCATGCCGGTAAGTATCTCGACCGTATTGACGTAAAGCTTGCCCGCGGAGAAATAAGCTATGGCGTTTTCCGTTGAGACGGAATCCTCATCGCCCGTGAAGAAGTAAAGGATATCGTTCTCGAGCTTCAGCTTTATGTTCGAGCTGCTTTCGCCGATGACGATGCCCGAAGCGATCATGCGGATGAACCCGTGTATCGCCTCGAACTGCTGGTTCATGTCGCCGTTGAGGTCGGATATCTCCGAGGTGGTCTCGTAGAAGTTCATCTCGATCGTTCCCGCCATTACGGAGAGCGTGGTCATGACCGTGCTCTGAAACTGCTCGAAATCGGAGGTGGCGACGTAGTCCTCCAGCGCCGACATGATTATCTGCTGCGCGTACTGCAGGATAACAGTTTTAATTTTCTGTGTGCATGAAGAACTTCGGATCGAAGCGATACTTGCCCTTGCCCATGCCGGGGACGGGAGCAAGTATGCCGGTGGTCGAAAGCTTTTTCAAAAGCGTTGATGCGGGAGCGTGCGAAAGGCCAAGGACTTCCATTGCGTCTGCTCTTCCAAAGAAACGTGATAAGCCGAATGCGGAATACAACTTCATCGCGTTTGCGGCCGATTTGCGGGTAAGGCCTGCGGCTGTCATTGCCTCAATGTCTCGTTTTTCAAGGTCAATGTCTTGTTTTTCAATCCCAATGTCTTGTTTTTGGGCTTTTTCTTCAATGTTATCCAGCTTCCCCGAAATATGCATCGCTCTGTTTTTCAGAGGATTGTCCTCACCCAACAGCAGGTTCCTCAAAAACAGCTCAAGATATTTCGTGGTCTCATGCACGCCCTTTGCGAAGTTGTTATAGTTCGCACGGACCATCGCGTTGCGGAAATACCACGAGTGCTTTTCAAACAGATCGTTATTCACGTCAAAGCCGAGCGAACGAAGGTACAGGATGAAGAACACCGCCGTGGTGCGGGTGTTGCCCTCGCCGAAAACGTGTATCTGCCATAACCTTGAGATGAACATGGCGAGGTGCCGGATGACCTCGTCCATGGAGAGGCCCGAATAATCGAAGGACTTCTCCGTTGCAATATCGTATTCGAGCGTTGCGCGAAGCTCCGTCCGGCCGCCATATGTCACGGTGTCGCCGTCAAGCACCCATTCCTTCTTGGTAATGTTATAGGTACGAAGCTCACCTGCGTGCTTGTAAAGCCCGGTGAACAGCCTTTTGTGGATGGAGAGATACTGGGCGGGAGAGAGCGAGAAGCCCTTTTCGGATAGTATCTCGGATATGCGGGCTGCGACCTTGTCGGCCTCCTCCGTGCGCGGCCGGTCTGACTTGCGGTCTGTTTGGTAATAATCCTCGATGAGCTTTGCCGCCTCGGAAACCGTTATCTCGCCCGAGACGTTCCTTGCGGCGGTCTCGTAAAGATAATCCGAAGCTTCAAGGCCATCCACGCGCTGCAGACCGATCGCGGTACGCCAAATATACGCACGCTCCTCCGCAGCGGGGCCGTGCGCTTTTTCATACTCCTCAAAGGGGTCCTTTTTCGGTGTGAGATCGTCGTCAAAATCGGTCATTTTTCTAATATTCCTTTGGGTTTTTCACAATTTCATTATACCACGAAGGAGCCTTACAGTCAACTGTTACGGCTGCCTTCGACTGCGATCCGATTCAAAATCAAATTACAGGAGGATCAATATGAATACAAACAAAACCAAAGAAACGATAAAAGAACTCGCTTCGCCATGCCTTTGCTGCGAGATGTATTGAAGCGGGCATGCAGGCAAAGGTGCTCCAACATCTGCCGGGCGTCAAAAGAAAAACAGCCCCGCGCTTTATCCGGCGTGGGGCTGCTGGTGTGTGAGGTCACTTTATCATCGTTCCGCAGGGGATCGTATCGTCGACGAAAACGACCCGGCAGCCGCAGGCGTTGTTGGTGCCGGCAAGGAGCATGCCGTTCGATTCGACGCCGGCGATCCTCGCGGGGGCGAGGTTGGCGACGACTATGAGCTTTTTGCCGACGAGCTCCTCGGGAGTGTAGTACGCCTTTATCGAGGAGACGATGACGCGCTCGCCTTGCCCGTCGTCAAGGGTGATCTTGTAGCAGGAGTGGGACTTCCTGATCTCCTGGCACTTCAAGACCTTCGCGACGCGCAGATCGAGCTTCGCAAAATCGTCGATGGTTATCCCGGCCTTCACGGGCTCGACGGGATCGGGCTCGCCGTACTCGATCTTCTTCGCGGGGGCGGCGTTCTTCGCGGCCTCGGCCTCTGCCGCCTCGCGCTCGATGCGCTCCTCATCCTCCGTCTTGGGGAAGGAGAAATCGAGCAGCTTCATATACGAATCCTTCTCGATGGCGTAGAGGAAGAGGTAGAGCCTCGGCCCGCGCTCCTTGTCTATGAGCAGGCGGTACACGTTCCTGAAGAACGCGCCCTGAGCGGCCTTGAGCTGCTTCTCGTCCGCGCCGGCGAGCTGCTCCTTCGGTATGGCGTAGAGGAGGGTCTGCAGACCGTCGAGATCGTATCCGCCGGCCTTCAGCTCCTTATAGAGTCTGTCTATCTCGGCCTTTTCGCCCGCCTCGAGGGAATCGTAGACCTCGAAATTCCTCGTTGCGCGCAGGCGGTTTACGCTCTCGGGGGAGCAGTTCTCCAGCCAGTAACGGGCCTTGGGGAGCCTCTCGGCGAAGTCGGCCTCCTTATAGGGGGTGCCGACCTTCTCGAATACCTTTTCGAGCATCGGGATATTGAAATCGACTATTGAGCCGAACTGCACGAGCAGGCTCATCGGCACGGTCTCCGGGCGCCTGCCCTCTATGAGGCAGTCGTCGAAAACGACCTGCATGAACTCGTCGGACTTGCCGTCGAGGAAGTCCCTGTACTGCCTGTCGAACTCGAAATACTGGCGGAGTATGCCGTCGTCAAAGCAGAAATCGAAGGCCTTCGCGGGCTCCGTCTTGGCGTAGAGCCAGAGTATGAGCTCCGGGTCGTAGATCTTCAGGAGCGATCCCGGCGTGAGGTTGAGGCCGGAGGACGAGCTCATCTTGCCCGTCGTGCCCTTGATGCCGATGAATTCATAGCCGACGAAGAGCGGCGCCTCGCAGCCGAATATCTCGCGCGAGATGACGCGGCTCGTCTGGTAGCTGCCGGTGGGGGCGGCGTGATCCTTGCCGCCGGGTTCGAAATCGACTCCCTCGTACGCCCAGCGCATGGCCCAGTCGACCTTCCACGCGAGCTTGCAGTTGTGCTGATTTACGAAATCGAAATCGCCCTCATGCCCGCAGTCGCAGGTATAGTGCGCGTGCGTCCCGTCCTCGGAGAAGCGGGTGATGTGCGTGGTGTCGCGCCCGCAGACGGGGCAGTAGATGGCGACGGGGGAATACGCCTCGCGCTCGCCCTCCTTGGCGTCCTGCGTGCGGAAGCTGTCGAGTATGTCGAATATCTCGCGGCGGCAGCTTATGGCCTTCAGTATCTGTTCGGTGTACCTGCCGCTCTCGTACATCTCGGTCTGATGGCGGTAATCCATCGTTATGCCGAAGCCGAGCATCGCGGGCTCGAACTCCTTCTCGAAATGCTCCGCGTAGGTGGCGCAGCCGTCGTCAAAGGGGTTGGGCACGGCGGTATAGGGGCAGCCGATGTACTTCTCGTAACCTTCGGCTATCGCGGCGACGTTCGCGGGGACCTTGCGCATGCGGTCGTACTCGTCCCACGAGAAGAGCATTTTCGCCTTTTTGCCCATGTTTCGAAGGGCTTTGACGACGAACCAGCTCGTCGCAACGTCGCGGAAATTCCCGATATGAACGCTGCCCGAGGGGCTTATGCCGGCGGCGCAGACGTACTCGTCCTTGTCGGGGCGGCGCTCGATGATCTTCTTTGCGATCTCATATGACCAATGCATAAGGGTGCCTCCTTTATAAAGGGGATTTTGTTTCGATCCGGAAGCCTTTCGGCTTTTACTGCCTGAAAGCGCCCATTCCGGGGTACTTGGCGGCCGTACCGAGCTCCTCCTCTATGCGGAGAAGCTGGTTGTACTTGGCGGCGCGCTCGCTCCTCGCGGGGGCGCCGGTCTTTATCTGGCAGGTGCCGAGGGCGACGGCGAGGTCGGCGATGGTGGTGTCCTCGGTCTCGCCGGAGCGGTGGGAAACGACGGCGGTGAAGCCCGCGCGGTGCGCCATGGAGACGGCCTCGAGGGTCTCGGAAACGGAGCCGATCTGGTTGAGCTTTATGAGTATGGAGTTGGCGCTGCGGTTATCGATGCCCTTCTTAAGGCGCTCGGTGTTGGTGACGAAGAGATCGTCGCCGACGAGCTGGATCCTGCCGCCGAGACGCTCGGTCATGCTGCGCCAGCCGTCCCAATCCTCCTCGTCGAGGCCGTCCTCTATGGAGGCGATGGGGTACTTCTCGATGAGCTGCTCCCAATGGTCGATGAGCTCCTCGGAGGTGAAGTCGCGCCCGCACTTGGGCTGATGATAGAAGCCCTTGCCCTTCTCGCTCTTCCACTCGGAAGCGGCGGCGTCCATAGCGAGGACGAAGTCGCGGCCGGGCTCGTAGCCGGCCTTCTTGATGGCGGCGATGATGTGCTCGATGGCGTCCTCGTCACCGGCGAGATCGGGAGCGAAGCCGCCCTCGTCGCCGACGGCGGTGGTATAGCCCTCGGCCTTCAGGATGGACTTCAGCGCGTGATAGACCTCGACGCACCACCTGAGCCCCTCCGCGAAGCAGGGAGCGCCCACGGGCATTACCATGAACTCCTGCGTGTCAACGGAGTTGGGCGCGTGCGCGCCGCCGTTGAGGATGTTCATCATGGGAACGGGCAGGGTGTTGGCGGAAGCGCCGCCGATGAAGCGGTAGAGGGGCAGGCCGATGGAATTGGCGGCCGCCCTCGCCGAAGCGATGGAAACGGCGAGAATGGCGTTCGCGCCGAGGTTCGTCTTGCCCTTGGTGCCGTCGGCCTTCAGCATGGCGGCGTCGACGGCGTATACGTCCATGGCGTCGAGACCGATGACGGCCTCGCGGATGACGGTGTTCACGTTGTTGACGGCCTTCATGACGCCCTTGCCGAGATAGCGGGACTTGTCGCCGTCACGGAGCTCGAGCGCTTCGAACTCGCCGGTGGAGGCGCCGCTGGGAGCCGCGCCGCGGCCGAGGGTGCCGTCCGCGAGGATGACTTCGGCCTCAACTGTGGGGTTGCCGCGGGAGTCGATGATCTGCCTTGCGCGGACTTCCTGGATGATGGTGTTCTTCATAGTGTTCGATACCTTTCAGTGGTTTTTGCATTTTCGCCGGGCTTCCCGCCTCGGGAAGCTATCCGATGGGGACTGTCGACTAAATAACACTTTATTATAACACGGGTGCGCGGCATTATGCAACGGTTATTTTTGCGCGAAAAGCCGGCGGGCAACGGCGCGAAAAAGGGCGCGAAGGCAGTCCCCGCGCGCCCTTCGTATCCGGGACTTATTTTACTATCTTCGCTATCTGCCCGATCTTGCTGTTCGAGCTGATTATCGCGAAATTGTTCGCGAAAACGAGATCCGTCGCGCCGACCTCGTTCGCAAGATCGATGACGTTCCCCTTCCAGTAGCGGTAGTCGATCTCGTAGATCTTGTGGTAATGATCGGCAAGCAGGGGCAGCAGCGCGTTGCCGAAGCTCTCCTTTATGATTATGAGCGTGCCGGAGGAGACGCTGTCGTTCGTGAACACGGTGAGCGGGTTGTCGCCGCCCGCAAAGCACATGTACCCCGCGACGTTCGATATGACGGGCTTCACGCGGCCGTTCCCGTTCTCGTCGTAAACGACCATCTCGACGTCCCCCCTGGGGTAATAGGCGTAGACGTTCTCCTTGGGGAGCAGATCGTGGTCCTTGCCGCTGATGCTCCAGGCGGAGCCGAGGAAGCCGGAGAATCTGACCTCCCTGCGGTCGGTGAGCTTTATGTGGCTTATGCCCTTCGCGCGGCAGAAGGCGCGGTAGGCGTAATAGGCGCCGAGAGCCGTCCAATGGTGATCGGTGCGGAAGTAGACGAATTCGTCCCTGTGCAGGCGCAGATCGTGACAGCAGGCGACCTTCTTCACTTTGGAGTTCATGTAGGAGAAGGCGGTTTGGATCTTACTCTCGGTATCGACGTAGCCGGGGATCTTCGCGGCGATGTCGTCGGGCAGTATCACGCCGAACTTCGTCGGGATTATGAGCGAATAGACCCTCGTCTTCCCCGCGAGGGCGTCGGCGGCGCAGTTGATGAGCTCCGCGTATTTGCGCGCGGCGGAATCGACGTAGAAGCTCTGCTCATACGCGCAGTTGTCCACCTTGAAGAGGTTCACGTCCGAATAGAAGGAGTACCTGCCCGACTTGCTCGTGAGGCGCGGCACGGAATCATGCTCCGGCTGCGGATGATGCGGCGGCTCGACGTAGCCCGAGGAGGTGGGCTTGGGCGTGGCAGTGGGCTTCGGAGTCCCCGTGGGCTTCGGCGTCTTCGTCGGCTTGGGCGTGGGAGTGGCAGTGGGCTTAGGCGTCCTTGTGGGCGCGGGCGTATCCGTGGGCGCGGCTGTTGGCGCGGGCGTGGGTCTCGGCGTATCCGTCGGAGCCGCCGTCGGCTCCTCCGTCGGGACTTCGGTCGGGGCCTCGGTGGGAGCTTCGGTCGGCTCCTCCGTCGGGACCTCGGTGGGTTCCCCGGTCACCGCCTCCGTCGGCGCTTCGGTTACAGCCTCCGTCGGGTCGAGGGAGGCTTCGTTATAAGGGTGCGGCACGCAGGCGAAGGCCGTCGGTATCAGCATCAGGGCGCAGAGCGCGGCGCAGACCGTTCTGCGCAGCAGATAAAGTTTCAATTCCATACTCCTTTCGGGCGTTCGCCCGTTCAAACGAAAGGACTCCCGAGGAGCCCGTTCGCGCGTTTTCGATAATTTTAGCACCTTTTCGCGGCGGTGTAAATACCGCGCCGCAGGTAAAAATCTGACAGGGGGACGGTTCTCTTGTCAGGTACAAAAGTATTGACGACCCCATCGGAATATGTTAAAATGAAAAAAACGGTGGAGAACGAACGCTTCCGGTGTAATGCAAAAGCGGTCTGCATCTGCATGTAGTAATGCAGAGATCATTGAGTTTACTGCTGCTTCGTCCGGTTATTATCGGCTTCAAGCAACTATCAATACCGGATCAACGCTAACTCAAACTGTAAAGATGAAACCGTCTATTGCTTGGATCATAGAACAGCGGCGGTGACGCAGTTTAATTTGGCATCTTATTACAAATCCAAATTCGGAAGGAGCCTTTCTTGTGAAACGTCTGTTGATTATTTGCTTAGCCGTGATCGCTGCGGCAGGATGTATTATTGCTTTTGTCGTCGCTGCAAAGGAAGCCCGCAATATTCCCGCACTTTTTGCTCAGAGTGAAAAGATCGATCAGAAGATACTTGAGGAGTCGAGCCGAAAGGGTGATAAGTACCTTGTGATGATCACTGCGAACACAGAACCCGCCGATCCGGAATCCTTTATTGCTGAAAACGGCGTCGACAGAGCCGATCTGGTCTCCTCCGATGAAAGCACCGGTACGATCATAGTTTACGCAACTCCCGAATTTATAGTGGAGTTGGCAGGATCGAACTATGTCGAAAGGATCCTGCCCTTCTTTGACGGAAAGGATAAGCCGGGCGATTGACCGATCGACCGATCGGCTGCAGCCGCCGTCCCCCTGTCAGGTACAAAAGTATTGACGACCCCATCGGAATATGTTAAAATGAAAAAAACGGTGAAGGAGGCTTGTCCCATGAAAAAGGCGATCATCGCGGCTGTCGCCGTCGTGCTCATTGCCGCGGCCGTGTTCGCGCTCGTTATAATAAAGAAGCTCTCGTCCCCCGGCTATAACGCCTTCTGGGGCTGGAGGAGCTACGATTATTCCGGCGAATGCTTCATTTACGATCCCGAAGCGGGGGAATTCCGCGAGCCCTCTTCGCTTGAGGTGAAGGCGAAGCTTTGCGGAAACGAAACGGTCTCCGACGCGGTCTTCCGCATACCCGGGCTCGTGGAGGCGGCGGACGGATTCAAGGGATACGCCGCGTACGGCGGGAACGGCGAGCTCTTCTACCGGCTCGTGAGGACGGATATTTCCGGTGAAGGAGCCGATCATACGCGGGGCGCGGAGGCGGTCCTTACCGATATGGGCTCCGGCTGCGCGATAGTCCGCATAGACGCCGCGGACGGCTCCGAGCTCTGGGCGCTTTACGGCTATGCGGATGAGGATTCCGCGCTTGCGGCGCTCACGGGATTCACGGCGCGATAAGCCCTGAAATATATTGTGATCTGCGGGGGTTTTTGCGCTTGACAGGAGCCCCGCCGTATGGTATTCTGTGTTTTGGCAACAAAATATCCGCCGTAGACAGCCGGTGCTGAAAGGCGCAAGCCCGAAGCTTAATATCCTGCCGAGGTGAAGATCATATAAACCATGGGGTTTTTGCCCATGGGATACAGAATTCTTCATTCCCCTGTCGAACGCGGCAAGGGGATATTTTATTGTTAATCTAAAAGGAGGAAGAACACATGGCAAACGCTTCCATTCTTGCCCAGAAGGAACAGCTGGTAGCTGACCTCTCCGAGAAGCTGAAGAAGGCCCAGTCCGTCGTAATGTTCGATTACCGCGGCCTGACCGTCGCAGAGGTCACCGAGCTTCGCGCCCAGATGCGCAAGGCCGGCAACGAGTACGTTATCGTCAAGAACTCCATGGTAGAGCGCGCCTGCGACCTTATCGGCATCGACGAATCCGTTAAGGGTATGCTCAAGGGTCCGTCCGCTTTCGCCATCGGTTATGATGACGCCGTATCTCCCGCCAAGATCCTGAAGGACACCGTCAAGAAGCTCAAGAAGTGCGAGATCAAGGGCGGCATCGTGAACGGTAAGGTCACGGACGCTGCGGGCATCGACGCTCTTGCTGAGCTGCCCCCCAAGGAGGTTCTCATCGCCCGTATGCTCGGCAGCATGATGAGCCCCATCAGCGGTCTTGCGATCGTTCTCGATCAGATCGCGAAGAAGAACGGCGGAGAGACCGCCGAAGCCGCCGAATAATTTCGGCATGAAGGGGTATCCCCCCGCCAACACAAAAAACATCTATTCTATCAGGAGGAAATCATCATGTTTAACAAGGAACAGTTTATCGAAGACATTAAGGCCATGACTGTTCTCGAGCTCGCCGATCTCGTTAAGGCTCTCGAGGAGGAGTTTGGCGTATCCGCCGCCGCTACCGCCGTTGCCGTTGCCGGCCCCGCCGCCGCTGCTGAGGAAGTAGAAGAGAAGACCGAGTTCGACGTCGTGCTCAAGAGCTTCGGCGCTGAGAAGATCAAGGTCATCAAGGCTGCCCGTGAGCAGCTGGGTCTGGGCCTCAAGGAGGCCAAGGACCTCGTTGACGGCGCTCCCTCCACCCTCAAGGAAGGCGTTTCCAAGGAAGAGGCTGAGAAGCTGGCTGAGGCCTTCAAGGCCGTCGGCGCCGAGATCGAGATCAAGTAATTTCGGTAAAGCAAGCTGAAACGGGGCAGGAGGCGACTCCTGCCCTTAATTCATTCACGGGAAGGGGTTTACTATGAAAAAGATCGTGTCGATCATACTCGTCTGCGTGTTCGCGGCGGCCGGCTTTGGGTGCGCGTTCTTCGAGAGCCCGGAGGAGAGGGTCGCAAGGTACGTCTCCCTCAATCAGTCGCAGATCCGTGAGATAGCGGATTCCGCCAAGGACGTTATGGAAATCTCCTGCTTTGCGGAGGGGAAGACCATGGTCATCCAATACGATTATCTGAAGGATACCGGAGCGGACGCCGCCTCGATCTCCGGCACGCTCGATTCCGTCGGCGGCACGTATAAGAAGATGTACGACGAGCTCGCCCGCTTTGCGCATGATGAGGACGTAAGCGTGATCCTCCGCTACAACGGGCCGGACGGCGCGCGCATATTCGATTACGTCGTCGACAAGGATTACGTCCCCGGCGAAAACGCGGGCGAGTTGGACTTCAACAGCGTGAAGACGGTCGAGGATTACGTCCGCTCGGACGCCTTCCGCGCGATGATCTCCGCGCAGGACGACGAGTATTTCGCCTACACCGCCGACGTTGAGAACGGAAGCACGGTCGTCGTTTTCCACACGCTCAAGAACGCGTATTCCGCGGAGGAGCTTGCGAACATCAAGGCCGATTGGGACGCCTCCATGCAGGAGACCGGCCCCGAGGCCGTCAACAATATGAAGTCCGCCGTCGGGCTGGTCGTAAAGGATACGCCCATCACCGTCGTCTATCGCCTCGTCGACAGCGAGGGTAACGTCGTGAGCGAGTACAGCGGGGAGTGACGCGGGATCTGCACGCGCGGCTTTAAGTTTAATGATCGGTGCAGGGGGTTGGCTTCCTGCACCGATAATGTTTTGGGGAGCTGCTTTCGATCACACGCGAGAAAAGCGCGGGAAAGTTCCCGTGCTTTTCTCGATAAGCAAAACCGAAGGTTTTGCGGTGCAGCGCTACGCTCCAAAGCGTCGTGAGATGCGCTTCTCGAACGCGGCGACGGCGAAGTACATGATCGCAGCGAGGGCGCAGAGCACCGTTATGCTCGCCATGACGAGATCGAGCCTGAACACCTGCCCGCCGTAGACTATGAGGTAGCCGAGCCCCCGCTTTGAGACGAGGTATTCCCCGACAATGACGCCGACCCAGCTCATGCCGACGCTGATCTTCAGCGCGCTCATTATCGTCGGCACCGAGGCCGGCAGCACGACCTTTATGAAGGTCTGCGTGCGCGTCGCCCCGAGGGTCAGCATCAGCTTCTGCTTCTCGCCCGTTATCTCGAGGAACCCGGCGAGCACGCTCATCACGGTGACGACGCTTGAAACGAGTATCGCCATGACGATTATAGCCTCCGCTCCCGCGCCGACCCAGACTATGAGCACCGGCCCGAGGGCGATCTTCGGCAGCGCGTTCAGCACGACGAGGTACGGGTCGAGCACCTTCTCGAGCGTCGGGCAGAACCAGAGCAGCACCGCCGTCCCCACTCCGAGGAGCGTCCCGAGCAGGAAGCCCGCGGCGGTCTCGAAGGAGGTCGTCAGCACGTGCGGCAGGAGCTCGCCCTTCTGCGCCAGGGAGAGTATCGTCCGCGCGACCCTTGCGGGCGACGAGAGTATGAACGGATCGAAGAGCCCGATCCGCCCGCCCGCCTCCCAGAGGAGGAGTATCAGCGCGAAGAGCCCGATCCGCGAGAGGGCGACGGCGCGCCTGCCCCTGCGGAGCTTCCTCAGATATTCCCTGTGTTCACCGCTCATACGCTCAGCTCCTTCCATATGGAATCGAAGAGCGGCGCAAAGAGCGGGCTGCGCCTCCGCTCCCGGGCGGGGCCCTCGATCCCGACGGGGAATATCCTCCGCACGCGGGCGGGCCTGCCCGAGAACACGGCGACCCGATCCCCCATGCAGACGGCCTCGGCTATGTCGTGAGTGACGAGCACCGCCGTGTATCCGCCCTGCTTTATTATGCCGCGGACCTCGTCCTCGAGCTTCAGGCGCGTCTGGCAGTCGAGCGCGGAGAAGGGCTCGTCTAAAAGCAGGAGCTCCGGCGAAAAGGCGAGCGTCCGCACGATCGCCGCCTTCTGCCGCATCCCGCCGGAGAGCTCCGACGGGAAGTGCGAGAGGAAATCCCCAAGGCCGTATTTTTTGAGCATATCGACGGTCTCCCGCCGCGTGCGTTCGTTAAGGAGCCCTTTCACCTCCAGCCCGAGGAGGGCGTTCCTTTCTATGGTGCGCCAGTCGAGCAGCTCATCCCGCTGGAGCATGTACCCGACCCGCGGGCGAGCCTTTTCGGGAGTCGTTCCGAGCACGGCGACGTTCCCCTTCGAGGGCTTTATCAGCCCCGAGAGCAGCGAGAGCACGCTCGTCTTCCCGCAGCCGGAAGGCCCGACTATCGAGAGAAATTCCCCGCGGCGGACCGCGAGGTCAAGTCCCTCCACCGCCTTCGTTTCGCGGCGCGGCTCATGGTAAATGAGCGAGACCCCGTCAAGCTCCGCAATTATATCTTCATGCATATCTGCCTCCGAAAATCAAGCTTTCCTTTTTACAATATGCGCCGCCGCGCTTTCTTGACAAGATCCGCCCCCGGGCATATAATTGAAAGCGTAAAAAACCGCCCCTTCGGGGGAGAAAGGAAGCCTGTAAAGGCCGGTAACAATATGGAACTCAAAGAAGCTGTCGCAAAGCTTAAGGAAACTCAGCGCGTGATGCACGCCTACAATCACGCGATGGGCGTCATGTACTACGATATCGAGACCGCGGCTCCCAAGAACGCGATCGAGGGCTTCTCCAACACGATGGCCACCCTCTCCGAGATCACCTACAAGCTCTCCGTCAACGAGGAGAATTTCGCCCTGCTCGATTATCTTTCGGAGCATGCCGGCGAGCTCGACGAGATCACGAGGCGCGAGGTGGAGGAGGCGCAGAAGGGCCTGAGGCTCCTGCGCAATATCCCCATAGAGGAATACGTCGAGTATCAGCGCGTTCAGTCCGAGGCCTCCGCCGTCTGGCACGAGGCGAAGGTCAACAACGACTATGCCATGTTCGAGCCGCATCTTAAGAAGCTCGTCGAGTTCACGATCCGCTTCGCGAAGTACGCCGCCCCCGAAAAGGACCCCTACGACTACTGGCTCAACGAGTTCGAGGAGGGCTTCACTCAGGACGTGCTCGATAAGTATTTCGCGAGGATAAAGGAGGCGCTCGTCCCCCTCATCCACAGGATAAGCGAAAAGCAGCAGCCCGACGATTCATTCATCTATAAGTTCTATCCCGTCGAAAAGCAGCGCGAGCTTTCCGAAAAGCTCATGGAGATGATGGGCATAGACCGCGCCTGCTGCGCCATAGGCGAGACGGAGCATCCCTTCACCACGGGCTTCAACAAGCGCGATCTGCGCATCACCACGCATTACTACGAGAACGCCCTCACCTACAGCATGTATTCCGTCATCCACGAGGGCGGCCACGCGACCTATGAGATGGGCAACTGTGACGAGCTCATGGATTCGCCTCTTTCGGGCGGCGCCTCCTGCGGCATGCACGAGAGCCAGTCCCGCTTCTACGAGAACATAATCGGCCGCTCGAGGGCCTTCTGCGGGCTCGTTCTCCCCGTGATAAAGGAGATATTCCCCGAGCAGCTCGAGGGCGTCGACGAGGAGAAATTCTACCGCGCCGTCAACAAGGCCGAGCCCTCCCTCGTAAGGACGGAGGCCGACGAGCTGACCTACTCGCTCCACGTGCTCATCCGCTACGAGATCGAGAAGAAGCTCATGCACGGCGAGCTCGATACGAAGGACCTTCCCGCCGAGTGGAACAGGCTCTATAAGGAGTACCTCGGGGTGGACGTCCCCTCCGATAAGGAAGGCTGCCTGCAGGATTCGCATTGGTCGGGCGGCAGCTTCGGCTACTTCCCCTCCTACTCGCTGGGCTCCGCATACGGCGCGCAGATACTCCGCGCCATGCAGAAGGAGCTTGACGTCGAAAAGCTCGTGGCCGAGGGGAATATCCCCGCCGTCACCGATTGGCTCCGCGAGCATATCCATAAGTACGGGCAGATAAAGAAGCCCGCCGAGCTCATCCGCATCTGCTGCGGGGAGGATTTCGATCCCGAATACTATATCTCATACCTCACGGAGAAGTTCGGCCGCCTCTACGGGCTCGAGGATTAAGACTATATTTTGGGAGGCCCGCAATTTCCGTTTGACAACGGGCCTCCCCTGTGATATGATTTTCCATGGTCTTTAAGGCGATACGGGATATCGGCAAGATCGTGAGCGGGGGTATGTTCCCATACCTTTATATGAGCCTGCGCTTCGCCGTGCCCCGGCGGAGCTTTTTTTGAAACAGGGAGGAACAGAATGCTGAAGGTCAATCTCGCAAAAACGAACGTACCCGGATTTGCCCCCGTCATTCCCGAGGGCAGCGGCGTCCTTCCCGTTGATGACCGCAGTCGATTTGTTATCTTTCCCGGCTTCTGCGACGTGCACGTGCACCTTCGCGAGCCGGGTTTTTCTTATAAGGAGACGATAGCCTCGGGCTCCGCCGCCGCCGCGCGCGGAGGCTATACCGAGGTGTTCGCAATGCCGAACCTCTCCCCGGTGCCGGACTGCCTCCGGAACCTCGAGGAGGAGCTTGACCTGATCCGCCGCGGCGCCGTCGTTTCCGTCCGCCCCTACGGCGCGCTGACGGTCGGCGAGAAGGGCAGAGAGCCCGCCGATATCGAGGGGCTTGCGCCGCAGGTCGTCGCCTTTTCGGACGACGGCAAGGGCGTGCAGGACGAGGGCATGATGCGCGAGGTGATGGCAAGATGCAAAGCCTGCGGCAAGGTCCTCGCCGCCCACTGCGAGGATGAATCCCTCCTTCGCGGAGGCTATATCCACGACGGCGCGTACGCGAAGGCGCACGGGCACAGGGGCATCTGTTCGGAAAGCGAGTGGCGCCCCATCGAGCGGGATATCCGCCTTGCCGCCGAGACGGGCGTCAAGTACCACGTCTGCCATATCTCGACGAAGGAGAGCGTCCGCCTCATACGCGAGGCAAAAAAAGCCGGCGTCGATATCACCTGCGAGACGGCGCCGCACTACCTCCTGCTTGACGAGAACGACCTGCGTGAGGAGGGAAGGTTCAAGATGAACCCGCCCCTTCGCTCCGCGAGCGACCGCGAAGCGCTCCTGGAGGGCCTTGCGGACGGCGTCATAGACATGATCGCCACAGACCATGCCCCCCACTCCGCCGAGGAGAAATCGCGCGGGCTGGAAAAGAGCCCCTTCGGAATAGTCGGCATAGAGACGGCTTTCCCGCTCGTATACACATATCTTGTAAAAAAGGGCGTCATCACGCCGGAAAGGCTCATGGAGCTCATCGTGACAAAGCCCCGCGAAAGGTTCGGGCTTGAGATATCGAACGGGGATTGGAGCCTCTGGGACATGGAGGCGGAGTATGAGATAGACCCCGCGGATCTCCTCTCAATGGGCAGGGCGACCCCCTTTGCCGGGTGGAAGGTGAACGGAAAATGCCTCATGACCGCGCACGGCGGCAGGGTGGTATATCGGAGCGAAGCATGAAACAGTCAACTCTCACAATAATCGAAAACGCGCCCCTTGCGAAAAACGTCTTCCGCATGAGGCTCGCGGGCGAAGCGGGCGAAAACCGCCCCGGGCAGTTCGTGAATATCGCGCTGCCGCGGCTCTTCCTGCGCCGCCCGATATCCGTCTGCGACTATGAGAACGGCGTCCTCACGCTCATTTACAAGACCGTCGGCAGGGGCACCGGGGCGATGAGCCTCATGCCCGCGGGCGAAAAGCTCGACGTCCTCTGCGGCCTCGGCAACGGGTACGATCTCGGGGCAGCCGGTCAAAGCCCCGCCCTCATAGGCGGAGGAGTCGGCGTGCCGCCGCTCTATTATCTTGCGAAGGAGCTGATAAAAAAGGGGAAGGACGTCTCCGTCGTGCTGGGGTTCAATTCGGCGGAGGAGGTCTTTTATGAGGAGGAGTTCCGCGCCCTCGGCTGCGGGGTCGCCGTGACGACGGCGGACGGCAGCCATGGAGTCAGGGGCTTCGTCACGAACGCCCTGCCGAAAAACGCCTCCTACTATTACGCCTGCGGGCCGATGCCGATGCTGAAGGCGCTCGCCTCGTGGGAGCTGCCCGGCGAAATGAGCTTTGAGGAGCGCATGGGCTGCGGCTTCGGCGCGTGCATGGGCTGCTCGATGATGACAAAAAACGGCGCAAAGCGCGTCTGCAGGGAAGGCCCGGTATTCAAGAGAGAGGAGCTTTTATGGTGAACACGAAGGTCGATCTTCTCGGCATCACGCTTGACAATCCAGTGATACCCGCCTCCGGCACGTTCGGCTACGGGTATGAATTCGCCGAGCTCTACGATATAAACTGCCTCGGCACGTTCTCCTTCAAGGGGACTACGCGGACCGCGCGCTTCGGCAACCCCACCCCGAGGATCGCCGAATGCACTTCCGGCATGATAAACGCCGTCGGCCTCCAGAATCCCGGCGTCGAAACGGTCATAAAGGAGGAGCTCCCCAAGCTCAAAAAGGTTTTTCATAAGCCCGTGATGGCGAACGTCTCCGGCTTCTCCGTGGAGGATTACGCCTATACCTGCGAGCTTCTCGATAAGGAGGAGCAGGTCGGCTGGCTGGAGGTCAACGTGAGCTGCCCCAACGTGCACGGCGGCGGCATGAGCTTCGGCACCGATCCCAAGGCCGCGGCGGAGGTGACGAGCGCGGTCAAAAGCGTCACGAAAAAGCCCGTCATAATGAAGCTCTCGCCCAACGTGACGGATATAGTCGCCATCGCCCGCGCCTGCGAGGAAGCGGGAGCGGACGGCATAAGCCTCATAAATACGCTCCTCGGAATGAGGATAGATCTGAGGACGGGCCGCCCCGTCATAGCCAACACCGTGGGCGGCTTCTCCGGGCCGGCGATATTCCCGGTCGCGCTTCAGATGGTCTACCGGGTCTCGAAGGCGGTCTCCGTCCCGGTCGTCGGCATGGGCGGCGTCTCCTCCGCGGAGGACGTCATCGAGATGATGATGGCGGGCGCCTCCGCCGTCGAGGTCGGAGCCGCGAACCTTACTGATCCATTCGCCTCGAAGCGGATAGTCGAAGCTCTCCCCGCCGCCATGGAGAAATACGGTATCGCAAGCCTTGCGGAGATCGTCGGCAGGGCGCATTGAACGAATTATCGAAGGAGGTCAATTCATGGGTAAGGACGTTATAGTCGCGTGCGATTTTTCGGGCGCGGAACAGACATTTTCATTCCTTGACAGATTCGCGGGGCTCGAACGCAAGCCCTTCGTCAAGATCGGCATGGAGCTCTTCTACGCGGAAGGCCCCGCGATAGTGCGCGAGATCAAGCGCCGCGGGCACAGGATATTCCTCGATCTCAAGCTCCACGACATACCCAACACGGTCAAAAAGGCGATGGCGGTGCTCTCGAAGCTCGACGTCGATATAGTCAACCTGCACGCCGCGGGGACGACCGCCATGATGAAGGCGGCGCTCGAGGGCTTAACGAGGGAGGACGGCACCCGCCCGCTGCTCATCGCCGTCACGCAGCTCACCTCCACGGATCAGGATTCCATGGAGCGCGACCTGCTCATAGATAAGCCCATCGACGAGGTCGTCATGCACTACGCGCTGACGGCGAAGAACGCCGGGCTCGACGGCGTCGTCTGCTCGCCCCTCGAGGCGAAGAAGGTGCACGCCCGCTGCGGCGGGGATTTTCTCACCGTCACCCCGGGCGTACGCTTCCCGGAAGGCGATAAGGGCGACCAGAAGCGCGTGATGACCCCCGCGGACGCTAAAAAGATCGGCTCCGATTACATAGTCGTAGGCCGCCCCATCACCGCCGCGAAGGATCCCGTCGCCGCATACAAGCGCTGCTGTGACGAATTCTGCGGCTGAGCCGGGCATAGTAAATTCGGCGCTTGATCCAGCGAGCTGAGCGAGCCGCAATGCGTGCCCGAAAAATACTTTTTTTGAGGCGAGCATGCGTCCGCGGCGCGAGAGCCGCGGAACTGCGATCTGACAAGCAGGAAGGATCGCTCCTGCGAGACAATTCCGCAGCCGGATACATAACAAAGCAAAGGCGATGAAAACAAGTGATTCAGCCGACAGAACGGACTTGTTTCAAGCAAACGACCGCGTATCGAATAAGCATTGACATAATACGGAAAGGAACAACGATATGGAAATCAATGAACTCATCGCGAAGGATCTTCTGAAGATCCGCGCCGTATTCTTCCGCCCGGACGAGCCCTTCACCTGGGCGAGCGGGATCAAGAGCCCCGTCTACTGCGACAACCGCCTGACGCTGACGGCGCCCGAGGTGAGGAACGACGTTGAAAACTCCTTAGCTTCCGTCATCCGCGAGAAGTACCCGCAGGCGGAAGTGCTCATGGGCACCTCCACCGCCGGCATAGCGCATGCCGCGATAGTCGGGCACATAATGGGTCTGCCGATGGGCTACGTCCGCTCCGGCGCGAAGGATCACGGCAGGCAGAACCGGATCGAGGGCAGGCTCGAGGCGGGGCAGAAGGTCGTCGTCGTGGAGGATCTCATCTCCACGGGCGGCAGCGTCATCGAGGTCGTCGAAGCCCTGCGTGAAGCGGGAGCCGAGGTGCTCGGCGTCGTCTCAATATTCACCTACGGCATGGCAAAGGGCCTTGCCCGCCTTGCCGAAGCGAACGTCGAGAACACGAGCCTCACGAATTTCGACGTCATCGCCCGCGTCGCCGCCGAGGAGGGCTACATCGCCCCCGCGGACGTGGAGCGTCTCATAAAGTTCAGGAACGATCCCTCGGACGAGAGCTGGATCAAGTGATACACGAATACATTTCAGAAAGGGAACACAGAGAAAAATGAAAAGCCTGATCGACATCCTTGACCTCACCGTGGAGGAGCTGGACGAGCTCATCGCCACCGCGGAGGACATCATCGCGAACCCCGAAAAGTACGCCGAAGCCTGCCATGGCTTGAAGCTCGCCTCGCTCTTTTTCGAGCCCTCGACGAGGACCCGCATGAGCTTTGAGGCCGCAATGTACGAGCTCGGCGGCAACGTCATCTCCGTGACGGGCGCGGGCACCTCCTCCGCCGCCAAGGGCGAGAGCGTCGCCGACACCGCGAAGACCGTCTCCTGCTACACCGACATAATCGCCATCCGCCACCCCAAGGAGGGCGCGGCCTACGTCACGGCGAAGAACGCCACCATCCCCGTCATCAACGCGGGCGACGGCGGCCACTGCCACCCCACGCAGACTTTAGCCGATCTCTTGACCATCTGGCGCGAGAAGGGCCGCTTTACGAACCTCACCATCGGCGTATGCGGCGACCTCAAATTCGGCCGCACCGTGCATTCGCTCATTAACGCCATGAGCCGCTACGAGGGCAACAGGTTCGTCCTCATCAGCCCCGAGGAGCTGAAGGTCCCCTCCTACGTGAAAAAGGACGTGCTCCGGCAGAAGGGCATCCCCTACGTGCAGACGACCGATCTCGAATCCGTAATTCCCGAGCTCGACATCCTCTACATGACCCGCGTCCAGCGCGAGCGCTTCTTCAACGAGGAGGATTATCTCCGCCTGAAGGACAGCTACATACTCACCGTCGATAAGCTCAAGACCGCGAAGAAGGATCTCGCCATACTCCATCCGCTGCCCCGCGTGAATGAGATCAGCGTCGCCGTCGACGACGACCCCCGCGCCTGCTATTTTAAGCAGGTCTTAAACGGCAAGTACATGCGCGAGGCGCTCATTCTGAAGCTCCTCAAAGAGGCCGGAAAGATCAAGTAAACTGCAAAGGAAGGAAAGCTGTTATGAATATCGATTCCATCACCAACGGCATAGTCATCGACCACATCACCGCCGGCAACGGCATGAAGCTCTACGACCTGCTCGGGCTCTCCGAGCTGGACTGCTCCGTCGCCATAATCAAGAACGTGACGAGCCGCAAGATGGGCCGCAAGGACATAATCAAGGTCGACGCGGACATCCCCGTGAACCTTGACGTCATCGGCTTCGTCGATCCCGGCGCCACCATCAACATAATCAGGGACGGCGTCCTCATCGAGAAGCGCAACATCGAAATGCCCGAAAGGCTCGTCAACGTCATCAAGTGCAAGAACCCCCGCTGCATCACCTCCTGCGAGCAGGAGATAGAGCACATATTCAAGCTCACAGACCGCGAGCATAAGGTCTACCGCTGCATCTACTGCGAAACGAAGGCCAACTGACCGAAGGCCGGCTGCCGCGTCAAACCCACAACACCTTTAACTATTTAGCGAAAGGAGCCGCCATGAACAGCGAATGGTCACTTGACGTACTCTACAAGGGGTACGACTCCCCCGAATTCAAGGCCGATCTCGAAGCGACGGAGGGCGTCGCCGCCGAGTTCAACGAGGCCGCAAAGCATCTGGGCGAGAAGCCCGCGAAGGAGACCCTGCTCTATATCATCGATCTCATGGAGAGATCGCAGACGCTCTTCTCCCGCCTCTTCCAGTTCTGCAGCCTGTCGAAGTCGGCGAACACCTCCGATAAGCAGGCGGCGGCATATCTGGGCAGGCTCATGGGCCGCCTTTCCGCCACCACCAAGGCGCGCACGGCGTTCAACAAGTACGTCGCCTCCGTTGAAAACCTCGATGAAGTCATCGCCTCCGATGAGAAGCTTTCCGATTACGCCTATATGCTCCGCTGCATAGTGGAGGACAGCAGGCATCTGCTCTCCGAGGAGGTCGAGGAGGTAATGGCGCTCTACAATATCTCCGGCGGTTCCGCGTGGAGGGATCTGCAGAGCTACCTCACCTCCACCGTCACGGCGGATTACAGGGGCGAAAAGGTCAATCTCTCCTCCATCCGCAACAAGGCCTACGATCCCGATCCCGCCGTCCGCAAGGACGCCTACGAGGCTGAACTCGCCTGCTATGAAAAGATAGCGTTCCCCGTCGCCTCGGCGCTGAACAACATAAAGCTCCAGGTGATAAACGAAACGAGGCTGCGCGGGTTCGAGTCGCCCCTGGCCGCCGCGCTCCACAACGCCCGCATGAAGAGGGAAACGCTCGACGCGCTCTTCACCGCGATGAAGGAGTACATGCCCCTTTTCCGCGATTACCTCCGCGCGAAGGGCGAGGCGCTCGGCCATAAGAACGGCTGCCCCTGGTACGATATGTTCGCGCCGATGGGCTCCAACAACAGGGTCTACACCACCGAGGAGGCAAGGGATTACCTGCTCGGCATATTCAAGGATTTCGATACCGACCTGCACGATATGGTCGCCCGCGCCTTTGCGGAGAGCTGGATCGATTTCTACCCCCGCGAGGGCAAGGTCGGCGGCGCGTTCTGCTCGGGCCTGAGGGCCTTCCACCAGAGCCGCGTGCTCACGAATTACGAGGGCTCGTTCAGCGATATCGTCACCCTGGCGCATGAGCTCGGGCACGCCTTCCACAACCTCAACATAGAGGATCACCGCCCCCTCAATGACGATTACTCCATGCCCGTCGCGGAGACCGCCTCCACGTTCAACGAGCACGTCGTCATGGACGCCGCGATAGCTTCCGCCTCCGATCCCGGCGAAAAGCTCGCCCTCATCGAGAGCCAGCTCATGGACGTCACGCAGATAATCGTCGACATCTACTCCCGCTTCCTCATCGAGAAGGCCGTGTTCGACAACCGCGAGGCGGGCTTCATGTTCCCCGACACGCTCTGCGAGAAGATGCTCGAGGCTCAGCGCGAGGCCTACGGCGACGGGCTCGATCCCGACTGCCTGCACCCCTATATGTGGCTGTGCAAGGGGCATTATTATTCGACCGGCCGCTCCTACTACAACTGGCCCTACGCCTTCGGCGGGCTGTTCGCGCGCGGCCTGTACGCGAAGTACGTCAGGGAGGGCAAGCCCTTCGTAAAAAAGTACCGCGAGATGCTCCACGCGACGACGGTCAATTCCGTCGAGGATACGGCGAAGATCGCCGGCATAGACCTGACCGACCCCGACTTCTGGCGTATGAGCCTCGAATCCTACCGCCCGAAGGTCGAGGAGTTCAAGCGCTTGGTGAAAGCCGCCGAGTGATGCGCCGCGCCACGTGGAGCGTTAAGGAAGGGCCACAGTGTGGCGCTTCCAGCGGAACGCCGAGCAGCTATGCTGAGAAGGGCGCCGCGCCGCGTTAGGCGCGGAACCCGTCAACGCAACTCCGTCGAACCGCTCCCGCCATATCCCAATAACTCCTCCAAAACCAGATCGGTGCAGGAACTCAACCCCTGCACCGATCCGTTTTTATTCAATTCGCGGGGCCCGCCGCACGGGTCAGGCGTTCTCCCATTTTTCGACGAGATCCCGCAGCACGGCGAGCGTTTCCGGGGAGACCTCGCCCGCGCAGGAGCCCTGAGCGAAAGCGGGGCTGCCTCCGCCCTTGCCGTTGACGAGGCCGTTGACGGCCTTGATGAGCTCGTTCATCGGGGCGGACGCGCCCTCCCCGCGCAGAGCGCGGTAGCTCGTCCTGCCGTCCCTGCGCCCGAAAACGAGCGCGACGGCGGCTCCGTTTTCGACGAGCGCCTCGGTGAGCGTCTTCAAGTCGTCCGCTCCGAACCCCTCGCGCGAGAGCACGCTTATACGCTCCGCCCCCCTTGAAAGAGCGGCGCATAGCTCGCGCGTGCGGGCCTTCAGCTCGCGCTTTGCGGCGGAGAGCTCCTCGGACTGCTTCCTCAGCACGTCGGGCAGCTCCCCGCGGGAGGTGGAATAGCTCCTCGCGACGCCGGTGAACGCCCTCGTGAGAGAGGCGGCTTCGCGCACGGCGCGTCCCCCGCAGGAGAACCAGAGCCGCACGCCGCCCTTGTATTTCTGGCTGTCGCCTATCCTTATATAGCCGACCTCGCCGGTCGAGGCGCAGTGCGTGCCGCAGCAGGTGCAGGAGTCGATATCGCCCCCGCCGATGAGCACGACCCTGATCTCGTCGGAGACTATCTCCGACTTCTTCCGCAGGGTCATTTCCGCGAGGCCCGCGTGGTCGGTCATTATCTCCGTCACGGGAAGATCGCGCCGGATGGCGGCGTTCGCCTCCTCCTCGAGCCGGACGAGCGCGTCCTCGTCAAGACAGGCGTCGAGGTCTATCGTCGCGTAGTCCTCCGCCATGTGGAAGCCGACGTTCTTGGCGTTAAAGAGCTTTGAAGCCAGCCCGGAGAGAATGTGCTCGCCGGTGTGCTGCTCGCTGTGGTCGAGCCTGCGCGCAAGGTCCAACTCGACCCGGTAAGTCCTTCCGGGCTCGAGAGGGCGGTCAAGGAAGTGGACGACCTCGCCGTCCCGCTCCGCCGCGCCGAGGACGGCCGCTTCGCCTATCGTTCCCCTGTCGGCGGGCTGCCCGCCCCCTTCGGGGAAAATTACGGTCCTGTCGAGTACGGCGGCGTAACCGTTCCCCTCCGCCGCGCAGGAAACGACCTTCGCTTCAACGGAGGCGATAACGGGATGAACGTAGTAAAGTCTTTCGGTCATAAACCCTCCTCCCGGATCAGCTTCCGGAAACCTCCGTATCGCTCACGCAGAGCGTCTGCCCGTAGGAATACGCGTTCGTGAAAGAATAGCTCACGCCGCCCGCGGTGATGCTGTGGCTGCCCTCGCCGTGGAGGGAGAGGCTCGTCTGACTGACGGAGCTCGCTATCTGCAGCCTGCCGTAACCGAGGACTATGAGCGTGCCCCCCGTGACGGAGATGGAGCTTTCCGCGTCAATGGCGGCGGCCATCTCGCTGTTGGGTCCGCGGGTTATGACTATGCCGCCGCTCTGCGTGTAGGAACCGTTGGAATCTATGCCGTCCACGTCGCCGTTGGCGGGGACGGAAACGTCAAGTATGCCGCCCGTCACGTTGATGAGGGGCGAAGCCTGCCCCTTGCAGGCGTTTATGCCGTCGTCGTTCGCGGCGATGACGGTCGTCCCGCCGGAGACGTTTATCACGTTCGCCTCGAGCCCCTCGTACGCGCTGTCGATGCTGATGCTGCCGCCCGAGATGTTGAGCTCGCCGTCCGCGTGTATGCCGTCCGCGCCGGAGACCGCCTGCTGACCGCCCCAGCCGCCGTGAGCGCCGGGGCCGCCGTGACCGCCCGCGGTCTTCCCCTCGGGGGAGTATACGGCCATAACTATGCTGCCACCCGTAACGCTGACGCTGCCGAGCCCGGTCTCGCCGGAATCGAATGCCGTGCCGTAATTGGCGTGGAGCCCGTCGTCGTAGGAGGAGACGCTTATGACGCCCGCCGAAACGCTTATCGCGTTATCGGCCTTTACGCCCTTATACGAGGTGGTCGCGGCGGAATCCGCCGTGTAGCCGCTGTATGAGCCGGTGAATACGGCGACGTTGGGGGAGTAGCCCTCCTCGCCCGTCTGCATCGTGAAATCGTGCGCGGCCTGTATGCCGTCGCCCGCGGCGTAAACGGCTATCGATCCGCCGAGGAGAGTCACGTCGCCCCTCGTCCCGCCGGATTTGTTCGTGTCGGTGGAGGAGGTCTCCATGCCGTCCCCCTTCGTGGAGATGAGGACTACCGTCCCGCTCTTCACGGTGATGGAGTCGTTCCCCTTCAGGGCGTTTTTGACCGCCGTCACCTTCAGCGAAAGCTTCTGCACGGTCAGATCCTTCGAGGTCTGGACGCCGTTATTGTAGCCCGCGTTCACGACGAGCGTGCCCGAGCCCTTCAGCTTGAGGTCGGCCTTCGCGTATATGGCGCCGTCGCCCTGATCGGAATCGGCCGTCTTTTCGGAGCGGGTGTCGTTGATGACGTTGCCCGTGCCCTTCTTCGCGGAGATCTCGACCTTGTCGGCGGAGAGTATCTTGATGGGCGAATCGGCGGAATTGCTTATCGTCGTCCCGTTCAGCTCGAGCACGACCTCGTCCGCCTCGCCCGCGGCGACGACTATCTGCCCCTCGAGCGCCCCGCGCAGGGAGTAGGTCCCCGCGGCGGTCACGGTGTATTTCGAGCCGTCCTGCGAGAAGGCGCCGTCGACGGTCGTCATTGTGAACTCGCCCGTGACCTCCTCCGCCGAAACGGACTCGTCGGTCGCGGCGGTGGCCTCCGCCGAGCCGGAGCCCTCCGTCACGGAAGCCTGCTGAGTGGGGGTCGTTTCGGAGCTGCCGTTATTCACGCAGCCCGTCAGCGCTATTGCCGTGAGCAGCGCCATGATAAGCGCCGCCGTCCTTGTGATCGATCTCATTTCTATATCCTCCTTGTCGGTTCTTTTTCCCGACATTGTAACACGGAAGCTCCCGTGAATCAACCGAAACCCCGCTCCAAGCGTGACGAACCCGTGACGTCGGAATGGCAGTTTGCGGCACGGAGCCCCGCCCGGCGTTATTTCGCGCGGTGGGAATCGAACCAGCGGGTGATCTCGTCGAGCCTCTTAATGCGGTGCAGGGGCTTGCCGCTCCTCGAAAGCTCGTGATTCTCGCCCCTGAAAGCGACGAGTTTCGCTTCGACCCCGTGCGATATGAGCGCGGAGAGCATCTGATACGCCTGATCTATGGGGCAGCGGTAATCCTCGAAGGAGTGGATGAAGAGCGTCGGGGTCCTGACGCGGTCGGCGTATTTTAAGGGGCTGCGCTCCCAGAGCTTATCGGGGGCTCCCCAGAGATCCGCGGCGTTCTGGTCGGGAACGAACTCTATGCCGATATCCGATACTCCCCGGAACGAGAGCCAGTTGGATATCGACCTCTGCGAAGCGCAGGCGCGGAAGCGGTCGGTGTGGCCGATCATCCAGTTCGTCATGAACCCTCCGTAGGAGCCGCCCGTCTCGAACATATCGTCCGCGTCCATGTCGGGGTAACGGCGGAGGGCCTCGTCGCAGAAGGCCATAATGTCGTCGTAATCGACCGTGCCGTACCGCCCGAGTATGTTCATGAAATCGCCGCGCCCGTCGGAGCCCGTCGGGTTGCAGAATATGACGAAGTAGCCCTTGCCGGCCCAATACTGCATCTCATGGTAGAATACGGGGCCGTAGACGGTCTTGGGCCCGCCGTGCACGTCGAGTATAACGGGGTATTTCTTCCCCTCCTCATAGCCCATGGGCTTTATGACGAAGCCGTGCAGCTCGGTTCCCTCCCTCGTAAAGTTCAGCCTCTCGGGAGAGCCGACGTATTTTCCGCGGAGGGCGGCGTCGTTGAAGCGGGTGAGGCGCTTGCCGTTCCCGTCGTAGAGCTCCTGCGCGCGCATATCCTTTAAAGCGATCGCCGTGACGCGGCCGTTTTTGACGTCGAACGAATCGACGGAGCCGTCCCAGTCGGTCACGCGGGAGATATTTCCGTTTTCGAGCCTGAAGAGATCCGCGCAGTCAAAGCGGGTCGAGATGAAATAAACCGTGTCGCCGTCCGCTTTGAGAGCCCTCTCGCCGCCGTAACGGATATCGGACCCCACCGAGGAGCCTATCGCCTCGCCGTGCGCGGCAAGGAGGGTCAGCTCGTTATCCTCATATGAGAGGGAGTAGAAGTCGCCGTCGGTGTTGAGGCCGTTGTGACCGTCGGATATCACGACGAGCACGAAGCTCTTCGCGGGCTCAAAGCCCTGGATATCGAGATCGCGCCGGCTCGCGAGAAGGACTTCCTCGCGCCAGACGCCCACCTCCATGCGGCAGAGCGTGCCCGCCGCCGCGAGCGGGAGCAGGGGCTTGACGGCGGACTTCATATAATAGACGTATCGCCCGTCGGGTGAGAGCTTCGCCATGCCGACGCTTTCGCAGAGCGCGGAAAGGCGGCGGAGCTTCTTCCGCTTCGCTTCATACAGGAAGAGCGAATCGTACGCGCCCTTCGTATACGTCCCGCCGTTCCACCACCACGGCGCCTGGGAGATCTCCTCGTAATCCTCGTTCTCCTTCGCGTGCTTTTTGTAGGCGGAAACGAGCTTTTCATCGCCCCTGTAAAGCTCCTCGAAGCCGGGCGCGGTCGTCCCCAGAAGGAGCATATCGCCCGAGGGCAGGGGCATTAGCCCGTGCGTCGGGATGGGGAAGGCGAGGTGCAGCTCCGCCTCGCCTCCGTCAAGGCCGATCCTGTAATAGCGGCTGGAGATATCGCGGTTTTTTTCGTCCTTCTCCTCGCGGTCGGCGGGGAAGAGGAGGGTGTTCTCGTCAAGGAATATGAACCCGCGTTCCTTGCCGCCGCCGGTGAGCTTAACGGGCTTGCCGCCGCGCATGGTGTAAATGTTTGAAACGTAGCGGTTCTTCACCTTGTCGGCGCTCGTCACCGCGAAGCAGAGCGCGTTCCCCGACGGGGAATAGGCGACGTCGGACAGGAATTTGAGGCTGCAGAATTCGTCAATGGAAATGGGCTTCATGAGTGTTCCTTTCTTTTCTGACAGGGGGACGGTCCTCCTGTCAGATATTTCTCGCGCAGTAGGGGGCTTCATACATCCTGCCGTGTACGAAATAATCGTACGAGCGGCAGCCGCCGGCGCAGCGGCGGTTCTCCGGGCAGGAGGCGCATGCCCCGGTGAGCAGGGCGCGCGTGTATTTTCGGTTGTATGAGAATGCGTTTTCGTCGTTCCAGATATCGGCAAGGCTGCGCTCGCGGAGGTTCCCCTCTATAAAGCGCTCGTCATACATGGATTCGCAGCCGCGAACGCTGCCGACGCTGTCTATACCGATGGCGGAGAGCCCCGCGCGGCAGCCGGTAAAGGGAGCGCCTCCCTCCTTAACGCCGCGGAGCCTGTCCTCGTTATCGGTGAAATAACCGATATTATCGGCTATCCCCATGGGGAAGGGGACCTCGTTCATATGCTCCCCGACGAAGCGGATGACGGCGCGGACGTCAAAACGGTGGTCGACAGCGCCCCCTCCGGCGCTTCCCATCGGCGAGCAGGCCTGTATCTGCCACGCGGCGAGCGGGAGCGTCCGGAGCGTCTCGTAAAGCTCCGGCAGGAGAGGCGCGTTTTCGGCGTTCAGCGTCGTTATCACGGAGGCGGGTATGCCGGCTCCCGTCAGAGTGCGGACGGCGGCGATCGCCCTTTTAAAGCTGCCGGGCGCGCGGTATGCGTCGTGGCAGGCCTCCGGAGCGTCTATCGAGACGGCGACGGATTCTATCCCGGCGCGCTTCAGGGCCTCCAGATGCTCCTTCTTAAAGAGGAAGCCGTTCGTTATAACGGCGACCCGCACCCCCAGGGAGGTGAGGCGCGAAACGATCCTCTCCCAATCGGGGCGCATGAATACCTCGCCGCCTATCATCGATACGCGGCGGCAGCCGAGCGCGGCCAACTGATCGGCGACGGAGAGGCATTCCTCCGTCGTCAGCTCGTTCTCGCGGGCATGCCCTGCCTTCGAGCCGCAGTAGGCGCAGTTAAAACAGCATGCGAGAGTTATCTCCCACACGCAGGAGCGCAGGCGGTAATTCATATGAGCCTTTTTCCGCATGCGCGGCAGAACCTGTCGTCGGGATCGGTCTTTTCGCCGCATTCGGGGCAGAAATTCGGCGGCACGGCCATGCCCATGCCCATGCCCATTGGCGGCGTGTGGGTGGGGTTTGCCTGCACGAGGCCCATCATGGCGGGCGGGTTCTCCTGCATCTCGCGGAGCAGCCTCGCCATGCGCTCCTCCTCGGTCTCCCCGGTCTCTTCGGTCTCTTCGGTCTCTTCGGGCTCTTCGGGCTCCTCGGTCTCTTCGGGCTCTTCGGGCTCCTCGGGCTCCTCGGGCTCTTCGGGCTCCTCGAGCTCGCCCGGCATCGGGCAGGCGTAGACCTCGATCGTCGCGGCGTCATTCCGGCCGGCGAAGAAATCGGGCCCCGCGTAAACGCCGCAAATCGGCTGATCCACGGGCGGGCGAAGCTCGGGCTCCTCCTCGTAATTCTCGGGATAATCCTTACCGTTGTTCCCGCCGCCTTTCCGCCTGAAGAAGCCGGGCGCGGCGTAAAGCGCTGTTATCGGTGCGTTTCTGTTTTTCATAGGGGCGTCCTTTCACGGCCTTGCCGTTTTTTTTGATTTTACCATGGAGAGGGAGCTTTGTAAAGCTCCGGCGGAGAATAAATATATTTTTCCCTTCGGGAGAGGCCGCGCCCGCCGCGGGGGTTTTGCGCTTTACCTTCCCGCAAAAATGTTGTAAAATAATGTGGGCGAATGCGCGGGCGGCCTTTCCCGCACGCGCCGCCGGATGCGCGGAATAATCTATAACAAAACCGTATCGGAGGGAACCGTATGAAGAAGATACTGATGACGGGCGGCGGCTCCGCCGGCCACGTCACGCCGAATATCGCCCTCATGAAGGGCCTGAAGGAGCATGGCTTCGAGATCCATTACGCCGGACTTAAGGACGGCATTGAGCGCGGGCTCGTCACCGCGGTGCCGGGCGTCGTCTATCACGAGATAGAGTCGGGCAAGCTCCGCCGCTATCTCTCCGTAAAGAACCTCGCAAGCCCCTTCAAGGTCATAAAGGGCATGGCGCAGGCGAAGAAGCTCATTCGGGAGCTCAAGCCCGACGTCGTCTTCTCAAAGGGAGGGTTCGTCAGCGTACCCGTCGTAATGGGCGCGAAGGGCAAATGCCCCGTCGTCTGCCATGAATCCGATTATACCCCCGGCCTCGCGAACCGGATCGCCTCCCGCTACGCGGATACCGTCTGCGTCACGTTTGAGGATACGAAGACCCTCTCAAAGCCGAAGCTCGCCCGGAAGATGGTCGTCACCGGCACGCCCATCCGCCCCGAGCTTTACGAAGGCGAACGCGGGCGCGGCCTTGCGGCGATGGGCTTTGATGGGAAAAAGCCCGTCCTCATGGTGATGGGCGGGAGCCTCGGCGCCGCCGCTCTCAACGACGGCATACGCGCTGCCCTGCCGGAGCTGCTGAAGACCTTCGACGTCGTCCACCTCTGCGGCAAGGGCAAGACGGATCCTTCCGTCAACGCCCCCGGCTATCGCCAGTTCGAGTACGTCGGGAAGGAGCTGCCCGATATGCTCGCCGCGACGAGCATAGTCGTTTCGAGGGCGGGCGCGAACGCCGTTTTCGAATTCATGTCGCTCGGCATCCCGGCGCTGCTCGTGCCGCTGCCCCTTGAGGCCAGCCGCGGCGACCAGATACTGAACGCCGATTACGTCGTCAAGAAGGGATACGCCCTGAAGCTCGAACAGAAGGATATCACCCCCGAGAGGCTCGTCGAGGAGATCGGGCGGCTGTTAAGGGACCGCGCCCGCATGCATGATATGATGAAGAACGACTCCCTCTGCGACGGCACGGACGAGGTCCTGGCCGAGATACTGAAGGCCGCGAAGGTGAACTGATGAGGAAGCTTACGAGAGAAGAGATAGCCGAGATGATCGGCAGGCCGAACGGCGCGGAGAAGCTCGCCGGAATGAACGTCGATAAGGAGCACCTCCTCGGCGAGGCGCGCTCCATGTTCATAGAGGAGGGCGCGGCCTCCGCCCTGATACTGAGGCTCCTCAACCGCAAGCAGGCGGTGATCCGCCTGAGCGGGGACGAGGAGTTTCTCGAGGCCGTCCGCGGGAGCCTTTGCGCCGAAAGCCCCAAGCTCCGCAGGAACGCGGCGAGGCTTATCAGCGCCCTGAAGCCCGAGGGCTTCGTTCCGGACGTCATAAACGCCCTCCGAAGGGAGGAGCAGCGCTTCGTCCGCCCGGCGATGCTGCTGGCGCTCGGCTCGCTCGGCACGCCCGAAGCGGCGGAATTTCTGAACGGTTACAGCGTCGCCCCCGCCGCCGATGAGACGGAGCGCAAGCATTTTATAGAGGAGACCGAGGCTTTGGAGCTTGCGGGGCGGAGTCTCATGCCCAAGGCGGAGCATGAGTTCACCGGCCTTCCCGAGGGGCGGCTCGCGGAGCTGCGCGCGCCGGATCTTCTGACGGGGCAGCTCGCGGACGAGCTCGAAGAGCTCGGCTTTACGGTGAGCGACCAAAGGCATGACAGCCTCAAAACGACCGTGAGCGATCTCGCCTCCCTCTTTGAAGCCAGATGCTTCACCGAAGTCCTCTTCCCCATAGGGCAGGTCTCCGCGGAAGCCGGTCGGATAGCTTCGGCGTCGGCGGGCTTCATTTACGATTTCATGCGGTCGTCCCACTCGGGCGAGCCGCCTTTCCGCTTCCGCGTCGAGGCGGCGCTCTCCGTCCCCGAGGGGAAGTTCGACAGGCGCACTTTCGTCAAGGAGACGGCCCTCGCGGTGGAGCGTGCCTCGAAGGGCATGCTCGCCAATTCCCCCTCCGATTACGAGGCGGAGCTGAGGATCGAGGGGAACGAGCGCACGGCGCGCCTCTTCCTGAAGCTCTTCACGGTGAAGGACGGGCGCTTCGCGTACCGCGCGGATTCCATACCCGCCTCCATGAACCCGGCTGTCGCCGCGGCGGTGCTGCGCCTCGCGCAGGATCATCTCTCCGTCAACGCCCGCGTCATAGACCCCTGCTGCGGCAGCGGGACCTTCCTCATCGAGCGCGGGCTCATGAGCCCCTGCCGCTCGCTCACGGGGGTGGATATCTCCCACCGGGCGATAGATATCGCAAGGCGCAATACCGGGCTTGCCGGCGTCAACGCCAAGTATACCGTCAACGACATACTCCGCTTCGAGTGCCACAGGCCGTATGACGAGCTCATTTCGAACCTCCCCTTCGGCAACCGCGTGGGGGATCATTCCTCCTGCGAAAGGCTCTATAAGGGCCTGCTCGAAAAGCTCCCGCAGCTCGTCAAAAAGGGCGGCGTCGCCGTGCTTTACACGATGGAGTTCACGCTCCTGAAGCGCCTCATCCGCGAGCAGGGGCAGAGGCTGACAATACTCTCCCAGCAGCGCACGGAGGCCGGCGGCCTCACTCCGATGATATTCATACTCCGGGTGAACTGAATGCCCGAACGAAGCTCAAAAAGCCTTTTCAGGGCCTCCATACTGGGCGCCGTGCTGACCCTCGCCTGGCCCACGATGCTGGAGCAGCTCATGCAGACCGCCGTGCAGTATTTCGATACCGCGATGGTCGGCGCGCTCGGCACCCGTGCCACCGCGGCGGTCGGCTCGACCACGACCGTCGGCTGGCTCATCGGCTCGACCATATCCGCGTTCGGGGTCGGGTTCCTCGCCTATATCTCGCAGATGCGCGGCGCGGGCGAGCACGAAAAGGCGCGCAAGGCCTCCGCCCAGAGCGTGCTCGCGGTGCTCGTCGTGGGGTCTCTCTTCACGGCGCTGACGCTCGCGCTCTCGGGCGTGATACCCGCCTGGATGCAGGTGGACGAGTCCATCCGTCCGCTGGCCTCCGAATACTTCTTCATACTGTATCTGCCGACCCTGCCGCGCACGGCCTCCATTATATTCGGCACCGTGCTTCGCGCCGCGGGCGATACGAAGACCCCCATGTGGGTGGGGATCGGCGTCAACGCGGTCAACGTGATACTCAATTTCCTCCTTATATACGAGAGCCGCGTGATAAGCGTGTTCGGGCTTGCCGTCCCCATGTGGGGCGCGGGGCTCGGCGTCGTCGGAGCCGGCATCGCGAGCGCGGTCAGCGTCGCTTTGGGCGGCGCGGCGCTCACGATCGCCCTTATAAAGCACCGGGAGATATCCCCCCTCGGGCACTCGATAAAGCCCGACAGGGCCATACTCGCCCCGTGCATGCGGGTCGCCTTCCCGAATATGCTCCAGCGCTTCGGGACCTCGCTCGGCTACGTCGCCTTCGCCGCGATGATAAACTCCCTCGGCGAGCTCTCCACCGCGGCGCACACCGTCGCGAACACGGTCGAATCCGCCTTCTACATACCCGGCTACGGCATGATGGCCGCCGCCGCGACCCTGACGGGCAACGCCATCGGCGCGGGGGACAGGGCGCGCCTGCGCGAGCTCGCGCGGGTGAATATAGGGGTGGAGGTCATACTCATGACGGTAACGGGAGGCCTGCTCTTCATTTTCGCGCCCGCGATGGCGCGGGTCTTCTCGAAGGATGAGGCCGTCATATCCCTCGCGGTGACGGTGCTGCGCATGGTCGCCGTCTCGGAGCCCGTTTACGGGGTCAGCCTCGTGATCGAGGGCATGATGCAGGGCGCGGGGCGGACGGTCGCGCCGTTCGTATTCAACATAATCGGCATGTGGGGCGTGAGGATACTCGGCACGCTCATCTGCATAAAGGCTTTCGGGCTCGGGCTCGTCTCTGCGTGGGCGTGCATGATAGGGCATAACCTGCTGCTCTTCATACTCTTCCTCGCCTACTACAAAAGGGGGAGCTGGAACCCGCTCAATAAACCGACGGAGCGCCCCGCCGCGGCGGAGTGACGAAACATCAAGGAGGTTCAAAATGAAACGTGCGGCTGCTTTACTGATGCTTCTGTGCATGCTGCTGACGGCCCTCTCCGGCTGCGTCAAGCCCAACGGGGGAGATCCCTCCGCGGCTGCGACCGACCCGGCCGTGACCGAGGGCGCGGATACCCCCTCCGGCGGGGAATACGATATCCCCACCGAGGAGGGCTGCAATAAGCTCACGTTCTACTGGTTCAACGAGACGGGCAGTTACGACAACTGCGATATGTGGATCTGGTATCCCAACGCCGACGGCAGGGGCTATCTCTTCCATCCATGCGAATACGGCGCGAAGGTCGTATTGAACGTCCCCGAGGGGATAGAGGAGGTCGGCTTCATTGTAAGGAGGAGCTGCTCCGATCCCGGCGGCACGAGCTGGGGCGATGCCGTTAAGGACTATGACGGCGACCGCTTCGCGAAGATAACCGGCCCCGAGACCGAGGTCTACTTAAAGCCCGGCGACGGGAATATTTACAAAAGCGACGACGGAGGCAAGACTTTGTATCAGGATAAGGTGCTCTCCCTTGCGGGGCTCATCTCCATGGACGAGATCAAATACACGCTCTCTCCCGCGACGCGCATCACCTCGCTCGACCAGATAAAGGTGAAGGACGGCGACCGCGAGCTGCCCATAGAGAGCCTTTCGAGCCTTGATAACGAGGTCATATTCGGCGTTATAAAGCTCGCCGAGCCGCTCGATATCTCAAAGAGCTACACGCTCGAGATAGAGGGCTTCGAGCCCAAGCCCGTCGTTCCCACGGAGGTGTTCGATTCCGAAGCCTTCAATGAAAAATACGCCTATGACGGCGAGCTCGGCGCGATAGTCAACGACCCCGCGGGAGCCGTCGAATTCCGGCTCTGGGCCCCGACCGCGGGCGAGGTCACGCTCAATCTCTATGAAAACGGCGACGGCGGCGAGGCCTTCCGCCGGGAGCCTATGGAGGCGCGTGACGGAGGCGTGTGGTCAGTATCGCTTCCCGACTGCCTCCCCGGCACGTATTACACCTATACCGTGACCACCGCCCTCGGCTCCAACGAGATAGTCGATCCCTACGCCAAGGCGGTGGGCGTGAACGGCGACCGCGGCATGGTGGTCGATCTCGATTCCACCGATCCCGCCGGCTGGGAGAACGATACCTTCTACGACGGCATAGATTCCTACGGCGACGCCGTCGTTTGGGAGGTGCACGTCAGGGACTTTTCCAACATGATAGAGGGCTGCGAGCACCCGGGCAAGTACCTCGCCTTCACGGAGCACGGCCTTACCAACTCCTCCGGGATGCCCGTCGGCATAGATTATCTGAAGCTTTTGGGCATAACGCACGTACACCTGCAGCCCGTCTACGATTACGCGACGGTCGATGAAAGCTCCTCCGAGCCGCAGTTCAACTGGGGCTACGACCCGAAGAACTATAACGTGCCCGAGGGCTCCTACTCGACCGATCCCTATCACGGCGAGGTGCGCATCAACGAGTTCAAGCAGATGGTGCAGGCCCTGCATGAGGCGGGCATAGGCGTCATTATGGACGTCGTTTACAACCACACCTACTCCGCGGATTCCAATCTCGCGGCGGCGGTGCCGTATTACTACTACCGTTACGACGGCCTCGGCGCCCTCTCGAACGGCTCCGGCTGCGGCAACGAGACGGCCTCCGAGCGCGCGATGTTCCGCAAGTTCATGGTGGATTCGGTCAGCTTCTGGGCGAGCGAATACCATATCGACGGCTTCCGCTTCGACCTCATGGCCCTCCACGATATAAGGACCATGCAGGAGATCGAATCCGCCGTCCACGCGATCAACCCCCGCGCGATGCTCTACGGCGAGGGCTGGACGGGCGGCACATCCACTTTGCGTGAGAACCTCCGCGCCAACCAGGTCAACATCCACGAGATACAGCCCTCCGAGGGCGCGATAGGCGGCGTCGCCGTGTTCAACGACGCGATCCGCGACGGCCTGAAGGGCAGCGTGTTCGACGCGAAGGACAGGGGCTATATCAACGGAAACGCCAATTCCGAGACCGCGAACCGCGTGATCTTCGGCCTCATGGGCGGCGAAAAGAGCCCGGCGGTCAACTGGGGAGTCGAGCGCGGCGAGGTCATAAACTACATGGACTGCCACGACAACAACACCATCTGGGATAAGCTCCTCCTCTCGAACCCCGAAGCCTCGGACGAGGAGCGCCTCCTCATGAACCGCCTCGGCGCGGGTATCGTCATGATATCGAAGGGCACGCCCTTCATGCTCGCGGGCGAGGAGTTCTTAAGAAGCAAGGACGGCAACTCCAACAGCTACAACGCCCCGGATGAGATAAACAACATCCGCTGGGACGAGGCGCAAAGCGAGCTCGCGCTGAGGCTGCGCGCCTACTATCGCTCGCTCATAGCGCTGCGCCGCTCGAACTCCTTCCTCACCGACCCGGAAGTCAGGCTCATCTGCTCCGTGGAGGAGGGGAACGTCATCTCCGTCCAGTACGCGAAGGGGCGGAAGATACTCGCCGTCGCGTTCATCAACCCCAACGACGAGCTCTACGAGACCTCCTTCGAGGGGATAGAGGTCAGCGTCCTCATCGATGGCGAGGCCGTCGGCGCGGAAGCTCCCCTCGGCGCCGCCACGGGGAACGTCACGGTCGAAGGGAAGTCCGTCTTCCTCGCGCTCATGCCCTGAAGAATACCACGGAGGAAACTATCATGGCAAAAACACTCATCGCTTACTTCTCCCGCAGGGACGAGAACTACGTCGGCATCTCGAAGGAGACGCTGAAGGTCGGCAACACGGAGACGGTCGTCAGCAAGATAAGGGAGCTCATCGAGGCGGATACCTTCGAGATCTCCATGAAGCGCCCCTATTCCAAGGGCTACGAGGACTGCATGCGCGAGTCGAGGGCGGATCTTGACTCCAACGCCCGCCCGGAGCTCAACTCCCTGCCCGAAACCATAGAGCCCTACGAGAACGTGATACTCGCCTATCCCAACTACTGGGATACCATGCCGATGGCGGTGTTCACGTTCCTCGAGGCGTTCGATTTTGCGGGAAAGACGATACTCCCCGTCTGCACGAACGAGGGCGGCGACCTCGGGCACAGCTTAGATGATATCCGCCGCACCTGCCGCGGCGCGAAGCTGCGCGAGGGGCTCTCCCTCGCGGGGTGCGGCGTCGCCTCATCCGGCCCCTTCATAGAGAGGTGGCTGAAGGCGAACGGCCTGATCCGATAAGGAACGAAAAAGCGTTCTCCCCGCGAAAGGGAAGAACGCTTTTTTTACATTAACGGAGCCCTACCATGCGGAAAGGCGCTCCTTTTCGACGGAGGAGAAGAACTCCTCCATGACGCCCCAGAAATCGGCGTTCGTCACCTCAAGGAAGGTGCTCCTCTGCTGTTGGGCGTCGGGGTCATTTACCGATGCGTTATAATACCCCGCCTTGGTGCCGTCATAGGTCATGAAGGCGCCGTCCCCGTATTCGAGCTCGATACCGTACTGCCCGCTCCAGAAATAATCCGTGTGGAAGCTGTGGCGGCGGAGGCTCATGGAATCGAGCTTTTCGATCAGCTCCGGGAGCCTTGCTTTGTCCAGCTCCTCGATTTCGTAACCGCCCTCCGCGTTCCTCGTAAAGAAGCGCGCTGCAGCGACCGGGGTATCGTCGTAATAGCTTGTGAGCTTATCGGTAATGCTCACGCCCTCGTTCGAGAAGCAGAAGCACCCGCCCGCCAGCATAGCGCAGAGGCAGGCGAGAGTCAATGCGATGATCCTTCGTGCCATGGTTCCTCCTTTCCCGACGGGAACGGCCCTCCCGCCGGACGTGTCTTTTTCGGGGTTTTCGGTCACCGCGAGGGGGATCAGCTTTCTTCGGTGACGTAACGGGTAAAAGTCCAAAGCATTATCATGTAGCAGACGGTCTTCGGGAGCATCAGCATGCCGAGCATCGGCCATAGCCCCGCAAAGAGAGCGACGGGGATATAGAAAGCGAACGAGAGCAGCATCCACAGCCAGGTCAGGCGCAGGCGCTCCCGCGTGAGCCTCGGGCGGAACCACAGCACGATGAGCAGAGCGCCCAGCGCGATGAAGGGGATATTCCGGAGCACGCTCCAAAGGAGGGGGCTTTCGTTCGTCAGCCAGCCGTTCTGCGGGAAGAGGCAGAGCGCCGTCCGGACGACCGCCAGCGCCCACACGGCGCAGGTCACGGGCTTTTTCTCCTCCCTGCCGTAAAAGCCGAGGCAGACGTAATAGAGCAGCACGTAGAAGGCGGTCATCGTGACGGAGGTCACGAGCTTGCCTATCCCGAGCCACGCGGTGAGATCGGCCTCCGTAAAGTAGTTCAGCACCCTCGGCACGAGGTGGAACGCGTCGCCGAGGCCGAGCACTATCGCGGATACGCCCATCAGCCGCCCCGTGCGCGTGTGCGCCTTTTTGAGCATTATCGCCCCGCAGACGAGCGCGAACGCCAGATAGATGATATCGAAAGCGGATTCTCCGTACTTCATTTCAACACCCCCCTTCTCAAATAGAACGCGAGCGCGGTGCCCATGAAGGCGTGGCAGTATTCGCCCTCCCCGAACGAGGCGACGACCTCCCCTATCGGGCGGCGGACGACCTCAATGAGCTCGTCGCTGTCCGGGTGCTGAACGCCCGTCGGCGTGAGCTCCTGCGCGAGGAAGACGTGGAAGCGGCTCAGAAAGAGCGCGGGGTTCGGGTTGACGGAGCCGAGCAGCGTGAGCTTTCCCGCCTTATAGCCCGTCTCCTCCAGAAGCTCGCGATATGCGGCTTCCTCCGGAGCCTCCCCCTTTCCGACTACTCCGCCGGGGAATTCGGCGGTGAGCCGCGAAGCGCCGTGCCGCCACTGCCTGACGAGTATGAAATCCCCCTCGTACTCGGGCAGCATAACTACGCACTCCGGCGCGTGCAGGGCGATATAATCCCCGCGAAGCCCAAATGACGCGCGCTCATGCTGCCTCATCACGGTGAAAACGGGCGTCCGCAGCAGCTCCTCCGAGCCCGTCATGCTCCATTTCAGTTCTTCGTCCGTCATAGCATCCTCCAAACCTGTTCTGAATTGATTCTACCATCTTTTTCCATGCGAATCAATAGTTTGCGTTCCGTATTGACACGGGCGCGTTCACCTGCTAAAATATACAAAACATGAATCGGAGGACGGCAAATGAAAACGATCTATCTGGCCGGCGGCTGCTTCTGGGGCGCACAGCGCTTCTTCGACCAGTTCGACGCCGTGAAGCATACCGAGGTCGGCTATGCCAACGGCCCCACGGAGAACCCCACCTATAAGGAGGTCTGCGCCTCGTCGGGCCACGCCGAGACCGTCAGAGTCGATTACGACGAGAACGAGCTCCCGACGGGCAGGCTCCTTCAATACTATTTTATGATAATAGACCCGCTCTCCCTTAACAAGCAGGGCGGGGACGAGGGCGTCCAGTACCGCACGGGCGTCTATTATGAGGACGCTTCCCTCTTGCCCGATATAGAGGAAGCCTTCAAGGCGGAGCAGGCGAAGTACCCCGAGCCGATGAAGGTCGAATTGAAGCCGCTCGAGAATTTTTACGGCGCGGAGGAATATCATCAAAAGTACCTCGTCAAGAACCCGACGGGCTACTGCCACGTCGCGCCTTGGCTCCTGAACCTTAAACAGAACGGAGGCAACCAATGAAACAGACCAAGCTCTGCCCCAAGTGCGGGAGCTCGAACATCCACCTTTCGGAGGGCGGCGCAGGCGGCCACGGCTCAGGCAACATAATCCCCACGGGGAGCTTTACCTGGCAGGCCGTTCCCGTGGACAGGTACATCTGCTGCGACTGCGGCTATATAGAGGAGTGGATCCGCAAGGATCATCTCTCGAGGATAGAGGATTCGAAGAAGCATATCTGAATCCGCGAAGCGAAGCGGGGCCGCGGTGGTTTACTGCGGCCTTTTTGCGGCCTGTTTAAATATATAAATATATTAGCACTCAACGCTTGACAGTGCTAATAATCGTGGTATAATAGAGTCAACAAAGGAACAGAGAAGACGAGAGAGGGAATCGGGAGCCCGGCGGATACGCCCGCGGCCCGATCCCGATGAATGATCCTCCGTCCCGATGCAAACAATAGTATCGTGTAAAGGAGATGTGAATTATGTTTTATCCCACTATTTTCAACGACAGTATTTTCGATGATCTGATGGACTTTGCGTTCCCCGCAGTGCGCGAGGCGAACGAAGTCGACAAAAAGCTCTACGGCAAGCATGCGGCGCACGTCATGAGGACGGACGTCCGCGAGCACGACGGCGCTTTTGAGGTGCTGATCGATCTGCCCGGCTTCAAGAAGGACGAGATCAGCCTTGAGCTCGAGAACGGCAATCTGACCGTCACCGCGGCGAAGGGTCTCGACAAGGACGAGAAGGACACTAAGGGCAAGCTCATCCGCTGCGAGCGCTATTCCGGCACCATGCAGAGGAGCTTCTTCGTAGGCAAGAACATCACCGAGGAGGACATCAAGGCCAAATTCGAGGACGGCGTGCTGACGCTCACCGTGCCCAAGAAGGAGCAGCCCAAGCTCCCCGAGAAGAAGACCATCATGATCGAGGGCTGATCAAAAAAGAAACGACCGCCGGGGAGCGATGCTCCCCGGCGTTTTGCGTTTTGCGTAATTATACTTCGCCGGGACGAGAAAGACCGGAGCTGATGATATCTTCCGCAATAGAAGCAAGTAGTTTTTGCTGATCGGGCGACATGCGATCCAGTAGTTCGCTCCACTCCGATCGAAGATAATGAGGAGCTCCGATAATAGTTCCATCTATCAAAAAACACAAATTGCATCCCAGTATAGAGGATATGGAAGCAAGCATCTCGAGATTTGCCTTTGATGTTCCGCGTTCGATTTGGCTTACGTAGCCAACCGTTACAGACAGCTTTTCGGCTAATTGCTCCTGCGTGATATGCTTTTGCTTGCGGACGCGCTTTATTCTTGCGCCGATATATGAGTAATCGATCAGCATTTAATCACCTCACTGAGTATTTTTACAGTTGTAACTAAAAAAATACAGCGACTTCCAACTAAATATTTAGCAATAACTATTGATTTCAAACAAAAAAGGTGTATAATAAGCACGTGTATAACAAAGGAGACTGCTTTATAGTATGGGCGGCAAAAGGCCGGTCGTAACGACCGCTGCTCTTGCATTTGGTTTTCTGATGCTTGGGGTTCTGTGCTATGTGTTTTTTAATCACGAGACATACCTTTCACACGTGCTCCCGCAATTCGGGATCCCGTTTCCGCGGTCTTCATCGGGTTCGTTGTTTCACAGGATAGCCATTGGTTACGCGGCGGATCTTTTATGGGCGGCTGCTATGCCGCTTGCCATCCAGACGGTTCTTCAGCTAAAAGGGAAGAAACAGGTCTGGTTGGCGTTAAGCGTGGTCGTAGGGTGCGGCTATGAGCTTTCGCAGAAAGCCGGTTGGATCGCCGGCACGTTCGATTGGATCGACCTGATAGTTTATTCTGTCGGGACTGTATTGTCCCTCTGGATAATTCACAAAATATGGAGGTAAAAAATGAAGAAGTGGTTGAAACTGGCGTTGGTCGTACTCATCGTCTCTGCATTTGTGCTTATGGCGCTGGCAAGTGGAAGCTCGAAAACAGACAACAGCGGATCGAACTCCCATTCGGAAACCAGAACAGAGAAGCCCGATTCGTCAAATGAGACAGAGGAGACCGGGAACGAAGCTACGGAGGAAGCGCAGGACAAGGACATTTATAAGGTTGGAGATACCTATCAGGACAAGAATCTCCGCATGGTCTACATGGCAAGCGGTGTGTTTGAGAGCGACAACTCTTACCTACAGCCGGACGACGGGAACGTGTACATTTTCCTTCGCTTCTTTGTTGAAAACATTGGCAGCTCGGATAAGAACGTCTCGTCCTTCGACTTTGAATGCTATGCCGACGGATACAACTGCGACAGCTTCTACAGCGGCGATGAAGCGCTTTCCGCAACACTCTCGCCGGGCAGGACGACAACAGGATGCGTCTATTTTGAAGTCCCCGAGAAGGCCGAGGAAGTTGAGGTCGAGTTTGAGGCTGACGTATGGTCCTCCGACAAAGTCAAGTTTGCATATGAGGGCGAGAAGGATTCCGGTTATGTTCCGGAGGTGAACGACAGCGAAACCGTCGATTCGTATAAGCCCGGTGACGTTGTGGAAACGAAAGAGCTTAAGATCACATTCATCTCGGTTGAAAACTCAGAGAGTGATAACATGTTCGTTCAGCCCAAGGACGGGAATCATTATGTGACATTTAGCTTTGAGTTTGAAAACATTTCCAAGAGCGATGTTCTCGTCAGCGAGTTCAGCTTTGATTGCTTTGCCGACAGCTCTGCATGCGAAAGCGCCTTCTTCCGTGACGATGATCTCGGTTCGGTAACACTTTCTCCCGGCAGGAAGACGCAGGGGACGGTCACCTTTGAAGTGCCTGATTCCGCAAAGGTCGTTGAACTTGAGTATGATGAAGTCAGTCTCTTCGGCAACAGGATCGTGTTTTCTGCAAAATAAGCCGTGCTGACCGCATATCAAGGCCCGCTTCGAGGACGGCGTGCTGACGCTCACCGTGCCCAAGAAGGAGCAGCCCAAGCTCCCCGAGAAGAAGACCATCATGATCGAGGGCTGACGTAAAACGCAAAAGCCGCAGGCTCGCGCCTGCGGCTTTTCCTTTTTCATTATGATCTGTTTTTCGGCAGCCTGTGATAGCCGATAGGCGCACCGAGGCCGTCTTTTATAATAAGGTCGTCCACGTAAAGCCTGCGGCCGTCCTTCATTTTCAGCTTTGCGACGAAGCGCATCTTGGGGTTGGAAGGCGCACGGTTATAAAAATGCCGCTCGCGCGAGGAGACGCAGTCGCGATATGAATAGGAGTGCGTTTTTTTGAATGCATTACGGTAGATGAAGTGATCGCGGTAGAGTTCTGCTCTCGTGTTTTTTGCACGTAACGCATAGTAAAAGAAGAGGCCGGAAAACAGCACCGTTCCCGTTGACCACAATGCGGCGCCGACAGGGTGATAAAGCATCTTATAGCCGGACGGATCGGTATAGAAAAGCAGGAACGCTCCGAGCGAAAGCATCAGCACACCGCTTATCAGCATTATCCATGCCACGGCCCGGCGCTGATCGAGATACAGCACCCGTTGGGCCTGTTCTCCGTTATCGTAAACGCCCTCTGCGGCCTGAAAGTCGTAATCGGGTATGCCGAAGGACTTGAGCTTTCTCACCATATCCGCGCTGTTTTCAAAATCGCCGTCGATAATAAGACGTCTGTCCTGCGTATACAGCCAGACGTCGTTATCTGTCTCGCGGTACCATTTGACGTCCCTATATGTATAGCGGTATTCATTGCCAAGCCAAGTGCGATAGGTAAAATCATCGGTGTTCAGATCTGCCCTGCGGTTGAGCGCGGCAATGATCACAGCGATCGACGCCAAAGCGAAAAGCCCGAACAATACGGATACTGCGGTCACTCCGGTCGTGAACACCCATTTGCTCGACGCAAGTGCGATGAGCGGGATCAGCAGCGACACCGCAAGCATCACGCAGCCGATTATTATTAAACCTTTTTTTGTTTTTCCGTTCATGGAGAAGCAATACTATACGGCAGATCGCGAACGATCTGCCGTTACAGATGTCAATTATTTAAAGTAGAAGAATCCGTCGCGCGCCAGACCGGGATGCGCGGAGGCATATTCGGCCGCCAAGCTTTCGACATAACGCCAATGCTCCTCTTTAAAGAGAGTGGTACAAGCCATTGCTTTATCATCGTCAGAGCATAGGAAGAGCTGCACTACGGGGATAAACTCAGCGTAATTCCGTGAACGACCGGGGCCTGGGAATATGTCGGACGCTATATGGTTGTCTGTGCTCTCCAAATACACGTTGGAGGTGACAAGACGGGTCCCCTTGGAGAGGTTATACTGTTCGGCCAGTTCCTTGGGGAAATCAAGCATCACGACAGCGTCGAACTCATCGGAAAAGGCGGCGATCATAAACGGATCGGTACTTACGACGACTGCCGGCTGAATATCGCCTTCCAACAGATAGGCGGAAACTTCCTGTATTCGCATGTCGGCGCGCATTTTTTCGCCAAGTTTTTTAAAACTTCCGAATTTGGAGAAAATCAGCTTGCGAACAGCGTAGTATTTCTTGTTGGAAAACTTTGCGCCGCCGCGGTTGTCAGGTCTTGAAGCAAACATGACTTTTTCCTTTTATTATTTGAAATACAGACTTGCCGCGTCGTAGAACTCCTTGTCGACCTCCTTGCGGACGGTGACGGCCTTGTCGAGATCCGCGGCGACGATCTGGTTGCCGTTCATGCCGACCATGTTGCCGTAGTTCTTCTCGACGACGAGCTCGCCGGCCTTTATGCCGAGGCGGGTCCCGAGCACGCGGTCAAAGGCACAGGGCGCGCCGCCGCGCTGAACGTGGCCGAGAACCACGTGGCGGCACTCGAAATACTGAGCGTCCTGCCCGAGGAGCGGATCGTTCCTCATGGTGTCCTCTATCATGTCGGAGAGGTGCTTCGCGAGGTTCTTCTGCAGAAGGAGCTTGTTGCCGAATGCGTCGGTGCCGACGTCGATGGATTCGCCGTCCTTCAGCTCGAAACCCTCCGCCACGACGATGATGGTGTAGTGATCGCCGCGCAGATACCTGCGGCGCACGAGGGAGACTATCTCGTCGAAGGTCTTGGGGAACTCGGGTATGAGCACGAGATGCGCGTTCGCGGCGAGGCCCGCCTGCAGCGCGATCCAGCCGGTGTGGCGGCCCATGCACTCGACGACTATGCACCTCGAGTGCGCCTTCGCGGTGGTCTGAAGGCGGTCGATGGCCTCCATCGCGATGTTCGAGGCGGTCTCGAAGCCGAAGGTGTAGTCCGTGCAGGAAAGGTCGTTGTCGATCGTCTTGGGAACGCCGATGACGTTGATATCGCGCTTCCTCAGCTCGTTCGCCACGCCGAGGGTATCGTCGCCGCCGATGGCGACAACGCCTTCAAGATCGAGCGCCTTCAGGACCTCGATGATCGTTTCGGGGCCCTTCGGATCCTTCATTACGTTCGTGCGGGAGCTGCCGATGATCGTCCCGCCCATCGTCTGGATGCCCTCGACCTCGGAGAGGGTCAGCCAATGCCCCTGCGCCAGCATCGCGCCGCGCCAGCCGTTATGGAAGCCGAAGACCTCCATGCCGGCCTCGGCGCACTTTTCAACGACGCCCCTTATGACCGCGTTGAGACCCGGGCAGTCTCCGCCGCCGGTCAGAATACCGATCTTCCTCATATCTTCATTCTCCTTACTGAGTTTCTTTTTGGTTCCTTTTTTCATCGATACTGCCTTCGTATTGATTCGGTCGTGCGATTATAATACAAAACCGCCGAAAAATCAAGTATAACTTGAGCTTGATTTTTACCCGCGCTGCTGTTATACTTTGCGGCATAGGGGGAAGCCCCATTTTTTACGTTTCCGGAGGAATACCATGGCTGCCCGCAGGAGCAAGAAAAGCAAAGTGCAGATGAAGGAGATAGCCGCCCAAATGGCGGAGACCTCCGCCGAAGAGGCGGCAGAGGTCGTCGAATACGTGAAGGATCAGCAGTTCTATGAGGAGCTGTTGGAATTTACCGTCTCCCTTGCGAATAAGCTCCAGGCCTGCGGCGCGGAGACCTACCGCGTCGAGGATACGATCACCCGCGTCATCCACGCCTACGGCGTAAAGAAGACGGACGCCTTCGTCATACCGAGCTGCATAATGGCGAGCCTCGAGCCCGAGGACGGCCCCGTCGTGACGAAGATCCGCCGCCTGAAATCCGGCGAGACGATGCTCGACGGCATAGAAAAGTATTCCGCGCTCTGCCGCCGCATCTGCGCCGAAAAGCCCGATATCCCCATCCTGCGCCGCTGGCTGCGGGAAACGGAGGCGAGCGTCTGCCATTACGGCAGCTTCATCTACTATCTCTCGGCGTTCCTCATCGGGTTCGGCTTCGGGATATTCTTCGGCGGCGCCATGCTGGAGGCGGCCGCTTCCGGCATCTGCGGAGTCGCCACGGGCGCTTCGCTCCGCTTCATGGGCAAGCTCAACGCCAACGCGTTCTTCACCTCGTTCGTGTGCAGCTTCATACTCGCGTTCCTGGCCAACGCGCTCACCGCCGTAGGCCTCTGCAAGAACGCCGATATCGCCACGATAGGCGCTCTCATGATACTGGTGCCCGGGTTCCTCTTTACGAACAGCCTGCGCGACGTCATATACGGCGACACGATGAGCGGCATTAACCGCCTCGTGCAGGTGCTCATAATCGCCGTCGCGCTCGTATTCGGGACGAGCGCCGCCGTATCCCTCGCAAGGCAGATATTCCCCGCGATAAGCACCGGCCTCCTTCCCATAGATCACCCGCTCTGGATCCAATGCGCTGCAGGGCTCATAGGCACGCTCGGCTTCGGGCTGATGTTCAATATGCACGGGCGGGGGATACCGTTCGCGCTCCTCGGCAGCATAATCTCATGGGTCGTGTGCAGCCTTCTGATGCGCGCCGGCCTCGCGGAGCCCACCGGCTACCTCATCGCCGCAGCCGCTTCCTCCTTCTACGCGGAGGTCATGGCGAGGCTGAGAAAGTTCCCCGCGACGAGCTACCTGCTCTGCGCGCTCGTGCCGCTCATCCCCGGGGCGGGCATCTACTATACGATGGACTATATCCGCACCGGCATGACGGCGGAAGCCTACGCCCGCGGCATGGCGACGGCCTCCATAGCGGGAGCTATGGCGATAGGTGTGCTGCTCATCTCCACCGCGTTCCGCATGTGGGGCGTGTGGAAGAAGAACAAAAAGAAGTGAACGACCGTATTTAAAATGCCGCGAAGCAGATCCGCTCCGCGGCATTTTTCACGCACCCTACTCGGCAAGCTCCTTCTCTATCCCGTCGAACACGACGCGGAGCACGCCGTCGCTCCCTTCGTCCCTCGGGGCGGTCTGGCGGTTCAGCAGCTCGAAGGTCAGCTTCACCGCCGATATCCTGTCCGCCGCCTTGGCGCCCTCGTCGGTCAGCACGTCCTCAAGGCTGTCGAGCGCCGTCCCGGCGAGCTTCGTCAGCCTGCGCCGCAGCTTCACCGCCCCGGAACGCTTCTCCGTTCCCGCCGCGGCGATCTCGTTTATCTGTACCATAAATACCTCCTTCAATGCGGGCCGTTCGATCGACCCACCATAATTATAGCACATCTGTTCTTAAAAGTCAACGCAGAAGCTCCCCCGTGCGATCCCGCCCGCGTATTACGCCGCGTCTTCACACAGCGGTGTTGAGATGCAAAAACGGTACTCAAACTTAAAATGAAGACCTCCGAAACGGAAATAAACAGAACGCATGTACCCTTAAACCCTTGACCGAGCGAACTAATGTTTGGTATAATTTGATCGCAGGATAAAAACCCGCCACAAAATACAAGTCAACGCTTCATCATTTCACGGAGGTAAATTGAATGAAAAAAGACGAAACGTTCAACAGCCTCACGGAAACGGTCCTGGAGGGGAAACCCTCCGACCGTCCGTGGGAGGGATGCATCAACTCGGTCGTGTACCGCGTGCCGAGGGGAGTGAAGGTGCGGCTGCCGGTTTTTCTTGCGGAGCACATAAAAAGGACGGAGGCCGAGCGAAGGCTGGCCGAGGAGCGGGCGTCGAGGCTCGCGAGCATAAGGATATAAAGGAGGAAAACACATGACTTTGAACGACATACTCGTGTCTGCGCTCGCCCAGCTTGACCGCGGGCACGACGCACAGACGATGGACGTGTTCCGCGCGAGGCTCACGGGCTTTGCGAACGAGGCTCAGTCCGACATCGCGAGGGCGCTCGGCTTCTCCCGCACGGAGGAGGTCGTCCCCGATAACGGCATCGTGGAGCTTTCGGCCCTTACGCATGAGTGCGTGAAGGTGAGGAAGGCCGTGCAGCTGGGGCGCGAGGTGCGCTTCATGCGCGGGGATACGGGCAGCATCGCCCTTCCCTACAACGAGCCGGCGAAGATAACCTATATCTGCGAGCCGAAGCCGCTGTCCTCGCCCTCGGACGTGAGCGAGCTGCCCGCCCACACGCACGGGCTGATAGTCAGCTACGTCGTCGGGCGCGAGCGAATGAGCGGCGACGTTTCCACCCAGCGCGGCGGCAACATATACCTCTCGATGTACGAGGCCTCTAAGTCGAAGCTCCGCCCGCACGTCGGCGACAGCGAAAGCTACCGCATCGTCAACCGTTACTGAGGAGGGCTCATGGCAGGATACACTTACAGGATAGAGGGCTTCGCGGGGCTCGATCAATCCCGCGGGGAGAGCTTCATTTCGCCCTCGTTTTCGCCGGACGCGATGAACTTCAGCACGGAGGGCGGCGACCTTTCGGTGACGAAGGGCTATTCGCGCCTGCTGCCCGCGCCCGTCCCGCAGGAGAGCTCCAGCGGCATAGACCGCGTCTGCTTCTTCCGCACCGCCGACAGGGATATCCCGATGGCGATATCGGGCGGGTACGTCTACACCTACAGCCCCGAAGAGGAGAGCTGGACGAGGGCTTACGCATACCCGCTCGTCCTCGAGAGGAGGCATTACTGCGTGCTGATGACGCGCATCGGAATGACGGACGTAATGCTCATCGCCGACGGCGCGAACCGCATTTTGAAATTCGACGGCGAGAGCTTCACGCCCTTCGGATCCGAGGAGGGCTGCTCCGATATTTGCGTCAGCTATATCGCGATGTACCGCAGCCGCCTCTTCGCGGCGGGCGATTACGAAAACCCAAACCGCCTCTACTACTCGAAGCTCCCAGGCGGCGACCGCACCATAGAGGATTGGGGCTATGACGCGGATTCGCCCTCCGTCGAGGGCGGGCATATCGAGATCGGCACCACCTCGGGTGACCCGATAACCGCCATCGCCGCCATGAGCAACCAGCTCCTCATATTCAAGAAGAGCTCCATTTACAGGCTCATCGGCGACCGCCCCGGCAATTTTACGGTGGAGCTCATCGAAAAGGATTCGACGTTCGTCACGGATACCGCCACCGCCGTCTGCCGCGACGTCATCTATTACGTCACCGAGGGCGGCCTCTGCTGCTTCAACGGGGTCGACGCTTCCCCGATGCCCGACGCGCGCCTCATCTCAAAGCTGACGGAGGGCGCCGACACGACCGACACGCGCATGGCGGCGGCGGGCGACAGGCTCTATTTCACAATAAAAAAAGAAGGACGCACCCGCCTCGTGGAGTACGACCTGAAAACCCGGCGCTATATGCAGTTCGGCGGGTTCACGCTCTATGATATAGCCGCCCTCGACGGCAGGCTCATAGTCACGAATTCCGCCCGCTATGTGGAAAAATGGGGCGAGGGCGACGATTTCGACGGCGACCCTATCGAGGCCTACTGGACGACGCCGCTGACGGACCTCGGCGACAAGGCGAGCGTCAAGACCCTGCGCGAGATGTATCTGCGCGGGGAGAGCTTCGGCGGCGCGGCTCTCGTAGTGGAGGCGCGCGTCGGCGGCCATACGGATGAGTACCGGGCGCTCCTCCCGGGGAGCGAAGCGGAGGTGCTCGAGATCCCCCTTATGAACGAGGGACGCACGTTCGGGTTCCGCTTCTCCAACGATTCGGGCGGCAGGTTCCGCCTCGTCGGCGGGGTCGAAACGGAGCTCGGCATAAGGCGCAGAACGGAGTGACGCCCATGGAGATGAGATCGCTTTATTCCATCAGCCTCCCCACCGAGAGGGCGGAGGGCGACGACCGCAAAACGCATGAGGACCGCATCAAGAAGAACGAGAGCTGCCTCAACATGAACTTCGGCATCATCTCAGATAAGCTCTACGAGATGGAGCTTCGCATGGCGGTGCTTGAAGCCGCACTGGAAAGCAGGGGCGGAGGGCAGCCTCACCTGTAAGCCAGCAGGGTCAGTCCGACGTAGATCGCGATGAGCCCGCCGAATATGAGCGCCTGCTTGCCGCGGTGCTCCGTCAGGAGACCGACGAATTCACGCACGGCGGCGTTCGGCCAGAAGTACCATTTGGTCCCGGCGCCCATGCCGACGGCGCGCATCTTCACCCGCCTCGCGCAGAGCCCTCCGCGGAAGACGTGGTAGTTCGTTGTAGAGAAGGCGACCTTCCCGTCCGGGTCGGCGGCGACGATCTTCTCCTTTGAGAATCTCATGTTCTGCGCGGTGTCCGCGGAACGGTCCTCCTCGATAATGCGGCTCTCCTCAACGCCCTGCTCCATGAGCCAGCGCTTCATGCACGCGCTCTCAGAGACGGGCTCGTTCGGGCCCTGCCCGCCTGAGGTGACGAATACCGCCTTTTTGCCGGTGAGGGCCTCCTGCTTCCGCGCGAAGCGGAGGGCGCGCTCGCATCTCCCGCGGAGGAGCGGAGTCGGCGTGCCGTCCTTCCTTATGCCGCAGCCGAGTATGATTATGAAATCCTTGTCGGGCTCCGGCTCGTGGCGGGAGACGATCACGTGCGAAACTATCGCGCCTATCAGCATGCACTCGAAATAGAGGTACACGGCGGCGAAGAGGTTCGCGAACAGATCGTGCAGCATCACCTCCGATCGGCTGCCGCTGGCGTACATGTCGTAGGTGAGAAGGAAGGCCTCCCCCGCGACGAGCAGCACGGAGAGCAGTATCCCGAGCAGGTTGACGAACCTGAACCCCTCGTGCCGGATGAGCGATACGTTCGATACGCACAGCCCGACGGAGAACACCAGTATGAACGGCGCGGAGATCAGCATATACGTCTTCGCCGAGCCGAGCAGCCGGTGCAGCACCATTTCGCCGACGGCCTCCGGGGGAAGGGAGGCGAGCTGCACCGTCAGCATGACGTAGGTCACCGCCACCGAGAGCGAGAACAGCGCGAACCCGATGTAGTAGATGGTGTTGTAGGAATAGGGGTTGTAGTGGATCTGCCCGAAGAGGGCGATCAAAAGCCTCGCCGTAAGCAGCAGGAAGAACGCCGCAAGTATAACGGAGCAGGGTATCGCCCTGCGCTCCTTCAGCGTGACGGTCAGGGTCACGACCGCCGCCGCGGTCAGGACTGCGAGTACGAGCGCGTCGAAGAGCCTGGGCTTCCTGTTGCTCGTGTCAAATTTCAGATTCGGTTCGGGCAGAGCCATTTTTCCTCCGGTAACGGAAGAGCCGGACTCCGGAACGCCGCGAGCCCGGCTCTTTTTTGATCGGTGGTTATTTTCAGCCCTCGTATTTTACGATGGGCTTCCTCGCCGCGGTGACCTCGTCGGGGCGGCCTCATGCACGATGAGGGGGAAGCAGATCGTGGGAGCCTGCGACCGAAGGGAGCCGCGCGGGTCAGCGCGGCCGCGCCGCGTCAGGCGCGGGATCTCGTCAGTTCAAGCCCGAGCGATCGCTCCCGCGGGACATATCGTACCGTGACGGCTTTCAGCCCTCGTATTTTACGATGGGCTTCCTCGCCGCAGTGACCTCATCGGGGCGGCCTACGGGAGTCGTGACGGGAGCCGCGTGGATGGCTGCGGCGTCGGTCTTCACCTGCTCGGCGATGCCGCGCATAGCCTCGACGAACTCGTCGAGGGTCTCGCGGGACTCGGTCTCCGTGGGCTCTATCATCATCGCCTCATGCACGATGAGGGGGAAGTAGATCGTGGGGGGATGATACCCGCGGTCTATGAGGGCCTTTGCGATATCGGAGGTGTGGACGTCGTTCTCCATCATCTCCTCGGTCGGGGTGACGACGCACTCGTGCATGCAGGTGCGGTCGTGGGGGATCTCATATATGCCGCGGAGCTTGTTCATGACGTAGTTCGCGTTCAAGACCGCGTTCTGACTGGCCTCCTTCAGGCCCTTGCCGCCGAGGGAGCGGATGTAGCAGAACGCCTTCACGATAACGCCGAAATTGCCGTAGAAGCTCTTGATCTTGCCGAAGGAATCGGGCCTGTCGTAATCAAGATAGTACATGCCGTCGCTGTTCTCCTCGATGCGGGGAACGGGCATGAAGGGAATGAGGTGCTTCTTGACTCCGACGGGGCCGCTGCCGGGGCCGCCGCCGCCGTGAGGCGTCGAGAAGGTCTTATGCAGGTTGATGTGCATAACGTCGAAGCCCATGTCGCCGGGACGGACGACGCCCATTATGGCGTTGAGGTTCGCTCCGTCGTAATAGAGCAGGCCGCCCGCCTCGTGGACGATCTCGGCGATCTCCTTTATGTTCCGCTCGAAGAGGCCGAGAGTGGAGGGGTTCGTCAGCATGAGGCCCGCGGTGTCGGGGCCGACCGCCGCGCGCAGAGCGTCGAGATCCACGCCGCCGTCGGGAGCGGACTTGATCTCCTTGACCTTGAAGCCCGCCATCGAAGCGGAGGCCGGGTTCGTGCCGTGAGCGGCGTCGGGAACTATCATGACCTTGCGGTCGAAATCGCCGCGGTGCTCGTGATATGCCCTTATATGCATGAGGCCGGTCAGCTCGCCGTGAGCGCCCGCCGCGGGCTGGAGCGTGAACGCGTCCATGCCGCAGATCTCGCAGAGCATATCCTCCATATCCTTCATGAGGGCGAGACAGCCCTGGCTCATCTCGGGATCCATGAGGGGATGCACGTCGTCAAACAGGGGGGCAAGCTCCTCGTTGATCTTGGGGTTGTACTTCATCGTGCAGGAGCCCAGGGGATAGAAGCCGTTGTCCACGCCGAAATTGCGGCGGGAAAGATTCGTGTAATGGCGGACGAGATCGACCTCCGCGAGCTCAGGCAGAGCAAGCGGCGCGGAAGCGCGAAGCTCCTCGGGGATCTCGTTCATCGCGTCGGGCGCGTCGCACTCGGGCAGGTCGTAGGCCCTGCGTCCCTCATGGGAACGCTCGAAGATAAGCTTATATTCGGAACGCATCAGTCTTCACCTCCCATATCCTCAAGGGCATCCCTGACAATATCGCATACGTAGTCGAATTCCTCGGCGCTGTTCATCTCGGTCGCGCACCAGAGCATGCCGCCGTCGGGGAGTATCAGCCCGCCCGTGATGGAATAATCGGCAAGCGCCGTGTTGACGGCCTCGGCGTTTTTGACGTCGATGACGAACTCGTTGAAGAACGGGGTCTCCGGGTAGCGGAGGGATACGCCGTCGATCTCACAGAGCTTCTTAGCTAAGAGGTGAGCCTTCGCGATGTTCTGCGCGGCGACCTCGCGCATGCCGTTGGGGCCCATTACGCAGCAGTACATGCTGGCCATGATCGCGCAGAGCATCTGGTTGGAGCAGATGTTGGAGGAGGCCATCTCACGCCTGATGTGCTGTTCGCGGGCCTGCAGGGTCAGCACGAACACGCGGTTGCCCTCGGCGTCGCGGGTCTCGCCCGCGATGCGGCCGGGGAGGTTTCGCATGAGCTTCTTCGTCGCGGCCATGAAGCCGACGTACGGTCCGCCGTAAGCAAGGGGAAGCCCCAGAGGCTGGCCTTCGCCTATCGCTATATCCGCGCCGTAATCGCCGGGGCGCTTCAGCGCGCCGAGAGTGATGGGGTTGACGTAAGCCGCCAGAAGGCCCTTGCCCTCGTGAGCGGCAGCGGCTATTTCCTCCATGGGCTCGATGCAGCCGTAATAGTTGGGGTTGGCGGCGATGACGCCCGCCGCGCCCTCCATGTTGGCGGCGACGGCGGAAACGTCCGTCACGCCCTTATCCGTCAGGGGGATCTCAACGAGCTCCAGCTCGGCGCAGTGCGCGTAGGTCTTCATGACGGCGATCACGTCGGGGTTGAGGCCCGCGGAGTAGAGTATCTTCTTCCTGCGCTTGTTGTCGCGGAGCATCAGCATGGCTTCCGCTGCGGCGGTGGCTCCGTCGTAAACGGAGGCGTTCGCGGCGTCGAGCCCCGTCAGCGTGCAGATGACGGTCTGGTACTCGAAAAGGCTCTGGAGCATGCCCTGGCTCATCTCGGCCTGATAGGGCGTGTAGGCGGTGTAAAATTCGCTCCTCATTGCAAGCTGGGGCACCACGGAGGGGATGTAGTGGCGGTATGCGCCCGCCCCGCGGAAGAGGGGGCCGCCCTCCTCGTTCATGACGGTGTAGGCGTGCAGGAGGTCGCGCAGCTCGGCCTCGGAGAGGGGAGCGGGCAGATCGAGCTCGCGGTCGAGCTTCAGATCCGCGGGGATATCGGAAAAGAGGTCGTCCATCGACTTCATGCCGATCTCGGCAAGCATCTCAAGGCGCTCCTTCTCCGTGTTGGGGACGTAGGATCTCATTTTGATTCTCCTTTTCCGTTATAATGTGTTATGCCGATGAAGCGTGCTTCATCGGCATAAGCGTTCATGTCAGATCATTCTTCCTCGCAGAACTTCTCGTATTCCTCGGCGTCCATGAGATCGTCGGCGATCTCGGTGAACTCGACGGCGGCGATGAAGTTCTCGAAAGCGTCCTCGTTCAGCTTCTCGGGCGCGCCGTCCAGCTCTTCGTTGATCTCGACGACCTTGCCGGTAACGGCGGAGAATACGGAGGAGCTCGCCTTGACGGACTCGACTACGCAGTAGCTCTCGCCCATGGTGACCTCGTCGTCAACGACGGGGAGCTCAACGTAAACGATGTCGCCCAGAGCCTCGGCCGCGTGAGCGGTGATGCCCATCTTTGCAACGCTGCCTTCTACCATGACCCACTCATGGTCACGGGTGTACTTACGATCATTGGGAACCATAATATATACCTCCTGAGGTTATTATTCGATTAAGCTGAGCTTACGCCCTCTTGTAGAAGGGGAGCTCAACGCGCTCGCAGGGGATCTGACGGCCGCGCACGTCGATCGTCCAGACGGCGTCCTCGGGGACGTCCGCGGGGACTATCGCCATCGCATAGTTTCCGCCGAGGGAGGGAGCGGGGCCGCCGCTCGTGGTGAAGCCGACCTCTTCGCCGTTCATCAGAACGGGCATATGCTCGCGGGCAAGGCCCTTCAATACCTTGAGGCCGATGCGCTGGCGGGTCTTGGGCTGAATGAGAGCTTCACGCCCGATGAAGGCGGGCTTCTTGAACTTGATGGCGAAATCGACGCCGCACTCGACGGGGTTGATCTTGTCGCTCATCTCATGGCCGTAAAGGGGCATGGAAGCCTCGAAACGGAGGGTGTCGCGCGCGCCGAGAGCGCAGGGGAGAAGACCGAATTCGCGGCCCGCCTCAAGCAGCGCGGCATGGAGCTTCATCGCGTCTGCGGCGGCGCAGTAGAGCTCGACGCCGTCCTCGCCGGTGTAGCCGGTGCGGGAAACGAGGCACCTGACGCCCGCGACCACGTTGTTCTCGGTGAAGGTGTAGTTCTTCGCGGGGATCTCGCCGTAGTAACCGGCGGCCCGGAGGACCTCCTCGAACTTCGGTCCCTGGAGCGCGAGCTGCGCCCAGGAGGGGCTCTCGTTGATTATCTGGACGTCACCCATGACGTTCTTCTTCATCCACTCGATATCCTTATCGGTGTTGGCCGCGTTGACGACGAACATATAGCGGTCGTCCGCGAACTTGTAGATGAGCACGTCGTCGACGGCGCCGCCGTCCTCATAGCACATGACGGCGTAGCGGCAGCGGCCGGGAGTCATGGAGGTGATGTCGTTGGTAACAAGGTTCTGGATGTAGTCGAACGCGGAATTGCCGACCACGAACACCTCGCCCATGTGCGAGACGTCGAAGAGCCCGCACGCCGTACGAACGGCCTTATGCTCCTCGATTATGGAGGTGTACTGAACGGGCAGCGCCCAGCCGCCGAAATCGACCATCTTGCCGCCGAGAGCAATGTGCGCCTCGTAAAGCGGAGTTTTCTTGAGTTCGTCCATTTTCTTTCCTTACCTTTGCTGATATTTTTTTGTGTAAATACGGAGCTTTTGCCGCCTTGCACGGCGTACTCGCATTATCCTCCCTATTATATAACTAATTTATCGGCAGTTAAAGGGGGTTTCGGGATATATTTTGATATTTGAAAAAAACATATCCCCGCTCTTCTTGCATTTGTCGATTTGCAGAGTATAATGTTGGTAACGATAAAAAAGGAATGGAATTATGAAACGGCTGACGTTTTTATTGGCGATCATATTTCTCCTCGGAAGCGTTTCGTGCATCGGCACGCAAAGGGAGCCCGAGGTCTTCGTTATACCCACGGATGAAGCGGCGCTGATACCCGCGACGGCGGCGCCCTCCGAGCCCGCGTCGGAAGCGCCGACGCCCGTTCCCACCGAGGTCCCGCCTGCGGAGACGCCCATCCCCACGGAGGCGCCGACGGCGGAGCCAACGCCCGCGCCCACTCCCGCGCCGACGAAGACGCCCGCGCCCACTCCCGCCCCGACGAAGACGCCCGCGCCCACTCCGAAGCCCACCGATACGCCGAAGCCCACCGCAAAGCCCACGAACACCCCGAAGCCCACCGCAAAGCCCACGAACACCCCGAAGCCCACGGCGGCGCCGAACCCCGGCTCGAGCGAGAAGGTGTATTGGAACTCCTCGTGGAGATACGCGGACCGCTCGGTCATCCATACCGGCTCCGCGACGCTCTATCATACCTCGTCGGATAAGCCGAAGCACTATACCGTCTGCGTCAACGCCGGCCACGGGACGCAGGGCGGTTCCTCCGTATACACGCTCTGCCATCCCGACGGCTCACCCAAGGTCACGGGCGGCAGCACCGCCGAGGGCAGCATTTACGCCGTCGCCGTCTCGGGCGGGACGATGCTTTTAAACGGTCAGTCCGAAGCCGCCGCGAACCTCTCCCTTGCGAAAAAGCTCAGGGATCTCCTGCTTGAAAACGGTTTTGACGTGCTGATGATACGCGATTCGTCCGACGTCCAGCTCGACAACGTCGCAAGGACGGTCATGGCCAACAACGTCGCCGACTGCCACGTCGCCCTGCACTACGATTCGAGCGAGAGCGACAAGGGCCTCTACGTCTGCAACGTCGCGCAGGATCCGCGCTACCTCAACATGGAGCCCGTCAAGAGCCATCACCGTCAGCACGAGGCGTTCGCCTCCTGCATACTGTCGGGGGCGCGCTCCGGCGGAGTCAAGATCTACGGCACCGGCTCCTTCGAGTTCGATCTGACGCAGACCTCATATTCCACGATCCCCTCCGTCAATATCGAGTGCGGGGACAAGGCCTCCGATACCTCCTCCGCCGCTCAGATGAAGATCGCAAGGGCGCTCCTGCAGGGCGTCATCGGCTTCTACAATTCCCGCGGAGCATCGGGAAACGACGTGATCGGGTAAAACCCCGTCGGGAAAAGAATTTCAGCCGCGCGCCGAAAGGCTTCGCGGCTTTTTTATGCGGATCGGAAAGGGGCGGCATTCTCTCACCAAATCTCCTTCTGCGGCGTATTATATCCTGAACGGCAAACCGTTCGGAAAATCCTTTGAAGGAGGCAAAACAATATGTGCAACAATCTCGGCAACAACTGGTGGTGGATCATCGTCCTGCTTCTCATCGGCGAGAACGGCGGCTGCGGCTGCAATAACGACCGCTTCGACGGCTGCGGGAACAACTCCGCATGGTGGATACTCATCCTCGCCCTGCTCGGCGCCTTCAACGGCGGCGTCGGCGACTGCGGCTGCGGGAATAATAACTGTGGCTGCTAAGATCGAAAACTCACGTTTTCGATCTTCCCGGGTTTGACTTTTTGCGCAGGAACGCGCAAATTTTGCCTGCGGCAAAACCGTCAAACCCGCAGGGGGTAAAGCCGCGTCCGGAGTTTGACTTTTTGCGCAGGACGTAAAGGGGCGGGGTTGGGCGTAAAGCGCGCAGTCCGCCCCGGCACGACGGCGGAAGATATAATACGCCTTCCCCCGGGGGAAGGCGCCGCCGCAGGCGGCGGATGAGGGACGAGGCAACGGCGAAGGATGGTTTCCGATAGGGCTTTTCCCTCATCAGTCATCCTCGCTTTGCTCGGCTGACAGCTTCCCCCAAGGGAAGCCAAGCGGCGGCGGACGAGGGTCAGAGCAACGGCGAAGGACGGTTTCCGATAGGGCTTTTCCCTCATCAGTCATCCTCACTTTGCTCGGCTGACAGCTTCCCCCAAGGGAAGCCAAGCGGCGGCGAATGAGGGAAAGAGCAACGGCGAAGGACGGTTTCCGACAGGGTTTTCCCCTCATCAATCATCCTCGCTTTGCTCGGCTGACAGCTTCCCCCAATGGAAGCCAAGCGGCGGCGGACGATGCAATAAGCCTTCCCCCGGGGGAAGGCGCCGCCGCAGGCGGCGGATGAGGGACAGAGCAACGGCGAAGGACGGCTTCTGACAGGGTTTTCCCCTCATCAGTCATCCTCGCTTTGCCCGGCTGACAGCTTCCCCCAAGGGAAGCCAAGCGGCGGCGGACGAGGGACAGAGCAGCGGCGAAGGACGGTTTCCGATAGGGTTTTCCCTCATCGGTCATCCTCGCTTTGCTCGGCTGACAGCTTCCCCCAAGGGAAGCCAAGCGGCGGCGGACGAGGGACGAGGCAACAGCGAAGGACGGTTTCTGACAGGGTTTTTCCCTCATCAGTCATCCTCGCTTTGCTCGGCTGACAGCTTCCCCCGGGGGAAGGTGCCGCCGCAGGCGGCGGATGAGGGACGAGGCAGCGGCGAAGGACGGCTTCCGACAGGGTTTTTCCTTCATCAGTCATCCTCGCTTTGCTCGGCTGACAGCTTCCCCCAAGGGAAGCCAAGCGGCGGCGGACGAGGCAACGGTGAATGACGGTTTCTGACAGGGCTTTCCCCTCATCAGTCATCCTCGCTTTGCTCGGCTGACAGCTTCCCCCAAGGGAAGCCAAGCGGCGGATGAGGGACAGAGCAGCGGTGAAGGACGGTTTCGGACAGGGCTTTCCCCTCATCAGTCATCCTCGCTTTGCTCGGCCGACAGCTTCCCCCAAGAGAAGCCAAGCGACGGCGGAAGATATAATACGCCTTCCCCCGGGGGAAGGCGCCGCCGCAGGCGGCGGATGAGGGACAGAGCAACGGCGAAGGGGTCGATCGGAACGATCCGGGACCCCGGCCCCACGGCTAACGCCCTCTTGCATTTCCGCGCCGGGAGCGTTATCATGTCAGCGGAGGAAGGATCGATGCAGAACGCCCCGAAGACATACGTTTTTCAGACGATGCCCATAAAAAAAGCCGTGCTCCGGCAGGCGCTGCCCGCCGTGGCCGGTCAGATGATAATGCTCATATACAGCCTTGCGGACACCTATTTCGTGGGGCTTTTGAACGATCCGCGCCAGACTGCGGCGGTGACGGTCTCTTACCCCGCGGTGCTGATGCTGACGGCGATATCGAACCTCGTCGGCGTGGGAGGAGCTGCGGCGCTCGCCCGCGCTCTCGGGCGGGGCAGGCCGGATGAGGCGCGGGAGATCTCGTCCGTGTCGATCGTTTCCGCAGCTGTATTGGCGGCTGTTTTTTCCGCGGCGTTCGCCCTTTTGATGAGGCCGGTCCTTACGCTCTGCGGGGCGACCGCGGAGACCCTCGCCCCCGCATGCGGGTACGCGGCAAGCGTCATCGCCGCGGGCGGAGCCTTCGCCGTACTTTCGGCCGCGCTCTCGAACCTCGTCCGCGCGGAGGGTCACGCGGGGGCGGCCTCGTTCGGCCTCTCTCTGGGAGGCGCGCTCAACATACTTCTCGACCCGTTCTTCATACTGCCCCGGTTCCTCGGGCTGGGCGCGGCGGGCGCGGGGGCGGCTACCGCGGTATCGAACGCGGCCTCGTTCCTGTTCTTCGTTATATGGCTCCGCGTCAGGCGCGGTGAGACGCTCGTCGCGCCGAAGGGCTTCTCCTTTGCCGCGCTCCGCCGCCGCATGGGCGAGATACTCAAAACGGGCTTTCCCTCCGCCGTGCAGTACGCGCTGACGGTCGTCGCCGTGGCGGCGCAGGCGCGGTTCGTCTCGAATTACGAGACGGCGGCCGTCGCGGGGCTCGGGATCGTCAAAAAGCTCGATCAGCTCCCGCTCTATTTTTCGATCGGCGTTTCAACGGGGCTCCTGCCCCTGCTCGCCTTCAATCACGCCTCGGGCGATACCGAACGACTTGAGCGCGGTTTTCGCTTCGGCACGGCGCTCTCGCTCGGGTTCTCGGCGGTCTGCCTCGTGGTTTACGAGATATTCGCCCCGCAGCTCGCGGGCCTCTTCATAGGGGATGAAGCCACGGTCGCCTATGCCGCCTCGTTCCTGCGCCGCATGGTGACGGCGATGCCGCTCATGTCCGTCTGCTACCCGCTCGTGATCCGCTTCCAGGCGACGGGCAGGAACCGCGCCGCGCTCGTCTGCTCCGTGCTCCGCAAGGGCGTGCTCGACGTTCCCCTCCTCTTCGTAATGGATGCGCTCGTCCCCCTCTATGGGCTCATGTGGGTCCAGCCGATCGTCGACGGGATCTCCCTCCTCGCGGCGCTCGCGTTCCTCCGCGGGGAGAGACGCCGCCCCCGGGCGGAATAATATGAAGCCCCCGCGCGCGGAGGCTTTTTTCCTTTACTTATTCGCAAGTCCGAGCTTTTTGAGCCGCCCGCCGATGAGAAGGGCGAGGGCGAGCTTGGCGAGATCCGGCAGTATGAACGGAACGACGCAGGTCATGAGGGCGGAGCCGAACGTGTAGTCCCCGCCGCGCCCGTTCATGACGGAGATGAACCATATCGTCCCAGCGATATAGCAGGCGGCGAGCCCGACGGCAAGGGCCGGTATCTCCGCCTTCCCGCGGCCGAGGAGCTTATCGAAAAGTATCCGCACGAGCCCCGTTATGAGAAAACCGAATATGTACCCGCCCGTCGGGCCGAGGAGCGCCTGAACGCCCCCCTCGAACCCCGCGAAAACGGGCGCGCCGAGAGCGCCGAGGAGTATGTAAACGAGTATCGCGAGCGTCCCTTCGAGCCCGCCGCAGAGTATGAGCGTTATGAAAACGCCGAAGGTCTGCAGGGTAAAGGGAACTGCGAAGGGCAGACTGATCCACGAGCAGACCGCGAGCAGCGCGGCGCAGACGGATATCCTCACTATTGAACGGACGGGAATACTTTTCATTGGAATATGCGCACGGCATGCGCTTCCTTTCATCTGATCCACGCCGATGATAGCATCGCCGCGGCTTCCTGTCAAGCCCGGCAAGGGAATATAACACTCCCTTCCCGCATATAAGGAAGTATGTACAAGCATGAAAGAAAGTTCAAAAAAAGAAGCTCCGGCGGGTATAACGCCGGGTTGGGAAAACTCTTCTGCCTGCTGCTGGGAGGGCTCCTCGGCGCATTCCTCTTCGCTCCCGGGAGGGGCGGGGAGGCTCGTCCCGGCGAGTCGGCGCCCGCTCCGCTTCCCCTCGTGCCGGAGAGCGCCGCGCTTGCCTCGTCCGGGCCCACCGCAAATACGGAGGTGCCTCCCGCGGAGAGCTCCCAAACGGAGACGCCCGCGGAGGGAGGCATGCAGACGATAGAGCTCGATTCGCCCGTCGTCACGGTGAGCATCGAAGGGAAAAGCACGGAGATGGAGCTGGAGGAGTACCTCGTCGGCGTGGTCGCGGGGGAGATGCCCGCCTCGTCTGAGCCCGCGGCGCTTGCGGCGCAGGCGGTGGCGGCGCGCACGTTCACGGCGCTTCACATGGCGGGCAGGGCGAAATGCGGGACCGGCTGCACCGTCTGCGACAGAGCCTCCTGCTGCCAGGCGTACCTTGCGGACGACGCCCTTCGCGAACGGTGGGGCGAAGCGTATGAGGAAAACATAATGAAGATACGGAGCGCCGTCGCCTGCACCCGCGGGCTCGTTTCGGTTTACGAAGGTCAGCTCATAAGCGCCCTCTATCACGCCTCGAGCGGGCCCGCCACCGAATCCAGCGAGGAGGTCTTCGCCTGCGCCCTGCCGTACCTCGTTTCGGTCGAAAGCTGCGAGGGCGATCACGAGGTCGTCACGAGGCAGGAATTCTCCGCCGCGGAGGTGGTGGAGCGGCTGAACGGGCTCTACCCCGAGGCGAACATGAAGCTCCCCCTCGGCGAGCTCGACTTCGATATCTGGGGCAGGACGGATTCCGGCCGCGTCCGGCTCATAAGGATAGGCGACACGGTCATTCCGGGGGGATATCTCCGGATGGCGCTCGGCCTCAAGAGCACGGCGTTCGAGGTCGAAAAGACGGGGGAGACGGTCGTTTTCACCTGCTTCGGATACGGGCACGGCGTCGGGATGAGCCAGACCGGCGCCAACGAGATGGCGAGATCCGGTTCCTCCTTCGAGCAGATACTGAAGCATTTCTACACCGGGACGGAGCTCGCGCAGCTGACCTTTAAAGGGGAAAAGGGCGGCGCGTAGGTAAACGCCCGCCGGGAGTGTTGACGGTGTGAAAGGACGCCGGTCGCTTCAAACGATCGGCGTCCTTATTATTGCATTGATCCTATGGGGTGCGGACGCGCCGCGATCCCTTTATTTGGGTCAGATCCCCGCGCCGCACCTTGTGCAGAACTTCGCGCCGGGCTTCAGCGCCGCCCCGCAGGAGGCGCAGACGGGCCCCGACTCCGCGCGGACGGGCGTGCCGCAGACGGAGCAGAACTTCGTGCCGGGCTTCAGCGCCGCTCCGCAGGAGGCGCAGACGGGAGCGGCCTTTTCGGGCGCGGTCGCGGTCGGCTTGCCGCACTTCGTACAGAATTTCGCGCCGGGCTTTAAGGGCGCGCCGCATGCCGTGCAGGCGTTCCCGGGCTCCGGGGCGGCCTTTTCCAACGCGGGAGCCCCCTTAACGGGCGTCCCGATGACGGGCGCAGCAGGCGCTGCAGGCGCTGCCGGCTTGCCGCATTTCGTGCAGAACTTCGCCCCGGTCTTTACGGGCGAGCCGCAGAACACGCAGATGCTCCCCGCGTCGGCGGGGTTTTCGGCGGGCTCCCCGGCGGGCTTCTCTGCGGGCTTTACCGGGCTGCCGCATTCGGAGCAGAAGCGCTTGCCGGGTATGAGGGCGTTCCCGCACACCGCGCATACCTGCGGCGCGGGCTTGTCGGCGGGATCGGCGGCCTTTGCGGGAGAACCGCATTCGGAGCAGAAACGCTTGCCGGGTATGAGAACGCTCCCGCATACCGCGCATACCTGCGGCGCGGCGGGCTCCTCTTTAACGGGCTCCTCGACGACGGGCTCCTCAACGGCGGGCTCCTCTATAACGGGCTCCTCAATGACAGGCTCCTCGACGACAGGTTCCTCAATGACGGGCTCCTTCACGACGGGCTCCTCCATGACGGGCTCCTCCATGACGGGCTCCTCCACGACAGGCTCCTCGACGGCGGGCTCCTCAACGACGGGCTCCTCCACGACGGGCTCCTCCACGACGGGTTCCTCAACGGCGGGCTCCTCTATAACGGGCTCCTCAACGGCGGGCTCCTCAACGACGGGCTCCCCGATAATAGGCTCCTCTATGACGGGTTCCTCAATGACGGGCTCCTCAACGACGGGCTCCTCAATGACAGGCTCCTCAACGGCGGGCTCCTCAACGACGGGCTCCTCAACGGCGGGTTCCTCGATAACGGGCTCCTCGACGGCGGGCTCCTCAACGACGGGCTCCTCAATGACAGGCTCCTCAACGACGGGCTCCTCGACGACGGGCTCCTCGATAACGGGCTCCTCCACGATGGGCTCCTCAACGGCCGGCTCCTCCTTCGGTTCGGGCTTCGCGAAGGGAGCGCCGCAGAAGGGGCAGAATTTATGCGCGGGTTCGAGCTCCTTCCCGCAGACGGCGCAGACGCGCTTTTCGGGCTCGGGCTCGGGAGCGGGGGCGATGGGCTTCCCGCAGACGGCGCAGAATCTGTGCCCGGGCTTCAGCTCCGCCCCGCAGGAAGCGCAGCGGGCGGCGGGCTTTGGCGCGGACGCGGGCGCGGGCACAGGGGCGCCGCAGCCCTTGCAGAAGCGAGCGCCGGCCTCGATGGGTTTGCCGCAGTTCTTGCAGTACCCCACCGCCGCAGGAGCTTCAAGCGTGGAAGCCGCCTTCGGCACGGGAGCGCCGCATTGCTTGCAGAATTTTGCGCCGGGCAGGAGATGGGCGCCGCAGTTTTTGCAGAAATTGACCATATCGAAAAGCCTCCTTACGATTTTACCTGTATATTATACCAGAACCGTCCGTGTGAGTAAACCCCCGAAAGCGCGGAAAAACGGCGGTTTTCGGGCGGCGTTCCTCAGGAGAAGCGCTCCTTTGCGTGGAACGTCTTGCAGATGACCTTGTAATCGCCGAATACCGTGAGCTTGTCGCCGCGGGCAAAGACCGTGTGCGCCGTCGGCACGTCGATCTTACCGTCCCCGTGCTCTATGAGCATGACGAGTATGTTCCTCTTCTCCTTGAGGCCGGAGCCCGCGAGCTCCACGCCATCGAGGTATTCCGGCACCTTCTGCAGGTTCACCTGCGCAATAGTGCCTTTGCCGATGTGGTCGATGAGCATTATGGTGTTGTCGGCGGTCTGCCCCGCGAGCTGCCCGGCGGCCTTGCTGAGTATCCTGTCAAGGAAGCGGCGCACGGCGGGCACGCGGCTGAGACCGAAGACTATCGCCAGCGCCCCCAGCGGGATGAGCGCGCCGAGGAAGAAGCTGCCCACCTGATTGCTCGTCAGCGAGAGGAACACGTTGATGAACGCCGAAACGACGGTTATGTTGAACACGTACCCGAAGAGCATGAGCATCCTCGCAAGGCGTCTGCGCTGGCGGGTCGTCAGTATCATCTCGCTCTCGCGCGTGGTGAATCCGCACCCCGTAAGGAGCGAGGTCACCTGAAAGCGGGCCTTCTCCTCCGGCAGGCCGACGAAGCGGAACAGTATCGTGAATATCTCCGATATCACCCAGTAGACGAGTATCAGTATCGCAAAGAGCGAAGCGGCGACGTATACGTTCATATCATATCCTCCCGGGAGCGATCCCCATTACGGGGTCAAAGCTCCTCCTTCTTCCTTTTTGCGGCGCAGCCGGGGCAGTCCTTGCCGCCCCCGCAGCCGCAGGAACAGCCGCCCCTTCTCTTTATTACGGAGCGGACCGCGAGCCCTGCGGCGGCCGCGAGCGCGATGATTATGATTATTTCAACAGGTCCCATTTCATTCTCCCTCTATGCTCTCGGGCCCTCCCGTCAGGAAAGCCCGAAAGCGAGTCCTATGAGGCGCACTATGAGCGCGGCGATCCACGCGATGCCGCATTGCCAGAGCACGACGCCGAGCGCCCATTTCCCGCCGAGCTCGCGTCGGATGGAGGCGACGGCCGCCACGCACGGCGTATAGAGCAGGCTGAACACAAGCATGGAGGCCGCGGAAAGCGCGCTCATAGCGGCGGCGGGGCCCCCGACGAAGAGGACCTCCATCACGGAGACCACGCTTTCCTTCGCGATGAAGCCCGAGATGAGCGAGGTGCATATGCGCCAGTCGCCGAGCCCTATCGGGCGGAACAGCGGCACGAGCACGCTCGAGATGTGGGCGAGTATGCTCGTTGAGGAATCCTCCGCGAAGTCGAAGTGGAGATCGAAGCTCTTGAGTACCCATACGACTATCGTCGCGAGCAGTATGATAGAGAACGCCCTGTGCAGGAAATCCTTCGATTTCTCCCAAAGGAGGCGGATCACGTTCCCGGGGCTCGGAAGGCGGTAGTTCGGAAGCTCCATCACGAAGGGGACGGCCTCTCCGCGGAAGACTGTCTTTTTGGTAAACAGCGCGAAGAGTATCCCCATCACGATGCCGAGCACGTACAGCCCCGTCATGACGAGGCCGCCCAGGCGCGGGAAGAACGCGGCGACGAAGAACGAGTAGATGGGGAGCTTCGCCGTACAGCTCATGAACGGGGTGAGCAGCACGGTCATCTTTCTGTCGCGGTCGCTCGGGAGGGTGCGCGTCGCCATGACGGCGGGGACGGTGCATCCGAACCCTATGAGCATCGGCACTATGCTTCGCCCGGAAAGACCGATCTTGCGAAGGAGCTTATCCATAAAGAAGGCGACCCTTGCGATATAGCCGCTGTCCTCAAGCAGGGAAAGGAAGAAGAACAGCGTGACGATTATGGGCAGGAAGCTCAGCACGCTTCCGACGCCCTCGAATATGCCCTCTATTATGAGGCCGTGCAGCACGCGGTTGACGTTCGCGGCGGTCAAAGCCGCGTCCACGGTGCCGCTGAGCCAACCTATCCCGGATTCGAGCAGCCTCTGCAGCCACGCGCCGATGACGTTGAACGTGAGCAGGAAAACGAGCGCCATTATGAGTATGAACACCGGCAGGGCCGTGTACTTGCCCGTCAGTATCCTGTCGATGCGGCGGCTCCTTATATGCTCGCGGCTCTCGCGCGGCTTTATGACGCAGGAGGAGCAGACCTTCTCTATGAAGGAGAAGCGCATATCCGCGACGGCGGCGCTGCGGTCAAGCCCGCGCTCCTTCTCCATCTGGACGATGATATGCTCGAGCGCCTCCTTCTCGTTCTCATCGAGGCCGAGCCGCTCGATTATCATGCCGTCCCCCTCGACTACCTTGCTTGCCGCAAAGCGAAGGGGTATGCCGGCGCGCGCGGCGTGATCCTCGATGAGGTGCATCACGGCGTGCAGGCACTGGTGGACCGCGCCGCCGTTATCCTCCTTGGAGCAGAGATCCTGCTTCAGGGGCTTCTCACGGTACCGGGCTATGTGCACGGCGTGCGCCGCGAGCTCGTCCACGCCCTGGCCCTTCGCGGCGGAAATGGGCACGACGGGCACGCCGAGGATCTCCTCCATCGCGTTGACGTCGACGGAGCCTCCGTTGCCGGTGAGCTCGTCCATCATGTTGAGCGCGACGACCGTCGGAACGTCCATCTCGAGCACCTGCATCGTGAGGTAGAGATTGCGCTCTATATTGGTGACGTCGACGATGTTAATAATGGCGGTGGGCTTGTCGTCAAGCACGAAATTGCGGGAGACTATCTCCTCGCTCGAATAGGGGGAAAGCGAATAGATGCCGGGCAGATCCGTGATGAGCGTATGCTTATAGCCGCGGATCGCGCCGTCCTTGCGGTCGACCGTGACCCCCGGGAAGTTGCCGACGTGCTGTCTCGCGCCGGTCAGCTGATTGAAGAGCGTCGTCTTGCCGCTGTTCTGGTTGCCGACGAGGGCGAAAGTAAGGGTCGTATCCTCCGGCAGGGGATCGCCCGATCCCTTCGGATGGAATTTGCCCGTCTCGCCGAGGCCGGGGTGAGGGGGCTTCTTTCGCGGTTCGGAGCTTTTCTTTTCGTCCGAACGCGCCTCGATCGGCTCGATCGTTATCTTTTCCGCGTCCGCAAGGCGCATCGTCAGCTCATAGCCGTGGATGCGCAGTTCCATCGGGTCGCCCATCGGGGCGAGCTTCATTACGGTAAGCTCCGCGCCCGGTATCACACCCATGTCGAGGAAGTGCTGGCGAAGCGCTCCCTCTCCTCCTACGCTGAGCACCCGCGCAGAGGCGCCAGCCTTCAGTTCTTTAAGAGTCAAAACAAATCTCCTTTAAGGGCAGAGCCCTGATACTTTCTTCTTTGATTTTACGACTTAATCCGCGCAAGGTCAATACGCGCCGGCCATTTCGTCGAGTATTTTGAAAAGCCCGAGCCGTGTTTCGTCCGTCATGCCCGTCGTCTCGCCGAAGCCCATCACGCGCGCAGGGGCTTCCGCCCTCCATTCGGGCAGCGCGCTCCCGTCGGGCGCGGAGCCGTTCGGGTCGCCCGTTTTGATGAAATTCACGAAATAGCCCGTCATCTGCATGGAGAGCTCGCGGTCGCGCCCGTCGAAGAGGCGGGAGTCCTCGGGTATGTTGCCGTAAAGGTAGATCTCCTCGCCGCTGTGCCACGGGCCGAGGCGGCCGTTCCCCTTCGAGAAGAAGTACTGATAGGAGGGCACGCCGTTCTCCCCTTCGAGCAGGGAGAGGCGGTAGTGCGGATGGTCGAAGAATATCGCGCCCCAGATCTCCGCCCAGGCGGCCTTCGCCTCCGCGTCGGTGGAGACGGGGTAGAGCGCCAGAACCTCGTCGGCGTATTCTTTAAAATGATCGCGGACCTTCTTTTCGAAGTTCTTCATGTTCGCGTTGGCAAAGAGTATGAAGGGAGCGCTCTCCTCGGAATTCGTCCCGTGGAGGGAGGCCTCCTCGTTAAAGCGCCCCGCGGCGTAGGCTTCGTGCGGGTAAGTTTCGAGCGCATAGCCGTCAACGGTAATGTGGTGCTGGGTGTAGGCCTCGCCGTAAAGCTCCTTCTCGGGCAGCGCGCGAAGCGCCGCGAGGTCGGCGCAGCCGTGCCGCTCCATGAGGGCGCGGCCGTCCTCTGTCGCCTGCTCATATCCGCGGAAGGAATGCGGCGGCTCTGCGGAAACCACGGTCGAGCTCTCCATGACCGCCCGCCTGAAAAGGCCGGAGGCAAGCGGGCTCGTGCAGAGAGCGCTCACGCAGGCGGAGCCCGCGGATTCGCCGGAGAGCGTCACGTTCCCGGGATCCCCGCCGAGGGCGGCGATATTGTCCCGCACCCATTCGAGCGCCTTTATCTGATCGAGCAGGCCGTAATTACCCGTCGTGCCGTTTGCGCTCTCGGCGGCGGCCTCCTCAAAGGCGGCGAATCCGAACGCGCCGAGACGGTACCCCATGTTGACGACTATTATCCCCTGCCGAGCAAGACCCTCGCCGCTGTAATCGCCGTACCAGGGCTGCCCCGTCTGGAGCGACCCGCCGTGCACGTACACGAGCACGGGGAGCTTTTCGCCGCCTCCCGCCGGGCGCCAGACGTTGAGATAGAGCGAATCCTCGCTCACGGGCGGGATGCAGTTGTCGTCAAGGCGGATCTCGTAATCGTGATAGCCTATTATCTGCCTCAGCGAATCGTAGATGGGCAGGTTCGTCGGCTGGGCGCTCATCGGCGCGAAATGATCCGCCTCGAGCACGCCCTCCCAGGGCTCCGGGTCCCGGGGCTCCCGCCAGCGAAGCTCGCCCACGGGCGGCGCGGCGTAGGGTATCCCGGCGAACACCTCGACTATCCCGTCCTCCGTTTTGACGCCGCGGACGCTCCCGCAGGGGAGGGAGACGACGCCGGTCCTTTCGGGGGCTTTCGCGCTCACCGCGGGGACGCTTCTGACGGGCGGCCAGGTGAGGAAAAGTATCCCGGCAAAGACCGCCGCCCACGCCGCCCAGAGGCCGACCCTCGCAAACCAACGCGGGGAGCCCGGGAGCTTTATCGATATGAATACGTAGAGCGCCGCCAGCGCGAGCGTGAGCGCGAACCCCAACAGCGTGTTGCGGTTCAGCTCCAGCACGCAGAGCATCAGCGCGAGAGTTATCGCGGTGACTATTGAAAAACCGAGCTTGTGCATGATATTCCTCCCGATGCTTTTGTATAATTGTAAAACGGGAAGCGTTCCGGGTCAAGTGCGCTTTGCAATTTAAGGCGGCGTTTGGTATAATATGCGGCAGAAAACCAAAGGGGGGGATCCCGTGGAGCTCTTCGACCGCAGGGGAGAGAAGAAGGTCGAGTATATAGAACTCATTTACGACCTCATATTCGTCTACATAATCGGGAGGAACAATTCGCTCCTGCACGATCTTTCGGGCGGGTTCTTTACGCTGCAGACATTCGGCGTGTACGCCGTCTGCACGCTCGCCGTGATACAGATCTGGAATTTTTCCGCCTACTACATCAACCTTTTCGGGCATAACCGCGTGCGCGATCACGTGTTCCTCTTCATCAACATGTACCTGCTCTACTACATGGCGGAGGGGACGCGCCTGCATTTCACGGGCTTCCGCCTGCAGTATCACGCCGCGTGGGCGCTGATACTCGTGAACGTCGCCGTGCAGTATATGCTTGAGCTTAAGGGGCGGAAGGACGAGGGCTCCCGCGGGATGATAAAGCGCATAGCGGCGACTCTCATTGCGGAGGCCGCCCTCGTGATGGGCTCGTACTTCGTGTTCGAAAGATACGGCGTCATGGCGGAGCCCGCGGCGATACTCTTCGGCATAGTGATGACGTTCCTCTCCGGCAGGGGGCGCCGCGCGGAGATGGTCGATTTCGCCCATCTTTCCGAGAGGGCGATGCTTTACGTCGTGTTCACCTTCGGCGAGATGGTCATTTCCGCCGCCTCGTATTTCGAGGGGGATTTCACGTGGAACTCCGTCTATTTTTCGCTTATGTGCTTCCTCATAATAGTGGGGCTCTTCCTCTGCTACGGCGTACTCTACAACAGGATAATCGACCGCGAGCGCCGCACGAGCGGCATGCTCTATATGCTCCTGCATATTCCGCTCATATTCGCGCTCAACAATATAACGACCGCGCTTGAGTTCATGCGCATTGAGGAGGTCTCCCTCACGGCGAAGATACTCTTCATCACGGCCTCGTTCCTGCTGGCGTTCATATGCATGCTCGGGCTCTGCGCCTTCTCGAAGCAGAGCTTCAGGTGCGCGGTGTCCTACCGCAGGCTCGCCCTGCTGATACTGCCCACGGCGGCGTTCGTGCCGCTCATGTATCTCTTTCGGGAGAACATGCGCGTCAATATCGCGGTCTCCGTGCTTTACGTCTTCGGCGTGTTCGGGCTCCTTATGCATTACTCCGCGAAGACCCGCGGCGCGGCAGGGGAAATATAATCCCGCCAATGCTTGACAGATACCCCGGGGAGGTATATAATGAGTTCAAACTCAGATACCCCCTCGGGGTATTTTGCGCGAAAGGAAAGGCAATAATGGAAGAGAAGACGACAGAATGCCCCGCCTGCTCCGAAAGGAAGAAGCACCGCACGGAGGAGGAGAAGCGCGCCCTGACGGCGAGGCTCCGCCGCGTCGAGGGGCAGATCCGCGGGATCGAGCGCATGATAGAGCAGGACGCCTACTGCCCGGACGTGCTTGTGCAGGTCTCGGCGGCGACGAACGCGCTTATGAGCTTCAACCGCGAGCTGCTCGCCTGCCACATAAGGAGCTGCGTTTCGGAGGACATCCGCTCGGGCAGCGAAGAGGCGATAGAAGAATTCGTCCGCGTCATTCAGAAATTGATGAGGTGAACCATGCAGATGAAACAGTTTAACGTGACGGGCATGAGCTGCGCCGCGTGCCAGGCGCGGGTCGAAAAGGCGGTCTCGAAGGTCGAGGGAGTGGAGAGCTGCTCCGTCAGCCTGCTCACGAATTCAATGGGCGTCACGGGCACGGCCCGGGAAGCGGATATAATCCGCGCGGTCGAGGCGGCGGGCTACGGCGCGAGCGTCAAGGGAGCCCCCGAAAAGAAGGCGGCGGAGGACGCCCTTCGCGACACGGAGACGCCGAAGCTCGTAAAAAGGCTGATATTCTCGGCAGTATTCCTCGTGCTGCTCATGTATATCACTATGGGGCACAATATGTGGGGCTGGCCCCTGCCCGCGTATTTCGAGCACAATCATCTGGCCCTCACACTGACCCAGATGCTCATAGCGCTCACCGTAATGGTTATAAACGGCAGGTTCTTCACGTCGGGGTTCAGGGCGATACTTCACGGCGCGCCCAATATGGATACGCTCGTCGCGCTCGGCTCTTCGGTATCCTTCCTCTGGAGCCTTTACGTATTCTATAAGATGTGCGGCATGGTGACGGGGGGAGCCGCCAATATGGATCTCATGGAGCTCTATCACGGGCAGCTCTATTTCGAGTCCGCCGCCATGATACCCGCGCTCATCACCGTCGGCAAGACCCTGGAGGCCATGAGCAAGGGCAGGACGACCAACGCCCTGAAGAGCCTCATGAACCTCGCCCCGAAGACGGCGACGGTCATAAGGGACGGCCGTGAAACGGAGGTCGATATAGGCGAGGTCGCCGTCGGGGACGAGTTCATCGTCCGCCCCGGCGGGAGCATACCGGTCGACGGAGTCGTCCTCTCCGGGCAGAGCGCGGTCGACGAATCCGCCCTCACGGGGGAGAGCATCCCCGTCGATAAGTCGGAAGGCTCCTCCGTTTCCGCCGGCACGATGAACACCTCCGGCGTGCTGCGCTGCAAAGCGGTCAAGGTCGGCGCGGACACCGCCCTCAGCGGGGTCATAAAGCTTGTGGAGGAGGCCGCCGCGACGAAGGCGCCCATCGCCCGCATAGCGGATAAGGTCTCCGGCATATTCGTGCCCGCCGTCATCGGGATAGCCGCGGTCGTCGTCGCGGGCTGGCTCATAGCGGGAAGGGACCTCAGCTTCTCATTGGCTCGCGGGATATCCGTGCTCGTCATCTCCTGCCCCTGCGCGCTGGGGCTGGCTACGCCCGTCGCCATAATGGTCGGCAGCGGGGTCGGCGCGAAGAACGGCATACTCTTTAAAACGAGCGAGGCGCTCGAGACCTTCGGAAAAATAGACGTCGTCGCCCTCGATAAGACGGGCACCATCACCGAGGGTTCCCCCCGCGTGACGGACGTTCTACCCGCCGAAGGCGTGACGGAGGCGGAGCTTCTCGAAAAGGCTTACGCCCTCGAGCAAGGCAGCGAGCATCCCCTTGCCGGGGCCGTCTCCGCCGAGGCGGAGCGCCGCGGCATGAGCGCGAAGCCCGTTGCGGGCTTTACCGCCCTCGCGGGGAACGGAGTCGAGGCCGTGCTTGAAGGAGTGAAGCTCCACGGCGGCAGCGGAAAATTCATCCGCACGCTCGCCCCCGTCGAAGGGCGCATGGCGGAGCTTGAACGCACCCTTGCCGACGACGGCAAGACCCCCCTCTTCTTCGAGGAGGGCGGCAGGCTGATAGGGCTTATCGCCGTCGCCGACGTGATAAAGCCCGATTCGCCCGAGGCGATCGCGCAGCTTAAAAAAATGGGAGCGGAGGTCGTTATGCTCACCGGCGACAACGAGCGCACCGCCAACGCCATCGGCAGGCAGGCGGGCGTCACGCGGGTCGTCGCGGGCGTCCTCCCCGAAGGGAAGGAGCAGGTCATTCGCGAGCTCGCGAAGAACGGCAGGGTCGCCATGGTGGGCGACGGCATAAACGACGCTCCCGCCCTGACCCGTGCGGACGTGGGCGTCGCGATAGGCGCGGGGACGGACGTCGCCGTCGAAAGCGCGGACGTCGTCCTCATGAACAGCCGCCTGACGGACGTCGCCGCCGCGGTGCGCCTCAGCCGCTCGACCCTCCGCAACATACACGAGAACCTCTTCTGGGCGTTCTTCTATAATATCGTCTGCATACCCCTTGCCGCCGGGCTCTTCAAGGTCACGATGAGCCCGATGATAGGCGCCGCCGCGATGAGCCTTTCGAGCTTCACCGTCTGCATGAACGCCCTGCGGCTGAACCTCATAAAGCCGGGCGATCCCTCGCATGACCGCCCCCGCCGCGGCAGAAGGAAAGCTCCCGCCGCTCTGCAGGCTCCCGCCGAAACGCTTCCCGCCGAAACGTCTCCCGCCGAAGCGTCTCCCGCGAATGAGGCTCCCGCAGCCGCCGTCGTCCGGATCGAGGGCATGATGTGCCCCCATTGCGAGATGACCGTCAAAAAGGCGTTGGAGGCGCTCGAATTCGTCTCCTCCGCGGAGGCCGACCACGTGAAGGCCGAGGCGCGCGTCACACTCTCCGCCGCCCCCGATATCGGGGCGGTCAAAGCCGCCGTCGAAGCGAAGGGCTATAAGTTCCTCGGCATGGAATAAGAAAAAAACGGCGCGGGGCTTTGCCCGACCGCAATAGGGATGTTTTTTGAAGGAGCGGTGGATTCGTTGTTTCGGGTCCACCACTCTTTTTTTGTCACGATATCAGCTTTATCGCAGCTTCGTTCACCGCCTGCGAAAACTGCGGCTCGGTCAGCCGGTCGAGCTTTTCGCAGAGAACAAAATAGGCGTCAGGCTGAACCGCTTTCGGTTCGTAACCCAACGCCCGCGGCCTCATGTATTCGCTGACAGTCAGCCCGCTCTTCGCGGCGGCTTCGATCTTTTTCTTTTCACTCTCCGTCAGCCTGAACGCTATGCGGGGAGATTCCTTTTTCTTTGCCATGACATCACTTCCTTTCTAATGATTTTGGCAACAAAAAAGCGCCCGGGTCGGACGCTTAGAGTATGCTGTCTTCATTTATTGCTTTGTTGTTCTCCCGAACCATTCCTTGTACATTTTTTCAAGGAATTCTTCGCTGATATCGGCCTTACTGTCCGGAAGCACGGAATCAACACCGCAATAAGGGCAAACAGCCGTTTTGCCGTCACTGTCGTCAAGCCAATTTACGACATCCCGCGCTCCGAATGTTTTCAGGCAGAAGAAACAGCCGCACTTATCACTTTCATGCACATATGCTTCATTAGCCGCGCAGTACCTGTGTGCAAGACGGCATTCGTCCTCATCGGTTATTTCGGGATTGCCGTATTTCTCCCACGTGTAATCCGGGTACAGCAGGAGGTATTTTTCATAGCGCTTCTTATAGTCGGCAAGATCGAGATGAGATGGAGAATCATAGTCTAAAAGGTCATCGTTCTCCCATCCGCAGTGTGTGCAAATATCACAATCGCAGATCTCTTTGAAAACAGTTTTGCCGCAGATAGGGCAAATAAATCCATCATCATCTTCCGACGGCTCTATGTTGCTGTCCCAAATCTCGCCAACAAGCTTTAGAACTCTTTTCATATTGCCTCCATTGCTTTTATTATGATTCATATAGAGCATCTTCTTTAGAGTCACTATGATTATACCACTCAAAACCGTCACAGGCAACCCGAACATGGCATCACGTTTTTCACCGGGGGTCAGCCCGCACTTCGCGGCGGCGGCTTCGATCTTCTTCTTTTCACTCTCCGTCAGCCTCACGGCTACACGGGGAGGTTCCTTTTTTCTGCCCATGGCATTAACTCCTTTCTAATTTTGGGCAACAAAAAAGCGCCCGGGGTCGGACGCTTCAGCTTTATCATTGTTATTTTTCGTCGTCAGGATCGTTATAAATCCACCATTGCTTCCATGCTTTTGTTTTTTGGGAGCGTTTGAGATCATTGAATTCGACTCTTTGGTATGAATCACGGTCATAGATTTCTGCGACATAATGCTTTTTTAGCAGCCTTCCCCAAAAGCTGACCGCTTTTTTATATGAGTCGACCAGCTTTTCCCTGTCTGCCTTGGAAACGTTCGGCCTAAACGAGTCCATGATGACGCCTCCTTCAATTGAGCTCACAGCCAATACGGTATATCGGTTCTGCAAAAGATCGGATAGACGCTCCGTCAAGATCTCTTCGACTGTGCTTCCTTCGGTCGATTCTTCTTCAACTTCAAAAGAGAACGAGCCGAAGAGAAGGTCGACGAACTCAAACTCTCCGTCCTTTTGCTCAAACTCGATCTCAATATCCTTTCGTCCGTTAGCGCAGGGGATGACGAGTACTTTCCTCATTGAATCCGGCTTGGTCGAGGCATACTCGAAATGCCAGAACTCCGAGCAGTGCTCCCAGTATTCACGCTGCGTTGCGTAATCTTTCTCTTCAAAAGTAATTCCCTTGGTGTTTAGCAACGTCTTTGCTTCATCGATGTTCATTTGCTTAGATGGTTCCTTATCACTATCCGGCATTTCCGTGCCGTTTTCATATCATCGGGCGGATATTATCCGCACTGCAGCATGAGCCAAACGCCGTCGAGATCCCGCCTTTCGAGATCCCCACGCCGTATCCAGTAATAGATATTCCCGCAGTCGCCGAACATGGGGCCGGCCTCGTCGGGGAAGCCCTCCCCGTCAAAGGCGGACGCCATCTGGAAGAGCAGCATCCAATCCTCCGCGTGAGCGGCGATCTCCTTCGATTCCTCTTCCGGCGTCGAGACGTAATCCTCCGGATCCCCGCAGGAATACCCCCTTGCGATGCGCTCGCAGTCCCCGCGCATCGGCCCCTGAATGAGATCGGGCCAGCCGAGCAGCTTCGTGATGCCCTCTTCCTTTTCGACGTCGAACCCGAGCTCCATGCACGCCTCGTCGTATTCGTCGGCGTCAACGGAGAAATCGGGGTCGATATCCTCCTGCGCGGGAAGGCTGAGTCTCGGCCTCGGCGCGACGGCGGATCCCGGCAGAACGGCGCAGCCGCTTGGCGCTTCGCGAACGGCAAGCCCGGCTTCATCCTCAAAGAGGAATACCCTCGCCGAACCCTTGTCGGAGGGGAATATGCCCCAGGGCTGCGATTCAATCTCGTAGAAGAAGCTCAAAAGCCCCGCCTTCGGCAGGAGATCATCCCAGTCGAACGCGGCCGCATCAGCAAGCGATATCTGCGCCATGAAGGCGAGCGGGCGCGTTACGCCGTCCTCGTCCGTATAGGTCGGCCACTCGAAATCCAAAGGCGCCGCGGGCGCGCCCCCGATACGGCTGCCGAAGTCCGCCGGCGCGTACCCCGTCCGCACGAGCTCTATCGCGCACTTTGCCGCCCCGTTAAGTATCGTCTTGACAACAGCTTTCACGATCTTCTCCTTTGCCCGTTTTCTTCTCCATTATAACCCCGGCTTCGGACGATATCAAGCTGAAACTGTGAGGGCGGGAGGGGCTCCCAATAAACGGTCTTTTGCCGCCCGCTTCACTTCTGCCCGGATTCCGTCTCGTCGAGTCGCCAGAGTATCGCGTGGATCAGCTCGACGGGGGTCGGCGGGATCGTGTACTTCCTGAAAGTTTCGTGGATATCCCCCTCGGAGCCGTCCCACGCGTAGCGGATGGCGTACCGCATGCAGCGGTCGGCATGATGCGTCCGCCCCGCGTCGACCGAACGGCAGGCCTTGTCGACGCTTTCGCCCCGCGCCGCCGCGCACAGCGCCGCGCTGAGGTAGTGGAACCCCTTGTGCCTGGGCGAAAGCCCCTTTTCAAAAAGCATTTTCTGAGCTGCTGAAAGCCTCATCTGTCGTGTTCCCCCATATCCGGAGCCCGTTCCGGGCTCCCTTCTGATGAAACTCTATCAACTAAAGTGAAAAACCGCAATACCGATTTTTGTCCTTCCCGGACTTTTTTTCGCGCTTTTTCGTCCCGAGTGGCTCTTTTTCGTCATCCGCGCACAAATTTCGCCTCCATCCGCCGCGATCCCCCTCCGATGAATATATGAAATTAACTCTTGCAATCCCGCGCCCGCGGGAGTATAATACTATGCGCATGGGGCATTAGCACAGTTGGTAGCGCGCAACGTTCGCAATGTTGAGGTCAGGGGTTCGAATCCCCTATGCTCCACCACATTCCGATAGCAAGATGGATACCATTACTCACATCTTGCTATCGTTTTTTTTGCCGTTTTTTTCTTTAATTCCCCGCACTTTTTAACGGGAGCGGGTGCATCCGGTCTTTTGAGGAGCTTTTTGCTATCGTTTGAAATCGGTCAATTTAGCCCGTTTTCCCCTTTTCCCCAAAAGCTACCGTTTGAAATGCACCCGCTATCGTTTGAAATGCCGTGCTATCGTTTGAATCGTTTGAAACCCGCATTGGCATAGAAAAAGACCCGGATTTCGCCTTCCGGACCTTGCTTTTTTACAGCCTTTCCGTTATCACCGCTCCGTTTTTGAACAGGAATCCAGCACTCCCGTCATGGTAGATCGTCACCTTCTCCACAAAGGCGTTCCACAATTCCGGGCTGAAATCGACCGGGAGTTCCTCGAGCGTCAACAGGTCATTTTCGAATTGCTCGATAAGCTTTGACTCATGCCGAAGCATGGCCTCCTTTTCCCGGAGCTTATCGAGCTTCATGTTGAGTGCGTCATAGCGCTGGTTGTATCCGTCGAGCCTGCTGTTGTAAACATTTTGATCCATCTTCACAGTGGTGTTCTCCCGTATGAGTTTATCTATAAGAGCCTCAACTTCTCCGCATTCTTCTTCGACGCGTTTCCGCGCCCTCTCTATATCGGCGGTGTAGGAAAGCTCCTCCCTGATGGCTTCGCAGTCGCTTCGGAGAACCTCCCGCATATCTCTCAACTTTGATACCGCCCGTAAAAACATGGCGCTGATATCTTTTTCGGTGACCGTCGGAGTAGCGCAGGCAGTAGCCCGGTCGTACTTTGCGTTGCAGCGCCATACCACCTTGCGATATTTATCGGTCGAGTGCCATGTCTTGGGACCGTACCAGCCGCCGCAGTCCCCGCAGCATATCTTAGCGGCAAACGGGCTGAGGCTGTTATGGTGAGGTCCCTTTGCCTTTCGCTTTGCCATCTCAGCCTGCACAAGATCCCACTCCGCCCGGTCGATAATGGCCGGGTGACTGTCTTCCACATAATATTGCGGCACCTCTCCGTCGTTTTTCTTCCGTTTTTTCGACAAAAAATCAACCGTATAATTCTTCTGAAGGAGAGCGTCGCCTTTGTACCGCTCGTTCGTCAGTATGCTTTCGACGGTCCTGTCCCACCATCTTGAGCAGCCCCTCGGAGAAGGTATTCCCATTTCTGTTAGCCGCTTCGATATGCCGTTGGAGGTCAGCCCTCCCATGAAAAGCCTGTAAATGAGCCGCACGGTCTCGGCTTCATCGGGGTCTATCTCCGGCTTGCCGTCTTCGCCTTTCCGGTACCCCAGGAAAGAAGAGAACGGCATGTTGACCTTTCCCGCGGCGAATCGTCCGCGCTGTCCCCATGTCACGTTCTCCGATATCGATCTGCTCTCCTCCTGGGCAAGCGAAGACATTATCGTGATAAGCACCTCGCCCTTGCCGTCGAACGTCCAGATCCCCTCCTTTTCAAAATACACCTCCGTGCCGTGCTCTTTGAGTTTACGGATAGCGTAAAGGCTGTCTACCGTGTTTCGGGCAAAGCGACTGACGCTCTTTGTGACGATAAGATCGATTTTACCGGCAAGCGCGTCGGCTATCATCCTGTTGAAGCCCTCTCTTTTTTTAGTGCTTGTTGCCGATATGCCCTCGTCCGTATAGACCTCTACGAGCTGCCAGTCCGGATTGCGGTTTATGTAATCCGTATAATAACTGACCTGGGCCTCATACGACGAAAGCTGCTCGTCGCTGTCGGTAGAAACCCTCGCATAGCCCGTGACCCTGCGCTTTGTTTTCCGCTCGAGGGAAGCGCCGGTATGCAGCGCCTTAGTGGCGGGAATCAGCTTAACGTTCGCCATTCTTTCTGCCTCCCTTCAAAGCGGCCTCCCTTGCGGCCTGCCGCATTTCCTCCGTCCATGACTCAGCCCTGGAGCGGTCTTTCCATTTCAATTCCCGTTTGGTGCCGTCCCTGAAGCATACCTGGATAATGTTGCCGTCCTCAGCGATCATGTGCTCCACCGCGGAAAGGTCGATGCCCTCCGTAAGCGCCTTGAGCGTTTCTTCTGGAATCTGCTTTGAGGGGCAGACGGCTTTGCCCGCTGAGTTGAAAGTCGGACATATCCAAACGTGACCGGACTTCGCCGTCTTCCTTTTATATTTTCTTCCGCAGCTGGCGCATACGATCAGCCCCGAAAAGGGATATGAATTTCTTGACTTTGCTCTGTGCTTGTACAACTCCTGCCGGCGCGCTATCTCCTCCTGTACGGCTTCGAAGGTTCCCATATCGATTATTGCCTCGTGGGTATCATCTGCGAGGTACTGCGGAAGCACGCCGTCGTTGGCACGTTTGCGTTTTGTGATATGATCCTCACGGTAGGTCTTTTTCAGAAGGAGGCTGCCGGTATAGTTGAAATTACGGAGCATCTGCCATATGACCGCCGGATACCATTTCCCTCCCTTCCGGGTCGGGATCCCGTCGGAATTAAGACCGTTCGCTATAGCCTCCGTTCCGCAGCCGGAGAGGTATTCCTTAAAGACCCGCCTTACGATCGACGCCTCGTCGGGCAGGGCGATAAAAACTCCGTTCTCAAGCCTGTAGCCGTAGATCTTTCCGCTCCAGGGCTTGCCCTCTTCGAAATTCTTTTTGATGCGCCATTTTTGATTCTCGCTCGCAGAAAGGCTTTCTTCCTGCGCGAACGAGGCAAGGATAGTCAGCATCAGCTCTCCTTCGCACGACATGGTGTGTATTTGCTGTTCTTCAAAGAAAACGTCAATGCCCAAACTCTTGAGCTCCCTTACCGTTGAAAGCAGGGTGACCGTATTACGGGCAAAGCGGGAAATACTCTTCGTGATCACCATGTCGATTTTCCCCGCGCGGCATTCTTCAAGAAGCCTTTGGAAACCTTCTCTTGTTTCTCTTGTCCCGGTAATGCCTTCATCGATAAATACACCGGCGTAATTCCAACCCGGATGGGATTGTATCATGCTGCTGTAGTATCCGACCTGAGCTGCAGGCGAATGCTTCATTGCGTCCTTGGGGGATGACACTCTTGCGTAGGCGGCAACGTTTCTGAGTTTGGGGAGCTTTTTCAAAGGCTCGATCCTCTCGATTTTTGCCATGTCTCCACCTCCTTTGTATCGATCTTTCGGTACCGTATACATCACTCTAATGCCGCAAAAAGTCAAGCATTATTTATAAAAACGCTTTTCTTATCAAACCCGTATCGCTTTCTCAGAATACTCAGAATCCGATTCTTTTCTCGATCCGTCGGTCCACCCGTGAATGCTATCTTTTCAATCGCGGAGACAGCAAGCCGATAGCTCATGAGCCGCTCGGGGCTGTAAATGTCACCCTTCACCATCGTGCTTCTTCCTTTCGCGATACTGTCCGTTCCAATACCGCATACGGCAGCTGTCGGAACAGTACTTTTTCTGTTTTCTGCCTTCGTTCTGCGGCACGGGCGTTCCGCAATAAAGACACGGTATACATCCTGCCCCTTCTTCTTTGTGTCTTCTCAGATGGCTTTTGACCGTATTGACGGATACTCCTATCATTTCGGCGATAGCGGACGGTTTGACTCCGGCGAGGCTCAATTTAATATTCTGTGCCGATGTGTTTTTGTTCATAAAAACACCCCCTTCACTATACGGACAAAAAAGTGCGTTTTGTTCGGGGTAAACCATGAAAAAAGTTCTTGATTTTTTTGAAAAACCCGAGCGATAGATATAGCGCCGTTCCGATACTGTAAAGGGAAATAAAGATAAGGAGGTACAAAGAATGGCAAAAAAGAAGCATCAGAGTACAGTCGTGGTGGTGCTCAACACCGATCTCGAGAATACCAAGCCGTTTGACGAGGACTCGCTTGACGAGATTCAACGGCAGACATTCTCTCAGCTCAACGAAGACGTCCGGGATAAGATTCGGGAAGGGTATGCCGTCGTTATCAACGACATTGAAAGCGGCGAAACGTTGACCGCTTTCAATATGGAAGGATACCGTCCTCCGCAGAGAGCGATCGACAGTTTGGCAAGAGCGCTCCTTCCCCGTATCAAGGAATACTACAGGACGCATCCCGAAGCCCTCTCCGGCAACTCGGAGAAAGAAACCGAGGATAAATAATACTGTCAACCCTTTGCGGCAGTAAGCGAACGGTAAACAAGAACCCCACCGAAGGTGATGCTACGATGGGGTTCTTCTAATATTGCTTTGAATACCATGCTATTGGAGATTAATGGAGTTCTGCTTTGTCTCTGAAAAAATCATCAAAACTACCCATGTGATCATACGGAAGGAAGTCAGTAGCTTCGTATTCGTTTATCTCATTCAAATCATCACCGAAATTATAGTCCGTGTACGCCAAGAGTCGCATCAACAGGTACCTATGCCTACCGTGTTCGTTTTTTAGCCAAGCATCATATTTTTGAGCCATAAGACCAAGTGGGATTTTAGGAATGTACTTATGATAATTGTTGCTGCAAACAAACCTGATTGAACCGGACATAAGATAACAACCTTCAATATCCCCTTTATCATACTTGCGGTTATACAGTCTGTTGTAATAGTCGCACGTAATCAGGGCCTCGCCTATCAATGCTGCTGTTTTACTATTAGTTAACTTATCAGAAAACTCAGCGCATTTATCCTCGAATATTTTATGCACGCTCAAATTTGATAAGGCATAGAAAATTGTTTGCAGACCGTAAACATAAAACAGTATGTCGTTTTCGTCACCGTCCTTCAGCTTATGCAAACCCTGTTCAAGAAGATTAATAGTTCTTTGAAGATCAATTTCCATACTGTCGCTCAAATGCCAGGTTTCTTTCTGAACTTTGCCGCATTTGATCAGGAAACGGTGAGCTGCCGAAATTGAGTCTTCCTCTTCATATACAGCGCCAATCAAAAAGTGATAGTATGGATCGGAACAGGCATATTTGTCTATGTCAACTTTTGTTGACCTAATAAAAGTATCTCTTGCAATCTTCTCAAAAATATTCGCATGGCGTCTAAGGTGTTGCCAAAGCTGACCCTGCGCGATATAAAGTGTACGTGAATAAGCAGCTTCAAAGAGTCTTTTTCTCAGTGTATTGCTTATTTCTTCGCCCTCGATAAGGTAATAGGTCAGTATGCATAGAGCTCGCTGCTGACGATGTCTTGATCCCACGGAGAAATCGTTCGCAATCGTAATAAGTGCATCAAGGACTTTAAGGCGTACCGATTCATCAACCCGATTCAAATATGCGATTGAGTATACCATAGTACCGGGATAGTGTCGATCAACATGCCGCTTTCTGTCAGCTTCAAGATCTTCTTTAAGCAAATGGCTCAAGCACAACCCCACCCGGTCGCGATCGTTATTATTAGCAGCCGCATGGTTGTCTCCGATCGCTACACTCAAAGCAGCGGTTATGAGACGCAACTGCTTGACGTGATACTTCAACTGGTGTTCCAAATCTGTTCTGATAAGAAAGCCGCTGTCAAGCGCATCATCGATCATCTGTTTTATGAGAGCGTTTTCATCAGAAGGATCGTGAAAAGAGTGCGTGTCGTCATTCCGGCGCGCCTCTTCAGCATACTTCCTCATAGCCATAATAAAGTCGATGACTGTGTATTCACGTTTTGACGTAACCTCACGGATAGGATCAAAGAAACGCTGCATCACTCTTTTTATCGGGCTCGGAGAGCCGACATCGATCCTGAAAGAATTGTTTTCGGGTCGATACTCAATTTCGGTAATTGCTCTAAGCAGGTCGACAAGTTCGTCATACTTATCTCTGCTCAGCATACTGATAATCAAAGGAAACTTTGCCGCTTGGTTCCAAATCTCATTTAAAACATCCGTTGTTTTGAGATTCATCGCTGCTTGGGCAGATAATTCATGTCCCTCCAGAACAGTTATTCTGCAACCTTCGTTTTTTGACTTTTCAATGTCAATGTGGCCGTCGGTCATTGAGAAAATGCTCTCCTTCATGTCTTCCAGAGAGTTGATAGTTTTATTATATGGTTCCTTAGACAACCCTATCTCAAAGCTCTTATCATTGCGCTTATTATTACCATTTCTTCCGCTTTTGATTACTTCGATGATAGCTTCTTTTAGCAAATTGGTGAAAATCTTATCAATTGGATATCTTTTTCCGTATAGTGATGCAGACACAAAGCCTCTGCTTTTCCAATCGTAAACCAATAAATCGGCCATGAATCTTTCACGGTCTTTCTGTTGCGATACTCGTTTTGAAAAATAGTCAGGAAACGATCCAGGGGCTCTTCCATTAAGCTCCGATCCCTTTTTATCATCCGGATCAATGATGATATACTCATTTTTTCCAGAATGCTCAATCCTCCAGTTCATCGGGAAACTATATATGCAATCATGGCATTCCGCCTTCTTTTTTAATTTTTTGCTTACCTGTTCTTCAATCAAGTCAGATAACGCTTCTCTCGAAAGAGTAAAGGACATTTCGTTCATATTGATACCTCGACATTTTTGATACGTGTATTATACCACAGATACAAATGCCTTGCAACACTCTTGTTGCAGTATTGATAAATATATCGATTAACCGAGTATTGCCCCGATATTTGACGAGAGAGTGTCGATGTGTGGCTCGATTTGTCAAGGATTTTTATATTATCGACATTATATCATTTTGACGCATCTGTTTTCGTCTGTTTTTAGCATTGATTAAGTATTTTTGAGTGATATAATGAAGCCAGATCAAGGGGATTTCCGCGATCTGAAAAATAATCCGTAAAGGAGATACGAAAATGAAAAAGATTTGTTCCGTTATTCTCTCTATCGTAATTCTCTCTGCCCTTTTTATCCCTTCCATTTCGTCTCTCGCTAAAGAAGCGTCTGAAACGAAAAAGGATAATGGATCCACTACAACGCGTTACTCTGTTCTTGTAATCGATGTTTCGAGCGAAGTCACGTTTAGTGTAAGTGGAGAGACGATTTTTACCGCAGATCCGGCTACCCCTTATACGAAGGAAGCAGCTAAGCACTTTATTCGTGACCTTATCAACGCAAGCGGTACTAATTATTGTGCGATTATAGCTTATTCAGCAGAGCCGGAAATTGTTTCTGGCTTTTCTAATGACTTTGACTTCCTCGAGTCGAAAATCAGTATGCTGGCTACAGTTGACGGCAAGCCTGATATCGCCGAAGCACTTGAGGAGGCCAATTACTTACTTGATACTATAGAAGATGCTGATGCTATAAAAAACTGCGTTCTTATAACTACTGGCAATACGGCAGGCGGTGATTATCTAGAAAATGGCCACTATGACAGTTCAGTCATAGGTAGTAACTGGGTATACAGCCCAACCGGCATCAATATCTATATGTATGCCAATGCTGCGTATGAAGCCTCCCTTCCTATAAAAGACAAAGCTAACCTCTATGTTATTGGTCTCTTCCAGACTGTTGCAAACATGCCATCTTCCGGATCGGAAATTGTTGCTCTTTTCCGTCTTATTGCAGCAGATTTAGCCTCATCTTCGGAATACTACTATGATGTCACCAATCTCGACGACTTGGTTTTTTATTTCGGTGAGATAGCAGACAACATAACTTCTGACTCCTTGAATCATTTGTTTATTAATCAACATTTTACTTATCAGAACAGTGAGGTGTTTGATAAAGATGTCAGCTGCGGCCTCGGCTATAGGTTTGCCAATGTAATGGTAGATGTATCGAAGGATAAAAGTGCTAACGGCTATTCGTTCTGTAAAACTCTGAGTAAAGTCCTGGGCTTGGAGTTTGATGACATTATAGAATCCGATGTTGACACGTATGAGTTGGTATTAGCAAAAATTTTGTGCGGTGAAACAGCTCAAAAAAAGCAGCAAAACGACATATTGATTCAGTATACTTCTGCTTTGTTCGATGGGTTGGAGTTATCCTTGGATATTAAAGATCGTATGGAAAGCACCGTTGTGCCCAGTCAAACCGAGGAGATTCGAAATCTGTTATCTTCTTTGGCAACATATGATGCAGGCTCCGCTGAGTATTGTGATGCTTTGGACGGTATACTCAGATCTGCCGACGCGCTTGGCGCCCCGCAGTTCATCGATTCATTAAAGGACGAGCTTTTGGTTGGCATTGCATTCGAAGCTGCAGATGCTATGCTTGACACTGTATCCGATATTATTCAGTACCGTGCGTGTTACGAAGCATTCTGTAATGCGACAGACGAGTTTATCTCCGTCCTTCAGTACTCTTTTGTCTGGTTTTATGAAAACACTCTCAACGACAGTGGAATGCCAGACATTGGTTATCTCTCAGATATTATGTCTGAAGTCTATAGTTGGGATACCTCCGCCATAATAAACAGTTTTAATGTAGTATGTTTTAGGGAAGCTATAATAACCATTATTTCAAACGTTAAAGAGTGCAAGAACGATCCCGGCAATGTCATGGTAATGTTTAACCATATCATGTCCATTATCGAAGAGCATGCCGGGGCGTTTACCACCGATGTAATAGACACGTGTGGTATGTTTATTATCGACAAGATAATTGACTGTATCCCTGTTATTGGAAAAATAAAACTTGTGTATGATGTGGGAAGGTTGCTTCTTGATGCGGGCTTATTTATCGATGAGACAATAACCAGCAATGATGAACGTGCATTGTGTATAGATCTCATACGGAAAAGTCATATGATAGCTGCAATGTTTAGCGATATATGTCATAACGAAATAGGGAAAATACAAGAGGATGATATTAGTGACGAAAATTTCAAAGAAGTAATGCTGTTTGATGCTGCTGTTAATGCTTACGAATCTACTCTTTCTTTTGCGGCATCATATGCCATCAAGTATGAGGAGTACCTTTTTGAGAAAGAGAATGCAGGAAAGGCAAACCAGAACAAATTGTCGAAATATGCGGCAAACATCTTGGCTCTTAGGACAATCATGGATGATTGTAATTCGCCCTGGTGTCATACGAAAGGGCTTCTCTATGATACTGACACAGGTTCCATGGTTTACAATGATGGAAATCTGGTGATCGTTATAATAGCTTGTCCCGTAGAGGTAGTAGTCTCGGATTCGACCGGCAACTTTATAGCCGATATTTCTAGTACGGAGCTGCATGTGCTTAATGGATATGAAAATTACTTCTATTCCATCACAGATGCGACAGGAGATTGTTCAAAAGTCGCTATTATTCCATCCGCGTTTAAGGTGACACTATCCGGGGAAAACAATGGTACAATGGACGTTTATCTTGCAAAACTCAATGGTTATGAGACGGAAGGTGCTATCGCATTTAGGAGCATACCTGTAGATAGGTATACTTTTGGAGAGTTGATTCACAGTCAGTCTAACGAAGGATTGTTTGATCTTGATATAAACGGAACAATACTCATCGGCTCAGACGCTGATGAACATACTCATACCTATGGGGACCCTGCTTTCATCTGGGAAAAAGATTTCTCCCGTTGCTCAATGACAATCTGTTGCACAACATGTGGCTTTTCGGACACTATTCCTTGCGAAATCTCTGTCTCTACAGTATTTGATCAGGCTTGCGGTATTTTGACCATTACTTATACAGCATCGGTCAATTATGAGGACCAGGTATATACCGATCAAAAAAGCAGTAAAGAAGAAATGACACCCGATAATCCTGATCCGTCGGCGAAACCGGCTCTTACTCCAGAAGCAACTTATACGCCAAAGGACGTAGCCGCCTACAGTAGTACGCAGCCTCCAGTTACAGCATCTCCTGTAGATCAAGCAAGCGTATTGGCAGAACCCCCTGCGGAAGAAGCAGAATTAGATAATAATGATACTTCAATTTTACCTAATACTTATGTTCTAATAGGTGGTTGTGTGTTTTTCGTCTTGATAATCGTGATAATTATTCTTGCAATACGGCTTAAAAAAGGCGTGAAAGAGAAATAACCTTTAGTCAGAATACCAAGTAAGAACCCCACCGAAGGTTATCCTCCGATGGGGTTTTCGTCACACCATATAGAACCCGCCGAGCGCGGTTATCGTCTGCGGTCCCGCCTTGCCGTCAACGGTTAGGCCGTTTGCTTTCTGATACGCCTTGACCTTATTGCGGGTGGATCCGAAGTAGTTGCGGTTGTTGACATTGAGCCCTCCGAAGCCTTTTGCCGCAAGGAGCTTCTTCAGCTCGCACACGTCGTCGCCGATCCTGCCGTACTTGAGCACACGGGTGAATATGAACCTGCCCTCGCAGTCGGCGACCTCCGCCTCCGACCAGAAAGGAGGCCTGCCGTAAGCGTTCCATGTGTTGCCGTCAAGGGGGAGCTTCACAACGCCCGCGTCACGGCCCTTGGCCTCGATAACGTTGAGGTCGGTATCGACGACGTAGCCGATGTGCGTGGCTTTACCGTTTTTATCGACTTTGAAAACAAAGTCGCCGACACGAAGCTTGTCGCGTTCGATCTTTGTGCACATGCTGTAAAGGCCCTGCGCGGCGAGATCGTATCGGAGAAACTGCTTAACGCTCTGGAACCAATACATGCCCAGACCTGAACAGTCAAATGCCCGGAGAACGTCGCCATAACCTGCTGCCACCTGTCTGCGCCAGAAAGTGATCGCTCTTCTCGCGTTTGTATCGGACGTCTCTCTCTGCCTGATCCAAGCCTCGTTAACCGCCGGACCGAGCTGGCCCTGCGCTCCCCAGACATAGATGGAATGATTGTCTACCTGCGCCTGCAGATAAGTGATAAACTCCCTAAGGTTATTCGTCTTCAGCATCTTTGTCATCCTCCGTTTCAGTTTCGTCGTTCGTTTCTGTATCTTTTTCCTTTTCAGCCCTGTTGTGGAGCTGTTCGAGCACAGCTTTCAGCTTTTGGGGGACCGGGAGTCCGAGATATGCCGCGTTCTCGATCAGCGACACTCCCTCGTTTGAGATATAGAAGAAGATGATTGCAGTCCTCAGCACTGCTCCTGTGCCGATCACGTAAGTGTCGAGTATGTGCCCTAATCCCACAAGCGCGAATATGAGCACTTTTTTGAAGATGCCTTTAAAGCCAATTCTGCTCGACAGCTTTTTGTCAACCACTGCACACATGATGCCGGTCACATAGTCGATCAGTACGCACGCGATAAGCGCATATAGCAACCCGTCGCAGCCGCCGAGGAACCATCCGAGCCAGCCGCCCACAGCGCTGAATGCTACCTGTATGGTGATCCAGAATTCTTTCATTTCAGAAACCTCCTATTGTGTTTTCATTCGGGTTCGGTTATAATGCCGTCCGAAAGGATGTGATGGATATGGCTAAGTTCATTCCCAAAGCCAAAATGAGCAAGAAAGCTCAAAAAGAGCTCGCAAAGGAAAACCGCGTCACATGGGAAGTGAATCCCGTAACGCGCAAGACCGAGAACAGGAAAGTGTATAACCGTAAAAGGGACTCCCGCGAGAGGTTCGACGAACCACCAGCGGGAGTTTTCTTATGCTGTTCTTTTGTAGATATAGCAGGTGATGTACGGCTGCATATTGCTGTGCGCCGTTCCGCTGCCCTTCGAGCTGGTGTTGCCGGAGAGCGTGATAGTGTGCGTATGCGCTCCGCCGCTCCCCGTAGAAGCGGGATCGGTACTGCCGCCGTTCGTGAGGTACTTGTAATTGCTTCCAGAGCCGGAGCCTACCTTGTAGGTATCCGCAGCCGCATGATGCGTGTGCGCCGCGGCCTCCGCTGCTGTTGCTGTACCCGATGAGAGCGCATGGTTGTGCGAGGGCATGTTTGCCGTGGTAAGCGTTACAGTCTTCGCGCCGCCCTCCATCTCGGGATCGCAGAGCTCTCTGTTGTTCGCGTCCACGCCGACGGGAACACGTCCTTCACCCCACAGCTCCCACGTGCCGCCAAGGAAGGTTGTCGCGTTGGTAGGATCCACCGTCATGCGTATAGAGCCCACGGGATAGATAAGGTCGCGGAGCCATGTTAGCGAGGAGAACGTGACGTCACCCTCAAAGGTCACGTCCTCATGGAACGCAGCGTCCCAACCCATCTCGAACCTGTCCTGTTCGCATATCTTGCCTATCGCCATGCCGAGGCCGTTGTTGCGGATAGAGAATATCGTATCCGCCGTGGTTATGTCGGCATAAGCATAGACCGTCTCAAAGTAGTCGCTTACCTCCACGCGGATATCATAGGCGTACTGGCTCGAAAGAGAGCCTCCGCATACCACTGTGCTGTTGTAGGCATATACGCCCGATATGCTCCGGAGCGTCGTGTAGTTCGCCGCGTTCTTCCTCTTGCTCTGTATGACGATGGAGGCGTCGTTAGCGGAATCGAGCGGGGAGATATTCGCCCTCAGCCTTATCGATACGAAGGTGCCGTTGTGGGATAATACTCCCGAGGAGTTACAGCGGAACACCGAAGCGATATTGACCGTAGGCGGCTTATACGCCACGACCTCATATGATCCCGTGACCGTCCTCGTCCTGTTTCGGGAGTCCTTTATCACCACCGTATAGCTCTGGGTACCGCTCTTCGACAGCGCCTCGGTCGTAAAGGAAGCCTCCGTATACGCCGTTCCGTTTATCGTGGTGGTGACCGATACTATCGTTGAGCCGTATGCTCCGGAAGCGTTTACGGATACGCTCAGCTTCGTCTTGTTCTGGATGTAGGCATGGAACTGCCCCGCGATCGACGGGTTCGAATCCTGCATAGCTATGCTTGCAGACGGCACTATGGTCTCCGGCACGTTCAGCGTTATCGATACGGATTTTGTTCCTATCAGCGTATTGCCGGAATAGGAAAACAATTATGTGTCCGGTCAATTATTCAGAACAATGACCGGCGGCAACGAATATGCTGATAGTTTCATTACATCTGAATGGTTATACCATTCGCTAAAAGGCAGAAGAAATTTTGACTACACTTCTGTTATAAGCGGTTATTTGAAATCCATCGAGCAACTGCTTTATAAGATCGTAATGCTTAATGTTGACAACGGCTGCAAGATTACAATGAGCACTATTAGCGACATAGTTTATGAAGTAAACAAAAAGGGTATAATTACATATAGGTTCGGACGATATACGTATATTGATCTAACTTCGGAACAACTTCAGTATATAGATAGTTCAATAGGGAGTTTTGAATTCTTCCTTAGGAATAATCCGTCAATTTTTATCGAACCTACGGTTTCTGAACATATAGCAGATATGGTTTGCTGCTTCCGCAAAGAGTGCAGAAATGGATATTTTCATACTCACAATTTAAAGAACTGGGAAGTTGTGGAAAAAACCCGCGCAAATGCAATCTATCTTTATTTTGTTTTATTGGGGGCGTGTATTATCCCCAAGGATAAGGTAAAGGAGCTCGGGATCTCTACAATTGATGAGTTTGATGAACTTTGCAAGAAGATTCGAGCGTTCATTGGTTATAATACTGACTTCTCTTTCGAATAAGTTGCGCAAATTCATCAACCGTCCGATATGATTACGTGGATAAGCTCAAGATATCCGATCCCATATGGCAGCCCCTGACTCTAAGCGAAGCCGAGGCTCGGAAGCTGGCGGAGAGCTTTGTCCAAAGCGCCGGACTTTTCGATTACGTACTGTATCGTGTGACTCCCAGATACGCCGATAATATGGGTGCTGCAGTTTTTTACAGTACAACGGAAGATCAAAAGCACATTGGCTATACAAAATTATTTTGAAAAGCTGTTGACAGGGACCACGTACAACGATATAATAGACGCAAGCGTAATGAACGCTTGCATATACGCGTAATTTAGACGGGAGGTTCGCTCTTATGATGATTGGCAATCACACTTTCAAAAAAGCAGTATCGCTGTTTATTGCGGCGTTCATGCTTTGCACATGCTGTACGGGAGTTTTCAGCGGCATTGTAAACGCTGAAAGCGTTCACGAAAAGGATGCGGGTACAGCGCTGTATGCATTTCGCTCCTGGAGCGAGATCGCAGAGGAACAGCGCGATTTCGTGACCTTTTCAACCAACGATCTTGAAAACGTAACATCGCTTTGGCCTTATTCCGCAGGCATGATGGCCGCGGAATATTATGACGGCACGCTCTATGTTGTGGATGAGAACCTTGGATTCTCCGCGGTAAATGTGGATGACGGCACTGCTCAAAGCATCCGTTCACTCGATGTGCTTGTGAACGACATGACCTATGATTACACAACCGGAAACATGCTGTTTCTTACATTCAGCTATGCCGTGAATGCCAAGCAGATAGGGCGGATCGACCTTGAAACCGGCGAGACCACCGTGCTCGGCACCTTCCCCGCAAACATCAACATGACTACCATCAGCGCCGGTCGCGAAAGCGGCGTGCTTTATGGCGTCGACGGCTCCGGCGCTGTGTATTCATTTGATGTTTACGGCAACTGCACGCAGATCGCCGACACCGGTTTTACCACGGTCTACGGCTCTTCTTCAACATACTGCTATGCGGACGACAAACTCTACTGGGAGCATAACCCCGGACAGGATATCGTCTGCATCGATCCCGCGACGGGGGACGTGAACGTGCTCGGTTCCATGCCTCACTACACCACTCTGACCGGCATCACCACGATCCCGGACCCGGAGGATCTTCCGGAGCTCGACGCAGGTCATTCCGTGACCGACGTTATTCTGAATGTAAACGAACTGCTGCTTGCTCCCGGGGTTTCCAAACCGCTCTCCGTTACGATCGTTCCTTTTGACGCCGAGAACCAGGAGGTCACATGGGCAAGCAGCAATGAAAACGTTGCTTCCGTAAATGAGAACGGCGTTGTGACGGGCGTTTCCGCAGGTGAAGCGACAATCACCGTTACGAGCGTGGACGGCGGCTGCACCGATGCTTGTTTTGTACGCGTAACGGATGAAACGATAGATTTTCTTGCATACAGGCTCTATGCGGAGAACGGCCCTTATGGAGACTATATAGCATTTACCGACGTTCAGCCCGAGGTCGTCCAGAGCAAATGGCAGGGCGCTTTCGAGCTGTACGGCTCCGAGTATGTGAACGGTGTGCTCTACGGTTCGGACTATATCAACAGTCGTTTCGTTACCATTGATGTGGAAACGGGCGAGATGACCGCCGTCGGCTACTGTCCGTATGCGTTTACCGCCTTGAGCTATGACTATGAGGCGCAGGTGATGTACGGCATCGCTTACGCCAACGGAATGAATCAGACCATATTTGCGATCGACACGGATACGGCCGAACTCACAACGATCTGCACCGTTCGCGGGGATGAGAGTTTCTACGCCTTTACACATGCGCGAAACGGCAATTTTTACGGCATAAACGGCAATGGACAGCTCTGCATCATTGACGATCATGGTTTTGTGGAGGCAGTCGGTCAAACTCCCTATGAAAACATCTTTTCCGTACAGTCCATGACCTATGATTACAGGACGGACAGTATCTACTGGGCGCACGCTCCCGGCGGAGAGCTTTTGAAGGTGGATCCGGAGACCGCCCAGTGCGCTTCCCTTGGCATCATCGGCAGCGGCATCCAGTTTACTGCGCTCACGATCGTTCGTGATGAAGCATATTCGCCCGCTCCTGTGAACAGCTTCCCCGTAACCGGCGTACGTGTTGAGCCGACCGCAATAACGCTTGCACCCGGCGTAGGCGAACAGCTGAACGCGCTTGTCTATCCCTGGAACGCGGACAACAATGCGGTCACATGGACAAGCTCCGCGCCTTCCGTCGCCACAGTCGATGAAAACGGTTTCGTGACCGGCGTTAACGGCGGTACCGCGATAATCACCGTTACGACTGTTGACGGAGGCTTTACCGCCACGGCGGAGATAACCGTGCTTGCGGACGGCATAGAGCTTCGCGGTTCCCGTGTTTATTCAAACGGCACATACGGCGATCTCGTCAAGTTCACTGATTACGAGCTCCCGGCAATCATAAGCCTCGGCTATCCCAGATCGGAAGTGTACGCGGGCGAATACTTTGATGGCGTATATTATGCTTTTGCGCAGCAGACACGCCTGCTCTTTGCCATTGACCAGGCGACCGGCACAAGCCGTATCGTCGGCCCCTGCTACTACGATATTTACGAGATGGCATACGATTACACGACCGGAAACATGTACTGCATGGTGCTTGTTGATGGCATAAAGCAGCTTGCAAGGCTCGATATCAACACCGCGGAGATCACACTCGTCGGCGCATTCGATGCCCCAAGCGAGATAATCACCCTGTCGGGCAGCAGGAGCGGATGCTTCTACGGCATCAGCTTCAACGGCGACCTCTACCGCATTGACGCGAACGCGCACTGCGAGCTGGTTGGCCCCACCGGCTTTGTCGCTAACTTCCTGCAGTCCATGACCTATGATTACCGTACCGACAGCATATATTGGGCGCAGTATCCGGACGGATTGCTGGTTAAGGTGGATCCCGAAACCGGCGCAGGCGTGAGCCTCGGCGCGATGCAGGACGCGCCTGAGATCGGCGGCCTTTATACCGTTTGCCGGGAGCAGGATCTGCCGGAACGCCTGCCCGGCGTACCGGTAAGCGGCATTCATTCCACGCTCGACTCCGCAAAGCTCGCTCCGGGCGGCGTGACGCTGCTTGCGGTCACAGTTGAGCCCTTCAACGCGGAAAACAGAAATGTGATCTGGACGAGCAGCGATGCAAGCGTTGCTTCCGTAAACGGCTCTGGCCTTGTTACCGCCTATTCCGAGGGAGAAGCCGTAATCACCGCAGCGACCGAGGATGGGGGATACGAGCTCTCATTCCGCATCACAGTCACAAACGACGGAACGACTCTCTACGCTTACAGAAACAACGGCGTCGAGAAAGCAAACGACTGGATCCGCTTCTCAGATGTTACTCCCGCTCAGCTTACATCACTTTGGGATGCGCAGCAGGAGATCTACGGCGCGGCCTATTATGACGGCGGCCTGTACATATCCTACCGCTTCGGCGGGCTTGTGAGGGCGGATATCGAAACGGGTGAATACACAGTTATCGGTATCCCACAGAGCGGCTATCAGGCATGGGGCATGACCTATGACTACAACCTGAACGCCATGTTCGCCCTGGTCTATAACGAATCGACCGGCGGGCTGTGTCTTGCAAAGGTGGATCTTGAAACCGCGCAGTACTATGATTTCGCGGAGTTCACGGGCGCATCCAACATAAAGACGATCGCTGCGGGACGCGACGGACTCTATGCGTTGGACGATACCGGCAGACTGTTGAAGGTGGACGAAAACGGCGAGTGCACCGCCGTGCTTTCACTCGGTATCGAGCTGCCGTTCCTGACTGCGCTTGCCTACGATTATTCAACCGATACATTCATCTGGTGTCAGAACTGCTGGGGCTTCAATCAGGACAGCTATCTGGTGCGCCTTGATCCCGAAAGCGGTGCTCGCGAGTACCTCGGTGTAATCGGCGAAGGCGGCAACCAACCCATTATGACTGCGCTCACGCTGATACCGAATGAAGGCGATCTGCCGGGCTCCGTTCTTCCCGGCGACTGCAACCTTGACGGCACTGTCACGCTTACCGATGCTCTGCTTGCAGCAAGGCATTCGATGGGCCTTATCGAGCTTGAGGGCGATGCTTTCAGGGCTGCGGACGTCATTACAAACGGCATTGTAAGCATGGATGATGTTTTGACTATCATGAGAATGGCTATGGGACTGATCTGATAAACTGATTTGGCCGGTGCATTTACCTGCTCCTGTCAGATCCGAAAGGCTTATATTGACGTACGCAAGCCCCATCGATACGCTCGCCGGGGCTTGCATACGGATCAGAGCGATCGTTATTGCTAAAAATCAGCAAAAGGATTATAATTGAATGGTAAAACCATTGTTTATAAACGGAGGTGTTCTTGTGGTCACCATTGTTAACGAGCCGATAATTGCGGCTGAAACAGTCGAACTGCTTTACCGGTATGCCAACGGCATCGGCTTCGGCGGAACAATGAACGATTTCATACGTAAACACTCCTCGAAAAAGGACGAAGCATGGCCTGCTTACGTTGCAGCCAAGGCGGAAATGCTTTCCGGAATATCGGATCGCGTTTGCGCAGGGCTTGATCCAAAGGACCCAATGCTGCAGTATTATTTTAACGGTTACAGCTACGCTTCTTCCTCGGATAAATGCTGCCTCGCTCAGCTAATGATTTGGATCCTCTCCGCATATAAGCCGGATTTTGACGAGCACATGCTGGCCCTGAAGTCCAAATGGCGCTCAAAGCTTGAAAATCGGGATTCGGTGATGCTCTCTCCGGGCATCTCCTTTGAATGCGATAACGGCGACAAATGGCACGCGGAGCTTGCGGAAAGGATAGATGCGCTGCAGTATCCGGAGGACTTCCGCTGGCGGCTCTTCAAACTGATATCCAACCCGGAGCTGTATATTGACGAGCTCGCCGCGCTCATCCGTCCGGTCGCAATGCGCCTTGACGCGGAGCTTAAAAAGCTCACCGATGAAGCGCATGCTTTTGAAACGTACTGGAACGGCTATTTTGACCGGCATCCGTATTCGGAGTTCTCTCGCGTTTTTTGCCATGTGGATTCACAGTTCGCAGCAGATCAACAGCTTTTTATCTATATGGGGCTTATGAATCCCACGTCCGTGATATCCGAAATGAGTGCGAGCGGAGCGGATAAATGGTACGCACAGGTGGGTTGGATGCTCGATGAGGATATAGCAAGAACCTCTGAAACTATGTTGTCTGACGAGGTCTGCGATATTCTCAAGGTGCTGAGCGATAAAAGCAAGTTTGCGATACTCCGTGAGACGGGCGATTCTCCCCGCTACGGTGTTGAGCTCGCTGAAAAGCTCGGGCTGACCGGCGCAACGATATCAAGGCATATGAACACCCTGTTTAACTGCGGCTTTATAACCGCGGAAAAGACAAATACCAAGGTATTCTACCGCGCAAACAAGGAACGTATAGCGGAGTTTTTGCGAACACTGCAGGATGAACTTTTATAATAACGGTGCACTTTTTGCGCATTCTGCCTCGAAAAGGCGTGCTTTCACCTTTCTTCGGGCGATATAAAAGCAGCAATACAGGCTCCGGAGCGGTCAAAATGCCGCTTTAGGGCCCATTTATGTGCAAAAAACGGCTGAAAAAGCCCATTTTTCCGGTGTACTTTTTATCTATCTTTACGGCGCAAGGATAGATAAAAAAGGTGCGGGCAAGAGGACTTGAACCTCAAAAAGCCTGATAATCATTGGCTTTTTTTGAACCGACGGAAAATCTTGTGATAATCCAACTAAACATTGCGCGGGCAAGAGGACTTGAATGTAGGCTAGCCCGGTTCGACAAGGCCAAGACCATACACACCGAGGTCACCGAGCTGATTGCCGAGCGCACGGCCAGAAGGCGCCGGATCGAAACCTACCTGAAAGAGCTGCGGAACCGGGAGCCGCTGACGGAGTTCCGGGAAACAGACTGGCTGGCGATGGTGGACTACGTCACCGTTCACAGCAAGGACGACATCCGGGTGACCTTCAAGGACGGCACCGAGATCAAAGCATAACCCCATAGACGCAGCAACGCCTCTTAACCACATTGGCTCGGAGGCGTTGCTGCGTTATATTTCTTATTTATTTCGTTTTCCGGTATTATCCGACCCTCTGATCTCTTCGTGGTAGAAATAATCCACTATTACTGGATGCCCCTGCGGAACCCTGCCATATGGCATTTCATTATCCACGAACGGACAGTCATATGTCTTTGCCATTTCTTCCGCTTTTTTCTCCAATGCTTCAAAGTAGCTGCGGTTATGCTTGTTGTATATCTCATCATAAAGTGGCAAAAGCTCAGGACGCTTTTCGGCAATATAATCCATAATTGTCTTCTTGAAGCCGCCTCGCAGATTCAGATTCTCAAGCCAGAACAAATCGCATTGATTATGCACACGCTCAAAAATGGCTTCCAAGTCTGTGATGCCGGGAAATACGGGAGATACGAAACAGACTGTGCGGATACCTGCATCGTATATCTTTTTCATGGCGGCAATTCTGCGTTCAATGCTGACTGCGGCATCCATTTCGTTTTTGAAATTCTCATCAAGCGTATTTATCGACCACGAAACGGTAACCTGTCCCAGCTTTTTCAGCAGGTCAATGTCACGCACTACCAGATCGGACTTCGTGCAGATCAGGATATCCGCACCGCTGCCGATAAGCTGCTCCAACAGCTTTCTTGTATTGCCAAACCGCTCCTCTTGCGGATTGTATCCGTCAGTGACCGAGCCGATTACCACTCGCTGACCGGAATACTTCTTCGGATTTTTTATTTCAGGCCAACGCTTAACATCGAGAAAGGTTCCCCATTCTTCAGTATGTCCAGTAAAGCGTTTCATAAAGGAAGCATAGCAGTACTTACAGGCATGGGTACATCCCACGTAGGGATTCACAGAATATCCGCCCACGGGCAGACTGGATTTTGTCATGATATTTTTTGTTTCGACCTCACCGATGAGAACGCCGTCCATATTTATCTGTGCCATGCTCTTTGTTCCTCCAATACCTTATTAAAAGACTCCGGCAGCTCCTGAATCATATTTTCATCCCCAATGATAGGTTCAAGATCTTCCTTCATAAAAACGGGAATTCCGGCTTCGTGTGCCTGATCCGTAAGTGACCATGCCCATTCCGGCTCGGTACGCACCTTCTTGCTTTGCGCTCCGGTCATGGTACCGACAACGAGCCAATCAATGCAGGAAAGGTCTACTTCACCGGGATCATCAAACAGCGGTTCAAATGTCATATGATAATGCTTTGCCCGGATATTCTTCCGAAGAGCATCGATTCTCCATAGTTCTGACTTTCTCGTTACCGTCACTCCGAACCACGCATTATCAAGGTCTGTATCAAAATTCAACAAATCAGGTCGCTTGCTCAGAAAGAGAAACTGGTGCTGTGGGTTTTCACGTATCTTCGCAAACACCTCGTTCCGCCATTCATCCTGCCAACCGGCAAGATCGCTCATACCGGTTAGCAGAAAATTCTGCGGACGTTTTTTTCCCATCATTTTGAGCTTCCCCGGAAAAAACTCCGGTTTGGCAAAATCATCGATCATATGCCAGCGTTTCACGTTGTTACGGGCGTAGCAGTATTGACAGCCAACAGTACAGCCGATGACCAGATTCATATTCTGTATCTGGTCCTTTATACAAACGCTCATTCTTCACGCCACCCTTCAAGATTTTTTTGAATGCGTTCGAGATATGACTCAAACTGCACAATCTCGTTTTCCGAAAAGCCTTTATAATAGATCCTGCCCATTCCAGCAGAGACATCGTCATAATCAACTTTTAATTTATGTGCTTTTTCAGTAAGATGGAGAAGTGTTTTTCGCTTATCCTGCTGATCCTGTTCACGGCGGATAAGGCCGCTTTTCTCCATTCTTTCAAGCATGGTAGTAAGCGATGTGATGGCAAGACCACATTTTTCCGACACGGTTTTGATTGGCACACCGTCCTCCTGCCATAGCGCATAAAGAATACGTCCCTGTGCGCCATTGAAGGCGTCGATGCCTTTTTTTAATAAAATCCGTTCGAAAACCCTGTCCCCAAGTTGTTTTATTTTCGTTACTAAAAATCCACCATTCATCACAGATACTCCTATATCGTAGTTTCCATAATTCTACTATATAGGAGTGTTTTTGTCAATGGATAAACTATGAACACTCTTCCAGATAAATGAATAATATATATCACCGAAACAGAGAAACGCCTCTAAACCACATCGGCTCGGAGGCGTTTTGTGTTATCTTTCTTCAGGTGGGCAGATCTTCGGGAGGATTTCAAGGAAGTGTTGACCGATCTTCTCGGCATCATAGCCGTTGGCCTCGCAGATGAACCTGACGGTATCCGGCAGCAGTACACGGCCCTTTGCCTTCTCAGCTTTGTATTTCTGCCACTCCTCATATTCTTTGTTTGTAATTTGCTTCATGTATAGGCACCTCGTCAACCCGGAATTTGTTGGAATCAGCTATGCGCATCATTTATCGTTTTCCTACGCTTAATCCCATTCATCATAAAACACCGCGCTGACCCGATAAAGCAAAAGGTGACGTCGTGAATCGGCTCACGGGGGCGTCGAATTCGCGTTCGGCAACGCGGGCAAGACGTTCTCATCAAATCGGGCGGCGGGACCTCCTGCTAAGCGGGGAGCTCTAATTATAGAACGCGAGCAGCCCGCCCTTTTCGAATTCATGAAGCCCCAGCGCGCGGTAAAACCGCACGGCGGGGCTGCCCGCGTCCGTGACCACGAATATCTGGCGCACGTCGCGGTATTCCTCGAAAACCGACCGCATCAGCTTTCCGCCTATCCCTTTTCGTTGGTGTTTCTCCTCAACGAGAAGATCCTGTATCAGCACGGTATGCTCGCCGTCGCCGAGGCAGCGGATAAAGCCGACGAGCTCGCCGCCTTCAAACGCGCCGAGAGAGAACAGGGATTTTTCCCAAGCCCTGTTCAGCTTTGCGCCGTCTTTAAGATACGCCGTCCAGCCCGCTTCTTCGTAAAGCCGCTTTACGCTTCCCATATCGCTCGCGTTCAAACGCCTGTATTCCATGTTTTTCACCTCCGTTAAAAATCGTTCAGATCATATTCGACTATCTTTTTGTTCTCGATAAGCAGCGCGTCCGTCGCGACCGCCCTCACGAACGCCCTGTCGTGCGAGGCGAAGAGCAGTGTCCCCTCGTACTCGGAGAGAAGCGCCTGTATCGCCTCGACGGACGGGATGTCGAGATAGTTCGTCGGCTCGTCGAGCACGAGCACGTTCGCGCTTGAAACGAATATGCGCGCAAAGGCGAGGCGCACACGCTCCCCGCCCGAGAGCACGGCGACGGGCTTTTCGATATCGCTTGCCGAAAAGAGCAGCCTTGCAAGCACGTTACGCACGACCGTCTTCGGCTGCACGCTCGTTTCGTTCGCGCATTCGAGCACGGAAAGCGAATCGTCAAGGTCGGACAGATCCTGCCTGAGATATCCGAGCTTCGCCTTCGGCACGATCCTGATGAGCTCTCCTTCGAGTATCAGCCGAATGAGCGTAGTCTTGCCTGAGCCGTTCCCGCCGAGGAGCACCGTGCGCGTGCCGCGCTTCAGGCGGAACACGGCGTTCCCGAATATCTCCCTGCCGTTCGGGTAGGCGAAGGAGAGGTTTTCCGCTTCCATTATTATCGGGTTTCGCGGCGGGTCGGTCAGGCTGAAAAGCGGGCGTATCTTCGGGAGCTCCTTCGGCTTTTCCCTGACCTCCATGTGCTCCATGCGTTTTTTGATGTTCTCGGCGCTCCGCTCCAGGCCCTTCGCCTTGCCCTTGGGGCTCCTGCGCATGGATGAAAAATCGCGCACCTTCGCTTCGCTTGACGACATCCCGCGGGGCTTTTTCGCGATGTTTCCCGCCTGCTCCTTTTTCGCACGGTATGCGGCGGCGAGGCGGTCCATCTCGTCCGAATACCGCTCGTACTCAAAACGCGCCCGCTCGAACGCCCGCTTTTTCTGCTCGAGATATGAGGAATAGTTCCCCTCATAGCGCCTGACTTCGCCGTCCTCGATCTCGATGATGGAATCGCACTGTGCGTCCAGAAGGTCGCGGTCGTGGCTGACGAGGACGAAGGTCTCTATGCTCCAAAGCCTTTGAGAGAGGTATTTGACGCCCTCCTCGTCAAGGTGGGAGGTCGGCTCGTCTATAAGAAAGAGCGCGCTCTCCCCGCAGAAGAGCTCCGCAAGGCGAAGCCGCGTGCCCTCGCCGCCGCTGACGGAGGGGCTCCCCTCAAGCTCCCGTACTCCGAAGAGGCTTTTTTCCTCGGCGCTTGCCCAGCTTTCCCCGTTGCCCGCAAGCTGGCGGAAGTATCCCGGCTCGCAGTTTAGGGTAAGCGTCCCGCCGTCGGGGGCGAGCTTGCCCGAGAAAAGCTCCAGGAGAGTGGTCTTGCCGGAGCCGTTCATGCCGACGAGACCTATCCTGTCGCCCTCGCGTATCTCTAATTTTTCTATACGGAAAATTCTGCGCGTGCCGAAAGAAACCGTTACGTTTTCGGCTGATAGAAGTGTTCTTTGCATAAAAATGCCCTCCTTGATCTTTCAAGAAGGGATCATCGAAAAAGCATAGAAGGGCATTATCCGCCCTGATGAAAATCGGATGATCCCAACGCGATGAGAGCCTGCCCGAAAACAGACCCTGAACAACGGCGTTTTGATCACCTGATCCTCATTTTTCTCCACACTTATCCTTTCACTGTATATATGTTACCACAGGACCCGCCGCCTGTCAACGGCTTGCGGCGTTTTATTCGGCGGAAGCTCCGTTCCGCTCCCTTGCGCCCTCCGCGGGGTAGGACTTCTCGCGGCGGAGACCGAAGAAGGAATCGAAATTCCTGCGCAGGACGGAGAGATTCTCCATATTGGCCTTGAAATAGCTCTTGCCGCCCTCGAAATAGCTTTCGGCGAGGCCGCTCATCACGAGCTTCGTCATGTGGTAGGAGACCGTCGGAGCTGTGACGGAGAAGGCCTCCGCGAGCTCGAGCCCGTACATCGGGCGGCGGCTGATGGCCTGCAGCATCTCGAGGCGGGTCTGGTCGGAGAGAAGCTTGAAAACGGAGGCGAGGCGGTCGCTGTCCCTGCCCGAATAGAGGAGCTCCGCGAGCTCGTTCACGCCGACGCCGAGATACACGTCCATATTGCCGTATATGCCGTCGCGGATGTTGACGGTGTGCGGCGCGAGCACGCTTATGTGCGGCACGTGCCGCCCGCCGGCGCTGAGCTCGAAGCCGTGCTTTGCGCGCATGTACGCGGCGAGATCCCCGTATGAAGCGAGCTCCGCGAGCTGCCTTGAGACGGCGCGTTCGTATATATCGGCGTTTTCGATTATTATCTTCACCGCGGGGCGGAGTATCTCGCCGAGCCGTAAAATGTGTTCTTCAAAGCGGGAGGAGAGCTCTATCAGCTTTATGCGGGTGAGGGAATTGACCCCGCTCTGCGCGACGGCCGCGGTAACGAGCCCGTCCTCGCCGGCCCTTCCGGCAAGGGAGGGTGCGCCCTCGTCCTCAAGATCGAAGAGGTAGCTCAAAAACAGCCTGTCCCGCTCCTCCTGCGTAAGCGCGAGCCTGCGGGCGATGATGGCGTCAAGGTCGGTTTCCTCCTCGCGGAGGCCCGCCCTGTAACCGAGCAGCAGCCACGCGGCGTTCGAGAGGGGCTGGCTCTCCCCGCCGATGGATCTGTCCAGCCCGAAGAAGAATTCGCATTCCGGATCGAGCTCGTGAAAACGCGCGTCGAGCTTTTTTTCAAGCTCCAGCGAGGGCGCAAGCACCTTCTCTATGAGCGCGGCGACGTTCGGGTGGGAAGCCGTGAGCCGCTTCGCGTAGGCGGCGTTCGTTTCCGTTCCGATCCTGTTTGTGAAATAGACTATCGCGTCGTCGACCGGATAATAGTATTCTGTCATTGCCTTTCTTTTACGGCCGCTCCCGGCAGCCCGTGTCCTTTTGTGATATGATGCAGCGGAAACCGCAAACATAAGATACCACATTTTTTTTCCAATGTCAACGATATTCAAAAGATAAATATCTAATATTAGATGAACATCAAATAATTTTGAAAATATGCGAAAAAGCCCTTGTATATGGCTGAAAGCTATGTTATAATCCTGTCACGGGTGATTAGATGATTCACTAATCAAAAAGATGAACATCGAACAGGAGGCCGGGTATGAGGAGCCGATCCGGGGCGGCGCTTGCGCTGCTTGCCGTATTTGCGATACTGCTGCCGAACCCCGGAGCCGCAAGCCTGAGCCCCCACGGAGGAGAGAACGGAGCTTCCCGCTCCGGTGGACCCATATGAGGAAGTCACCATAATGGTGAAGCTGAAGGAGGATCCCGTGCTTCAGGACCCGCGGGCGGGCGACGAAGGCGTCAATGAGGAGGCGGCGAAGCTCCGCCCTGCACAGGATGAGGTCATAGCCCGGATAAACGGCGTCACATGGTCGCCCCGCCTGCAGGGCGCGGGTCAGGCAGATCTTCTCGCCGCCTGCACAACGAAGGCCTATATCGAGGTCCGGGGCTCCGCGCGCCCGAAGCTCGAGCTCGGCGACGACGACGCGAAAAGCGGCATATTCCGCATGAGCTTCGATATCGTGAATTTCGGCAGCGCTCCGCTCACGTATTCTCTCAACGCCAACGTGCAGACGGAAGGCGTCACCCCGGCTTCGCTCAACGGAGTCGATACCTACGTTATGACAGGCAGTCCCTGGGACGTCACGGGCAATATCGGTGTTGCACTTCCCTCCGCCGTGACGGTTCCCGCAATCGGAAGGAAGACCGTCACCGTCACGGTGAACGTCAACCCGTTTAAGGTGGAGCTCAATGAAAGGTTCCCTCTCGGCGCCTACATTGAGGGGTTCGTACGCCTTGACGGGACGGTCGACCTCAGCATACCCTTCCTCGGCTTCTGCGGGGATTGGGAATACCCCGCCGTGCTCGACCGCGGCTGTTGCTATGACGAATACCTCGGCGCTTCGCAGTACCCCGCGGCGGACGTCAACGGCGGCGGCAGAGCCGATTCCATAGACGCCCTGCGTATATTGAGGATGGCGATGGACCTCCTCTGAAGCAACCGTAATACAAACACAGGAGGAAAAATAAAATGAAGACCACCAAAATGATCCTCAGCGCGCTGCTCTGCGTAATGCTGTTGGCTGCCCTCACGATCCCCGCGGGTGCGGCGGATATCGTCGGGCCGAAGGACGGCGTCGGCATGAACCTGAGCGGCATGCACACGACGAGCTTTCAGAACGAACAGGTAGACGGCTCGCTCTTCCAAACCCACACGATAACCGTGCTCAACATCTGGGCAACGTGGTGCGGGCCCTGCCTCGGCGAGATGCCCGATTTCAGGACCCTCAACGAGTACTACGGCTCCACCCCGGCGGCCGACGTGCAGATAGTCGGCGTCCTTTATGACGACTACGGCGACAACTTCCCCGAGGCCGTTCAGATAGTGGAGGAAAACGGCTACGACTGGCTCCAGATCAAAATGTGCAGCGAGATCTATGCCGTTGCGGATTCCCTCGGCGAGTACATCGGCATACCCGTGCCGCAGACTATGATCGTCGATTCCACGGGCACGGTGCGCGCCCACAAGCAGGGCCGCTTCTGGGATTACGACGATCTCTATACGTACGTCAACGGCTGGTATGAGACGGTGCTGGCGGGATCCGGCCCCTCCGTGCTGATAGGCGACGTGAACGGCAACGGCTCCATCGACAGCCAGGACGCTCTGAGCGTGCTCCGTCACGTGCTCGGCACCGCCCTGCTCGAGGGCGCCGCCCTTTCCGCGGCGGATATGAACGGCGACGGGCATATCGCGGCGGACGACGCGTTGACGATACTGCGGGCGGCTCTCAATATCGGGGCCTGACCGTTATAGGAAACAAACCGGCCGAAGCAGAACGGTCCGGCGCGGAGAAGCAGATTGCGTCCGCGCCGGGCTTTTTTTCGTTCGCGGGTATTGAAAACGCTCCCGGCATATGATATATTTGATACCAATAAATTTCAGCGGAAGAGAACGCCGGATGGAGCTTTTCATGCTTGACGCGGAGAGCGTCGCGGAGAAGGATATCGCGCTCGTGCGCGAGCGCTTTCCGGAGCGTTACCGAAGGGCGTGTCTGCGGGCAGACCGCAGGGATTCCCTCTCGGTGATGGCGGGGGGAGTGCTCCTCTTTCGTGCGCTCGGAGTGCGAAGCGAGAGCGAGCTCCGCTGTGAGGGCGGCCGTCCGTACCTGCCCGGGGGGAGGGAGTTCAGCCTTTCACACAGCGGGGGCAGATGCGCCATAGCCGTCAGCGGCGAAAGGATCGGCCTCGATATCGAGCTGATGGATCCCGGCAATCTCATCGCGGCGCCCGCCGCCCTGACGGAGGAGGAGCTCGAATTCATGAGGGGCGATCCGCTTCGCCGGTTCCACCTGCTTTGGACTCGCAAGGAGAGCGTTTTCAAGGCGGTCGGCGGCTATGACGACCCGAAGCCGATACCGGCGCTCGACGGTCGCGCCCCGCGGGGCTTTCACTTTACGAGCGGCTTCTTCGACGGATACGCCGTGAGCGTATGCTCGGCGGAGGAGCCCGGGCAGATCGTACCGAAAAACATCTTTCAAATACAGACCGGAGGTTAAAATGGATCGTTTCCCGCTTTCAAAGACAGAATACGGAATCTACATCGAGCAGATGACGGAGCGCAGCACGGCTTACAACAACCCGTTCACACTGCGCCTGCCCGACGACGTCGGAGTCGAGCGCTTCAGGTCGGCTGTCCGTGCCGCCGCTGCCGCGCACCCGATGCTCAGAACGGGCTTCGGCGTTGACGAGAAGGGCGAAGCCTATAAATTCATCCACAACTGCGGAGCGGAGATCGAGGTCGAGGTGATCGAGGCGGAGCGCTTCGATATCGAGCGTTACGTCAGGCCCTTCGATCTCGAAAACGATCTCCTTTGCAGGTTCGCCGTGATACTCACGCCCGCGGAAAAGCTCTTCTTCTTCGATATCCACCACGCCGTTTTCGACGGCACCTCCGCGGCGATCCTCCTGCGGGATATCAACGCCGCCTACATGGGGGAGGATATTCGCCCCGAGGAGTTCACGGCGAACGATTATGCCGTTGAGGAGCTCCGCCGCACGGGAACGGAGGAATTCACCCGCGCGAAGGAATACTACCTCTCGCTCTTCGAAGGGGTCGACGCCGATTCGAAGCTCTTCGGCGACGCCAACCCGCGCGAGCACCGCGCAAAGGAACAGGAATATGAGCTCCGTCTGGCGGAGCCCGCCGCGATAAGGGCGCTCGCGGAGAAAAACGGCGTGAAGCTCAGCACCGTTTTCAACGCGGCCTTCGCGTACCTGCTCTCGAAATACACGGATAATCCCTCCGTCGTCTATTCGACCGTCCATCACGGCAGGGACGAACGCATGAAGGATTCCGTCGGCATGTTCGTAAAGACCTATCCCGTGCTCGCCGCGGCGGAGGGCGGGAAGACGACCGCCGCCCTATTGAAGGAGCTCGACGGGGAGATAACCCTCAACCGCGCGAACGGCGTCTATTCCTTCGCCGATTTCTGCGCCGATACTGATCTGCACCCGAGCGTGCTCTTCGCCTATCAGGGCGATATGCTGAAGGAGATCCCCTTCTGCGGCGGCAGGACGACGCCCGTCTATTACTCCGCGCCCGACGCGAAGGACGGGTTCGAATTCACCGTCTGGCGCAGCGAGGGGCGCTATTGCGTCCGCGCTCAATACAGCATGGACGAGTACGACGACGAGGTCGTCGCCGCCCTTGCCGAAAGCTACGATAAGATACTTCTCGATATGACCTCCGCCGAAAAGCTCGCCGATATCGACATGCTGACCCCGGAGAGGCGCGCCGCCCTCGACGCCGTGAACGAGAGGAAGGCCTCCCGCCCGTTCATGGACGTGATCGCCCTCTTCCGCCAAAGGGCGAAGGAGGCTCCGGAGCATACCGCCGTCGTCTGCGGGGACGTCCGTCTCACCTACCGCGAGCTCGACCGCATGAGCGATAACCTCGCCGCGTTCCTCGCGGGCAGAGGCGTCGGGCGCGGGGACGTCGTCTCCATACTGATCCCCCGCTGCGAATACATGGCGGCGGCGCCCCTCGGCGTATTGAAGGCCGGCGCTGCGTATCAGCCGCTCGATCCCTCCTATCCCCCGGAGAGGCTCGATTTCATGATGAAGGACGCGAACGCGAAATACCTCATCGCGGACAGGACCATGCTCGAAAGGGTCCCCGGGCGCGAGTGCCCCTTCATGTTCGCCGACGAGCTGCCCCGCCTACCCGAGGCGGAAGCGCCGTCCCGGGAGCCCGATCCCTCCGATCTCTTCATAATGCTCTACACCTCCGGCTCCACGGGCGTCCCGAAGGGCGTCATGCTGGAGCGCGGCAATATAGCGGCGTTCAGCGGCTGGTTCGCGGATTTCTACCGTCTGGACGGCTCCTCCCGCGCGGCCGCCTACGCGAGCTTCGGCTTTGACGCCAACATGATGGATACCTACCCGACCCTGATCTCCGGCGCGGAGCTCCATATAATCACCGAGGATATCCGTCTCGACATGCTCGCCATACGCGATTATTTCACGCGGAACCGCATCACCCACAGCTTCATGACGACGCAGGTCGGCAGGCAGTACGCCGATCTCTTCCCCGAAGCGGAATTTCCCAAGTACCTCACCGTCGGCGGCGAGAAGCTCGTTCCCGTGGATCCGCCGAAGACGTATAAGCTCTTCAACTGCTACGGCCCCACGGAATGCACCGTTTTCACGAACGTCCGGCAGGTCGCCGGGGTCTATGAGCGCGTGCCGATAGGCGCCTCGCTTGGGATGACCGCGGAGTACGTCGTCGATAAGGACCTGCGCCTCGTGCCTCCCGGCGTGCCCGGCGAGCTCATCATCGCGGGCGATCAGGTGGCAAGGGGCTACCTCAACCGCCCCGAGCAGAACGCGAAGGCGTTCATCCGCAACCCGTTCGATACGAGGCCGGAGTTCAGCCGCTGCTACCGCACGGGCGATATAGTCAGGATGCTCCCCGACGGAGTCGTGGATTTCATCGGCCGCAGCGACGGGCAGGTGAAGATCCGCGGCTTCCGCATCGAGCTTTCCGAGGTGGAAGGCGTCATCCGCAAATTCCCCGGCATAAAGGATGCGACCGTCCAGGCCTTCGACGAGGCCGGCGGCGGCAAGTTCATAGCGGCCTACGTCGTTTCGGATAACGAAGTCGATATCGACGCGATGAACGCGTTCATCATGCGGAACAAGCCCCCCTACATGGTGCCCGCCGTCACCATGCAGATAGAGCGTATCCCCCTCAACCAGAACCAGAAGGTCAATAAGCGCGCCCTTCCCGTCCCCGTCAGAAAGGCGGCGGAGATCGTCCCGCCGAAGAACGAGACCCAGCGCAGGATATTCGAGACCGCGGCGAAGGTCATCGGCTCGCGCGAATTCGGCATAGACGAAGACATATTCTGCGCGGGCCTCACGTCCATCGGCGCGATAAAGCTGAACGTGCTCCTCTCGAACGAGTTCGGGATCCCCTTCACGATAGCCGATCTCAAGGCGAACAGCACCGTGGAGGGTCTCGAACGCTTCATCCAGAAGAGCGCCGCAGCCGAGGAATACGAGGTGCTTTCCGATTATCCGCTCTCCGAATCGCAGAACGGCATACTCGTCGAGTGCATCTCGAACCCGGATTCGACCGTCTATAACATACCGTTCCTCTTCAGGCTCTCGGATAAGGTCGATCTGCCGAGGCTCAAGGCCGCCGTCGAGGCGACGATAAACGCCCACCCGTATCTGAAGATCAAGCTCTTCGCAGGGGACGACGGCGAGATCCGCGTCTGCCGCGACGATCCGAAGCCCCCCGTCGTCGAGATGATCGAAACGGAAAAGCTCCCCGAAGAGCTCGTCAAGCCCTTCGAGCTTTTCGGCGGCAGACTCTACCGCATGCGCATCTACAGGACGGGGGAGGGCAATTACCTCTTCCTCGAGATGCATCACATAATCTGCGACGGCACGAGCGAGGCCGTCCTCATTGAGGATATCAACGCCGCCTATGAGGGCCGTGCGCCGGAGACCGAAAAATACACGGGCTTCGAGGCCGTCCTCGATGAGAAAAAGGCCCGTGAGAGCGACAAATACAGTAAGGCGAAGGCCTATTACGAGGACCTCCTCGACGGGGCGGATCACGACTTCCTCCCCCCGAAGGACGTGAAGTCCGCCGTCCCCGCGACGGGCGCGCTCACGCTCGTCTCCTCCCTCGATATGGAGGCGGTCTCCGCGTTCTGCCGCGATAACCGCTTTACGAAGAACGCCTTCTTCAACGCGGTGTTCGGGCTGCTCGTTTCGAAGTACAGCTTCAAGAACGAGGCCCTCTACACCACCATCTACAACGGCAGGAACGATTCGCGCCTCTCCCGCTCGGTCACAATGCTCGTCAAGACCCTCCCGGTCCGCCAGCAGATCGACGGGAACGCGGGCGTGCGTGATCTCATCGCCTCCGTCGGCGATCAGATAATGAACAGCATGTCGAACGATATCTGCTCCTTCGGCGAGATATCGCGCGCCTTCGGCGTGCCGATGGACATGATGTTCGTCTACCAGGGCGAGAGCTTCACGTTCGATACCGTGGGCGGCGAGCCGGCGGAGCAGATCGATCTCGACCTCAGCGACACGAAGGCGCCCATCTCCTTCTATCTCTTCGAGAAGGGCGGCCGCGCCGAGTTCCGCTTCGAGTACAGGAGCGATATGTATTCAGAGCGCTTCATCAGGGCGTTCGCGGAATGCTTCGACAAGGCCTCCGATGAGTTCATGCACAGGGAGCTCATAAGGGAGGTCAGCATACTGACCGACCGCGTGCGTGAGCGCATCGCCTCCTTCAACGCGACGGAGGGCCCCGTCCCCGGGACGACCGTCAACCGCATATTCGAGGCCGAGGCCGCGAAGCACCCCGAAAGGACGGCCGTCATCGCAATGGGCGAGCGCCTCACCTACGGCGAGCTGAACGCCTGCGCCAACCGCATAGCGCACGCCCTGATGGACGAGGGCGTCCGCCCCGACGATATGGTCGCCCTGATGGTACCGAGGGTGGTCTGGGCATACGCCGGGCGCGAGGGCATCATGAAATCCGGCGGCGCGTTCCTCATGCTCGCCCCCGATTACCCCGACGACCGCGTCCGGTACATAATCGAAAATTCCGGCGCGAAGCTGATAGTCACCATGCGCCAGCTCGCGAAGGAGCGCGCGGAGCTCTTCGCCGGCTGCGGGCTGAAGGTCCTCGTAATGGAGGAGCTCGTCTCCGAAGGCGATACCTCGAACCCCGACCCCGCGATCACGCCGCATAACCTCGCCTACTGCCTCTATACCTCAGGCTCCACGGGCAAGCCCAAGGGCGTCATGATAGAGCATCATTCGCTCGTCAATTTCGTGACGGACAACCCCCATAACCGTTTCGCCTCCGATCATCTTAAGGACGTTTCCGTCACGATGAGCTTTGCCGCGCTGACGTTCGACGTCTCCGTATTTGAGCATACGACCGGCCTTTACAACGGCAAGACTGTCGTCATCGCCACGGACGAGGAGATCCACAACCCCAACCTCCTTGCCAAGCTCATAAAGGAGAACGGCGTGGAAGCCACGTTCTTCTCGCCCTCCTACGCCGGGAACCTGCTCGACTTCCCGGACGCCGTCGACGCCCTCCGCGGGATGAAGTCCCTCATACTCGGCGGCGAGGCGCTCCCCGCGCCGCTATACAACCGCATGCGCTCCCTCGGCGTCAACGCGAGGATACTGAACGGCTACGGCCCGACGGAGACCACCATATTCATAACGGTCGACAACGTCACCGACGATCACATCACGATAGGCGGGCCCGTCGCCAATACGAAGCTCGCCATATTCGATAAGTTCGGCAATGAGCTGCCGCCCTTCGTCCCGGGCGAGCTCATACTCTGCGGCGACAACGTCGGCCGCGGCTACGTCAAGCTCGACAAGCTCAACCGCGAGAAGTACATTACCGTTAACGGTCTGCCAGCCTTCCGCAGCGGCGATCTCTCCCGCTGGAGCGAGGACGGCCGCATACTCTTCATGGGCCGCATGGACAATCAGGTCAAGCTCCGCGGCCTCAGGATAGAGCTCGACGAGATAGAGAACGTCATGAACACCTACCCCGGCATGACGAGGAGCCTCGTGCTCGTCAAGGAATCCGAGCGCGAGGGGCAGTTCCTCTGCGCGTACTTCACCGCGACGGAGAAGGTCGACGTCCCCGCGCTGAAGGCGCATATCGGGAAGAGCCTCGCCAAGTACATGATACCCTCCGTCTATATGCAGCTCGAGACGATCCCCGTCAACAAGAACGGCAAGATAGACAAAAAAGCCCTGCCCGAGCCCGTCACGGAGGGCGGCAAGCGCGAGGTCAAGCGCCCCGCGAACGAGCTGGAGCGGAAGATAGTTTCGATATTCGCAAAGGCCCTCGGCCATAAGGATATGGGCGTCGACGAGGATTTCTTCGAAAGCGGCGGCACCTCGCTCTCCGCGTCGAAGGTGGCGATGCTCGCGCTCTCGATGAACCTCGCGATAGCGTACAAGGACGTCTTCGACTTCCCGACTGCGGAAGCCATGGCGCAGCACCTGGGCGCCGCGCCTGTGGAGCGCGCACCTTCCTCCGCCCCCGCTGTCACGAGGGAGGTGCATGAGAACGCCCTTCGCGGCAATATCGCGGAGAACGTCGGCGATATCGCGGAGGTCAGGCCCCTCGGGCGCGTGCTCCTTGCGGGAGCCACCGGCTTCCTCGGCGCTCACGTGCTCAAAAAGCTCCTCGAACGCGGTGTTCCCACCGTGGCGCTCTGCCGCGCGGGCGCGCTCGATTCCGACACCCGCCTCAGGGCGATGGCGGCCTACTACTTCGATTCCCCGCTCGACGACGATATCTCGAGGCTCGTCCGGGTCTATGATGCGGACATTACCTCGGAGAGTCTCTGCGAAACTCTCGCCGGGGAGCGGATAGACACCGTCATCAACTGCGCGGCCTGCGTCAAGCATTTCGCGAAGGACGACATAATCGAGCGCATCAACGTGGACGGAGTCAGGAACCTCATCACCCTTGCCAAGGAGAAGAACGCCCGCTTCATACAGATATCCACGCTCTCCGTCGCGGGCGAGGACGTAGACAACGCCATCGCGCCCGATTTCAGGCTCGCGGAGGACGCTCTCGACTTCGGGCAGGATATCTCCAACAAGTACGTGCACTCCAAGTTCATGGCCGAAAGAGCCGTGCTGGAGGCGATCGACAAAGGCCTCGACGCGAAGATAATAAGGGTCGGCAACCTCATGGGCAGGCAGTCGGACGGCGAGTTCCAGATCAACTCCGTCACGAACAGCTTCATAAGGAGCCTCAAGGCATACCGCGCGCTCGGGTGCTTCCCGGTCTCCTCCTGCGATTCGACGGTCGATTTCTCCCCGATAGACGAGGTCGCGGAGGCGATAATGCGCCTCTCGCTGACGGATAAGCGCTTCACGGCTTTCCACGTCGCCAACGCGCACGAGGTGCAGATGGGCGACGTGATCGCGGCGATGAACCGTTACGGCTTCAACGTCGCCATCGTGCGGGACGAGGAGTTCACGGCGGCGCTCAACGAGGCCGTCGCCGACGAGAGCAGGAGCATGCTCGTTTCGGGCCTGCTGACCTATTCCTCGAGCGACAACCGCCTCCGCCGCTATATAAAGACCGATAATTCGTTCAGCGTCAAGGCGCTCTACCGTCTCGGCTACAAATGGCCCATCACCGACGACGCGTATCTAACCCGCGTGATAGGCTCGCTCGATTCGCTCGGCTTCTTCGAACGCGACGATATCTGACACAAATACATGAAAGGAATCTGAAAAAATGCCCGACATCATCAAAAACCCCGAAGCGGGAACGATCCCCGCGGAAAAGCATACGACGGTCGAAGCGGGGGAGACCCTCCTCCGTATAGCGCCCGTCGGCAGGCTCGACACAGTAACGAGCGGCGAGCTCTCCGATTCTCTGAATGAGTACGACCTGACCGCCCGCGACGTCGATTTCGATTTCGCCGAAGTCGATTACATCTCCTCCGCGGGGCTCAGGCTGCTCGTCTATCTCCGGAAGAACGCGAAGGCCGGCGGCCGCTCCATGCGGCTTCTGAACGTCAATTCCGTCGTCAGGGAGATACTCCGCATTTCGGGCTTTGAAAAGACGTTTACCGTGGTATGAGGTTCGGCATAAGCAAGAAGCTCCTGCTTCTCATCGCCGCGCTTTCGCTCGCGCTCATTGCGGCGTCGGTCGTCGTTTCGTCGCGTCTCTACGCCTCGTCGCTTAAAAGAGAAGCGAAAAAGCTCTGCGAAGAGACCGCGGATTCCCTTGCGGAGAGCATCACGAACGAGCGCATCGATTTCATGAACGGCTTCAAGTCGAAGATAGAGGCCGCATACCTCGCGAACCGCGAGGAGCTCGAGGCGGCCTCTGGGGCCGAGTTCGAAAGCTTTGAGAAGCGCGAGGAATTCTACGAGCGCTTCACCGAGGGCATATTCCCCCCGAAGCAGGGCCTGGGCCTCTCGTATGAGGCGGCGACGTTCAAGCTCGAATATCAGAACCTGCTCGACAGCATGGATATGCTCTCTTACGCGGGCGGTCTCGACGTCGCCTCCGTCTTCTTCTACGACGCTGAGCACGGCAGCATCGTCTATCTTGTCGACCGTCAGCCCGAGGGCTCCACGCTCTACAATTTCCCCGCGAGCGTATCGAAGCCCCGCGACGCGCAGCTGAAGGAAGCGCTCGAGACGCTCTCCCCCACGGCGTACGTCATCGGCACAAAATGCGTAGCCGCCACCCCCGTCGATGGGACGGACGGGACCGTTTTCGTGCTTTTCGCCTCGTATAACGCGGAAACGGAGACCGGCGTGCGGCTGTTCTCGCTCTACACGCTGCTGATGCTCCTCGGAGCGACGGCGTTGATCGGGGCGTTCATTCTCATGTTCGCGAACCGTCTCATCGTCCGCAACGTGAGAAAGCTCTCCGCCGCCGCGGAGGCGTTCACCTCCCAGATCGACGGCGGCTCGCCGGAGCGTATCTCCGCGGGGATAAGCTCCCGCGACGAGATAGGCGATCTTTCCGGCAAGTTCGACCTCATGCAGGGGGCGATACTCGGCTATGCCCGCACCCTTGAGGAGAAGACCTCCCGCGAGGAGAGGATGAAGGCGGAGCTCGGCCTCGCCGCCCGCATACAGGAGGAATCCCTCCCGCACGGGAGCCTGCGAAGGGGCGGCGCTGAGCTGACGAGCTTCCTCAAGCCCGCAAAGGAGGTCGGCGGCGATCTCTACGATTATTTCATGCTCGACGACAGGCGCATGTTCTTCTGCCTCGCGGACGTCTCCGGCAAGGGGATACCCGCATCCCTCTTCATGATGAGGGCGAGCGCGCTCATAAAATCCGGCGTCGCGCAGGGCAAGCCCCTTTCGCGCTTCGCGTTCGATCTCAACAACGAGCTCTGTTCCGGCAACGAGGAGAGCATATTCATAACGGCGTTCTTCGGCGTGCTCGACACGCTCACGGGCAGGCTCGAATTCCTCCGCGCCGGGCACGAGGAGCCCTTCCTGCGGCGCGCGGGCGGGATAACGCGCCTCGGCCGCGAATCGAATTACGTGCTCGGCGTATTCGATGACGCGGATTTCCTCGCCGAGGAGACGACCCTCTCGCCGGGCGACACGCTCTTCATGTTCACCGACGGCCTCGACGAGGGAGTCGACCCCGATAACGAAGCCTTCGGCTACGACCGCATAGCGGGCGTGCTCGGGGCCTCCGCGGATGACGTCAACTCCGCCATGTATTCGGCGCTCGTCGATTTCTGCAGAGGCGCTGAACAGTTCGACGACGTCACGATGCTGACCCTGCGCGTCTCCGGGCTGACGCTCCGCTTCCCCGATCCGGGGTATGCCGATATAGCCAAGGCTTCGGAGTCCGTCCTTCGTGAGCTTTCGGCCTTCCCGAAGGAGCGCGTTTCCGAGGCGGGCGTGATCGTCGACGAGATAATGAACAACGAGATCACCTACGGTCTCGCCGAAGCGGAGGACCCGCTCATCACGCTGACCCTTCGCGTGGAGGGGGATACCGCCGTCCTCATGTTCGAGGATAACGGCGCCGCATTCGATCCGCTGACCGACGTCACCCCCGAAGCGCTCGAAAACTCCGAGGGCGGCTTCGGCATACTGTTCGTCAAGTCCCTCTCCGATTCCCGGGCCTACGTGCGCGAGGGCGGCCTCAACCGCCTTACCGTGAAAAAGAATATGGTCTGACGCGATCCGAATACGAAAACGGCTCACCCGAAGATCCCCTCGGGAGAGCCGTTTTGATCTGCTTTATTCAGCTGTTGAGCACCTTTTCGAGCTTCTTTCTTATCCTCTGCAGGGCGTTGTCCACGGACTTCACGCTGTGCCCGAGATCGGCCGCTATATCGGAATAGGAATGCCCGTCGAGGAACCTCTCCAGCACGGAGCGCTCGTAATCCGTCAGCGCGGACCGTATCGCCTCGTCTACGGCGAGGCTCAGCTCCTGTTTGATGTACAGCTCCTCCGGGTTGAGGGCGGAGCTCATGCCTATGACGTCAACGAGCTGGCGCTCGGAATCCTCGTCGTAGACGGTGCGGTAGAGCGATTCATACATGTTGAGCGGGCGGTGCTTCATGCGCGTCGCCTGCTTGATGGCGGTCAGTATCTGCCGCGTGATGCAGATCTCGGCAAAGGGACGGAACGAGGCGTTCTTATCCCCGTTGTAATCGCGGATCGCTTTGAAGAGCCCTATCATCCCCTCCTGGAGGAGGTCGTCCCTGTCCGCCCCCACGAGGAAATACGGCCGCGCCTTGCCCCGCACTATGTTCTTGTAGCGGTGGTAAAGCTCGTCCGAGGCGGTGCTGTCAAAGCGCTTTGCAAGCGTGACGAGCTCCTCGTCGGTCATTGCTCCGTATTCGGGTGTGGTGAAATCGGTCATTGGCGGCGTGGCCCTCAAATTTCGATGGTTTTCAGCTTTTCGCGCTCTCCTGGCGGACCTTTTCAAACATCAGCACCGCCGCGGCGACGGAGGCGTTGAGGCTTTCCATCTGCCCTTTTAAGGGCACCGAGACGATGTAATCGCACTTTTCCTTCACAAGGCGGCTTATCCCCGCGCCCTCCGCGCCTACGACGAGCGCGAACGGCCCCTTGAGATCGGCACTGTACATGGGCTCGCCGCCCATATCCGCGCCGGCGACCCACACGCCCGCCTCCTTCAGACGCTCTATCGCGACGGGCAGATTCACGACCTTCGCTATGCGCATATGCTCCGTCGCGCCGGCGCTCGTCTTGACGACGGTCGCCGTCACGGATGCGGAGCGCCTCTTCGGGATGACTATCCCGTGAGCGCCCGCGCACTCGGCGCTCCTGATTATGGAGCCGAGATTGTGCGGATCCTCTATCCCGTCAAGCAGCACGACGAAGGGCGGCTCGCCTTTTTCCTTCGCGTAGTCGAGTATGTCCGAAAGCTCGCAGTACTGCGCCTCCGGCACGTAGGCGATTATGCCCTGATGATTGCCCGTTCTCCCGTTGTGTCCGAAGGGCATGCATATCTCGTCGAGCTTCGCCCTTTCGACGTTGCGGACCACGAGCTTCGCCTCAAAGGCGAGATCGAGTATCTCGTTCAGCGACCCGTCATGCTCGCTCGTGACGAGTATGCGGTCTATCGAGCGGCCCGACTTGATCGCCTCCTTGACGGGGTTCCTGCCCATGATTATGTTGGGCAGCTCGACCTCGGCCTGCTCCTCGGGGATGTCCCGCGGGAGCGGCTTCATATTATCATAACGCTTCTGCTCCCTGCGCGGGCCGAAACGGTGCAGCTCCTCCGACTTGCGGTCGAACTTCTCGCTGCCGAAGCCGGGGCGCTCGCCGCGCTCGTGACCGCGGCGCTCGTTTCGCTCAAAGCCGCGCTCGTCCCTATCCCCGTAATATTGGGGGCGTTCCGTATAAGAACGGGAACGTTCGCCCCTTGCGGGGCCCTCACGGTACCCATCACGCGGCTCATACCTGCCCTCACGGTTGCCGAAGCGTTCCTCGCGCACGGGTTCGCCGTACTGTTCTTTCCTATTATATGGGCGCCTTTCGCCCCGCTCGCCCGCGCCCTCGCGCTGACCATCGCGCCGCTCGTAGCCGCGCCCGCCGCCGTTCCTGCGGGGACGGTCCTGGCGTTCGCCGGTCCTCTCCCCGCGGTTGGTCTTCTTATAGACGGGCTGGCCGTCCTTAAAGCCGACTACGCGGCCGTTCTCGTCGTTTCTTCTCGCCATGCTTTGCTCCTTTCGATATCCGCAGCGCGTTATTGCTCCAGTATGTTCTTCATCAATTCGTTCAGCCGCTCGTCCATGCCCTTGAGGTAGAGCCACCCGATGAGCGCCTCAAGCCCCGTCGCCGAGCGATAATCGGCTATGGAGGCGTTCTTTGGGATCGTCCCCATATGCCCGTTGCGTCCGCGGCGGTAAACCGCAAGCTCCTCTTCGGTAAGAAGCCCCTCTATCCTGCGGAAGCTTTCCGCCTGAGCAGAGGCGCAGACCCGCTTCGCGGCGGCAAGGTGCAGCCCGTGCGCCGTCAGCCCCGTGCTCCTCACGAGGAGCGACCTCACGTAAAGGTCGAAGACCGTATCGCCTATGTAGGCGAGCACAAGGGGCCCGAGCTGAGTCGGATCCTGCCCCCTGACCGCACCCGGAAAGGCGGCTTCGACCGTATCGAGGATGCCCTGCGGCTTGAGATCCATAGTTTCCATGCTTATATTATACATGAACGCGGATCAAAAACAAGCGTTTTTTTGTATGGAGACGGACCGAAAATATAACCTCGCGGAAACCGGTTTCCCGAGTTTACAAGGTCTTTGGATGGTATTACCTTTCCATCCGAAGGGGGAGGAAATTTCCCGAAAAAAGCTCAATATACTTTTAAATATAACCAGAACAAATATGCGGAAAGCGGGTGAAGGGAAGCGGCAAAAAGCAAGGAAACACAAGGAAAAAACGGGGGTAAAGGAGCGCGAAAAAAATTCCGAAAAAATCTGAAAAAAGGTGTTGACAAAGGGGGATGAAAGTGCTATCATACACAAGCTGTCACGAACGAGCGCGGCAAAAGCGCAAGAGAGTGAAGAGCGCAAGGATCGCCTGCGATCCTTGAGGCGTAAGGAGCTTCGCAAGAAGCGACGTCGCAGAGTACCTTGAAAACCGTATAGTGAAAATGAACAGCACAAACGAAAGTGAGTGCAACGCAAGAACGAAAAGTTCAAGTAATTTTGAGACGACCGGCGGTCTGTCGGACAATGACAGACGCAAGAGAAGCTTCCTTAAATAAAGGGAGCTCGTACAAAGTAAATGAGCAGTCGGTAAAACGACGTTCAGGATTTTAACTCAAGAGTTTGATCCTGGCTCAGGACGAACGCTGGCGGCGTGCTTAATACATGCAAGTCGAACGGAGTTAGAGACTTCGG
>JAFWOT010000016.1 GCA_017509785.1 Clostridia bacterium
AGCGTTATTCGGAGGAGATAGACAAAGCCCATATCCGGCGCGAGTGCGAGAAGCTCCGCGTATCGCTCTTTGCCGCGGGGATGTTCGCAGTCTGCGAAAAGCACCTCGGCTTCGCTCCGAACGGGATATTCGAGAGCGGGAAGGTCGATCCGGAGCCGCTGCTTCTCGATATGCTCTCCGGGGGCCTCTACGGGGTCACGGACGTCAACCGCGCTCATTCGAGCACGATGACCCTGAACGCCGTCGCCTCGCAAAGAAAGGGCCGCCGGAACCGCGGCGCGTGGCACTCGGTGTTTCTCCCCGCGAAGGATCTCGAAGGACGCTACCCTTACCTCAAAAAGCACCGCGTCCTGCTTCCGCTCGCTTGGACTCAGAGGGCGCTCGGCTACCTCCGCGGGAGAGATCGCGGCAGGGTCAGCCCGACGGAAAGCCTCCGCATCGGCAGGGGCCGTATTGAACTTCTCCGAAAGTACGGCATAATCGACTGACTACGGTACATCCTTAGCTTTCCCGTTAAAATGCACACTTGGCAGATCCGCCCGATGATGATATAATGCAGCGGGAGGCGTGAAAAACACGGCCTCTTGAATCCGATGGAAAATGGAAGGATCACCCAATGCGCAGCAAAACGATCGCAAAATTCATATCTCTCTTCATGGCCTTGCTGCTCGCGGCGATCCCCGCGGGCGTGACGGCGGGCGGCGTACCCGTAAGGGACGGCGTCGGCATGGACGTTTCGGGCTTTCAGTCGGTCACGTTCGAAGGCGAACCGGTCGACGGTTCCATATTCGCCGAAGCGGAGATGACCGTCATAAACATCTGGCAGCGCTGGTGCGGCCCCTGTTGGGCGGAGCTTCCGGCGTTTCAGCAGCTCTATGAGCATTATTCCGAAACTCCCGAGGCGGACGTTCGGATCTGGGGAGCCCTCTATTACGGGGAAAACACCGCCTCGATCCAGGAGGCGATAGACTTCATTGCGGCAAACGGCTATGGATGGCCGCAGATGCTCATGTGCGACGAGTTTACCGAGGTCGCCTCGGGCGGCGAGCAGGTGGAGAATCTCAAGATCCCGCAGACGCTCATAATCGACAGATACGGCATAGTACGGGCGCAGCATCTCGGCAGCATAACGGAATACGAAGAGCTTGCCGCGTTCGTCGAAGGCTGGCTCCGCGAGCTCCGTGACGAGTACGCCGCAGAAAGGGGAGACGTCGACGGGAACGGCACGGTCGATTCGATCGACGCCCTACTTGCCCTACAGTATGCGCTGGGCGCAGCGGAGCTCGATAACGCGCAGCTCCTGCGCGGGGATATCAACGGCGACGGCGGTGTGGATTCCTCCGACGCGCTGCTGATTCTCCGCTTCACAATGGGGCTTATCCCCGCAAGGTGACCGCAAAAAGGAAGGTTCTCCCATGAAGAAAAACACCGCAGGCGTCGTCGCGGGCGCCGCTTCGCTCCTTATACTCGCGGCGTTCGCCGTGATACTCATCGTACCCTCCTCGCGCGAGGTATTCAAGAGCCTCTCCGCAGGGCATCCCTATTTAATGGGCTTCGTCAAATTCGGCCTGCTCGCGACGGTGGGCGAGGTGCTCGCCCTCACCATCAGGCGCAGGTCCCCCGCAATGCCCTATTATATTGGTTGGCGGATGCTCATCTGGGGGCTCATCGGCGTGGCGATCACGTTCATGATGAAGACCTACTCCTACGGCGTGGCAGGCCTCATGGAAAACGGCCTCCTGCCGGGGGCGGGGGAGAGCTTCTGGAGCCGCCTTCTCAAAGCGTTCTATACTGCCGCGGTCATGAATCTAACGTTCGGCCCCACGTTCATGGCGACCCACAAGTGCACGGATAAGTACCTCGAGCTTCGCCATGAAGGGGTGAGGAAGCCCGGACTCAAGGGCGTCGTGAACGGCGTCGACTGGCACGGCTTCGTCAGCTTCACCCTGTTCCGGACGATCCCCCTCTTCTGGATCCCGGCCCATACGCTCACCTTCCTGCTGCCCGCCGAATACCAGGTGATCGCCGCGGCGGCGCTCTCCATCGCGCTGGGTCTGATACTGAGTTTGAAGAAGTGAAATATAGTTTCAATGTGAAGGACGCGTCCGAAGCGGCGCGTCTTTTTTGCTGTTGTGAATTTATGTCCCAAAATCCACAAAAACACGATAAAAAAACCTTTGTTGACTGAACTGCCGAAAGTTACAAAAATTTTCGCCGCGAGTGATAAAACCGATTGACAGCACCCCTTTGCGAATGTAGTATCCATAGTATGCGGTGTAATATGCCCTCCCACGGGGATGCGGCGGCCCGCTTCGATATTACAAACATTGTACCATTCCAAAGGAGGGAAAGTACGTTGAAAAAGAGTATCGCAAAGGTTCTGAGCATAGTGCTCGTACTCGTCATGGTGGTCAGCGCCATGCCCGTCTCCGCCATGAGCGGGATATCCGACGGCTCTGGCCGCGGTATCAGCGATTGGTGGCGCGATCTGTGGAAGTGGTGGGTAAAGCCCACCCCCATCGAGGTCATCGATTACCCGGCTCAGCAGCTTGAGGCTGAGCTTGCAGGCGGCGTGACCGTCACCGTGGAAGCCCCCAAGGGCGCTCTCCCCGCGAAGACGAGGATGTCTGCCGTTTCGATCGATAAGCTCTCTGCCGTACAGGCCGCGGTGGATTCCGCGGAGGACGTTTCCGGTACGGTGCTTACCGCTGTCGATATCACTTTCTATAACGGAAACAGCGAGGTCCAGCCCAGGAAGGACGTTCAGGTCACCATAACCTCCGACGCCCTCTCCGGTATGGATAATCTTTCCGTCGTCCATCTTGACGTTTCCGCGGAGAACCTCGGCCCCAATTCCGACGCCGAGCCCGTCGACGACGTCGAGACCGGCGACGAGAGCGTCGTATTCAATGCGAGGCACTTCTCCGTCTACGCGGTAATCGGCGGCGGGGATGAAGATAACGCCATCCTCACTGTTAAATTCCTCGATATGGACGGTGAGACCGTCATCAACGTTCAGAAGATCCGTAAAGCGAGGATCCCCGAGATGGATCCCGTCGTATACGATCCCGGCGTTCCCTCCCTCGGCTCCAATCAGGCGTTCACCGGTTGGGGCGTAACGGTTCCCGGCGACACCTATACCACCGCCAACAGCGCAAGCGTTGAGCAGATCGAAGATTACATCCTCCAGAATTATCAGAGCTGGACGACTGAAGAGCAGCTTACTCTTACTTACATCGCCCAGGTCTTTGACGTTACCTTCGTATTCTACTGCGACCAGTACGGCGCCATTTTCAAGACCGAGACCGTGGCTGTCGGCGCGGAGTTCACCTATGACAACTCCTACGTTGCCGACGGTCCTTCGGGCACCACTACCGGTCTTGTCGGCTGGCTCGATTATACCAACGTTCAGAACTCCAACGTCGATTCCGTAGGCGTGGGCAACGAGCTTCCGCACTATAAGTCCGGCGCTGCCGATGAGGCAGGCACCCGCGCTCCCGGCAGCAAGGGCGTAGCCAACGGCGAGATAGTCCTCTTCCCGTACGTTGCGGGCGGTCACTGGATCACGTTTGAGAGCAACATCACCTATAACGGCAATACCGATCCCACCAGGGCGACCTTCACGGCTCCCCGCTTCGTCGCGGATGGGGCTTACGCCAGCCCTGTGGACGATCCCGTGCGCGAGGGTTATACCTTCGGCGGTTGGTACACGGATGCCAACTGCACCACTAAGTTCAACTTCAGGAATGAGTCCAACCCCACGGCCGTAAACGGCAATATCACCCTTTACGCCAAGTGGACTCCCAAAACGGTTTCCTATAAGATCGTTTATTGGACCCAGAACCGCAATGATGAGGTTGGTCTGGCCAATAACGCCAAGACATGGGACTACTACGTTCCCACGACATCCGGCGTGGTTGTTGAAGGCACCGCCACCGCGGGCTCTTCGTTTACACTGACCTCCGCCTCCAGCGGCAAAACTGCGTACAACCGTCTGGGCAGGAACAGCGAGGACTATTCCGGTCTCAGCAGCAACGGTGAGCTCGGCTACTATTTTAAGCTCAACAACACCAAGACCGAGAAGACCAAGCTCATCAAGGGCGACGGCACCACGGTCTTCAACGTGTACTATGACAGGGCTGCGCTGACGTTCAACTTCTACAGCACTAATTCCTATACGTCTGACAACCTTCTTCGCACGTATACCGGCCTGTATGAGCATGACTTCGGCGGGTATCCTCAGTTTTCTTCGAGTGGTTATTGCTGGAAGTACTATGATACCAACGTATCCAAGACCTATATTCTGACCGACGGCACCGCGCCCTCCGTATTCAAGCCCTTCCTGCTGTGCTCTGAAACGTGGAATATTTATGCCGATGACGTCACAACGTATACTTATAATCCCGAGATACGCTACATGCTTCAGGATCTCGACGGTTCGTATTATGTGTTTAGAACCGGTACTCTTGGCTGTAATGGCACGACCAGCAGCTCATCCTATGAAACGATGTATATCGGCGGCTATGAGTTCTTCGGCTTTACCGGCGTTGGTTACAACGAGAGGACAAATTCCACCAGTGGGTCATATTATCATACCTTCACGGCCAGCGACGATAAAGATGCCTATGTGTTCAATGCGTATAACATTGTAAACTATGGCACTTACATCTATTATCAGCGCAACCAGTGGAAGCTGGACTTCTACTCCAACGGCACGAAGCTTACGGATCTTTCGGACACCGTCTATTTTGACAAGCCCCTCTCCGGTTATCAGCCCTCCGCAAGCTACGTTCCCGCCAACGCTCCGGTCGGTCATTACTTCACCGGCTGGTATAAGGACCCCGAGTGCACCGAGCCCTTCGACTGGTCCGGCAAAATGCCCAACAACGACATGGCGGTCTATGCGGGCTGGTCTACCGAATGGTACCGCGTAGTCTTCCAGGCTTATAACGAGAACGTTCCCGAATCCGCGATAATCGTCCGCGGCGGCAACCAGGCGCTCTCCTTCTGCATGGAATACGGCAAGAAGATCGGCGCAGGCAGCCTTGCAAACCTCGAGTGCAGCATCCCCGGCTACACCTTCGGCGGATGGTTCTATGATGAGGAATGCACCATGCCCTTCAGCTTTGACACCGAGATCGGCCCCAACCTTCCCGATGCTTCGCATAACAAGATGGATATGACCTACAAGGATTGGTCTGATTCCGATCGTCAGGGCACCTATTCCTACAATACCGTTAACAGCCAGAATCAGCTTGTGCCCCAGAGCGGCAGCTGGTCCGACGTTTCCGATGCAACGCACGACAACTCCGGCGTTCGCGGTTACCTCAAGCTCTACGGCCTGTGGCGTAAGAAGGTCGCCGGCGCAGCCGGTATCTCCGTAATCTACGACGCCATCGAGGATAAGGGCATCATCAGGGCGCCCTATCCCGCAGAGGTCGTAAAGCCCGATCCCCTTGTTTACACCGACGGCGCTGTCGCTTTCGGCCGTTATGCCGCTACGCCCATCAACGCTGATGGCGAAGATGACGAAGACAGGCAGTTCCTCTATTGGGAGATCAAGGATAAGCAGGGCAACGTCCTTTACAAGGTCTATCCCGGTCAGCCCTTCCCCATCAATATCGACTGGGCGGAAGAGGTCAACGCTTATACCATAACCTGGGAGTATAAGAAGCCCGACGGTTCCCCCACAAGCGACACCACCAAGGTCGCCGAGGGTACCATGCCCCACCACAGCAACCCCTCCAGCTATCAGATCGGCGATAAGAACTACGTCTTTACCGGCTGGCAGCCCGAGCTTGTATACGCCACGGAAAACGCCACCTATACCGCTCAGTATGAGGAGCGCGAGGCGGTGCACTTCACCGTAACCTTTGTCCATAACGGCACGACCGAGACTCAGCAGGTTGTCGAGGGCGCATACCCCACCGTACCTGCTTCTGTCAGCGTACCCAGCGGCAAGCGCTTCATCGGCTGGTACATGAACGACGGCACCACCCTCATGTCCAATGAACAGGTCGCGTCTACCGCCATCACCGCGGCCACCACCTTCAGCGCGCAGTACGAGGATGCGGGCTATACCGTCACCTTCGATGCGAACGGAGGTTACTTCGCGGCTGACAACAGCACGACCAAGGTCTACCAGAACGTTGAAGCGGGCACCAAGCTATCCGATCTGTTCCCCTCTGCCAACCCCGTAAATGATAATACGGTAGACGTCAACGGTGAGGCTGAAGCCCTGTCATTCTATGCGTGGTTCACATCCGGCACCGGCGGCACCGAGATCGATTCCGAGACCGTTACCGGTGACGTCACCGTGTACGCGCACTGGGCCACCAGGAGTTGGGAATATGATAACACCGGCACCTTCGTTGTCGGCGATATGTACAGCTTCGACATCATGAATTCTTCCAGCAGCCAGGGTTCCGGCTATTCGCTCGGCGTCGGCACTCCCGGCAGCTACCTCAAACGCAGCACCACTACCAGCACGGTCACGTCCGACCAGCAGTGGACTGTTTTCCAGGGCAACACGGGTACTCTGCTTGCAAACGCCAGCAACGGTTCCTACTATTATATCTACAGCAATGACGGCGAGGGCTATACCTCCACGTCTCAGGCGGTCGCCATCTCTCTTGCGAGTGCAGGCACCGCAACTTACAACAATTCTTCCGTAAGTGTGTACTACCTCAAGTCCGGCACTGCCTACTTGAATTATACCGCTTCGAGCAGCTATACATCTTGGTTCATCTGGTCCAATACCGCTACCACCAAGTACATTGTGTGGCATTATGAGGTCGTTGACCAGAATGCTTCCTCCAAGGGAATAGAGGAACACTCCTCTCATGCGAAGCAGATCGCAGATGAGCGCACCGAAGTCATCGTTCCCGGTGACGAGAAGAGGACCAATGCTGCTCGTCCGACCGAGGAGAAGAGGGCGCGCGTATCCGAAGGCAGGAACGGCAGCGTTATGCCTATGGCGACGAACACCTTGCTGACAGAGAACTTCGACAGCATGAGTTCGATCTCCACGACCTATAGTGGGACCGGTTGGTATGCTTACAAAGCCGGCAGCGGCAACAACTGGACGCTGAACAGCAGCAGCACTTATGCGCATTCCGGAAGCAAGTCCGCTCAGGTTGAGTACAGCTCCAGCGCTGCGGCGAACTGCTACCTTGTTTCCGCTCCCTTCACTGTGTCCGCCAATGCGACCGCGCTCACGCTCAGCCTGTATGAGCGTGTTCGCGGTGAGAGCTATGCCGAAACTTTCGAAGCATTCTTTGTTAAGGCGAACGATGTTACCAGCGCGGCCGGAGTTGCGAGTGCGACGAAGTATCAGGCGCTGGCTTCAGCAAGTTATACGAACACCACTTACGCTGAGAAGACCGGTTCTGTGCAGAACGTTTCCGCTCTTGCCGGTGAAAGCGTAAGGCTTGTTATCCACTGTACGTCTGCGGCTGACAAGTACTATCTCTACATTGACGACGTCACCGTCACTGAGACCACCGGCGGCAGCTCTTCCGGCGGAGAAACCGGCAGCGAGCTTTGGGTTCCCGTGAATACGGTCGAAGCAGGTGAAACATATCTGATAGGTTATACTGATTCGGATACTGGAGTTACTTATCTGATGATGAACTATAACCCGGCAGCTCAGGCTTATTATACGAGTGCCAGTCTTTCGGGTTATACAGCGGATAGAGAATGCTATGCTATCGTTGCGATAAAGGACGGCAATGGCAACGTCACCGGCGTTGACACTTCCAGCATATCCGGAGCCACTTTGGATCATGTGAAATGGACGTTCAATGCTGTTAGCGGGTCCACTGCATACAACATTCAGTCTGTCCATAATAGCAGCTATTATCTGAGGATTCAGAACACAACAGATACCAACCTCAGGTTGTACCCTGCTGCATTGACCACAAATTACAGCAATTGGAATTGGGATTCATCGAACAGGTATCTTTCTGCAACCTATTCCGGCGTTACCAAGTATGTTGCTGTACTGACCAGCAGCTCCACCGGCGCGGTTACTTGCTTTGATGCTGATTCGGATGTGGATTACGCAATAGGACTTCAGCTTTATAAAAAACAGGCGGTTGAACCCACCCCCACTCCCACCCCGGGCAGCGACGTTCAGTACGTGCTTGTCGACCAGCCCGTCAACGGTGTGAGCTACATAATGGTGATCCAGGAGTCCATCTCCGGCTCTACCGGTTATGCGGTATCCAACGCCAACAAGAGCGGCTCCACCGATACCGGCACCTCCTATGTACTCGGCGAGGCGGTCAACGTTTCCGGCGATACGGTGACCATCCCCGAAAGCTCCGTCAGCGCGCTTACCTGGCTTGCGAGCGGCAGCGCGGCTTCCGGCTTCACCTGGAAGAACCCCGGCACCAACAAGTACCTCGCGCTTACCAGTGCGAACTACCTTACCGCCGAGAGCTCTGCCTCCCTTGTGTGGCAGTATGACGCCTCCAAGAATATGACTCAGGCTCAGGATACCGAGTACCCCTACCTCGGTTACGGCAGCACCGGCGCAGGCGCTACCAACTACACGGTATCCAAGAATGCGGGTGCGGTCAACCTTTATGCTAAGGCGCACACCCTTACCGTCAACTACGTGTTTGCCAACGGCGGCACCGCCTCCGAGACCTATACGGCGGTCCTCGGCGAGGGCACTGCGTACAGCGTTGAGAGCCCGGTAATAGCAGGCTTCAGCGCAGACGCCGAGACCGTCTCCGGCACTATCGGCGACGGCGACGTTACCGTCAACGTTACCTACACGCAGCAGGCTTCCACCGTCTACACGGTAACCTATATGGCCAACGGCCGCCAGGTTGACGCCGTTACCGTTGTCGGCGGCGATAACACCACCACGCTTACCAACGTCACCGCTCCCAGCGGCTACACCTTCGCGGGTTGGGTAAGCACCCAGATCCCCGACGAGACTACCTCCGTGCCCACTTATTACGCGGCGGGCGCGAGCTACGGTCCCGTAAACTCCGACGTCACCCTCTACGCGCTGTTCACCCGCTCCGAGGGCGGCACCGGCACCGCGTATGAGCTTGTGACCTCCGCTCTTACCGATTGGTCCGGCAACTACGTCATCACCTACGGTACCGACACCGATATGTATGTGATGAAGGGCGTGACTCCCGATTCCGATGGCTCTTCCATCGAGAGCGCCTCCAACAGGTCCACCTATGACGACTCCGGCATTACGCTTGAGGGCACCAGGCTTACCGGCGTTGCGGATACCTACGTGTTCACCATGCAGGCTCGCGGCAGCTATTATAGGGTGCAGAGCGTCGCTACCGGTGCTTATCTGGGCCTCACGAACTCTTCCGGCCTGCTTGCCGGCTATACGTCCTACAGCAGCACCTACTGCAGATGGACGCCCGGCGTCGGCGACAATGCCAGCAGCATGCAGAACGCATACAGCAGCGCCAGCTACCCCTACCTCAGCTTCAGCACCAACAGCAATTACTTCTGGAGCGGCAGCAGCGCGAACACCGGCGTACGTCTCTGGAAGGAGACCACCGACAGCACCACCTACTACACCACCAGCACCGAAGAGGTCTATGCTCTGACCATCAACTTCGTAGTGCCCGAGGGCTTCGACGCTATCCCCGCCCAGACTTACTACTATGCTGAGAACGAGGAGTACTCCATCGAGGTTCCCGAGATCGCTCACTGCACGCCCAACGTAACCGCAGTTGCGGGCACCATGGGCAACGAGGACAAGACCGTAACGGTAACCTATTCCGAGGATCCCAAGCATACCGTAACGGTACACTACACCGGTATCGAAGGCTACGTCCTGCCCGATGCGGTCGTCACCGTGTATGAGGGCGAAAGCTACACCATCGGCTCTCCCTACTACTACGGCTACGTCGCCGATCCCGCGACGGTCAGCGGAGTCATGGGCACCGAGGACGTCAGCTTCACCGTAACCTATACCGCGACGCAGGAGCAGGGCGACAAGACCTACACCATCACCCTTTACGCGGTATACGGCCGCGCGAACAAGACCGGTAATACTCACATTTACTGGTACACCAATGACGACGCTGCTTCGGAGATCTCCGGCGGCGACCGTCAGGCGGATATTGCCGAGATCAACACGGCTGTAGATATCCCGACCCCGACGTCGTTCAAAGTGAATACGACCATCGATCACACCAACACCAACGGCGGCAGCAAGGACGGCGAGACCGGCTTTGACTGGGCAGATCACGTATTCCTCGGCTGGGCGAGGGTCGAAGATCCCACGAACGCCGACGAGACCGGGAAGAAGCATCCCGAACTCAACGAGGATGATCTCTACCTCAAGTGGACGGGAAGCGGCTATCAGGTCGAGACCAAGAACGGCTGGGTCGACGTAACTCAGGTCGCGGCGGACGAGATGCGTCCTTACCACGACATGTACGCCGTGTGGGCAGACGTATTCTACGTATACCACTCCGGTGACAACAGCGTCGAGAGGATCGTCCGCACCACCAAGGCGGGTACCTACGATCTGACGGCGAACCTTGCGTCCGACACCCTGTACGGCGGTTACTATGCCGATTACGCCGGCAAGTCCATGGACTTCGGCATTGTTGCCGCGAGGGCTATGGGCTGGAACGCGAACATAACCGCCGACAGCCTGGCCAACAGCCAGTACAAGGAGACCAAGAGCGATACGGGCGCCAATGCGACCGAGTATAACGGTGTGAACAAGACTTGGAACGGCACGGAGGCCTATCTGACCAACGGTCAGGAGCTCACTCCCAAGGCCGGCGAGATCTACTACATCAAGGAAGTTCCCGCTGATAAGTACCTGAGGCCGTACCTGCACTACACCTATTACGGGACCATGGGTGAGAACAACGAGATCGTCGGCTCCGGCAAGATCGCCTCGCTGTTCGCGATCTCCGATATTGACGATATGCTGTACTTCGAGACGGGCTTCGTCATTGCGGCTAAGCATAACGCTCACGTCGTGAAGAGCCTGTCTGTCAACGCCCAGAACACCGATACTACCGTTACCCTCACGGCGGATAAGCTGTTTGGCGTCGGCAAGGCTTCCGAGACCGCCAACAGGCTGACCTATCTCAAGATATTTGATGAAGGTCAGGCCGACAACATTGTGGGCTTCGGTGAGAACTTCACCGTTGCAAGGTATTGGAAGACCCCGGACGGCCTGTACGTCACCGGCGTAACCAGGACTGCCTACACCGGCACCGGCAACGCCGGCAGCATAGCTGCCGCGGATTCCGGCATGACGTCCGTCATCAAGTCCGATCTCAACGAGTTCGTCTCGGCTGTGACCGGCAATTGAGAAAAGGAGGCAAACGAAAATGAGTAAGCGCAGCTTCGGCACTCCCTTTGTTATGGGCTTCCCCGGCATGACCGAGGAACCCGATCCCACTGAGGTCGTAGGCGGATCCTCGCACGGCGATCTTCCGCACAACAAGACCCCGTTCGCGTGTTCGTTCGATACGTGGAGCGAGAAGTTCCGTTCCGACACGTACAAGGACGGGCTGATCGACTTCAACGACTACGGTCAGTGGTGGGCCGACTCCGGTCTGGGCATGGAGGCATGGGAGCA
>JAFWOT010000017.1 GCA_017509785.1 Clostridia bacterium
CTGTATCGGTCGATTATTCCACTGACAGCGGATCCACCTTCACGACCTACTACTATCTCCGCAATGCACAGAACGATATCGTCAAGTTGATTGACGGGAGCGGTAATACCGTGGTAGAATACCTGTATGACAGCTGGGGCAAAATCATCGCTGTCACGGGCAGCTTGGCAACCACATTAGGAGCAGATCAGCCGTTCCGCTACAGAGGCTACGTCTACGATGAGGAGACGGGCTGGTACTATCTCCGGAGCCGCTATTACGATCCCAACACTTGCAGGTTCATATCGTATGAGAAAACACTTGTTACATTAGGATGAGTTGTTAAGGGGTGTGAAAATATGTGCAAGCATAAACCTTATTTGGATATAAAACATGTCTTAAAACATATCACGTCTAAGGGCACTGTTTGTATTTGCAAGCGGTGCGGAAAAACGATTGTTCCCAAGCAACCGGTTGCTTTTAGAATAATGACCATACCGATAGTAGTTTTGGGAATCAGGCTTATAGCGTTTGCAATCTTTGATTCGCTGCAAAAAGCTCCTGTCCTATTAAAACTTGCATTAGTCGCCTTAGCCTCGGCCGTCTTTTCTTACGTTGTTGTGATAGTTGCTTTTGCAATAACGAAATGGGTCCTCATGGACATTAAACAATCAGATTATTATCATCCGCAAAATAACTCGTAATTCAATACACTGGCTTGGATTTAGAGGCAAATTCATTTATTGCGGAAGGGCATCCACTACCATGGGGTCCTGTCAATAGTTTTGCGCAAATTCATTTTCCTGCTTAATCGCCTTGGTTCAGCGGCTCCGGTCCGGCCTGTGGCCGGAGAGCCGCGAAGCGCTTGTTTCACTCCTGACGGGCGAAGGAGGGGCCGGTATGACACGGGGACGGTTCTCCTGCCGGAAAACAACAGAACCAAGTAACCGACGCGGGGCTTTCCCCGGTCACCGCTCTCCCGCCCGCGTTGCGCGGGCAGGAGCTTTTTATTTTTCTGCGCCTTGCAATTCCCAATATGGTGATGTATAATATAAAATGAGAAGGTATCCAATCCACCCACACGACCGACAAGGCTGAAAGGAGCTGTAACATGAGCGACTCTTATAATGACACAGCCGGCTTCGGGTATGAATTTCCCGCAGGGTCGGCGCCGGATCGTTCCGCGTTCAGCGCGGATGAATTCACCGAGAAGGTGGAAGCTTTCATAACGGGAAACTCTCTCATCCCGGAGGGCGGGTCGGTGCTCATCGGCCTCTCGGGAGGGGCGGATTCGGTCGCGCTCCTTCGCCTTTTGACGAGGCTCGCCCCCAAGCACGGGTGGAACATACGCGCGGCGCATTTCAATCACGGCATCAGGGGCGTCGGCGCGGAGGAGGACGAGCTCTTCTGCCGCAATCTCTGTGAGGAGATGGGCGTTCCCTTCCATTCGGAAACGGCCGACGTGCCCGCCGCCGCGCGGGAAAGAGGCCTTTCGATAGAGACCGCGGGGAGGCTGCTGCGCTATGATTTCCTCTCCCGCGTGGCGGAAGCGACGGGCTGCGGCGCCGTTGCGACCGCGCATCATATGGACGACAACGCCGAATCCATAATGCTCCACCTCATAAGGGGGAGCGGCCTTGCGGGGCTCACGGGCATGAAGCCCGCGAGGGACGGGCTCATTCGCCCGCTGCTCAACTGCCGCAAGCAGGAGCTCGTCGATTTCCTCGAAAACGAGGGCATACTCTACCGCACGGACGAGACGAATCTCGTGCCCGAGGGCTCGAGGAACCGCGTGCGGCTCGATATAGTCCCCTATATGGAGGAGCATATCAATCCCGCGATAGTGCCGACGCTCTGCTCCATGGCGGAGCTTCTGACGCGGGACGAGGCGTATCTGAGCGCCGAGGCCGAGCGCGAGCTCGAGGCCGCCCGAAGCGGCGGAGGCTTCCTGCGCGAGAGGATCGCCGCGCTCCCGTACCCGATAAAGACCCGCGTGATAAGGCTCGCTCTCGCGGAGGCGGGCGCGGTGGTCGATATAGAGCGCGTACACGTCGAGGCCGTGGCGGAGCTTCTTGAAGCCCGCACCGGGGCGAGGCTCATGCTGCCCCGCGTCGAGGCGTGGACGAGCTACGATCTCATCAGGTTCGGCAGGCCCGAGCCCGCCGAGGAATTTGAGATCCCCCTTCGGGAGGGGCTCGTCGAAACGCCTCTCGGCATATTCCGCGTGGAGAGGATATCCGGCACGGAGGGATTCGTAAAGGACGCGGAGATCGCCTTCCTCGACGCGGACAAGGTCGCGGCCCTCGGAGAGGAGCCCGTCATCCGCACCAGGCGCGAGGGCGACAGGTTCCGTCCCGTCGGCTCGCCCGGCAGGCGCAAGCTGAAGGATTATTTTATAGACCGAAAGGTCGAGCGGGAGGAGCGGGAGCGCATACCCCTCATCGCCTGCGGGAGCGAGGTGCTCTTCGCGGTCGGGTTCGCGGCTTCGGAGCTCGTCAAGGTCGACGATAACACGCAAACGATGCTCAGGGCGGAATACCTTGGGCGGACAATATAATGAATTTCGGAGGTTAGTATGGCTTTCAACAGGACCGGTCTCACGAACGATATCGACAGGGTGCTCTTCACCGAGGAGCAGATCGCCGAAAAGGTCAGGGAGCTCGGCGAGCGGATCACCCGCGATTACGCCGGCAAGAACCCGCTGCTCATCTGCATCTTGAGGGGCGCCGTGCCCTTCTTCGCCGATCTCTGCAAGTGCATCGGCGACTATATGGAGATGGATTTCATGGCGATATCCAACTATGGGGACGGCATGGTCAACACCGGCCGCAACCACATCAGCAAGGACGTAAGCACCGATATAGAGGGGCGGCACGTCATCATCGTGGAGGACATTGTCGACTCCGGCAGGACGCTCGATCATCTGACCCGCCTCCTCAACACGAGGAACCCCGCTTCGCTGAAGATCGCCTGCCTGCTCGATAAGTACAAGGCCCGCGCCGAAAACATCAGCCTCACGCCCGAATACTACTGCTTCCCCGTCGATAACGAATTCGTGGTGGGCTACGGGCTCGATTATGCCGGCGCATACAGGAACCTGCCCTTCATAGGCGTCCTCAAGGAGGAGGTATATAAGGATGAGCAATAAGCTTCGCGTTCTTCTGACGGGCGGCTGCGGATACATCGGCTCGCACACGGCGGTAGAGCTCATGCGCGCTGGGCACGAGGTCGTCATCGCGGATAACCTCGTCAATTCATCGGCCGCCGTCCTCCCGAGGATAGAGGAGCTCGGCGGAAAAAAGCCCGCGTTTTATAACGTCGACGTCTGCGACAAGGCGGCGCTGGACGACCTCTTCAATAGGGAGAGCGTCGACGCCGTCATCCATTTCGCGGGGCTGAAATGCGTGCCCGAATCGGTCGAAAAGTCCACCCTCTATTACAGGAACAACCTCACCTCCACGATCAATCTTCTGGAGCGTATGGCGGATCACGGGGTGAATTACATAGTCTTCTCCTCCTCCGCGACGGTCTACGGCGAGCAGGATACCATGCCCCTTCGTGAGGATATGCCCACCGGCGCCTGCACGAACCCCTACGGCATGACGAAGCATATGTCCGAGATAATAATCCGCGACGCGGCGAAGGCCTCCGATTCGCTCGGCGCGGTGCTGCTGCGCTACTTCAACCCCATAGGGGCGGACGCCTCCGGAAGAATAGGGGAGGATCCGCAGGGCATACCCAACAACCTGCTGCCCTACGTCGCGCAGTTCGCCACCGGCAGGCGCAAGAGGCTCTTCGTCAACGGCAACGATTACCCGACGAGGGACGGCACCTGCATAAGGGATTACATCCATGTGACGGATCTGGCGATCGCGCACATTAAGGCGCTGGAATTCATAGTCGGGAAGCAGGGGCACGAGGTATTCAACATAGGCACGGGCAACGGTTACAGCGTGCTCGAGGTCATAGAGGCGTTCTCCAAGGCCTGCGGCAAGGAACTGAAGTATGAGTTCGCGCCGCGCAGGGCGGGGGATATCCCCACCTGCTACGCCGATCCCTCAAAGGCGGAGCGTCTGCTAGGCTGGAGGGCGGAGCGCGACCTCAAGCGCATGTGCGAGGACACGTGGCGCTGGCAGTCCAATAACCCGATGGGGTACGGGAAATAATCGTAAAAACCTGAAAATGTTCTTCGGGGGGAGAACCGGGGAGGAACATGGAAGATATCACTCAGACGAAACCAAAGAAGCGCCTTTCGAAGGCGAAAAAGATAATAGTCATAGTGCTGATGCTGATCGTGCTTTTCATAGTGGGGTTCGGCGTTTTCACCATAATCAAGATGTACGGCATGAGCGTCAACGCGACGAAGTTCGTGGCGAAGCCCACCGTCTCGCCCTACAGCACGCCCGATCCCGGCATAGAGCTCGCGTCGGACGACCCGGATATCTCGAGGGACGTCGACTCCTCGCTGGATCCGAACCTCATCTACGCGGATCCGATCTACGTTGAGAACGCGATAGATCCCGACGTCGTGAACATTCTCGTCCTCGGCGAGGACGCGGGCGATCATGGCAGCGGGGGAGGCAGGTCGGACGTTATGCTCGTAGTCTCCTATAATCAGCGCGTCAACACCATAAAGGCGGTATCCGTCCTGCGCGATACATGGATCTACATCCCCGGCAGGGATACGTGGAACCGAGTCAACGCCGCGTTCCGTTTCGGCGGGGTCGGCCTTGCGATAAACACCATCAACGCCAATTTCGATCTCGACATCCAGTACTATATGAAGACGGATTTCGAGAACATGGTCAAGATAGTGGATAAGCTCGGCGGGCTCGATCTGACCCTCACGCAGGATGAGATCGACTACTATAACACCAAGTCTCCCAACGATCCGATCAAGGCGGGCGCTAGCGGCGTATGCCATCTCAACGGCAGGCAGGTGCTCGAACATTGCCGCAACCGTACCCTCGGCAACGGAGACTGGTCGAGGACGGAGCGCCAGAGGGCCGTCATGACCGCTCTTTTCGCAAGGGCGAAGAAGGAGCGGGACGTCGCTTCGCTGACCTCGCTCATATTCAGTCTGACGGATTACGTGGAAACGAATCTCTCCCCGTGGCAGATGATATCCATCGGCACGGGGCTGGTGTTCGGCCCGAACACCGCCGGCCCCCAGAAGGGGACGATCCCCTGCTCGGGGTCGTGGTCCTACGCTTACGAGGGCTCCATGGCGGTCATCCACATGGATCTCGAGGCCAACAAGCAGTGGCTCCATATGTTCTTCTACGGGCATTATTGATATGATCTCTTCGGAATTCACAAGACTCTACACGCGCGGCGAACGGAAAAGAGCGGTGCTCGTCGTCAACCCCAAGTCGGGCGGCGCACGCGCTCCCGGCATGATAGCGCCGACCGTACAGGCGCTCTCCAACGCCGGGTTTGAGACGCTGACCTTCACGACGACCTGCGGCGGGGACGCAACCCGCATCGCGGAGGATTACGCCGCGGAGGCCGATCTTTTCGTGTGCAGCGGGGGAGACGGCACCATAAACGAGGTCATCCGGGGCGTCATGAAGTCGGATAAGGCGGAACGCCCCGTGCTCGGCTTCCTGCCGATGGGCTCCACGAACGATTTCGCGACGGCTCTCGGCCTCGCAAGGCGGCATGACAAGATGATCGAGACACTCGTTTCCGGCGTCCCGACGGAGATCGACGTCGGCTGCTTCAACGGCAGACATTACGCCTACCTCGCGTCCTTCGGCGCGTTCACGGATCTCAGCGCCTCCACCTCGCAGGAGGCGAAGAACATGTTCGGCTTCCTCGCCTACCTCGGCAACGGGATGAAGTCCATAGCCAACATTCGCCCGATACATACGACGGTCCTGGTCGAGGGCGAGCTCATAACCGGGGATTACGCTTTCGTTTCCGTCAGCAACACGCCGAGCGTCGCCGGGGTAATTAATTATAATAAGAAAAACCATATCGACCTCAACGACGGTCTCTTCGAGGTCATGCTCATCGACTATCCCAGAAACGCCATAGAGCTGAGCAGGATCGCAAACGCGCTCTCCACCGGGGATTTCGACTGCGAGTATATGATGCGCTTCTCGGCAAGCGAGGTGCGGTTCGTGCTCGATGAGCCCGTCGATTGGATACTTGACGGCGAGCAGGCGGAGGCGGGGCACGAGGTCCTCATTCAAAACGTGCATTCCGCAGTCCGCGTGATGCTCCCGAAACCCGAAAAAAAGAGTGTGTTCGGCGCACATGAAGAATAAAACGGTCTATTTTATCGCACAGGGCGCCATGGTCGCCGCGCTCTGCGTCGTGCTCACGCTCGTTTCGCAGGCGCTCGGGCTCCTCAGCTTCGACGTGCAGCTCCGCTTCTCGGAGGCGCTCTGCGTGCTGCCCATGTTCACAGGAGCCGCCGTGCCCGGGCTCGCGCTCGGCTGCGTGCTCGGCATACCGCTCGCGATGGCTCTTAATAAGAACCGCGGCGCGATATTCAATGAGCTCAAGTAAAATATCGGCGGGGAATATATTTTGCATACTCCCCGCCGGAGCCGTTTATACGTAAGAACGCACGGCTTAGTGTGCATTTAAAAATATATTTCGATAACCCCCAAAAAGCACTTGAAATCCGCGGGAAAATATGTATAATGTGTAATGTTGCGCAATGTGCGGCTTTTGATGCCAACTGTGCCACGCATCCTGTGTAGCGGGCGCAGCTAAAAGTCAATCGGATGCAGCAACTGTTGTCCCCTTGGGAGATTGCCGGTCGCCAGCCGGGTAACTTTTAAGGGGGCGGGCCCCAATCGGGGGCATGGCGGGAAACCGCCCGTTAAGTTTCTGTATATGAAAACGCGCGGGTGAGTGTACTGCCGGGAGCGGCGAAAGCCGAACTGCGCCTTCCTATTATATGGAAGAATGCAGAGGGGCGATACGCTCCGCAATAATACGGCACGGCGATTCCGTGAAATTTTGGAAGGAGTTCAAAATGGCAAACAACAGGATCCGCATTAAGCTGAAGGGTTATGAGTGCGAGCTCATCGACCGCAGCGCAGAGAAGATCGTTGACACGGCAAGGCGTACGGGCGCCAGGGTCTCCGGCCCCATCCCCCTTCCCACCGAGAAGGAGATCGTTACGATCCTCCGTGCAACGCACAAGTACAAGGACAGTCGTGAGCAGTTTGAGATGCGCACCCACAAGCGCCTGATCGACATCATCCAGCCCTCCGCCAAGACGGTTGACGCGCTGATGAAGCTCGATCTTCCCGCCGGTGTTGACATTGAGATCAAGCTCTGAGAATGAGGTGTCACAATGAAACAAGCTATATTGGGTAAGAAAATCGGCATGACCCAGGTATTCCGTGAGGACGGCACCATGGTCCCCGTGACCGTAGTCCTCGCCGGTCCCTGCCCCGTCACCCAGATCAAGACCGTCGATCACGACGGTTACGATGCGGTCCAGATGGCGTTCATGCCCGTCCGTGAGAAGCTCATCACCAAGCCCGAGATGGGTCACCTGAAGAAGGCCGGAGTTGAGGCTCACAGGTACGTCAAGGAATTCCGCCTTGACGACTGCAGTCAGTATGAGGTCGGCAATGTTATCAAGGCTGACGTCTTTGAGAAGGGCGAGCACGTTGACGTGACCGGCACCTCCAAGGGCAAGGGCTTTGAGGGCAACATCAAGCGTTGGAACCAGGCCCGCGGCCGCAAGACCCACGGTTCTCATTCCTACCGCGTAGCCGGCTCCCTCGGCGCCTGCACCTACCCCGGTGAGGTCTTCAAGACCAAGCGCCTGCCCGGTCACATGGGCCGCGAGCGCATCACCGTTCAGAATCTTGAGATCGTTCGTTCCGATGCTGAGAGGAACCTCCTCCTCATCAAGGGCGCCATCCCCGGTGCCAACGGCGGTCTGGTACTCGTAAAGAGCACCGTTAAGTAAGGAGGTAAAAATCAATGCCTAATGTAAATCTTTACAACATGAAGGGCGAGAACATCGGCACCATCGACCTCGCCGAGACCGTATTCGGCGCCGAGATCAATGCCTCCGCAATGCACTCCTACGTAGTCGCTTACCTCGCGAACCAGCGTCAGGGCACCCAGAGTGCCAAGACCCGCGCCGAGGTCTCCGGCGGCGGCAAGAAGCCCTGGCGTCAGAAGGGCACCGGCCGCGCCCGTCAGGGTTCGACCCGCTCCCCCCAGTGGACGCACGGCGGCGTAGTATTCGCCCCCAAGCCCCGCGACTATCGTCTCTCCCTCAACAAGAAGCTCAAGAGGGTCGCTCTCGCTTCCGCTCTGTCTTCCAAGGTCGCCGATGAGAAGATCGTCGTCGTCGATTCCATCGAGATGAATGAGATCAAGACCGCCGAGATGGTCAAGTCCCTCAAGGCGCTCAAGGCGAATAAGCCCCTCATCGTCCTCGCCGAGAATGACGAGAAGGTCGTCAAGTCCGCCCGCAACATCGAAGGCGTCGAGGTCAGCTTCGTAGGCGCCCTCAACACCTATGAGATCCTCAAGCACGACACGCTCGTCATCGCGAAGAGCGCTGTCGAAAAGGTCGAGGAGGTATACGCATGAATTACCACGATATAATCATCCGCCCCGTTCTCACCGAGAAGAGCTATGATATGATAGGCTCCAAGACCTACACCTTCATAGTCGCCAAGAGGGCCAATAAGACCGAAGTCAAGCAGGCTGTCGAGGCCGTCTTCCCCGGCGTCGAGGTCGACAAGGTCAACGTCGTCAACAAGACCGGTAAGGTCAAGAGGCAGGGCCTCCATGCGGGCCGTCGTCCCTCCACCAAGAAGGCTTATGTCACTCTGAAGGAGAACTCCAAGGGTATCGAGTTCTTCGACAGCATGCAGTAAGGAGGAATAAAATGGCTATCAGGAAAATAAAGCCCACCACTCCCGGTCAGCGTTTCATGACTGTCTCCATGTATGAGGAGATCACCTGCACCAAGCCCGAGCGTTCCCTGCTCGAGGCGAAGAAGCGCACCGGCGGCCGCAACAACCGCGGACGCATCACCACCCGCCACATCGGCGGCGGCGGCAGGGTCTACTACCGCATAATCGACTTCAAGCGCAATAAGGACAACGTCCCCGCTAAGGTCGCCACCATCGAGTACGATCCCAACCGTTCCGCTAACATCGCTCTTCTGCACTATGCGGACGGCGAGAAGCGCTACATCATTGCCCCCTACGGCCTCAACGTCGGCGACACCGTCGTTTCCGGCGAGGGCGCCGATATCAAGGTCGGCAACGCCATTCCCCTCAAGAACATCCCCGTCGGCACGATGATCCACTGCATCGAGCTGCTTCCCGGCAAGGGCGCTCAGCTCGTCCGCAGCGCCGGCAACGCCGCTCAGCTCATGGCTAAGGAAGGCAAGTACGCTCAGGTACGCCTCCCCAGCGGTGAGGTCAGGCTCATCCCCCTCGGCTGCAAGGCTACGATCGGTCAGGTCGGCAACATCGACTTCGCCAACATCATGCTCGGCAAAGCCGGCCGCAAGCGCCACATGGGCATCCGTCCCACCGTCCGCGGTTCCGTCATGAACCCGAACGACCACCCCCACGGCGGTGGTGAGGGCAAGAGCCCCATCGGTCGTCCCGGCCCCGTCACTCCTTGGGGCAAGCCCGCTCTTGGTCATAAGACCCGCAAGACCAAGAATGTCAACGATAAGTTCATCGTACGCCGCAGGAACGGCAAATAATTAGAGGGAGGAGAAAACAATGAGTAGGTCAGTCAAGAAGGGACCGTTTGTGTCCGAAAGGCTTCTCGCCAACATTCAGAAGATGAATGAGACCGGTAAGAAGACCGTTCTGAAGACATGGTCCAGAGCATCCACGATCTTCCCCGATATGGTCGGTCACACGATCGCCGTTCACGACGGCAGGAAGCACGTTCCCGTCTATATCACCGAGGATATGGTCGGTCATAAGCTGGGCGAGTTCGCCCCCACCCGCACCTTCCGCGGCCATCGCGGCTCCGAGAAGACCACGCGCGGTAAGTAAGATCAGGAGGAAAGAGAATTATGGCAACAAGGTCTAAGGAAAAAGCAGCTGCTCGCCGCGAGAACGCCGAAAAGCGCCCCCATGCGACGGCTAAGTACATCCGTATTTCCTCCCGTAAGGTAAAGGTCGTCATCGACCTCATCCGCGGCAAGTCCGTCGATGATGCTGAGGCTATCCTCCTTTACACCCCCAAGGCAGCCGCTGAGCCCGTCTTAAAGCTCCTGCGCAGCGCGATCGCCAACGCCGAGAACAACCTCGAGCTCTCGAGGGACAATCTCTACGTCGCGGAGATCTACGCCAATCAGGGTCCGACCCTCAAGCGTTATCGCCCCAGGGCAAGGGGTTCCGCCTTCCACATCAGGAAGCGCACCAGCCACATCACCGTTATTCTGGACGAGAAGGAGTAAGTTATGGGTCAGAAAGTTAATCCTAATGGCTTCCGCGTAGGCGTTATCAGGGGTTGGAACACCCGTTGGTATGCTAATAAGAAGAATTTTTCCGATTATCTGATTGAGGACAACAAGATCCGTAAGTTCCTCAAGAAGAAGTACTACGAAGCAAGCGTCGCCAAGATCGAGATCGAGCGCGCCGCCGATAAGGCGACTGTCAGCATCTACACCGCTCGTCCCGGCATGCTGATCGGCAAGGGCGGCGTCGGCGTTGACGCCATCAAGGCCGAGCTCCTGAAGCTCGTCGGCCGTCCCGTCAACGTGAACATCATGGAGATCCGCAACCCCGACGCGTGTGCTCAGCTCGTAGCCGAGAACATCGCCGCCGCTCTCGAGAAGCGCACCTCCTACCGCCGCGCCATGAAGCAGGCCATGGGCCGTGCCATGAAGGCGAACGCGAAGGGTATCAAGATCACCTGCGCAGGTCGTCTGGGCGGCGCTGAGATCGCCAGGAGCGAGGACGTTCACGACGGTTCCATTCCCCGTCAGACCATCCGCGCGGACATCGAATACGGCTTCGCCGAGGCTGCTACCACTTACGGCCGCATCGGCGTTAAGGTTTGGATCTATAAGGGCGAGGTCCTCGGCAAGAGGAACTCCAAGAAAGCGTAAGGAGGCGAATTACCCATGTTGATGCCTAAGAGAGTTAAGCGCAGAAGGGTCCATCGCGGACGCATGAAGGGCAAAGCCCTGCGCGGTAATACCATCACCTACGGTGAATTCGGTCTTGTAGCTACGGAGCCCGCCTGGGTCACCAGCAATCAGATCGAGGCAGCTCGTGTCGCCATGACACGTTTCATCAAGCGTAACGGTCAGGTCTGGGTCAAGATCTTCCCCGACAAGCCCGTCACCGAGAAGCCCGCTGAGACCCGAATGGGTTCCGGTAAGGGCTCGCCCGAATACTGGGTAGCAGTCGTCAAGCCCGGCCGCGTCATGTTCGAGATCGCCGGCGCCGACGAGGCAACGATGCGCGAAGCGCTCCGCCTTGCTGTCCACAAGCTGCCCCTCAAGTGTAAGATAGTTAAGAAAGTGGAGGAAAAGGCTAATGAAGACTAAGGAATTCCAGAAGCTTAAGGAGCTTTCCGTCGAAGAGCTTCAGGCCAAAGAGAAGGAGCTCAAGGAAGAGCTCTTCAATCTCCGCTTCCAGCAGGCAATCGGCCAGCTCGCGAATCCCATGCGCCTGGGCGAGTGCAAGCGTGACATTGCAAGGGTCAAGACGGTCCTTACCGAGCGTCTGGCCGCTAACTGATGAGGGAGGTACGTACAATGGAAGAGAATACCAACACCATCGTAAGGGGCTACCGCAAGACCCGTACCGGTATCGTCGTCAGCGACAAGATGGATAAGACCGTCGTCGTTGCCGTCAGGACGAAGGTCCGTCACCCCCTCTACGGCAAGATGGTCAACAAGACCACGAAGTTCAAGGCTCACGATGAGAACAATGAGTGCGGCGTCGGTGATACCATCCGCATCATGGAGACCCGCCCCCTTTCCAAGGATAAGCGCTGGCGCGTGGTCGAGATCATCGAGAAGGCTAAGTAAGCTTGGAGGTAAATTATGATTCAGCCACAGACTAGATTAAAGGTCGCCGACAATTCCGGCGCTAAGGAGATCATGTGCATCCGTGTGCTGGGCGGCTCCAAGAGGAAGTTTGCCAGCATCGGTGATGTGATCGTTGCATCCGTCAAGACGGCCACCCCCGGCGGCGCCGTCAAGAAGAAGGATGTCGTCAAGGCCGTCGTAGTCCGCACAGCGATGGGCGTCCATCGCCATGACGGTTCCCACATTCGTTTTGACGATAACGCAGCCGTTATCATCAACGATCAGAAGCAGCCCCGCGGCACCCGTATCTTCGGGCCGGTCGCCAGGGAGCTTCGTGAGAAGGACTATATGAAGATAGTCTCCCTCGCACCCGAGGTTCTGTAAGGAGGATATGTTATGAACATCAAGACAGGCGACACCGTAATGGTTATTGCCGGCAACAACCAGAAGGACGTTGGCCGTACCGGTAAGGTCCTCAAGGTATATCCTGCCAAGGAGCGTGTTGTCGTACAGGGTCGTGCTATGGTCATCCGCCATACAAAGCCCCGTCAGCAGGGTGAGCAGGGCGGCAGGATCGAGAAGGAAGGCAGCATCCACGTTTCCAACGTGATGCTCGTCTGCCCCTCCTGCAAGAAGCCCACCAGGGTCGGTCATGCTTTCGTTGAAGGCAAGGACGGCCAGCAGAAGAAGGTCCGCGTTTGCAAGAACTGCGGCAAGAACATTGACTGAGGAGGAAAGCTAAATGGCTAAGAAGGAACAGGCTCAGGCCCCCGCCAAGAAGAAAAAGGGCCAGCAGGAAGCTGCCGCTTTCACCGAGACTGCCCGCCTCAGGGTCAAGTATACAGAGGAAGTTGCTCCCGCCATGCACGAGAAGTTCAACTACCCCAACCCCATGATGATCCCCAAGCTTGAGAAGATCGTTCTCAACATGGGTCTCGGCTCCGACAAGGATAACCCCAAGGCTATCGACGCCGCGCTCGAGCAGCTCGGTCAGATCGCCGGTCAGAGGCCCGTCATCACCAAGGCCAAGAAGTCCGTTGCGAACTTCAAGGTCCGTCAGGGTATGAACATCGGCGCTAAGGTCACCCTCCGCGGCGATCGCATGTACTACTTCATGGATAAGCTCATGAACATCGTACTGCCCCGCGTTCGCGACTTCCGCGGCGTTTCCGATACCAGCTTCGACGGCCGCGGCAACTATGCCATGGGCGTTAAGGAACAGCTGATATTCCCCGAGATCAACTATGATGACGTCGATAAGGTCCGCGGTATGGATATCGTTTTCGTAACGAGCGCCAACACCGATGAAGAAGCCAAGGAACTCCTCAGGCTCTTCGGTATGCCTTTCACCAACATCAACGCCTGACAGGAGGTAACTCATGGCTAAGACATCAATGAAGCTCAAGCAGCAGCGTGAACCCAAGTTCTCCACCAGGGCGTACACCCGTTGCCGCATCTGCGGTCGCCCCCATTCCGTTCTCAGGAAGTACGGCGTATGCCGCGTTTGCTTCCGTGAGCTCGCTTATAAGGGCGAGATCCCCGGCGTCCGCAAGGCAAGCTGGTAATCTTTGTAAGGAGGAAAGTTAAATGCTTATTACAGATCCTATTGCTGATATGCTCACCCGCATTCGTAATGCGCTGGTCGCAAAGCACGAGACGGTCGACGTGCCCGCTTCCAACATGAAGCTCGCCATCGCCGAGATTCTCCTCAACGAAGGTTACATCAAGTCCTACACCGTCAACGAGGAAGGCGTAGAGAAGATGATGAACATCGTACTCAAGTACGGTCCCAACAAGCAGCGTGTCATCACCGGTCTCAAGCGCGTTTCCAAGCCCGGTCTGCGCGTTTACGCCCGCAAGGATAAGCTCCCCAAGGTCCTGAACGGCCTCGGGATCGCCATCATCTCCACCTCCAAGGGTATCATGACCGATCGTGACGCCCGCAAGGAAGGCGTAGGCGGCGAAGTCCTCGCGTACATCTGGTAATCAACAATCTCAATATTTTACGGAGGTAAAACAATGTCTCGAATCGGAAAACATCCGATAGCCGTACCCGGCGGAGTGACAATCACGGTCGAGAATAACGTCGTGACCGTCAAGGGCCCCAAGGGCGAGCTTTCGGAGAAGGTATCCCCCCGCATGCACATCACCGAGGAGGATGGCACTCTCAAGGTCGAAAGGCCCAGCGATGAAAAGCAGGATCGCGCCCTGCACGGCCTCACCCGTACGCTTATCAACAACATGGTCATCGGCGTGACCAACGGCTTCGAAAAGAAGCTCGAGATAGAGGGTACCGGTTACAAGGCTGCGAAGAACGGCAACAAGCTCGTTCTCACCGTCGGCTATTCCCACAACGTTGAGTTCGAGGAGAAGGACGGCATCACCTTTGACGTTCCCGCTCCCAACAAGATCACCGTTAAGGGCATCAGCAAGCAGAGGGTCGGTCAGATCGCCGCGAACATCCGCGAGGTCCGTCCCCCCGAGCCCTATAAGGGCAAGGGCATCCGCTATGCCGGTGAGTTCGTCCGCCGCAAGGTCGGTAAGACGGGTAAGTAATTGGAGGTAAACTATGATCAGTAAGATAGATAAGAATGCCGTAAGGACTGCACGCCATCAGCGCCAGAGGCACTACTTCGGCGGCACCCCCGAGCGTCCCCGTCTCAACGTATACCGTTCTCTCAAGCACATCTATGCTCAGGTGATCGACGACGTCGCCGGCGTAACTCTCGCCGCGGCTTCCACCGTCGAGCCGGGCATCGCTTCCCAGCTTGAGGGCAAGAACAAGAAGCAGGCTGCCGAGCTCGTCGGTGAGACCGTTGCCAAGCGCGCCAAGGATAAGGGCGTTGAAAAGGTCGTTTTCGACCGCGGCGGTTATCTCTACACCGGTCGTGTTCAGGCCCTGGCAGACGGCGCCCGCAAGGGTGGCCTGGATTTCTAAGGAGGTACTTTAAATGCAGCAGAGGCGTAATTTCACTCCGGAAGTACCGGAATTTCAGGAGCGCTTAGTAGCGGTCAACCGTGTTGCCAAGGTCGTCAAGGGCGGTCGTACCTTCCGTTTTGCCGCTCTCATCGTTATCGGCGATGAGAAGGGCAGGGTAGGCGTCGGCACCGGCAAGGCAGCCGAGATCCCCGAAGCCGTCCGTAAGGGCGTCGAGGATGCGAAGCGTCATCTCATCAACGTCCCCATCGTCGGGACCACCATTCCTCATGCCGTTGAGGGTAAGTTCTCTAAGGGCCATGTCCGCATGCTCCCCGCCGAAGAAGGTACCGGCGTTATCGCCGGCGGCCCCGTTCGTGCGGTCCTCGAGATGGCCGGCATCAAGGATATCCGTACCAAGAGCTACGGTTCCAACAATCCCGCCAACTGCGTCAAGGCTACCTTGAACGGCCTCCAGCAGCTCAGGACTGCGGAGCAGATCGCAAAGCTCCGCGGCAAGTCCGTTGCTGAGATCACCGAATAAGGGGGAAAAGCAAATGGCACAGCTTAAGATCGAATTGGTAAAAAGCACCATCGGTGCTCTCAAGGATCAGCAGGCGACCGTCAAGGCCCTCGGCCTTCACAAGATGCACTCCGTCGTCGTAAAAGAGGACAATCCCTGCATCCGCGGCATGATCTTCAAAGTGAAGCACCTTGTCAAGGTGGAAGAAGTCTAATTGGAGGTGCAGCATGAAACTTCAAGATTTACAGCCCACTGAAGGCGCAACCGCCTCCAAGAGGCGCGTAGGCCGCGGCACCGGTTCCGGTCTGGGTAAGACCTCCGGTTACGGCCACAAGGGTCAGAAGGCCCGCTCCGGAAGCAAGAAGAACGGCTTCGAAGGCGGTCAGATGCCCCTTCCCCGCAGGCTCCCGAAGCGCGGTTTCTACAACAACTTCGCCAAGGAATACACGGTTATCAACATCGAGATGCTCGAGCAGTTTGATAACGGCACTGTGATCAACGCCGAGACCCTCTATGAGGCGGGCGTGATCCGTAAGATCGAAAAGGACGGACTCAAAGTTCTGGGTCGTGGCAAGCTTACAAAGAACCTGACCGTTAAGGCGGCTAAGGTTTCGGAATCAGCCCGTAACGCTATCGTTGCTGCCGGCGGAACTGTTGAGGTGGAGTAATGTTTAAGACGTTCATCAATGCATGGAAGGTCAAGGACATTCGCACTAAGATGCTCTTCACCCTCCTGCTCATCGTGATCTACAGGTTGGGTTCGTTCATTCCCATCCCCGGCGTCAACGCCACCGCGCTTGCTGACAGCGTCAGGCAGTACGATCTGCTCGGCTTCCTGGATCTGTTCAGCGGCGGCTCGCTGAGTCAGTTCTCGCTGTTTGCAATGGGTATCAGCCCCTACATCACGGGCTCCATTATCATCCAGCTCCTCACGATCGCCATCCCCGCCCTCGAGCGCCTCTCCAAGGAAGAGGACGGCAGGCAGAAGATCGAGAGGATCACCCGCTACGTGGGCGTTGGCCTTGCCGCCATCCAGTCCATCAGCATCATCGTCATGCTTCAGAATGCCAATGTTGACATCCTGAACACGCTCAAGATCTTCGGTTCCGACGGTCTCAACAAGGCGTTCACCTACATCACCATCGCTGTCTGCGCCACCGCGGGCACCGCGTTCCTTATGTGGATGGGCGAGCGCATCACCGAGAAGGGCGTCGGCAACGGTATCTCGATGCTGATCTTCGCTTCCATCGTAGCCTCCATCCCCGACGTATTCGTCAGGATATTCCGCTACTGGGAGATCCTCCCCTGGGCACAGATCGACGTTAACAACGGCGGTATGCTCAAGTGGTGGGCGCCCCTCGTAGCACTCATTGTTGCGGTAGTCCTCATTGCCGGCGTCGTTCTCGTCGACAGGGCCGTCCGCCGCATCCCCGTTCAGTACGCGAAGCGTGTTGTCGGCCGTAAGCTTTACGGCGGTCAGTCGACTCACATCCCCATGAAGGCCAACGCCAACGGCGTTATGCCCCTCATCTTCGCGATGACGATACTGCAGGTCCCCGCCATGATCGGCCAGTTCTGGGCAGATCAGACCAAGGGCTTCCCGCTCTTCGTCTCCACCTATCTGAGCGCCTCCAGCACCAACGTTGCGGGTATCATCATCTACAACCTGCTCTACGGTCTGCTCATCATAGGATTCGCTTACTTCTACTCCTCCATCAGCTTCAACGCTGTGGATATCTCCAAGAACCTCCAGCAGAACGGCGGCTTCATCCCCGGCATCCGCCCCGGTAAGCCCACGAGCGATTATCTGCAGAGGAAGTCCTCCCGCCTGACCATGTTTGGCGCCATCTTCCTTTGCCTGATCGCCATCATCCCGTCCATCATCATGAACCTGCTGGGCGTCAACCTCCTCAGCCGCTTCGGTGCGACCTCCATCCTCATTATGGTATCCGTCGCGCTCGAGACTGCGGAGCAGCTGGATTCCCTCCTGCTGATGCGCCACTACAAGGGCTTCCTTGGTTGATAGGAGCAAGCTATCGTATGAAGCTCATACTTTTAGGTCCGCCGGGTGCCGGTAAAGGCACCCAGGCGGCTAAAATAGCTGAACGTTATTCGCTCGCACATATCTCCACCGGAGATATGCTGCGGGCTGAAATAGCTTCTGAGACTCCCCTCGGATTAAGGGCAAAAGCCCTCATTGACGAGGGTGAACTCGTCCCCGACGAGATAATAATAGGCATGGTAAGGAACCGCATCTCGCAGGATGACTGCGTCAACGGCTTCCTTCTTGACGGCTTCCCCAGGACCATCCCCCAGGCGGAGCAGCTGCTCACGTTCTCCGAGATCGACCGCGCCGTTCTCATCTCGGTCCCCGATGAGCTGATCATCGACCGTATGCAGAAGCGCCGCGTATGCCCCTCCTGCAAGAGGACGTACAGCGTCGATCCCGACGCCGCTTCGAGCTTTTCCTGCGAGGACTGCGGTACCGAGCTCATCATTCGTGACGATGATAAGCCCGAAACGGTCGCGCACAGGCTCGCGGTGTACGCGGAGCAGACCTTCCCGCTCGTGGAGTTCTTCCGTGAGAGAGGGCTCCTCACCGAGGTGGACGGCTCCGGTTCGGTGGACGGCGTAGCCGAAAGCATCTTCGCAGAGCTGAGCGCGGCCGAAGCTCCGGTCGAGGACGCGTTGTTTTGATCCAAGGTCATTGATATGGCAGAAAGAATAACCGTTAAATCCCCATCACAGCTTGAAAAGATGCGTGTCGCGGGCAGACTCGTCGGCGAGACGCTGAACTATGTCGGCACTCTCATAGAGGTCGGCATTTCGACCTATGAACTCAACCGCGAGGCCGAGGCCTTCATCAGGAAGCACGGCGGTATTCCGTCCTTCCTCAACTACAACGGGTTCCCCGCTTCGATCTGCACGTCCGTGAACGAGCAGGTCGTCCACGGCATCCCCTCGAAGAAGGTCAAGCTCCGGGACGGCGATATAATCAGCGTGGACTGCGGCGCGATAGTCGACGGCTGGCACGGCGACGCCGCGCGCACCTTCCTCGTCGGTTCCGTCGCGCCCGAGGTGCAGAAGCTCGTCGAGGTGACGAGGGAATGCTTCTTCAAGGGCGCGGAGCAGGCGGTGGAGGGCAATCACCTCATCGATATCGCCCGCGCTGTGGAGACTCACGCGCGTGAGTACGGCTACGGCGTGATTCGCGAGATGGTCGGCCACGGCATCGGCACCCATATGCACGAGCCGCCAGAGGTCCCCAACTACGTCGATCCCCGCATGGGCAAGGGCACGAAGCTCACCGAGGGCATGACCCTCGCCATCGAGCCCATGATCTCCCTCGGCACGTGGCGCCTGAAGTTCGCCGCCGACGGGTGGACTGCTTCCACCGCGGACGGTTCCATGGCGGCACATTACGAAAACACTTTGATCGTCGGGAAATCTTCGGCTGAGGTCTTGACATTGGTCTAAAAGTGTGATATAGTTATTCAGTTGCGTCCTGTATTCCGAACGGAGGTCGTGAAATGTTCGATTTTTCAAGCGCAAACGGCCTTTTATCGGGCTCAAAAGACGCCGAAAACGCCATTGGGCACTATGCCGTATCCACCGCGGGGCATGACTCCGGCAAAATATATTTGGTGGTAGGAGTCGTTACCGAAGGAAAAAACGCGGGGGAGCTTCTCCTCTGCGACGGCAAAACGAAGCCCATGGCGCGCCCCAAGGCAAAGAAGCGCAAACACGTCGCCGTTCTTCGGGCGGCGGACGAAGGCCTTGCCGCTCTGCTGAAAGAGGGCGGTCGCGTGGATGATCCGGCGCTCATCCATTCGATCCGGGAATTCAGAAAGCGCCTAAACGATCAAGAGAAGGAGGCTTGAATATGTCTAAGCAGGATGTTATCGAGGTCGAAGGTCTTGTCACCAACACCTTCCCCAACACCATGTTCGAGGTCACGCTTGAGAACGGGCATAAGATCATTGCCACGATTTCGGGCAAGCTCCGTCAGAACTTCATCCGTATTCTGACCGGAGACAAGGTCACAGTCGAGCTTTCTCCCTATGACCTCACCCGCGGCCGTATAACCTGGCGTGCAAAGAACTGAGTTCTTTTGTCAATAATTTGATTATTTAAGGAGGAGGAAACCATGAAAGTCAGGCCCAGTGTCAAGCCCATGTGCGAGAAGTGCAAGATCATCAAGCGCAAGGGTCGCGTCATGATCATTTGTGAGAATCCCCGTCATAAGCAGAAGCAGGGCTGATAGCCCGGCAAATGGGGTCGTTCGCTCGCGTGAGTCTTCACTCCGCCCGCGCGAGGTGTGAAACCAAATCAAAGGTCGGAAAGATCACTTCCTGTCCGGTGCGGCTGCCCGGTTTCGACCTGAGCCGAATGTGGTTGCTCGGCTTAAGTCTAAATCGGGAACCGGCAGGTGATTATACCCCCATTGGGAAGGGTAATTCCCAAGATAACGATTTATTTCATTATTTTACGGAGGTAATTTAATCTAATGGCACGTATTAGTGGCGTAGATCTGCCCAGGGATAAGCGCGTTGAGATAGGCCTCACCTACATCTACGGTATCGGCCTCTCCACGTCGAAGCAGATCCTGGCGGAAACCGGCGTAGATCCCGACATTCGCGTCAGGGATCTTACCGAGAATGATGTCAATCTTCTCAGGGAATACATTGATAAGCACCTCAAGGTAGAGGGTGATCTCCGTCGTGAGACTGCGCTGAACATCAAGCGCCTCATCGAGATCGGCTGCTACCGCGGCGTGCGTCATCGTAAGGGTCTGCCCGTTCGCGGTCAGTCCACGAAGCAGAACGCGAGGACTCGTAAGGGCCCGAAGCGTCAGATGAGCAGGAAGAAGTAAGGAGGAAACGATAAATGGCTAAGCAGGTAAAGGGTAAGAAGGTTACCAGCCGCAAGCGCCGCGAGAAGAAGAACATCGAGCGCGGTCAGGCTCATATCCGTTCCTCTTTCAACAACACGCTCGTTACGATCACCGATCTTAACGGCAACGCGATCTCCTGGGCTTCCGCCGGCGGCTGCGGCTTCCGCGGTTCCAGGAAGAGCACTCCCTTCGCAGCCCAGATGGCAGCGGAGCAGGCGGCCAAGGCCTCCATGGAGCATGGTATGCGTGTAGTAGAAGTTTATGTAAAGGGTCCCGGCGCAGGTCGTGAGTCCGCAATCCGTTCTCTGCAGGCGGCAGGTCTTGAGATCAACATGATCAAGGACGTTACGCCCATCCCCCACAACGGTTGCCGTCCTCCCAAGCGCAGGAGAGTGTAAGGAGGTAAAGAACCATGGCAAGAAACAGGCAGCCTATCAATAAGCGCAGCAGAGCTCTTGGCATTTCCACCGGCGATATGGGCTACACCAAGAAGCCCTCCAACCGTAATCCCGGCTCGCAGAGGCGTTCCAAGAAGTCCGAGTACGCCCTCCAGCTCAATGAAAAGCAGAAGGTCAAGTTCGTGTACGGCATTCTGGAGAAGCAGATGCATAAGTACTATGAGAAGGCTTCCAACCAGAAGGGCAACACCGGTGACAACATGCTCGTCCTCATCGAGCGTCGTCTTGACAACGTCGCGTACCGTCTCAACTTCGGTAAGACCCGCCGCATGGCCCGTCAGATGGTCACCCACGGTCATCTGCTCGTAAACGGCCAGAAGGTCGACATCCCCTCCTATCAGATCAAGGCGGGCGACGAGATCTCCGTATGCAGCAAGTCCCGTGATATCCCCTTCTTCAAGACTCTTCGCGAAGAGGGTGCAGAGCGCTCGATCCCCCAGTGGCTTGAGCTGGACGCCGAGAACCTCAAGGGCCGTGTAGTCGCGCTGCCCACTCGTGCGGACGTTGACATGCCCATCGAGGAGCATCTCATTGTTGAGCTCTATTCGAGGTAATGTATTGATATTCACCCGCTTCCGTTTTTCGGAAGCCCACCCTGTACGCTTAATGAAAGAGAGGGGAGAGTTTGATGTTGGAAATTGAAAGACCCAAAATAGAGTGCGTTGAGCTGACCGATAGGTATGGGCGTTTTGAAGTCAAGCCCCTTGAGCGCGGCTTCGGCACCACCCTCGGCAACTGTCTGCGTCGTGTGCTTTTGAGCTCACTTCCCGGCGTCGCTGCAACCTCCGTCAAGATCGACGGCGTGCTTCATGAGTTTACCACCATCGAAGGTGTAAAAGAGGACGTCACCGAGATAATCCTCAACATCAAGGAGCTTCGCACGAAGATCTTCGGCGAGGGCGCCAGGCGCGTCATCATTGACGCGACGGGCGAAGGCGAGGTCAAGGCAGGCGACATTATCGCAGACGCCGACGTTGAGATCGTCAATCCCGACCTGCACATCGCAACTTTGGGCGAAAATGCCCGCCTCTATATGGAGATAATCCTCGATCAGGGGCGCGGCTACGTTTCGGCCGACAAGAACAAAAAGCCCGGTATGCCCATCGGGGAGATCGCGGTAGACTCGATCTTCACTCCGATAACCAAGGTCAACTTCCGCGTGGATGATACGCGCGTCGGCAACACGACCGACTTCGATCAGCTCACGCTCGAGGTGTGGACTTCCGGCGCTATCCGTCCTGAGGAAGCTGTCTCCAAGGCAGCCAACATAATGACCGAGCACCTCAGCCTCTTCATCAACCTCACCGAGGACAACCAGCACGATACCATCTTTGAGGATAAGAGCGCGGACGATAAGTCCAAGCTGCTCGAGACTCCCATTGAGGAGCTGGATCTCTCCGTGCGTTCCTACAACTGCCTCAAGCGCGCCGGCATCAACTCCGTTGCGGAGCTGGTCGAGCGCAATGAGGAGGAGATGATGAAGGTTCGTAACCTTGGTCGTAAGTCCCTTGAAGAGGTTCAGCAGAAGCTGGCAGGTCTGGGACTTTCCCTCAGAGAAAGCGACGATTGATTCTTTAGCCTACCGGCAATAATATAGGAGGAAAAACAAATGCCTAACCGTAAGCTCAACAAGCCCACCGATCAGCGTGATGCTATGTTCCGCAATATGGCGACCGCTCTCCTTTGGAACGGCAAGCTCGTCACTACCGAGACCCGCGCCAAGGAGCTCCGTCCCATCGTTGAGAAGCTCATCTCGACCGCTGTGGCTGAGTATAAGAATACAGAGACTGTTACCAAGAAGTCCGTCAACGATAAGCAGCAGGAGATCGAAGTAGAGAAGAAGATCGACAAGCCCTCCAAGCTCCATGCGAGAAGGCAGATCATGGCTTACCTCTACAACATCACCGAGGTCAAGGAGCATAAGGAGAAGAGGGAAGACTTCGAGAAGCGCACCGCCGCCAATCACCCCGTTGTCGAGAAGCTCTTCAATGAGATCGCTCCCAAGTATGACGGCAAGAACGGTGGTTATACCCGCATCATGAAGCTGGGTCCCCGCCGCGGTGACGCCGCTGAGATGGCTCTTATCGAGCTCATCTGAAGCCGAACAAGTAATAACGAAACGCCCGAAGGCAAACCGCCCTCGGGCGTTTTGCGTCCGGTTTCATACCCGATCATCACCGCCGCTTGACAATTTTCATCGACATACGGCGAGCGGATTTTGAAAAAGATTTTTCTCAATGCATAAAAAACCTCCTTCCGCGCAAACTATGCCTACAACAAATCAAGGAGGCATATATGCAGCAGAACAACAAGCAGCCGTGGTTCATGGACGGCTCCGGTGAGACGCCCATCGACACGAAGGATCTCGGCACGGTCCAGGATTCGATGTATTCAGAGGCGCTCGCGTACAAGAAGTGCAAGGTGTACGAGTCGAGGTTTCAGGATCAGGCGTTGAAGTCCATGGCGAGCGACCATGCCGAACACCACAGACAGCATTTTGACGCTCTCCGGGATTATCTGGATTCCAAGCATTGAGGAGGGACAATATGAGCGACACACAGAACATGAACGAGAGGGAGCTTCTTACAGACCTGCTCCACACCGAGAAGGACATGGCGAAGACCTACGCCGGCAACATTACCGAGTGCGCGAGCCCGCAGCTGCGACAGCTTCTCACCCGCCACATGACCGAATGCGCGGAGGATCAGCTCTGCGTATTCAATGAGATGCAGAGCCGCAGCATGTACCCCACGAAGCAGGCTCAGCCGCAGGAGATCGAATCCGCCAAACAGGCGATGCAGCAGCTTCAGAACGAGACCTGGTAAACCGGGGCATACGAAAGGGACGGCGCGCCATACGCCGTCCCTCTTTGATGCGGGTTACTTTATAAGTCTTTCCGCCTGCTTTCGGGTCGCCTCCGGGCAGATAGCCATGACGCGCTTTATCAGCTGCTCCTTCGCCTCGGCGGGGGAGTATTTGTTTTCCGCGTATTCGATCTGCTTCGCGTACTTCGCGTCCGAGAGCGAATACTTGGCAAGCCCCCATCCGTAGGGCAGGCCGCGGCGGTCGAGCGCGTACTCGAAGCTCGTCGGCAGAACGAAGCATTTCATTTGCAGCAGGTTTATGAATCCGTCGAACCCGGAGCCCTTCTCGTTCATTCCCGTCCTGCGGCGAAGCTCAGTGCTGATGAGCGGGCCCTTTTCAAGCTCCGTCACGATGGGCAGAGTCCCGTGGGGGAGGAACCCGTCCTCATACATGCCCTCGTAATCGTAGCCGTCGCGCCGATAGCAGGCGAGTATCGCGTACCACTCGGGGCTCATGAACACCGCCTTGCCGCGGAAGAGCTTCCCGTAGACGGCTATATCGCCCTTCCATTCCCACGGGCCGTCGACGCCGTCGTTGAACCAGACCGCGGGATCGACGTGATCCCGCAGGGAGAACCCGGGGATGCCGCTCGTGAAGAAGGGAAGGAAGCCGATATCGAGGACAAGCTCGCGCAGCTGTTCCTTGGTCGATATGATGGGGAATTCGTTAAGTGTTTTCATACTCACAGCTTGGTCATGTTTCGTCCGGGATCGGGCCCTTACGAAAGCTCGAACGCTCCCGTGTAGAGCTGATAATACTTGCCTTGCTGGCGGAGCAGATCGTCGTGATCGCCGCGCTCGATTATCTTTCCGTGCTCCAGCACCATAATTGCGTTGGAGTTGCGGACGGTCGAGAGCCTGTGCGCGATGACGAACACGGTGCGTCCCTCCATCAGCTTATCCATGCCGGACTCTATGAGCTTCTCGGTGCGGGTGTCGATGGAGCTCGTCGCCTCGTCGAGTATCAGCACGACCGGCGCGGCGACGGCGGCTCTCGCGATGGCGATGAGCTGCCTCTGCCCCTGGGAGAGATTCGCGCCGTCGGAATAGAGCATCGTGTTGTAGCCCTCCGGCAGATGCGAGATGAAGTAATGCGCGTTGGCGATCTTTGCGGCCTCTATGCATTCCTCATCGGTGGCGGAAAGCTTCCCGTAACGGATGTTCTCCATAACGGTGCCGGTGAACAGATGCGTATCCTGCAGGACCATGCCGAGCGTTCCGCGCAGATCGTCCTTCTTTATCTTTCGGATATCTATGCCGTCATACGTGATCTCGCCGTCGACGACGTCATAGAAGCGGTTGACGAGGTTGATTATGGTCGTCTTGCCCGCGCCGGTGGAGCCGACGAAGGCGATCTTCTGACCCTTCTTCGCGTAGACGTTCACGTCCTCCAGAACGAGCTTCTTCCCATCGTAGCTGAAATCGACGTCGTGAAGCTCTATCTTTCCGACGAGGGGGACCTCCACGCTCTCGCCCTTTTCGTCGATATACGTCCAGACCCTCGTGCCGTCGGCCTTCGTTTCGAGCGTCACTGCGCCCTCGTCGATCTCGGGATCCATATCCATCAGCTTGAATACGCGCTCCGCGCCCGCAAGCGCAAGGAGTATGTAATTGAACTGCTGACTTATCTCCGAAACGCGGTTGGAGAACTGCCTTATGAACCCGAGGAAGGTTATGAGCACGTAGCCGTCGACGCCGACCCTGTGCCAATCGAAGGATGAATTCTCCGAAAGCTTGCGGATTATCTCGCCGTTGACGGAGAAGAGCACGCCGATGGTCGTCGTCAGCGCGTAGAATATGTGCGAGAGGTTGTTCATTATCGGCCCCATTATGGAGGCGAGCGTGTTCGCCCTCGTAGCGACGGTGCGCAGCTCCTCATTCATGACCTCGAAATCCGCCATGACCTTCTCCTCGTGATTGAAGGCCTTGACGACCCGCTGCCCTTCCATCATCTCTTCGATATAGCCGTTTACCGTCGCCAACGCCTTCTGCTGACGGACGAAGTTCCTGCCGGATCTCGAAGCTATGACTTTGGTGATGAGCACGACGAGCGTGCCGAGTATGAGCACTATGAGGAAGAGCGGCAGCGAGAGCCCCACCATCGCGATGACAACGCCTATGAGCGAGAAGCTCGAGATGAGCAGCTGAGTGATCGAATGGTTCAGCATCTCGCGGATTGCGTCGACGTCGTTCGTGAAGTAGCTCATCAGCTCGCCGTGGGTGTGGCTGTCAAAGAAGCCGACGGGCAGCTCCTGCATTCGGTCGAAGAGATCCGTGCGGAGCTTCGCCATGACGATCGCCGTGCACTGGAGCATGAGCCTGTTGAGGCCGAAATTCGTCAGCGCGCCCGCAAGATAGAGGAACCCCATGTAAACGAGCAGCGCGGTGTAGCGGGTGACCTGCTCATCCATATGGATGCCCGCGGTATCGGCAAGGGCTTCCTCCAGCACCCGGACGAGCGGCGAGAGCATATACCCTGCGATGATGGTCGAAGCGGCGTAGAGCGCGATGAACGCGACAGCGCCGATGAGAGCCCATTTGCAGTTCTTATAGTAGGAGAGCAGACGGCCTATCGTCTTGAAGAAGTTCTCGGGCTTCCTTTTGCCCTTGTGGTTGGCGATGATATCGGATTGACGTGCCATTACTCATCATCTCCTTCCATCTGGGATTCGTATACCTCGCGGTAGATGACGCTCCTTCGCATGAGCTCGTCATGCGTGCCGATATCAACCACCTTGCCCTCATCCATTACGATGATGCGGTCGCTGTCCATTATGGAAGCGATCCTCTGTGCGATTATGAGCTTCGTCGTTCCGGGGATGTAATCGCGGAACGCCCGGCGGATCTTCTCGTCGGTCGCCGTATCGACGGCGGAGGTCGAGTCGTCGAGTATCAGTATCTTCGGCTTCTTAAGGAGCGCCCTCGCTATGCAGAGGCGCTGCTTCTGCCCGCCGGAGACGTTGCAGCCGCCTTGGCCGAGGTCGGTATCGTACCCGTTCTCCATGCGGGTTATGAAGTCGTGAGCGCAGGCCATTTTGCAGGCCTCGACTATCTCTTCGTCCGTGGCGTTGGGGTCGCCCCAGCGGAGGTTCTCCTTTATTGAGCCTGAGAAGAGCATGTTCTTCTGCAGCACCATGGAGACCCCCTCGCGCAGCTCAAAGAGGGAGTAATCCTTCACGTTGTGCCCCGCTATAAGCACCTCGCCGGAGAGCACGTCGTAGAACCTCGGTATGAGCTGAACGAGCGTCGATTTGCCCTCGCCCGTTCCGCCGACGACGCCTATCGTCTCGCCGGAGCGGATCTTGAAATTTATCCCCGAGAGCGTGAGGTTGTTCGGGTCGCCGGTATAGCTGAAATCGACGTTCCTGAATTCGATGTCGCCGTTCTCCACCTTGAGGTCGGAATCCGGACCGATTATGTCGAGCTCCTCGTCGAGCACCTCGTTTATGCGGGAGACCGAGGCCTTCGCCATCGAGAGCGATACGATTATGAAGCTGACCATGGCGAGCGAGCTTATTATCTGGGTCGTGTAGGTCATGAGGCTCGTCAGCTCGCCGGGACCGAACGCCTTGAAGCGGATTATCCGCATCCCGCCGAGGGCGAGGAGTATTATCGTACACGTCCACATTATGATGAGCTGAATGGGCCCCGAGAACGTGAATATCTTCTGCGCGTGTATCTGAGCGTTCTTAAGATCCTGCACCGAATCGTGGAAGCGCTGCTTCTCGTAGTCCTCGCGAACGAAGGCCTTCACGACGCGCATGGCGATGAGATCCTCCTGCACGGAGGTGTTCATCGCGTCGGTCTTCTTCAGCATCTTCATGAAGCGCGGATGCCCCGTCTTGACGAGGATCACCATCGCGACCGCGAGGAAGGGTATAGCGATGACGAATATCCACGAGAGCTCCGAATTGATGTTGAAGGCCATTATCGCCGCGAAAACCATCATCATCGGGGCGCGGACGAATATCCTTATCATCTGCTGGAATACGTTCTGGATCATCGTGACGTCCGTCGTCGTGCGGACGATGAGCGACGAGGTCGAGAACTTATCCGTATTCGCGAAGGAGAAGGATTGTATCTTTTCGAATATAGAGCGGCGAAGGTTCTTCGCGAACCCCATCGCGGCGACGGCGCCCGTCCTCGCTCCGAGCATGCCGCAGCTCAAGGAGAGCAGCGCCGCAAGCACCATCAGCCCTCCGAGCGTGAATATGAGCTGCGTCGAGCCCGTCTTCAGCTCCGCGGGTATCAACGAGCGCAGAAGGAAGTCATCGCGCGCGTAAAGCCCGCCGTCGACTATCGCGGCCATTAGCAGCGGGATGAGCACCTCAAGCGCCACCTCGAATATCATAAAAAACGGCGTGAGCAAGGTGGGGAGCCAGTAGCCCTTGACGTAGCCCGCGTAGCGCCTTATCCCCGACCCCCGGGGGACTTGATTACGTTGTTCCATTGAGTACCGTCCAATCAGAATTATTTGCCACCATTATACCATAAATATAAGAAGAAATCACCCGAAAGGGTGACTTCGAAGAATATATTAACGGTGTGCGGTTCAGGCTTCGACTTCGCGCAGGTCGATAAGGCTCCTGTTCCCGATCACGCGCATCGGGTTCTCACGCATGAGAATATCCGCCCGATCGGGGGAATACCTGCGGGCAACGAATTCGTAAGCGTCGATAAGCTCGGTCGTCCTCGTGAATACGCCGTGCGCGTCCGTCGCGACGAAGTGCACCGCGCCCATGTCGAGCAGCGCCCGCGAGGTCTGCGTTTCGGGGGCGGCAGGGGGACCTATGAGGCTCGTCCTGTTTATCTGGAGATAACAGCCCATGTCCGCCCAATCAAGGGCGAAGCCGATATCGTCGTTCACGGCATAGTACCGCTCCGGATGGGCGATTATCGGCGTGACGCCCCGGCGCTGAACGGAGCGGAGCACGTCCCGCACGCGCCACATATCGTCGTCAAACGGGAACTCGATGAGCATATAGCGGGAGCCCGCCATCGTGTGAAGGCGCCCGTTGTCGATGAGCTCTCCTACGTCGTCCGTGCCGAAGACCTCCATCCCGCGGTGTATGCGAATGGGGATGCGGTTCTTCGCGAAAAGAGAACGAAGCCCCTCGAAATGCTCCTCATAGGAAGGGCCCGCGTAATTGGCGAATTCGCCGGGTATATTGCAGTGAGGGGTGACGATGATATCCGTGACGCCGCAGGCCGCCGCGGTCTCGCCCATGGCGACGGATTCCGCAAAATCGGATGAGCCGTCGTCCACCCCGGGTATAATGTGGCAGTGGATGTCGATCATTTTCCGTAAATGACTCCTTCTCACAGGCAATGATACAACCGAGGAAAGGGTTTTGTCAAGAGCCGTGAGCGCGGCAGAGGTTGTTTTTTGCTCCGCGCCGTATTATAATTGGCGGAGAAAAGAGGCGGAAAGATATGATAAAGGTACTTTGTTCGACAGGGGCGCTCATCACAAGATACAACGGGCGCGATCCGCGCCTGCTGCGCGGGCTCGTCCCGCATATAGAGGCGGACGGCTTCGAATTCATGGTCTATCCCTCGTGGGATGAAAAGCTCCCCGAGGTCAGGCGCACCATGCTCGCCCTCGTGCGGGAGGGCGTCAGCATACCCGTCGTCCATGCGGATAAGCGCATAGGCGAGCTTTTGAGCCTGGGCTCCGCGGAGGAGTTTGCGGAGGCCGACTTCCGCATGCGCAACAGCCTCGATATAGCCCGCGAGCTCGGCGCCGGGACGGTCGTCCTCCACCTCTGGGGAGGGGCGGCCTCCGATCATCATATCGAGAGGAATATAGCAAAGCTCCCCGAATACATCGGGTGGGCGGGGGAGAGAGGCCTTTTGCTCACGGTCGAAAACGTCGTCTGCGGTAAGAGCACCCCGCTGGAACACGTCCGCCGCATTATGCGGGAATACCCCGAAGCGCTCTTTACCATCGATACCAAGATGGCCGAATTCCACCGGGAGCTGCCCGCCACCCTTGCGGAGGAAGCCCTCTGGCAGGGGCGGGTCAGGCACCTGCACGTGAACGATTACGCCGGCGGCGTGAGGGATTTCAAGGACCTGCGCGTCATGCACATAGGCGAGGGGCACGTGGACTTCGCGCCCTTTTTCCGCCGCGTGAGGGAGTCCGGCTACGAGGGTTACGCCACCGTCGAATCGACCTCCTCCCTGCCGGACGGGAGCATCGCCTTCGAAAAGCTCAACAGATCCCTGCGGCTCGTGCGCGAGGGACTGAACGGAGAATGATTCCATTAATGAGAGAATAATCTGCCGAATAATCGAATATTAGGAGTATTCGGACGCACGTCCGAAAAAAGAGACCCACCGTCGGGCGGGTCTCTTTGTATGGAAGGAAGGAAGCGGGGGGACTTCCTTGTGGGCGTATCAGACGAGCATGGGCAGTAGGAGCTTTCGTATCAGCTCGTGACCTTTCTCGTTGGGGTGCAGGCCGTCGCCGCAGATCATCGTGGCATAGGAGCGGTCGAGCAGGAGCCTGCCGCGCAGGTCTATGAGGCGGCAGCCCGTCTCGTATGCGGCGCGTTCAACGGTGCGGTTGTAGTATTCATGCCAGCGATAGAGCATGTTCTCGTCGCCGAGCCATTCGAGCACGCGTTCGCCGTCGGCCCTGCGGGAGATCCATTTGAAGAAGCTCTCGGCGTTTATGGGTATGAGGTTCATCGCGATCGGCTCCGCGCCTATGCGGCGTATAGCCTCGATGAGCTTCTTGTAGGAGCGGTAGAAGACCTCCGGCGGGGTGAACGCCGCATGCTCCTCACGCGGGGCTCCGGCGACTATGCCCCAATCGAAGTTGGAATCGTTCCCGCCGAACTCGATGAGCACCGCGGAATCCTTCATATCGCCGGAAAGCGACTCGAGCCCATACTCCACCGTTGCGCCCATGCGGCAGTGCTTGTTTATCTCAAGCCCGCCGGAGAGCGCGCTCTCAATGAACCAACCGTCGTTATAGAGCATATAACGGTCGCGCTTCGAGTTATACATGACTCCCTTCATTATGGAGTCTCCGAGTATGGTGAGCTTCCTTGGCATGTCCGTCTCCTTTCATCTTTATTATACCCCAAGGAAGTTTTTTTAAAAACCTACCGTTGATTTAATCGGGTAAACCGTTTATAATAGGGTGTAGAGCGATTCTACCGACGGTGGAATCGAGGTGAACGGAGAGTAGAAAATGGAGCAATTACGGGCAATTATCGCGGCCAACATATCGAGCCTCAGGGCGAGGGCGGGCATCACCCAGCAGGAGCTTGCCTTAAAGCTCAATTACACGGACAAGGCCGTTTCAAAATGGGAACGGGGCGAATCCGTCCCCGATATCGGCGTGCTCGCCCGCGTTGCGGAGATATTCGGAGTCACCGTCGATTACCTCATTACCGATCATCGCCGCGCTTCCGCCTCCGGAGGGGAGCTCATCGAGGTCGAATCGAGCCTCGTTCCGGAGGTCGACCCCGGGCGTTCGCAGCCCGCTGCGCATGACGACGAACAGACCAACATGGCGAAGCTCGCCTCCGTCTTCGGGTTCCGAAGCCCGGGAAAGTTCACGGTCACGCTCATGGCGGCCGCCGCCGTGTGGCTCGTCGCGGTCATAGTATTCGCCGTGCTGACGGCGTTCGTCCCCGGGTATGACAGGGCGTGGATATGCTTCCTCTTCGCCGTCCCCGCGACGGCGGTCGTGCTGCTGATATTCAACCTCCTCTGGGGGAGCATGAGGGTCAGCTTCACGCTGATGGCGGTCTGCGTATGGACGGTGCTCGGCGCCCTCTTCATATTCTTCATAGACAGCACGCCGTGGACGCTCTTCCTCATCGGCGTCCCCGCGCAGGCGATGATACTTCTCTGGCAGATACTCTACAACCGCAGGAACCGCGGGAAGTAAAATAAGGCATAAAGGCACAGCGGGAAAAAAGACCGGACGGCTCATGAGCCGCCCGGCCTTATAATATCGCGTCAAGCCCTTCGCCGCTGCTTTCTCGCGTCCCCCATGTGCATTATGGGGGATATCCTCTTATAGAGCAGGAACGTGAGCAGCGCGACGACTGTCCCCTTTATGAGGTTGAACGGCACAACGGAGAAGAACACGAGCGTCCATACGCTGTTTATGTGCCCGTTCACGGCGGAGCCCATGGAGATTATTCCGTCCATCCCACCGAACATCTGCGCGAATTTCGGTATCAGGTAGAGCCCGTTGAACGCGGAGCCGAACACCGTCATTATGAGCGCCCCCGCGATGAGGCCGATTCCCGCCGTCTTTTTTCCCGGCTTGGCGTGATAGATCATGCTCGCGGGGAGCACGAACGCGCACCCGACGACAAAGTTCGCGAAATCCCCCACGAAGGCGGTCGAAGTCCCGCGGATGAGGAGCTTCAGCGCTATCTTTATGAGCTCCGATGTGACTCCCGCCACGGGCCCGAGATAGAAGGTCGCTATCATAACGGGCAGCTCCGAGAAATCGAGCTTATAGAATTCCGGCGCGAGAAACGTCAGAGGGAACTCCAGAAGCATCAGCACCGCCGCCATTGCGGAGAACAGCGCCGTGTAGGTGATGAAGTGCGTGTCAGAGAAGCGCCTGCGCCTTTCGCGCATGACGAAGCGCTCGAAAAGGAACGCGATGAGGAACAGCCCCGCGAATATCCCGAGGCATACGCCGATGAAGCCGAGATTGTTCCCGACGTCGGCAAACAGTTTTTTCAGGTCGAACATAAAAAACCTCCTTTATTTTTGCCCCGTGCAAGCGGAGCGCAAAAGGAGGTGATACTCGATTTTGTGTTGCCGCTTCTCCCATCCGGACTGTCACCGTCGGTATCGGAATCTCACCGATTCGGCGGACGGCATCTGCCGCCGCTCGCAGACTTAAACGGGCAAGCCCGTTATCACTGCCGGTAGGGATTTTCACCCTGCCCCGAAGCAACGCTATTATAGCACGGCCGCAAACGGTATGCAATACCGCGGCCGAAATTTTTTAATCCTCCCGCCTCTCGGCGAAATAGATACCGAATTCGTTCAGCTCCTCCGGCAGGTCGTAAACCGTCCTGCCGTTCTCTTCGTACAGGGAACAGCTCCCCGGGGCGAACTCCGAAAAGGTATCCCACGCCGTTATGAGCGGGCGCGCCTCCGGGATGCGGTATGCCTCGAAGAACCCGCGGTACTTTTCGGCATCCTCCGCGAAAACGGTGAGCACGTTGTACTTTCCGAAGGTCATCTCCTCGCGGCTCTCATGCCCGCCGAAACCGAATTCGCTCATCCCGTCGTTTATGAGGAGCTTCCCCGCCCTGAAGAGCACCGTCTTCGCCTGCTCACGGGTCAGCCCGTCAATATAATAGACGTCCTTATGGAGGGAGCTTCCGTCCCCCGGTTCATCACCGGCTTTCGTCGGGATCTCGAGTATGAAGAACAGCGGCTCGTCATGCTCCTCTATAAAGCCCTGCATCAGCTCCCATATTTTATCCGTCCCCACGTTCGCCGTTATGCGGCCCGGGGAGATCTCGTATCCCTCGCGGAGCTTTTTCCTCATGGGGACGGAGCAGCAGGCTTTCAGCTTCAGCGTGCCCATATCAGTCGCCGAAGGGCGCTTCCGCGTCGGAATGGTTGTCGAACTTCGTGAGCTCCGGCCTCCATGTGAGGTTTATTGAGCGCGTCTCGCCGTTCCTGTGCTTGACGACGTTGAGGTAGGCGATGTTGTTGCCATCGCGGTATTCCTCGGTGTCGAGGTAGGCGGCGGGACGATAGAGCATCATTATTATGTCGGCGTCCTGCTCTATGGAGCCGGACTCGCGCAGGTCGCTCATGACCGGGGTATGGTCGCTTCTCTTATCCGGCTCGCGGGAGAGCTGTGAAAGCACTATGAGCGGAATATCCAGCTCGCGGGCGAGTATCTTAAGATTCCTCGTCATCTCGGAGACCGCCTGCACGCGGGATTCGGCGCGCCCGTTCGTCTGCATGAGCTGCAGGTAGTCGACAATGACGAGATCCAGCCCCTGCCTCGCCTTTATACGGCGGCAGCGGGAGCGCAGCTCCGCGACGGATATGCCGGGCGTGTCGTCCAGCAGGAACGCGGCGTCGCCTATACTGCTGAACCCGGCGGCTATCTTCATGAGCTGATCGGAATCCACCCCGCCCGTGCGGATCGCCTGGAGGGGCACTCCCGTCTCCGTCGCCATGACGCGGGAGACGAGCTGTTCCTTGCTCATCTCAAGGTTGAAGAAGGCGACGGTCGCGCCCTCGTGCAGGGCGGCGTGGGCGGCGATATTGAGCGCCAGAGTCGATTTGCCGCTCGCGGGCCTTCCCGCGATTATAATGAGGTCGCTCCTGTGGAGGCCGCTCGTCAGCTGATCGAGGTCGATGAACCCCGTCGGCAGGCCGGTCGTCTTCCCCTTCGTCCGCATGAGCTTGCCGATCATGCGGTAGACCCTGCCGTAGATCGGGGCGATGGGCTCTATCGTGTCGTCCGAGGCGCGGACGGCGATCTCGTATATGCGGCGCTCCGCGTCGTCAAGCAGCTTCGAGGTCTCCCTCGAGCCGGTCCTTGCCTCCTGCGCTATATCGGTGCAGACGTTGATGAGCCGCCTGCGGGTGCTCTCCTCCTTGACTATGGTGAGGTAATGCTCGAAATTGAGCGCCGTCGGCGTGAAAACGGAGAGCTCGTTTATGTATTCGAGCCCGCCGGAGGTCTCGAGCTTGCCGAGCTTCTCGAGCGCGTCCATGAGGGTGACTATGTCGATGCTGCCGCCCCTGTCCCAAATGTGGCGGATCCCCGCGAAGACCTCCCGGTTCCGCATGGAGAAGAAATCGACGGGCGTCAGCTCCTCGATGGCTTTCTCCGTTGTCTGCGGGGAGAGCAGTATGCTTCCCAGCACGGCCTTCTCGGCCTCCTCACTGAAGGGGAGGGAGAGATTCGTTTCCTTGGTTTCGTTATCCATTGCGGGGGTTTATTCCTCCAAAGCTATGACCTCGACCTTGAATTCCGCGTCGGTCTGCTCGAACATATGCGCGCCGACCACCGTCACGCCCGTCTGCTTGATGGGCTCCCTGATGCGGATCTTTTTCTTGTCGAGGGAGATATCATACTGCTCCTTCAGCGCCTCGGCGATCTCCTTGCCGGTGATGGAGCCGAAGAGCCTGCCGCCCTCGCCCGCCTTCGCGTATACGCGCACGGTCAGGTCGCTCATGCCGGAGGCGAGCTCCTTCGCGTTCCTGCGCTGCACCTCGACGCGGTGCTTCGCGGCGTTCTTCTTTATGTTTGCGGCATTGATGCTGCTCTCGTCCGCGGGGACGGCGAGCTTCTTCGGGATGAGGAAATTCCTGGCGTAGCCGTCGCTGACGGTGACGATGTCACCAGCCTTGCCTGCGCCCTTGACGTCCTGCTGCAATAATACCTTCATTGCGATACCTCCTTTATTCGTCGACGGGCGGCTCCTCGCCGCCGTTGTTATCGTTTTTATCGGTCTCATCCGAGCGGGAGCGGCTTGGCTTTGCCCTCTCTTCGCGGACGTAACCGTATTTCGCAAGCTCATCCGCGCGGGAGAAGGGACGGTTTTCACGCGCTCTCTCGGCGATGAGCTTTTTGATCTTCGCGCGCTTGCCGGTTATCTGCTCCTTCAGGCCGAACGCCGCGAGAAACCCGAGGCTGAACGGGAAGAACAGCACCGTGAACACTATGAGCAGCACCCGCATGAAGGCGGGCGCGTTCACCGTGCGGAACATGAACATGAAGTACGCCGCGCCCTGCACTCCATAGAGCGAGGCTATTATGAGCCCGAGCGAATAGGCGATCGCGTTCGCCTGCGCGAGCCCGAACGCATAGACGAGCCCTATGGCCGCCAGCATCATGCCCGAGCCGATGAGGAAGCTCTTCGGCAGCCGCCAGTCGGGCAGATCCGCCATGCGGCGCGGCTTCACGCCGAACGCCCTGTGCCAGAGCCGGTAGAGCATCACGAGCGCCATTGAGTAGGCTTCGCCCGTCAGTATGCAGGTCCACATTAGCGTGTCGGGGATGACGGCGCGTATATCCGCGAGAGCCTCAAGCGTATCCGCGCCGCCGGCCGCGCCCGAAAACAGATCCAGGATCCGGGGATAATAGACGTTGTCCCAGGTTTCGAGCACCCCGTAATAGGGGGGCTTTCCAGCGAGTATCGAACCGAGCGCCATTGAAAGATACAGCCCGAGGCAGAATATGACAGCGAGCCCGAGCACGCCGTACCTGTGCGGGAGACGCCGCTTTTCGATGATCGTAAGGAACGCGGGCGCGAGCAGGTACATGAACAGCTCCGGCAGGGCGCCGACGTCCCCGCCGAGGAATATGACCGTCCCCGCGGCCGCGCCTATGAGCGGCGGCAGCAGATAGACCGTCCCCCAATACACCCCCATGAACACCGCGAGCGCGAGCACCGGGATGAGCAGCGCCGTCGAGAACGCGGCGCAGAGGGCGGCGGCTATGGAAGCCGCGGCACATATGAGTATCTTGAAAACCGTTTTCATCAAAGCCTTTCGGCGGCGTCCGGCTTTCGAACGCCGCATATACCATTCCAAGATAATTTTAACTGAATTTCAAACCCATGTCAACAGAAACATGTATGACTTTGCGCAAAGCGGCAGATACTGTTTATACAAAAAAGGAAAGTGAGGAAGAACGATGAACAGGAAGGATCCTTGCGCAGGCGAACAGACCATCGGCTGCAGCGTGACGAGCTGCCGCTATAACGGCGAGGGAGCGCATTGTGCGCTTCACCGCATCGAGGTCCGCCCCTGCAGGAGCGGCGAAAGCTCCGGCAGGCCCGACGACGAGAGCTTCTGCGGCAGCTATTCGCAGAAGTGACCCGATATCCTCCTAAAGAGCGAAAGACCCGGCCGCGCGCCGGGTCTTTTGCGCGCCGAAAAACGGCACGGTCCGCCCTCCGACGGCATACTATAAACCGTATGATCGTATCGGAGGCGGAATATGGAATATGAGCTTATGAGGCTTTGCGAGCTGCCCGCGCACGCGGCGGGCGTCGTTGAAGCGGTGGATGAGTGTGATATGCGCGAGAGGCTCGAGGGCCTTGGTCTGACGCCGGGCGCGGAGGTCGTGCGCCTTTTCAGCGCCCCCTGCGGGGAGCCGACCGCCTATTCGGTGCGGGGTTCGGTCGCCGCTCTGCGCCGACGGGACGCCGCCGCGGTCACCGTGAGGGTGAGAATATGGGATTGACGAGACACAGGGAGGGGAACGGCGCCCGTGAATTCCGCGGCGGGATCGTCGCCCTTATGGGCAACCCCAACGTGGGCAAATCCACGGTATTCAACGCGCTGACGGGGCTCTCGCGGCACACGGGCAACTGGACGGGCAAGACCGTCGACAGCGCCGTCGGCGCGATGCGGGGCGAGCGCGGGATAGGCGTCTGCGATCTGCCGGGCTGTTATCAACTCTCGCCGACCTCGCCGGAGGAGCGGATCGCCCGCGATTTCATACTCGGAGGAAGGGCGGACTGCTTCGTCGTCGTGTGCGACGCCTCGTGCCTTGAGAGGAATCTCAACCTCGTGCTTCAGACCCTCGCCCTCACGAGGCGCGTCGTAGTCTGCGTCAATCTCATCGACGAGGCCGCGAAAAGGGGCGTCACCGTAAACGGCGGGGAGCTTCAAAAGCTTCTCGGCGTACCCATCGTCCTCACGAACGCCGCAAAGGGGAAGGGATTGAATGACCTCAAAAAGGCGATATTTGATATGCTAAAGGGCGAAAAAGAGAACGAAAAGGGAGAGATAACTGCTGAAAGGTGGGATTTCGTCCCAACTCCCCAATGGGCGGAGGCGGAGCGGATCACAAGGGCCTGCGTCGAAAGGGACTCGGATCCGCGCGGAGCGAGGCAGCTGAAGCTCGACCGCTTTCTCACGGGGAAGGTGACGGGCAGGCTCATGCTGCCGCTGCTGCTCGCCGTCGTTTTCTTCATTACGATGGAGGGCGCGAACCGGCCGTCGGAGCTGCTCTCACGCGCGTTCTCGGCGGCGCTCTCATGGCTTCGGACGGCGTGTTCGGGCGCGTTACCGCCCGCCGTGGAGGAGGCTCTCTTTGACGGTGTGCTCGGGACGCTTGCAACGGTCGTATCCGTGATGCTGCCGCCAATGGCGATATTCTTCCCGCTCTTCACCCTTTTGGAGGATCTCGGCTTCCTTCCGCGGATCGCGTTCAATTCCGACCACGCCTTCTCGCGCTGCGGCTCCTGCGGGAAGCAGGCGCTCACCTGCTGCATGGGCTTCGGCTGCAGCGCGGCGGGCGTCGTCGGCTGCCGCATAATAGAGAGCCCGCGCGAGCGCATGGCGGCGATACTCACGAACCCGCTCATCCCCTGCAACGGACGCTTCCCGGCGCTGACGGCGCTCATCGGCGTGATGCTCGCGGGCGCTCTCGGCGCGGGCGGAGGGGTCGTCGGCGCGCTCGTGCTGACGGGGCTCATATTCCTCGCGGTAGGTGTGATGCTCCTTTTCACAAAGCTCCTCTCGGCGACGGTTCTTCGCGGAAAGGCCTCGCATTTCGTGCTGGAGCTTCCGCCCTTCCGAAAGCCGCGCATAGGGCGGATCGTAGTCCGCTCCATGCTCGACAGGACCCTCTTCGTCCTCGGCAGGGCGGCGGCGGTCGCGGCCCCGGCGGGGCTCGTCATCCGGCTCCTCATGCAGAGCGGCGCGATAGGGAGCATAAGGGCGTTCCTGGAGCCCGCGGGCAGGCTCATGGGCGTTGATGGGGCGACGCTGCTCGCGTTCGCGCTCGCCTTCCCCGCAAACGAGCTCGCCCTTCCTCTGCTCATCGGCATATACTCCGGCACGGCCGCGGGGACCGCGGGGCTTGCTTCGGTGCTCGCGCTGAACGGCTGGACGGCGAAGACCGCCTTCTGCGCGCTCATACTCACACTCTTCCACTGCCCGTGCGCGGCGACGCTCCTCACCATAAGGCGCGAGACGCGCAGCCTCCGATGGACGGCTCTTTCGGCGCTCGTTCCCATTAGCGCGGGCGCGGTGCTCTGCATTGCCGCAAACGGGATCTGGTCGCTTTTCGCGTAGTTCGCGGAACCCAAAAAGCCCGGGAAGCATATTCTGAACCATGGAAACGGAAGTATTGAAGCGAAAGAAAAAACGCCCCGGCCGGAAACGCGTTCCGGCTTTGGCGCTCGCGGCGGCGCTTGCGGCGGGAGCCCTCGCCGTCATGGGGCTCGTTTACTCCGCTGTCAGAAGGCCGCTCATAGTTTCGGCTGTCGAACGTGTGCGCGAGGAGGTCTCCCGTGAGCTCACGGCCGCCTGCGCGGAGGCTCTCGAAGGGGAACCCTCGCTCGTGCCCGATCTCACGCGGGAGCAGACGGAAGAAGCCCTCGTGATAGAGGTCGACGCCGCCGGGCTCAACGCCCTCCTCGTCAGGGCGGGCGCCCTCGCGCAGGAGCGTGTGAGCGGCCTTTGCGAGGACGGAGTCAGCCTCGAGCTCGGCGCGGCGACGGGCCTGCCGAGCCTGCCGGGGCGGGGCATAAGGGTCTCCGCGGGCTTCGCGCCCATGGGCTCCGTCAGCGCCGAAGCGCACAGCGGCCTGCGCTCTTCGGGGATCAACCAGACGCTCTTCTCGGTGGACGTCACGCTGAAGGCTTCGCTCCGCGTGTTCGTCGCAGGCGCCGTCGAAGAGATCGACGTCTCCGGCACCATGCCCGTCTGCCGCACCGTCATAGTCGGGAGCGTCCCGCAGGTCTACACCAACGTCGCCGACGAGGAGGATATGCTGAACCTCATCCCGACGGATCTGCCGTGAATCACGGCTGCCAGACGCCGGCCTTCAGCTTTAGGCGCAGTATCCTGCCGACGCTCTCGTCGATGCGGGAAACGGTCAGTATTCCTCCGTCCACGGAGAGGCGCAGCGCGCGGATGATCTCACGCTGGCGGGCGGTATCCGCCGTGCAAAGGAGCATGTCGCCGCCTGCTTTTATGAACCCTATCGCGGGATCGAAATCGCTCCCGCTTCCGACTCCCGCCATGAGCATGTCGTCCGATATCACGACGCCGCTGAACCCGAGCTCGCCGCGCAGTACGTCGGTTATTATGACGGGGGAGAGCGTCGCCACGTTTTCGGGGTCGAGCGCCGGATAGAGCACGTGAGCCGTCATCACACAGTCGACGCCGCTGTCTATGGCGCCCGCGAACGCGGCGATATCGTACTCCATCAGCTCCTCCCTCGAGCGGAGAACAGTCGGCGTCGTCTCGTGGGAATCGGCCTCCGTCCCGCCGTGCCCGGGGAAGTGCTTGGCGCAGGAAAGGCAGCCCGCTTCGCGGAGCCCCTCTATGACCGCTCCGCCTATCGTTTTTATCACTCCGATATCCGGGGAAATTATCCTGTCCCCCATGAAGGAGGCGGAGGGATCCTCCGCGGCGTCGAAAACGGGCGCGAGATCGAGACGGATCCCTGTCCCGACCAGCCTTTCGCCGACGCTTCGGAAGAGCGAACGCACCTCGTCGGGGTCCATCGTGCCGAGCTCAAGGGCGGAGGGGATCTCCGGCTCCCAGTCAAAACGCACCACCGAGCCGCCCTCGACGTCGATCGCCGTAAGGCGCGGAACGTCCAAAGGGTATTCCTCATTGATGCTCCTTAAAAGGTTCCCGGCGGCAGTAAAGCCGTCGTTCTTTTTTATATTCGCGCCGTTCAGTATCAGGTTCCCGACGGGGAACTCCGAGAGCAAGGCCGCGGAATCCGCGCCGGGCTCATCCTTTCCGCTGACGCCGAAGAGGAGCATCTGCCCGAGCTTCTCGTCGAGGGTCATGCTCTCCAAAGCCTCGCGGACGACCCGCTCCTCATACGGCTCCTCCGTCGGTGCGGGGGTGGGTATCTCGGTGGGGAGCGCGGTCGGCTCCGTTATGACGATGGCCTCCTTCGTCGGACGGGCCGTCCCCTCCGGGGCGGGGAGATTGCCGCGCGAACAGGAAGCGCAGAGCGTCAGCGCCGCCAAAAGCGCCGCGAGAACAAACACTGTTTTGAGTTTGAAAAGAGAGCTCATCATTCAAATACCTTGAAGGCGTCGGGGGAGACCTTGTATCTGTTCGGCGGGAGCCAGACGCCGGCGGAGATCGAGCTGCAGCCGACGTAGTCGTAATAGCCGGTGAAATTCGCCATGAGCGAGCTGAGGAACCCCCGCCGCCCGTCCTCGGTGACTATATAGTACCATTTGCCGAGATGCGTCCAGCCGACGAATTTCGTCCCGGCGGGGAGCACGGAGATCACGTTCCCGCTTCTGATATAGGGCTCCGCCCGCAGGTTGGCGGCGGCCTTGACCTCCCCTTCCACAAGGTGGAACACCCCGTCGTGCGGCGAGGGGAACATCGTGAGCCTCGATTCATCCATCGATATATAGCCCCTGTTCCCGTTCCAGACGGCGCTGTACCAGCCCGTGTCCGTGACGCCGAGTATGTCTATATGCTCGTTTGCGGCAAGAGTCCCGATGAGCTGCGAACCCGTCGAGGCGCCCGAATAGAAGCCCGCACCGTTTACGGTGCTGACGCCGTAAGCCACAGGGGGCGCAGGGGTGACAGCGCCCCCGCCGATCGCGTCGGGATCCGTCATCGTAACGCCGACGACGGTGAAATTCGGGTAATAGAATTCGATTATCCTGTGGTAATCCCAACCGTAGGTATCGGGATTCGCACGGGTCTCGGCTCCCATCTGCGAGAGGCCTATCCCATGCCCGTACCTTGCGAATATGAGCGTGTATCCGCCCGATCTCGGGATCCCCCAGTACATGAGGTAGTTGTGCGTGAACACGTATTTGGAGGAGGAATAATTGTCCCCGCTCCCGTCAAGGTCGCGCAGGACGTAGCTCCTCATCTCCGAAGTCGGGCATTCGAACGTGAACGTGTACGGCACGAGATAGGGATCCTTATCGCCCATGTTGAGCTCGACGGTCGCCGTCACCCGGAGCTTCTGCATATTGCGCTGCGTCCCCGCAAGGGGCTCGAAGACGAGCATGTCGTCGATCGAATCCACAGCAACCGCTTCGACCTCGTAGATATCCGATATCTTGCAGAGTATGAAATCCCGGAAGCGGGAATTGTCGCCCGTCCCGCCGAAATCGACGGAGATCCTGTCGATCGAATTGTTGCTCTCGTAATCCGCCTGGTCTATGGCGACTCCGTAGGCGGCGTCGTTCGACGTCCCTCCGAATATGTGGGAGGGCAGGGCGGTCTCGCCGCCGTTGGTGTGACCGTAGAATATGGGCTTGAAAGACCCGCCGTACGAGATCGCCTCCCCGAGCACGTCGTAGCAGTAGGGCATCGTTGCAAGGCGATCCTCGCGGTAGCCGCGGTATGCCTGATAGAGCGCGCTCGTCCAGCCGTCCTTCACGTCATACGGCTTCGTGCTGTCCATGTAGTACATGCCGAAGGACTGCGCCGCGAGCGCCTGCGCCTTCAGCGCCTCCGGCTGACAGTAGATGTTGAGCTCGTAGCCGACTATCCCGTAGATGTAGTAGGTCATCGGGACGGTGTTCACCATGTAGAGAGCCCCGTCCTCAATGCTGAAAGTGAAGTCGCCGAGGTATTTACGGCCAAGGGTGTCGGAGTTCCCGCAGTAGCTGAGCTCCGCGTACCCCGCCAGATAGTTGACGGTCACCCGCTTCAATTCGATCGAAGCCCCCTGCGCCAGAGTCTCTCCCGTCGAGAGAGAGACCGCCTTTACCGTGCTCCCGCTCTTCGTAATGCGGATCGGGTAGGATGTATCCGCGCTTCCGAATTCGTTTCCCTCTTCGAAATAGTATTCGCCCCTGAGCCCGAGGTCGAGCCGCGAGGAGCCGCCCGTCGAAATGAGCACGCGAATAAAGGTGAAATCGATCGAAGTCGATGGAGCCTTCACGTCCTCGGGGGAGGTTATCCGCTCCATTTCGGCGAAAGTGCCCGCCGTCCGGGGGAGGCTCCTCACAGCCCCCGCGAACGCGGGCAGGGATGAGAAGAGCGCGGTCAACAGCGCCAGAACCGCCGCCATCCTTTTCAGAAAACTTATCTTTTTCATACGTATTCTTCCTTTTTTGATCTTTTTTCGGAAATGAAAACCGGCTCCCGCGGAGCGCAGCTCTGCGGGAGCGGAACCTTCCATGTATATATTGTAACTCAAAATCGTATAAAAATCAACACCGGGGGATATCAGTCCCCGATCAGCTCCGTTGAAAGATACCTTCCTCCTCCGTCGGGGAGCAGCACGACTACGTTCTTCCCGGCGTTCTCGTGCCTCTTCGCGAGCTCTATCGCGGCAAACGCCGCCGCTCCGGAGGATATCCCGACGAATATGCCGTCCCGCTTCGCGATGAGCCGCGCCGTTTCGAAAGCGTCCTCGTCGCGCACGGAAATGACCCCGTCGTAAAGGGATATGTCAAGCACCCTCGGCACGAACCCCGCGCCTATGCCCTGTATCCTGTGCGGGCCGGCGACTCCGGCGGAGAGAACGGGCGAAGCCGCGGGCTCGACGGCGACCACCGCGACCGCCGGATCCATTCGCTTCAGATACCTTCCCGTGCCGGTCAGAGTGCCTCCCGTCCCGACGGAGGCCACGAATATGTCCACGTTCCCGTCGGTATCCTCCCAGATCTCGGGGCCCGTCGTCTTCTCGTGCGCCTCGGGGTTTGCCGGGTTCTCGAACTGCGAGGGGATGAAGCTTCCCGGCGTTTCCTTCGCGAGCTCCTCCGCCTTTTCGATGGAGCCCTGCATCCCGAGCGCGCCGGGCGTCAGCACGACCTCCGCCCCGTAGGCCTTTATCAGCTTCTGCCTCTCTACGCTCATCGTCTCGGGCATGACTATTATCGCCCTGTATCCGCGCAGGCACGATATCATCGCAAGGCCTATCCCCGTGTTGCCGGAGGTCGGCTCGATTATAGTCCCTCCCTTTTTGAGAAGCCCGCGCTTCTCCGCGTCGTCGATGAGGTTCCTTGCGGCGCGGTCCTTCACGCTGCCGCCGGGGTTGGCGTATTCGAGCTTTGCGAGGAGCCTTGCCGACAGCCCCTCCGCGCGCTCCGTCCCCGTGAGCTCGAGCAGGGGCGTATGCCCTATGAGCTGTTCCGCCGATGTAAAGTATTTTCCCATATCGTCCTCCGTTTTAAATCGTATAGCACCAGACGTCGCCTGCGCTCTCCTCCCGCGCGGGGGAGGGCTTTTCGCCGCTCTCGTTCCTGAAGCGCAGCTCGCGGTTCGAAACGCTCACCCTCGTTCCCGGTTCGATCGATCTCGTTATGAACGCGTTCGAGCCTATTATGGAATCATGCCCTATTACCGTTTCGCCGCCGAGTATCGAAGCCCCGGCGTAGATGGTCACGTTGTCCTCTATCGTGGGGTGGCGCTTCACCCCGTGCAGCCGCTGGCCCGCCCTCGTCGAAAGGGCGCCCAGAGTCACCCCCTGGTAGATCTTCACGTTGTCGCCGATGACGCTGGTCTCGCCTATGACGATGCCCGTCCCGTGATCGATGAAGAAGCGCCTGCCTATGACCGCCCCGGGATGGATGTCGATACCCGTCCTGTTGTGGGCGTATTCCGCCATGATCCGCGGTATGAGGGGCACGTCCAGCTCGTAGAGCGCGTGCGCCAGCCGCTGCACCGTCGTGGCGTATAACCCGGGGTAGGAGATGATTATCTCCTCGCGGCTCCCCGCCGCGGGGTCCCCGTCAAAAGCCGCCGAAAGGTCGCTGTCCGCCGCCTCGCGCACTTGGGGCAGGCGCGAGAGGAATTCCGCCGTTATCCGCTCCGCGCAGGAGCGTGCGCTGCGCTCGTCCGACTCTCCGCGGGATCTCAGCGCCGTCGTCACCTGCTCGCTGAGATGATGGGCAATATCCTCCAAAAGATTCGATATGCTGTTCCTGAGGTTGAATATGCGATAGGTGTGATCGCTGAAATACCCGGGGAACACCACGCGGAAGAGCTTCTCTATCAGCTCCTCAATGACGGCTCCGTCGGGCTGGGTGAAAGGCTCGAGCCGGTCTATCACGCGGCCCTTGGCGTAATCCTCGAGTATCGTGCGCTCGAGCTCGCGTATCTCGATCTCGAACGCGGGGATATAGTTCTTTTTTTCGGTCATTTTTCTCTCCGGTGATATTAGTGCTTCCCGCGTGAACAATATAACATTTTTGCGCGCGAATTGCAATAAAAAAACCCGGCGGAGCATACCGCCGGGCGATGATCCCGGATTCAGTTTTCCTGCGCGGCCTTCTCCGCCATCCTGCGGTTGAAGTCCTTTATGCGCTGATCCTTCGTCAGGTAACGCTTGCGCATCCTGATGGACTTGGGCGTGACCTCCACGAGCTCGTCGTCGCGTATGAACTCAAGGCACTGCTCGAGCGAGAACACGACGGGGGGCGTGAGCCTCAGCGCCTCGTCGGAGCCGGAGGCGCGGGTGTTCGTCATGTGCTTCTTCTTGCAGACGTTGATGGTGATATCCTCGTTCCTCGCGCACTCGCCGACGATCTGCCCCTCGTAAACGGGGACGCCCGCCGTTACGAACATGCGGCCGCGGTCCTGCGTGTTGAAGAGGCCGTAGGCATTGGTGTCGCCGGTTTCCGACGCTATGAGCGAGCCGGTGAGGCGCTCCTCTATATCGCCGGAGTACGGCGCGTAGCCCTTGAAAATATGGCTCATGACGCCGTTGCCGCGCGTGTCGGTCAGAAGCTCGGAGCGATACCCCATGAGACCCCTCGCCGGGACGTCGAATATAAGGCGCACGCCGCCGCCGTTGTCGTTTATCATGTTGGAAAGCACAGCCTTCCTGCGGCCGAGGCCCTCCATGACGGCGCCCATGTACTCGGCGGGCACGTCTATCGTCAGCTCCTCCATGGGCTCCATGAGGCGGCCGTACTGGTCGTGCTTCATGATGACCTTCGGGCGCGAGACCGCAAACTCATACCCCTGGCGGCGCATGGTCTCGATGAGTATCGAAAGATGCAGCTCGCCCCTGCCCGAGACCTTGAACGCCTCGGTGGAGTCGGTATCCTCAACGCGCAGAGCGACGTTCGTCTGCACCTCTTTATAAAGCCTCTCGCGGATGTTCCTCGAGGTGACGTACTTGCCCTCCTTCCCGGCAAAGGGGGAGGAGTTGACCATGAAGTACATAGAGAGCGTGGGCTCGTCTATATGCACGAAGGGCAGGGGATCGAAAGCGTTCACGTCGCAGATGGTCTCGCCGATGGAGAGCTCCGGCACGCCCGCGACCGCGATTATATCGCCCGCGGCGACCTCCTCCGCCTCGGCGCGGCGCAGCCCCTCGAAGCGGTAGAGCCTCGTGAGCTTGGCCGGCCTCGAGCCGGAGCCGGGCACGCCCACGCACACGGGCAGACCGCGCTTAGCGACGCCCCTCTCGACGCGCCCTATACCGATGCGGCCGACGTAATCGTCGTAATCGATGGCGGATATCAGCACCTGCAGGGGGAGATTCTCGTCGCATACGGGCGCGGGAACGGCCTTTATTATGGTCTCGAAAAGGGGCTGCATATCGGGGGAGAGCTCCTCCGGATCGAGCCCGGAAACGCCGTCCCTCGCGGAGGCGTAGACGATGGGGAAGTCGCACTGCTCGTCGTCCGCTCCGAGCTCTATAAAGAGCGAGAGCGTCTCGTCGGCGACCTCATACGGCCTCGCGCCGGGGCGGTCGATCTTGTTTATGACGACGACGGGCACCTTCCTCAGCTCCAGCGCCTTGCGGAGCACGAAACGGGTCTGAGGCATGCAGCCCTCGAACGCGTCCACCATCAGCAGCACGCCGTCGACCATCTTCAGTATGCGCTCGACCTCGCCGCCGAAATCCGCGTGACCGGGAGTGTCGACGATGTTGATGCGGTAATCCTTGTAGTTGACGGAAGTGTTCTTCGAAAGTATGGTTATGCCGCGCTCGCGCTCGATATCGTTCGAGTCCATGACGCGGTCCTGCACTGCCTCGTTCGCGCGGAAGACGCCGCTCTGACGCAGAAGCTGATCGACCAAAGTCGTTTTGCCGTGATCGACGTGCGCGATGATGGCTATATTTCTGATCTTTTCGTTCATAAAGTACCTCTCGGAATTGTAAATCACAAAAACTTATTTTACCGCGGAATCCCCGAAGATACAAGACTTTTTCAGATTATATTATCGCTTCCGACCCATCCGCGCCCTCTCATAAAAAATATATTTCAAAAAACGACCCCGTTTTGCGGTTTTAGAGGGTGACAAATCCGATCGATTCTGTTATAATAAATAACTGTGCAAGCCAATGTAGCTCAGTTGGTAGAGCAGCGCATTCGTAATGCGCAGGTCCAGGGTCCGAGTCCCTGCATTGGCTCCATTCCCAAGCGGAGCTTCCTCCTCTTGGGAATGGACATTTTTTTAACGGGGTTACCGCCCCGCCAAAACAGAATATGACCATCGGGGTGTAGCGCAGTTCGGTAGCGCGCCTGGTTCGGGACCAGGAGGTCGCGGGTTCAAATCCCGCCGCTCCGACCATGAAAAAGTCCTTTTTTCGCAAAGAAAAAGGGGCTTTTTCTTTTTACCCTTTACTCGAATATCGCGGTCGGCCTTGGCAACTTTTTGGCAACTTCCTCTTTTTTCTCCGTGAACGCATTTCTCACCGTATCAGCGCCGCGCTGCACCTTCCGGCTCCTGTCCATATCCGCATAGAATTTCATCATGGTGGTCGGGTCGGAGTGCCCCATGGCCTTTTGCGCCGTGAGTATGTCGACGGCGGCGTCATAGAGCACCGTCGCGAAGTTATTCCTGAAGGTCCTCGAGGTCACATCCTCGCCGATGAGCGCCCTGATAGCTTTCCACTTTCGCTTGTACGTCGATTCCGGAAGCGCCTTCAGGGGATCCGTCGGCGCGTGTATGACGAACTCCTCCCTCTTGCCCTTGTTCTCCAAGAGGATCTCCCGGAGCTCCGGCACCATGGGAATATCCCTCTTCGCGTTCGACGTCTTCAGAGTGTCGAGCCGGTTCGTCTTGTAGTCGAAGTCCCGACGCACGTGTATGACGTCGTTCTTGAAGTCGACCTCTTTCCACTGCAGGCCGATGATCTCCCCGCGTCTCATCCCTGTGAAGAATAAGAGGGCCGTCAACAAGGGCTCTATTTTGCGTTCTGAGACGTTTTTCCTCACAATGGCCTCTTCATCGGGTGCGAAGGCGCGATTGTGTCTACGCTCAGGCAGGCGCACCACGACGGCCGCTGTGACGTCCCTGTCGATAACACCCTCGGCCACAGCTGCCGCGAAGGATCTCCGGAGCACGCCGATCACGTTGATATGGAGCGAGCGGCCCTTCCCTGCGCAGGCGTTGACGCAGCTCTGGATGTCGGCCGCAGATACGGCCCTGAGCTGCTTCCCCTTCAGGTAAGGCGTGATATAGCGGTCGATCTGGCTCCGGATGTCGGTCGACGTCTGCTCCTTCTGCCCGGCAGCGATCGAGTGATCAAAATAATTATAGATCCAGTCCGTGGCGAGCACGTTCCTGTGCTCAGGATCCACGCCGTCCCGGTACTCCCGGAGAATCCTTTGACGGTTCGCCTCGAGCTCCTTCTTCGTGGCACCCTGGATCCATTTCACTATATTCTTTCCTTCGGCCGTCTTTCCGACCACGATCTTGGTCCGGTAGCGGCCGTCTTTTTGTTTATTCATAGATCTTCATTATCACGTCAACACCAAGACCGCGATCAGAGTGCGTGACCTCCTTAACAGCAATGGACGCATCATTATGCAGATAAAGTCCCCGGAGCTCGTTCAGAACTTTATAATTGATAAAGCCTATCTGATTACCCTCCGAAGTGAAGACGCCGATTGTATCGGGGTACTCAACGGTAGGCGCCGGATGAATAGCGAGATCGTCGCCGGCTTTCAGCTTTGCGATATAGGTCTGCCGGCTTGTCCCGTTCTCGTTCGTATAGGTGGTGCCCCATACCGAAAACTCCATTTCTTTGATAACCGTTCTCTCTTTTCTGTTACCTTTTTTCTCTTTATTTGGAATTTCGGAGGTTTCTTCAGCCTTATTCCTTCCGACAAGGAACCCAACAAGACCAAGGACGAGCGCGGCAACAATGCCGACAGCAGCGCCTGTAGCATTGGTCCCAATACTGATCAGCGAGCCGATCAGCAGCACACCGCCAATGATCCAGAGAATGAGAGTTGCTTTCTTGATAGGTTTTTGCATTTTCTTTTCCTCCTGAGAATTGTTATTAAAACTTCCCGCGAAGCTCAACGACCTTGCCGAGAATCGTCACGGGGAGGCTTTTCACCTCGTCGCAAGTATAGAACTGTGGCGCATAGTTGGCATTCAGTGAGATTAGCGTGACGCCCTTCTCGTGCCACAAGACCTTTTTGCAGGTACCGGAATCACCGTTCACAAGCACGATCGCGATCTCTCCGCTCTCTACCTGTTCCTGTTTCCGGACGATAACGACGTCGCCTTCACAGATCCTCGGTTCCATGCTGTCCCCTTGGATCTGCAAGCCGAAGTATTCCCCTTTCTTCTTCCATTCGAGGGGCAGCTCCTCCCAATCCAAGATCTCCTCGACCGCATATAAAGGCAAGCCGGCCGCTACACGCCCCAGGACCGGAACCCGATAGGCGCGGGGATGATCACTTTCCGGTTCTGCTTCTCCGAGTAAATATTCGACTGATACCCCGAAATAGTCAGCTATAGCTTTCACATTGGCGCGGCGAGGGACAGCGCCGGTTTTCCACCGACTTATAGATGCAGAGCTTAACTTTGTCCCCATCTCTTTTCCAAGGTTGGAAATAGTAATCCCTTTTTGATTGCACAGTTGCAATACGCGATCGTAAAAATCCATAGGCTCCTCCTTAACGCAATAAACGTAAATATATTATTAAAGCTATTGACTTAACGGAGTAAACGTAGTAAAATGTGGCAAACGGAACAAAGCGACACTAAAAACACCTTGTTGCCCCTTCCGTTTTAACAAGTGCGTTTTCTCCGTATTTGGTTGTCAGCAAACTTATTATACGCCTAAAACGCCTTAAAGTCAACTAAAAGTAACTAAAAGGAGGTGAAAGCTATGAGTTCCTTGGTTGGTACACTCCTGATGGAGTCCGTATGACAAGTGTTCCTGTTGGCACGAATCACGATTTGATTCTTTATGCAAGATGGAGCGAGATAACCTATAATGTAACTTATAGGGTTTATCTATCTCCTGTCGGTGCAATTACTGACAGCAGGTACCTCCATTACACAGTAAGCAAAGGTCTGCAGGATCTACCCAATCCTACGATTTATAACTATGAGTTCCTCGGATGGTATAAGGATGATGGAACTGAAGTTACAAGAATCCCTGTCGGATCGACCGGTGATATCATTCTGAATGCTTATTGGACCAGTTTCAGGAATATGGCCAAGAGATCAAGCAACTTTGATGAACCTACGTACTTTGTTGACAGCAATAATGGGATCATCTATTTTGCATATGAACTTGGCACTATAGAGAATGTACCTCTGTCTGATAATATTTGGACTATCCAGGGCGTTGCAGGACTCTCACAGCAAGTCTCAATGACTGTCAGCACTTCAGTTTCCGAGAGCAGAGCATATCAGATTGCTGAGACGGTCACCAATTCCACAACAAACTCCGGCACATGGACACTTTCTGAAGACTGGACCGACTCCATCAATGTTGACGAAGGATGGGCAAACCAGCACGGGATGGAGCAGGAAGAAGCTGAGACCCTTTTGACCAGCACCACGGACACCTATAGCCTCACGACATCCACTGGAGCTAGTGGAACACACACAAGCAATACTGGTACCACAACGCTTAGCTATGACAGCCAGAATTATGAACACGGTAGCGAGAGCCAAAGCGTGAATACGTCAACAACCTTGACATATTCCGTTGCCGAAACAACGACTACAACGAGAACCTATTCTACCGACGGCAAGAGCGACGGATGGTATAGGCTTGTTGTTGCCGGAAGGCTCCATGTATTTGGCGTCGTTGGTTATGATGTTGCCAGCAAGTCATATTTTGCTTATACTTTCGGAATTATGGAAGACGAGACTTATGACTTCCTTGATTATTCACCTTTTAGCAGCTTTGACGATAATGAGCATGCAGCTCTGCCGTTCGAAGTTCCTAGCCACATATTTGACTATGTAAATCGTGTAACGTTGGAAACTGAAGGCCTCCTGTTCAGGACAAACACCAATGACGGTACCGCAACTGTTGTGGGCTATATTGGTTCTGAAACCGATGTCCTGATCCCGTCGTTCTACTCTAATGGCGGCAACTCGTATCGTGTCACCGGGATTACCGCCAATGCTTTTGCAGGAAAAGATATTCACTCAATTATCCTGAGCGAGTATATCAACGAAATACCTGACGGTGCTTTCAAAAACTGCACGAATCTGGAAGAAATCTACGGAGCATTTACAGTAGTTGGCAGTGAAGCTTTCAGCGGATGTACAAGTCTGACAAACTTCAAACTGCCTGCCAGTGCAACTTCTGTAGGAGCAAATGCATTTTTAGGTGTTCCTGAGATTACTGCTCTTGTTGTTGACAATGGTGTTGCTGCGGAAATTCTTAATTCTGGCGCAAATAGCATCAAGATGGACTTGTCTGAAGCTGAAGAAACAACTGTCTTCACGTTGAACGTTCCGAACTTGGACAGCTTTGATTTAAGCGGCGGAAAGAAGACTTTCACAGACCTGAAGCTTACTTCTGATGCAAATGCAACTATCATAAGGAACATCAAGATAAAGGACTGCACAAGAATTCCTCTTGTTATCTCATCTGATAACATTACTCTTGATACTGTAACGGTTAACAGCCCGAGCTTTGCGCTCATTGCTAAATCTCCCAATGTTAACATTACTATGGTTCGAGACAATGTGCTAAACAGTGCTTCTGGAAATGCCGTGGTATGCAAAAACCCGACTTTGATTTCCGAAGTATCCACCCGCGCGACTATTGGCGTGCTTGACGTCTCCGGCAACGTTTACGTCTGCGGGAATCCGCCCATACCCGGCGTTGATTATCTTGACGTAACAAATGGCGAGATAATCTACATCACCGACGATCAGTTCAACTCCTTGATCCGTGGTTGCTTCACCGTAACCTTCGATCCGAACGGCGGCAGTGTATCGACAACATCAAAGGATGTTGAATTCGGCGCCAAGTATGGCACTCTGCCCACACCCACTCGTGCAACATTTGACTTCATGGGTTGGTATACCGATCCCGATGGCGGAACCCTGGTAACTGCCGATACCGTTTCCACGGTCATCTATGATCAGACCCTGTATGCGCACTGGGAACTCAAACAGTACACTGTCACCTTCGACGCAAATGGCGGTTCTGTCAGCCCCACTACCATGGCTGCCGTGATCGGTACTGCTCCGAGCAGTCTGCCCACGCCCACAAGGACAGGTCATACGTTTGCGGGTTGGTACACGGCTGCTTCCGGCGGCACTCAGGTTACTGTAAGCAACTGGAACACCGTTATAGGCGGCATGGATGCAACTACGCTTGTAACCAATGGTTTGACCCTCTATGCGCATTGGACGGTCAACCCCTTCACTGTAACATGGTCGAATGGAACCGGCTACACGATAACGGTCAAGAGAACGAGCTCGCCCTATGCCGGCGCATCGACCGGCAACCTCAGCAGCGGAGCAACGGTTTATTACGGTGACGTTCTGACCGTGACCTATACTCCTGCGACAGGTTATTCAATTGCTACGCATGGTTCCACGTCTATTACTGTCACGGGCAATGTTAACTCGTCTACGATCTATGCGACCGCAAGTGCGAACAGCTATACCTATAACATTGTTTATAGGTCTGTCAACGGAACCAACCTTGGCTCTACTACAATAACCAAGACTTGGGGAACGACCGTGACCGTAAGTGCGCCTGATAAGTCGAGTCAGGGCTATACGACCCCCGGTTCGCAGACTGTGACTTGGGATTCTACTACTCCCAAGACGATTACGTTCACCTACGGAATAAAGCCTGTTGACTATACAACGAAGTCCGGCACGATGGATACCAGTCCGAAATTAACTTATTCCGCTACGCTTCAGTACCAGAACAGGACGGCAACGACGGTTCAGGTCAGAGTAGTCTGGACAGCTACTATCGGTGCAGGCAGCTGGACTGTGTACGGTCAGCAGCTTAATGCTTCAACTAACGCAGGTTCTTCATCTGTCCAGGTTGTGGCATTTAATGCATGGGCGAACTCGTCGTCGTCAAATAGATCCTCTACAGGGACAACAGGTTGGATGACAGTTAACCTCAACACTACAAATGCAACTACTGCAAGCGTGAACGTCTACCTGTATCAGTTTAATTCCAACGGAACTGATATGACTAACGGCTATGGCACGGCGTGTGTTAACACCACATGGACGATGAGTATACCGGCGTATTAATGCAGCAGAATGCATCGATGAATAAAAAACATTGATGCAGAAAAGACGGATAGGGGCTTTCTGTCCCTATCCGTTACTAAATAACAATCGAAACGTAATGGAGGATACATTACATTATGAAACGAGCCATTGCTTTGATCGCAGCAGTTCTTTTGCTGTTTTCTGCGATCCAACTGCCCGCATATGCTTCTGCTAAGACAAAGCAGGGAGATGTAACGATCTCCGTTGACGAAGTTATAGCCGAAGCCGGCAGCGATACTATTGTATCGGTTAACGTCAGCGGGCAATACGAAGCTAACGTTTTGCACCTGTTTGTTGATTACGACAGCGAGCTCCTTCATCTCAACGGAGACCTAACTCCGGGCGCTGTATGGAGTGCAATTGAAGGAAATAACGGCTACGTGTCTGTAAATACGTCCCAGGCCGGAAGAATCGGTTTTATCGCACTGCAGCCGCAGGGCACTTTTAGCGGAAACGGCGCGGTGTTTTCGATGACTTTCCATGTTTCTGCCGATGCGGCTGCAGGAACAGTCATACCTTTGAACATTACTGTTGAACAGTTCAGCAATGATGAACTGGATGGAACGAGCAATGCCATCCAGTTTACTGCTGAAAACGGTTCCGTTACTGTTCCTCTCCCGCATCCCATGGAAGCAAGCATTTCAGCCAACACTGCAGAGGCCGAGCCCGGTGCAGAAGTGGAGATCGAAATTGCTGTAACTGGAGATTATCAAGCCAATATCTTGAACTTTACTGTAGAATATGATGCGAGTATTCTTAGCCTGATAAGCGATCCCGCCCCAGGTGCCATTTGGAACGCCTTTACTGAAAACGGAGGCTACGCCTTAACTAATACGGCTGTGGAAGGCGAAGTCGGGTTCATCGGACTTCTGCCCGAGGGATGTATCGAAGGTGATGGTAACGTTTTCTCGTTGTCATTCCGTGTAGCGGATGATGCTGAGATTGGTACTGTTGTTCCCGTAACAGTCACTATTCTGCAGTTCAGCTATGATGATATCGATGGCACAAGCAACGATGTTGACTGTACTGTCGAAAACGGTTCAGTCATAGTTATTGCCCCTGCAGTAGAGACCTACACCATCACATGGATCATCGACGGCGTAGAGGAGACCGAGACCTATGAGTTCGGCACTATGCCTACCCACGAGGATCCTGTCAAGGAAGGCTACACCTTCATCGGCTGGACTCCCGAGATCGACGTTGTCACCGGAAATGCCACCTACACCGCGGTGTTCGAGGAGAACGCTCCCGCCGGTTACCACATCTACGTGACAGATTATACCAAGGGTATTGCAACCGCCGGCATCGATCCCGAGATGCTCTACAACGGCGAAGTCACCTTCACCGTGACCTGTGACGTAGCCTGCGCCGTAGGTATCGACAACGGCAATGACAGCTACACCCGTCTTACCTGCTCCACCGTCAACGGCGAGCACACCTTCA
>JAFWOT010000018.1 GCA_017509785.1 Clostridia bacterium
GAGCCTTGTTTCCTGTTCTCCCGTCGCCCTCGCTTCCTTTTCTTTCAGCATTTGAATGCTGTTTGTCAAGGGCGGCGATGAGTGTAGGACGACACCGACACATCTTCCAAATTCAGACTTGACTTTTAATAGTTAGTCTTTCGATAAGATGTTTTTTCAGTCTTTTCCTGATCCGCGAGAGGCGGACGGAGAGCGCGTGCGGGCTTCTGCCGAGCTCGCGGGCTATCTCGTCCATGCTCATGAAGCCGTTGTAGCGGAGTATGAACAGCCTTTGATCCTCGTTGGGCAGGCCGTGCAGGAATTCGTTCACGCAGAGCGTCAGCTCCTTGAGTTCATATGCCTCCTCGGGGCCGGGGGCGGAATCGGCGGTCACCTCGCTCAGCTCGGAAAGGGCGGCTTCCGCCGCGCCGCCGCCGCGCTTTTGGCGGTTTTCGGCAAAGAGCCGGTTAAGCGCCGCGTTGCGCGTCAGCTTCCCGAGATATACCCGGAGCGAATAAGGCTCGTTCGGGGGGATGCTGTTCCAGGCGGCGTTGAGCGCGTCGGCGAAGCATTCCTCGGCGTCGAGGGGGTCGGCGAGTATCCTTCCGGCGCAGGTGCGGCAGTACCGCCCGTAGAGGGCGCGCGCCTCTTCAAGGACGCTTTCGTCCCGCTCCCGGAACCGTTCCAGCAAGCTGCGGTCTTCGTCGGTCAATTTACCGCCTCCTCTTCCTCTTTTGAATGCGCATTCACCTATACAGACAATATTTTACAGGAAATATCTCACAGGTAAAATAATATATTTTTATTGCTCTGCCGCGAAAGCCACAAGATATTGATTTGTCCGCGGGTTTGATGTACAATACAACTAAGTATATACCCTCGAAAGGAACACCCCCATGCGCAGCATATCGGATACCTCGGTCAACGACCGCTACCGCGTACCAAAGCCAAAGAGCCTGAAGGAGGTGCCAAAGTACTTAAAAGCTCTGGCGTCGGGCTTCTTCTCAAGGCTGTTCTACATATTTCGCCTCGTGTGGGATACGAAAAAGTCGCTGCTGTTCATAATGGTGTTCATGGCCGTATTCAATGGCATAATGCCGGTCATCGGCTCCGTGATCGGGGCGCAGATCATCAACCGTCTGGCGGACGCCTACTCCGGCGCGCTGCTGACCTTCGGGGTGATCGCGGTGCTGCTCGTGCTGCAGTTCGCCTATACTTTCATCAATCAGGCCGTTACGCGCCTTTACGCGACGGTGACTTCGATCTCCGGCGAGCAGGTCTCGAACCACGTCAAGATGCTCATCATGGACAAGGCCAAGGAGGTCGACATGGTGAGCTACGACTCGCCCGATTTCTACGCCCGCATGGAGAACGCCAACCGCGAGGCGGGCATGAGGCCGATCCAGATAATGAGCTCGACCTTCTCCGTGCTCTCGACGGTCATCAGCATAATCAGCTACGTTGTCGTGCTGTTCGCCGTTTCCTGGTGGAGCCCGTGGCTCATAATACTCGTCTCCATACCGACGACGATAGTCAACTTCGTCTACAAGAAGAAGAACGTCAACTACATGTTCTTCCGCTCGAAGAACCGCCGCCAGATGGACTACTACGCCTCCACGATGATCGACAAGGATCTCGTCAAGGAGATCAGGATGTTCGACCTCGGCGACACGTTCACCGACAAGTACAAGGCCACGTTCGAGGAGTACTACAAGGGCCTCAGGAAGCTCCGCGTAGAGGAGACGCTCTGGGGGCTCGGCGCCGCCGTGGTGACGAGCGTCGTCTACTGTCTGCTGTACATATTCCTTGCGAAGGGAGTATTCCGGCATGAGTTCGCCGTCGGTGATTTCTCGCTCTACACGGGCGCGATCACGGCGATAGGCGCGGGCGTATCGAGCTTTATAGCCTCCACCGCCAGCATCTACGAGGGGACTCTCTTTATCGAGAACCTCATAACCTTCCTCAACGAGAAGCCGACGATAGTCCCCTCGCTTGAGGAGCCGAGGCACGTGGCGCGCGGCGTCGCCCACACGATAGAATTCAGGAACGTGTTCTTCCGCTACCGGGGCATGGAGAGGGACGTCCTGAAGAACATCAACCTGACGATCAACGAAGGCGAGACGGTCGTCATCGTCGGCCTCAACGGGGCGGGCAAGACGACGCTCGTAAAGCTCCTCACGAGGCTCTACGATCCCTCCTCCGGCACGGTGCTCCTCGACGGGCATGATATCAGGGAGTACGACGTCAAGGAGCTCTACGACATGTTCGGCATGATATTCCAGGATTTCGGCAAGTACGCCGTCACCGCGGGCGAGAACATAGTCTTCGGCGACATAGAGCGCGAGGCCGGCGAGAAGGAGATGCGCGAGGCCGCCGGGCGTTCCGGCGCGGACGTGTTCATCGAGAAGCTCGAATCCGGCTACGATACGCCGCTCATGCGCTATTTCGAGGCGAACGGCGCGGAGCTCTCCATCGGACAGTGGCAGAAGCTCGCAATAGCGAGGGCGTTCTACTCCGATTCCGACGTGCTCATACTCGACGAGCCGACCGCCTCGCTCGACCCGATGGCCGAGCAGGAGATATTCAACCGGTTCAATGAGCTGCGGCACAACAAGACGAGCATATTTATCTCCCACCGCCTCTCGAGCGCGACCATCGCCGACAAGATCCTCGTCATGGAGGACGGGCAGATCGCGGAGATCGGCACCCACCGCGAGCTCATGGAGCTGAAGGGAAAGTACTGGACGCTCTTCTCCACACAGGCCGCAAGGTACAAGGAAGAGCAATAAAATCGGCAATCAGCAATCGGAACCCATAACTCATTATCTGTCAGAGGTGACTATGAACAACATCAAGCGTTTTGAACCTCTTTTCGGCGAATGGCATGCCGAAGCGCTCATCCGCGGGGATGAGAACGAGCGCGTTTACCGCGCGTACCGCGAAAAGGACGGCGCGAAGGAATACTGCGCTGTCCGTCACGTACCCGTCCCGACGGACGAGAGCGTCGTCGCCGCCCTGCGTGAAGGCGGCATGGACGAGGAGACCCTCAAGGCATACGCGGATTCCCGCTACAGGGAGGTCTGCCGCGAGATCGCCATCTCCGAAAGGCTGACCCCGACGGGCGCCGTCGTCCCCGTGCTCGAAAGCGCCGTCATACCGAGGGAGGACCTCGGCTGGGACGCGTTCATCCGCACGCCCCTTTGGGATACGCTTGCCCACAGGCAGGCGCGCGAGCCCCTCTCGGGTGATGAAGCCGCAAGGCTCGCCGCGGATATCTCCGGCGGGATAAGCGCCCTCTCGAAGGAGGGCATAGTCCACAGGGCGATAGGCCCCGAGACGATTTTTGTAAAGCCCGATGGCGGATTCGCGCTCGGCGGGCTCGCTTCCGCCCGCGTTGCCGGGAGCCCCGACGAGGGTCCCTCCGAGAGCGAGGGTCTTGCCTTTGCCGCGCCCGAGGTCGTGAACGGCGAACCGAGGACGGAAAAGACCGATCTCTATTCGCTCGGCCTCGTGCTCTACGCCGTGACGAACGGCGGCCGCATGCCCTTCGAGCCCGAAGCGCCCGCGCCCGTTTCCGCCCTGCAGAGCGAGCGCGCCGCCATGCGCCGCATGATGGGGGCGAAGCTCCCCGCGCCGAAGTTCGCCGGGGAGGAGCTCGGCTCCGTCATACTGAAGGCCTGCGCCGCGGATCCCGCCGGAAGGTTCGCCTCCGCGGAGGAGATGAACCGCGCCGCGTCCGCGCTTGCCGGAGCCGCTCCCGCGCCCGTTGAAACGCCCGCGCCCGCCGTGCACATGGTCTCGGAGATCGACGATATCCCCGACATGCCGATAGAGGATGAGGCCGCGCCCGCGGAGCCCGAACCCACGGCAAAGAAGGAGCCCGTGACGCCCGTCATCGGCTCCGCCGCGTTCCCCCTGCGCGAAGGGCCCGCCGATAAGAAGGCCCTGAAGCGCGCCGAAAAGGAGCGCAAAAAGCTCGAAAAGCGTCAGCGCCGCGAGGGCGAGGCGCTCCCGCCCGACAGGGAAATGCAGCCCGAGGCGGAGGAACCGGAGTTCGATGAGCCCGTAAACGCGGAGCCCGAAAGGAAGGAAAGCTCCGGCAAGGGGATCAAGGTCGGCATAATAATCGCCGCGATAGTCGCGGGGTTAGCTCTTCTGGGGATACTGTTCCTGCTCGGCAAGGATCTCTATGAGGATTACCTGCTCCGCAGGGAATCCGCGGCCTTCAAGCCCCGCGATCCCGAGATAGTGCGGGACGCCGCCGATCCCGACGTCTACCGCGTCACCATCTACGAGAAGAACGGCACCGCCGTCGTTTACGAGAGCATCAACGGCATCCGCCGCGAGTACAGCGTCAACAGCGACGACCGCATAGTTTTCGAGCTGCGCGGCTCCGATCTCATCCCCGACGAGCCCATCGACTCGACCGCCTATTCCGTCCAGCCGAAGTTCTACACGAGGAACGAGGCGGGCGAGCTCGTACCCATATCGAACATGGGCTACATAATGCTCGATCTTCCCACCATCGAAATGACCTTCGACTGCCCCGACGTCATCGAGAGCGAGGACGGCGTCATCAATATCAAGGGCCACGTTGACAAGCTCAATTCCGAGTTCTTCATAAACGGCGAGCCCGTTCAGCTCACGGCGGACGGCAATTTCTCGTATGAGCATCAGTACGAGGAGAACGGCGAATACGAGATCGCCTTTGAGGCGAGGCTCCCCAAGTACAGCATCTCGAGGCACACCGTCAAGGTCAACGTGAACATCCCCGAACCCCCGGCGATACAGCTCCCGTGGGATATGGGCGAAACGAATTACTCCCAGCGCGTCACCGACCCGAACGACACGATAGAGGTGCACGGGCTCATCCCCGCCGGCTCGACGTTCGAGCTCGCCTGCGACGACGAGACCGTCATACTCTCCGAGCCCGAGGTGACGGAGGAGGGCGGCTTCACGTTCACAGCGACCCTCCCCGCGATAGGCGATTACGTGGTCAGGGTCAGCTGCACGGATCCCAACGGCGCAGTCAACACCCGTGAGATACACCTCCAGCGCGCGCCCGAGTGGAAGCCCTACGTCGAGAGCGCGTGGGCGATGAGCCTCGATGCGCTCAGTCGTCCCTCGAATCAGTGCTATAACGTGAAGGGTACGGTCACGGAGATCATCGAGCATACCGATCATTACCTCGTCGTACTCGAGACCGAAGGCGGCGGCTCAATACTCCTTGAGTACCATCACCATTATCCCACGGCGAATTCGTTCGAGGTCGGCAAGCAGTACAACTGGATCTACGGCTTCCCCAAGGGCGTCAACGAGCAGGGAGCTCCCGTCGTGTACGTCTGGTTCGTGAACGATAAGTGATCATATTAACTGCATAAATAAAGATCGGTACAGAGAGCTCGACCCTCTGCACCGATCTTTTGTTGTTTGGCTTGACGACGGGAGCGCATTGCCCCAACTGCCGACAGCCAATTGCTAATTGCGCATCGTTTTCACGCTGTACTTCGTTACGTTCGTCACGGTCTCGCCGTCTATCTGCAGGGCGGTCGGGCGGTCGAATTCGACGGTGACGGAGTTCCCCTTCAGCACGGTGCAGTGCTTCACGTGCTTCACGTGCTCGCCCTTGAATATGGAGGGGAATATCATCAGCGTGCGGAGCTTGCCCGTCCCGCGGAAAACGAGCACGGAAACGCGGCGCTCGGGGTCGAGGCGATCCTGACCGGGAGTCGCGAACATGCCCCCGCCGTAGCAGCGGCCGTTCATCGCGGGCGCGAGCCACACCTTTTCGTAGGTCCTCGTCTTCCCGTCGACGGTGACCTTCGCGTTGACGGGCTTAAATGCGTACAGGAGCCCCTTTATCGCGATATTCGTATAGTTCACGGGCTTGTCCGAAGAGGCGCGGATGCGGTCGCCCTCCTCGCAGCAGTAGCCGTCGATGCCGAAGCCCACGCCGTTGAGGAAGAGGCGGCTCATGCCGTTCACCTCCACCCGGGGCAGAGCCCTGATGTATTCGTTGATGCGCACCGGGCCGTCCTCCGGCTTCCTGCCGAGATCGTTCAGAAAATCGTTCCCGCTTCCCGTTCCGTAATAGAGCACCTCGTCCGGCAGCTCCATGCCGTCAACGTCGTTTATGAAACGGTTCAGCGTCCCGTCGCCTCCGCAGATGACGGGCTTTTCACCCGGCGCGAGGGCGCGTATCGCCTCGTCAAAGCCGGAAAGCTTCGTCGCGTCACGGTAAACGATGCTCCCCGCGGGGAGAAATCTTTCGATCCCGCGGGCGGCGTCCCCGCCTCTGCCGTTGCCCGAAAGCGGATTGTACAACACGATATATGTCTCCATGCTGATCCCTCCATTATGTGACATGATCCTTCACATTATATAACGGCTGCATTCAAAATGCAAGACCTTTCGCAAGACCTGCAATCAAACGGAAATAAAAGCCGGCAAACCCTGCCGAATTATGAACATTCTGTTATAACATATCCCAAAATGCGGGCAAGATATTGCATTTACAATGCGGATATGGTATAATAGAATTTGGTGTTATACGCCAAACTGCACTATTTAGCGGCGATACGGCGTTTAAACGGAATCACACCATGGAGGAAAGCTTTTGAAATTTACAGCGGTCTACATAATCTTTGCCATATGTGTGGTCGTTCTCATCGTGCTCGGCATACTCGAGAAGCGCAAACACATGAGGCAGGTCGAGAGGATACCGATGAGGATCAACGTCAACGGCATCAGGGGCAAATCGACCATAACGAGGATGATCACCGCGATGCTGAGGTACCACGGGGTCAAGGTCATCGGCAAGACCACGGGCAGCGCCGCGAGGATGCTTTACTGGAATAAGGATGAGGAGCCCATCGACCGCAAGCCCGAGGGCGCGAACATTAAGGAGCAGATAGGCGTTATCAGCCGCGCGGCCGATATGGGCGCCGAGGCTCTCGTTTGCGAATGCATGGCGGTCAACCCGAAGCTCCAGAAGATCTATCAGGAGGAGATGATAAAGGCGCAGATAGGCGTTATAGTCAACGTCCTCCCCGATCATATCGACGAGATGGGCCCGACCCTTGACGAGATAGCTCTCGCTTTCACTGTCACCATCCCCTACAACGGCATACTCGTGCTCGGCGCATCCGATTACACCGAGTACTTCAAGCGCATCGCGAAGAAGCGCCACACCGAGGTATACGTCGCGGACGAGTCCAAGATCCCCGAAGGATACCTTGACAGATTCAATTACGCCGTATTCCCCAACAACGTCGCCGTGCCGCTCGCGCTCGCCGAGGCTCTCGGCATCGACCGCGAGGAGGCGCTGGAGGGCATACTCACCGCTCCCGCTGATCCCGGCATCGCGACCATCGAGCCCGTCGGGCGGGAGAGCGACAACGCCTACTTCGTCAACGGCTTCGCCGCGAACGATCCCGTCTCCACTCTTGAGATCTGGGATCTCGTCACCCGCAAGGGTGTTCCGGGGGACAACCTCATCGTTCTCGCCAACTGCAGGGGCGACCGAGGCGACCGCACCCGTCAGATGGCCCTTGACGTGATACCGAACCTCCCCTGCAGGACGGTCATCGCCGTCGGCAAGAACACGAAGCCCATCACGGACGCTTACCGTCAGGGCAGGTTCAAGGCCGAATACCTCAACCTCGATTCGGTCAAGCCCGCAAAGGTCATCTCCGAAATAAAGAAGAGGATCAAGGGCGCCGTGATATTCGGCATAGGCAATATCCACGGCATTGGCGAGGAGCTCATCGACGGCATTTTGGAACTGGGCAATAACGAAAAGGAGGATGGCGGCAACGCCTGATATATATGGAACTGTCATACGTCTACACAACAATAATCCTCGGCATTGTGGTCAGCCTCATATTCACCGAGATAACCGGCGTCTCCGCGGGCGGCATAGTCGTTCCCGCGTATCTGGCGCTCACCGTCAACCAGCCGAGCGTGCTCATCAGCACCCTTGCGATAGGCCTCATCGCTTACGTCATCGTGGAGTTCGGCCTTACCCGCATAATGATGCTCTACGGCAAGCGCAAGTTCGCCGCCTTCGTACTCGTGGCGCTCATACTGCGCATACTGCTGAACCTCGCCCTCGGCGGCATATTCGATTCGCTTGACGCGCTGACCTCGGTCGGCGTCGTCACCGCCGCGCTCCTGGCAAGCACCATCGCCAAGCAGGGCGTCGGCTACACGCTGCTCGGCACCGGCGTCGTCACCTGCATAGTCTACGGCGCGGTCGAGCTCATCGCCGTTCTTTAAGGCAGGGAGCGTCCAATGGATCCGAATGAAAAACTCAGCTTAAAGTACCGCACGATGCGCCGTATAAGGCGGCGCAGGGCGGCCGCGCCGTTCGTATATCTCATCGCGGCGCTGCTGCTCATCGGCGTGTGCGTGCTTCTGAAACTCCTGCCCAAGAAGAGCACGGGCAGGGAGTACGACGGCATTGCCGGCACGGGCAGGTTCACCGCCACGTTCACGGGCAATATCAACTGCGTCGGCGACGGCACGGTGATCGATTCTGAGGGGTATGAGGAATACTTCGCGGGCGTCCGTTCCATTTTCGAGAGGGCGAACGTCGTCAGCGTCCCCATCAACGACCCGATAATCGAGGACAGCGTCGAAACTTATCAGAGCGGCATGAGCGTCAAGTTCGCGGAAAAATACTTCAATTCCACGTTCCCGACCGCGCTGTTCGATCTCGGCGTCAAGGATGCGACCATCTGCAATAAGGACATATTCCGCTACGGCTCGAAGGGCGTTCTGGAGACCTCGAGGCTGCTGGAGTCCGCGCACGCTTCCGTCGTAAACGGCCCGGACGACGCGGGCGGCATCACCGTTTCGGGCATAGATCCCTCCGCCTCGGCGGATGCGGCGGTCTACTCCCGCATATATGACGAGACCTCCGGGATAACGATACTTCACGTCGGCATAGAGGCCTCGGACGACAGGCTCCGCAGCTACGGCTCCTATGACGTCCGCACCTATAACGACAGGGACAACAACCTCTCCCGTGATATCAGCGATCTGCGCGAGCAGAACCCCGACGCGTTCATCGCCGTCACGGTGAGCTGGGGTGAATACTATCTGCTCAAGCCCTCCTCCTATATGAGGAACATCTGCCGCATGCTCATCGACAACGGCGCGGACGTCGTGATCGGCACCGGCATCCAGATGGTGCTCTCCGCCGAAAAATACGGCGACGGATACATTTTCTACGGCCTTGGAAATCTCGTTTCGGATGAGGCTTACACCATGACCCAGCGCGGCGCGATACTGAACTGCGTCTTCAATGAGGACGGCGTCGTTTATGAGCTCGTGCCCCTCAGCGTAAAGGGCGGCTATCCCACGATATCCGACTCCAAGCTGATACTCAGGACCCTCGTTTCCGACATCGGCGGCGAAGCCGAATACACGGTCGAAAACGGCAAACTCATTATCAAGTAAGGTTGGTAAACTCATGGAAAGAAGAACGAAACTGCAGCAGAAGCAGAAGAACAACAAAGGATTGGTCGTGTTCGTCTGTATAGCGCTCGTTGTTGCGATAGGGCTCGGCGCGGTGGTCTACGGGCCGAAGCTCTTCGGGAAAAAGGAAGAAGGCGAAGTCAGCGCCCCCACCGCGGAACCCACGGCGATCCCCGCCGACACGGGGAGCCAGCCGGGCATCGTCGTGACGGCGATCCCCAGCCTTGAGCCGGATACCACCGAAGCGCCCATCATAATCAGCGGATCGGGCGTTGTAAGCTGCTCCAACCCCTACGCCACGGCCATAGGCAATCAGGTGCTTGAAAACGGCGGCAACGCCGTGGACGCCGCGGTCGCGGTCGCGTTCGCGCTCGGCGTGCTCGAGCCCTACGCCTCCGGCATAGGCGGAGGCGGCGGCATGCTGGTCTACGATCCGGCGACGGATTCCAGCACCTTCTTCGATTACCGTGACGCCGCCGGCGCCGACATGAGCGGCACCTTCGGCAAGACGGGCGTTCCCGGGTTCGTCCTCGGCATGGAAACGGCGCATCAGCGCTTCGGCTCCCAGAGCTGGGGCACCCTCATGCAGCCGGCCATCGAGTACGCGGAGAACGGCTTCCCCATCTCCGCGAGCTTTGCGAGGCATCTGCAGTCCTCCCATTCGAAGCTTTCCAGCAAGAACAATCCCCAGTTCTATAACGGCGCGAGGCTCCTCGCGGAGGGGGAGACCGTCGTCCAGACCGAGCTTGCCGATACCTACCGCCTCATTCAGCGCTACGGCAGCAACATATTCTACGGTCAGGGTCAGGCCATAAGGCAGCACATAATCGAGGCTCTCAACTATAAGCTCACCGATTACGATTTCGATACCTACAAGGTGTGCGAGCGCGTCCCCGTTGAAGGCAATTATAAGGGCGCGAAGATCGTCTCCGCTCCCGCTCCCTTCTCCGGAACGACCCTCATCCAGATGCTGAAGATCGCCGAAGCGGTCGACCTCGGCACCTATGATAACGACATAGTCCGCTATGCGAAGCTCATGGCGTCCATATCCTCCGTCACGCTGAAGGATCGCCGCCTCAATATCGCGGATCCCGCCTACTATAACGTGCCCGATACCCTTCTGACCGACGCGCATATGAGCGACCTCATCGCGAAGGTCGCCTCCGGCAACCCCGAATACATCGAGTCGGATCCCGAGCATGAGTCCACCACCCATATCTCCGTCATGGATAAGAACGGCATGATGGTCTCCATGACGAACACGCTCTCCGATTTCTTCGGCCTCGGCACCTACGTTGACGGGTTCTTCCTCAACAACACGATGGTCACCTCCTCCGGCAACCCCGACGCGAGGAACTACTGCAAGCAGGGTCAGCGTCCCCGCTCCTTCGCGATGCCGACCTTCATATTCACGCCCGACGGCGGCAAGGTAGCACTCGGCTCCTCCGGCGGCGACAGGATCCCCCAGACCGTGATGCAGGTCATCGTCCGTTATTTTGAGGGCGAGACCATGCAGGAGGCCTGCGACAAGCCCAGGATAGTCATGAACGGCTTCAATTACTATATCGAGGATCAGAGCGTCATCGACCCGAACGGCGAGCTCGACAGAGCGGGCTTCCCGCCCAAGCTCTACTTCTCCTCGCATGAGTACTTCGGCGCCTTCAACGCCGTCGGAGTCACCGGCGACGGCACCGCCTTCGGCGCGGCCGATCAGCGCAGGAACGGCGCGGTCGAGACCGCCGCGGAGAGCGGAGATTCGTAAAACCCGGCCTACGGCATGTACGGCATAACCACTGCGGGGCAGCACGCCCCGCAGTTGCTTTTTCTTTTGACACGGCCGCGCTTGAATGGTATAATTATGATAGCGAATTATCGAGACTCATCGGAGGAATTATGAACCTGATAAAAAGAATGCTATTGATGGCGCTGGCGGCGCTCACAGCGCTCGCGCTTTTCGGCTGCGCGAAGCCGAACGCGGACGGGGATCCGCAGCAGACGGAAGCCGCTCTGACGGAGGAACAGACCGCAAGGATCGAGTTCCTTGCGGAGGCCTTCGCGCGTTTCGGCCCCTGTGATATGAAGAACGGGCTCACTCTTTCGTGGATGGAGAGGATCATCCCCTGCGTTTGGGCCGGAAGGCTCGAGGAATGCGAGCTCGAGGGCTTCTGCAAGGTGACGCTCGAGGAGGCGGACGCGACCGTCGATTCCGTCTTCAAGGGGATGGAGATCCCCGATTACACCCGCAAAAAGTACGACGCGTCGCAGGATCAGGAATACTTCCTCCTTAACGGGTACTATTATATGAAGCTCGCCAAGCCTCTTGCCGCGAGGATCGACTCCGTCAAGCCCTTTGAGGACGCGGAGACCGGCGCGGAGCGGGTGAGGGCGACGGTCAGCGTATTCGAGGAGGGCGAACTCATGACCGTCGTTACAATGGAGCTCGCCCCCGACGCGGAGAGCTGCTATTCCGTCGTAAGGACGGAGCTCAACGACTACATGAAGTGAGGTTTATTATGGGCAGAATGAAGCTTTTATCCAACTGCATAAATAACGCGACGGGAGCCGTCGAGGGCTTCTGCGTCATCCGTTCGGTGCAGGTCAAGTCCAACGTAAAGGGCGCCGATTATCTCGATCTCGTTCTCGCGGACGCGGGCGGCGAGGTCAACGCCAAGCTCTGGGATTACAGCACAGGGGTCCACGGCGTCTATGCCGTAGGCGATATAATAAAGGTCAGGGGCACGATCAACCTCTGGAAGGACGTCGAGCAGCTCAAGGTCGACCGCATCCGCCACAGGAAGGACGCCGACGCCGTCGACATGAGCGACATAGTCGCGAGCTCCCCCATAGACGGGGAGGCGACCTATGAAGCGATATTCGAATTCGCGGGCACCTTTGCCGACCCGGATCTCACCCTCCTCACGCAGTATCTGCTCAAGTCCCGCAGGGAGGCCATCGCCGCGTATCCCGCAGCCCTGAAGCTGCATCACGCCATCCGCGGCGGGCTCATGTTCCACACGGGCACGATGCTCGAGGTCGCGAAAAAGATAGTCGAGGTCTACAAGCCCCTCTATCCGGAGCTTTCGAGCGACCTCGTCTACTGCGGGATAATCCTGCACGACATAGCAAAGACCGAGGAGCTGAACGTCTCCGAACTCGGCGTCGCCACCTCGTATTCGACCCGCGGTCAGCTCATGGGGCATATAAACATGGGCGTGTGCATGGTCGAGCAGGCTGCGGCGGAGCTCCAGCTCCCCGAGGAGCTGACGACCCTCGTTTCGCATATGCTGCTTTCGCATCACGGGCAGCCGGATTACGGCTCCCCCAAGCCGCCGATGTTCCCCGAGGCGGAGATAGTCTCCGAGATAGACATGCTCGACGCCCGCATGTTTGAGATGTACGACGCGCTCGGCGCCGTGAAGATAGGCGAATTCACCGACCGTCAGTGGTCCATGGACGACCGCAGGCTGTACAGGCACGGCCACGGCTGTGTGAAGAACGAGGAATAACGAAGTACCTTTTAAGGGGGTGAGCGCATGAAGAGATACGCGGCTTTGGCTTTGGCGGCTCTCATGGCGCTTGCCCTTTTTGTTTCCTGCGGGCGAAGGGAGGACGGACCCGCCCCGACGGCGGAACCGACGGCGCTGCCAACGGCGGCCCCGCGCGAGCCCATCGACATGGACGCCGGCGAAAGATACACATTCACCGTCGTCTCCCCGGAGCTGCCCTCCTGCTGGAGCGCTCTTTCTGAGAGGAACGCCGATGAGGAGCTCGTCTGCCGGCTCACCTGCCCTCCCCTCGTGGAGGCACAGGTCCTCGACGCGGAGGACGGCACGTTCCAATGGGTGCTTCGCCTGGTGAACAGCGTGCGCGACGTTACCGCCTCCCACAGGGAGGATATCTCCGCTTACGGCGCGGAGACGGACGGCGCTGCCCCGGAGGAAACGCTCGGCGGCTTCGTTTTCGAGGTGAGGCTGAGGAGCGATATCTGCTGGCAGAACGGCAGGTCGCTCAACGCCGACGACGTGATCCGCACCTTTGAGCTCATGCTCGATCCCGCGGCAGCCCTCCCCATAGGGGCGGAGCTCTGCGCCCTTCCCGCGGCTCCCGCAGGCGCCGAAAGCTATTATCTCTCGCAGAGGGAGGCGCGATTCGTCCCCGTGAGCGCGCTCGGCTTCCGCTCCAACGCGGGCGCCATCGCCGCGGGGCATACCCCGTATATCGACGTTCACGCCCTCGGCGGGCTTGAGGGAGCGGTTTCGGAAACGGGCGCACCCTGCCCGCGCTGGGCGGCTTTTGACGACGTCACCCCCTATCATATCGAGGGAAGCGACGCGCCCGCCGTCACTCCGGCGGAGCTCTGGAACGAGTACCGCAGGAAGCTCGAGATCGGCTTCGAGCTCGAAGCCCTCTGCGCTCTCCGTGTGGAGAAGGGGAGGACGGACGCGGCGTTCGCCGGGACGGTCGGCGTCTACAAGACGGGCGATTACAGCTTCAATTACGTCTGCTCCGGGAAGGCGGACCGCAAGTCGCTCTTCCGGGCGCTTTCGCTCATACGCCCCGTGTACGCGCCCTATTACACCCGCGCGGGCGAGACGGACGAGCTCGACGTTCCGCGCGGATACTGCACGAACGGGAAGAACACCATGAGCTGCGGCCCGTACGTGATCGATTCATTCGAGCGAGGCTCCTCGCTCACGCTCACGCGCAACCCGCTGTGGTACGGCTGGCGCAAGGCGGCGGACGGCTCCGCGTACGCGATAACGGATTATTCCGTCAGCGGCGAAAGGCTGATCTGCTGGCAGGCGACCTCCGTCGTGTTCAAAACCGCCTCCGCGGAGGAGGCGTTCGCCGCTCTCGCGTATGGGAGCGCGGACGCGGTCCGTCCGTACCCCGGCTCGGCGGGCTCCGCCGCAAAGGGAAGGCTGAGCGAACCGACCGACGGCGTGCTGACTTTCGTCGTCAATACGGATGAGGAAGCTCTCACGGCTCTCGACGGCAAACAGAACAGCGGCTCGATACTCCTTTCGCAGATGAGCTTCCGCAGGGCGATGAGCCTCGCCCTCGACCGCGCGGCGATAGCCTCGGAGCTCGGCGGTACGCCCGAGCTCGGCCTCATCGGCTCCGCCTCGCTCACGGAAGGGTACGCCTACCCGCCCGCATACTATCGCTCGACGGAGGAGGCGAAGCGCGCGATCGCGGAAGCGTACGCCCCGCAAGCGGGGGAGGAGGCCTCCGAAACAATACCCCTCACCGGGTTTGACAGGCAGACCGCCCGCGCCCTCATGGAGCAGGCCGCGGAGGAACTCATCGGGCGGGGCCTCTATCGTGAGGAGCAGCCCGTCACCGTCTCCGTCGCCTGCCGAGGGGGATACGCCGCGGACGCCGCCTGCGTGGAGCTCACGCAGTATTATCTTAACGTCGCCGCCGCGGGGACGAAGCTCGGCCACATTGAGCTCATTCCCGTCGCCGTCCCCGAAGAGGGGACACGGGCGGTGTTCGGAGGGGAATTCGCAATGTGCCTGACCCTGGTGAAATGGGGCGGCCCCGCCGAGTTCCTGCGCCGCGCTTTCGATCCGGATCTCTTCCCGGGGGAGAACCTCGTTCCCGATCCCGCGGGCACTCTCATTGAGATGCGCCAGGAAGGACGCTTCGTGAAAATAAGCTGTGAGCAGTGGGCGCTGCGCCTCGGCCCGGGAGGCAGCCTCGCCTCCTCAAGGCAGGAGGTGAAGCTCGGCGTCTGCGCCGGGATAGAAGCGCGCCTTCTCGGGGAATACTCGTGCATACCGGTCGTCTCGCCCTCGGGCGGGGTGTATCCCGGTGAAAAGGCGGGCTTCCTGCTGCCGGGGTACTCGCCCTATTTCGGGCGCGGCGGGTTCGAGCTGATGCGCTTCCGCTTCTCCGACGCAGAGTGGGAGGCGCGGAAAGAGGAGCTCCCCGTTCCCTGAGGGAAGCCGTATCGATAAGGCGCTTTTTTACCGTTGACTGCAAAGGAATTTGTGATATAATAAACCGATCTGAACCGAAGCATTTTAAGGAGGGCTCACCATGAGCGAGAAATACTACATCACGACCCCCATCTATTACCCGAGCGCCAACCCGCATATCGGGCATACCTACTGCACTGTCAACACCGACGCCCTCGCCCGCTACAAGCGCATGACGGGGCACGACGTGTTTTTCCTCACCGGCACCGATGAGCACGGTCAGAAGATAGAGATGTACGCCGCCAAGGACGGCAGCACCCCGCAGCAGTATGCCGACAAGATCACCGCCGGCTTCAAGCGCCTGTGGGAGCTCATGGATATCTCGAACGACGGCTTCATAAGGACGACCGACAAGCACCACATGGAGTGCGTGCAGAGGGTGTTTAAACAGCTCTACGACCAGGGCGATATCTATAAATCCGAGTACGAGGGTCATTACTGCGCCCAGTGCGAGGCCTTCTGGACGGAGACCCAGCTTAAGGAAGCCGGCGGCGTCTGCCCCGACTGCGGCAGGAAGACCGAGCTCGCCAAGGAGGAGGCGTATTTCCTCCGCGTTTCGAAGTACGCTCCGAGGCTCATAGAGCACATAAGGCAGAATCCCGATTTCATTCAGCCCGTATCGAGGGCGAACGAGATGCTCAACAACTTCCTCCTGCCCGGCTGCGAGGATCTCTGCGTCACCCGTTCCACATTCAAGTGGGGCGTGCCCGTTCCCTTTGATGAGAAGCACGTCATTTACGTCTGGGTCGACGCGCTCGTCAATTACCTCTCCGCCATCGGTTACGGCACCGATCACGACGAGCTCTATAAGAAATTCTGGCCCGCCGACGTGCATATCGTCGGCAAGGAGATAATCAGGTTCCACACCATCATTTGGCCCATCATGCTGATGGCGCTGGGGCTTCCGCTCCCCAAGAAGATCTACGGCCACGGCTGGCTCCTCTTCGACGGGGATAAGATGTCCAAATCGAAGGGCAACGTCGTCGATCCGTTCGTGCTCGTCGAGCGCTACGGCGTGGACGCGATCCGCTACTTCCTGCTCTCGGAGTTCCCCTTCGGCAACGACGGCAATTTCGATAACGCCACCCTCATCACGAGGATCAATTCCGACCTCGCGAACGACCTCGGCAACCTGCTCTCCCGCACGGTCGCGATGGTCGGCAAGTATTTTGATGGCCGCCTGCCCGAGCCGACCGCTCCCGTCTCCGGGGAGGATTCTCCGGTCACGGAATGCGCCGCCTCCCTCTGGGAGCGCATGGAGAAGGCGATGGACGAGATCCATCCGCATATCGCCCTCGCCGAGATATGGAAGCTCATCGGCCTCTGCAATAAGTACATCGACGTGACCGCCCCCTGGGTCCTCGCAAAGGACGAAACTAAGCGCGCCCGCCTCGGCACGGTCTTGTATAACCTCGCGGAGGCGCTCCGCGTCATCGCGATAGCGATACAGCCCTTCATGCCGAACACCGCCCCCAAGATGTTCGCGCAGCTCGGCGTTGAGGAGGGCGAGCTCCGCTCCTATGAGAGCATGAAGCGCTTCGGCGGCATGCTCCCCGGCGCCGTCCTCACGAAGGGCGAGGCGCTCTTCCCCCGCATCGACGCGAAGGCGGAGATGGAGTTCCTCGACAACATGATCGAGGAGCAGCGTAAGAAGGCCGCCGCAATGAAGGCCGAGGAGGCCGCGAAGGAGGCGGGGGAGAAGCCCGCGGAGGAAAACCCCGCGGAGGAGCCCGCCGCTCCCGAATCGAAGCCCCTCATCACCTACGATGATTTCGCGAAGCTCGACCTGCGCGTCGGGAAGGTGCTCGACTGCGTCGAGGTGAAGAAATCGAAGCACCTCTACAACATCACCCTCGAGCTGGGCGCGGAGAAGCGCACCGTGCTCTCCGGCATAAAGGATTGGGTCAAGCCCGAGGATATCATCGGCAAAAACGTCGTTGTCGTCTACAACCTCGCCCCGCGCAGGATGTGCGGCATCGAGAGCTGCGGCATGATACTCGCCGCCTCCACCGAGGGCGACGGCGACGTCGTCCCGCTGACGACCCTCAAGGATATCCCCTCCGGGAGCCTCATAAGGTAACAGCTTAACAGGCGTATCAAAAAGCCCGTCGGTCACCCCGGCGGGCTTTGTCTATGCGTTTGTCATTCCGCGGGTCTGCGGTCGATGACGATCAGCGGGCTGCCGTCCGAATCGTTCTGTATCGCCGCGCTGAGCAGGTCCGCGTTCTCGGCGGTCCAGCTGAAATCAAACTGGGAGAGCTCGCCGCTTTCGATCGCCGCGAGCACGCCCTCTACGTCGCCGTAGCGGGTGAGATAGAACGGGTTGCCGAGCTCCGGCTCTCCGTAAAGCTCGGAGTATTCGCGCACGATCCTCACCATCGTGGAACGGATCTCATCGTCTTCGGCCTGCTCCGCGAACAGCTTCGAGACCGAAACGAGCCTGCCCTCGGTATCGAAATTGTAGCTGATGAGGAAGTAGTACCCGAACTCGATGTTGTAGATGTTGAAGGACTTGTCCGCCCCGGGAGCGAAATAATCCTCGAACCAGTCGTCGTCCTCCGTCATCCATTCCTCGATCTCCGCACTCTCGATCTCGTCGATGGAGGTCCCCCATGCGTATTCGCCGGGCAGACGGTAGAATGAATAGAGCACGTCGTTATGCCTGTCCCCGTTATATGAGGTGATAGTCACTATGCAGATATAATCCCCGCGCGGAACGAAGATCTGGAGCTGATGCACCTCGATCCCGTTGAGCTCAAAGACGACGTCCGTGCCGGAGAAGGTCTCCGCCCCGAACCCGACGTCGCAGAGATCGAGCTCGTACTCCTCTATGCCCATCTGAGCGGCGACGTGGTCATAGGAGTCTGCGACGGCCTCCGCGATCTGCTCCGAGGTGAAGCCTCCGACCTCCGCGGCCTTCGCGTCCTCCACGGAAAGGTTTATGTTGTCCTGCCCGTCGGGGGATTCGGCGTACATGAGAATGACGGTCCCCGATTCCTTGAGGGCGTGTTTCAGATCGTTCGGCGTGAAGGCGAGGACCGCGTTGTTGAGCTGCGAGAGCTGCCCCTCGTCCGCAAACCGCCAGCCCTCGAGGAAAACTCCGTAGCCGAGCGTGCGGTTCTCATAGCATTCGCCATAGATCTCTCCCGGATAAACCATGCCCGTAATATCCGCGGGAGGAGCCTCTGTGGGCTTCGGTGTGGGCTCCTCCGTGGGAGCCTCCGTCGGGGCTTCGGTGGGCTCGTCCGTGGGGGCCTCCGTCGGAGCCTGAGTCGGCTCATCGGTGACCGCGGCGTCCTTCCCCGGGCGGCCGAAGCACCCGAGCCCGAACACCATCAAAAGCGCCAGAAGAAGTATGAACGGTTTTCGCATGAGGGTTCCTCCTGAAGTGTGGATTCCTGAACAAAGCATAACATAATACGGAGAAGATTGCAACAAAAATATACTCGTTTCGCGCAGATCAGCCCGCTGCGGGAAAATCGAGAGAAAAAAACCCTTCCCCCGGGGGAAGGTGCGCCGACGCGGTCGCTCCGGATGAGGGATGAGACCATGCAGGCGCCTTGCGTGAATGCGGGGGCAGTCCACTGGGCGAACTGCTGTTCCTGACGGAACAGACTGCGTTCGATCCCTTTCAAAACATTCACCGGATGTTTTGAATTGCCTTCGGCAACCGGGATCGAACCTCGAACCCGCATTCGCTTCGCTCAAGCAGGTAAATGTGTCCCGTTTTCCGCCAATGCAAAAGGCCATGCACAGCATGGTCGAAATCGCAATTTGCGACCGGCTTTGAACCTCAAACCGCCACAAGGCGCCGGAGGGTTCACCGTTTTCCGCGAATAAAAAGCGGAACTGCTTTTTAAATGACTTGCGTGCCCGTGAGAGCAGTCCACGGGGCGAACTGCTGTTCCTGACGGAACAGACCGTCGCCCGTTCGATCCCTTTCAAAACATTCACCGGATGTTTTGAATTGCCTTCGGCAACCGGGATCGAACCTCGAACCCGCATTCGCTTCGCTCAAGCAGGTAAGTGTGTCCCGTTTTCCGCCAATGCAAAAGGCCATGCACAGCATGGCCTTTTGCATTGGAGCGGGAAACGGGGCTCGAACCCGCCACCTCCGCCTTGGCAAGGCGGCGCTCTACCAAATGAGCTATTCCCGCATATGATGTTCTCCCGTTTGGGACATTGGCTATTATACATTCGGAGAAGGGGAAAGTCAAGAGAAAAATTCTAAAACCGGAAAATATACCGAATGCGGCGGAAATACCGTCGATAAACGCCCATTTTGCACTTGAAAAATCCCCCGCGTGAGTGCATAATATAGATGTCATAATATGCCCGAGAGGAGGATGGATCCCTTGAAAAGCGGTTTTCTGAAGGACAGAAGGGTGCGCGTCGCGTCACGGGTGCTCGTCGCGGTGCTGATAATTGCGTTTGCGGCGTTCATCGTGCTGCAGCTCTATTCCCAAAGGCAGAAGCTTGCGGAGATCCGCGCCGAAAAGGAAAGGCTCGAGACCCGTCTTGAGGAGCTCATGCGCGAGCAGGAGAGGCTGCAGAGCAATCTCGAATACGTAAAAAGTATGGAGGGGCTCCTGCGTTACGCGCGGGAGAATCTCGGCTACATAGACGACGGTGAAACGAGGATAGACGTGCATGACTGAGTTTGCGGTAATAGACATCGGGAGCAATTCCATAAGATACGCGGAGGAGCGCGGCGGCGCCCTCCCCGAAAAGGAGATATACACGACGAGGCTCGGCAGCGGTCTTGCGGAGACCGGCCTCCTTGCGAAGGAGACCATGAGCCGCAGCCTTGAGGTCATAGAGCGGCTCGCCTCCCGCGCGGGGGCGGCGGGGCTCAAACCCGCGGCATACGCCACGAGCGCCGTCAGAGACGCGGAAAACGGGCGCGAATTCGCCGCCCTCGTTGAGGAGCGTACCGGCGTTCCCGTCGAGATACTCGAAGGCTCCGAGGAGGCGAGGCTCGCCTTTTCCGGCGCGGTCGGCAATGGGAGCGGGTACGATACCCTCCTCGATATAGGCGGGGCTTCCATGCAGGTCGTTCGGGCGGACTATGCCGCGAGCTTCCCCGCGGGGTGCGTCCGCTGCGGGGACGTTGCGCGCGGCGCGCTCCGTCTGCCCGACTGCGACACGCTTTGGAGCACCCAGCAGATGGTCGTCGACGGATACGTGGACGGCGTCATGGATCTGCCTAAGCTCGAAGTCAAAGCGCTCGTCGGCGTCGGCGGGACGATAACGACCCTTGCCGCGCTCGAAGCGGGGCTCGCCGTTTTTGACAGGAGCGCGGTCGAGACCGTCACTCTGACCCGGAGCGGCGTTCGGCGGCTCATCTCCCGCCTTGCCGAAATGGGCGCGAAGCGGGCGGAGCATCCCCTCCTTCGCGAGAGGCACGACGTGATACTCTACGGCGCGTACATACTCCATCACGCGATGGAGAGGCTGAAGGCCGATTCCATGGGCGTCTCCTGCGCGGACGGGATGGAAGGATATCTGCGCTTATTAAAGACCCGTGAGGCAGACGATGAGTGATCGGCAAACGGAACGGAAGAACACGGAGACGACGAGGCTTTCGAGCCTCTTCTTCGCGTTCGTGCGGATAGGCGCCTTCACCTTCGGCGGGGGATACGCCATGCTCCCCATGCTGGAGCGCGAGTGCGTCGAGAAGACCGGCTGGGTGACGAGGGACGAACTGCTCGATTATTTCGCAATAGGCCAATGCACGCCGGGCGTCATCGCCGTCAACACGGCGACATTCGTCGGCAAAAAGATGCGCGGCTTCTGGGGCGCGCTCTGCTGCACGGCGGGCGTGGTGCTGCCCTCGTTCATAATTATCTGCGTGCTGACGGCGCTGCTCGCGAACTTCGCCGAGCTCACCCCCGTAAAATACGCCCTGCACGGCATCCGCGTGGCGGTGGGCGTGCTCATACTGAACACCGTTATAAAGCTCGTTAAGGAGAAGATAAACGAGCCCCTCGGCTACGTGCTCGCGGCCGCGGCGTTCCTTCTCGTTGCGCTCCCGTCGACTCTCGGTTGGAGCTTCAGGGTCTCGCCCGTGTTCGTCGTCATAGGCGCGGCGCTCATAGGCATCGTGCGCGGCCTCATCAAAAGGAGAGGGGGCGCGGATAAATGAGAATATACCTGATCCTCATTTACGAATTCTTCAAGATAGGCCTCTTCGCCGCGGGCGGCGGGCTCGCGACACTGCCGTTCCTTTCCGCCCTTGCGGATAAGTACCCGTGGCTGACCTCCGAAATGATAAGCCAGATGGTCGCGCTCTCGGAATCGACCCCGGGGCCGCTCGGCATCAACATGGCGACCTACTCCGGCTACATGGCGGGGTACAACACGTTCGGCAGCCCGCTCCTCGGCGTGACAACGGCCTTCACCGCGACGGCCTCGCTCGTCGCGCCGTCGTTCATCGTTATAATGATCGTCGCGCGGATGCTCGACAGATACAAGAATTCCACCCTCGTGAACGACGCGTTCTCGGGGCTGCGTCCCGCCGTCGCCGGGCTCATCGCCGCCGCGGCGTGGAGCGTCATCGGCACGACGCTCTTCAACTTCACGGCGGCCTCCTTCGGCGAATTCTTCTGCCTGCCGGAGATACTGCTCTTCGCGCTCATGTTCGTGCTGACGAACCTGAAGCATTTAAAGAAGCTCCATCCGCTCGTGTTCATCGTCTTCGCCGCCGCGGCAGGGATCGCGATAGGGTATACGGTTGGGTGGTAAATCGGCAATTGGCAATTGGCAATTGAGGGAGGAACTCGAAGCCTTCCCCCAAGGGAAGCCGGGTCTTTCCCGGAACCCGAAACTATATAATTTGCAGTTGCGCGTAATATGGTGTATAATAAAGATTCAATAAAGCGTATAAGGAGACGGACTCATGTCTAAAGTCAGGCTTTACAGCGGAGAGATCATACCCATCGAGATGCACAGGGTATCGACCGTCCACCCCATCAGGCTCATCCCGGTCGAGGACCGTGTGGCGGCGCTTGATGAGGCTGGCAACTGTTCATATAATTTAAAGAGCGAGGACGTGTTCATCGATATGGTCACGGACTCGGGCTTCAACGCGATGAGCGACGCGCAGGCGGGCGCGTTCCACCTTGCCGATTTTGCATACGCCGGCAGCACCACCTACTATAAGATGGCCGCCAAAATAAAGGAGATACTCGGCAAGGAGTACTTCCTCCCCGTCCATCAGGGCAGGGCATGCGAGCAGATGCTCGCCCGTTCCTTTGTCAGGAAGGGCGACCTCATCCCCACCAATTTCCACTTCTGCACGTTCCTCGCGCAGACCCGCCTGCAAGGCGGCGAGCTCGTCGAGTTCCTTCAGGATAAGGGCCTGACGACCGGCGGCGAGGACGGCTTCAAGGGCGATTACGATATCGAAAAGCTCGAGAGATTCCTTTCGGAGACCCCGAAGGAGCGCATCCCCCTCATAAGGATAGAGGCGGGCACGAACCTCATCGGCGGTCAGCCCATTTCGATGGACAATATACTCGCGGTATCCGCCGTGGCGAAGAAGCACGGTATAAGGACCCTGCTCGATATGTCCCTTGTCATGGATAACCTCCACTTCATAAAGACCCGCGACGAAAAGCGCCGCGATATGTCCGTCCGCGAGATCATCCGCGAGATGGCGGACGCCGTCGATATCATCTATTTCAGCGGGCGCAAGCTCGGCTTCGCGCGCGGCGGCGGCATCTGTATGAACGATCACGACGATTACATAACCGTCCGCAACAACGTCTCCTGCTTCGAGGGGTTCCCCACGTTCGGCGGCATGAGCTCCGCCGAGATGGAGGCGATGTGCGTCGGCTTTGACGATACCATGGACGAGGACGTCATCTCCCAGGGGCCCGATTTTATCGAGTACATGGTCGATGAGTTCAAAAAGCACGGCGTGCCCGTCGTCACTCCCGCGGGCGGCCTCGGCTGCCACCTCGACGCGGACAGGTTCTGCGATCATCTCGGAAAGAAGGACTTCCGCGGTGCGGCGCTTGCCGCCGCCATCTATATCGTGAGCGGCGCGAGGGGCATGGAGCGCGGGCTTTCGAGCGAACCGCCCGAGGATTCCATAGCGCCCTTCGAGCTCGTCCGTCTCGCCGTGCCGAGGAGGGTCTATACCCTCTCCCACATCAGGTACGTCGTCGACCGCGTCTGCTGGCTCTATGACCACCGTGAAATGATCGGCGCCATGCGCTGGGAGGATGAGAGCGTTTCGGCGCATATGTTCATCGATTTCCTCCGCCCCGTCGGCGACTGGCGCGAAAGGCTCGCCGAGGAGTATAAAAAGGCGGGGTTGGAATAAGCGCGGGGATCCCCACGGAAGCTTCGGGGCTGTGTTTTTGCTGTCTGCATGGATATTACAGACGGGAGGAATGGATAGAAGCGTTTCCTCGCTCTGCTGCCCGCGCTGCTTGCAGCGGCGGTTTGCCGGGAAAGCGCACCAACGCCGCGGGGCCGAAGCCCCATTGATTTAATCGGAGGGAATATGAAGCTCATTATCGCATCGAACAACAGGCACAAGATAGAGGAGATAAAGGCCATGCTCGGCTGCCGCTTCGAGACCGTTCTGGGTCAGCGCGAGGCGGGTCTGGAGCTCGAGGTCGACGAGAATGCCGAGACCCTTGAGGGCAACGCGAAGAAGAAGGCCGAAGAGGTGTTCGCGCTCGCGGATTCCATGGGCCTGCTCGAAATGGGCGACGCGGTGCTTGCGGACGATACCGGTCTGCTCGTCGACGCGCTTCACGGCGCGCCGGGCGTTCATTCCGCGAGATACGCGACGGACGGACACGACGACGCCGCCAACCGCGAAAAGCTCCTTTATGAGATGCGGAACGTCCCCGAAGGGGAGCGCGGCGCGCATTTTGCGACGGCTATGGTCCTGAAGCGCAAGGGCGATACGGATATAGAAGCGACGGGCCGCGTGTTCGGCTCCATCACGACCGAGGAGGCGGGGGAGAACGGCTTCGGCTACGATCCGCTCTTCTGGTACGAGCCGATGAAAAAGACCTTCGCCGAGATGACGGCGGAGGAAAAAAACACCGTGAGCCACAGGAAAAACGCGCTTTCGCTGGTGCTTGCGGCGCTCATGTGATATGAAGAGGATCTGCGTTATCTCGGATACGCACGGCTCGTCCTCGGCTCTCGACGCTGTGCTGCTCGCCGCCGGCGAGGCGGACGGGTACTTTCACCTCGGCGACGTCGCCGGGGACGCGAAGCGCATCGCGGAAAAGACGGGCAAGCCCGTCTACGCGGTGCTCGGCAACTGCGATTGGGGCTTCTCTCGCGAGACGGAGGAATGCGTGTTCCCCGCCCCGCAAAAGCGCGTCACGACGGAGCTCGTCGTCCGCGTGGAGGATGCCCGCATATTTCTGACGCACGGGCATCTTTATGACGTCGACATGGGCGGCTGCACCCTGGGCTATCGCGCCGAGGAGCTCAACTGCGCCGCCGCGCTCTACGGGCACACCCACAGGGGCGAGCTCTCCGCGTTCGGCAGAGTGCTGAAGCTCAACCCCGGTTCACCCTCCCGCCCGCGCGGCGGGAGCCGACCTTCCTATGCCATACTGGAGGTCGACGGCGGCGACGTGAACGCGGGGATAAAGATATTGGGAGAAAGTTAAGTGAGACCGGAAGAACTCTTGAACATACTCCACCTTGCCGAGCGCTTGAAGGACACGCCGCGGCACTGTTACACCTCGGGCGGGCGGCGCGAGAGCGTTGCCGAGCACAGCTGGCGCACGGCGCTCATGGCGTATCTCGTCGCGGACGAATTCCCCGGGGCGGATATGGGAAAGGTGATAAAGATGTGCCTCATCCACGATATGGGCGAGGCGTTCACGGGGGATATCCCCGTCTTTTCAAAGACCGCCGGGGACGAGGCGCGCGAGGAGGAGCTGCTCTTCAAATGGGTCGATTCCCTGCCGGAGCCTTACCGCACGGAGTTCGCTTCGCTCTACCGCGAGATGGCGGAGCGGCAGACCACGGAGGCCCGCATCTATAAGGCGATGGACAGCCTCGAGGCGGTGATACAGCATAACGAATCCGATATCTCCACCTGGGAGCCGCACGAATACGCTCTCCAGCGCGAGTATGCATGGGATCGCATGGCGTTCTCCGAATACCTCACGCAGCTCAGGCAGGCCGTCCTCGATGAGACGGAGGAGAAGATAAAGGCAAAACCCGAAGGAATACCGATGGATCAAGACAAGAAAAAGAGGAGCCCCGAATAATTATCGGAGCTCCTCTGTACGTTATCCGGGATTTTTTTAGCCCTTTATCCCCTTTTTTATCACGAACTTCATCACACCGCCGGGAGTCCGGATCTCGATGGTCTCGCCGACCTTATGGCCGATGAGTCCCGCGCCGACGGGGGAATTGCCGCGACCAAAGGGAGCCGCGCGGGTCAGCGCGTCCGCGCCGCGAGAGGCGCGGGATCGCGATAAGCCAAGCCCGCTGAACCGCACCCGCGAGTCGATTCCGCCGCGTGAAAAAAGAGGAGCCCCGAATAATTATCGGAGCTCCTCTGTACGTTATCCGGGTTTTTTTCAGCCCTTTATCCCCTTTATCACAAACTTCATCACACCGCCGGGAGTCCGGATCTCCACGGTCTCGCCGACCTTATGGCCGATGAGCCCCGCGCCGACGGGGGAATTGCCGCGACCAAAGGGAGCCGCGCGGGTCAGCGCGTCCGCGCCGCGAGAGGCGCGGGATCGCGATAAGCCAAGCCCGCAGAACCGCACCCGCGAGTCAATTCCGCCGCGTGAAAAAAGAGGAGCCCCGAATAATTATCGGAGCTCCTCTGTACGTTATCCGGGATTTTTTTAGCCCTTTATCCCCTTTATCACGAACTTCATCACACCGCCGGGAGTCTGGATCTCGACGGTCTCGCCGACCTTATGGCCGATGAGACCCGCGCCGACGGGGGAATTATTGGAAATACGCTTCTTGAAGGGATCGGCCTCTGCCGCGCCGACGATCTGGTACTCGTCGTCACGGTCGCGGGTGAGGTTGTGGAGCATGACGGTGGAGCCGACGGCGACGGTGTTTGCGTCGGCGGCCGCGCTCTCTATGACTATGGCGTTCTTCAGCATGGCCTCGACCTCGGCGATCTCATACTCGTTCTTCGCCTGAAGCTCCTTGGCGGCGTCATACTCGGCGTTCTCGGAAAGGTCGCCCTGTGCGCGGGCCTCCGAAATGAGCTCCGCGATCTCTGTCCTGCGGATATTCTTGAGATATGCCAGCTTATCGTCCAGTTCTTTCTTTCCTTCGGGAGTTAAATAGACTTCTGCCATTTTTATATATTCCTTTCAATTCGTTCATTTTAAAGCGGTTCACCGCGTACCTATGAATTATATGCAGGCGCGGTGCGTTTGTCAAGCAAAATAAAGAAAAATATTCGCGTCGGCCCTAATCGAGACCGTCCCTGAATTCGCGGACGAGCTCAAGCAAACGCTCCGGAGTCCTCGCGGTGTTGACTTCGCGCCTTAATTCGAGCGCGCCGCGCATCCCCTTCGTGTACCACGACATATGCTTCCTCAGCTCCGGGAAGAGCCGCGGATCCTTTTCCGCGAGGAAGAGCTCCGCGTGCCTCAGAGCCTCGCTCATGCGCTCGCGGTCGGTGGGCGGGGCATAGGGGCGGCCGTCGAGAGCGGCGCGGATCTCGTCGAATATGAAGGGGTTGCCCTCGGCTCCGCGCGCGACCATGACTCCCGCGCAGTGGGTCTCACTCAGCATGTCGAGTGCGTCCTGCCCGGAGAAGATATCCCCGTTGCCTATGACGGGTATCGTGACGGCGGCAACCACCTCTGCGATGACGCCCCTATCGGCGGGGCCGTGATAGAGCTGCTCGCGCGTGCGGCCGTGGACGGTGACGAGCGAGGCGCCGCTCTCCTCCATGGCCCTTGCGAACTCGACCGCGTTGACGGAGCTGTCGTCCCAGCCCTTGCGGAATTTACAGCTGACGGGGAGCGGCGAGGCCGAAGCCGCCGCCCTCATGAGGCGGGCCGCCTTCGGGATATCGCGCATCAGGGCGGAGCCTTCGCCGTTGCCGGTGATCTTGGGCATGGGGCAGCCCATGTTTATGTCTATCATCGAGACGCCGCCCGAGCTCTCTTCATATATGCGGCGGATCATATCGGCGACTATATCGGGCTCCGAGCCGAAGAGCTGCACGGCGCAGGGGCGTTCCTCCTCCGAGACGCGCAAAAGCGCCTCCGTCTTTTTGCCGCCGTAGAAGAGCCCCTTGGCGCTCACCATCTCGGTATAGGTGAAATCACAGCCGTGCTCGACGCATATGCGGCGAAAAACGGAGTCCGAAATGCCCGCCATAGGCGCTAAGACCACGGGCGGGCTGTGCTTTTCAAATACGGGAAGGGCCACTTAATCGCCGTCCTCCAGCTGACTGTAATCGGGGGTCGGACGGGCCTCCTCAGGAGTGTTCTCCTCGAGGACGACGAGGCTGTCTATCAGCCAGCGCCCGTCGACCTTCTTGAGGTTGACCTTGTAATACATCGGCACCCACGGAGTCACGGGGCCGCTCACCTCGTCGGAAACGGGCGTTGCCGTGATGGTGGGTATCCTCTCAACGTAGCGGAAGCTCCCCGTCGTCGCCCACGGGAAAACGCTGAACCCCTTTATGGAGTAGCGGTAATCGTAGCTGTCGACGGCGTAATCGAGATAAGCTCCGTCGGCGAGGAGCGCGTCGGAAGCGATGAAATCATCCGTAAAATACTGGCGAAGCTCGGTCTTGGAGCCGTTCTTCAATACGGTGTCCGCGCGGAGCTTCATCCCCTCGGTCGTGACGACGTACATATTGCTGACGTACATAGCCTCCGTAAATACGGCGTACGCCAAGCCGAGCACCACGCTCACAATGAGCACCGCCCTCAATACGAACCATATCGACCGCCGGACCTTGCCGATGGGATTGCTGTTTTCGCTGTTCTTAGCCATTTATTGCCTGCTTTATCGCCCGTGCGAGCTGATCCCCGCAGGAGGTGTAATTGCTCCCGCAGCGGATGCCGTCGAGCCTTTCGATCGCGAATTCGGGCGAAGCGCCCTCGAGGAGGCTGCCTATCGATTTGAGGTTCCCGTTGCAGCCGTTGGTGAAAACTATGTTGTGGAGCTTGCCTTCCTCAATGTCGAAATCGATCATAGAGGAGCAGGTGCCCGTCGTCTTATAGGTGTAATGCATATTCTCTCCTTAAATTATGACTTTTCCTTCGAATACCTTTTCCGCGGGACCGGACATGTAGATGTTGTTTTCGCCGTCCCACTCTATGCGCAGGCTCCCGAGGGGGACGCGCACGTTGACGACCCTGTCCGTAAGGCCGGACTTCATGCACGCGGCGGCCGCCGCAGTCGCGCCCGTGCCGCAGCAGAGGGTGGCGCCGCAGCCGCGTTCCCAGGTGCGGAGTATGACCGTGCGCCTGTCCTCCACCTCGACGAAGGAGACGTTGGTCTTCTCGGGGAAGAGCTCGTTATGCTCCAGGGGCAGACCGTATTTTTCTATGTCGAGGGAGCGCACGTCGTCTACGAACACGACGAGCTGGGGTATGCCCGTGTTGACGGCGGTCGCCATAAACTCACGCCCCGCGGCGGTGATCGGGCGCATTATGAATTCCTCCTCGTCGGCGTCCATCGGGATATCCCCGGTGAGGAACGAGGGCACGCCCATATCCACGCGGACGGACCTGACCTCCCCGTCCATGAGGAGGAGTTGGGGCTTCTTCACGCCGGAAAGCGTCTCCACGGTGAACCCGTCGTAGGGGATCCAGCCCGCCTCGTAAACCACGCGGGAGAAGCAGCGGATGCCGTTGCCGCACATCTGCGCCTGAGTGCCGTCGGAATTGTAGACGAGCATTGCGATGTCCGCAAGGTCGCTGTTCTTGGCGACGAGCAGACAATCCCCGCCTATGCCGAGCCTGCGGTTGCAGAGCTTTCGCGCCACGCGGGGCATGTCATAGGGAGGGATCCTCCCTTCGCGGTCGTCGATGACTATCATGTCGTTGCCGAGACCGTGCAGCTTATAAAAACAAAGTTCCATATGCGGCTCCTGAATCTTGGTATAAAGATGCTCACCCTATTATAACTCATAACAGGGTGAGACTGCAAGCTTTTTATTGTCACCGGATGCGATCCGCCGATATCTCCCGAATGGCGAAGAGGAAGGACTCGGGCGGCAGCGTGAGCGTCATTGCGCCGGAAGCGCATAAAACCGATGCGCCGACCCGGTAGTGACCGAAGAGGCGGGGCGGAAGCTCGCCCGCGAAATCGGAGGGCCGGAGCGTCACCGCGATCTCCTCCCCCGAGCGGTTTACGAGGAGCAGCGCCTCGCCTTCCCCCGTGCGGGCGAGGGCGATAACGTCGGGGTGCGGGGCGGCAAACGCGGTAAGCCCCTCTTTGAAGACGGCGTTCCCGCTGCGGATCCCGGCAAGCGCGCGGTAATGGGCAAGGAGCTCCTCATCCTCATTCCCCCACGGATAGGGGCGGCGGCAGAAGGGATCGGCAAGGCCGCGAAGGCCGGCCTCGTCCCCATAGAAGACGCAGGGCATGAAGGGCATCGCGAACTGCAGCGCGGAGGCGAGCTTCAGCCGAAGCCTTCCGAGCCGCGCGCCATCCGCCGTCGGCTGCCATAGCGCCTGCTTCTCGCGCGGGAGAGCGTCCTTCACGGGGCAGCCCTCGAGAACGGAGAGTATCCTTTCCGTATCGTGGGAGCCGAGCAGCCCGAGCTGCGAGCGCATGAACCCCTTCGGATACCCCTCCAATTGGGAGAGGAGCGCCGCCTTCAGCGCGGAGGAATCCCCCCTCCCGAGGAGGAAATCGACCGCGGCGTCGCGGAACGGGTAATCCATCACGCCGTCGAGCTCGCGCCCGTTCGCGTACTCGCGGCGGCGTCCGAAGCCGTCGCGCTTCGTCACGGCGTCCTCCCAGACCTCGCCTATGAGTATGGCGTCCGGGCGGATGGCTTTGAGCTTTTGGCGCAGATACTTTATGAATTCGTCGGGCAGCTCGTCCGCGACGTCGAGCCGCCAACCGTCCGCGCCGAGACGGATCCATTTTTGAAGCACGTTCCCCACGAACTCCATGTAGGAGGGGGTAAGCTCCTCTACCTCGGGAAGGGTCTCGAAATCCCACCAGCAGCGGTAGCCGTGCCTGTACCGGGGATCGAAGTCGAACCATTCGCGGTAGGGGGAGCCGGGGGAGGAGTACGCGCCCCCGCCGTAATGCCCGAGGCGGTCGAAATAGATGCTGTCGTCGCCCGTGTGTGAAAAGACGCCGTCGAGTATGAGCTTTATATCGTTTTCGTGGAACGCCTCCGCCATGCGGACGAAATCCTCCTCGGAGCCGAGGAGCGGATCGACGCTCATATAATCGGATATGTTGTAGCGGTGATTGCAGGCGGAATCGAATATCGGGTTGAGGTACACGACCCCGACCCCGAGCGACTTCAGATGCGGTATCCCGTCGATCATCCCCTGAAAATTGCCGAGATAGAAATCCTGCGGGGAGTAGTATCTTTCCCCGTCACGGGGGAGATAGTCGACCTCTTCGCCCCATTCCTTTACCGTGACGCGGCGGCCGAAACGCGCGTGGTGCGCGAGCGCCCCCTCAAGCCCCGGGTGTTCCCCGCGGCGGAAGCGGTCGGGGAATATCTGGTAAGCGATCCTCCCGGGGAAGCCCTCGGGCGCGAAAAAGGCAGCGTCGTAAACCGTCACGCGGAAATCGCGGGGCATGTCCTCCGTCATCACGGAGCCGCCGGAGCGGAGCAGCGGGTCGGCGGCGCCGACGTAAAAGAGCCGGCCCTCCGCCTCTACGCGGAAATTGTACCAGACGACGCAGGGCGCGTCCGGCGCGGTCAGGGTGAATTCCTCGATCCTCGTCCCGTATTCCCGGCGGGAAACGCCCTCATAGAAGCGCTCCCTGCCGCTCCAGGCGCGGAGCGTCACACGGGCGCGGTCCGCGCCCCGCCCCCAAAGAAAGAGCCGGAGCGTCAGAGAACCGCCCGTCGGAAGAGCGCCGAAGGGCTCGCGGAAGCGAAGCTGAACGGAGTCGTGGTATGCGTGTAAGCCCTGCATGTTCCCCCCGGAGATCAAAACTGAGCGAGGCCCATCGCGGAGCGGAGTATGATGAGAGCGTCCATCGAGGTGACGCTCCCGTCGCCGTTCACGTCCGCGGCGGAGGTCTGCGCGGCGGAAAGGGTCATCAGCCCCATGGAGGCGCGGAGCGTAATGAGCGCGTCCGCGGAATTGACCGTGCCGCTGCCGTCAACGTCCCCGGTGGTCACGTCGAAGTATCCGACGGGCCAGCGGGTGAGCACGTAATCCCCCGCTTCGACGTCGGCGCGGCTGATGTGCCTGCCCCAATGGACGCTGTAATTGTAGTTCCCCTCCGCGACTACGACGTGATCATCATGCACCTCGAGTATTATAACGCTGTGCTGATCGTTGTTCACGCGGAGTATGTCCCCCACGTGGAGCTCGCCGTAGACAACGTCGGTCTGACGCGCGGGCAGAGTGCCGAACGCGGCGTCGCTCAGCATGAAGGCGAACCCCGCGCAGCCGTAACCGCCGGAGAATATCCCACCGTGCCAAGCGTAGAAATTCGAGTTGTCCCACGGGGTGCCCTCGGGGTACTGAGCCTGGAGCGCCAGCATCGCGTCGTGCGCGCCCTGCTCGGTGAGCCCGTCGGCCTTCGCAAACGGAACGATCATAATAAGAGCGGATACCGCAAGCAGAGCGGCAAGGAGCCTTCTTAAATACATGGGGTGACCTCCCTGTGTTTTTTGATATTTTACGCCGCGGAGCCCGGTTTGTCAATGACGCGGGCGGAGGCTTGATTTACCCGCTCCGGGAGTTTATAATCTGCGTAAGGAATCACGAGCTATCGGGGAAAGGCGGCTTATATGGACGAGAAGATCTACGATGAAAAGCACAGATACGTCGGCAGACGCACGAAGGACGCCTTCGGCAACGACGTGATAAGGGACAGGAACGACAGGATCGTCGCCCGCTACGGCGAGGATCTGCTCGGCAACCGGGTGATAAAGGACGCTAAAGGGAAAACGACGGGCGTTTTCGGGCAGGATACGTTCGGGAACGACGTCGTGCGCGGCGCGGACGGCAGGGTGAAACAGCGTATGGGCTGCGATATGCTCGGCAACGAAGCCATGCTCGACGCCAACGGCCGCGTGATCGGCTATACCGAAGGGGGCGCTTCCCGGCAGTATCCGGGCGCTTATCCGCAGCCGGACGACGACCGCCCCGCGTACACGGTCGTCGACGGAGTCAGGATCTACCCCCGCAGCCGTCAGGAGAAGGAGCTTGCCGAAAGGCATGGGAAGCTCGTCTTCCCGGCATACGCTTCGTACATACTCCCCGCGCTTTACTGCGCGGCGGCGATATTCGTGAAAAGCATCCCCGCTTCGCCGTGGCTGCTCATCGGCCTGCTCACGGCGGGGATATTCCTCTCGAGCATATTCGGCAGGGCGGCGGAGCAATTCACGTTCGGCTCGCACGCGGCGACCTTCTTTATAAGCATACTGATATTCTTCGTCTGGTTCGTGGTCTGGACGACCTACCGCGTTTCGTGGCAAGCGACCGAAAAGCAGGAGCTCACGATACTCATAGGCGGCCCGGCGCTCTTCTTCGCGGCGGAGCTGATAGGCGGGCTCATCGGCGGCGGCATAGAAAGAAGCATCAGAAAGAGCGTATACGGCACGAAGTAAGAAGCGTTTGTAAGAAATCCGCCTTCCCGCGCGAATAAAAAAATAAAGGCCAAAGGAGGATACTGCCGTGAAAAGGTTTTTGATCATACTGACAGCGTCGCTCCTGCTCATCTCCGGCTGCGCGGGCAGGGGCGGAGAAGGACAGCACGAAGAAGTGACCGGAGCGTTTACAAAAGCGGAGCCCGTCGGCGGCGTGCCGGAGGAGTACCGCGCGATCATTGAAGGGGATCTCTTCAACAGAAGAAAAGGCGCCGTTACAGCGGCGTTCGGCCGCGCCGCGCTTTGTGCCAAGACGGAGGGCGGATGGGATATCGCCCTCTATGACGCTCACGGCGCGGAGCTTATAAGGAAGACCCTGCCGCCCGACGAAGACCGCCCGGTGGTTTTGCTGAGCCCGACATCGGACGGAGGCCTCATCTGCGTGCGCGGCTTTATGGAGCGGCAGCGCGAGGACGGCTCCTGGGCGACCGACGGAGGCTTTTCCTCGACCGTCTTAAAATACGCCGCCGAAGGCAGCCTCCAATGGGAAAAGGAGCTCGACGGCGCTTTGGATGAGTCCTTCGTGCGCCTGATCGAGCGGGACGGCGCATACTTCTTCTTCGGCGGGTACGGAGATGCGCCGCGCGATTCCTACGACCACGTCATAATGATGAAGCTCGGCGAAAACGGGGAGCTCATCAAAAAGAACACGGTTGAAGGCGAGGATTTCGATACCCTTCAGCGGGTCGATCCGACGGACGAGGGCTTCCTTCTCCATATCAATTCGCAATCGAGGAGCGGCGACTTCTTCCCGATAGAGGGAGAGACGGACGAGCCGCATATGCATTACGGCAGATACTTCACGGTCTCGGTCGACGCGGACCTCGAAAAGAGGGAAGTGAAGCTCGGCGGCGCGGAGCTCTGCTTTGCCGATGTGAAGCCCGTGGGCTTCATCGGCGGGCGCGCGGTCTATTCCGACGACACGGGCTTTTCCGTGCCGGGGCGCGTAACGGTCGTCATGGAGAGCGGCGGGTACACGCTCGTCGTATCCGAGAACGTGACGGGCATATTCGAGCGCACGCCCCTTTATATCAGCTCCTACTGGTATTACACCGAAACGGTCTATTCCCTTTTCGACGCGCAGGGCGGGCTCGTCTGCCGAAGGGCGTACGATTCCACGCCGGATTACGACGCTAAGATAGAGAGTCTGCACGCACCCCTTGCGGGGGAATAGCCCGATTTTTACTCTTGACACCGCGCTTTTTTGTGGTAAAATACTGTTTTGTACAGGCAATGAAGGGGAAAAGCTTTTTGTCCCGCTCAAAGAGAGGCGCGCCGTGGCTGTGAGCGCGCCGCGGGAAAAACGCACCGAGTTCGCCCCGGAGCCCCTGCGGTGAAGTGTTCATGTGTAGCCGCAGGCGGGTGCGCCCGTTAAAGCGCGAATGAGGCGCTTCGGTCTGCCGATGCGCGAATTTGGGTGGTACCACGGCTCCGCGTCGTCCCTATGGGCGCGGAGCTTTTATTTTGTCAGATCCCGAAAGGAGTTTTTACTGTGTTTGAAGAATTACTGGCGATCCGTGAAGCGGCCCTGAAGCAGCTCACGGGCATAGAATCGGCGGACGAGCTCACCGAGCTTTCCGCGAACGTCCTCGGGCGCGGCGGCAAGCTCACGGCGATACTCCGCACCATGGGCAAGCTCTCCGCCGAGGAGAGGGCCGAGATGGGCAAGCGCGCCAACGCCGTCAAGACCGAGCTCGCCGAGAAGTTCGAGCAGCGCAAGGCGCAGCTCATGGAGCTCGCCGAGCAGATGAAGATAGAGCGCGAGGCCATCGACGTGACCCTCCCCGGCAAAAGGAAGGCCGTTGGCGCGGGCGCTTTGAATCCGCTCACCCTCGTTTACCGCGAGATCCGCGACGCGCTCGTAGGCCTCGGCTTTACGACGTTCGAGGGGCCGGAGGTCGAGTATGACGAATACAATTTCACCCTGCTCAATCTTCCTCCCAACCATCCCGCGCGCGATATGCAGGATACCTTCTACGTGAACGACAGCGTCCTTCTGAGGACGCATACCTCCCCCTGCGAGGCGAGGGCTTTAAAGACCCTCGATCTGCCGTTCCGCCTCGTAATACCCGGCCGCTGCTTCCGCGTGGACGAGCCGGACGCCTCGCACAGCCCCGTCTTCATGCAGATGGAGGGGCTCGTCGTCGACAGGAACGTATCGCTTGCCGATCTCAAGGGCACGATAGATTCCTTCGTCAAGGCCGTTTTCGGCGAGAACGTCGAGTCGCGCCTCAGGCCCAGCTACTTCCCGTTCACGGAGCCCTCCGCCGAGGTCGACATCTCCTGCACCATTTGCGGCGGAAAGGGCTGTTCCTCCTGCAAGGGAACGGGCTGGATGGAGATAATGGGCTGCGGCATAACCAACCCGCATGAGATCGAGAACTGCGGTCACTCCTCCGAGGAGTGGCGCGCCTTCGCCTGGGGCGTCGGCGTAGACCGCGTCGCCTGCCTCAAGTACGGCATAAGCGATATCCGCCTCATCTACGAGGGCGACGGCAGGTTCCTTTCCCAGTTCAAGTGATCAGGAGGTAACAAACATATGAAACTGCCCCTTAAATGGCTTAAAGAGTACGTGGATTTCAACGTCACTCCCGAGGATTTCGCGGAGCGGATGCTCCTCAGGGGATTCGAGGTCGCGGAGATCATCCCCGAGATGAGCGTCGACGGCGTTTTCGTCTGCGAGATAACGAACATCGAGCCGCATCCCAACGCGGATAAGCTCCGCGTCTGCACGGTGGACGTCGGCCGCGAAGAAAACCTTCAGATAGTGACGAACGCGACGAACGTCAAGGTCGGCGATCAGGTCCCCCTCGCGCTCGATAACGCTCACCTCACGGGCGGGCTCGTCATCCATCCCACCAAGATGCGCGGCGTCGCCTCCGCGGGCATGTTCTGCGGGAACGAGGAGCTCGGCATAACGGAAGTCGAGTACCCCGGCTGCGAGAACGGCGGCGTAATGGTATTCAATGAAAAGCACCCCAACGGCCGGCGCATACAGGAAGCGCTCGACATGGACGACTGCATATTCGATATCGAGCTCACCCCCAACCGCCCCGACTGCCAGTCTGTGATCGGCATCTGCCGCGAGGCGGCGGCGGCTCTCGGGCAGGTCTTCCGCGAGCCCGAAATAAAGCGCGTCGAAGGCGAGGGCGACGTACACGATATCGCCCGGGTCACCGTCGAAAACCCCTATCTCTGCCCGCGCTACACGGCCCGCGTGGTGACGGATCTCAATATCGAGCCCTCCCCGCTCTGGCTGCAGAGGAAGCTGAAGGCGGTCGGCCTCAGGCCCATCAACAACATAGTCGATATAACGAACCTCGTTCTCGTTGAGTACGGGCATCCCATGCACGCGTTCGACCTCGCCTGCGTGGCGGAGAACCACATCGTCGTGAGGAACGCGGCGGAGGGCGAGATCGTCTACACCCTGGACGGCAAGGAGCGCGTGATGAGCGCCGATATGCTCCTCATAGCCGATCCGACGAAGGGCGTCGGCGTCGCCGGAGTCATGGGCGGCCTCAACAGCGAGATCACCGGGAACACCAAGGCGACCCTCTTCGAGAGCGCCGTCTTCCGCCCCGAGAACATCAGATCCACCGCGAGGCGTCTCCATCACGTCACCGATTCCGCCGCGCGCTTCATAAAGGGCGTCGAGCCCGTCAACGCGGAGCTTGCGCTGAACCGCGCGATAGAGCTCGTTGAGGAGCTGCACGCGGGCAAGGTCATGGGAGGCATGATAGACGTCTGCTCCGCCGACCTTCGCGAGAAGGAGGTCGCGGCCTCGGTCTCCCACATAAACGAGATACTCAATACCGACCTTCCCGCCGGGAAGATGAAGGAGCTCCTCTCCTCCATCAATATCCCGACGCAGGCCGTCGGCGATACGCTTAAGATCCGCGTGCCGCATTTCCGCACCGATATAGAGGACGGCGTCGAGACCGACTGGGATATCGCGGAGGAGGTCGGCAGGCTCTACGGCTACACCAACATTGCTCCCACGCTCATGCGCGGCGACACGTTCCGCGGCAGAGTCGGGCAGAGCTTCAAGGACGAGGATATCATTAAGGATACGATGGCCTCGCTCGGCTGCCTCGAGCTTTACAATTACAACTTCATCTCCCCGAAGGAGCTTGACGATCTCATGATCCCCGGGGACGACGAACGCAGAAAGACGGTCAAGCTCCTCAACCCCTTCGGCGAGGATCAGTCCCTCATGCGGACGGAACTGGCGGGCGGGCTGCTCCGCGCGGCGGCGCTCAACCTCAACCGCAAGACGGGCTTCGGCCGCTTCTTCGAGGTGGGCAACGTCCATTTCGATAACGGCGATCTTCCCGAGGAAAGGAAGCTCCTCGGCGTCATCCACTTCGGCTCCGACGAGGATTTCTTCACGTTGAAGGGCACGCTCGAAGCTCTCTTCGAGAAGCTCGGAATAGAGCGCGTCCGCTTTGAGGCGGGCGGCTCCGCGCATCTGCACCCCACCCAGAAGGCGGTAATGACCGTCGGCGGCGAAAAGCTCGGCGAGATAGGCACGGTCCATCCGAAGGTGCAGAGGGCGTTCGGCGTATCCGCTCCCGCGTTCATCGCGGAGCTCGACTTCGCGGCGCTCCGCCGCCATATCGCAAGGGTGAGGAAGTATAAGCCCCTGCCCAAGTACCCCGCCGTTCAGCGCGATATCGCCCTCATAGTCGACGAGTCCACCACCGCGCAGGAGGTCATCGACGTGATCGAGTCCGCAAAGGCCCGCGTGCTCGTCGAGAACGTCCGCGTGTTCGACGTCTACCGTCCCAAGCTCCCCGGCGACAAGGGCATCCCCATGGGCAGGAAGAGCATGGCGTTCACGTTCACGCTCCGCTCCGATGAGGCCACACTCACCGACGAGCAGATCGGTCAGGCCGTCAACGCGATCCTAAAGAGCCTCAAGTTCCGCCTCGGCGCGGAGCTGAGGGCGTAAGATCACATTCGGGAAGGCGGCAGCGCCTTCCCGGCTTTTGATTTATGATCAGCATCGAACGATACAGGAGCGATCCGTGCGGGACGCTTTCGATACCGTATCATAAGGCGAAAAGCGTCGAGCTCCCGCCGGGCATGATGATACTGCACTCGGATGATCTCGATCCCGGGGATCACCCGGGCTTTTCGGATGAGCCGTTTTTCCGGCTCATTCATCGCCTTAAAAACGTCGAACCCCCGGCAGGCGAAGCGTTTGAGGTGAGGACCGCGAAGGAGGAGGATCTGCCGCTCATCTCAGAAATCATAAAGCGATCCTATTCCGATATCGGCGTTGCTTCAGAGGAACTGCGCCTTATGCGCCGCTCACCCGTGTTCGATCCGCAGCTGTGGGTCGTCGCGTATGACAGGGAAACGGGACTTCCCGCCGCGTGCGGGATAGCGGAGCTTGACCGCGAGGTCGGCGAGGGAGCGCTCGAGTGGATACAGACCCTTCCGGAATTCCGCAGGAGGGGAGCCGCAAGGCTTGTCGTTCTGACGCTTCTTTCAAGGCTCCGCGAAAGGGCCGGATTCGTTACCGTTTCCGGCAGGGCGAACGATCCGGATTCGCCCGAAATGCTCTATCGCGGCTGCGGATTTGAGGGCAATGATGTGTGGCACGTGCTCAGGGCGAAAGCGCCCTGCTCGGCGGAGGAATGAATAATGGCTTCATCAAAGGAATATCTCGCTTTCATACTCGATCAGCTCTCCGAGCTCGACGGGGTCTCATACCGCCCGATGATGGGCGAGTACGTGCTCTATTACCGCGGCAGGGTGGTGGGCGGCGTCTACGACGACCGCCTGCTGTTAAAGCCCACGCCGACGGCCCTGCGCCTGATGGCGGATAACGCCTCGGCGCTTGAGACCGCCATCCCGTACGAGGGGGCGAAGGAGATGCTCACGGCCGATATCGACAACGCCGTGCTAACCTGCGCGGTCATCCGGGCGATAGCGGATGAGCTGCCGGAAAAGGGAGGCAAAAAGAGAAAAATATGACCCGCAAACGCCTGCTTGAAGTTATAGAGACCGCCAAGGAGGACGACCGGCTGTCGAACGTCTACGACGTCTTTATGATGATCGTGATAGTTCTGAGCATAGTGCCTCTCGCCTTCAAGGAGGAGCCCGCCTTCTTTACCGTAATGGATAAGATCGCCGCGGGGATATTCATAGTCGATTATATGCTCCGGCTCTCGACCGCCGATCTGAAGCTGAAAAGGGGTTGGGCGTCGTTCTTCATCTACCCGTTCACGCCGATGGCGCTCGTCGATCTTCTCTGCATACTGCCCTCGCTCACTGTCATAAGCGGGGCGTTCCGCGTGCTGAAGGTATTCAGGCTTCTGCGCACGCTGCGCGTCTTCCGCGTATTTAAGGCGGTGCGGTATTCAAGAAGCATCAACATGATACGCGAGGTCTTCGAGGTGGAGCGAAAGCCCCTCCTGACCGTCGGCGCGCTGGCGGTCGGCTACGTGATCGTTTCGGCGCTCGTCATATTCAACGTGGAGCCCGACCTCTTCGGCTCGTTCCTCGACGCGGTCTACTGGGCGACGGTCTCTCTCACGACGATGGGCTACGGCGATATCACGCCCGTCACCGCCGTCGGCAGGGTAGTCACGATGCTCTCGTCCATGTTCGGGATCGCGATAATCGCCCTGCCCTCCGGCATAATCACGGCGGGATTCATGCGCCTGCTCGCCATCGAGCAGGAGAAGGAGGCCGCGGAAAAGGCGGCGAAACAGCCGAAGCTGCTCACCGAGGCCGAGCGGAACGAGCTGCTTCAAAAGCTCGCGAACGAGGCAAAACAGGCGGAATGAAAAAGCGGGGGCGATGCTGCCCCCGTTTTATATTGCCCGTTTTTCAGTTCAGTCCCATGGAGAAGCGCAGTATCAGCAGCGCGTCGCCCGCGGTGAGCGTCCCGCTGCCGTCATAGTCCGCAAGCGCGGAAGCCGCGTCGTCGAGTGTGACGAGACCCATCGCGGCGCGGAGCGCGAGCAGCGCGTCCGCCGCGTTGATAATGCCGTTCATGTCGGCGTCGCCCTGCTCATACGTCGGGAGCTCGACGAGCCACTCGCCGTCAAGCCATTCGATCCTGCTGACGAGCCAGTTTTTCAGCAGCGCCACAGAGCTGTGGAACCCCATGTGCCAGAGCTCGTAATTCGGCTCCTGCACGACGGAAAGATACGCCGCCTGCTCCTCTATCATGGGAAGGAGCCCCGCTGTCAGCGTGCCGCGGTACTCGGTGTAGCGCTCCTTCACCGCGCGGGCGAACTCCGGCTCGGTATCGTAGAGCCTGTCCATCCACGGGTTGGAGCTGTTGAGTATCATAAAGCCTTCGGGCGTGTCGGCGTTCGGGCAGTCGTCCGCATCGTTATGCCCGGGCGCCTGGTTGTTCCAGTTCACCCTTCCGTAGGCGAGGTCGAAATCCCACGGCGCGGTCATGTAGATATGGTCGTCGTCACGGTCCTTATAGAGCCAGCAGCTCGTCTTCATCGGGCCGTCGATATTCTTCGCAATCTCCTGGATGATGATGAAATCCGCCCACGAGCTCGTGTCGACGTAATTATGCCAATCCTCGCCGCTCGTGCCCATTATCGCCCCGTGGACGCGCTGCATGTACGCCGCAAGATATAAGAGCATCGCGTCCGCAAGCTCCGGGTCGTCGGGCTCGGGCGCCTTCAGAACGAAGAGATCCTTTGCCTCGTTCGCCCAGTAGGGGCAGTCGAACCAGAGATCGCTGTCAAAATCCACCCTGCCGTTTATGTCCTTCTCGATGAGGTAACCGCCGGTCATGTTGTCGGCGTCCGCCTCCTCTATATCGACCTTGCTCTTTTCTATGTCGATCCTCTCGGTCAGCAGGTATATGCCGTTGTACTCGCCGTTGAGGTATACGTCAACGAACTCGCAGCGGGGGACGTAGCCGATCCCGACGGTCTCCGCAAACCCCTTGTAGGTGATGTAGTTCCGCATGAGCGAGCCGTCCTGATAGCTCGGGATCACGGCGTATTTTTTCGTTTTGGGAATGTCGAGCCACGAGGCCTTGCTGTCGAGCTTGATCGAGTAGGGCTTCTTGGGGTATGCCCACGAGCTGTTGCCCCTGCCCTTAACCTTGCCCGTGCCCTCGTAATCGCCGGAGGAGAACTCCTTCGTCCCAAGCGTCAGAGTATAGGAGGCGTCGACCCAGGTCTCCCGGTCGATATTTTCGAAATCCTCCGCCGCGTCGATGAAGAGCTTCGGCAGCTCGGAGCACGAGGCGTTGAAGCAGACGGACTCCCATTCTTCGAGGGATACGGAGCCGCCCTCCGCGGCGCGGAACACGCATTTCAGCCGCCCGTCCGCGAGAACGGTCCTGACCGCGCGCGAGTCCCCGGGGAAGAACCGGGAATAGCGGTCGCACCGGAGCCACCCGTCCCCGAACGATACGGTGAACGAGAGCTCCTTCGTTTCGTCGAACACTATGCTGCCGCCGTCCTCATGCGCGGCGACGCCCATGGAACCGGCGGAAGTCTCCGCGATCGTGACTCCCTCCGAACCCCCCGGAGCCAGCACGAATTGCTGTTCCGCCTTCACGCTTCCTCCGGCCGGCGTCGGAGCCGCCGCGAATACGGCGTAAACCAATGCCAGCAGCAGCGCGGAAAACCTGCGTACGCTGTTCATTTTTCGACCACCTCGTTATATTATTTCGGCACGGAGCGCAGCCCCGTGCCGGTCATATCACATCTTTATCAGGTACTGATGTATGAACTCGTCGATCTCGCCGTCCATCACGGCCTGGATATTGCCCGTCTCGCAGCCGGTGCGGTGATCCTTGACCATGGTGTAGGGCTGGAAGACGTAGGAGCGTATCTGGCTGCCCCACTCGATCTTCTTGAGCTCGCCCTTTATGTCGGCCATCTTCTCCATGCGCTCGCGCTCCTTGATCTCGAGGAGCTTGCCCTTCAGGATGCGCATTGCGACTTCCTTATTCTGGAGCTGGCTCCGCTCGTTCTGGCACTGGACGACTATGCCCGTCGCGAAGTGCGTGATGCGGATGGCGGAGGAGACCTTGTTTACGTTCTGGCCGCCCGCGCCGCCGGAGCGGTAGGTGTCGATCCTGATATCCTCGGGCTTTATCTCGATGGAGTTATCGTCCTCGGTGAGTATGGGAGTCACGTCGAGCGAAGCGAAGGAGGTGTGGCGCCTGCCGGAGGAATCGAAGGGGGAAATGCGGACGAGCCTGTGCACGCCCTTTTCGGCCTTTAAGTAGCCGTAGGCGTTCTCGCCCTGCACCTCGAAGGTGACGGACTTTATGCCGGCTTCCTCGCCGTCTAAAAGGTCGAGCTCCTTGACGGTATAGCCCTGCCTCTCGCAGTAGCGGACGTACATGCGGTAGAGCATGCTGACCCAGTCCTGCGCCTCGGTGCCGCCCGCGCCCGCGTGGAGCGAGAGCACCGCGTTGTAGGCGTCGTAGGGTCCGGTCAGGAGCGCGGAAAGATGGAACTCCTCGACGGCGTGATTGAGCTTTTCAAACGCCTCGGGGACCTCCTCGGCCATGTCCTCGTCCTCCTCGCCCATGTCCATGAGGACCTCGAAATCCTCGCACATGGATTCGAGCTTCGCGTATTTATCTATCTTGGACGAGATGGACTTCATGCGCATGTTGACCTTGTTGGCGGCCTCAACGTCGTCCCAGAAGCCCTCCTTGCCCATTTCGACTTCCAATTGTTTCTTTTCCTCCGCAAGCTCGGCGACCTTAAAGGGATTCACCCGCCTGCTTGAGGGCAGCTATGACCGCCGTGAGCTGCTGGCGGTATTCATCCATGATGACCATGATATTGCTTCCTTTCGGTGTAGTATTTATGGTTTTGAGTATTGAGTTCTGAGTTCCGGATTATGTGCCTTTCCCCGATTTTGCTTTTAAGCCGCAGCCACCTCATCCGGCGCTTCGCGCCACCTTCCCCTCAGTAGGGGAAGGGGGACCGCCGCCGCAAGGCGGTGGTGGAAGAGGCGGTGGAAGAGGTGGGGGCAGCGATTCAGACTTCATTATTCAGTGAAGGATCGCGTTTCCCTCCCAGCCGGGAAAAAATATCGTCGTAAACGCCGGATAGATTCGTCTTGACCTCGTGATTGGAATAACGCAGTACCGTGAGCCGCCTGCTGTTCAAATAGGCGGTACGCTCGGCGTCGGCTTTACGTCCCTGTTCGGTATAATGCTGCTCGCCGTCGATCTCTATAACGGTCTTTTTCTCGGCGCAGTAGAAATCGACGATGTATTTGCCGATGACCTTCTGCCGGTGGAACCTGAACGGCATTTTCTTCAGGCAGCAGTACCAAACGAGTCTTTCCTCTTCGGTCATGTTTTTGCGGAGCTGCTGGGCCAGCGGAGTGAGCGCGGGATCGTTCCGGTTCATGATTCCTCTTTCTGCTTAATGACTGGAGCTGCAGCCACCTCATCCGGCGCTTCGCGCCACCTTCCCCTCAGTAGGGGAAGGGACGATGACGTCGAGGTATCCGCTCCTTCCCCTATGAGGGAGGCAATGCCCCGGTGGTGCATTGCCGGACCGCTTGCGGTGGAAGAGGTGGTGGCAGCTGCTTACGCGATGCTACTTACATCCTCTCCGGGGCCTCTATGCCGACGAGGTACAGCCCCAGCTTTATCGCCGTCCTTGCGGCGTCGGTCAGGGCAAGGCGGGCGGTCTTTACGCCCTCGTCCTCGTCCATGATGCGGTTCTCGAAGTAGAATTTGTTGAAGCACGAGCAGATCTCGATGACGTTCCTGCTGATGAGATACGGCTCGTACTTCTCGGCGGCGCTCGCGACGGAATCGGGCAGGGAGGCGACGGCCTTGATGAGGCTCGCGCAGCTCTCGTTATCGAGGCAGCTCCAATCAGCCTTTTCGATATCGTATCCGCCCGCCTTCCTCAGAACGGAGCAGCAGCGCGCGTGGGTGTACTGCGCGTAGGGCGCGGTCTCGCCCTCGAAATTCAGGGCCTTATCCCAGCTGAACGTGAAGTCCTTTATGCGGGAGGAATAGAGCGGCCCCCACACGACGGCGCCGACGCCGATCTGGCGGGCGACTTCGTCGGCGTTTTCAAGATCGGGGCTCTTCTCCTGCATGATGGCCTTGGTCTTTTCGATGGCCTTGTTCAGCACGTCCTCGAGATAGATCGCGTTGCCCTTCCTCGTCGAGAAGGTCATATCCTGCATGGAGATCATGCCGAAGTTGACATGCACGCAGTCCTTCGCCCAATCGTAGCCCATGAGCTCCAGCGTCTTGAACACCTGCCTGAAATGCAGGTTCTGCTGATAGGCGACGACGTACAGATTTTTATAGAAGTCGTAAGTGTTTTTGCGGTATATCGCGGCGGTTATGTCGCGCGTGGGGTAAATGGTTCCGCCGTTGGACTTCAATATGAGGCAGGGGGGCATATCGTAGGCCGAAAGATCGACTATCGTCATGCCGTTGTCAACGGTCGTCACGCCCTTGTCCTGCAGCTCCTTTATGACCGCGGGCATCTTATCCTCATAGAAGGCCTCGCCGTTGTAGCTGTCGAACTCCACGCCGAGCAGCTTATAGACCCTTTCGGCCTCCTTTAACGTCAGCTCCTTGAACCACTGATAGAGCTCCCAGTTTTCGGGATCGTGCAGCTCGATCGAGCGGAACGCGGCGCGCGCCTCGTCGTCGAGGGAGGGATCGTTCTCCGCCTCCTGATGGAACCTCACGTAGAGAGCCACGAGCTCGCGCGTCGGGCTCGCGGCGGACTCGATCTTCTCCCTGTCGCCCCATTTCTTGTAGGCGACGAGCATCTTGCCGAACTGCGTGCCCCAATCGCCGAGGTGGTTTATCCTGACGGGGGTGAAGCCGAGATGGCGGAATATCCTCGCGAGCGAATGCCCGAGGACCGTCGTCGTGATATGATGCACGCCGAAGGGCTTGCAGATGTTTATGGAGGAGAAGTCGATGCAGACGTTCCTGCCGGCGCCCTCTTTTGAGGAGCCGAAATCCATTCCCTCGCGGAGAACGCGAAGAACTGTCTTCTTCGCCTCGTCCCCGCGGTCGAGAAAGAAGTTGAGATACCCGCCCGCGGGCTCCGCCTTAACTATCCCCTCAAAGCCCGCGAACTCCGCCGCGAGCTCAACAGCTATCGCGGGCGGCGCCTTGCGGAGGCTCCTTGCGAGCTTGAAGCAGGGCAGGGCGATATCGCCCTTGTCGGGGGAGGGGGGAGTTTCGAGCCAACCCAAAACCTCCTCGTCGGCGACCCCGGCGAAGAGAGCGGTCTTATTGGCGATCCTTTGCTTGATGTCCATAGTCAGCGTGCGTAAACGCACATACCTCCACTTTAACTTTACCTTATCATTATAACATAAATAATTTCTGTTGCCAATAGCGAATTTATTTGCTATAATAGAGCAGTATGGAGAAAAATGTGCAGACAACCGAACAGGATGAACGGGCAAGGCTGGAGCGCCGCAGAAAAAACAGGCGCTTCAACGCCGCGATCTACTGCGCCATGGGGGCGCTGATACTGCTCGGCGTGTATATAATCCTGCGCGATCAGACCAATATTTTCGACCGCAAGACGGCGCCCGTGCCGGACGTGACCTCCCCGCCGGAGATCGTGATCCCGACCGCGACGCCCGAGCCGACGGCGGTCCTCACGGGGGAACCTACAAAGCCTCCGCCGACCCCGACTCCGGAACCCGCTTCCGCGCCCGTCAGCCTCTATTTCGAGGGGCATGATATCTCCGTCGCCGTCGTGCCCGTCGGCGTAGATGAGAACGGCGCGATGGAGACCGTCCCCAAGCATGACGTGGCGGGCTGGTATATGTACGGCCCCGCCCCCAATGAGGAGGGCAACTGCATAATTGCGGGGCATAACCGCTACAGCGGCAAGAAGGGCTTCTTCTCCATCCTGCACGAGGGGTTGGCCGTCGGCGACCGGGTGATCGTCACGATGGAGAACGGCAATACCGTGTTCTACGCGGTGGAGTCGATAGAGGAGTACAAGTACGATGAAGTCGCTCCCTCCGTTATGGAGCCTTGGGGCGAAACGAGGCTGACTCTGATCACCTGCCTCGGCGACTATGATTACGACATGCATATGAGCCTGACGAGGGTCGTGGCCGTCTGCAAACCAATAAATTAAGTATAATTCAGGAGGAAATAAATATGTCCGGACATTCCAAGTGGGCCAATATAAAGAATAAGAAGGAAAAGACCGATAACGCGCGCGGCAAGATCTTCACCAAGATCGGCCGTGAGATCGCCATTGCCGTCAAGGAGGGCGGCGGCGATCCCGCCAACAACTCCAAGCTCCGCGACGTCATCGCCAAGGCGAAGGCCGCCAACATGCCCAACGACAACATCAACCGTTCCATCAAGAAGGCCGTCGGCGAGGGTGCGGGCGTCAATTACGAGGAGGGCACCTACGAGGGTTACGGTCCCGCCGGCATCGCCCTCATTGTCGAGGTCGTCACCGACAACAAGAACCGCACCGCCGCGGAGCTCCGTCATATCTTCGATAAGTACGGCAACGGCATGGGCAACTCCGGCTGCGTTTCCTATATGTTCGATAAGAAGGGCGTCATCGTGATCGAGCGCACCTCCGATCTCGACGAGGACGAGCTCATGATGCAGGCCCTTGACGCGGGCGCCGAGGATTTCGCCCCCCAGGACGACTGCTTCGAGGTCTACACCGCCCCCAACGATTACTACGCCGTGCGCGAGGCGCTTGAGGGCATGGGCCTCAACATCCTCTCCGGCGAGGTGGAGATGATCCCCCAGACGACCGTCGATATCACCGATCCCGAGCAGATCATGAAGGTGCAGAGGCTGCTCGATATGTTTGACGACGATGACGACGTCCAGAACGTCTACCACAACGCCAACCTCCCCGAGGAGGAAGAGGAGGACTGATCCTCTTATTGTAATAAGGTAACAAGCTAACACGCAGCGCGGCTTCGGCCGCGCTGTTTTTTTTGCGCGGCAGGAGCAGAGAAACAAAAGTTTGTGACCTTAGGGGAACAAAGAACGAATACAGAGAGGCCTTACAGCCGGTTTTTGTTTCCTCTAAGAAACATAATCCGCGGCGCAAAGCGCCGTACATCCAAAAGTTTGTTTCCGCAAAGAAACAAACTCCTTGATTTTCGTTATTCCAGAGACGCGAAGTTTGTTTCCGAAAATCCACAAAAACAGAGAATCCCGATCCGATTATGCCTGATTTCGTTCCCTCGGAGCAACAAAATACAATTCCGCAACTCCCCGAAATCCATTCAGACAAAGATACAAAACCCCGATATTCCCATGCGGAAATGATGCCCGAGGAAACAAATCTTTTATAGCGCTGAAATTCGTGTGAAAAAATCCATAAAACATATGCACAATATAACAAAATATACAAAGATTTTTAAAAAAATCAGAACAAAATCGGTTGACAACTCCCCTCAGTATATGTAAAATTAGTATGCTATTGGTATACCCTGCGCTTTTATGCACATGGAGGGGCGCGGGTTGCCGATATAATGACTCGGAAACCATTCCGAAGGAGGGTAAATAAATTGAAAAAGAGTATTGCAAGGGTTCTGAGCCTTGTGCTCGTACTCATCATGGTGGTCAGCGCCATGCCCGTCTCCGCCATGAGCGGGATATCCGACGGCTCCGGCCGCGATATCCGCGATTGGTGGCGCGATCTGTGGAAGTGGTGGGTAAAGCCCACCCCCATCGAGGTCATCGATTACCCGGCTCAGCGATTCAGGGCTGAGCTTGACGGCGGTCTCGTCGTATCGGTTGAAGCACCTGAGGGCGCTCTTCCCGTGAAGACAAAGATGACGGCCGAAAGGGTCACCGATATCGAGGCCGTTCAGGCTGCTGTCAACGCCATGGACGGAGTCTCCTGCAATGTCAAGGTTGCCGTGGATATCACCTTCACCTGCGGCAAGACAGAGGTGCAGCCTTCAAAGGACGTAACCGTCACCATGAAGTGTGATGAGCTCAGCAATATTGCCAATCTCACTGTTGTTCATCTGGACGCCGATATTGACGGGCTCGATGGCAGTGTGGACGTTGAAACGGTCGATGATGCGGAGCTCAACGGCAGCGTCGCTTCCTTCAGCGCGCGTCATTTCTCGATCTATGCGGGAGGCGACGGCGAGAACAACACCCGCGTGACCGTCGACTTCTATCCCAATGAGACCATCACGGACAGCAACCGCAACAACAGGCAGATCGTGCTCGTTTCCTCCTTTACCGGGGGCAACACCCCTGTTTACGATCCGGGCCTTCCCAATCTCGGTGCAAACCAGGCGTTCGGCGGCTGGAAGCTCGTCGGCTCCGGCACCGCTCCCGCGGGCTTCGAGTATGGCAAGACCTATACCGTTAATCAGCTCAATGAGATCCTTATTGCGAATGCCGAATCCTACACTTCGGCCTTCACCCTTTCCTTCGCGGCAGTCGTTGAGGACGTCGTGTTCGTTTCCTATACCGATCAGAACGGCGTCGTGTGGAAGACCGAAGCGGTCCCCCTCAACCATAGCACCTACGGCGATTTCACCTATGATTCCGATAACTTCGCTCCCGAGGGGCAGAACGTCGGTCTCGTCGGTTGGGTCGTAATGTTCGAAAATGGCCAGGCCACAGGCTACGTCGTCGAGGATACCGATGATGCTGCCGATTTCAAGTACAAGGTCGTTGATAACGCTCCTTTCGGCGCTCCCGGTTCCGCCGGCACCGCCTCGCACGAGCTCGTTCTTTATCCGCTCGTAAAGGCAGGCCATTGGATCTACTTCAATGCCAACATCGGCACTAACGCCAACACTGAGGATACTACCCCTGCCTCTTATACAGCGCCGAGGTTCGTAGCCGAGGGCTATCCCGCAAGCAGCGTTAAGCCTGCCGACCCCACTCGTGAGGGCTATTACTTCGATAAGTGGTACACCACCGCAAGCCATACGACTGAGTTCAATTGGAATCAGGAAGTCACTGCTGATGTGACCGTTTATGCGAACTGGACTCCTAAATCCAATGTTCCCTACAAGATCATCTTCTGGACCCAGAACCGTAACGACGAAACCGGTCTTAGCAACGCCAATAAGACTTGGGACTATTATGTTCCCACCGCTTCCGGTGTAGTCACCTCCGGTACTGCTTCTGCCGGTTCCACCGTTACGCTCCCCTCCTCGACCACCAATAAGACCGCTTACAATCGTCTTGGCAGGAACGACGAAACTTACAGCGGCCGCGCTGCCAACGGTGAGCTCGGCTACTATTTCAAGTTTAACTCTGCGATGACCGAGACCAGCAAGGTCATCAGGGGCGATGGTACGACCGTGTTCAATGTCTACTATGACCGCGCCACGCTGACGATCAAATTCTACAATTCAAGTTCTGCATCGACAGCACAGTATACTTACTCCGGTCTTTATGAGCATGATTGGGATGGCTATCCTTCGCTCAGCAGCAGCTATACTTGGAAGTATGATGATCCGAACGACAATAAGACCTACATCCTTACGTCCGGCACCGCACCTACTGTTTTCAAGAGCTTCCAGTCGTGTACCGAGACTTGGAATATCTATAGGGCGGATGCAAGTTCATGGAATTATTCCAGCCCGATTTACTATAGGCGTCAGGCACTGAACGGCAGCTACGTTCTTTACAGGGAAGATGATTTGTGTGTAGACAGCTCTTCCGTCTACGAGACGCAGTATATCCGCGGCAATGAGTTCTTCGGCTTCACGGGAGTTGGGTACAACATGTCTACCGACTCCACGACCGCAAGCAGCTATCATACTTTTACCGCAAATGATTCGGGCGACTATCCGCTGATATTCACCGGGTATGAGATCTACAGCTACGGTATCAACATCTATTACCAGCGCAACCAGTGGGCCTTTGATTATTATTCCAATGGTACGACCTACCATGCGAATAACGGGAACAAGATCTACTTCGAGGACGATATCTCGAGCCTCAAGAATTTTGAGCCCACAAACGGTCCCGAAGGCTACTACTTCACCGGTTGGTATAAGGATCCCGAATGCACCAAGCCGTACACCTTCAGCGGCACAGAGGCGAAGATGCCCAACAACGACGTCATAGTCTATGCCGGTTGGGAACCCGAATGGTATCGTATCGTATTCGATCTTACCGATGGCGGCAATGTCGATCCCACAACAATCGTGATCCCGAGCGATGATACACATCCCAACGGGCAGGATCCTACCTTCACCGTAGTATACGGCACCAAGATCGACGGCGCCTGCCTGAGCAAGGTCACCACTACCACCGGCCTCACCTTCGGCGGCTGGTTCTATGATGCTGCTCACACCAAGCCCTTCTCCTTCGAGACATTGATCGGTCCCAACATTCCTTCGGCCGGCGATCCCGATGGTATGGATATGTCCTATGCCACCGCAGATGCTTCCGATCGTCAGGATCAGTCCAACTACTGGAAGCCCTGGTCCGACGTCGACTATCCCGCTGTTCGCGGAAAGCTCGTTCTCTATCCTCTCTGGCGTCAGAAGGTCGTCGGCTCCGACGGCATCCAGGTCAGGTATGACGCTGTCGACGGCGACGGCCTCATCTATGTTGGTCAGGACGGTCAGGTCATCAGGTACGATCCGTTCACCTATACGGATGGCGCGCTTGCGTTCACCCGTTATTCCGCGACCCCCAATGAAAACGGCGAGCAGTTCCTGTATTGGGAGATCCTCGATAAGAACGGCAACGTAGTTGATACGGTCTATCCCGGCGAAACCTTCCCGGTCAACCTTGAGTGGGCGGTAGCCGAACCCACCAGGCCCACCTACACCATCACGTGGTATTACCGCGATGATAACGGCAACTGGGTCACCAAGCATACCAACGTCTTCGAGGGCGACATTCCCACCAGCTCCGCGCCGAACTGGGATGACGGGACTTATCTCTATGAGTTCAGCTCCTGGAATTCCGCGCAGGACGGCTCCGGTACCGCTCCCGTGGCTGCCGATGCTAATGCCGATTATTACGCTCAGTACACGCAGGCTGCTCTGCCTGCCAAGTACACCGTAACGTTCAAGGATTGGGACGATACCATCCTTAATACCCAGACGGTTTACGAAGGCTATGCCGCAACCGCTCCCGCCGATCCCACCCGCACCGGCTATACCTTCACCGGTTGGTCTCCCGCTGACTTCTCCAACGTCACCTCGGATATGACCATCACGGCGCAGTACACTGTCAACAGCTATACCCTCACCATCAACTACGTTGACGACGATAATAACGCTGTACACACTGCCTATACCCACTCCTACGAGTTCGGCGCTTCCTACAGCGTTGACAGCCCCGAGGTAGAGGGTTATACCACCGAGCAGACCACCGTTGCCGGCACCATGCCCGCGCAGAACGTGACGGTCAACGTCGTCTATACGGCAACGTCCACCGTTAAGGTCTATGAGCTCGTTACCACGGCTCCCTCCGATTGGTCCGGTAATTACGTTATTACTTACGGCAACACCACCGACATGTATATCATGAAGGGTGTTGCCGGCAGCCCCAGCGGCACGGATATCGAGTCGGCTTCCAACGCCACTGCTTACGCAAGCTCCGGAATAACCCTTGATGGAACTAAGCTGAAGAACGTTGCTGACGACTACGTCTTCACGATCGCACCCAGCGGAAGCTATTACTCCGTAAAGAGTGTTTCGCAGGGATCGTACTTGGGTCAGCTGAATGATACTTACCACACATTGGCCGCCTATTCTGCCCTTAATACCACGTATTGTCTTTGGACTCCTGGTGTTGGCACCGACGCCAGCAGTTTCAGCAATACCAGCAGCACAAATTACCCCTACCTAAGCTTCTATCCCAGTGGAAGCTATTTCTGGACCGGAAGCACAACTAATACCGCTTATACTTCTGTCCGCCTCTGGAAGGAAACCACCGAGAGCGGCAGCAGTACCCCGTCCGTGACCTGGACTCAGGTGACCGGACTGACCAGCGGCAGCGCATACGGTCTCGAAGCAGGCAGGTACTATAGGTTTGAGGCTGGCGGCTATGCCATTTCCAACACGACTGGTACTACCATCACCCGTGCTGCAAGTGATGCAACCGATTCTAAACAGTGGTGGCTTGCGACAAGTGAAACCACCGTTGGAACTCATACGATGGTATTGCTGAAGAATGTCAGCAGTAGTAACTATATGTATTTTACTTCCTATACGCCTAGTGGCAGCAGCAGCTCGACTACTATTGTTGCCGGCAACGCTTCAAATGGTGATACATATGATTTCTATGCTGCATCTTCCAGTACTGTGTATCTGGAGAACTACTATTACGACTCTGGATATACGACTTATCACTTGGGGTATAAGTCGGATTATTCAGCATACTGTTTCTACGGAACATCCAGTTCATCGCGTACTGCCTTCACAGTTTATGAGAGCAATGAGACCTTCAATGCGTCCGTCCAGCCCGCTTCTGCAGACAGTATGCGTAGGGATGATTCCGTCAACCTCGCCGAGAGGACAGGTGATTTCACTGTTCAGAGTCAGCTTAGAGCTTCAGAAGTCTGGGAGCCGGTTAATACCGTTGAAGACGGCGGCACTTACCTTATCGGGTATGTTGAGGATGGGATTACCTATCTTATGATGAACTATAATCCCAGTACTCAGACTTACTACGGAAGCACAAGTATTACTGGATACACATCATCTAGACAGTGCTATGCGATTGTTGCGCAACTCGATGGTAGCGGCAATGTAACTGGAGTCAGCACTTCCAGCATTTCCGGCGCAACACTGGATAACGTGAAGTGGACGTTCAATAAGGTCAGCGGATCTACTTCCTATTATATCCAGTCTGCATCTAATAGTAGTAAATATTTGCAGGTTTATAATTCAACTACTACTGACCTACGCTTGTATCCCGACTCCCTTTCTGCAAATTATTCAAAATGGGATTGGTCTGAAACAAGCAAGTACCTCTCTTGGACATACGATAGTACAACTAAGTATGTTTCCATTTTAGGCGACTCGAGCGAAGTTCCGCAGTATTTTGCTGCGGATGCGGATTCCGATTATGCAGTCGAGATTCAGCTTTATAAACTGCAGGAGAACGTAACTCCTACGGCTACGCCTACGGCAACGCCCACCCCGACTCCCACTCCTACTGCCGAGCCCACGGCGACTCCCACAGCCGCACCCGCAGCGCAGATGTGGACCCCGACCGACACGATCGTTCCCGGCGAGGAATACCTCATCGGCTTCGTGTATAACGGCGTCGTCTACCTCGCGGTCAACGACGGTACTTATAGCTCCTACAACAGCAACTACTATGGTTACTCCGCACGCGCTGTCCTCGACAGTGATAACGCGATCTCCGCTCACGTTATCGGCCTGAACGACATTAACGGCAGATATACCGATCTCTCCTCCTGCACGTGGACTTTCTCCTCCGATACGGGCGGTCTGATCAAGAGCACCGCGAACAGCAACTACTATCTCTCCACGTACAGTACGACTACCTACCGCGATCTGTATGCGCAGAGCAGCACCTCCAACGGTACCGGTTGGTACTACGATACGGCGGAGTATTCGCTGTCCCGTACGGTCAACGGAACGACGATGTATGCCGGATTCTTCTACTTCTATACCGATGAAGAAACGAACATCACCGGCACGAACATGGCTATGTATTCGTCCGATCCCACTACGGATGATATCTACGTCCAGCTCTACTCCCTCAAAGACGTCGTCGAGGGCGAGACCTACACCGTAACCTTCTCCTACTATGATGAGAACGGTGATTACGTCACCGAGACCCATGAGAACGTAGCTTACGGCGCCGAGATCACTCCTCCCGAGGTTCCCGAGCGTCCCGGCTACACTTTCGATGGTTGGGACAGTGAAGGTTACCTCGGTGTCACCGAGAGTCACGACTACGTCGCCCAGTACATCCAGGACGGCTCCGTGACTTACACCGTGTATCTGCGCGCGGTCTACGGCGAGAAGAACACGACCGGTACCACCACCATCGTGCTCGACGCCAACGGACTGACTTTCGCGTCCGGTGCGAACGACACTCTCCAGGGTCTCGGTTGGAGCGGCTTTGCCTCCACGAACGAGACGCGCACTATGGGTAATCTCGACATCAACGCCTCCGTCAGGATCCCCGCAGGGCAGATCTTCGCGGAGTACGAGCAGGCCGGTTACACCTTCCTCGGATGGAACACCAAGCCCGACGGCACCGGTCTCAACTTCAGCGTCAGCGGCAGCGGCGAGAATGACTTCGGTGGCGCGACCGAAAAGACCGTCTACGTTGACAACCTCGACAGGACCTCGGTCAACACCCACGTTAACACCCTCTACGCCATGTGGGAGGGCAGCGCGATGTTCTACCACTCCGCGGATAACACTCTTGAGAACTCCTCCGGCACGAGGATATTCTCCACCTACGAGAGGCAGAATACGGGCGTCGACATCACCGCGATGGTGAAGACCGGCTGCCTCTACGGCGGCTACTACAGCGATTACGCCGGTAAGGGCAGCTACTCCTACGGCAATATCGGCTCCGGCTATGAGGCCTATGACGGCACGCAGGTCGCATGGACGGAAAGCAACGCCTATACCGCCATAAAGGGTAACGCGTTCAACTTCCAGAGCGGCTCCGCTGCAAAGACGTACATCGGCAAGACGATCTTCATAAAGGAGGTCCCGGCGAGCACGTATCTGCGTCCGTACCTGCACTTTACCTACAAGCTTGATGAGAATCAGACGATCATGAACGCATGGCTCATCTCCGACGTTGACGACCTCAACTACAACGGGACCGGCTTCATAATTGTCAATGAACAGTACGGCACGACGAAGGTCGTCAGCAAGCTGACCGTGACAACGAGCGGCGGCGTAGAAACCACGCAAACGCTGACGCCCGAGTCCGTTTTCAATGCGAAGGGCGCGAAGAACCGCCTCACCTACCGCGAGGTCATCGGCGGCGCGAGTCTGCTGAATGAGGGCGATATGGTCTACAATTACTGGATCACGCCCGATGGTCTTCGTGTGACCGGCGCGAGAGTATGCCAGTACTACAACCTCGGCAGCGCCAAGAACATCGACGTTACCAACAACGACGAGATCGGCAGCCTGATCACCGATCCGTCTGAAACTCACTAACGGAAAGGAGCAATCGATATGAGCATGTATAAGTTCGGACTTCCCGTTATATTATCCTCCCGCGGATTGGGCGATGATGACGGCGAAGGCGATGTCATCGGCGGCGGTTCCGCACAGGGCGGCATCGGCGGGAACGGCGGCAACGGCGGCAACAAGACCCCGTTCGCGTGTTCGTTCGATACGTGGAGCGAGAAGTTCCGTTCCGACACGTACAAGGACGGGCTGATCGACTTCAACGACTACGGTCAGTGGTGGGCCGACTCCGGTCTGGGCATGGAGGCATGGGAGCA
>JAFWOT010000019.1 GCA_017509785.1 Clostridia bacterium
CGTATTTGCGGCTGATTGATTTCGGAACGATGATATGTCCCGCAGGAGCGGAAGAAGATGTTTGAGCGATCGCGGTTCCGCGGCTCTCGCGCCGCGTACGCGCTGACCCGCGCGGCTCGCTCAGCTCGCGATCATCCTGCGCCTTACGGCGCCTTCGCCGTGGAGCTTGACCACAGTCGCGGTCGAGCCGATGGGAACTTCCCTCAATGTCTTCATGTATGCTCCTCCTTTTTTATTCAGATCATTATCCTGCGCGCAAGCTCCGCGGAGAGCGCCACGCGGCTTTCCTTGACTTTGACGATTATGTTGCCGCCGAGCTCGGTGATCACGCTCACCCTTTCGCCGACGGTGAAACCCATGTCCTCAAGGTGCTTCTTGACGTCCGGAGACCCGCCCACTTTTTTTATGACGAGCTCCTCGCCGGAATCTGCCAGACTTAACGGCATCATGGGATCAGCTCCTTTCGCGCTTTCGGTTAGTAAGTGCTAACCGATTCGGCAAATAATTCGGTTAGTCTCAACTAACCACATCACATTATAGTTAACCGCGGCTAACTTGTCAAGCCCTTTTTTCGATAAACGGAAAAAATATTTTTCAAAGGCTCTCCCGAAGCGCGCGACGGATCGAAAATCGCTTTTTTTGCTTGCAAAAAACCTCCCCGCGTGCTACAATCAACAAAACGAAGCACGAAAGGAAAATCCATTATGACAATGCAGGAATCGGGCCAGATGTATCTTGAAACAATACTCGTGCTCTCTAAGAAGCTCGAGCGTGTCCGCTCGGTCGACATTGCCGAACACATGGGATATTCAAAGCCCTCCGTGAGCCGCGCCGTCGGTCTCCTCCGCAGGGACGGCTACATAGAGGTGGACGGACTCGGCTCCGTCACTCTGACGGAGTCGGGGCTGAAGGTGGCGGAGACCATCTACGAAAGGCACCGCATACTTTCCGCCGTGCTCGAGGCGCTCGGCGTTTCGCACGAGACCGCGGTCGACGACGCCTGCAAGCTGGAGCATTACATCAGCGAGGAGTCTTTCGAAGCCGTGAAGCGGTACATCCGCGGGCACAGCGGCTGCGGAAACGATTAATATATCCGAAAAACCCATTGCATTTTTCACGCGCGCGGTTATAATAAGAGCGAAAAATCCACTACAGGAGGTACTCATTATGGAGATCAACAAGAATATGACCATCAACGAGATCATCGAGACCGACCGCGGCATCGCCAACATCCTCATGGCGAGCGGCATGCACTGCCTCGGCTGCATCATGGCGAGCGGCGAGAACCTCGAGCAGGCCTGCGCCGTCCACGGCATCGACTGCGATCAGCTCGTCGGCACCATCAACGATTGGCTCGCGAGCAAGAACGCGTAACAAAACGACTGAAACAGGCGCCTAATACCGATACGCATAAGGCAGCCTGCGTCTCATTAACAAACAATTAAAGACCGGTACAGAGGATCGATTTCTCCGTACCGGTCTTTGCTTTTGCCGTTACAGGGATATGACTCGCAGGTGCGGTTCGACGAGCTTGGCAGATCGCGGTTACGCGCCTCTCGCGGCGCGTCGCGCCCACTCGGCTCGAAAAATATTATTTTTCGGCCACGTGAGCGGCGCTCGCTTTGCTCGCTTATTAGCTCGAATTGCTGATTGCTAATTGCTGATTTTTCTGTACTCGAGCAGGTCTCCCGGCTGGCAGTCGAGCGCGTCGCAGAGCTTGATGAGAGTCGAGACCTTTATGGCCTTCGCCTTGCCGTTCTTCAGTATGGAGAGATTCGATATCGTGATGCCGACCCTGTCCGCGAGATCGCCGACGCGCATCTTCCTTTTGGCGAGCATCACGTCGATATTGAATATCATCTCACCGGGGAGCGCGAGGCTCTCCTCACGCATCTCGTCGAGGACTTCCAACGCTTCATCCTTTTTCATGTGCGCCTCCTCATATCGTAAGATCGCTCTGCTCCTGGAGCTTCGCCGCCTTTAACACGAGGTGCGAGAGCCCCGCCGCCGCGACGCAGACCGCGACGCCCGCAAAGCACGCGATGAGCGAGAATATCATGATGCCCGGATGAGTCATGTTGAGCAGCATCATCACCGCGTTGGCGATGAAGAAATACGCCGAGTCCGCCGCCGCGAGTATCGCAATGACGCCGAGCAGCTTCGCGTTCTGCCTTGAGAACGAGCGGTCGAGCCCGATATTGCGGGCGATGAGCCACGCGAGCACGAGCGCGGCGATAATGGGCAGGGCGGTCAGCTCGATTATGATGAGCCACGGCACGTAGAGGCTTCGGAACTCCCCGTCCCCCGCCTCCGCAAGCGGGCCGCCGATCTCCGGCACGACCCAGATATAGACCACCGCAAGGCATAAGGCGACTCCGATTATAATTGTTTTCAGCAGCAGAGAAAGTGTTTTCTGTGACATTTCAGTTTGCTCCTTCCTGTTATCTGAATTGATTATAACACGGGAGACGGGCGTTGTCAACAATAATTTATTGATTTACGATAAAATTTTTAGGGCGTGCCCCCCGACGGGAACACGCCCCTCCACTATGCTTCGATCAGGCGTCGAATACGGGCATATCGTCGAATTCCGAAAGCCCCTTCTCGGAGCCGACGACGCAGACCGCGCCGTTTGCCGCGCAGTCCTCGAGGGCAGCCGTGAGGGAGAGGAGCTTTTCGCGGTCGGTCGAGAGTATCTCGGCGCGAACCTTGCGGGCAAAGTCCGCCGTCCTGCCGCAGAGCAGGTCATGATCGGCCTTCGCGCCCTCATCGGCGGGGGAGCGCAGGGGCTCGGTATCGCCGACGGTGGAGATTATGTAGCGGGTGAGATCCTCGCCGCCCGCGCAGAATTCGCGGATGAACGCCGCCTCCTCGGAGAATACGCCGATGCTCCTTGCGGGGGAGGGATCGCGGTAGGTGTAGTGGCAGATGACGCCGTTCTCATCCACTCTGAGGCCGACGCCGTAGGCGCCGCCCTGCACGCGCACGCGGTTCCAGAGGAAGTTGAGCCCTATCACCTTGGCAAGAACGCGCATGGAGCCGTCGAGCGCGGGAACGAACACGCCCTTCTCGGCGAAATTCGCCTGGGCGGGGATGCGCACGCCGAACCTCTCGGGAACGAGGGGATCGTAATGAACGTCGGCTGGAGCGGGCTCGCCCGCGGGCAGGGAGCCGACGAGCGCGTCAATGTTCGCGTCCTCCGTCACGGTGAGGCCGACCTTAAGGCGCGCCCTCGCGAACGCGCTGTTTTTCAGGAGGCCGAAGAAGCCGACGAGCTCATCGGCCCTCGCGTCGAAGTTCGCCGCAAGCTCCTTGATAAAGGCGCGGAAGGAATATCCGCCCGCGGCGTCCGTTACGACGGAGCTCGAGAGATAATGCGAGCTGACCGCCGCAAGACCCATCGCGTGGCCCGCCATGATAGCGCGCTGCTTGGTGGATTCATCCGCCTGGTTGACTATCTCGCGGATCCTCGCGGGGTCGTTGAAATCGGTCCCGGTCAGTATCTCGAGGACTATCTCCTCCGCCTTTTCGAGGTTCTCCTCAAGCGCGTCGCAGGAGACGGCGAACCACGGGGTGCAGGAGGAGGCCTCGCGCATGGAGGCCCTGACCTCGAAGTGCAGGCGGCCGACGTAGGTCTTGATGAGCTTCTGCAGCTCGGAGACCGAATGCTTCCCGGTCGGGAGCTTCGTCAGAAGCGCCGCCATGAGGCTCGCCTTCGATATCTCGGAAGCCGAAAGGTCGGTGAGGCGGAAGTACAGCGTGAAATGAGCGATCCCGTTGCAGGGGATGCGGTGGATCATGTATTCGACTCCGCCGCGCTTCACGGTCTCGGTGGGGATCGTCACGGGTTCCGGGCTTACCTCGTCAAGCGGCAGGACGGGCAGCGTCGCGGTATCCTCGGGGGAATCGGGCGCCTCCTGCCAGGCGTGCAGGCGGTCGTTCAGGCGGGCAAGCTCGTTCAGATCCGCCTCGTCCATGGAGGCGAGGATCGCCTCCGCGCGCTCCGCCTCCTCGCGGAGGAGCTCTTCGCCGTAGGTCTTCGACGGGAGCACGGTGAGGACGGACATATTATCGAAATCGAGCAGGAGCTCCGAAAGGAGCCTGTCGAAGCCGCCGTTTTCTATCTCCGCGCGGAGAGCGGCGATATCGTCGTCGTTTTCAAGATAGAGCATCGGATCCCCGCCGTAGAGGGAGCTCATGTAGCTCATTATGCCGCGGATGAGGCCCGCGGGCTCCTCCATATCCTTCAGGCGGAAGGCGTAACGGTTGAGGTGCGCTGTGAGGAGGGACTTATCGAGCCCGCCGCGAAGGAGGTCGTTTACGACCTTCTCCGCCGTCTCGCGGATGGCGGGGGCCTTTTCGGGGTCCGTATTGCGGACGGTCAGCACGAGCTTCGCCTGCTCCGTCTCGCTCATGGCGGAAAGGTCGACGTCCTCGCCGAGGCCGGCATCGAGTATCGCGCGCTTCAGGGGCGCCTCGTTCGTGTCGGCCAAAAGGGAGCAGAGCACCTCCGCCATCATTATCCTGCGCTTATCGGCAAAGCCCGCGAATATCCGGCCGAAGCTGACGTGCGAACGCCCATCGGTCGGCTCGTCGGGGCCGACGGCGTAGAAGACCGTCTTCTTCCCCGGCTTCATCTCCTGCATGGGAATGGGGTGCGCCGCGTCCTGCTTTTCCGCTCCGGAAACGTACTCGTTGATGAGCTCCAGAGTCGCCTCAAGGGGGACGGCGCCGTCAAGGTATATCCTCGCGTTGGAGGGGTGATAGTATTTCGCGTACATCGCGCAGTACTGCTCGTAGGTGAGGTTCGGAATAAAGGCGGGGTCGCCGCCCGAATTGAAGCCGTAGCAGTTATCGGTGTAGAGAAGGGAGTTCATGCCCTCCTCCAGAATATCGTCGATGCCCGAGGTCGCGCCCTTCATCTCGTTATAGACGACGCCGTTTATAAAGGGTCTGCCGTCCTCGCCGATCTCCAGATGCCAGCCCTCCTGACGGAAGGCGTTGGGGTCCTTCACGGAGCGGGGAGCGAAGACCGCGTCAAGATAGACCTCCGTGAGGTTGAGATAATCCCTCTCGTTCCTGCTGGAAACGGGGTAGATGGTCTTATCCTGGAAGGTCATCGCGTTGAGGAACGTGTTCATGGAGCTCTTCATGAGGTCGACGAAGGGCTCCTTTACCGGGTACTTCGCGGAGCCGCAGAGCACCGAATGCTCCAGTATGTGGAACACGCCGGTCGAATCCTCCGGCAGGGTCTTGAAGCCAACGCAGAAGAGCTTGTTGTCGCCGCCGTTGTCGAGCCAGCAGAGCTCCGTACCGACGGTCTCATGGCGCATCTCGTAGAACGTGCCGCCGAGCTCGCGGCTCTCACGCGCGCGCTCGACCTTCCAGTTTTTTATTGTCTGTCCGACGGAAAGTTTCATATGATCCTCCATAAAAAGCTTACAGCGCATTTGCGATCTTCGCTGCGAGGCGCACGTTGTTGTAGACGAGGGCTATATTCGTTTCGAGGCTTGAGCCGCCCGTCACGTCCTTTATCTCCGCAAGCAGGAAGGGGGTGATATTCTTGCCCTTTATGCCGAGGGAATTCGCCTTTTCGACGGCGGCCTCTATGACGGCGTCGATCTTCTCCTTATCCATCGAGTACTCCTCGGGCACGGGGTTGACGACGAGCGTCCCTCCCTTTATCCCGAGCTCGTTCTTCATCCGGATGGCGGCGGCGATCTCCTCCGGGGAATCCATGCGGTAATCCACCCCGAAGCCGGAGGAGCGCGTATAGAAGGCGGGCATTTCCTCCGTGCCGAAGCCTATGACGGGAACGCCCTTCGTTTCGAGGTATTCGAGCGTGAGGCCGATATCGAGTATGCTCTTTGCGCCCGCGCAGACCACGGCGACGTTCGTGCGGCCGAGCTCCTCGAGATCGGCGGAGATATCCATGGTCTCCGTCGCGCCCCTGTGCACGCCGCCTATGCCGCCTGTGGCGAAGACCTTTATCCCCGCCATGGAGGCAAGTATCATTGTGCCCGCGACGGTCAGTGCCCCGTCGCCGCCCCTTGCTGCGATAACGGCAATATCGCGGCGGCTCGCCTTGGCGACCTTCGCGCCGGATCTTCCCAGGTATTCGAGCTGCTCATCCGTGAGGCCGACGCAGAGCTTCCCGCCGAGTATCGCGCAGGTGGCGGGCACGGCGCCGTTTTCACGCGCGATTCGCTCGCAGTTTTTGGCCGTCTCCACGTTCTGCGGGTAGGGCATGCCGTGGGAGATTATGGTGCTTTCGAGCGCGATGACCGGGCGGCCGTTCTTCAGAGCCTCGGCGACCTCGGGCGAATAGGTGATGTTTGTCATATCGTTTCTCCTGTCAATATAATAAGCAAATAATTATACCATGCTTCACGGCAAAAAAAAAGCCCCGCCCATGTGGAAAGGCGGGGCAAGAGGTGTATGTGGAACCTATTTTAGGTTAGGTTGGCGTGATCAGTCGGCCTTATCGCCGCCGAACCAGTTGTTCCAGACGTTGGAGAAGAACTCGCCGATGGTCTTTATGAACTCGCCGAGAGTGCGGATGACGCTCTGGACGACCTCGCCGAAGGACTGCGCCTTCTGAGCGGCCTTCGCCATGTTGACGAGGCGCTGCTGGATCTCCTCGGCGGAGAGGCCCTCGAACATGCGGGCAAGGGTGAATATCTTCTGCGCCTGATCGTCCGTCAGGGTGACGTCGTACTCCGCGGCGATGCCGTGGATCTTCGCCATGACGTCCTCGTCGTTCATGGTGCGGGTCTCGTCGAGTATCTTCTTGACGTCGCGGATTATGGCGAGAGCCTCCTCCGAGCCGATGTACTCCGCGAGCTCGCCGGTGGCGATGAGCTCCTCAATGCCGAGATCCTTCGCATAGGAATCGAGGAATTCGCCGGTCATATCCTCATAGGCCTTGTAGATGCCGGTGAGCGCGGCGGTGCCGCTGATGGGGCGGGGAGCCCAGATCTTGATGACGGCGTCGGTGATGCCGGCGGAGATGAGAGCGTTCTCATACATCTCGGCGGTGACGAAGTTGATGTTGTGGGTGGTGATATCGAGGCCGGAGCCCTTCGCGGAGGCGACGATGTAGATGCTGGAAAGCGCCACGTGGCCGAGCTTCGCGTCGGGGAGCTTGCCTTCGAAATACTGGCGCTCGTCCTTATTGGTGACGGTGGTCAGGGGAGTCTCCTCCGCGACGCCGAACCATTCGAGCGCCTCGGCCTTCTGCTCCTCGGTGAGATCCGCGCCGAGAGCGACGCGCGCCTCGCCCTCGTTCATTGCGAAGGCGGGAACTACTGCCATTACCGCGAACAGCGCGGTGAGAATGATTGCTGTAAACTTCTTCATGATATCTCATCCTTTCGGTGTGTTTTGGTTGGATGCGGGCCGCCGCGTTTTGCATTGCCCCCGCGTTACATCTATATAACGGCTCAGCACGCGCCGCGGTTCCATATATTTTTTGTTATTTCAGAAGCCTCGCGAGCTCCTCGGGGAACGGGCTCTCAAGCTCGACCGTTTCCCCCGTCATCGGATGGACGAACCGCAGATACGCCGAATGCAGCGCAGCGTGATCGATCTCGGGGATCTCCTCGCCGTAGAGCCAGTCGCCCACGAGCGGGCAGCCGACGGCCGCCATATGCGCCCTTAACTGGTGCATGCGCCCCGTATGCGGGACGAGCCGCAGGAGCGTCCTTTCCGGGAACCGTTCGAGCACCTCGTATTCGGTGAGGCATTCCATGCCGCCCTCCGTCACCGCCATGCGGAAGTTCTCTCCCTCGGGGTGGGCAAGGGGCAGATCGATGAATCCGTGCGGCTTTTCGGGGCAGCCGCAGGCCGCGGCAAGGTATTCCTTTACGAAAGCCTCCGTGTGCATTATGCCGCGCATCCGCTCGTGAACGTAGCCCGACTTAGCCGCCGTCATCAGCCCGGAGGTGCCGCGGTCGAGCCGGGAGACGGTGTGGACGAATTCGTCCTCCGGGAGGTAGGCGCAGAGGGCGTTCTCGACGGAGCTGCCCATGCCGCTCCTCTCGGGATGCACGGTGAGGCCCGCGGGCTTGTCGATCACGATGAGCCACTCGTCCTCATAGGCGATATCAAGCGGGAAGGGCTCCGGCGCGAGGCGCTTCGTGCCGGGCGGATCCGATATGAGCGCAGTCACCTCGTCGCCCTCGGAGAGCCTCGCCGTGACGTAGCAGGGCGCGCCGTTCAGGAGTATGCCGCCCTCCCTGCGCTTCAGCCTCGAAATATGGGAGGAGGACATGCGGAACACCCCGCAGAGCACGCTGCGGACGGGGAGCCCCTCGTCCGCCGCGGAAGCCTTATACTTCAGCGGCCGCATCGCGCTCACCGCCTGAACGGGTCGATATAGGTGGTGGAGGTCGGCCGCTCCTCCATACCGAAGCCGAGATCGGGCCTGTCGTTGAGGACGGCGGACTCGAGATATCTTTCGATATCCTCGTCGTCCTCGTATTCGAGGTCGTGCTCCCCCGCCCGCGTTTCGAGATGATGGCGGAACTCGTGCAGTATTATGCGGCGGAGCTCCTCCTCCGCCTCCCTGCCGGAAAGCCCGCCGTGGACGCGGCGGAACGACCCGTAGTAGAGCGTGATATAGCGTCCCTCGTTCCCGCCGTAATGGTACTCGCCGAGCACGTAGAGGGGCCTCTGCGGGAGGCTCTTCCTGTGGAGCTTCTCATGCTCGCTTATGACGACGCCTCCGTTGAGCCCGTTGAAGAACTCGCCCGGGAGCTCCTCCAGTATCCGCTCCGCCATGAGCTGATACTCGTCCGGCCCGGGGCCGCCCGGACGTCTGCGGGGCCTGACGAACCTTTCGCGCAGATAGTCCTCGGTCTTTTCGAGCTCGGGGACGGGCCTCCACGAACAGCCGAGCGTGACGCCGGGGCGGTTTTCGCCGTGGAAGTCGCTGCCGCAGGTCAGGCTGAGGCCGAACCTGTCGGCTATGGATGCGTAGTATTCGACCGTGCCCCTGTCTGCGAGGCCGTAATAGGCTTCGAGCCCCCAGAGGCCGTTCTCGTTCATCGCGTCGATGAGGTCGAGCGTCGGCACGCGCATGTTCATCGGATGCGCGAACACGCTTACACCGCCCGCCCCTTCTATCACGGAGAGCACCTCCTCCATGGAGGGATGCGCCTTCGGGACGAAATATCGCTTCCCCCTTCCGAGATATGCGGAGAACGCCTCGCTTATGCTCGAAACGAAGCCCGCGTCGTACATCGCCCTGGCTATGTTCGCCCGGGTGAGAGTGCCTTCCGTCTCCGCGAGAAAGGGACGAACGTCATGACCGTCGCGCGCGAGGAGGCGCAGTATGCTCTCGTTGCGCTCCTCACGGCGGATATCCTGCAGCTCTATGAGCGAACGCAGGCCGGGGTCCCGCGGGTCCACGCCGAGGCCGAGTATGTGGAGCTGATCCTCGTACTCCGCTTCGAGCTCTATGCCCGTAATGAAGGGGACGCCGGCGGCCTCCGCCGCCGCACGCGCGCGGGGGACTCCCGCGGCGGTGTCGTGATCGGTCAGCGCGATGAGCGTGAGACCGGCTCCCGCCGCCTCCTCTATTAATTTCTCGGGCGGCAGTGTGCCGTCCGAGAAATTCGAATGCGTATGCAGATCGTACATTTTATTCCTCTTCGATCCCGCGTTCGGGGTCTTCCTCTCCGGCGGTCTCCTCCGGAAGCTCCTGCGGGACGCCGCCTTCCTCCGCCTGCTCCTGCACGGGCTCCGTTTCGGAAGCTTCGGCCTGCTCCGCGCCTTCGGGATCCTTCCAGTCGGGCTCGCCCTTAAGGAGCCTGTCGAACTCCGCGCCGGAGATATGCTCGTTCTCGACGAGGGCTTCGATGATGCGGGTCATGGCTTCGGAGTTTTCCTCTATAATGCGCCTTGCCCTGTCGGCCTGTTCCTCCAGTATGCGGCGGACCTCACGGTCGATATCGGCGGCGATCGCCTCGGAATAGTTGGGCTGATGCCCCCACTCGCGCCCGATGAAGACCTCCTCGTCGCCGGCTAAGAACACGGGGCCGATCTCGTCGCTCATGCCGAACTCCGTCACCATGCGCTTTGCGAGCTGGGTGGCGCGCTTCAGATCGTTCTGCGCGCCGGTGGAGATATCGTCAAGCCGCACGGCCTCCGCCATTCTGCCGCCCATGAGCCCGGCTATCTCGTCGAGCATCTTGCCCTTCGTGAGGCTGGTGCGGTCGTCGGAGGGGATGTAGCTCGTATAGCCGAGGGCCCTGCCGCGCTGGATTATCGAAAGCTCGTCGATGGGGTCGCAGTTGGGCAGCAGCTTCATGACTATCGCGTGGCCGACCTCGTGCGTCGCGGTGTTGAACTTGTTTTCGGGAGTGACGACGCGGCTCTTCTTTTCGGGCCCCCAGGTCACGCGCTTCATCGCCTCGGAAATGAGGTCGGTGTCTATCGTTTTGAGCTTCCTGCGGGTGGCAAGTATGGCGGCCTCGTTCAGCACGTTCTCGAGATCCGCGCCCGTCATGCCGGGGGTGAGCTGCGCGATCTTATGGAGGTCGACGTCCGCCGCCATGGGCTTCGTCTCCGCGTAGAGCTTCAGTATCGCCTCGCGGCCCTTGACGTCGGGGTAATCGACGGTTATCTGGCGGTCGAACCTGCCGGGGCGCAGCAGCGCGGGATCGAGCACGTCGGGGCGGTTGGTCGCCGCTATGACGATGACGCCCTGATTGCCCTCAAAGCCGTCCATCTCGACGAGGAGCTGGTTGAGGGTCTGCTCCTTCTCGTCATGCCCTCCGCCGAGGCCCGCGCCGCGCTGACGGCCGACCGCGTCGATCTCGTCTATGAAGACGAGCGCGGGCGCCAGGCGCTTTGCCGTATTGAAGAGATCGCGCACGCGGCTCGCGCCGACGCCGACGAACATCTCGACGAAATCGGAGCCTGAGATCGAGAGGAAGGGCACGTTCGCTTCGCCCGCGACGGCCTTGGCTAAAAGCGTCTTGCCCGTGCCGGGAGGGCCGACGAGCAGCACGCCCTTTGGGATGCGCGCGCCCATGTCGGTGAAGGCCTTGGGATCCTTCAGGAAATCGACTATCTCCTGTATCTCCTCCTTCTCCTCCTCGCAGCCCTGAACGTCGCGGAAGGTCTTGACGTTCTTGCCGTCCGAGATGCGGGCGCGGGATTTGCCGAAGCTCATCGCCTGGCGGCTATCCCGCCCGGAGGCGCGCACGATGATTATCATGCTCACGATGAGCACCGCCCCCATGAGCAGGTACGGCAGCAGCAGCGTGAACCACGAGGGCTGCTCCACTCTTATAATGTAGGAGAAGCCGTAGTCGTCCATCGTGACCCTGTCCTTTTCCGCCCCTGTCACGGAGCAGACGAGACGGGTCATCTCATCCTGGAAATTGGAAGCGGAGGAGACCGTCGCGTGGAAATCATACGCGCCGCCCTTTTCGAAATCGGCGGGGCGCCGCTCCGTCTCGCGCTCGGTGAGCTCCGTGCCGAACACCTCCTTATAGTATTCGGGGGTGTAGAGGCCGTAAAGCTCCGTTCCCGAGACCCTCACCGCGAGCACGCGCGAATTGTTCTCGTATTCGGAGCCCTCCTCCGTCTTCATGCCGGCGCGGATGACGTCGAAGAGCTGACCGAAGCTGTATTCGGTCGGCTTCACGCGGGAGGCGCTCTGCCCGCTCATTATGAGGAGCACCAGCAGCGCGATTATTACCGCATAGATTATGAACGTGGTGTATTTCTTCAAGCTTATATTCCTTTCCTTCACCGCACGGCGCTTTGCCGTACAGTTATCCATTCTAATATAATGCCCCCTTATATTATCATAAATGAAGCCGCGGTTCAAACCCTTTTTTGTAAATTGTTTGTAAAGGCTTTTGAAAAAAGCCGCCGTAAACCGGCGGCGCAGACCGGGCTGCACAGGCCCGGTCATAGGCAAGCGGTGTATCAGAGCTCCTCCAGCTTTTCAATATGCCAGATCTTATCGGCATACTGGGCGATGGTCCTGTCGCTGGAGAACTTGCCGGCGGAGACGACGTTGTTGAGGCACTTGACGGCAAAGGCGTACTCGTCGCGCGTGTCGTAAATGGCACGGAGCTTCGTATCGATATAGCCGTGCAGGTCGTAGAGGCTGAAGTAATAGTCGGGCTTGCGCCAATCCCCGGTGAGGAGGGAATCGTAGATCTCCCGCAGGACGCGGGCGGAATCGCCGTCCTTGGCGACGGTGCCGTTGACGAGCGAATCGACCGCGCGGCGGACGACGGGATCTTTCTCGTAGATCTCCCTCGGGCGGTAGTTGGGGCGCACGCGCTCGAGCTCGTCGACCCTCGCGCCGAATATGTAGTTGTTCTGCTCGCCCGCTTCGCGGACTATCTCGATATTAGCCCCGTCATAGGTGCCGAGGGTGACCGCGCCGTTCAGCATCAGCTTCATGTTCCCCGTGCCGGAGGCCTCGGTGCCCGCGGGGGAGATCTGCTCGGAGATATCGGCGGCGGGGATTATGTGCTCGGCATAGGAGCAGTTGTAGTTGCGGACGAACACGACGCGCATGCGGGAGTTGACGTCCGGATCGTTATTGACGAGAGTGGCGATGTCGTTTATGAACTTGATGATGTTCTTCGCCATTATGTAGCCGGGAGCCGCCTTCGCGCCGAATATGAAGGCCGTCTTCGGGAAATCGGCGAGCTCGCCGTTCTTCACGGCGTAGTAGATATGCATTATCGAGAGCGCGTTCATGAGCTGGCGCTTATACTCGTGCATGCGCTTGACCTGCACGTCGAAAACGAAATCGGCGGGTATCTGCACGCCCTCGCGCTCCTGAATGAGGCGGGAGAGCTTCGCCTTCATGTGCTGCTTCACCGTGCGGAATTCGGCAACGGTCCTCTCGTCTATGAATTGGCGGAACCTCTCTATCTCCGAAAGATCCTTTATGAAGCCGCCGCCGATCCTTTCGACGAGCATCTCGGAAAGCTCCGGATTGCAGAGCCCGAGCCAGCGGCGCTGGGTGATGCCGTTCGTCATATTGAGGAAGCGCTCGGGGAACACGGCGTACCAGTCGGCAAGGACGCTCGTCTTCAGAAGCTCGGAATGTATCTCGGCGACGCCGTTGATGTAGGTGGAAACGTAGGCGGCGAGCCTTGCCATATGGACGACGCCGTTGTCTATAATATGCATGCGGTCGATGCGCTCCCACGAAACGCCGCGCATCTTCAGCTCCTCGACGAGGTGCGCGTCGATGCGCTCGATTATCTCGTACATCTTCGGGACGACGGCGTTGATGAGGCCGCAGCTCCACTTTTCAAGCGCCTCGCTCATGAGGGTGTGGTTGGTGTAGCTGAAGGTCTGCCTGGCGGTATCGAAGGCCGATTCGAAATCGAGCCCCTCCTCCATGAGAAGGCGTATGAGCTCCGGTATGGAGATCGTCGGATGGGTGTCGTTGAGCTGCACGGCGCAGTGCGCGGCAAAGCCCGTGAGATCGTTCCCGCGGACGCGCTTATAGCGCCTTAATATATCCTGCATGGAGGCGGACGAGAGGAAATACTGCTGCTTCAAGCGGAGCTTCTTGCCCTCCTCGGTGGAATCGTTGGGGTAGAGCACGCGGGTTATATCCTCGACCTGGTTCTTCTCCCTGACGGCGGCGGCGTAATCCTGCGCGTTGAAGAGGGCGAAATTCAGCTCCTCTATGGGTTCGGACTGCCAGAGCCTCAGCGTACCGACGTTATCCGTGCCGTAGCCGATGACGGGCATATCATAGGGCACCGCCATGACGGAGCCGCCCGCGAAATCGACCTGGACGGATTTATCGTCGCGCCTTCTCGACCAGGGATCGCCCTGCTTCTGCCAGTTGTCGGCGAGCTCCACCTGGTAGCCGTCGCGGAAATCCTGCTTGAAGAGGCCGAACTTATAGCGGAGGCCGTAGCCGTCGAGCGGGAGATCGTGCGTGGCGGCGCTGTCAAGGAAGCAGGCGGCGAGACGGCCGAGGCCGCCGTTGCCGAGAGCGCAGTCCTCTATATCCTCCATGACGGTTATATCCACGCCGCGGAGCTTCAGAAGCCTCGTCACCTCATCCAGAAGGCCGAGCGCGTAAAGATTGTTGTAGAACATGCGCCCCGTCAGATACTCGGCGGAAAGATAATACGCCCGCCTCGTCTGCTCGTGAGCGCGGCGCGACCTGCGCCAGTCGTCGCTCATCGCGTACATGACGGCGTTCGAAAGCGCGCGGTGAAGCTGGGCGACGGTCGCCTCGTTGAGCTCAACGAGATACTCGGAGCGCAGCTCCTCCTCCGCCCTTCTGATGATCCCTCTTGCATCCATCAACATAAAACAATACCTCTATGATCAATTAAATAAATATTTGAGTTTTTCCCCGAAGGGAGCCATATCCTCGCGGCGCATCCTCCAGACCCAGTTGCCGGAGGCCGTGCCCGGTGAATTTATGCGCGCTTCGGCGCCGAGGCCGAGCACGTCCTGCACGGGGATTATGACGAGCCTCGCGTCGCACTCGGCGGTCGCTTTGACTATGCCCATCGGCAGATCGTCCGTGCCGGCATATTCCCGCGCGAAGGCGCGGGTGCGCTCATCCTGCTCCTCCCACCATGCGCGGATGGGCGGATTATCGTGCGTGCCCGTGTAGGCGACCTTGTTGCGGAGCTTCTTCGCGTCGCCGTTCCACCTTTTATTCCTGTGCGGATTGTCGGGCGAATCGTCGAACGCGAACTCCATTATCTGCATACCGGCAAAGCCCGTATCCTTCAAAAGGCGCTTCACGTCCCCGGTTATGAAGCCGAGATCCTCGGCGACTATCTCGACGGGGAGATGCTCCTGCGCCGCCCTCTCGAAGAGGCGGCGGCCCTCCGCCCTGCGCCAGAGACCGTTTCGCGCGGTCTCCGCCCCGGCGGGAACGGCGTAATACGAAGCGAACCCGCGGAAATGATCTATGCGCAGTATGTCGTAGAGCTCCGCCGCGCGGCGCAGCCTCTCCATCCAGAAGGCGAACCCGTCCTTCTTCATTTGGTACCAGTCGTATACGGGGTTGCCCCAGAGCTGCCCGTCCTCGCAGAAATAATCGGGCGGGACGCCCGCGACCTCCTTCGGCCGCCCGTTCTTATCGAAGCGGAAATTCTTCCTGTATGCCCAGCAGTCGGCGGAATCATAGGCGCAGTAGATGGGCATATCCCCCATTATGAGCACGCCCCGCTCCATCGCGTGGGAGACGAGCTCCGACCACTGCTCGGCGAGCTTCAGCTGAACGAATTTGTGGAAGCCGGCCTCGCAGGAGATCTTTTCGGAGATCTCCTCCATCGCGGCGGGATCGCGGTTTTTGAGGCCTTCCGGCCATTCGTACCACGGGAGGCCGCCCTCGACGTCCTTTATCGCCATGAACTCGGCATAGGTTTGTAGCCAGGGCGCTTCACTTTCAAAGGCCTCGAGCGCGGCGGCGTAGCCATCCCTATCCTTCGCCCTCGCGTAGGCGGTCATGAGGAGCGGCGTCCGGTTCATATAGAGCTTGCCGTAATCGACCCGCCCCTCGTCGGAGCCGAAGTCGCAGGCGGCGCACTCCTCCCTTGTGAGAAGGCCCTCCCCGATGAGCTCCTCAAGATCGAGAAAGTACGGATTGAGCGCGAAGCTCGAGAAGCTCTGATAGGGTGAATCCCCGAAGCCCGTCACGCCCGTGGGCAGTATTGCCCAGACCGAAGCGCCGCTTTCGGCAAGAATATCGATGAATCCGCGCGCCTCCGCGCCGATCGTGCCGACGCCGTATTTCGACGGCAGCGAGAATATGGGCGCAAGAACGCCCCTTCTCCGGCAGTATAAACGCCCCCCGTTTTGCGGCTGCATGTTCCCTCCGTTCAGTCTGCCTTATAGAGTACCGTCCCGCCCTGCGACCACACGGGCGTCAGACGGGAGAAAAACTCGTAGTCCACGTTGTAGCTTCCCGCTTCCCATTCGCTGAGGAGCACGTAACCCACGCCGTACCGCTCACGGAGCTCGTCGAAGCAGGACGAGGGTTCCTCGTACATGCGGCGGACGTTATTGAACCTTTCTGCGTAATCCACCCCGTGGAAGTGCAGGAAGGCCGTTGAGCCGCATACGATATTGCGCCCCGTCAGCATGGCGACGGCGTTGTTGTGATTGGTGGCGGTGAGCACCGTGGCTTTGGGTTCCAAATTGTCGTCCATCCACTCCGTCAGCGCCTTGAGATCGGACGAAACGACCTCATAGCCGTTCTCGATAAGCCCGAGCTTTCCTTCCCGCACGCCGAGATGATCGCCGGAGACGTATTCGCGCGCGAGGGTCATCGCGCCCGATATCATCATCGAGCCGACGATCACGGCAAAGAGTATCCCGTAGGCGGCCCTGTGAGCCGCGGGAGTCTTCTTTCCGGCGCCTTTGCCGGTTTCGCTCTTCGTAAGCTTATCCCACGTGAGAACTATGAACTCGGCGACTATGCCGCAGGTGAGCGCGAACCAGACGAAGAGAAGCTTGTTGTTGTCATAGGTGTTGGGCTGGAACACGACGAACTCGCAGAGCGCCCAGATGAGCAGCCCGCCGCCGTAGAAGAGCTTGTTCTCCTTCTTCGTGAGGAGGAACGCGGGCAGCATGAGTATGAATATGAAGCCGAGGTTCTTTATATAGAACCAGAGCCATGAATCGGATTCGTTGCACCAGTTGAAATGGTATTTGAGGAAACCCCCGGCAGAGCTCTGCCTGAAGGTGAAGCCGAAGAGCTGCGGGGCCGCGAGCACGACGGCGATCGCCCCGAACAGCACGAACCGTGAGAGCGCGCGGGAGCTCGTTTTGCGCTCCTCCGCGCCGGCCGCGTTGACCCTGCGGATGAGAGCCGCCGTGAAGAGCACGATGCTTATGAGCCCCAGAGCGAAGAAGCTGTGCGTATGCACGAGGGGCATCGCCCCCGCAAGCACGCCGAGGGCGATGAAGAGCCCGTGCTCGCCATCGAACGAGGCGCGGCGAAGCATCTGCAGCGCGGGGAAGAGCAGCGCCCATCCGAAGAGGGTCGCCCTCTGCGGGACGAGCATATCCGCGATCGAATTGACCCACCTGACGCCGTGATCGACAAAGTTGGTCGGGGTCTTATACCAGCCTTCCATCAGGAATTTGCCCATATTGAGCGGGGATGCGTAGGAAAGCTGTGCGTTTATGTTGAAGGTCTCGTTGAGCCAGTTGCTCCACGCCTCGGGCGAGGTGAGCCCGGCAAGCGTCTTGGAGCTGTCGAAGAAGTACCAGAACCCGAACCCGCCGCCGACGAAGAAGAGCCACGTGGCGAGGACGGCGATGGAATTCCTTTTGAACCAATCCTCGAAGAAGAGATAGACCGAAAGCACCACGGTGACGTAAGCGTAAAGCGCGGGCAGGAGCGCCGCCCAGCGGAGCGAGGCGCCGAGGGTATAGAAGGTGGAGCTGACGCTGTCGCAGAGGAAGGGATAGCCGAGCGCGGTGTCGGGGAGGATCGAATACATCGGCGGGAACGTCTTCTGCACGGAAATGCTCGTGATGAAGCCGAGATGCATGCAGAGATCGCCGAACGTGGACTGCCCGACGTGGAGAGCGCCGTTCGAGGCGTTCGTGATATAGTGGTTGGCCATCAGCACCGCGCCTATCAATATGAGCGGCGCGCAGGTGAGCATGAGAGCGCGCTCCTCCTTTATGCGGAAGGAGCCCGTTTTCGCCTTCCCGCGCCCGAATATGACGCAGAGCGCGCATATCAAAAGCGCGGTGACGAGCGCGCAGATCTGCGCCGCGAGGGTGAACTCCATCACGAACGCGAAGAGCACGGGCAGCCAGAGCAGCAGAACGAGCCCGAAGCAGAGCCCGAACGCGGCCTGCTTCATCAGCCTGTCCTTCGGGAATACGAGCCGCGAAACGCTGAAGCCCGAAGCGGCAAAGGCGAGTACGTAAAGAACGGAGAGGATGTCTGATACTGTCTGCATATGGCTCCTTATCAATAGAACAGGGAAAGCTTATCCGCCGGATAGATGCGCAGGCGGACCTCCCCGCGGATATCGTTATAGCGCACGAGGCAGGCTTCGAGATCTTCAAGGCCCCATCTTTCATCCGGGAGGAGGAGTACGGAATCCTCCGGGACCTCGATATAAAGCTCCGCTTCGCGCGGCCAGCCGTCGGAATAGGAGCCCTCGTCGATGAGGTTGTCGTCGAGGAAGGCCTGCCCGTCTATGACGAGATAGCTCTCCCCGCCGAGGGCGGCTATCCTGTAAAGGCCGTATCCCGCGGCGGGCTCCGCCGCGACTATATCGCCGACCTTGTAATCGGAAAGATATTTCGAGAATCTGTCCACGAGTATGAGATCCCCCTCCGAAAGACCCGTCACGGTCTCTTTTGCGACCCTTTCGGGCACGAGGAGGACTTTGAACAGGAGCGCGAGCAGCCCCGCGCACAGCAGTAAAATGACCGCTATATCGGCGGCCCTCCTGAACGCGGAGTTCCTGTGGGTCCTTGTGGATCTGAGAGTGTATTCTTCCATGATCAGTCGACCGAGCGCATCCTGTTGAAGGGGTAGAGCACGCCGTGAACGCGCCCGACGACGCTGCTCAGCGGGATGGGGCCGACGCGCCTGCTGTCATGGGAGTTCGTCCTGTGGTCGCCCATTACGAAAACGTAACCCTCGGGCACGGTGTATCCGCCCTCGCCCTGCCCGGTTATGGACCACGGCGAGAACACCGCGGACTCTATGAGCATGTTCGGCTCGTAGGCGGATTCGTCGAGCGGGATGCCGTCGACGAGTATCTTGAAAAGGGGTTTGCCGTCCGCGCCGCGGGCGAGCTCGCCCACGAGCTCGATGGTCTGGCCGCCGGTCGCGACGACCCTCTTGACGAAGCTGTCGTTCCCGCGGTCGGGGTAGTGGACTATGACTATATCGCCCGCCTTGGGCCTCGTGAACCAGTAGCTGACCTTTTCCACGACGCAGCGCTCGTCGTTCTGGAGGGTGTTCTGCATGGATTCGCCGTCCACCCGGACGGGCTCGAATATGAACGCCCTTACAGTGAAAAGCGCGACGAGCAGCCCCGCGATGAATATGAAGAAATCCAGATTCGAGGCGAGCTTGTAGCCCTTATCCTTCGAGTGGAGCTTTTCGCTCGCTGTGCGGGCCTTTTTATTGTTCTTCATTTTCGTTGACCTCTGTCAATAGTTTTTTCGCCGCTTTCATGAAGGCGCCCCTGTCGAGCATGACGACCCTTCCGCAGCCGGTGCATTTTATTTTAACGTCGGCGCCCGTGCGGGTGATGACCCACTCGTCCGCGCCGCAGGCATGGGGCTTGCGCATTATGACGCGCTGCCCCACGCAAAAGGAATTGTCCGTCAGCATCAGTTCCTGCCCACCCAGCGGAGGAATATGTAGAGCCTTGCGCCCTTGGCGGAATCCTGATGATCGTCGCCGCAGGTGAGCAGAGTCATGAACCTGTCCTCGGTGGTGACGCCGACCGAATAGTTGAGCTCGCTCCTTGCGAGCTGGTAGTCGATCCACTCCCTGCGCTCCTGCTCGGTGAGGGAGTTGAACGTGCCGGGAAAGTTCGTATTATAATACTGCGAGGACTGGGATGCGTCCCTGAAGGCGGGCTCCTCATAGAGGGCCCAGACCTCCCAGTAGCCGGTCTCGCCGTAGGTGTTGATCTGCCAGAGGCGGTTCTTGTAGGTGGCGAGCTTCGCTTTATTGTCCTGTATCTTATGGAGCTCGTGGAACATGGTGCCGCTCGTCCTCGAATTGTGGCCGGTGATGACTATGTTCCTGTTGTTCTTTCCCCAGTAGAAGTAGATGCTCCCGCGGACGACCTCGTTCCGGTCGATGTCATGGTCGTTATAGTACCAGTTGAAATCGTACATTATCGGGTAGGAGATGTTCGTCCCCTTTATCTTTATGTAGCCGAGGGCGTCCGTGTTCTTCCTCTTGGCGTCGGCAAGGAGGGCGGTATAGTAATCGGTCTTCGCAAAGCGGTCGATCGCCTTCTCGCCGTTGGCCTCGGCGGTGATCTTTTCGAGATCGACGACGTCTATCGATTCGGGCTTGGAGCTGTCCGCGATCACGTTCGCCGCACGGAGGAAAGCGCCCGTGAGCTTCGTCTTGCCGGAGATATGGTCGTTCACGGCGCTCACGTCCGCCTGATCGATCATGCCGTCGCCGTTGACGTCACCCAGTATGACGAACGTCGCATCCCGCGTTTCGCCCGTGGCGGGCTCGGTATAGACGGTCTCCGTCCCCGTGCCGACGGGGGCGCCTTCGATATAAGTGCCGGGCCCGTAACCGAGGAGCCAGCCCTCGTCCGTGACGAACGGAAGCAGCCGCCATCCGCTGACCCTGCCCTGATAATTCGTGTTGTCGCCGAAGCTGACGCAGGTGCCGTCGCCCTTCAGCACGACGGCGTGCTTTTCGGAAGCGCCGACGAAGTACGCGTCCTCCACGGTCTCATCGACGAAGGAGGCCGTGGTGAAGAGCCTGCCCGTCGAATCGACGGCGTAATCCGCGCCCTTTGCGGCGAACACCTTTACGATATCCTTCCAGCCCGCGGTCGGGTCGGAAGCGTTCCCGGAGCTCTTCCCGCCGGACTTGCTCCCGTCGGCCTCATCCGAAGGATCCGCCGTGGGAGCCGCGGATGAGCCGTCGTTCCTGCCGGCCTGAGCGCCGTCATTGCGGACGACGGGGATGCTCCTTACCGTGCCGTCCGTCAGGAGGAGCAGTATGTGGTCGGGCGCCGCTTCGATATCCGCGGCGGGGAGCGAGCTGAGTCCCGCGTCGAACCCGGAGCCGAGCGTCGTTACGACGCCGTCTTCGCAGAGGGCGGCGGTATACGTGCCGGCCGCCGTGACCTTTCTGACCTTCTCCCATTCACCCACATCGCACTGCCCTTCGGCGTTATCGCCGCAGGCGGCGACGGTACCGTCCGTACGGAGGCCGACAAGGTGCTTGTCGCCCATCGCGAGGTCGACCGTCCCCTGCCATTCGAGCGCTTCGGCGAACGAGGTCATAAAGAAGCCGTTCAGCCTGATGGAGCTGTCCCTCATGAGGGCGGCGGTCGTCGTGTCGTTCGTTTCGAGATCGACGACGTTCTCCCAATCGTAGATGAGGTGCTGACCCATCGTGCTGATGCCTATGAAGCGGACCGAGCCGTCTATGCCGACGCCGTAGGTGCCGTTCTTGTTGGCGCGGATGAAGCCGTCGCTCTCACGCATGGTGACGTAGACGTTTACGGGTTCGGGGGTTATTGCCGGCTCCTCCGTAACGACGGGGTCCGTAGGGGAGGCCTCGTCCGTCGGGACGACTATCACCGAGGGGTCTCCCGTTTCCGGCGCGCACCCGAGGAAGCCTTTCCCGCCGCACCCCGCAAGGGTGAGAGCCGCGAGTATGAGCGCCGCGAGCGCCGCGATCCTGTGCTTATTTCTATTCATCATTGAATTATCGCTCCTGTCAAAAATAGAGTACCGAGCATATCATAACACATTTTCAATAAAAAGAAAACCCACATGTGGGCCCACACGCGGGTTTTTTGAGAAAACTTTTTTCTTGCGGACGCGGTCAGCGGTCCTTTTTCCTCCCCGCGAGGCGTATGAACAGCATCAGCAGGGCGAAATAGACGACTATGATCCCCATCACGGCGTAAAGGAGCGCATCCGATTTGGCGGCCGTCGTGACGAGTATAAGCAGCGGAGCGCCGAAGAGTATGCCGCTGCTCGACCCGGTGACGAGGTTGTTCGCGGCGGGAGTTTTGAAATCGGGATCGATCTCACGAAGGAGCAGTATGCCGGAGCCTATCGTGCCGGTCATCATCCCATACATGGAGATGAGCCCCTCGCGGTAATAATCCGGGCAGACGCTGCGGCAGACCCTTTTGAGGTAGAACCAGGTGACGACGCCGCCCGCCGCCGCGAGCAGGGCGAAGGGTACCCAGAGGCCGGAAAGATCCTCGGGATCTATGCAGGCGATGCCGGCGACGATCATGACGTCGAAGAAGAAGCCGGAAAGGCGGTTCAGAAGATAGCTGTTGCGGTAGCGGCGCTTCATCCAGCCGCGCTTGTGAGCCCCGTCGAGAAGAAGCTTCGTCAGCATCGCGACGGCGGAACCGATTATGAAATTGAAGCCCCAGAGCATCGGGTTGAGGAGCGAAGCCACACCGGGAGCCGCGGCCTCCAGCAGGGAGGTCAGGCCCTTCGTCACGAGGTATGTCACGAGGTACACGACGAGTACGAGCCCCATCTGGATGGAGAGCTTGTCTATCGAGTCGGAGATGGGGATCTCCCCCTCGCCCTGGAAATAGGAGGCGGGCAGCTCATCCGCCCTGCCCTCCTGGCCGGAGGCGGACTTGACGAGCCCCCTGCGCCGCCAGAAGTTGAGCACGATGACTCCGACCACGCAGGCGCAGATATACCCCGCCGCGGCGAGGGCGAGCCCGAAGCTCTTTCCCCCGGCAAAGCCGTAGCTCTCGTAGGTCATGCCTATGTTGTTAGCCTGGCCGGGGCCCTGCCCGTAGCCCATCGGCAGGAGCAGACCCGCCGCCTTGAAGAGATCGGGCTTTATGAGAAGGCCTATGCCGATCGTTATAACGAGCCCGACGAACGCCTGCACGAGGTATGCGCCGACTATCATCGCGCCCGAGCGGACGCCCGCGCCCTTCTTTGCGCCGGGCTCAGCCGCGCGCAGGCTCATAGCGATAAAGCCGAGCGCTATGCAGTGGTAGACGAGCGTGTCCATGAGCTCCATATTGAAAAAATCCCTCACGCCGAAGCCCCTCAGTATGAGCTTTGCGATCAGCATCAGGAACCCCGCTATGACCGAAACGGGCATGAGGCTCTTCCTGATAAAGGGCAGTCGCCTCAGGATATTCGCGGCGAGTATGACGAGCGCTATGAGCCCCATCTGGAACACGGCGTTCCATACTCCCTCCGAAGCGTAGAATATGCCCGAAGCTTCGGCTTCAAGCAGCAGCGGCGTGATCATCGTTTTTCCTCCCGTGAGCCCGCAGCGGCTCTGTGCGCCCCATAAGCGAGGAGCACGAGCCTCAGCGCGGCATTATTGCTTTTGAATTCGTAGTATCCGCCGTCCGCGGAGAAGAGCAGCCTATCCGTCTTCACCATGGACATATCGTCTGTTTCGTCGAACGGGAAGCGCCTGCCGCCCGCTTCGACGTAAGCAAGGCCGGGATCCAGCGCGAGCCTCGTCTTTTCGGATCTCTCACGCCCGCCGTTCCCGTCGCTGAGGCGGGTGAACTTTCCCTCGAACACGGGGGCCGCCTTCGCTCCGCCGGAAAGCGCGAGCTCATAAAGCTTTTCCTTCTGCCAGGCGTCCCATTCCGCAACGGTCGAAAAGTACGAGCCCTTCTCAAAGAAGCCGAGCTCGTCCACGAGCGAGTTCGCCCCGCATTCCTTACAGAAGACGGTGTTGTCCTTCGAGGCGAGCGTCCCGAGCCCGAAGCATTCGGGGCATACGGCGAGCGCCCTCTCCAGCCCCTCGGCGCGTCGGTCGGAGGGGATGAGCCGCCTCTCGGCGCGCTGACGCGTCCAGGCGTCCTCGAAGATATCGGCGTTGATGGCGGCCGTGACCTCGTCCGCGCTCATGCCCGCGAGCCTCTCCGCCGAATAGAAGCCGACCTGCCCGCCGTGCATGTGCACGCGGCGGAGACTGCGGCTCCACCTCGGGCGGGAAAGATAGCCGCCTTCGATCCTGAACGTGACGAGCGGCTTCCCCGAAGCCTTGGCGAGCTTGCCCGTCGCGGGGAAGACCCCGTGCGTGAGCCCGTCCCAGGTGCAGTCGCCCTCCGCGAAGAGGACGACGCTCTCTCCCCCGCGCAGCCGCCGCAGGCACGCCTTGACCGTTCCCGCGCCCGAGGCCGCCTTGGAGCGGGGTATGGGCGCGACGAGCTTATCGATAAGCTTCGAAACGAGCCCGAGCCGCATTATGTGCTCGCTCGCGACGTACGCGGGCGGATCCTTCCCCAGCGCGAGGCCGACGAAGAACGGATCGAGATTCGTTACGTGGTTCGAAACTATGAGGCAGGGCCCTTCGGCCTCCATGCTCTCGCAGGAGTAATCGTAACCGCGGGTGATAAAGCGCGGCGTGATAAAGCGCAGCAGCCCCCACGCGGCGCGCCTGACGCGCGGTATCCCATCCCCGGGCATCAGTTATTATCCTCCGGGGGCTCTTCGCCGTCGGGCATCTCGCGCTTGCCGAGCACACCCCCTATGAGCGAGCCCAGGAGCCCGCCGCCGTTATCGGCGTTGTTGTTATTGTTGTTGTTATTGCCGCCGAAGAGCGAGGTTATGAGGTTCCCGCTGCCGCCGGAATTGCCTCCGCCGAGGAGCGTGCCGAGAACGCCCCCTATGCCGGGACCCGCGGAGTTCCCGCCGAGCAGGCCGGAAAGTATGCTGCCCGTTTCCTCCGCTCCCTCGTCAAGGAGCTCCATCGCCGCCTGCTTCGTCTTATCGTCCGCCTTGCGGAAGAGCGTGACGAGCTTCTTTTCATCCGCCGTGAGCTTCACCCCGGAGGAGGAAGACGCGGTCTTGCCGGAGGAGCCGCCGCTCTTCGCCTCAAGCAGACTCTTCTGCGTGACGCCCGTTGCCTTGGCTATCGCCTTCAGCTGCTCCTGCGTGAGGGTCTTTTCCCCGCGCTCCGCCTTACCGATATCCGAAGCGGTGAGCCCCTTCACCTTCTTCGCGAGCTGCTCCTGTGTGAGCCCCGCCTTGGTTCTCGCTTCCTTTATAAGAGTGCCGACGTTTTTTGCCGCCATGCTTATCCCTCCCGATAGTTTTTTCATATTATATCATAACCCGCCCCTCACTTAAAGCGTCGAAGCGATAAAAAATAAGGCAAAACGGGTACGTTTCCCCCTTCGCGAAACGAAAAAGCTCCGGGCTGCCGGAGCTTTTGTTTCTCAGACGTCGTGCGTGCCGTTTTGAGCGGCGGCGATCAGACGTCGAAATCCTGTATTATATTGAAGCTGTGGTCGGGGTAGGCGGCCTCGACCTCGGAGCGGATGTCCGCGAAAACCGCGTCCCTGTCCTTCAGGGCGAAATCGAGTATAACGTCGAACGAGACCGTCTTTGAATCCTCGTCGGCATGGAAGCCGTGTATCTGGAGGGCGCCCTCGTGCTTCATAACGATCCGCGTTATCTCGGAGCACATCGCGCCGACGGCGTCGCTGCCGGTGTTGCGGGCGTAGATGCCGACGCCCGTCAGGAGCACGCCGTGCTTTTCGAGCACGTTCCCGGCGATGCGCCGCTCGATCGCGTCGAGCTCACGCGCGGTCATCGTGTCGGGGACCTCCACGTGCACCGAACCGACGATCCTTTCGGGGCCGTAGCTGTTGAGTATGAGATCGTAAGCGCCGAGCACCTCCGGCTCCTCGCAGACGGTCGCCTTTATCTCCTTCACGAAATCGGGATCCATGCGGCGGCCGAGTATCTCGTCGAGGCTCTCGAGGAGCATCTCGACGCCGGACTTGATTATGAATATCGAGATCACCACGCCGACGTACGCTTCGAGGCTGACCTTCGTCAGGAGGTAAATTACCGCGCAGACGAGCACGGAGGCGGAGAGTATCGCGTCGAAGAGGGCGTCGGAGCCCGACGCGACGAGCGCGCCGGAATTGACCTTCTTGCCCGTCCTCTTGACGTACGTGCCGAGGAGTATCTTCGCAATTACGGCGGCCGCGATTATTATGAGCGAGACGGTCGAATAATCCGCCGCCTCGGGGGTGATAATCTTCTTGATCGATTCGACGAGCGAGGTTATGCCCGCGTAGAGCACGAGCGCGGCTATTATCATCGAGCTGACGTATTCGATCCGCCCGTAGCCGAGGGGGTGCTTCTTGTCGGGCTTTTTGCCGGCGAGCTTCGTCCCTATGATGGTTATGACGGACGAAAGCGCGTCGGTGAGGTTGTTGACCGCGTCAAGCACGACGGCGATGGAGTTGGCGATAAGGCCGACCGCCGCCTTGAACCCGGCGAGCAGCACGTTTACGATTATGCCTATGACGCTCGTTCTGACTATGACGCCGCCGCGCGATTCGGGCGAGGCGTTCGATCTCTTTTCTTCCATTCCGATCCTCTCCTTCCGGTGTCCGTTTTCCCTATTATGCACCATCGGCGCGGTTTTTTCAATACCGCGGCGCAATATTATATTTACCGCCGCCCCTATCTTTTCACGGTGCAGATGTTATAATGAAGAAAAAGCATCCGGAGTGAATATGAGAGGCTTCCCCAATAAGAACGATTCCGTTACGGACATGACTTCCGGCACCCCCTGGAAGCTCATACTGAGCTTCGCCGTGCCCGTGTTTTTGAGTCAGCTCCTTCAGCAGCTTTACAACACGGCGGATTCGATAATCGTCGGGAATTTTCTCGGGACGGATTCGCTCGCGGCGGTCTCCTCCTCGGGGAACCTCATATTCCTCATCACGAGCTTCTTCATCGGCGCGACTATGGGCGCGGGCATAGTCATATCCAAATACTTCGGCGCGAAGGATATGGACAGGGTCTCCAAGGCCGTGCATACGAACGTCGCCCTCGGCATAGTCAGCGGCGTGGTGCTGACGGCGGTGGGCGTCATATTCACGCCCACGTTCCTCCGCTGGATGGATACCGACCCCGAGATAATGGACGAGGCCGTCGCCTACTTCCGCTGGTACTTCGCGGGGTCGCTCGCGATAGTCCTCTACAACACGTTCAAGTCCATAATGAACGCCCTCGGCGACAGCCGCCGCCCGCTCTATTATCTGTTCGTTTCTTCGGTTTTGAATATCGGGCTCGATCTGCTCTTCGTCGGAGTTTTCCGCTGGGGAGTCTGGTCCGCGGCTCTCGCGACGACCATCTCCCAGGGGGTGAGCCTCATCCTCTGCATCATCCGCTTTGCGAGGAAGGACACCGTCTACCACATAGAGCTCCGCAAGATAGGCTTCGACGGGCCGATATTCCGTGAGATAATCCGCTACGGCCTGCCCTCCGGAGTGCAGAACTCGGTCATAGGCTTAGCCAACGTCATAGTCCAGAAGAACATCAATTCCTTCCTCAAAATAGCTACCGCCGCCTACGGCTCCTATTCAAAGATAGAGGGCTTCGCGTTCCTGCCCATCAACTCGTTCACGATGGCCATAACGACCTTCGTCGGGCAGAACCTCGGCGCGGGCGAGTACGAACGCGCTAAGCGAGGCTCACGCTTCGGCATAATATCCGCGGTCATAATGGCGGAGCTCATCGGCCTCGTCATATGGATATTCGCACCCGTGTTCGTCAGCCTGTTCGACAAGAACCCCGAGGTAATAGCCCTGGGCGCTAAGCAGGCGCGTATAGAGGCGTTCTTCTACTGCCTGCTCGCCTTCTCGCACGCGGTCGCCTCCGTCTGCCGCGGGGCGGGCAAGGCCGTCGTCCCCATGGCGGTAATGCTCGCCGTCTGGTGCGTCTTCCGAATAACCTATATAGAAATAATGATGCACTTCATCCACGAGATACACTTCATCTACTGGGCATACCCCATCACCTGGGGGATCTCGAGCGTCATATTCTTCTGCTATTATCACTTCTCCGACTGGGTGCACGGGTTTTTGCCGCAAACTGACAGCTGATAACTGAAAGGTTATAAGCCCGATCTCCGTTTTTAAGCAAAGCCGTGGTGCAGAAGGTTGACCTCCTGCACCATGTTTGTTTTAATCGATACTGCGGAAATATCTCGCGGGAGCGGTTCGACGAGCTTACGCTGACGAGTTCCGCGCCTCACCCTTCGCAGCATAGCTGCTCGGCGTTTCGGTACGATCGCAACACTGTTGCGATCGCTTGACCCTCCACGTGGCGCGGCGCTCCGCTCGGCTCGAAAAAAACATTTTTCGGCCACGCTCCGCGGCTCGCACAGCTCGCATATCCCTCTTGCATTTTGATTCCGTCCGTGCTATAATCTCTTCATCACAGAAACGAGGTAACCCCCGGCTTGAAGACCCGCTGAACACATTCTTGAGTCATTTCACAAAACCGAAGCTCTCTTCGGTGATTTTTCCGTGTTCATTTAAAGCGAGGTCACCATGATACAATTGAACAACGTTTCCATATTCGTTTCCGCTAACGGGCGAAAGCTCGTGGGCGATCTTTCCTTTACCCTCAACCCCGGCGACAGGACGGTCATAATCGGCGAGGAGGGCAACGGCAAGTCCACACTTCTGAAGCTCATCGCCGACCCCGCCCTCATAGAGGATCACGCGGAGTTCACGGGCGGCATTTCCCGCGGGAACCACCGATTGGGGTATCTCGCGCAGGAGCTCGGGCCCGGCGAAGCGGAGCTCTCCATACCCGATTTCCTCTCCCTGCCGGAGGAGGAGCTCTGGCGCGCGGAGGCGAAGGCCGCCGAGATGGGGCTGGAGCCCGATATAGTCCGCGAGCAGAGGCCGCTTTCGACGCTCTCCGGCGGCGAGCGGGTGAAGCTCCGTCTTGTAAAGGCGCTCCTTGACGAGCCCGACATGCTTCTCCTCGACGAGCCGACGAACGATATCGACCTTGAGACCCTCGAATGGCTGGAGGGGTTCATCGGCTCCTTTGAAGGCGGGGTGCTTTTCGTCTCGCACGACGAGACGCTCATCGAGAACACCGCGAAGGCGGTCATACATCTGGAGCACATCCACCACAAGAAGGTGCCGCGCTGCACCGTGGCGAACGTCCCCTACCGCGAATACATAGAGAACCGCGAGCGCGCCTTTTCACATCAGGCGCAGGTCTCCGCCTTCGAGCACGCGGAGCAGAAAAAGAAGGAGGAGCGCTGGCGCGAGATATACGAGAAGGTCGACTCCGCGCAGCGGAACCTCTCGCGGCAGGATCCCTCGACGGGGCGCCTGCTCAAAAAGAAGATGCATTCCGTTCAGGCGCAGGGCCGGCGGCTTGAAAAGGAGCGCGAGAACCTGACCGAGGCGCCAATGAGCGAGTGGCAGATAGATATAGACCTTCCGGCGGTCTCCCTCCCGAGGCGCAAGGAGATACTGCGCTTTTCCTGCGAAGGGCTGTATTCGCCCGATGGGAAGCGGCTGACGGAGGGCTTCCGCCTCAACGTCGACGCCGCGGAGCATCTGGCGGTGATCGGGCGCAACGGCATAGGCAAGACGACTCTCCTCCGCCTGATCGGGCGGGAGCTCTCCTCCCGCCGCGACCTTCGCGTTTTCTATATGCCGCAGAACTATTTTGACCTGCTCGACGGGTTCGCGACTCCGATAGATTTCCTCGCCCCCTCGGGCGAAAAGGAGGCCGTCACAAGGGCGCGGACTTACCTCGGCAGCGTGCGCTTCACGAAGGACGAGGCCGAGAGCCTTATCACGGAGCTTTCCGGCGGGCAGAAGGCTAAGCTGATGTTCGTCAAGATGGCGCTGGAGGGCTATAACGTGCTGCTTTTAGACGAGCCGACGCGCAATCTTTCGCCCCTCTCCAACCCCGTGATAAGGCGGATCCTGAAGGGCTTCGGCGGCTGCATAATCGCCGTCACCCACGACAGGAAGTTCATCTCCGAGGTCGCGACGAGGGTGGTGAGGCTGACGGAAAGCGGCATATCGTGACCCATGAATAAAAAACGCTCCCCTGAAAACAAGGGAGCGCTTTTTATTCATTGCTTAGCCGTACAGCTTGCTCAATATCCAGTTCACGAACCGATTCGGCAGTACCTTTGCCAGCACGCAGAACAGGCGGTAGGAAAAGCCGCAGGAGTAGAGCGGCTTGGGGCTGCGCTTGTTCGAGATCGCATATGCTCTCGCCGCGAGCTGTGAGGGCGCCATGCCGTTCTGCTCGTCATGCTCCATGGTCCTGACCGACTTTTCGAGCGCGGGATAGGCCTCGAGCCCTTCGAGGGATTTCTTCCTCGCGGCGGTGAAGCCCGTTTTGACGTCGCCGGGCATGAGCGCGGAGACCTTGATATTAGCCCCTCGCACCTCGTTCTGAAGCGCCATCGTATAGCAGTTTATCGCGGCCTTTGAAGCCGAATAATAGGTCTGATACGGGATCGGCGTGACCGCCGCGACGGAGCTCAGGTTTATCACCCTGCCCCCGCCTTGGGCGCGCATCACGGGCAGGACGGCCTTAGTCATATTGACCATGCCGAAGAAATTGACGTCGAACTGCCTTTTCGCGTCTTCAAGTGCGGTAAACTCCACCGCGCCCGAAATGCCGAAGCCCGCGTTGTTTATGAGCAGGTCGATCCTCCCCTCGCGGGAGACGATCCCGTTGACCGCGGAGCTCACCGCGGCCTCGTCCGTCACGTCGCAGGGCATGAATATCACGCCCTCCGGGAGCTTCGCTTCCCGCCGGGCAAGGGCATAGACGCGGTCGCCCTCTTTATTGAACTTTTCCGCCATCGCAAGGCCGATGCCGCTCGTGGCGCCGGTGATCGCAGCTATACGCATAATGAACCTCTTTTTTACCGGAAAAACTCACCAACGGGGACGGTTCTCAATGGTGAGTAAAACAAGCGGTTTTCGCTCCAAAGCACAATTTACTCACCACTGAGAACCGTCCCCATTGGTGAGTACTGTTGCTTATTATTCCTTTATTACTCTTTCGATCACGTCGAGGGCCTCGTCGAGCAGCGCCTCGGTGTGGGTCGCCATATAGCTCGTGCGCAGGAGGCACTCGTCCGCCGGGGTGGCGGGAGGCAGCACGGGATTGACGTAAACGCCGTTGTCATAGAGCTCCTTCGCCTTCATGAGCGTACGCTCGGGAGTGTAGGTGTAAATGGGGATTATGGGCGTGACGCTGTCGCGTATCGCGATGCCGCGTGAGCGCAGGCCTTCGCGCATGTGCTGCGCGAGCGCCATGAGGCGCTTCGGCAGCTCGGGCTGCTCCTTCATGATGTGCAGGGCTTCTATCGCCGTGGCGCAGGATGCGGGCGGGATCGAGGCGCAGAATATGAACGGCCTCGAGCAGTGGCGCACCCAGTCGATGACGCGGTAATCGCCCGCGACGTACCCGCCGATGGAGGCGAGGCTCTTGGAGAAGGTGCCCATTATTATATCGACCTGATCGGTCAGGCCGAAATAATCCGCAGTGCCGCGGCCGTTCTCGCCCAGAACGCCCAGGCCGTGCGCGTCGTCGACCATGACCCTCGCGCCGTACTTGTGCGCGAGATCGACTATCTCGGGCAGCTTTGCGATATCGCCGCTCATGGAGAAAACGCCGTCCGTTATGATGAGCTTGCCGGCCGAATCCGGCACCCTCTGAAGCTGCGCCTCGAGATCCTCCATATCGGAGTGGCGGTAGCGGAGCATCTTGCCGTAGGAGAGCTTGCACCCGTCGTAGATGGAGGCGTGATTCTCCTTATCGCAGATCATGTAATCGTTCCTGCCGACGATGGCGGAGATGATGCCGAGGTTCGATTGGAACCCTGTCGAGAGCGTCATCACGGCCTCCTTATGCAGGAACTCCGCCAGCTCCTTCTCGAGCTGAACGTGGAGCTCCAGCGTGCCGTTCAAAAACCGGGAGCCGGAGCAGCCGGAGCCGTACTTTTCCAGCGCCTCGACGCCCGCCTTAATGACGCGCGGGTTGGTTGTAAGGCCGAGGTAGTTGTTGGAGCCGAGCATTATGCGGCGCTTGCCCTCCATAATGACCTCGACGTCCTGCTTCGATTCGAGCTCGTGGAAATAGGGGTAGATGCCCGCTTCGCGGCTGGTGGCGACGAGTTCGTTGTAACACTTATCAAATAAATCCATATAAATCCCTCACAAGAGTATGATTGCGCTAACTTTATTATTGTATCAGAAAAATATATCTCCGTCAATATTTTTCGGGAGATTTTGCACTCTTTTTCGCGTCCGGCCCATAAAACACTTGCCAGCTCCCCGCGGAGATGCTACAATCGATCAAAAGGAAAAGCAAAGGAGCCCTCGCCATGGATATAAACGGAATACAGAAGCTGACCCTGCTCGATTTCCCGGGGCGGACCGCCTGCACGGTCTTCCTTTCGGGCTGCGATCTGCGCTGCCCCTTCTGCCACAACAGCGAGCTCTGGGGCGCCGCTCCCGCCGTCATGGACGACGCGGAGCTCATTTCCTTCCTCGAAAAGAGACGCGGCCTGCTCGAAGGCGTCGCCTTCACCGGAGGCGAGGCGCTCCTCCGTCCGGAGCTTCCCGAATTAATGAATCAGATCAAGGCCCTTGATTTTGCCGTCAAGCTCGACACCAACGGCACCCACCCGGAGAGGCTCGAAGCCCTCATCGAAGCGGGGCTTCTCGATTACGCCGCGATGGACGTAAAGAACGATCTTGAAAGATATCCGCTGACCTGCGGGAAAGAGGATATGGATACCGAGGCGATAGAGCGCAGCGTCGGAATACTGCTGCGCGGGCGCGTGCCGTATGAGTTCCGCACGACGGTCGTCAAGCCCTTTCACGACGAGGCCTCGTTCACCGGGATCGCCCGCATGATCGAGGGCGCGGAAAATTACTTCCTCCAGCCCTTTGCAGACCGCGATACCGTCCTTTATAAGGGCTTCGAGGCGCCCACGAAGGAGGAAATGGAAAGGTATCTCGAGATCGTGAAGCCGCACGTAAAGCACGCGCAGATAAGGGGGATGTGATACGCGAGCCGAGCGAGCCGCGGAGTGAGCCCGAAAAATGTTTTTTCGGCGCGAACGGGCGCCGCGCCGCGATAGGCGCGGAACGCGATAAGCCAAGCCGCGTGTACCGCCCCTGCGAGGCATGCTCCGTTGTTCTGCGGACGTCGACCCGCTGAGGATCGTTCATGCTCCGTCTGTGACAAGCACGTTTGGCTTGGATGGCTCTTTTTGTCATCACCGCCATCGGCGGATCAAATGCCATTACCGCCATCGGCGGATCAAATTTTACACCCCCGGCATTATAGTATGAAAACTTCTCTGCGACCACAACATATTGTGGTCGTATTTTTCGTCACTTTGCGGCGGGCGCTTGCTTTTTTTCGGAAGTCGGCCCGGGGAAGGAATTAATAAACACAACATCTTGTGGTGTCGCGGAATATACAGCACATTATATTGAAAAAACCTGTTGACAGCAGCCCGAGCAGTTGATATAATATAAGAGCATAGTGGAAACTGTGCCCAAACCGCGTTGTTCAGGCGGGGTTTCCCGGCTTCGATACCGAATAATAACGACCGACATAATCATTCAGAAAGGATCACCCAACCCATGTACCGTGTAGTAAAGCGCGACGGAAAGATAGCGGAGTTCGATATAAAGAAGATCAGCGCCGCTCTTACCAAAGCATTCGACGCCTGCAAGAAGCAGTATCATCCCAGTATAATAGACATGCTCGCTCTCCGCGTCTGCGCGGATTTCGAGGACAAGATCAAGGACGACCGGATCGCGGTCGAGGATATCCAGGACAGCGCCGAGAAGGTCCTTTCCGAGGCGGGCTACGCGGACGTCGCCAAGAGCTACATACTCTACCGCAAGCAGCGTGAGAAGATCAGGAACGTCGGCTCCACCCTGCTCGACTATAAGGATCTTGTGGACAACTACCTCAAGATCAACGATTGGCGCGTCAAGGAGAACTCCACCGTCACCTATTCCGTCGGCGGCCTCATACTCTCCAACTCCGGCGCGATCACCGCCAACTACTGGCTCTCCGAGGTCTACGACAAGGAAGTCGCCGAGGCGCACCGCTCCTGCGACATCCACCTGCACGATCTTTCCATGCTCACCGGCTACTGCGCGGGCTGGAGCCTGAAGCAGCTCATAAAGGAAGGCCTCGGCGGCGTTCCCGGGAAGATCACCTCCTCCCCCGCCTCGCATCTTTCGACACTCTGCAACCAGATGGTCAACTTCCTCGGCATAATGCAGAACGAGTGGGCGGGCGCGCAGGCGTTCTCCTCGTTCGATACCTACCTCGCCCCCTTCGTAAAGGTGGATAACCTCACCCAGAAGGAGGTCAAGCAGTGCATCCAGAGCTTCGTCTACGGCGTGAACACCCCCTCCCGCTGGGGCACGCAGGCGCCCTTCTCCAACATCACCCTTGACTGGGTCTGCCCCAAGGATATGGAGAACCTGCCCGCGATAGTCGGCGGCCGCGATATGGATTTCACCTACGGCGACTGCAAGAAGGAGATGGACATGGTCAACAAGGCGTTCATCGAGATAATGATCGAGGGCGACGCCAACGGCCGCGGCTTCCAGTACCCCATCCCCACCTATTCGATCACCCGCGATTTCGATTGGTCTGATACCGAGAACAACCGGCTCCTCTTCGAAATGAGCGCGAAGTACGGCACGCCCTATTTCTCCAACTACATCAATTCCGATATGGAGCCCAGCGACGTGCGCTCCATGTGCTGCCGTCTGCGCCTCGACCTTCGCGAGCTCAGGAAGAAGTCCGGCGGGTTCTTCGGCTCCGGCGAATCGACGGGCTCCGTCGGCGTAGTCACCATCAACATGCCCCGCATAGCGTACCTTGCCAAGGATGAGCAGGATTTCTATCAGCGGCTCGATCACCTCATGGACGTTGCCGCCCGCTCCTTAAAGACCAAGCGCACCGTCATAACGAAGCTCCTCGACGCGGGCCTCTACCCCTACACCAAGAGGTATCTCGGCACGTTCGCGAACCACTTCTCCACGATCGGTCTCATCGGCATGAACGAGGTCGGCCTCAACGCCAACTGGCTGAGGAAGGATCTCACCCACCCCGAGACCCAGAAGTTCACCGAGGAGGTCCTCAACCACATGCGCGAGCGCCTCTCCGATTACCAGGAGCTCTACGGCGATCTCTACAATCTCGAGGCGACCCCCGCGGAGTCGACGACCTACCGCTTCGCCAAGCACGATAAGGAGCAGTACCCCGACATCATCACCGCGAACGAGAACGGCACCCCCTACTACACCAACTCCTCGCATCTGCCCGTGTGCTACACCGAGGATATCTTCTCCGCTCTCGACATTCAGGATAACCTCCAGACGCTCTACACCTCCGGCACGGTGTTCCACGCCTTCCTCGGCGAGAAGCTGCCCGACTGGAAGGCCTGCGCGGATCTCGTCCGCAAGATCGCGGAGAACTACCGCCTGCCCTACTACACGATGAGCCCCACCTATTCCGTCTGCGCGGATCACGGCTACATCAAGGGCGAGCACTTCACCTGCCCCGAGTGCGGCAGGAAGACCGAGGTCTACTCCCGCATAACAGGCTATTACCGCCCCGTTCAGAACTGGAACGACGGCAAGACCCAGGAGTTCAAGGACCGCCGCACCTACGTCATAGAGAACTCGCACCTCACCCACGAGGGCCCGCAGGATCCCGCGGCGGAGTGCGCATGCGATGCGCCCGACGACATGAACGGCGAGAGGCTGATGCTCTTCGTCTCCGAGACCTGCCCCAACTGCGCGATGGCGGTATCCGTCCTCGATAAGGCGGGCGTGAAGTACGAGAAGCTCATGGCGGACGAGAACCTCGATCTCGTCAACGAGTACGGCATAAATCAGGCGCCCACGCTCGTCTCCGTCAAGAACGGCACGCATGAAAAGCTGAACGGCGTTTCCGCCATAATCGGCTGGCTGAGGAAATAATAAGGCGCTTACCGGATCTCCCATTCGAATCGGATGGGAGATCTCTTTTCACATTTGTCCTTGACTTTATGCGCAAAAGCTGATATATTAGTGGGCGGAAATTTGCTCCCACGGAGCATAAAAGGAGATAAAAAATGAAAAAACTTCTCAGTTTCCTCTGTGTCGCCGTGCTTGCCGCGGCGATATTCTGTCTCGTGCCGATCACGGCTTCGGCATCCGAAGTCACCGGCTCCTGCGGCGACGACGTCACCTACGTCTACGATACCGATACTAAGATCCTCACCATCAGCGGTACGGGGGCGATGAACAATTATACCTCATCGGGCACCACCCGCAGCCCCTTTTATCAAAATACCACCATCAGGAACAACTGCACGAGCGTCGTTATAGAGGACGGCGTAACCGTCATCGGCTCGTGGAGTCTTTACTATCTCACGAAGGTCACATCGCTGATGCTGCCCTCCACTCTCACCGCCATCAACGAGGGCGGCTGCAATAATCTCAACACGCTGCCTTCCGTTGACCTTCCCGAGGGGCTCGTCACCATCGGCGACAAGGCCTTCCAGAGCTGCAAGAAGCTGACCTCTCTCGTCATTCCCGGCACTGTGGAAACCATAGGCGCATCCGCGTTCGCGTCCGTCCCCCTGCCCACGGAGCTCGTTATTCCCTCATCCGTAAAAACCATCGGACAGTTTGCCTTCCAGAGTTGGACTGCGCTGACCTCCCTTACCCTCAACGAGGGGCTTGAAACCATCGGACAGGAGGCCTTCAAGAGTTCCGGCGTGACCGAGGTCACCATCCCCGCCTCCGTGACCTCCATGGGCTACAATCCCTTCAACAACTGCAGGAGCCTCACCGCGTACAGCGTGGCCGAGGGCAGCGAATCCTTTGCCGCCTATGACGGAGCGCTCTACACCTATGGATACGAGACCCTCCTCTACGGCCCGATGGGGAAGCAGGGCGCTCTCACCGTTAAGGAAGGCTGCAAGACCGTTGGTGAAAACGCGTTCAACGCCTGCTCCGGCATCACCTCCCTGACTCTCCCCGAAGGGCTCGAGACGATAGGCTCAGCCGCTTTCCAGAGCACCGCGATCACCTCCGCAGAGCTGCCCGCCACGGTTACGAGCCTTGGCAATTACTCTTTTGCGTACACCGGGCTCACTTCCATCGTGCTGCCCAACTCTCTCAACTCGATAGGTGACAGCGCTTTTGCCGGCGTTCCTCTCACCTCCATAGAGATCCCCGCATCCGTCACGAGCATCGGCTCCATGATATTCAACTACTGTGAGTCGCTGCAGACGGCTGTCGTCAACACCGCCGTCGTTCCGGGGGACAACCTCTTCTACGGCTGCTCTGCGCTCACCTCCGTTACGCTTGCCGAGGGCACTCCCGCATACGGTGCGGGCGAATTCGCCTATTGCTCGTCGCTTACGGAGCCTCCCATTATCGAAGGCGTGACCGAGATCCCCAATATGCTGTTCACGGGCTGCACCGCCCTCACCGGCTTCGAGATCCCGGAGACGGTCACCCGTATAGGCCAGAGCGCTTTCGAGGGCTGTACCTCCCTGACGGGGATATCGATCCCCGCGGGCGTTACCGTCATCGATTCATCCGCGTTCCGCTGCTGCTCCTCCATCACGGAGCTCATCCTCCCCGAAGGGCTCGAGACCATCGGCATGTACGCGTTTGCCGGTGATTATAAGAACTCCGGCTGCTCCTTCACCACGATCGTGCTTCCCGAAGGGCTCACCTCCCTCGGCGGCAATGCATTCGGCCAGTGCACAAGCCTAACTTCCATCACCCTCCCCGAAAAAATCGTTCCAATTCCCTCCACGCTGTTCGCCGGCTGCTCCTCGCTTGCGGAAGTCGAGATCATGGGCGATCTTTCTCAGGCGCCCGGCCAGTACTGCATAATGTCCGGTGCGTTCAATAACTGCACCGCGCTGGAGAGGCTGATACTCCATTGCCCCGCCCCCGACATTAATACTGTCAACAGCTACGCCTTCAGCAACACCTACAAGAACATGGAGGTCCATTACCCCAACATATATCCCGAGTGGGCGCAGAACAAGCCCCTTGACGTGAACGGTCAGAAATTCATCTACGTTGCAGATCTCGTCGCTACCGGCATCGAGATGACCGGCGTGGAGTTCCGTCAGCGTCAGACCGAGGACGGCAAGCGCGACATCCGCTTTATAGCGCAGATCACCCCCTATGAGGGCTGCACCGTCACCTACAGGTACGTCGTGTTCGAGTGGGGCGACGAGGGCGACTCCCACGAGCTCCCCTGCCCCAACACCTACGCCGTGAACGACGACGGCACGATCGTGTTCACCGCCGTCATAAAGGGCATCAGGCCCGAGTTCTTCGGCCTTGAATTCACAGCGACCGCCTATATCGAGGTCGAGGGCGAATGGAGCGGCACGCTCGCCTCCAACTCGCTGACCGCAAGCGTCGATTCCCTCGAAAACCAGGATTGACCGCAGCGCAAACGAAGGGCCGCCCCACGCCGGGGCGGCCCGTTTTCGTATGCGGTATTTTAAACCTCTCTCCTGTTTTCCATCGCCTTGAAGAGGGTCATCTCGTCGACGTATTCGAGGTTCCCGCCGATGGGTATCCCGTGGGCGATGCGGGTGGTCCTCACCCCGAGGGGTCTCAATTGCTTCGCTATATAGGCGGCCGTCGCCTCTCCCTCGACGTCGGGGTTGGTGGCGAGTATGACCTCCTTGACGCGGCCGTCCTTTACCCTTTCGACGAGCTCCTTTATCCTGATGTCGTCGGGGCCGACGCCGTCCATCGGCGAGAGGGTCCCGCCGAGCACGTGATAGAGCCCGCGGAACTCGCGCATCCGCTCCATGAAGGAGACGTCGCGCGCTTCCTTCACGACGCAGATGACGCTCCCGTCGCGCTTCGCGTCGGAGCAGATATCGCAGAGCTCCTCCTCGGTGAAATTCCCGCAGACGGGGCAGTAATGAATGCGCGTGCGCGCTTCCGTCAGGGCGCTCGCAAGCCCCGCGACCTCCTCCTCCGGGAGGGTCAGTATGTGGTAAGCGAGGCGCTGCGCCGATTTTATCCCTATGCCGGGCAGGCGATTGAGCCGCGCCGTGAGTATTTCAAGCGATCTCGTGCTCATCAGAAGGGGAGATTCATGCCGCCGGTGACCTTGGCCATCTCGGAATTCATGGTCTCGTCGGCGGCCGCTATCGCGCCGTTCACCGCGGCGACTATGAGATCCTGAAGCATCTCGATATCGTCGGGATCGACGACCTCGGGCTGTATCTCAACGGACTTTATCTCCTTGCGGCCGTAGATGACGACCTTCACCGCGCCGCCGCCCGCCGAATACTCGAGCTCCCTGTTGCCGACCTCTTCCTGTATGCGCTGGATATCCTGCTGCATCTTCTGCGCGCGCATCATCATCTGCTGCATATTGCCGCCCATGCCGGGGAATCCGCCTTTTGCCATTTCAATATACCTCCTTGGGGATCAACGTTACTCTTAATTATATCATCGGGCGGCGGGTTTGTCTACTCAAAATGTTCAAAAACCGGCTTTTGTAAAGAAAGAGGCTGTTGCACTGCAATCTTCTTGCATTTGCAACAGCCCCCTTGTTTTGCTTAATTGCCGGCGTCAGGCCGGTCAGGATCACGCGAACCCCAGGGCGTGGCGCATTATGAGCAGCGCGTCGTTTATGTTGACGGAGCCGCTGCCGTCAAAGTCGGCTACGGAAAGGTCAAGCGCGGAGGCCGCGGTCAGGTTCATGGTATAGCGCAGGAGCAGCAGCGCGTCGTTTGCGTTGACGGAGCCGCTGCCGTCCACGTCGCCGAGGATGCCCGCATTGCGGTGCGTGATGGCGAAATCCCTGAGCATTGCGCAGTCAAGGCCGGAGTTGACGGTGGAATCCTTGGTGAACGTGAACGTTGCGGCGTAGGAGCCGTTTGCCTGAGCGGTCATAGTGTATCGGGTCCATGAAGCTCCGGGCTCCCCGTTGATCTCGATCGTTTGAGTTTCGTCCTCCGCCGACTTTAACAGCGTTATAGTAAGCTTATCGGTGGATTCGGAATCCACCTTGTAGTCGAAGGAGAAGGTATCCCCCGCCCTCATCTGGAAGGTGTAGACGAAGAGCCTCGCCTCCGTGCTTTCCCAATACCTGTTCCTTGAAACGGCGGAGCCGATCTCGCCGTAGACGGGCATGAAGCGCCCGGAGCCGTAGTTATAGGTATCGGTCTCGATCTGGAGCACCTCGTCGGTATCGTACGAGTTGAGCGCGTTGCTCAAGGTATAGCTCCTGTGGAAGGAACCGGTGTAGCACACGCTGTCCAATAATACGAGGTCACGGCCCTGATCTATGGAAGAATCCTTTGTGTACACCCACCTGAACGTATAGCAGCCCCTTGAAGGCGCTGTGAACGTGTAGGTCCTCCAAAGGATGTTATTCCAGCCGGAGAAGCTCGATTGTGCCGTGCCGTTGACATAGAACTTGAGACTGTCGTAGCTCTCGGTGCTGACGAAATACTGGAAGCTTAAGGTCTCCCCGGCGTCCATGTTGATCATGGTCTCGATCGCGGATTGGGAGCTTTGTCTGCAGCGGTTGTTGGCGGATACCCAAACGTCGTTTCCGGCGGTATCGCCCGAGGGAACGAAGGCCTCATATCCCGCGGGAGTGTTGTAGATGAGCCCCTCGGAGGAGGTGGTGGAGGTAAGGTATGCGTAATAGAAATACTCGCGATCCGTGCCCCTTGCGTTAGTGTAGCACTTGAAGTTGTCAAGGCAGACGATGTCGTTCCCGCCGTTGTTCGACACGTCCTTTTTGTATTCCCATTTGAGCGTATGCATACCGAAGCCCTCGATCTCCAGGGTATGGGTATGCCAGGAATAATCATCCGTGCCGCTGTACGCGAATTGCTGTTCACCGTCCAGATAGAACCTGAATTTGTCGTAGTTCTGCTCCGTGCTGTACGCATAATCGAACGAGAAGACCGTTGCCGCGTCGCTGGACGGCACGTAGACGTATGCGACGACGTCGGAGGTGGAGTTGGGAACGCCGCCATTGCCGCTGTATATGTAATCCGGATGAGAGCCGGTGGTCTTCTTGATCGCGAAGGGAAAGTCGCCGGTCCAGTCCAGCTGCCTGATCGCGCCGCTTTCGCCGTTTTTGGAGAGAGCGAAGAGATCCCTGCTCATATCGACGTGCGCCGAGTAACTGACGTTTGCGATCTTGATGCAGTCCTCGCCGACGTTGCTGCTGCTGTCCTTTACATATTTCCATTCAAAGTAATAGCTTCCGGCCTGGCTGCAGGTGTAGGTGTATCTCACCCAAGCCGGTGAATCGCCTCCGCCGCTGTTGCCGGAAAGCCCGTTGAGCACAGCCGTGGCAGACCCGTCCTTCACGCTGGAGAACGTGAACTTATCGTAATTGGTCTCCGTCTCGAACCAATAATAGAAGCTGAGCGTTTCGTTCTGGACCATGTGGAAGGTCTCCGTACGCAGGTACGCTGTGGAGCTTGCGCTGCCCGCATTGGTGGACTGCACGCAGGAATACGTGGAGTCTTCGGCCGAGGTCATGTTCGAAAAGCTGTAATCAAAGAACGTGCCCAAGTCGTTCGCGGCGTCGTTGATGCTGGTCTGCACGCTGAGATCCTTTTCACCCGAAACGGGTTTTTCAGCCTGCTCTTCTCCGCCCTCCGCGGGCTCTTCGAAACAGGTGCTCCCTATGGAAGCCGCGTTCTTAAGCTGTTCTTTGGTATGGTGCGAGGATATGACGGCTTCCTTTTCAGAAAGGTCCTCTTCGGTCTCCGCCGAGACGGTAAAGGGTATGAGCGCTGCCGCCATCAATATGGCGAGCGCCAATGCCAATATCTTTGTTTTCATCGGTCTTCCTCCTTTGCGCAACGGGTGGGATTGGCCCCTCACGGGGCGCGCCGCTCTCGGTTAATTATATCATAACGGGCGGAAGCGGGCAAGGAATAGTTTATTAAATGATCGGCGTTTGGTTCAAAAACCGGCTTTTGTATTTGACAAACGCCCCCTGTCTGCTATATAATGCAGGGTGATTCAATATGCAAAGGCCGGCAGTGCCGCCCGAATAGAAAGGAAAGTTTCCAACGATATGAAGAATCTGACTACAGCCGAGCTCCGCGAGCTCTATCTGCGCTTCTTCCGTGGGAAGGGCCACGCGATAATCTCCTCCGCCTCCCTCGTTCCCGAGAACGACCCGACCGCCCTCTTCACGATGGCGGGCATGCATCCGCTGGTGCCGTATCTTCTCGGCGCCAGGCACCCCGCGGGGACCCGCCTCGCCGACGTGCAGAAATGCGTCCGCACCGGCGACATAGACGAGGTCGGCGACGAATCCCACTGCACCTTCTTCGAGATGCTCGGCAACTGGAGCCTCGGCGATTATTTCAAGCAGGAGGCCATAGCCTGGAGCTGGGAGTTCCTGACCGGCTCCGAATGGCTCGGCATCGACCCCGATAAGCTCTATTTCACATGCTTCGCGGGCGAGGACGGGCTCCCGCGCGACGAGGAGGCTCACGACCGCTGGGTCGAGATGGGCGTCGATCCCTCGCACATATTCTATCTCGGGCGCGAGCATAACTGGTGGGGCCCCGCCGGGCAGACCGGCCCCTGCGGCCCCGATACCGAGATGTTCATAGATACGGGCAAGGAGCCCTGCGGCCCGGACTGCTTCCCCGGCTGCCACTGCGGGAAGTATCTCGAGATCTGGAACGACGTATTCATGCAGTACAACAAGACCGCGGACGGACGTTACGAGCCCCTTGCGCAGAGGAACGTCGACACCGGCATGGGTCTTGAAAGGACCGTCGCGACCCTCCAGGGCGTGCCCTCCGTCTACGATACCGACGCCTTTGCGGGCATACTCGCCGAGATCTCCCGTCTTTCCGGCAAAAACTATAAGGATTCCGACGAAACGAAGAAGGCGTTCCGCATCATCGCCGACCATATGAGGACGGCGACCTTCATGCTGGGCGACCGGCGCGGCGTCACCCCCTCGAACGTCGATCAGGGCTACATACTCCGCCGCATCATCCGCCGCGCTCTCCGCTACGCCATGCAGCTGGATATGCCCGAGATGAGCCTTTCAAAGGTAGCCGAATCCGTCATATCGACCTACGGCGATATCTACCCCGAGCTTTGCGACAACCGCGAGCGCATAACCTCCGAGCTCGACAAGGAGGAGATGAAGTTCCAGAACACCCTGAAGACGGGCACCAAGGAATTCGAGCGCGTGAAGCGCCATTCCGCCGACGGGCATATCGACGGCAGGACGGCGTTCCGCCTCTTCGATACGTTCGGCTTCCCCATCGAGTTCACCGAGGAGCTTGCGCGTGAGAACGGCATGACGGTCGACGTCGAGGGCTTCAAGGCGGCCTTTGCCGAGCATCAGGCCAAGAGCAAGGCGGGCGCCGAGGGCAAGTTCAAGGGCGGCCTTGCCGACGCTTCCGAGGCGACGGCGCGTCTGCACTCCGCGACGCATCTTCTCCAGGCGGGTCTCAGGAAGGTACTGAACGACGAGAACGTCGCGCAGCGCGGCTCCAACATAACGGCGGAAAGGCTCCGCTTCGACTTCTCCTTCCCCAGGAAGGTCACCCCCGAGGAGCTCCGCGAGGTCGAGGCTTACGTCAACGGCGCGATAGCCGCGGACGTTCCCATCACCTGCGAGGAGATGACCGTCCCCGAGGCGAAGGCCAAGGGCGCGATCGGCCTCTTCGAGAACAAGTACGGCGAGAAGGTCAAGGTCTACACGATGGGCGAATACTCCTGCGAGATCTGCGGCGGCCCGCACGCGAACCGCACCGGCGAGCTCGGCACGTTCAGGATCAAGAAGGAGGAGGCCTCCTCCTCCGGCGTGCGCAGGATAAAGGCCGTACTCGAATAATCGTCCCATGGCAAAGAACGATCAATGGCTTGAATACGATTGGCAGCTTGACGGCGAAGCGGCGCGCTTCGGGGTGGAGCTCTCCTTCTACCGCAAAGCGCCGGATGAGAAACATCCCTTCGTCTGCTATTTCTGCTGTCAGCGGACGGACGAAAAGGAGCTGACCCCGGCGGATCTCAAACGGATAGTCGCCCTCATCGGGCGCTGCTCCAAGAAGGTCAGGCTCCTGCCCGCCGGCTTCGTGCAGACGGGGAACCTCCGTCAATACTATTTTTACACCTCCGGCAAGGATGAGTACGACGTGCTGAAGAGCGTCTCGGCTTCCGAAAAGAAGCTGCTCATCCGCGTCGGCGGCAAGCGCGAGGACGATTGGGCGACCTACTTCAAGCTCCTCTATCCCAACGAGGTGAAGCTCCAGACGGTCAAAAACCGCGAGCAGGTCGGCAAGCTCCGCAGGATAGGCGACAACCTCGAAGCTTCGCGCCGAATCAATCTGCACGTGAGCTTCCGCACGGAACAGCAGCGTCTCCTCTTTGAGGAGACCGCCCGCCAGGCCGGGTTCGCCATCGGCGGCGCGGAGTATCACAGCGAATACGAGCTGCCCAACGGCACCGTCATCTACCGCATCTCCACGCTGAAGGACGAGGATATCGACGCGCTCACCGTCCGCACGGTAAAGCTCGCGCAGAAGCTCGACGGCAAGCTCGTCTACTGGGACTGCAACATCGTCCCCAAGAGCGTAAAGAAACGAATATAAGGCGGTTCTATGAAAAAGCTTCGCGGGATCCTCATCGTCAACCGGTTCCTTCACACCACCAAATTCAACGATATCTCCGCCCGATTTTCGGCCTCCGCCGAAAAGCTCGGCGCGGAGCTTTCGCTTTTCACGAACGACGAGCTCCTGCCGGTCACGGGGCTCGGACGCGACCTTCTTCCCTTCGACCCGGACGCGGTCGATTTCGTCCTCTTCTACGATAAGGATATCCGCCTCGCCGCACAGCTTGAGAAGCGCGGCATGAGGCTCTTCAACTCCTCCCGCGCGATAGAGCTCTGCGACGACAAATCCCTCACGCACATCGCGCTCGACGGCAAGGCGGATATGCCCGCGACGTATATCGCCCCGTTCACCTATGAGAACATCGGCTATACCGACCTCGCGTTCGTCGGCAAAATGTTCGATCTGCTCGGGGCTCCCCTCGTAATAAAGGAGGCTTTCGGCTCCTTCGGTCAGCAGGTGTACCTCGCGCACGATCCCGAAGAGGCTTGCGGGATCCTTCGCAGGACCGGCGGCCGCCGCGTGATATTCCAGCAGTTCATTAAGCAAAGCGCGGGGCGGGATCTCAGGCTGAACGTCGTCGGCGGCAGGGTGATCGCCGCGATGGAGCGTTGGAGCGAAAACGGCGATTTCCGCGCAAATATCACCCTCGGCGGCTCGATGCGCCCGCATACCCCCACGCCCGAAGAGGAGCGTATCGCGCTCAATGCCGCGGAGGCGCTGGGGCTCGATTTCTGCGGGGTGGATCTCCTGATCGCGGACGGGCGGCCCCTCCTCTGCGAGGTCAACTCCAACGCGCATTTCAAATCCATTGAGGAATGCACCGGGGTCAACGCCGCGGACGAGATCATGGCGCACATAATGAGGTCGGTCTCTTGAAAAGGGCTTGCATTCTCTATAAAAAAGAGGACGCCGCGAAGAACGGCGTGCTTATAAAAAAGTATTTTGAGTCGCTCCGCCGCCGCGGCTTTAACCCGGGACTGCTCATCACGGATAAGCTCCGCGCGGACGACGTCCGCAAAATTGCCTGCGGAGCCGATCTCATTATAAACCGCACGCGGGACGCGGCGCTCGCCCGGCTCCTCGAGGAGGACGGGCTGCGCGTCACGAATCCGTCCTTCACGACCGAGACCGCGAACGATAAATTCCTCACATACGAGAGGCTGAAGGGCTCCGTCCCCATGCTCGAAACGCATCTGCTGACGGACGCGCCGCCGCCCATCCCATACCCATTCGTCGCAAAGCCCGCGGGCGGGCACGGAGGCAGCGGCGTCACGATGATAGAAGACCCTGCCGGGCTTGCCGCCTACCGCGCCGCGCACCCGGAAAGGAGCGTCGTTCAGCCCGTGGCCACCGAGCTCGGGCGCGATATGCGGGTCTACGTCATAGGCGGGCGGCCCGCCGCCGCAATGCTCCGGGAATCGGATTCCGATTTCCGCAGCAACTTCTCCCTCGGCGGGAGAGCGGCGATAGTGCCGTTAAATAAGCTGAGAGCGGACGAGCTCGCGATTGTCGGGAGCGTCTGCGCCGCGCTTCCCCTCGATTACGCCGGGGTCGACATAATGCGCGATCACGGCCGCGCGATACTCAACGAGATCGAGGATCCCGTCGGCGCGAGGATGCTGTATATCTATACGGAGCTGGATCCGGCTCAGATGCACATCGAATACTTAACCTCAAAGGAGTAAGCATATGGAAAACGTCAAAAACCTGTTCTCATTCATCGAAAACTCCCCCACCGCGTTCCACGCCTGCGCGAACCTCTGCAAAGCGCTTGAGGACTCCGGCAGGATACGCCTGACGGAGGGCGAAAAGTGGGAGCTCAAGCCCGGGCACGGCTATTTCGTCACCCGCAACATGAGCTCGGTCATCGCGTTCGATATCCCCGAGGGCGAGGCGGATTCCTTCCGCATGATCGCCGCTCATTCCGACTCCCCCGCCTTCAAGGTGAAGGAGAACGCGGAGCTCTCCGTAAGGGGCAAATACACCCAGCTCAACGTCGAAAAATACGGCGGGATGCTCTTCGCTCCCTGGTTCGACAGGCCCCTTTCCGTGGCGGGCAGGGTCGTCGTGAGGACGGATAAGGGCATGGAGGCGAGGCTCGTCGACGTCGACCGCGATCTGCTCGTGATCCCCAACGTCGCCATCCACATGAACCGCGAGGTCAACGACGGCTTCAAATACAACGCCCAGACCGACATGATGCCCCTCTTCGGCGACGAGACGGCGAAGGACGGCTTCAGGAAGCTCATAGCCGACTCCGCGGGCGTTCCAGAGGAGGATATACTCGGCTGCGACCTCTTCCTCTACCCCCGCATTAAGGGCTGCGTCATAGGGCATGAGGGCGAATACATGCTCTGCCCCAGACTCGACGACCTCGAATGCGCCTTTGCCGGGCTCACCGCGTTCCTCGCGGCAAAGAGGCCCGAGAAGGGCGTCAACATGCTCTGCGTGTTCGATAACGAGGAGGTCGGCTCCGGCACGAAGCAGGGTGCGGATTCCACGTTCCTCTGCGACGTGGTGAAGCGCATATCCATCTCCCTCGGCAGGGGCGAGGAGGAGCTCTGCCGCGCGCTCGCGGCCTCGTTCATGCTCTCCGCCGACAACGCCCACGCCGTGCATCCCAACCACCCCGAAAAGACCGACGCCGAGAACTGCACCTTCATGAACGAGGGCATAGTAATAAAGTTCAACGCCAACCAGCGCTACACGACCGACGCCGTCTCGGCGGCCTTCTTCCATAAGCTCCTCGCGGATAAGGGCATACCCTGCCAGCACTTCGCGAATCGCTCCGACGTCGCGGGAGGCGGCACGCTCGGCAATATCTCCGGCTCGCACGTCTCGATCAACACGGTCGATATCGGCCTTGCACAGCTTGCGATGCATTCCCCCTGCGAGACCGCCGGCACGAAGGACGTCGATCACATGATCGGCGGCATGACCGCGTTCTACGATTCCCGCGTCGCCCTCGGGCGCGACGGCGAATTCTTCCTCGATTGACGTTAACGGGCTTCGGCCGACGCGCCGAAGCCCCTTCTCCTTCTTTTTTCGGGGAATGTTGAAATATATCTTAAAAAAGGGGTTGCTTTTTTCCCGAATCCGTGTATAATACTTCTTGCACCAAGAAATGCACCTTTAGCTCAGTTGGTAGAGCACCTGACTCTTAATCAGGGTGTCCAGGGTTCGAGCCCCTGAAGGTGTACCAAACAAAAGAGGATGTCCGCAGGACATCCTCTTTTGCTTAATAAAAAACCGAAGGGGCTCGAAGCGAGCCGCCGTCCGCCCTGTGGGCGCACCAGACGGCGGCGAGTGACCGAAGCGAGGAGGCCCATGGCCGACGAGCAAGAC
>JAFWOT010000020.1 GCA_017509785.1 Clostridia bacterium
CTTGTTGCCACTGATAGGTTGGGCTCATGAGGACACGCTGCGCCTCTCACTCGACGACTGCATCATGATGGCGCGCCGCCAGAGCATCGATGCAGCGGTAGCCTTAGGCGAACTGCGCTCAGCCTATTGGCAGTGGCGCAGTTACCGGGCAGATCTGCTGCCGGAAGTGTCGCTGTCGGGAACGGCACCGTCGTGGAACAAGCGCTACAGCTCGTACCAACAGGCCGACGGCTCGCTGTCGTTCGTGCGCAACGACTACCTCGGACTGGACGGCGCGGTGAACATCACGCAGAAACTGTGGCCCACGGGCGGCACGCTCAGCGTAGAGTCGTCGCTCGACTATCTGCACCAGTCGGGCAGCGGCGGGTCGGGCAATCAGTTCATGTCGCTGCCCGTGGCCGTCACCCTCTCGCAGCCACTCTTCAGCGTGAACCACCTGAAGTGGAACCGCCGCATAGAGCCGCTGCGCTACCGCGAGGCGCAGGCGCGATTCCTCACCGAGACGGAACAGGTGGCTATGCAAGCCATCAGCCTCTATTTCGGTCTGCTGTTGGCTGGCGAACAGGTGAACATTGCCCGCCAGAACCTGCAGACAGCGGAAAAGCTCTACGAGGTGGCGCAGGCCAAGCGCCGCATGGGCACCATCAGCGAGAACGACGTGCTGCAACTGCGCCTTGACGTGCTCACCGCCCGCAGTGCCCTGACCAACAGCGAGAGCACCCGTCAGGCCCGCCAGTTCGCCCTCCGATCGTTCCTCGACGTGGAAGCCCCCATTGCCGCCACCGTTCCCGAAGCGTCGGCCTTGGGTATCCATCTCGACTACGAGGACGTCCTTGCCCACGCCCTCCAGAACAACGCCCTCGCCACCACCATGCGCCGCCGCCAGATGGAGGCCGACTATGCCGTAGCCTCGGCTCGCGCCAACCGTCAGAGCATCAACCTCTACGCCCAACTGGGCTACACCGGCACGGGCGACAACATGAACAGCGCCTACCGCAACCTGCTGAGCAATGAGGTGGTCTCGGTGGGCATCACCGTGCCGCTGCTCGACTGGGGCAAGCGCAAGGGGCAGCGTCGCCTCGCCGAGAGCAATCGCGACATCATCCAAGGCCAACTTCGGCAGCAGGCACAGGACTTCCGTCAGGACATTTTTATCCTGACCGAGCAGTTCAACAACCAGGCCGAGCAACTGCGCATCGCCTGCGAGGCCGACACCATCGCCCGCCGACGCTACCACACCAACGTCGAGACGTTCAAGATAGGCAGCATCTCGACCCTCGAACTCTCTGATGCGCAAAAGTCCAAGGACCAGGCCCGCCAGAACCGCATCCAGCAGCTCTTCAACTACTGGTACTATTATTATCAACTCCGCAGCATCGCCCTCTGGGACTTCGAGCGCGGCTGCGAACTTACGACAGACGTAGAACGTCTCATTGAACATTGATCATTGAACATTTGATATATGAAGAACGACAATCAGACGATGGACAGGGCGATTCCTGTCAGTGAACAACGCCGGCGCAAACTCCGTCGCGCAGCCGTGGCCGTTGCTATCGCAGTAGCGGTGCTCGGCGCAGGTGCCTGGCTCGGCACACAGATGATTCCGACCCTCGACCGCAAGACACTCATCATCTCCGAGGTGGACCGAGGCACCATCGACGTCAGCGTGTCGGCCACGGGGCGCATCGTGCCGGCCTTCGAGGAAATCATCGTGTCGCCCATCAGCTCGAAGATTCTCGAGGTCTATGCCCACAGCGGCGACAGCGTGGACGTCGGCACGCCCCTGCTGCGCCTCGACTTACAATCCGCCGAGACCGACTACTCCAAGGCCCTCGACGAGCGTGAGATACGCCGCCAGCAGACCGCCCAACTGAAGGCCAACGTAGAGACGCAACTCTCCGACCGCCGGATGCAGATTGAGGTGAAGGAAATGGAACTCTCGCAACTCGAAGCCCAGCTGCGCAACGAACTCTACCTTGACAGCCTCGGCTCCGGCACCCGCGACCGTGTGCGTCAGGCCGAGACAACCTTAAAAACCGCCCAGATGCAACTCTCGCAACTGCGTCAGCAGTACCAGAACGAGCAGCGTGTGCGTCAGGCCGACCTCCGTATGCAGCAACTACAGAACGGCATCTTCGAGAAGGGACTCGACGAGAAGCGCCGCACCCTCGACGATGCCAAGATACGCTCGCCACGACGTGCCACGCTTACCTACATCAACAGCGAGGTGGGTAGCACCATCGGCGCAGGCCAGAAGATTGCCGTGGTCAGCGACCTGAGCCACTTCAAGGCCGAGTGCGAAATCTCCGACAGCCACAGCGAGCGCGTCCGCGTCGGCGGTGCCGTCATCCTGCGTATCGGCAAGGAGCGCCTCACGGGCATCATCAACACCGTCACGCCCCTGAGCCAGAGCGGTGCCATCACCTTCACCGTCGTGCCCGACAATATGTCGCACCCACGCCTCCGCTCCGGCCTCCGCGCCGAGGTGTTCGTCATCACCAGCATCAAGGACGACGTGCTCCGCATCCGCAACGGCTCCTTCTACAGCGGCCCCGGCGACTACACCCTCTTTGTCCTCGACGGCAACATGCTCCATCCCCGCCAAGTCCGCCTCGGCGAGTGCAACTACGACTACATCGAAGTCATCAGCGGCCTGGAATCCGGCGAGCAGGTCGTGGTCAGCGACATGACGAAGTACAAAGGAAAAGAGAAACTAAAGGTAGAATAGTTGTGATATAACGTCTTAACAACTAAAAAATGTGATTAATGATTACAAATGTCAGACAAATGTCAGGGAGATTTCGCTTTTTTCTCGACGATTCATTTTAACTTTGCAAACTCATACTTAAAAAACAGAGAACAATGAACAAGAAAACCATCATCACCATCCTCCTCGCCCTTGTGGCGATATTGTCTGTCAGTATCCTACTGAAAGGTCAAGGAAACGAAACCAAGAGTGCTGAAACCAAGCCCAAGTATGCTACGGAACAGAAGAAAACGCAAGACGACGCAGTGCTGACCTACGACATTTCCTCTTTGCAGGATTCTGCTTCACTCATCATCCTCGTCATCCGAGAGTATAACCAACTGGGCATGGTAAGCGAAATGAAAGGGCAGAGACTTAATATGGCAAAAAACTTATCCATTGGCTTCTCTCCCAGACAATCGGTACAATCGGACTCAATGGTAACTGTCTATGTACGCCCTGACAGCGGTAATGGCTTGGCAAGGGATTTGGTTCTCAAGCCCGTTCCCGATGCGCCAGAAACTTTCTACCTCTACGAAAAGGTTCCAATCCGGGTTTCAGCGTTACGACCTAACACTTTCATTCCCCTTGCCCTTTATGGCTCATTCTGGTGGGATTCCAATTATAAGATATGTCGTTTCTGCGGAGAGAAGGAGTTGACGGAAGAAAACATCAAAGAAAGTGATTATTTCAAGCACTCGCCCCATTATTACATCATCGGAGCGATATTCAGCGATAATGCCGCCCGTGTGATACCACTGTAGCACGCTATTATCATATTCCGTCATAAAAGGAAACGAACAATGAACAAGCAAACCATCATCAGCTGTTTAAGGGGATTTGCAATCCCCATGCTCGCCCTCGTCGCAATGGCGGGGCAGGCGCAAGTAAAATGCCACGTCGAAGGTACATTAGAGACCGACGCGTGGGGCGATGAAGTCATCATCTGCGAGGCAGGGACTGACCTGCGCGTGGTGGACGAGCCGCGCTTTCATGTAAAAGCCAAGGACGGGCACTTCACCTACGACATCGAGACCGACTTCCCAAGACTCTATGTGGTGTTCTTTCTGAAGCAATACGAAACGAGTAGTTGGTTCGAGGGCAAGTTCATCGCCGAGAACTGCAACGTGAACGTCACGATGTATAAAGACAAACGCATACATATCGTCAGCAACGGCGAGGAAGGACGCAAGCA
>JAFWOT010000021.1 GCA_017509785.1 Clostridia bacterium
AATAAAAAATAAAAAAAAAGAATAAATTTATGACAGTAGTTTAAATATTATTAAAATAATACTTCCTTAATTGATTTAATTATTTAAATTAAATTAATATCAACACTAGCTATAATGGCATTTATTTTTTCTTGTTTTTAACAGCGGCTTGGGCAGCAGCAAGTCTGGCAATTGGAATTCTGAAAGGTGAGCAAGAGACGTAGTCCATTCCAACAGCATCAGCAAATTGAATAGATTTTGGTTCACCACCGTGTTCTCCGCAAATACCAGTTCTTAATTCTTTTTGAACTTTTTTACCTCTGCTAAGGGCCATTTTGATGAGTTCTCCAACACCTTCTTCATCAATGACAGCGAATGGATCAGAATCGAAAATACCATTATCTTTATAGCAATCTCTGAAAGAGAAGTCATCTCTTGAGATACCTAAAGTAGTTTGAGTTAAATCGTTAGTACCGAAAGAGAAGAAATGAGCTAATGAAGCTAATTCATCGGCTTTAAGGCAGGCTCTTGGTAATTCAATCATAGTACCAAAGACATATGGGATTTGAACATTATTTTCTTTTTCTAAAGCAGCTTTTTCTTTGTCTAAAATATCTTTTAAGATTGAAATTTCTTTTTTGGATACAGCTAAAGGAATCATAATTTGTGGATATACTTTGACACCTTGTTTAGCAACATTCATAGCAGCAGTGAAAATAGCTTTTCCTTGCATTTCAGTGATTTCTGGTCTTGAAATACATAATCTGCAACCTCTGTTACCTAACATAGGATTCAATTCATGTAAAGTAACAATTCTTTTTCTGATTAAATCTTCAGAAACTTTAATTTCTTCAGCTAATTCTTTAATATCTTTATCAGTTTTGGGTAAGAATTCATGAAGTGGAGGATCTAATAATCTGATGGTAACTGGATATCCATCCATAATTTTGAATAAAGCTTCAAAGTCACCAGTTTGATAAGGTAATAATTCAGCAAGAGCGGCTCTTTTTTCTTCATCATTATCAGCTAAAATCATCTTTCTGATAGAAATAATTCTTTTAGGATCGAAGAACATGTGTTCAGTTCTGACAAGACCAATACCTTCAGCACCGAAATCTCTGGCTTGTTGGGCATCTTTTGGAGTTTCAGCGTTAGCTTCAATGTGTAATCTTCTGGTTTCATCGGCCCATTTCATAATAGTTTGGAAGTCTCCAGAAATTTGAGGTTCAACTGTTGGTACTTGTCCTTCATAGATTTCACCAGTATCACCACTCATTGAAATCCAATCTCCTTCTTTTAAGTCTTTGTTTCCGAAAGATACAGTTTTTTTTTCAAAGTTAATTACCATTTCACCACATCCAGTGATACATGGGGCACCCATACCTCTAGCAACGACAGCAGCATGACTAGTCATACCTCCTCTTGAAGTGATAACACCTTTAGCAACATGCATACCAGTAATATCATCAGGTGAGGTTTCTTCTCTTAATAAAATAACTGGACCATCTTTAGCTTTTTTTTCAGCATCTTCAGCAGTGAATACAATAGTACCACTAGCAGCACCTGGGGAGGCATTTAATCCTTTGCTAAGAACAGTTTTTTTAGCTTTAGGATCAATTTGTCTATGTAAAAGTTGATTGATTGCAGTAGGATCAACTAATAATAAAGCTTGATCTTTATCAAGGATTCCTTCATTGTATAAATCGACAGCAATTTTGACAGCGGCTTTAGCAGTTCTTTTACCATTTCTGCATTGTAAAAGATATAATTTACCCTCTTGAATGGTGAATTCAATATCTTGCATATCTTTATTGTGTTTTTCTAATTTTTCTCTGACTTCATTTAATTCTTTGTACATTTCAGGCATTGATTCTTCCATGGATGGTAAATCTGAACCTTGAGCTGCTTTTCCAGCATTTGAAATTTGTTGTGGGGTTCTAATACCAGCGACGACATCTTCTCCTTGGGCGTTGATTAAATATTCTCCGAAAAACACTTTTTC
>JAFWOT010000022.1 GCA_017509785.1 Clostridia bacterium
ATGAGGGAAAAAGAACCTTCTCAATGCCAACCTCCACCGATGCTTTGTCCCTCATCCGTCGCCCTCATCCGTCGCCCTCATCCGTCAGCTGACGCTGACACCTTCCCCCGGGGGAAGGCTTTTTGTATCGCCCGTCGGCGCTTGGCTTCCCTTGGGGGAAGCTGTCATCAAGCCGAAGGCGCAGATGACTGATGAGGGACGGAGCGGGTTTCAAGGATCATTCGGAACAGCGCCTTTGACCCTCATCAAAGGGATATCGAGCGCCGTGAGGCGAATATCGATGGAGAGTCCCCCTGTCCCTCATCCGTCGCCTTCGGCGCCACCTTCCCCCAAGGGAAGGCTTTTTGTTTCGTCCGCAGCCGCTTGGCTTCCCCTGGGGAAGGCATTTGATCTCCTCCGCCGCACAACGGCAAGCAAAAACCCGGCGGGGGCTCCGCCGGGGTGTGATGGTCTTTTAGGGTCATGCGAGGAACCGGAACGCTCTGCGCTGCTCCTCCCCCGTTTTATTCAACTTCGATAATGTACTGCTCTAATTCGGAGAGCTCATAAACACGGACTGAGATCTCAGAATCTAAATTGTCTTTTATCAGCATCTCAAAATAATCATTCAGCCAATCAGAGAGCAGCTCATCATATCCGCTGATACTTGTGATGAGTTCGTGAATGAGCCTGATATCTTCTGAATGGTTCTTCACATGAAAGCCTTTTTCCCGTTCCGAATAATGAGATATAACACCTGATATGTCTATTGCGTACTCGGTTCCGTCGTTTGCCTTCTCAATAAAGAAATGAGTGAACTTTACGCCCGTAAAAGTATAGCAGTTATCCGGCTGTTCGTCGTTCCAAGTAACGTCTCTCAAGAAAGCCAGCAGGCGATCGCCGTAGGTCAATAGAGGAAATCCCTTCGAAGTCCATTTTGAGTTGCCGTGCTGACACAGAGTTATGTGCTCCGGGAGCTCGCCGCAGATCACTTTTTCGACCGTCGCATCAAAGAACGTTTCATCCTCATCCTCTCCACGCCAGTTTCCTACCTTCAAAACGCATACAGCTGCTGATTCCTCCTTCGCGCTGCCGAGAGTAAGCGGTCCGCGTATCACCGAGTGGATATTTCCTTCAGTTCCGATCCGTGCAGGCGGCAGCACCGCATCCTCCGGCACGATGGTTTCGGGAACAGAAGCATTCTGTTCGGGTATATTTGCTTTCTCTCCGGCCGCCTTCACCACGCCGAACGCCGCTCCGAAGACCAGCAGCAGCGCGGCCGCGGCGGCTATGCCGCGAACGAACCTCCTTCGGCGGGCGGTGTTTTTGAACTCGGAAGCGATGACCTCATCGCCGAGCTCTCCGATTATTTTATCAAACCTTTCAGTCGTCATATGAAAAACTCCCTTTCATCAAGATATTTTTTGAGTTCGATCCTGAGCCTGTAAAGCTCGGTCTTGACGGAGCTTACGCTCCTTCCCGTCTGTTTCGATATCTCCTCCACGGAGGCATGGCGGAAATACCTTGCGATGAATACGCGGCGCTTTCTCTCGGGCTGAGCCATGAGGAAGGCCTCTATCGCATCCTTCAGATCCCGCTCTATGGCGGCGTCTTCCGGGCCCTCTGCCCCGGAGACCAGCTCCGAAAGCTCCGACAGAACGGCCTCCGCGCGGCCTCCGCGCTTTATCCTGCCGTCGGTCCTTCTGCGGTCAAGGGCGGTGTTGCGGGTGAGCCTCGCGAGGTACGCTCCGAGGTCCTTAGGCTCCGCCGGGGGTATGGCGTTCCATGCCTTATGGAAAGCGTCGTTCACGCACTCCTCCGCATCCTGCCTGTTTTCAAGGACGTTCAGCGCAAGCTTCATGCAGTAGCTTCCATAGGCTTCCTGCGCGGCGGCAAGCGCACGCTCGTCCCTTTTGAAAAACAGGGCCAATATTTGCTTATCCTTCACTTCGTCCTCCTTTCCCTTATTGAAAGGCCTTTCACCTGTATAGACGACGTTTTCGCCCCCGAGGTCACAACTATATTAAAAAAAGCGCCGCGAACGGCGCGATGGTATCGGATCTATCGGTTTTTTTTTGAGATATGAGCCGAGGCGTCCAGCAGGACCTGACGCAGCGTATCGAGCTTCAATATCTTCAGCGCCTCGTCGAGGGTGACGAACAGCAGTTCCTTCGTTTCTCCGCAGGCCTCGGGGGTCTCGTCCTCCGGGCATTCGGCGGTGAAGAATACGACGCGCTTCTTCCCGTTGCGGAAGCGGGGCGAGCGGTATATGACCTCCCGCCGGAAGGAAGTATCGAGCACGGGCGTGACGCCCGTCTCCTCGCGGATCTCGCGCAGGGCGGTCTCGCGCTCGGTCTCGCCGCGCTCCACGTGCCCCTTGGGGAAGCCGAAGACAGCCCCCCTCACAAGTACGAAGCGGGGCTTGCCGTCCACCATCTTATAGAGGACGGCTCCGCAGGATTTCTCCATGACGTATTCGGCTTTGGGGATGCGTTTTTTCATTCCTCTTCGGGGTCGCCCCTCACGGCCATGAACATGGCGGCAAGGGCGGGATCCTCCTTCATTCTTTTAAGCTCCTCGCGGCTCATGACCGAATCGGTGCCGAGGCAGTCCCGGCAGCGGCTGAAGCACTCGGGGCAGATGCACCCGAGCTTGCCGTCGTCGGCCTGCACCATATAGGTTCCGCAGTTCCTGCACATGCAGCGCATAGATCACTCCTTAAAAATTCTTTCGATTATACCGGGCAGCTCCCGCGGGGAGGCGGCGCTGTACTCGGGCGTGAAGCCCTTCCCGAAGCCGTAGGCCGCGTGTATGAAGGGGAGGCCCGCCTCGTGAGCGGCATGCATGTCGCGCTCGGTGTCGCCGACGTAGACGGCTTTTTCAAGCCCGTTTCTTTGACAGATGAGCTTTATGTTGCCGCCCTTATGAAGCCCCGTCCTGCCAATGCACTCGATATCCTTTATGAGGGGAGCCGTCCCATGATAGTTCATGAAGGACTGGATATAGCCGTCCTCGCAGTTGGAGACGATGAAGAGCGGGTATCTCCCGGAAAGGGCCACGAGCGTTTCGGATACGCCTTCATAGAGCCTGCCGCCGAAGCGATCAAGCCTCGCGACCTCCTCGTCACAGCAGGCCTTTAATATCTCGCGGCGCTTTTCGGGCTCTATATGGGGGAGGATCGCCTCGCCTATCTCGGGGACGGTGCGCCCCATCATGACGGCCATGCGCTCCTTCGTCACCTCTATGCCGACGTTATAGCGGAGGAACACCTCCTGCCATGCGATACCCACCTGATAGGAGGAATCCCACAGGGTGCCGTCAAGATCGAATATCACGCCCGTGTGCGGGGAAAAAGACATATCGGCTCCTTTCAAGCTACTGCTCCATGAATTTGATGAGCGCCTCGTTCTGGAAATCGAGCCCGCGCTTCGTAAGGTACATGCGCTCCTCGGTGACGACGAGCATCCCGTCCGCTTCGAGCTCCGCGGCGGCGGGGGCGTACTGCTCGACGGGGTCGACGCCGAAGCGGCGATGGAAGGCGGCTCTTTCGACGCCGTCCGTCTTTCTGAGACCGAGCATTACGGATTCGAACATCTCCTCGTCCCGCTCTATCCTGCGGGTATCCCTGACGGGGAGCTTGCCTTCGCCCAGCTCCCTTACGTACTCGGCAAGGCGGTCGGTGTTGTTGAAGCGCGTCCAGTCCCCCCTGATGCGGAGGGCGGAATGCGAATTGAGGCCGAGACCCAGGTATTCGCCGTTGTCCCAGTAATTGAGGTTGTGGCGGCAGGCGAAGCCGGGCTTTGAAAAATTCGATATCTCGTACCGCTCATAGCCTTTTTGGGCAAGGAACGCGAAGCCCGCGTCCTCCATGTCGGCGGTCTCGTCGGGATCGGGGAGCGTAACCCTGCCGGCTTCAACGTCGGCATGGAGGGGAGTGCCCTCCTCCAATATGAGAGCGTACGAGGATATATGCGGGAGGCCGAGCTCCGTGACGAGGCGGAGCGTCTCAAGATAGCTCTCCCCCGTCTGCCCGGGAAGACCGTGCATAACGTCCGCGTTTACGTTGGTAAAGCCTGCCTTTCGGGCGGCTTCGAGAGCGCGGAGGAAATCCTCCCGCGTATGTATGCGGCCTATCGCGGAGAGCTCCGCGTCGGAAGCGCTCTGAAGCCCCATCGAGAGGCGGTTCACGCCGGAGGCGAAGAGCTCGCGCAGCTTCTCCTCCGAGGCGGATTCGGGGTTCGCTTCGACCGTGATCTCGGCTTCGGGGGAGATATTGAAGTCCCTTCGCAGCTCGTCCATGAGAGCCGCGAGGCGCCCCTGCTGCAGCACGGTGGGCGTGCCGCCGCCGATGAAAACGGTATCGAACTCACGCTCCCGCATGAGGGGGGCGTAACGCCGCATCTCGGATATGAGCGCGACGAAGTAGAGATCCTCGCCCGAGGTATCGGCAAAGCTTATAAAATCGCAGTATCGGCACTTCCTTTTGCAGAAGGGTATGTGGACGTAGATACCTGCCATCAGTTTATGCGAAGCACGCTCATGAAGGCGTCGGAGGGAACGGAGACCGTGCCGACCTGCCTCATGCGCTTCTTGCCCTCCTTCTGTTTTTCGAGGAGCTTTTTCTTTCTCGTTATATCGCCGCCGTAGCACTTGGCAAGAACGTCCTTGCGGACGGCTCTTACCGTCTCGCGGGCGATTATCTTGCCGCCGATGGCCGCCTGTATGGGGATCTCGAACTGCTGGCGCGGTATGACCTCCTGCAGCTTTTCGGCGACGGCGCGCCCCTTGGCGTAGGCCTTGTCGCGGTGGACGATCGTCGAGAGCGCGTCGCACATATCGCCGTTCAGAAGGAAGTCGAGCTTTACGAGGTCGCTCTCCTCATATTCGCCGAGCTCGTAATCGAAGGAGGCGTAGCCGCGGCTCCTCGATTTGAGTCCGTCGAAGAAATCGAATATGATCTCATTGAGGGGCATGCGGTAGGTGAGCTTGACGCGGTTCTCCTCAAGATAGGTCATGTCGATGAACAGCCCGCGCTTCTCCTGGCAGAGCTCCATAATTGAGCCGACGTACTCCGGCGGGGTCATTATATGGGCGCTCACCATGGGCTCCTCCATGCGCTGGATCTCCATCGGCGAGGGCAGGTTCGAGGGGTTGTCTATCATGCGGACGGAGCCGTCCAGCATTATGACGCGGTAAATGACGGAGGGCGCCGTAGTGACGAGGTCGAGATCGAACTCGCGCTCGAGCCTCTCCTCCGCTATCTCCATGTGAAGGAGGCCCAAAAACCCGCAGCGGAACCCGTAGCCCAGCGCCTGCGAGGTCTCCGGCTCATACGAGATGGAGGCGTCGTTCAGAACGAGCTTGTCGAGGGCTTCCTTCAAAGCCTCGTAATCCGCGCCGTCGGCGGGGTAAATGCCGCAGAATACCATCGGATTCGCCTGCTTGTAGCCGTGGAGCGGCTCCTTCGCCGGGTTCGAGGCAAGGGTTATCGTGTCGCCGACCTTCGTTTCCGCGACGGATTTGATCGAGGCCGAAATGTAGCCGACCTCGCCCGCGGTGAGCTCCTTTACGGGGAGGCGGCGGGGATCGAAAACGCCGACCTCGGTGACGTCGAACTCGTTCCCGGAGTGCATGAAGCGGATGCGGTCGCCGGGGCGGACCGTCCCCTCCACCACGCGCACGTACGAGAGCGCGCCCATGTAGTTATCGTAGAGGCTGTCGAATATGAGGGCCTTCAGCGGAGCGTCCGGGTCGCCCTTCGGGGCGGGGATATCGGAGACTATGCGCTCCAGAACGTCCTGCACGTTGAGACCCGTCTTCGCGGAGATCTGCGGCGCGTCCTCGGCGGGGAGGCCGATTATGTCCTCTATCTCATGGATGGCGTTCTCGGGATCCGCGGAAACGAGGTCTATCTTGTTTATGACGGGGATTATCTCAAGGTCGTTGTCAAGGGCGAGATAGACGTTCGCCAGCGTCTGCGCCTCGATGCCCTGGGTCGCGTCCACGACGAGCACCGCCCCTTCGCACGCGGCGAGGGCGCGGCTGACCTCATACGTGAAGTCGACGTGACCGGGAGTGTCGATGAGGTTGAGCATGTATTCGCGCCCGTCCTTCGCCGTGTAGAACATCCTCACGGCGGTGGACTTTATCGTTATGCCGCGCTCGCGCTCGATGTCCATCGAATCGAGGAGCTGCTCCTCCATATCGCGCTCGGCGACGGTCTGGGTCAGCTGCATGAGCCTGTCGGCAAGGGTGGACTTGCCGTGGTCGATATGCGCTATAATGCTGAAATTGCGGATGAGTTCCTTTGGGAATGCCATTTTACTGCTCCATTCGGGGGTATCGGCGGCCCGTAAAAAGCCGGAGCCGCCGTAAAAAACGGTTGAATTACTCTATCATCGACCTTGCGGCGGATTCGACCGCCCCGGCGGTGATGCCGAAGTGCTCGAAGAGCTTGCCGCCGGGCGCGGAAGCGCCGAAGCCCTTCATCGAAACGATCCTGCCGTCCATGCCGACGTACTTATAAAGGCTCATGCCGCCAAGCGCCTCGACGCCGACCCTGCGGCGGATATGCTGCGGGAGGACGCTCTCGCGGTACTCCTCGGGCTGCTCGTCGAAGAGCTCCATGCAGGGCATGGAAACGACGCGCACGCGGATGCGGTCGCGCGACATGTTCTCGGCTGCCTTCAGCGCCAACTCCACCTCGGAGCCGGTGGCGATGATGATCACGAGGGGCTCGCCCTCGCAGTCGCGGAGGATATAGCCGCCGCGCATAGCTTCCCTGCCGGTGCCGGGGAGCTGCGGCAGACCCTGCCTCGAAAGCGCCATGACCGCGGGCGCGTGAAGCCGCATTGCGGCAAGGTAGGAGGCCGCCGTCTCGCGCCCGTCGGCGGGGCGGAATACGTACGTGTTGGGGGTGGCTCTTAACATATCGAGCTGCTCTATGGGCTGATGGGTGGGGCCGTCCTCGCCTACGCCGATGGAATCATGCGTCATAACGTAAATGACGTTGAGCCCCATGAGGGCGGAGAGGCGCAGCGCGGGCTTCATGTAATCGACGAACACGAGGAACGTCGCGCAGTAGGGGCGCAGGCCGCCGTAGAGCGCCATGCCGTTCGATATCGCCGCCATCGCGAATTCCCTTATGCCGAAGCGGAAATTGCGCCCGCCGTAATTATGATCGCTGAAATCGCCGAACGCCTTCATGTAGGTGAGGTTCGAGGGCCCGAGATCGGCGGAGCCGCCGATGAGGTTCGGGACCCTTTCGGTGAGGCGGGTCAGCATCATCTCTGAGCATTTGCGCGTCGCGAGCTTGGCGGAGTCGTCGAACTCCCAGAGGGCGGGATCGTCGATATCGACGTTGAGCTCGCCCTTCTCCCACGACATGAGCTCATCGTAAAGCTCGGGGTAGGCGGCCTTGTAGCCCTCGAGCATGGTATCGTAAGCGGCGCTCTGCCCGGCAAAACCGCGGCGCAGCTCCGCCATGTGGGCATAGACCTCGTCGGGGACGGTGAAAGCGGGATACTCCCAGTTGAGGGACTGCTTGTAAATGGCGATATTCTCCTCGCCAAGGGGGGAACCGTGCGAGGAAGCCGAGCCCTGCTTGGGGGTGCCCTCGGCGATATTCGTCTGAACGATTATGAGCGTGGGGCGCTCCTCGTCGGCCTTCGCCTCGTTGAGAGCCTCCTCGACGGCGTTCATATCCTCGCCGGAGGGGACCTCGAGCACCTGCCAGCCGTAGGCCTCGAACCTGCGGCGGACGTTCTCCGTAAAGACGAGGTCGGTATCGCCCTCTATGGTGATGCGGTTGGAATCGTAGAGCGCGATGAGCCTGCCGAGGCCGAGCGTCCCCGCCAGGGATGCGGCCTCCGACGCCACGCCCTCCATCATGCAGCCGTCGCCCATGAGGGTGTATGTGTGGTTGTCGATCACGTTATAGCCCTCGCGGTTGAAGCGCGCCGCCATGTGCCGTTCCGCCATCGCCATGCCGACAGCCATCGCAAACCCCTGCCCCAGGGGGCCGGTCGTCGCCTCGATGCCGGGGATGTTGCCGTATTCGGGGTGACCCGCCGTCTTCGCGCCGAGCTGGCGGAAGTCCTTTATATCATCCATCGAAACGGGGTAGCCGAATAAATGCATCAGCGAATAGAGCAGCATTGAAGCGTGCCCCGCCGAGAGTACGAACCTGTCCCTGCCCATCCAATCGGGGCGGGCGGGATCGTGACGCATGTTCTTCCAGAGGGTGTAAGCCATGGGCGCGGAGCCGATGGCGAGCCCGGGGTGGCCGCTCTTCGCCTTCTGAATGGCGTCGGCGGTGAGCATCCTCATCGAGGTTACGGCAAGACGGTCGATGTTTTCCATTGTTTCCTCCAAATAAGAAAGTCGGCATATGCCGCCATATTAGTTTCCAATGTAATTATACTATGGATCGACCCTCATTTCAAGGCGGAATGAACTTATATTAAAAGAGCGCCGCGTTAGGCGCGGAACTCGTCAAATCAAGTCCGCCGGACCGCTCCCGCGAGACAGATCCCATCAAACGAAAAAAGCGCCCGGGACGCTTTTTTTGCACCCGGACGCCTTCGTTTAAACCCATATGAAGCCCGTCAGATCCTCGCGACGCCGCTCTTCCTCGCGGCCTCGGCGACGGCGGCGGCAACGGCCTTGCCGACCCTCGGGTCGAAGGCCTTGGGGATTATGTAATCGGCGGAGAGCTCCTCATCGGAGATGAGCCCCGCCAGCGCGTTGGCGGCGGCGATCTTCATCTCGTCGTTGATGTCGGAGGCTCTGACGTCGAAGGTCCCGCGGAATATGCCCGGGAAGGCGAGCACGTTGTTTATCTGGTTGGGGAAATCGCTGCGCCCGGTCGCTATGACCTTCGCTCCGCCGGCCTTGGCGTCGTCGGGGAATATCTCCGGCGTGGGGTTCGCGCAGGCGAATACTATCGCGTCCTTCGCCATGGACTTCACCATATCGACGGTGACGGTGTTCGGGGCGGAAACGCCGATGAACACGTCGGAGCCGACGAGCGCGTCAGCAAGGGAGCCCTGCTTTTTCGAAAGGTTCGTGACCTTCGCCATCTCCTCCTTGATGGGGTTCATGCCCTTTTCGCGTCCCTCGTAGATTATGCCGGTGCGGTCGCAGAGGGTGATATCCTTGACGCCGGAGGAGAGCAGCAGGCGGCAGATGGCGATCGAGGCCGCGCCCGCGCCGTTGATGACGACCCTGAGGGAATCGAAATCCTTCCCCACCACCTTCGCGGCGTTCTTGAGCCCCGCGAGGGTTATGACGGCGGTGCCGTGCTGATCGTCATGGAATATGGGGATATCGCATTTTTCCTTGAGCTTTTTCTCTATCTCAAAGCAGCGGGGAGCGGCGATGTCCTCGAGATTGACTCCGCCGAAGCTGCCGGAGATGAGGTATATGGTGTTGACTATCTCGTCGACGTCCTTGCTCTTTATGCAGAGGGGGAACGCGTCCACGTCGCCGAAGGCCTTGAAGAGCACGCACTTGCCCTCCATGACGGGCATGCCCGCCTCGGGGCCGATATCGCCGAGGCCCAGTACCGCCGTGCCGTCCGTGACGACGAGGCAGAGGTTGTGGCGGCGGGTGAGCTCATAGCTCTTCGAGATATCCTTCTGTATCTCGAGGCAGGGCTGTGCGACGCCGGGAGTGTAGGCCAGGGAAAGATCGTCCTTGGTCTTGACGGGAACGGTCGCCTTGACCTCGATCTTGCCCTTCCATTCGCCGTGCAGGCGGAGAGATTCTTTTGCGTAATCCATGGTTTATCTCCTTTTGTTATTTGCTGTATTCTTACTTTCCACCTCATCCGTCGGCTTCGCCCTTCGGGCTTGCCGCCACCTTCCCCTCTGGGGGAAGGCGAAGCGGAAGATCATTTCTCGAAATCGAACTTGAACGGCAAATCGTACCAGTCGCGGACGGTGGTGAGATCCTTCTGAACGCCCTCGCCTACGGGGACGCCCTTATCCTTGCGGTCGAGCCAGCAGAGGTACTCCTTCTCGCCCGCGGTGTAGATGCGGTCGCGCCCGGGAGCCTTCTCGGAGGCGCGCAGCGCGCGGAGTATCTCCCCGCAGGTATGGCGGAAGCTTTCCTGACCCATGAACGCGTCGGGATCCACGACGAGGAACCAATGCCCGAGGTGGTACGGCCTGCGGTTGCCTTCCTCATCGAAGCCGGTGAGCATCTTAAGATAGCTGCCCGCCTGGAGCGCCGCGGAGAGCACCTCCACGACGGTGGCGTAGCCGTAGCCCTTGTAGCCCGCGAGATCGTCGTTTATGCCGCCAAGGGGCGCGAGCGCCGCCGTGCCCTTCGTGAGGTCGACGAGTATCTGCTCGCTGTCGGTGAGGGCTTCGCCGTTCTTGCCGATGACCATGCCGGCGGGGGTGGGCTTGCCGTTCCTGGCAAAATACTCTATCTTGCCGCGCTGGGTGATGGAGGTTGCGCAGTCGATGACAAAGGGGAACTCCTCATCGGTGGGAAGGCCGATGGTGAGCGGGTTGGTGCCGAGCATGTTCTCAACGCCGAATGTGGGCGCTATCGAGGGGCGCGCGTTGGTGCCCGTCATGCCGATCATGCCCTCCTTCGTCGCCATCGTCGCCCAGTAGCCGGCGATGCCGTAATGGGAGGAATTGCGGATCGCGCCCATCGCGAGGCCGTAGGTCTTCGCCTTCTTGATGAGCTTCTGCATCATATGATATGAAGCGACCATTCCCATGCCGTCGTGCGCGTCGGTGACCATGGTGGTCGGGGTCTCGCGTAGGACCTCGATCTCCGTCACGGGGTTCAGAATGCCCGCGCGGATGCGGTCGATATAGATGGGCTTGAAGCGGTTGCAGCCGTGGCTCTCGATGCCGCGGCGGTCGCTCTCCATGAGAACGTCGGCGCAGATGGCCGCGTCCTCCTCCGGTATGCCGACAGCCTTGAACGCTGCGCGCATGAAGTCGCCGATGAGTTCCCATTTTACATAAGGTCTGGTTTCCATGATTTATAAATTCCTTTCGGATAGATTATTGAGTTTGCGGGTGTGATCCCGTTTCCCGGGTTCCGATTCTGGGAGAGGCGTCCCGGCTTCCTCTCCCCTTCCCCCGAAGGGATATCGGGCGGTGCGGGGCGCATATCGGTGAAAGCTCCGAGCTCCGGATCGTTGCCGATCGATCCCTTCGCAATTGCTTTGTCCCTCATCCGTCGCCCTCATCCGTCGCCTTCGGCGCCACCTTCCCCCGGGGGAAGGCTTTTTTATCTCCGTCCGCAGATTGCCGATCGCCGATTGCCGGATCAGTTGCTCCAGTTTCTCGATCTCTCGACCGCCCTCTGCCACCGGGCATAGCGGCGCTTGCGTTCGGGCTCGTCTATCTGCGGCTCAAAAACGCGCTCGACCTTGCGGTTCATCTCTATATCCTCGAGATCGCGCCAGAAGCCGACGTACAGTCCCGCAAGATACGCCGCGCCCAACGCCGTCGTTTCGACTACAGCGGGACGGTTTATGGCAACGCCCAGCATATCGGACTGCGTCTGCATGAGGATATTCGATACGGAAGCGCCGCCGTCGACGCGCAGCTCGGAGAGCCTGAAGCCGACGTCGTCCTCCATGGCCTTGATAAGATCCGTAACCTGATATGCTATCGAATCAAGTACGGCGCGGGCAATATGCGCGGCAGTGGTACCCCTCGTTATGCCGACCATCGTCCCCCTCGCGTACATATCCCAATAGGGCGCGCCGAGCCCCGTGAACGCGGGAACGAGCAGCACGCCGCCGGAATCGGGAACGGATTCGGCGAGAATGTTTACTTCGGGAGCGGATTTGATGAGCCCGAGCCCGTCGCGCAGCCATTTGATGACGCTGCCGCCGTTGAATACCGAGCCCTCGAGCGCGTACTCGACTGCGCCGTCAAGCCCCCAGGCGATGGTCGAAACGAGGCCGTTCCTGCTCCGCATGGACTTTTCGCCCGTGTTCATCATGAGGAAGCACCCGGTGCCGTAGGTGTTCTTCGCCTGACCCTTCGAGAAGCAGCCCTGCCCGAAGAGCGCCGCCTGCTGATCGCCCGCGACGCCGCAGATGGGTATGCCGGCAAGAGCCTCGAGCCCCGTGATGCCGGCGGCGACCCTGCCGAAATCCCCCGAGGAGGGGAGCGCGGAGGGCAGCATGGAAGCGGGTATGTCGAGCGCCTTTAATATGCGCTCGTCCCAGATGAGCTTATCTATATCGAAGAGCATCGTGCGGGAGGCGTTGGAATAATCCGTCGCGTGGACCTTCCCGCCCGTCAGCCACCATATGAGCCAGGTGTCTATCGTACCGAAGAGGAGCTCGCCGCGCTCGGCCTTCTCCCTCGCCCCGTCGACGTTGTCCAATATCCATTTGATCTTCGTCGCGGAGAAGTACGCGTCGATGAGGAGCCCGGTGCGCTCCGTCACGTGATCGGAAAGGCCGTCGGCGATGAGCTTTTCGCAGATGTCCGCCGTCCTCCTGCACTGCCAGACTATGGCGTTGTATACGGGCCTGCCCGTCGCCTTCTCCCAGACGACGGTCGTTTCGCGCTGATTGGTGATGCCGATGGCCGCGATCTGCTCGGCGGTTATCCCGCCCTGCTCCATAGCCGCGGTTATTGCGAGCTTCTGGCTGCGGAGTATCTCCATCGGGTCATGCTCCACCCACCCGTCGTGGGGGTAATACTGCTTGAACTCAAGCTGAGCGGTGCCGTGTATGCCGCCCGCCTTATCAAAGAAAATAGCCCTTGAGCTTGTGGTGCCCTGATCGAGGGCGAGAACGTATCTTTCCATTCGAGTACCTCCGATGTCCCTCCTATTATAAAATAGGTAAACCGTTTTTGCAATACGCGGAGAAGAATTATCGCCGCGGGTTTATTCGGATGGACGGAAAACCTTTTGATCGGCGATCGGCGTATGACTGCCCGAAGCCTTCATCGATATGCGCCCCGCGCCGCCCGATATCCCTTCGGGAAGAAGGGGAGAAATGACGGAGAGACCGCGTTCCCGAAACCACTTGCCATTTCCCCGTCTTTGGGTTATAATGTAAGATAGAGAATTATGCCCGGAGGCTTTTACCTTGAAGAAGCTTTTTACCAACAAGCCCATACTGATAACCGTGATAGCGGTCGTGCTGCTGCTCGTCATCGCCTTTTTCTCGGCGGGCTCGCGCACGATACCCTGGGTCGAGAACGCGGTCGGGACGGTCCTGCGCCCCATACAGACTTTCGCGTTCAAGGCCTCCAACAGCATCGCGGGCTTCTTCGGGAACCTCTTCAACACGACCGAGGCGGATCTCGAGAACGCGAAGCTCAGGCAGGATCTCGCGATGTACGAGCAGGATAAGCTCGACCTCGAGGAGCTCCGCCGCGAGAACGAGCGCCTCCGCGGTATGCTCGATTACGCGGGTACTTTTTCCGACCTCGAATACATGACCGCGCAGGTCATAGGGACCTCGAACGGGGTCTGGTTCGACGTGCTTACGATCAACGTGGGCCGCAATCAGGGGATCGAAACCGACATGCCCGTCATGTGCGGGAACGGTCTCGTCGGCCGCGTGACGGACGTCGGCGCGGGCTGGTGCAAGGTGACGGCGATAATCGATTCCTCCGTCAGCGTAGCCGCGACCGTCGAGCGCACGCGCGACAACTGTATGGTGCGCGGTGTGTTCAGCACCTCCTCCTCGAGCGGGCTGGAGCTCTATTATCTGCCGACCGACCTCACCGACCTCGTCCCCGGGGACGTGATAATGACGAGCGGCATCGGCGGGATCTACCCCAAGGGGATAAGGATAGGCACCGTCGAGGAGGTCATGCTCGACCGCGAGGGCTCCTCCGTCAACGCGATAGTCGCGCCTTCGGTGGATTTCCTTCACCTTGAGGAGGTCATGGTGATCACCGGCTTCGGAGGTGAGAACTGATGCGAAAATGGCTCTTTGCGCTCGTCGTGCTGATCGCCTTCTACCTCGATAACGTCTTCTTCAACGTCGTGAACATACTCGGCGTTCGCCCGGATATGACGCTCATTATCGTCGTGTGCTTCGGCGTGCTGCTGGGGCCCGGCCCCGCCGCGCTGACGGGGCTCGCGATGGGGCTCCTCGCCGACGTGCTCTTCAATAAGATCGTCGGGCTTTCCGCGCTCGTCTACATGCTTTCCGGCATGGCGGGCGGGATATTCTACCGCAAATTCTTCGCCGACAATCTCATCATCCCCACGGCGACGGCGATGGCCTGCTTCTTCATCAAGGAGCATTTCCTCCTCGTTATGACGAGGATCTTCGGCGGGCGGCCTGCCTATTTCATGACGCTCGCCTCGTACATACTGCCGTCCCTCCTGCTCACGGGGGGAGTCTGCATACTCGTGAACCTTTTCCTGCGGCACAACCTCTTCCGTCCCCTCTGGAGGAAGGAAGCCATAAAGCTGGAGGAATAACGAACCGCCTATGAAAAGATCCGATCCTTCAAAAAAGCCCCTTTCGAGGCTCGTAATAATATCGGTCCTGCTGCTTGCGATGATGGCAACGCTCGTATTCCAGCTCTTCCGCGTGACAATAGCGCAGGGCGCGGCCTTCGCGGCGGAGGCGGGTTCGCTCGCCTCGAGGACCGTGGTGACAAAGGGCAAGCGCGGCGCCATACTCGACAGGAACGGTCTCGTCCTTGCTTACGACGAGGCGTGCTTCAACGTCGAGTTCCTGCGCGACGCGAACAACCGCACCGATTATTACAGCGCCGTCTATACGGAAGCGCTCATTAAGGCGATACGCATAATCGAGGAGGGCGGCTGTTCCGTGATAGACACCTCCTACATCTGCCGGGACGACGAGGGCAATATTTACTACGATTTCGGCGTGACGAGCGAGACCTTCGTCAAGTCGAGGTACAGGAATTTCTGCAACGTGATGGGCTTTAACCTGCCCGATAAGGACGATATGTCCACCTGGATCAGCGCCGAGGACGCATACCTGCGGCTGCGGGAGCTCTGGTACATACCGGAGGAGCTGACCTTCGACGAGGCGAGAAAGATAATCTCCATCCGCCAGGAGGTGCTGCTCAACAATTACCGCTCCTATATGCCCGTCACGATAGCGTACAACGTCACGCTCGACGTCGTCGCGAAGATCGAGATGATGGCGGATGAGCTGCCCGGCCTGCAGACCTCGCAGTCCACCATGCGCCGTTACCCCTACGGGCAGGTCGCCGCGCACGTGCTCGGCTACTGCCAGCAGATGAGCGCGGAGAACGCCGAGGAGCTCATGGAGAAGGGCTATTCGTATTCCGATTACATAGGCGTTTCGGGCGTGGAGGCCACCATGGAGGATCAGCTCACGGGCGCCACCAAGGAGCATCAGGGCTCCATCAGGCTGGAGGTCAACTCGAACGGCGCCGTCGTTTCCACGGTGGATATCGAGCCGCCGACCGACGGCAACAACGTGACCCTCACGATGGATCTGCCGATGCAGGTCGTTTCCGAGCAGGCATTAAGATCCATCATAGAGCATATCCACGAGAAGGAGCTTAAAAAGATCTACCCCGAAGGGGACGGCGTCCCCGCGGAGGAATACGCCGAATATGACGAGATCGCCCTCGCCGAGACGGGCGCCATAATAGTCATGGACGTGAACACCGGCGAGGTGCGCGCCCTTGCGAGCTACCCGAGCTACGACCCCAACTGGTTCATACAGGGCCTCACCGAGGAGCAGGCGCTCTACCTCTACGGAGACCCGGACGAGGACGGCGACTTTGCCGACCGCACCACCCCCGCGAGGAACAAGGCCATCTCGATGAAGCTCGCCCCCGGCTCCATATTCAAGATGTGCACCGGCCTGGCCGGCCTCATGGAGGGAGCCGTCGGCCTCGAGGAGACCATCGACGACAATTCCCCCTACATCTATATAGACGAGGAGACCGGCAAGGAGGTCGACACAAAGGCGAGGTGCTGGCAGCAGAACCCCCTAAAGCATCAGGATCAAAACATCCGCCTCGCGCTGACGAACTCCTGCAACTACTATTTCTACGAGGTCGCCTACCGCCTCGGCATCGACAAGCTCGTCTCCTGGGCGGAGAAGCTCGGCTTCACCTCAAAGACGAACATAGAGCTCACGGGTGAGACGCGCGGCATAGTCGGCGGGCAGTCCGCCATGTACGACAACACCCGCGCATACAATAATCAGGATACCTCGCTTCCGATACTTGTCTACCGCAGCCTCTGCCGCCTGCTTCGCGGGTATCAGAACATGCGCGGCGTCGATATCGACGAGGAAGCGGTCTCTCTCTGCTCGCAGGAGCTCATGGCCCTGCAGGACGGCTCCATAAACGGCAAGGGCTCCGACGTCCGCCAGATACTCTCGAAGCACCTCGGCATACCCGACGGCATCTCGAGGGCGCAGGGCTGGGACAGGGAGATAACCTCCCTTCTTACTGAGCTGCAGTGGAAGGCCTCCTACACGATAAGAACGGGCATAGGCCAGGGCATAATGCTCGTCACCCCCATAGAGGCGGTGAGGTACGTTTCCGCCATAGCGAACGGCGGCACGGTCTACGACGCGCACATAGTCGGCTCCGTCACCGCGCCGGACGGGAACGTCATATCCGTGACGGAACCCACCGTATTCAACCGGATCGAAGCGCCCGAAGCCTATTGGGAGGCGCTCCGCCAGGGAATGAAGGGCGTCGTCTCCCCGGAGGACGGCGGCACCGCGGGCTCCGCGTTCAGCAAGGATTTCGACGAGATGGGCTATCTTGCACTCACCAGCGGCAAGACGGGCTCCGCGCAGGTCGGCGGAGTCACCATCGATATACAGAACACGAGCTGGTTCGTGGCGTTCGCCCCGAACGACGACCCCGATATAGCGATAGTCGTATGCGTGCCGAACGGGCTTTCGGGCTCATCCTCCGCGGGGGCGATAGAGGAGGTCCTCACCTACTACTTCACGAAGCTCAACACGCAGGCCTCCGAAACGCTTGCCGGAATTGACGAGATAACTCCGTAAGCTCCTTTGAGGGAAAGAGCGCTTTAATGTACGTTGTGATGACGGCAAACGAGCCCGACGCCGGGCTCATCGAAACCATAGACGCCCTTGCGGGAGAGGGGGTGCGCTTTATCATTGCGCACGCCGCGCGTGAAGACGCGCCCTCCCCCGTTTTGATGCACCTTGAAACGGAGCGTCCCTCCGTCACGGTGCTCCGCATGCCCGCCGGCTCCGGGCGCGGCGAGCTGCTGAAGGAGGCTTTCCGGCGCATCGTATCCGAAGCCCCGAAGGGCGAATGTGTGCTCACCCTCGACGAGGATCTGCAAAAGCCCGTGCTCGCGGCAAGGGCCGTGGAGAATGCATGGCGGAGATCAAAGGGCAGCCTCGTCGTCGGGAGCTTCCGCTATACGGGGAAGATACCCTTCTTCAGGAACGCGGCGATGAAGCTCCGCAGGAGCATTTTCGCCGTCACCTCCGGCAGCCGCGTCTACGATATAGAATCAGGCCTGCGGGCTTTTTCGACCGATCTTTTAGAAGAATTCATAGGCGTCAAGGGCAGCAGCTTCGATTACGAGACCGCCATACTCCTCTACGCCGGCAAGGCGCATATCCGCGTCGAGGAGATACCCATGGAGGCTCCGTTCAACGCCTCGGCTCACAGGCGGAGCTTTGCCGATTCGTGGCTGATCTACAGGATGATACTCACGTTCATGCTGACCTCGTTCAGCTGCTCCGTGATCGACTACGCGACGGTGCTCGTCTGCAACGGGCTGCTGCCGCTCCTGCATTCGGCCGTCCGGGTGGATCCCGCGACGACGCTCATACCCGTATTCGGGTACGGGATCGATACGAAGCTCATCGCCCTCGTCACGGGGCGTGTCATCGGCTCCGGCTGCAATTTCCTTCTCAACAGAAGGGTGGTCTTCAAATCCGGCGGGGCGGGCTCCTTCATAAGGTATTTCACGCTCGTCGCAGCTCTGCTTGCCGCGAATTACGGCCTTATCCATCTCATCACCAGGGAAAACGGGCTTCCGCTCTGGCTCGCCCAGCCGATCGTTCAGACGGTGCTGTATCCCATCAATTTCATACTTCAGCGCAAATGGGTCTTCCGTGAAAGGGTCCCTCTCGGGGAGGCAAAATGACTTTCGGATTCATACTTCAAAGCCTGCTGCTGGGGGTCGGGCTCGCTATGGACGCGTTCTCGGTCTCGCTCGCGAACGGGCTGAACGAACCCAATATGAGCTCCGGCAGGACATGCGGCATCGCGGGCGTGTTCGCCTTCTTCCAGGCGCTCATGCCCATGCTCGGCTGGGTCTGCGTCACGTTCGCCGTAAGCCATTTTCAGAAGATACAGCCGTTCATACCCTGGGCGGCGCTGATACTGTTGCTCTTCATCGGCGGCAAAATGCTCTATGAGGGCATAAAAAACCGCGAGAATATGGAGGAAAAGCCCGCCGTCGGCTTCGGCGCGCTGCTCGTTCAGGGCGTCGCCACCTCCATCGACGCGCTCTCCGTGGGATTCACGATAGCGGAATACGACCTTATACACGCCCTCGTCTGCGCGCTGCTCATCGCCGCAGTAACGTTCGTCATCTGTATGATCGGCCTCTTCCTCGGGAAGAAGGTCGGCACCCGCCTCGCGTGGAAGGCCTCCGTGCTCGGCGGCGTAATTCTCATCGGGATAGGGATAGAGATATTCGTGAGCGGGCTGATCGGGTGAAATCGCGGTTGTGGGGTGAGAGCCTTCATAAAACGGACTTCACAGCTGCATTGTCCCTCATCCGTCAGCTGACGCTGACACCTTCCCCCGGGGGAAGGCTTTTTGTATCGTCAACGCCTTCCCGCTTTCCCTTTGGGGAAGCTCCGCCGACGCAGTCGCTGTTGATGAGGGAAAAAGAACCTTCTCAATGCCAACCTCCACCGATGCTTTGTCCCTCATCCGTCGCCCTCATCCGTCGCCCTCATCCGTCAGCTGACGCTGACACCTTCCCCCGGGGGAAGGCATTTGATCTCCTCCGCCGCACAACGACAAACAAAACCCCGGCGGGGGCTCGCCGGGCTTGATGGTCTTATGAGTTTACAGGAGAAACCTCAGCGCTTTCGCGCTGCTCCTCACAGTTAGAATTCCTTGTTATCCTTCGATCTCCCAGAGTATCTCCTCCGTGCCGTTTACAAGGTCATAATAGGTCACCTTGAGCGGATGTATGTCGATATATCCGGTCGGCTCGTCATCAAGGAAGAAGATCGCCCGGCTTATACCGGAGCCTCCGTTAAAATCCGCTACTGCGTATTTTTCGAACTTCTCTATCAGCTTATACTGACTCGTCCAGATGTTGTCATTATAATCCGCGACATCGTGTTTGGCGCAGATC
>JAFWOT010000023.1 GCA_017509785.1 Clostridia bacterium
GATCTGCGCCAAACACGATGTCGCGGATTATAATGACAACATCTGGACGAGTCAGTATAAGCTGATAGAGAAGTTCGAAAAATACGCAGTAGCGGATTTTAACGGAGGCTCCGGTATAAGCCGGGCGATCTTCTTCCTTGACGATGAGCCGACCGGATATATCGACATACATCCGCTCAAGGTGACCTATTATGACCTTGTAAACGGCACGGAGGAGATAATCTGGGAGATCGAAGGATAACAAGGAATTCTAACCGGGAGGAACAGCGCGGAGCGTTCCGGTTCCTCGTATAGGATCGTATGCGATTTTACCCCCGGCCGCGCCGGGGGATAGTTTTTTTCGATATATCTGATATGAATTCCCGTTTTTTTCCGTCATGTATAGTGAAGGGCGGTGATGAAATGAGTTTGGAGGATGAAAGACTTATCGGGCTCTTTTTAAAGCGCGATGAGTCTGCGCCGGAGCTCGCCGAAAAAGCATACGGATCCTATTGCTTCAAGGTGGCTAAGGGCATTCTCGGCAGTGCGAACGATGCGGAGGAATGCGTGAACGATACGTGGATGCGCGCATGGGAGGCGATCCCGCCGCTCAACCCGAAGCGCCCGCGCCAGTTCTTCGCGCAGATCACCCGCAGGCTTGCGCTCGACAGACTCGACCGCAGCAGAGCAGGCAAGCGCGGCAGCGGCGAATTTGAGCTCGTTTTGTCGGAGCTTTCGGCCGAGATCCCCGATAATAACGAGCCTTCGAGCGAAGCGGAGCTCCGCGAGCTTGCGGATTCCATCAACGCATTCCTTCGCCGCATCCCCGAAAAGCACGCCGACGTTTTCATCCGCCGCTGCTTCTATATGGAGCCGGTCAAGGATATCGCGGAGCGTTACGGATTCACCCCGGGCTATACCGCGCTGATCCTCAGCCGCACGAGGAAAAAACTCAAAGAACATCTCATCAGGGAGGAATTCATCTATGAATAGCAGAGATATCATTTCGAGCATGTCCTTTATCGATACGGAGCTCCTCGAAAGGAGCGAGAATCGCGTCCCGAAGAGACGCCGGGCATACCGCATCGCCGCCGCCGCGGCCGCGCTGCTGCTGATATTCGGGGCGGCGTTCGGGGTCGCGAAGGCCGCGGGAGCGAAGGAACCGGCGAAGCTGCCCGAAAAGTACGCATTCATGGCAGATACCGAAGTGCCGAAGGATGCGGTGCTGCCGCCGTCGCAGATGGGAAATGAAACCGCGGTCTTTATGCCCGGACATGACGATCTGTACAACATCAAAAGAACTTACGAGGAATCAGATGTGGTCTGCGTCGTGACCATCCGCGATTGGCTCGGCGAAACCGAGGGTGATCTGGTCGCCCTTAATACCTTTTACGAAGCGAAAGTGGAGCGCGTTTACAAGGGCGACCCCGGAGATTCGATAGTCGTCGTCCAGGCGGGATCAAGCGACGGGCTCTTCAATAACAAGCCCTTGTTCACATACGGCGACAAGCTTCTCCTCGGCCTTGTAAGGTATCCTAAAGGCCCATACGCAAACAACGCCTATAGTATTCTCGGTGTCGAACTGTCGGTTGCATATCTGGCGACCGACAATGACGGTACTGTCTACGTGCTCGACGAGGTAGGAGAATTCAGCTACTGGACTGAGGTGGAGTGCCCGGAATTGCACTTTACAAATTATGCGGATGATCAGGCGCTTGTAGAGGAGCTTTACAAGGATCTCGCAAAATATGACACCGGAATCGTATGGGCTCTTAAAGGCCACTGGGACGGTTATTACAGCGACAAAGAATCGTATCTCCTCAACACCGCAGGGTTTAGGCCTCATGTCTACTCGTTCGAAGAGCTTGACGCTTTCTTTGCGGGGATGGAGTAAACAACAGCTGCGGCAAGTAAGACTCCATAGCCCCCTCGCAGTCCGGCGGGAAGCGCCCCCGCCGGGCTTTCTTTTCGGCTCCCGATCGCACAGTCGGCACATCGTCCCTCATCCGCCGCCTGCGGCGTTCGTCTGAAAGCGTCGCACCGCGACGCTTTCCGGGCGACTCACGCCCCCGGGGGAAGGCTTTGCGCTGTCGACATGCCCGCAGGAGCACGGTGCAACACAATATTTTCCCCGCGCATATTGCAAAATCGCCCGCGGCGTGTTATAATCGAATCACCTTATCGAGAGTGGCTGAGGGAACGGCCCGTTGACGCCACGGCAACCTGTCCGCGAAAGCGCGGGCAAGGTGCCAATTCCGGCGGGGAGACCCGCAAAGATGAGCGTGAATCAATGCGGCGCTCATCGGGCGCTGTTTTATTTTATCAATAATCTCAAGGAGTTTTGCATATGGAAAAGATGAAACGCTTATTCACCTCCGAATCCGTGACGGAGGGACATCCCGACAAGGTCTGCGACAACATCGCGGACGCGGTGCTTGACGCCATGCTGAGAAACGACCGCTCCTCCAGAGTCGCCTGCGAATGCGCCGCGACTACGGGCATGGTCGTCGTAATGGGCGAGGTCACGACCGACTGCTACGTCGACATTCCGAAGCTCGTGCGCGACGTCGTCCTCGACATCGGCTACGATAAGCCCGAGTACGGCTTCGACGGGCATTCCCTCGCCGTCATCTGCGCCATCAACGGGCAGTCCGCCGATATCGCGATGGGCGTCGACAAGAGCTTTGAGGCGAAGGCCGGCGAGGCGGATCCCCTCGACATCGGCGCGGGCGATCAGGGCATGATGTTCGGCTTTGCCTGCGACGAGACCCCGGAGCTCATGCCGCTGCCGATCTCCCTCGCGCACAGGCTGACGAGGCGGCTCACCGAAGTCAGAAAGACGGGGCTCCTCCCCTACCTGCGCCCCGACGGAAAGAGCCAGGTCACGGTGGAATACGACGGCGACAGGCCCAAAAGGGTCGATACGGTCGTCATATCCACCCAGCACGACCCGGACGTCGATATGGATAAGCTCGCCGCGGACGTGAAGCGCGAGGTCATCCTCGGCACCATCCCCGCGGAGCTCATGGACGATGAGACGCGCATTTTCGTCAACCCGACGGGCAGGTTCGTCATCGGCGGCCCGCAGGGCGACAGCGGCCTCACCGGAAGGAAGATAATCGTCGATACCTACGGCGGCTACGGCCGTCACGGCGGCGGGAGCTTCTCCGGCAAGGACCCGACCAAGGTCGACCGCTCCGCCGCATACGCCTGCCGCTACGTCGCGAAGAACCTCGTCGCCGCGGGCTACTGCCGCCGCTGTGAGCTGCAGGTCGCCTACGCGATAGGCGTTGCGAAGCCCGTCTCCGTGCGCGTCGATTCCTTCGGCACCGGAACGATGAGCGACGACGAGCTCGCCGCCCTCGTGATGAGGAGCTTCGATTTCCGCCCCGCCGCCATAATCGAGAGGTTCGACCTGCGCCGCCCCATCTACAAGCCCACCGCCGCCTACGGCCACTTCGGCAGGACGGACGTCGATCTGCCCTGGGAGAGGACGGATATGGCGTTCGAAGAGAAGTAAGCCGATCGGCAATCGGCGGGGATATCCGACTCCCCGAAGCCATATCGGCAGCAGCTTCCGTTAAGGAGAAAAACCGTCCATGCCGCATCCATCCGCAATCTTAATAACGGGAGCCTCTGGCTCGCTCGGGCTTGCCGCGGTAAACGCGTTTGCCGGGGCGGGCTGGCTCGTTTACGCCGCCGACGTCTCCCCGGGCGAATACCCGGCGGGGGTGCGCGCCATCGAAATGGATGTGACGGACGAGCGGAGCGTCGCAAGTGCTGCGCGCCTCATTGAGGAAGAGGCCGGCGGGCTCGACGCGATACTCCACATGGCGGGGCTCTACACGATGGATTCCTTCATTGAGATCGAGCCGGATACGCTTCGGCGCATGCTTGACGTGAACCTTTTCGGAGTCTACCTTGTGAACCGCGAATTTCTCCCGCTGATAAGGGAAAAACGGGGCAGGATCATCATCACCGCCTCGGAGCTCGCGCCGCTCGACCCGCTGCCCTTCAACGGTATCTATTCGATGACGAAGCGCGCCCTCGACGGCTACGCGCACTCGCTCGCGCTGGAGCTCGACCTTATCGGCGTGCGCGTCGTCACCTTATACCCCGGCGCTTACGGCGACGGAATGACGAGGGCGGCGGTCAGGGCAATGGAGCGCATGAGCGAGAGGACCCGCCTTTACCCCGGCATAGCCGACCGCTTCCGCCGAATAGTCGCCGCCGAGACCGGCTCCGCGAAGCCGCCCGAAAAGCTTGCCGCGCGCATACTGCGCATAGCCGGAAAGCGCCGTCCGCGCCTGCGTTATTTCATGAACGATTCGCTGAAGCTGAGGCTCTTCTCGCTCCTCCCAATGCGGGCACAGGCGTTCGCGCTGAGGCTGCTTCTTAAGGGGAAGGAGCGCCCCTCCGCGTAAGCTTCGAAGCATGAACGATACGGATCATTCGGCGGATCATTCGCCGACGATAAAACCCCCGACGCGGAAGGATATCCGCACCGGGGGTCTTGTTTTTTCTGCCTAATTTCCCTTGGAGCCCACGATGAAGCCGACGAGCTTTTTCAGCGTGGCGTCGTCGTAATGGAGGCCGTCGTCTATGAAGCCCGCGCGGCCGCGCACGATCTCGCTCACGGTCGTCCTCCCTGCGGAGGCAAGCGCCGGTTCGGCGTCGAGAGCCTCATAAAGGAGGGCGTTGAACTCATCAATGCGGAGACCGAATTCGGCGTCCGCGCTCCCTTCGACGCCTATCACCGTTACGGAAGGCGCGTGTCCCCGCTCATACCGCATCGAAGCGAGCCTCCGTGCGCAGGCGACGGCCGCGGCGACGCTGCGGGAGTTTCCCTCGCCGGAGGGGTCGTAATCGTTCACGGTCGCAAAGAAGAATATCTCGCACCTGCCGCGCACCTCCATCTGGCGGCGGAAGCACGCCTCGACCTCCTCATAGAAGGCCTCGGTAGGCAGGTACGGATCGGCCTCGTCGTAATGCCCGCCCCAGAGCGCGAACACGGCGAAATCCCCGCCGCCCGCGCGCTGTTGGTATATGCCGAGCTGGACGCACCGGCTGTCGCCGACGACGATCCTGCCCGAATCATAGGCCTCCGTGCCCGGGCTCGTGAAGAAGCGGTCCCGGTTAATGCCGTCGTTATCGTCATCGATGAGCTCGCCCGCGGGATACCCCTCCGCATAGGACCACTCCCAATAATCGGAGAAGCCGCCGAACTCCTCCCCGGGTTCGGGGAAGGACGGCTTCGCGCAGGAGACCGACCCCGCGATGAGAAGCGCGGTCATGGCGCAGGCGGCGATCCTCAATAACGCACCGCCGAGCCCCTTATCAGATCTGCCCATGGAGCTTCCTGAACCTGGGGGACTTGGAATCGAGCATCGCAAAGCTTGCCTCCGAGGGGATGTCGTTCACGCCGGAGGCGATGTAGTTCCTGAGAACGCCGACGAGCACGAACGGGCGGATGAACGTGGATTGGAGTATCGCCCATACGATTATGCCGCCGATCGCGGAGATCACGATGGGCACAGCCGCCGGGTTGGCGAGCAGCTTCGCGACGGCGCTTGCGCCCTCTTCCGCCGCGGCCTCGGCAAATATGCCGGAGATCGAAGCGTAAAGCTCGGGATGCCCGGAGATGATAAGATAGAATATGCCCGTGAACGCACCGCCGATGACGAGGAGCGAAATGAGCCCGATCCCGAATACGCGGCCCATGTTCTTGGCGAAGGTCTTGCCGTGCTTAAAGAATATTACCGCGCCTTCGCAGGTGGCCTTGACGGCCTTGACCTCGCTGCGCCAGAACACCCAGCCGAGGCAGCAGTCGCAAAGGTAGGATACGATCGTCTGTATCACGGAGCTGACAGCGCCGCCGACCGCTCCGCCAGTATCGCCGCCGATGCTGTTGCCGAGCTTGGTTATGCCGCTGCCGATCTGATTGAATATGCCGCGGATGGCGCCGGTTATCGCAAAATACGCCGCGACCGTCGCAAAGCGGGCCTTGACCGTCCTCTTGCCCTCGGCAATTACGTCGTCGGGCAGCTCGCCCTCCGTCACGCCGCGGGTCATCATGGCGATCTGTCCTGCCTTGAGCATATAGGAGATGAAGCGCGAGATGAGTATCGCCGCGACAACGCCGACTATGCCGCCGATGATAAGGCCGATTACACCCCCGTTCTCGCCGGCCTTCTCACCGAGAAAGTATCCGAGCGTGCCGAGCGCGAGCAGAAGCGCTATCGAGAGCACGTCCCACAATACGCGCCTCAGTGAAAAACCGAGCGTTCGCCTGTATATCTCTTTGTTGTCCATAATATCCCTCCGTTTGTATATTTGGATGCGGATATTATACTTTATCGACGCGCGGATTGCAAGGAGAAAGCAAGGAAAAAAGGATGGAGACAAGCAATTGGGAATACAGGCCGGCGTTCCGGATCATATGTTTGACCTCCGCAAATTCTGATTTGAAATCCCCGAAATCATAGGCATCCGCCAGTGATTATAGGGTTTTAATGAAATCCTCTGAAACCGTTGAAAACAAAGGATTTTTCGCAATCTGCTCACCGAATTCCTTTATTAAATGTTACACCGTTTCTATAATGCCCGCGCCGCTCATAAGGGCAAAAGCAAGGGCAAGAAAATCTCATAACAGGATATAACAAGGTGTGGCAATCGGGAGCCCGTGACATATGTGCGAATACATCAATGGAGCTATTATACAGGAGGATTTCACAATGGAAAAGACCATTTATGACGAAAGCAACGGTATATGGTACGAACTGCGGGGTGACTATTATTTTCCCTGTCTGACAGTGCCCGCCGAAGAGGAAAAGCCCATCGGGATATTGGGGCAACGGCACCTGCGGTACATCAAAACGGAGCGAAAAGCCCTGTACACGGAGCTTTTGACCAGCGGCAGGCTGAACACCTACCTTGCCGACATCAACGAACAAGCAACGGAGCAAATACTCCTGCTGACACAGCAAATGGCAGAGCGGGAGGGTGCGACAGAACAGCTCAAGGCGCAGGATCAAATGCTGTGGGTGCAACGTATGAACAACATTCGGGACAGGGTCATGGAGATCATAAACCATGAGCTGATTTACGCATAAGGTATCCGGCGGCGGGGAGCACTCCCCGCCGTTTTGTCCTAACTCAAAAATAATTTCAGATAACAGTTGATTTTTCACGATTTCGTGATATAATATAAGTGATCACAAACAGGAGGTTTCCTCTATGCCGGTATTGTCCAGATTCTACGGGATCATCATTCGTATGTATTTCCAGCAGGCGGAGCATAATCCGCCGCACATCCATGCGCTTTATGGCGAAGATATGGCCGCCATTGATATTCAGACAGGCGAGGTGCTGGAAGGGCATCTGCCGCCCAAGGCGCTCGCCATGGTACGGGAATGGTCTGCTATCCACAAAGACGATCTTCTGCATATGTGGGAGACGCAGGAGTTCAAGTCTCTTTCTCCCCTCGAATAAGGAGATGATTATATGTTCCATAAGGTGAAAGCGGTCAACGCTCTGCCGGACTATTGTCTGAGCGTGCAGTTTTCGGAGGGCGTAACCAAAATCTATGATGTAAAGCCTCTGTTTGCGAAATGGGCGCCGTTCAAGTCGCTGGAGAATGCGCCGGAGTTGTTTTCCGGTGTGGAGGTCGATGTGGGCGGCTATGGGATCATCTGGAACGATGATCTTGACCTTAGCTGCGACGAGCTGTTTGAAAACGGCGAGACGGTCAAGACGCCTTTTGACGGGCTGATGGCCTTTACGGATGCCACCCAGCTTTGGGGGCTGAACGAAAGCACGCTGCGCAAGGCAATCGCTTACGGCAAGCTGGTCAACGGTGTGGACGCCTGCAAATACGGCAAGCAATGGGTAATTTCTACGGAGGCCATGCATCGGGAGTACGGCGAGCCAAAAGCCGGGAAATGAATTATGGAGTGCAAATGATGAAAGCCATCATATTCGATGCGTTTGGCACGCTTTTTCAAGTGACAAATGGTGGATCGGCAAGATCTATCATACGTATTATTACGGATTGTGGTGGCGTAGTTGATGAAAAAGCTTTTATGGAAGAATGGAAATGGTACTATAAAAAACATACACGGGAAGATTCCGTCTTTAAGACGGAACATGATATTTTTATTGCACGAATTCAGATGTTTTTCGATAGATATGGGATAAAAAAATGCGCCGAAAAGGCTGCGGACGCTTTACTTGCCGATGCACTTGAGCGCAAAACGTACCCAGAAGCCAAGGCTGTGATTGAGGAACTAAAAAAGAAATATATGGTTTTTATTGGCTCTAATACAGATAATGCCGTTCTGGATAGTGTAATGCACAAAAATGATATAATCGTACACAAAGTATATACCTCGGGGGATTTGAGATGCTACAAGCCAAATCCAGCATATTATTTAAACATCCTGAAGAGAAATGATTTGATGCCGGAAGAAGTTCTGTTTGTAGGAGATTCTATAACCGACGACATTTTGGGGCCCAAATCTATAGGAATTAAGACCGCCTGGATTGACCGAAATGGTGTTGGCGGTGAATACGGGCAGGATTATACGATTACAGATCTATCAGGTTTACTGACAGAAGTATTATAAACAAGGTATGAGGAGTTTTTTATGAGAAAGCCCAAAATGATTTTATTTGATTACGGACAAACTCTGGTGGCGGAGGACGGTTTTGATGGGGTTAAAGGAACGATTGCAGTCATGCGTCATGCCATCCAAAACAAATACAATATGACGCCTGAGCGGATTCAACAGGAAGCCAATGCCATCAACCGGGAACTAAAACGCTTCGACCCGAAAGCTAGAGCACAGAACATTGTAGAGATACCGAATCATATGTTTACGGCTTATCTGTATGAATCCATGGGAATTCGGATTGATTTGCCTGCCGATGAAATCGATCGTATTTTCTGGGACGCTGCTTCTCCCGGAAAACCCACACCGGGAATCAAAGGCTTTTTGGATTACCTTTGGACGAACGAAATCCGGACGGCCGTGCTCAGCAACATCAGCTATGCGGGAGCTGTGGTTTCCGAGAGAATCAATCGATTGCTGCCGGATAATCATTTTGAGTTTATTCTGGCGAGCAGTGAAGTTCTTTTCCGCAAGCCGCATCCAAGGATCTTTCGCTTGGCGCTGGAAAAAGCGGCGTTAAAGCCGGAAGAGGTTTGGTATGTGGGAGATAATTATGATTGCGACGTGGCTGGGGCTCACAATTCCCGACTCACTCCCATCTGGTATAAAGGAGCCTTGGATTTTGAACAGGCTGATCACAAGGATGTAATACATATACATGCCTGGTCAGAGCTGCAAGAAATGATAGAGCAAGGATAAAACGAGGTTAGCGCTATAATATGCCCTGCAAGCCACAAACTTGCAGGGCATTCCTATGTACGCACCGCAGGGGTTTCCTGCGGTGTATTTTTCTGTCTTAGCGCCCTCTGTCATAATCGTGGCCGCGAGGTCGGGGCTCCTGCCGCCTTGCATCGTTCCGGCGCTTGGCCTCCACTTCCAAATCCCGGAGCTTCTTTCGGATGCTCTCTCTTTCGGGCGGTTTCTGCTGGGGTTTGGTTTTTCTTTTGCCATTGACCTGCTGCTCCCATGCGGCGAGATCACGGTTGTACTGCTCTACGAGGATCGTAGCCTCGTCATACAGCCGCTTGAAGGCCTGTACGTCGGGATAGCCGTCCTCTTTCAGGATACCTGGCAGCCGGTCCATCCGGCGGTCGATCTCCTGTTGTACGCCTGCGATCTTTTCCTGCAAAGCCTTACGCTCTTTACCCTTGAACAGTCCGGTCGTTTCGGCAAGCTGCTTTTCCAACTTGGGAAGCTCCCCGTGCATGAGCTGCTTGACCGCCCTGGCCTCATCCTGTACCTTGACCATCAGCTTCTGCATCTCGCGGTATTCCGCCATATCAACGGACAGCGTAGGCTTGGGCGGGACCTCCGTCTCCAGGATCAATCCCATCAGGATTTCCTTTGCCTTTTGGATGATCCCCCGGAACAGTCCCGGCAGCCAGCCGTGCTTTTGCACGGACCGGGTGGCTTCATCATAAACGTGTTCATTTCTGATCTCTATGATCTTGGATTCTTCGATCCCGGACACCAGCGCCATATCCGCCGTTCTGTTCCAGTCCTGCCGTGCGGCATTGTCTGCCTCGATCTCTGCCGCCTTCGGGTTATTCTTCCCGATCTTCTTGGTCGGGAGATACACGCTGTTCGGGTCAAACACCTTCAAGCGCCGCTCCGGGTCTTGAACGTGCCGGTTGATCAAAGTGGTGTAGAAGTGTTTTGCTTCCTCCAGAAAAAGCTCATTCTTGATGGCATCATCCTTCACCGTGAACAGGTGGCATTCATAGGCCTCACCCTTATTGATGACGGTGCAACCCTCCCGGATTTTACCGTCCTCGCCGGTGATCTCTTTCTTTGTCCGTACCCGCTTGCCGAGTTCATCATAGAACACACTGCGGGTGGCGATCTTGATATCCGGCTCCGGCAGCAAGCGCCGCTCTGAGAAAATCAGATGGATATGATAGTTTTTCTTGGTCTTGTTGTGGTGGAGTGCTGAGACGCATTCCACGTCGTACCGATTCTTGAACTGTTCCGTGAACTCCCGCAGAACCCGGTTAGGATCGAACTGCGTGTATTCCTCCGGCAGCGCAATGATCAGCTCCCTTGCCTCGATACATTTTCCCTCTGTCCCATAGCGTTTGAACTCCTCTTGGCACTCCTTCGCCAGATCGTTCCAGAAGGTCATATCTTCCCTTGTGGAGAAGGTGGCGTAAAGGTACTCTTGTCGCTTTGGGTCTGAGATATAGGATATTCTTCCCTTGACATTGGACAGCTTCGACATCTGGATAAAGCTGTGCCGTGCCATCGTTCACCTCCGTTCTTTCGTCCTTCGTCTCCCGCTCTCCGTCCCCGTATGTTGTCACGCCGCCGCTGCGGTGGGACAACACCGGAAAGCGCAGGGCGGTTTCCGGCTGCGCCTCTGTCCTCTGACGCCGGGACAGAGACGCAGGCCCTCCGCAGGAGCGAAATACCCCTTGTACAAATCGCCAGATTTGTGCGAGGGGTGTATTTCGCTCCGCGAGGCATAAAGAATGCTACGAGCTGACGCATTTTTAAGCATTCTATTATCAAACGGCGAAGCCTTGTTGCTCGAAATTAAAAAACTTTCCCTTGTTTTTCCTGATAAGGGAAAAATCGAGGGAAAGCATCCTTCTTCCCGCCGGTAAAACGGCTGGAAATGCTGTGTTTTCAGGTACTATCAGGGTCACTGCTCGATAAAATCGAATTTGTACGTGATACAATGGTGGAAACATATTGTTTCATCCGGATATAATGTTATCACAATTATGAACCAAGTCAATGGACTGCCCGCCGGATAAAACAGAAACGGGGTATTTGTCTCATGGAGATTGATAAGAATCAGTTAAGTGTACTCAGGGAAAACAATAGAAGAAGCCACGAGAGAGTCCGATTCTATATTCAGGAGGCGCTTTTGCTTCTCATGGAAGAAAAAGACTATGATAAAATCAAAA
>JAFWOT010000003.1 GCA_017509785.1 Clostridia bacterium
TGCTCGCAAGACACAATCGCGCCGGAGCCGATAGAAAAACTCGTGCGCAATCTTTTGGAGGGCGTCCTCTTCAAGGCGGAGGAAGTCTTTCTGCTCAAGTGGCAGCGCACAGAAAAATTCGCCGAACAAAATGCAGAGCGAACGGCGTTGATTATCGGCGCGACGATGACATTTGAAATTTACGAATTGCCATGCGGATTGACGGCTTCGCCCGACGCGATTCAAGCCGCGCAACTTTGGGCGGAGCGTTGGGATAAAAATCTGGTCGTGGTCGGGCTGACTGACTTCGGAGAAATTTTTGTGCCGAGTCGCGAACACCCCGCGCTTTGGATAAGCCAAGCAAACTTGAACATGGCGCGGCAGCTGAACGTGGTCACGTATGTCACGACGGATTTGAACTTCCACATCTTTGCGCCCGGCGTCCAAGCGCGGCGTGAGTGGTTGGTTGCGATTTACTACGCGCTGGTTTTGGCTAAGGCAATCGAACTCGACGACCACTCGCCGATGAGACTGCAAAATGCTGACATTGACTTCAACGCCAATGAAATTCAAGGGCAGCTCAAAACTTCGTGGGAGTACGGAATCCCGCGGCGAATTATTTATGCTCACCCGCTCAAGAATTTGGAGGTTGAACATGACGGCGCGCTTCGCCGTTACGACGGTTACATGAGGAGATGATTTTATGTACACGATAGAAATATTAGCCGCAGCAGGTAAGAAAGAATTCGGCTACCCGTCCTTCTTGGTCAAGGCGGCTTTGAAGGCTTCGGGCAAAAAGAAATTCACGCTTGAAGAGGCGCACGCGATTGTAGAAGAATTCGCTAAGCAAAAAGTATAAGCTCACTTCGGTGGGCTTTTTTTGATTGGAGATGATTATATGGCAAGATTATGGCAACTCGGCGTCCAAGAGGTTCGCCCCGGCACATATTTCCGAACGAGCTCAGGCGACGTGACGACCGAGGGCGCGATTAACGGGATTGTCGCCATTGCTTATCAGAGCAACTGGGGCGCGATTAATACTGTGGTCGACATCAGCCCTGAAGACATGAATAACTTGCGTAATATCGTCGGCACGGGCAGCGGTTATGAGGCGATTCGTCAAGCGTTTATCGGCGGCGCGCTCATGGTTCGTGCGGTGCGTGTCGGTGTGGAAGGTCAAGGCAAAACCGCCAGAAAAGTTGTTTACTCGTCCAAAGTTAAAGCTTACAAGACTAAAGACGACGGCACGTTGGATTTGGACGCGAGCGGTAAAGCTCAATTTAAAATTACGGACGCGCCCGCATTTAAAATTTATGCGAAATATCCCGGCACGCGCGAGTTCAAGGCGTCGGTTTTTACCAATCCCGTGAACAAGAAACGTCAGCTCAGCATTTACGAAGGCAATTATCTCGTTGAAAGTTTTACGGTCGCGGCGGGCGAAAAAGAATCGATTAAATTTGTCAACGCGATTAATAGCGAGAGCAAATATTTCACGGCGAAGCATTTGCTCAAACAGGTCGTGACAAATGCGACGACCGGCAAAGATGAATTGACGACAAAAGATTTGGGCACACGTGTCAGTGACTTTGCTCAAAAATCTTTCGGCAGCGGCGCGAATCCTTATCCCGCAGGCGAAACAAGCTATGGAGCAGGCGTATACTCCACGGCTCTTGAGGCACTTGAACGCTATAATTGGAACGTCGTTATTGCCGATACAAATTCCGCAAGCGTTCACTCTATGTTAAACGAATTTGTTATTCAAAGCTATGAGACGGGACGTTTTGGCATTGCGGTTATCGGCGGTCAAAGCAGTAAACTTTTGTTCAGCACTTCCGATGAAGTTGGACGCGTTGACTACGCAACTGCTCTGAATGATTGGCGGACGGTTTACGTGCTCGGCGGCTGGTTCGGCACCGACGGCAAAAAGTATGACGGCTACAAAGCGGCAGCGCGAATCGCGGGCATGGTTGCGGGCTGTGAATCGAACGCTTCAATCACTCACTTGGTTATCAGCGGCGCGTTCCGTCCTCTCGACAACTTGACTAACGGTGAAATGATTCAAGCCGAGGAAGGCGGTTGCGTCGTTCTTTCACCGAACGAGGAAGGGCAAGTTTGGGTCGACAACGCGAACACCACGCTGGTTACACTCGGCAACGACCAAGACGAGGGTTGGAAAAAAATTCGTCGGACAAAATGCCGCTTTGAGCTTATGTCTCGCGTCAACCGCACGTGTGATAAACTCATTGGCAGACTGAACAACGACGCTCACGGGCGCGCAACGATTGTCACTGCCATGACCACGGTTATTCGCGAGATGATTGCCGAACACAAACTTTTCGACGGCTCCTATGCCGAAGAGGACAGCCGTTACAAACCTGAAGGCGACCATGCTTACTTCGTCTTGCACATCGGCGACATCGATTCGCTGGAGAAAATTTATCTCGATTATACTTTCAGCTACGCCAATCCGTTCAGCGAACTTGACGTGGTGACAACTTAATATCGGCTCGCTTCGGCGGGCTTTTTTGACTGGAGATGATTATATGGCGTTCAATGAGTTTGCTCTCTATGGCAAAGGCGTGCGGAATGCTTTCAGCGGGAAGGACGCGTCCATTTTCGACGGCGACGGCAGATTGCTGACCACGGTCGAATCATGGCAGGCGCAAGTAAATTTTAACACGGCGACATTTCAGCCGCTTGGTTCGCCGATAGAACAGGCACATCTTTTGGGCTACTCGGTGACGATTACCCTTGTGCAATACATTATTGAGGACAGCGATTTCATCAAGCAGGCGTTTGACTTCTTCACGAACGGGCGGCATGCTCCGATGTGGACACTTTCTTCGGTGATTCACGGCTACGACGGCTCCGAATCGCGCTTCAACTTTATTGACTGCGTGCCTGAAGGACAGTGGGACTTACACAATCTGTCAATCGGTGACGTGACTCGCCGCTCGATTTCTCTGCGTTGCAATCAGCCGCCCGACCTGCAAAAGATTTTGACTTACCAAGATTAAGGAGATTGAATCATGAAAAAAGAACTCGACCTTGAGAAGGTTGAATCGGATATTACTGCGGCACTGCTTGAGGCGGCGTCTTATCACATGACTGACGAAACTCAGCCGGTAGTAATTAAACGCAAAGGGAAAATTATATTTGAATTCACGGTGCGCGGACTCGACGAGGACGAGTGGGCTAAATGCCGCCGCCAAAATCTTGTTAATCGCGGGCTCCGTACGGAAGAAATAAAGCAATCCCGCTTCAACAGTCAAGTGATTTACGAGGCGACAATCGACGAGGACAAAGAACGGCTTTGGAAAAACAAAGACGCGTGGGCAAAGCTCAACGTAGCCAGTGGCATTGATATGGTCAACGCAATTCTGTGGCCGGGCGAAAAGAATGCTCTGGTTGAAATTATCGGCAGGCTCAGCAAATATGAAATAGACGCTGAGGACTTAATCCGAAAATGATTGAGCGCGGCACGGGTGAGTTGCGTTTGCTCCACGCCATCTACGTGAAGAGAAATTTGTTGCCGAGTGAATACGCAAAGCTGTCGTGGCTGGAGCGGGCTTTCGTGCGGCAATCCGTGCTCGCGCAAATCGCTGAAGAGAATCGAAAATAATTTGAGAGGGAGGCGAGACAAGCATGAGCGGCAGGACAATCGAAATCGACGTCTTGATTAATGACAAAACCAATGGCGGCGTCAAAGGCATTCAAAAAGAATTGCAAGCGTTAGACAAGCAAGCCGAGCGGCTGAATCAGCGAATCAAAGCGGTTGGTCTGCAGAAGTTCGCGGCGACACTCAGGCTTATCGATAAAGTTTCTGACCCCGCCTCCCGAATCAATTCTTTGCTGAAGAAAATCGCGGGCGGCACCTACCGAGTCACCATGCGCATAAATGATTCGGCACTCGCGGGCATTCGCAAAATCGAATCGGCTTTGCTCCGAATCAGCGGGCGGGCGTGGAACGTTGCGGTCAACGTCAAGGGCGCGGCGATGAATAAAATCAACGGCATGATGAGCGGCGCGCTAATGGGCGCGGGAGTCTTCGCGCCGATGGCAGGCATGATGGGCGTCGGCTACGGTGTCGGCAATGCAATTTCTTCGGCGGCAGGTTTTGAACAAGAGATGAGTCGCGTGCAAGCGATTCGTCAGCTCAGTAAAGATTCGCAGGACATGAAAGACATGTATGCGCTGGCTAAAAAATTGGGCATGGAAACGGCTTGGACTCGTCAACAAGTTGCCGAAGGAATGCGGTATCAGGCTTTGGCCGGCTGGGAAACTCCACAAATTTTAAAAGCGACTCCGCACATGCTGAATCTGGCGAGCGCGGGCGGCATGGATTTGGGCGCGGCGTCCGACATGCTCACAGACGCGATGACAGCGTTCGGACTCAAGGCGACCGACCAGTACACCAACGCCAAGGGACAAGCGATTGACTTGCCCGAATATTTTGCTGACATGTTCGCGAAGGTGCAGGCGTCCTCGAACACGGATTTGTATCAGCTGAAAGAGGCGACCAAATACAGCGCGTCGACAATCGGAACGATGTTCGCGAATATCGGCGGGCAGGAAGGTGTGCAAGCTCGGACGGAAGCCGCACGACAAATGTTAATCATGGCAGGGCTCATGGCGAACGCCGGGATAAAAGGTTCCATGGCGGGCACGGGCATTAACACAATCTTCAACCGTCTGGCGGGCGAAAATCGCAACACGCACTTCGCTGAAAAACTTCTCGGCTTGGAGCACGCGGCGGAGAACGGGAACATGCTTATGCCGCTCGATTTTATCAAGGCGTTCAGAAATAAAATTCAAGGCGGCATGAGTGTTGATGACTTCCTGCAGGTCGCCGAGGAGTTGTCGGGCGAAAAAATTCACGCGGACACGAGACGCAAAATTAATTCGACGATTGAGAACGCGCTCAAGAACGGCGGCAAGCTCGGAAGCTCTGACATGCTCAAAATCGGTTCCATGATGGCGGGGCTCGAAAACGCTCCGAAGTTAATGGCAATGGTTTTCCAAGATATTGAGGCGTTGGAAGCCAAAATGAACAACGTCGAGGGTACAGCGGGACAAATGGCAAATGACATGCTTGATAATTTGGCGGGTTCGTTTACTCGGCTCGGCAGTGCATGGGACGCATTTCAGCAAGATTTGTTCACGGGCACGGCGGGCGACGGCTTAAGAAATTTTGTTGACGCGCTGACCGAAATTTTGACGCGCGCGAATAATCTGTTCAAAGACGGAATTGACATCAGCGACTTCGGGAAGATAATCGGCGACGTGGTCGGGCGGCTGAAAGATAAAGTCATGGAGCTCGACGGCATTGGCTCACTGCTCGCGGGCGGCGCGCTCGTCATGGGCTTGAAGAAAATTATTTCTCTCGGACAAAGTGCGCTGAATGTGTTCAAAGGTGTTGGCGCGGCAGGGGCTACGGCTCTCGGCGGCACGGCTGCTAAAGGCGCGGCAGGTGCGGCGGCGGTTGGCACGATGACAATCCACGCGAATGTGGTTAATCTTAACGGTGCAGTTCGCGGAGGATATGGTTATGGTGGCGGCGGCGGGCGCGGTGGATACGGATATGGCGGCGGTGCGGCAGGTGCGGCGGCAAGTCCGATGGCGGCAATGCTTGCGGCTCAAAAACAATTCGACAAAACGAACGCTCAATTTCTCGCGGCTCAAGCCAAAAGGGACGCGAAGTGGGGCAAGGTGGAGCAATTGTTCGCGGCGGGCGGCAGTGATTCGCAACTGGCACGGGCGCGGGCAACGGCTCGCAAGTTTGACGAGACACGTTATCTGCCGGCACTCGAACGACAACAGGCGGCGCAAAAAGCATTGGTCGCGGCTCGTGTGAA
>JAFWOT010000024.1 GCA_017509785.1 Clostridia bacterium
GAAATAAATGGAAAGAAATCCGGGTTCCTCCGTCACTTGGTGGCGGTTCGAGGTTCAAAACCGGTTGCCGAAGGCAATTTTGACCGTCCGGTGAACGGTCAAAAAGGTTTTGAACGGGCGGCAAGGCCCGCCCCGTGGACTTGCCGGGGGTAGGCAGTAAGCCGCCCTCATCCACCACCTCGACTGCGTCTCGGCGGTCCCCCTTCCCCAAAGGGGAAGGCGTAATATATGGCACCATAGCCAAGCGGTAAGGCAGCGGTCTGCAAAATCGCCATTCTCCAGTTCGATTCTGGATGGTGCCTCCAAAAATTTTGATGCACCCCTTTCTCGGGGTGCATTGAAATTTTTGGCAAAGAAACCACCGGAATCGAACTGCATTCGATCTCTGGATGGCGCCTCCAAAAAACAAGTGCACCCCGCTCATGGGGTGTGCTTGTTTTTTGGAGGCGATCTGACAAGAGAACCGTTCCACTGTCAGATATTCGGTCGCGAGTCTCGTTGCTTTTCGCGCCCGCTTTTTCTCCGCTTCGGTCAAAACGAAAACTCCCCCGGCAGCCCGGAGGAGTTTTTTGTTATCTCCATCAGAACGAGAAGAATTCGGCCCGGAGTATCAGCTCCGTGAACGCATCGTTTTCGACGTTGATGTATCTGTAAGCGGAGTAGGGATCCATGTCCAGCGTGAGCGTGATTATTATCAGCATGCCGGAATCGTTCGTGCCGCAGAGCTTGAACACGCTCGCGCTGCCGGACTGATCGGTCTCGGAGTCGCTCGCGATGAATGTCCCGTAGAAATCGAAGCCGCTGATCTCGTAATGATAGAGCTCGGAGACGTTGGGCGTGTTCCCGAGCAGGAACGAGAGCGACGAGGTGTTCCATGCGGAGACGGTGAAGTCGATGCTGCGGACGCCCTGTTCGGGGCAGGCGACGGCGAAATCCATGACGGTGTTTTCCGTCACGGTATACCCTTCGGGGAGGGTGACGCGGATATGCCCGTCCGCGCTCATGACGCTGTCGTCCGCCGCGGGTGATTCGCTCGGCACGGCCCCGTCGGAGGTGAAGAACACGTGCGGATCAACGCCCGCGGGCGCGTTTATGGCGGGGAGCTCCGCGGATGAGCCGCCGAGCCTGTCGACCACGCCGACGAACCCGTTCTCAAGCAGGAAATCCAGCGCCTCGGGGACGACGTCGCTGAAGGCGAACGCGTCCGGCCTTACGAGGGAGATCTCGACCCGCATGTAATTATCCACGTCGCCGTAGACCTCCGTGAGAGAGAGCTTGCTGTTTTCAAGGTCGAAGCTCCACTCAATGGGGGTGCGGTTTATCATGCCGTTCAGCTCCAGCGAGGAACCGACGACGTTCGCGGTGCAGAGAGCGAATACGTTGCTGCTGCCGCTCACGGCGTCACGCCCCATGCCGTTGACCTGCAGGAAGCAGGAGCCGGCGCCGAAGCTGTCGATACTGACGCGCATTGCGCAGTCGTTGGAAACGTGCGCGTTGGGCGCGTAGACGCCCCTCGCCTCCGTCACGGAATAGACGCCGTACCAGTCGCCGATGAAGGCGTCGATCACGGTCGGATCGAGCTCCGTCGGCTCCGCGGTGGGCTCCGCCGTGGGGATGGAGATGGGCTGATTGTTGCCTTCATGCCCGCCGAACAGGGAGCATGCGCCGGAGAACGCGGCGAAGAGCACCGCGAGAGCGGCCGCCGCGAGCTTTAATATCCTCGTCCTTTTCATGTTCAGGCGTCCTCCTTCCTTCTTGCGGCGGGAGCCATCGCCGAGGGCGTCGCGCCGAACGGCACGAGGGGATGCGCTTCGGGGAATGCGTTGGGCTGCGCCGTGGGAGCGTTCTCGTCAACGGCGGTGACGGCGAAATTGAGCAGGAGCTTGCGCCCGCCCCTTATCGTGAATTCGATCGCGAACTCATAAGTGCCGGGCACGGAGAAGTACCCTTCGATCGAGCATCTGCCGAGGGTGTCGAACTCATTCCGGAATATGACGGTCGCGGGGAGGTTGCCGTAGAAATCGGAAAACTCGATATACTCGGAAAGCCCCTCGACGAGCGTGATCTGCATGGATTCGACTGTGTTGGTGTACGCGATGCTCGGCGCCGCACGATCCCAGAGGGGATAGGCGATATACGCGGGCTCCTGCGTGGGGGCGGTCGTCACCGCGGGCGCGGGGGTAGCCGTGCCGCCCGTGGGCCTTGCCGTGGGAGCGGGCGTGGCCGCGGAGGGGGTGTTCGTGGGCTTCGCCGTCGGAGAAGCCGTGGGCCTGTTGGTGGGGGCCGTCGTGGGCTTCGGAGTGGGCGTTGCCGTAGGCTCGGGAGCCGCGGTCTCGGTGGGCTCGACCGTTTCGGTGGGAGCAGGAGAGGGCTCCTCGGTCTCGGCGGGCTCGCCGGTGCGCAGCCCGGTCACGGCCGCGGCGGGCAGCGCCGCCGCGCAGAGTATCAGCGCGATGGCAAGCATCAGGCCGATGGTCTTTTTTATCATCTTCTATACCTTTGCCTCCCGCATGGGGAGACGTCCTTTCCTTAACGTGGGTATTCACATTATTACCTGATTTTATTATACCCCAAAAGCATGGGTCCGTCAAGCCCCGTGTCATTGACAAAAGCGGAGGCTTGTGCTACTATTCTGTTATCCGAAAGCTTGGAGGAAAATATGAAAAGGATAATTGCTGTAATACTGCTCGCGGCGATGCTTGCCGCGCTTGCCGCCTGCACCGGTAAAAATACCGAATACGACCCCGAGGGCTACAAGGCCCTGCTCGACAACGCCATAAAGCTCCCTTCGGAGTATTCGGACGAGCTCTTCGAAAAGGTCTGCTTCCCGGGAGAGACGAGCTATTTTGTCGATTATTATAAGAACGAGAAGAACGACGATTACCTGAGGCTTATCCGGGAGGACTACGGTAAGATCGCCGACCATTACGCCGAGGTCTACGGCGAGGACTGGAAGCTCTCCTATGTGATCAACGAGGCGCAGGTAAAGGACGCCGAGGGCATCGAGCAGTACAAGGCCTTCGACAGCTTCTATTTTAAGACCTACGGCGTCAACGTGGACCGCATACAGGCGGTCACGTTCGCAAAGGTGACCGTAAGCATATCCGGCAGCAAGGATTCCAACTCAAAGGAAAAGACCGTCCAGTGCTTCTGCGTAGACGGGGTGTGGTATTCCTTCTACGCGAAAAGGCTCGGCGTCAATCTGTGAGCCGCCCCCCCGGGAGAGCCCCCGGGGGCTTTTTACGCGCTTTTTACAATGCTTTACGGTTTCTTGATTGAATTGGGGAGCGCGTTGGGCTATAATACCATCATGCGGCGGGGCGAAGACCCGCGCCGGAAAGCTCATTATAAAGGAGAAAGAAAATGAAAAAAGTCGGCAAGGTAATAATCGCGGTCGGCGCGCTCGTGCTCGTACTGGTGCTCGCGCTCACCTGCTTCACCACCGTGCCCACAGGTTATACCGGGATAGTCACCACCTTCGGCCGTGTGGAGAATTACACGTTCGACGCGGGCTTCCACGTCAAGAGCCCCTTCCAGAGGGTCGTCAAGATGGACAACCGCACGCAGAAGGCGGAAGAAAAACTCCAGGCCTTCTCCTCCGATATACAGCAGGTGGATATCTCCATAGCGGTCAACTATTCCATCGACCAGACCACCGCCGAGAAGCTCTATAAGACCGTCGGCGAGGAGTATTATTCGAAGATCCTCTATCCGAGGCTCCTCGAAAACACCAAGGCGGTATTCTCCAAGTACACCGCGGAAAAGCTCGTCGCCTTCCGTGAGACGCTCTCGAGCGAGATCAGCGCCCTCGTCGTGGAGGACGTGCAGGAGTACGGCATCACCGTAAGCTCCATCGCCGTGCAGGATATCGACTTTACCGACGCGTTCACGAACGCCGTCGAGGCGAAGCAGGTCGCCCAGCAGAACAAGCTCACCGCGCAGACCCAGCAGGATCAGCTCACCATGGAGGCCCAGCAGGAGGCCGAGCGCCAGGTGATAAGGGCGCAGGCGGAAGCGGAGCAGGCGAAGATCGCCGCAAAGGCGGATCTTGAGGTGACCAAGATACAGGCGGACGCCGCCGAGTACGCCGGCCAGAAGGAGGCCGCGAAGAACAAGGCCATCGCCGAGAGCCTGACCGACGAGCTCGTGAGGTACTACTACATCCAGCAGTGGGACGGCAAGCTCCCCTCCACCATGCTCGGCGAGGGCGCGAACGTGCTCTACGGTCTTGACTGACGGATGAGCGATGCTATAAGGAGATTTATTATGAAGGGCGAAGAAAGATTCGAGATCGTCTACAAGGAGGGCGGAGCGCTCTCCTCCATCAGGAAGATCATAAGGGACAACGAAACCGGCGTGCAGTATCTTATGGTCGAGTGCGGCTACGGCGTGTCGATAACGCCTCTCCTGGATAAGGACGGCAAGCCCGCTGTGGACGCGAGGTATGGATTCTGAAAATGCGGGGCCACGGGAGAAAATCTCCCCGGCCTGTTGTTTTACACGTTCTTTACAAAAGCTTTACAAAACCTTGATTGAAGGGCGTGCGTTATTATGGTATCATCAGTACATCAAATAAAGCATAACGCTTGGAGGGAATGATCTATGAAAAGGATATTGGCAATCATACTGATCGCGGTAATGGCGCTCTCGCTCTGTGCCTGCGCGAAGGAAGAACGGCTCTTCGTCAAAAAGGGAGCGGACGGCAACTGGGACATCACCGGAGTATGGATGCAGATCGACGACGTGAGCGGGAGCCAGATGACGGAGGACGACAGGCTCACGTTCTATCCGGACGGCACCGTTTATTCCACGCTCACGGACAGCACGGGCGAGTACACCCTGTTTGACAACTTCATCACCTTTGACGGCAAAACGAGCGGTCTGTCCGTAAAGGACGACACGATGACGCTGGAATTCGGCTCGAAATACATCACGCTCAAGAGGGTCGCGCTGCTCGGGGACTAAAGAAGGAACTTCCGCCGGAGCTTCAATGGTATCATCGGCTCATCAAATAAAGCATAACGCCTGGAGGGAATGATCTGTGAAAAGGATATTGGCGATCATTCTGATCGCGGTAACTGCGCTCTCGCTCTGTGCCTGCGCGGGCAGGGTCGACGAGGAAATGATCGTCAAAAAGGACGCGGACGGCGAATGGGACGTTTCGGGCGTATGGAAATACGTCGACGGCAGGAACAGGAGCAGCGCCAAGTACGGCGACAAGTACTACTTTTATCCCGACGGCACCTGGCGCGATAAGGACCCGGATTATCTCGGGCATTATAAGGTCTCCGGTTCGGTGATGGTGGTCGACGGCGATTCGTGGGGCCTCAAGATAGACGGGGATACGATGAGGATCGAAAAGGGCAATTCCTATATGGTCTTCAAGAGGACGGAGCTGCTGCCCGCGGATTGACGGGCGGGCCGGAGAGGAGCTTTTTATGACTCCGAGTGAAAAGAACGAGCTGGCTAAGAAGCTGCTTGCGATACCCGCGCTGGTGCTTGTCGCCGCGGCGATACTGCTCATAGCGTTCAGCTCGATGCGATTCGAGTACGACAACCAGCGGGAGGATCACCTGTTCGGCACGTTCTCCTGCGCGATGATGGCGCTCTGCGTCTCGTGCATCGCCTGCGGAGCCATATCCAAGCACTTCACGAACGTCGGCAGCGCGCCGGACTGGGTCGCGCGATTGGCGACGGCGGAGATGATGGCAGGAGGCCTGCTCCTGCCGGCGGCGGTCATATTCGGGGTAATGTGGCTCGGGTAAAGCGATAAAATCAAAGCATGGCAGGGCGTTTGCCCGAGCCATGCTTTTTTGTTTTTCAAGTATGCGCCCGCTTTCAGCCGTCCGTTGAAGGAACGAGCTTGAGCTGAACGACGTAGCAGATATCCTCGCCGTTGGCGAAGTACACGTTGTAGAGGCCTTCGCCGAGCTCCTCGTTTACGTAGGCGCTGAAGAGGCGGCCGTAGTTCTCCGCTTCGGGAAGCGCCGACTCGCAGAAGATCGGGTAGGAAAGCGCTTCGGAGGCGGAGATGAGATCGGAAGTCTTGAGCCCCGCGGGATCCGTCTTGGAGCTGTTGGGCAGCACTATTACCATGGCGGCCGTTCCTCCCTCGATATCGCCGTAGAAGGCGAACCACTCGTTGAGCATGAATTCGTCATAGAGCCCCTCCGTCTTGTAGCCGCCCTTTATGAGCTCCTCTATCGGCTGATAATCGTGATGACCGCTGTCGGTCGTCACGAGCAGGCCGTTGATCTTGAGCGCGTCCTGCTCCTTCACCTTCTGCAGCACGCCCGTCATGCTCCCGTCAAGCACGCAGGCAGCCTTGGAGCCGTTATTGCCGTTATCCGCGCCGCTGCCGGAGCCTTCGCCGGAGTTCCCGCCGTTGTCCGCGGGCTTCGCGGTCTCGTTCGCGGGGGTCTGCCCGGGCTTGCCGCCGCAGGCGCAGCAGGCGAGAACCGTGAGCAGAACAAGAATTATCGCAACGATCTTTTTCATAATAACCTCCCGGATTTGATGGATACAATATAGCATATATCGCCCAAAAAAACAACAGCAATTTTCATTGCGGCGAGGGGAGCCCAGGCGTGCTTATATTGCTTCGTCCGGAGCGGTCGGCCCCGCATCGCGCTCATACGCGCACTTCTCGCAGCCGTTGAACCGCGCAAGGCGCTCCATCGCGGCGCGTACGGCGTCATCAAGCGACTTGGTCCGCCTTGTCCCGGGCTCGTACCAAATGCGTACCTTCAAAAGCTCTCCGGCCCTTTTTGCCTCGGCTCGCCCAACGAACCCGTCCCCGCGGACGAGGGGCAGCGTGTAGTAACCGAACTCGCGCTTCTCCTTCGGGGTGTAGACCTCCCAACGATAGCGGAACCCGAACACCTCTTCGATGAGCTTTCGGTCCCACAGTAAGGGATCCAGCGGTGCCAGCGGCTCGCAGCGGCGGCGGTCGGGCGAGAAGCCTTCTGCCCCGCGGAGCTCTTCGATATCCGCTGACTTGATGAACAGCGGGGCGGGGATCCCCTCGACCCGGACGGGCGTTATGAGCCCTTCCTCATAAAGCTCCGCGAACGCCCTGCGGCGGAGCGGCGCCTCCATGCCCCATATGCCGAGGAGCGAATCGGAGCGCCTGTCCCACAGGGCGCCTATCGCTCCGATCCTGCGCAGAACGCCCCATTTGATATGGTCGATGAGCTCCGGGCAAGGGTCGGGGCGGGAGAGCGCTTCGGGCGGTATGCATCGCTCGGCGAGATCGTAGAATTTGCGGCTGCCCTCGCGGTGGTGTATGACGAGCCTGCCTTCCGAATAGAGCTGCTCCAGCACGGCGCGGGCGGCGTTCGTTTCGCCGTGCCAATTCCCGCTCCAATGCACGGCGGAGTTCCAGCGGACGCGCCCCGTGATGGGCAGCTCCGAGGAGCTTGCGGCGCCGTTCTCGCGAATGAAGCGTACTGCCTCAGCGCAGAGAGCCGCCGCCTCGGGGAAATCCGCAAGGTTCCGCTTCGCCGTCCCGCGCCAGCGGGCAAGGTGCGGCCAATCCTCAACGGGTATTATCGAGAGCTCCTTGTCTGGATAATCGAAGAGGAGCCTCTTTTTGTAGAGCAGGTCGTAAAGATCGCTCTTTTTGAACCCCGCCATGCGGGAAAAAAGAGTCAGCTCCGCGTTGCGGCCGCAGACGTCTATCGGATCGAACTGTATGCAGCCCGCCTGACGTATGAACGCCAGCGCGCCCTCCTCCCCGCGAAAGCGGCGGCGCCCGACGAGCCCCTGCCTTTTCAGCAGGAACCTGCGGAATTCGGTTTTTGTAAAGGTCTTTTTCATTGCCGCAAAAAACTCGCCCGGCTCGCGCGGGCCGGGCGAATGAAAACAGTTTACGGATTCAGCCTTATGGGGCTGCGGAATATGAACTCCGCTTCCTTGATGCCGATGTCGAGCAGCAGCATCGTCATGCGGTCGACGCCGAGGCCGAATCCGCCGTGGGGCGGGCAGCCGTAGCGGAAGAACTCCATGTAGAACTTTACGTCCTCGCCAAGGCCCTTCTCATCCGCCTGACGGCGAAGCTCCTCATAGCGGTGCTCGCGCTGCGCGCCCGTCGTGATCTCGGTGCCGCGCCAGATGAGGTCGTATCCCTGGGGAACGCCGTCCTTCCTCATGTGGTAGAAGGCGCGCTTGTCCTTCGGGTAATCGGTGACGAACAGGAACTCGTGACCGTAGACCTCCTGCACGAACCTGTAGGAGAGCTTCTCCGCGTCGGTCGAGAGGTCGATCTTCTCCTCCTCGGGTACGGTGTAGCCGTAGCGCTTTTCAAGCTCGTCGTAAAGATCGTGCAGCTTGATGCGGGGGAATGGGAGCGTGGGAACGACCGTCTTCAAGCCGAAGAGGCGCTCTATCTCGTCGCCGTACTTCCCGGCTACGTTCCTCAGCGCGTTTTCAAGGAGGAGCTCCTCCATATGCATGACGTCCTCAAAGGAATCGATGTAGCTGAATTCGATATCGAAGCAGGTGAACTCCGTCGCGTGGCGGCTGGTGAAGCTCTTCTCCGCGCGGAAGACGGGGCCGACCTCGAAAATGCGCTCGAGCCCGGCCGCCATCGCCATCTGCTTATAGAACTGCGGGCTCTGCGCCAGATACGCCTTGCGGTCAAAATAGGTGAGCTCGAACACGTCCGCGCCGGATTCCGAGGCCGCGCCGATTATCTTGGGGGTGTGGATCTCGACGAAGTTCCTCTCAAGGAGGAAATCGCGCAGGCTGCGGACGAACTCCGTCTGAGCCTTTATCATGAGCTTGTTCTTCTCCGTCCTCAGGTCGATCCAGCGGTAATCGAGGCGGGAATCTATGGCGGAATCGGCCATCATGGGCATTGCCTCGGCGACGGACTCGACGACGAGCTTTTCGACCACCATCTCTCGCCCGCCCATCTTGACGGCGGGGTTGTCGACGACCTTGCCGTAAGCCGTCACGACGGACTCGACCGTGAGCTTGTCGACCTCGGCGGCGACGTCGGGGTAAGCGCCCTTATCCACCGTGAGCTGGAGCTTGCCGGACATATCGCGCAGTACGATGAACGCCATGTAACGCTTGTTCCTGAGATTCTCGACAAAGCCGCCTAAGCGGACGTACTCGCCCGAAACGGCGTTCGCGACCAATGTTCTTTCCATAATAAAACTCCTTGCATGAGCTGATTGATTTTACCGGGCTATTTTACCACAGGACGCGCGGGTTTTCAATACGGTATTTGAAGAAGGAGGAAAATTGGGGAAAGCTGTCGGCCGAGCACAGCAAGGATGCCCGAGGACGGATAGGCTCCCTTGTGTAAAGCGCGCCGACGCAGTCGCTTTTGATGAGGGAAGCAGAGCCTTTTCAAATCTGACCTTCAAAGCTGCCTTGTCCCTCATCCGCCGCCTGCGGCGGCACCTTCCCCCAAGGGAAGGCTTTTGGTATCGTCCGCCGCCGCTGTGTAAAGCGCGCCGACGCAGTCGCTTTTGATGAGGGAAGCAGAGCCTTTTCAAATCTGACCTTCACAGCCGCCTTGTCCCTCATCCGCCGCCTGCGGCGGCACCTTCCCCCAAGGGAAGGCTTTTGGTATCGTCCGCCGCCGCTGTGTAAAGCGCGCCGACGCAGTCGCTTTTGATGAGGGAAGCAGAGCCCTTTCAGATCTGACCTTCACAGCTGCCTTGTCCCTCATCCGCCGCCTGCGGCGGCACCTTCCCCCAAGGGAAGGCTTTTGGTATCGTCCGCCGCCGCTTCGCTTCCCCCGCGGGAAGCTCCGCAAGGCGGGGTGATGGGAATCGTTTTTCGCAAATCGGCACTCATGCTCGCTCGTCCGCTCGCATTCGGCCTTTGCCGAAAAACCCGAAAAAGAACAGGGCGGGTGATGGGAATCCTTTTGCAAAACATGCGTCTCGAACTTGCGCTCCGCGCGGCGTTCTCGCGCGTTTTGACAAAAGCCGGGGCTAAAAATGCTTCGCATTTTCTTAACGCCCTTCGATTCCCATCCGAGCGAACAAAGAACAGGGAGGGTGATGGGAATCGTTTTTCGCAAATCGGCACTCATGCTCGCTCGTCCGCTCGCATTCGGCCTTTGCCGAAAAACCCGGCCCTATGAAACGCTCCACCGGAGCGTTTCATTACGGGCTTCGATTCCCATCCGAGCGAACAAAGAACAAGGCGGGTGATGGGAATCGTTTTTGCACATGGCTCTCATTGCTTGTGCTCCGCACTGCGCAATTTCGGCCGTGACAAAAACCCGGCCCTATGAAACGCTCCACCGGAGCGTTTCATTACGGGCTTCGATTCCCATCCGAGCGAACAAAGAGCAAGGCGGGTGATGGGAATCCTTTTGCAAAAGATGCGTCTCGAACTTGCGCTCCGCGCTGCGTTCTCGCGCCTTTTGACAAAAGCCGGGGCTAAAAATGCTTCGCATTTTCTTAACGCCCTTCGATTCCCATCCGAGCGAACAAAGAACAGGGAGGGTCGATGACCCTCCCTGTTCTTTGGAGCGGGTGATGGGAATCGAACCCACATTATCGGCTTGGGAAGCCGACGCTCTGCCACTGAGCTACACCCGCTTGGACTTTTCTATTTTAATGCCTGAAAACGGATTTGTCAAGCACAAAATATGTATTTTTCCGTCACTTGATCGTGAGGTCGTTCGTGAGCCTGTTGGTGATATCGTCAACGGCGGTGGCGATGTCTATCTTCTGGCCGATCTCGCCCGCGACCTGGTCGCAGGCATACATGACGGTCGAATAATGCTTGCCGCCGAAGGCGCGTCCTATATCGGGGTAGGATGTATCCGTCAGCGTGCGGCAGAGGTACATCGCGATATGGCGGGGCGTGGAGACGCGCTTCTCGCGCCTCGTCGAGACGAGCTCCTCGACGGTTATGTCAAAATAATCGGCGGTTACCTGCTTTATGAGCTCCGGTGTGACCATGTGCTTCCCCTCGGAGGAGACGTAATCCTTCAGGACGAGCTCGACGAAGCCCCTGTCGATGGAGCCGCGCTTGGAGAAATCGGCGTACAGCACGACGCGGTTATAGCAGCTTTCGAGCTCGCGCACGTTGGCGGAGAACTGCTCCGCCATGAAGAGGAGGGCGTCGTTCGAGATATCGACGTTGTCGCGCTCGGCCTTGCTCTTCAGTATGGCGACGCGGGTCTCGACCTCGGGCGGCTTTATATCCGCCGTGATCCCCCACGAGAAGCGCGTGCGAAGGCGCTCCTGCAGGAAGGGCAGGTCGTTCGGCCTCTGATCGGAGGTGATGACTATCTGCTTGTTCGCGCCGTGAAGGGCGTTGAAGGTGTTGAAGAACTCCATCTCCGTCGCTTCCTTGCCGCCGATGAACTGTATGTCGTCGACGAGGAGCAGATCGAGATTGCGGTATTTCTTGCGGAGCTCCTCACGCGTGTCGTACTTTATGGCGGCGATGACGTCGTTCGTGAAATCCTCGCTCGAGACGAAGCAGATGTTGAATTCGGGATGCATCTCGTGCACGTAGTTGCCTATCGCGTGGAGTATGTGCGTCTTGCCGAGGCCGCTCCCGCCGTATATGTAGAGCGGGTTGTATGCCGAGGCGGGGTTGTCCGCGACGGCGACGGCCGCCGCGTGAGCGAAGCGGTTCGATTCGCCCGTCACGAATGTGTCGAAGGTGTACTTCGACTGCACGCCGAAAAACACGCCCGCGCCGCGCTCGCCGTGCGTGGGAACGGAGACGGCGGCCTCCGCCTCCTCCTTGACTATGAAGCTGACCGTGTAGTTGGAATTGTTCGCCTTGTTGACGCAGTCGGTGACTATCGCCGAATAGAACTGCCTGAGCGTGGTCAGATACATCTCATTCTGCGCCATGAGAATGAGCGTGTTCCCCTCGACGGAAATGGGCATTATATCCTTTACCCATGTTGTGTAGCTGGTGGGCGTCATCTCCTCCTGCAGTACGGGAAGAGCCTTTGCCCAAATGACCTGTGCCGAAACCATAAAACCTCCGGGATATGTGCGCAGCTTCAGCCGGAAGCGTGAAATAAGCGCGGATAAAAACGGGAACAATCGGGCGTTTACCCTGTTCCCACGGTTACTATACCAAAAATCGACGGCAAATACAAGAGAAATTTTAAGCGGGTTGTATGGACAGCCCGCATAAAAATACAAGATGTTGTGTTGCCGGCGCAAAGAGGATAAAAATTCTAAAATGCAGGATGCGAATTGGCAGAACCCCCCGGTCTCATTGCCCGGTCGGGGGATCCTCCTCGGCGGGCTCCGCGGGAGACTCCCCGGAAGGGGCTTCGGGCAGGCGCCTGCGCGCCCTGCCGATGAATACGAGAGCCGCGGCGGAGACGAGTATCAGCGCGAGGCTTATCCACTGCGAGGTGGAGAAAGCCCCGAATATCCCGCGGATCTCATCGCCGCGGAGGAACTCGATGAGGAACCGCTCCGCGCCGTAGGCGATGAGGTAGACGAAGAGCGTCGTGAACCCGAAGCGGCGCCTGCGGGTGAAGAGCAGGAGCGCGGCGAAGAGGAGCAGATTGAAGCCCGACTCGATGAGCTGCGTCGGGATGACACGCGCGCCGCCCATCACGGAGGGGAAGCAGACGCCTATCCACGAATCCGTCACCCTGCCGTAGCAGCAGCCGGCGCAGAAGCAGCCTATGCGCCCTATCGCGTGGGCGAGGGGGAGAGTCGGCACGACGGCGTCCGAATATTCGGAAAGGCGCGTCCTTGTGAACGCGGCGCCGAGGAACGCCCCGGCGACCCCGCCTATGAGCCCGCCGTAGAATACGAGCCCGCCCTCCAGCAGCCACATTATGCCGTTGCTCCTGACGGCGGTGATGAATTCATCCCACGAGTAGGTGACGATGAAGAAGAGGAGTTTTGCGCCGATGACGCCGCAGACGATGGCGGCAAGCGCGATGGTGAGGAGCCTGTCGACGTCCGCCCCGCGTTTTTTCGCCCTTATGCAGGAGAGCGCGACCGAGAGCAGCATCGCCGTCGCCATGCAGAGCCCGTACATGGGGATCTGCGCTCCGAAGATATTGAGATACGGAAGCATATCGTTCCTTCTTTCCGTTGTGTTTTTCGTTATGATACCAGAATAAGGCCGAAGCGTCAATAACGGGGGAGAGGGTTTTTCGGCTGAAAATCAGCTTTCCCTGCCGAAAAAGCCGTCGGCGCTCTGCGGGCGGACGGGGCGGTAGCCCCCCTTCGAGAGGTCGGGATCGAAACGGCAGACGTCCCTGTAATCGCAGTAGGCGCAGGCGGTCTCCCTCGGGGAGGCGGTATTGCGGTAGGGGCGGACGGATGCGTCGCCCTCGCTTATCCGCTCGAGAGAAGCCGCGGCGATGGATCTTGCCGCGCCGACGACGAGGTCGTACTCGTCCCTGTCGACGAAGCCGCTGCCTGTGAGCTCGCCGTCCTTCCCGCGCTTAGCCTTGATGACGACGGAGGTCTTATCGAATTCTTCGGTCGCCGCGACGACCTCCGGATCCTTCAGGGATATCCCGTTCAGGCGGAAGCGCTTCACGAGCTCGTCCGTCATGACCTTCTCCGTCTCGCCGTTCTCCTTTGACTGAGGGGGCGCGTCCATGACGGGCATATAGTACATGCCGACGGTCGAAGCGGCGTCTATCGCGGCGGCGTAGAGCGGGAGCTGGAGCTGTATCCCCGCCGCCAGATGCCCGAATCGGAAATCCTTCCCGCCGGATTTGTAGTCGATTATCCGGCTCAGGCTCCTGCCCTCCCCGTTCTCGAAGGAGTCGATGCGGTCGATTATGCCGCTCACACGGAAGCTGACGCCCCCGGGGGTCTCTATCCTCAGGGCGGGGAAGAGCGAATCCGCTCTGCCGAAGCTGACCTCGCAGCCCGTCGGACGGAAGGCTCCGGCGGCGATGTGGCGCGTGATCGCATAGCAGGTGCAGCGGACGGATTCTATTATGCCGACGAGCTCCGCCCTCTGGCGGGCGGTATCGAAGAGGGCGCCGTTTCGCCTGTCCGCCATGAGGGGCGGGACTATCTCGTCGAGTATGCGGTCGGTCGCGTCGTCGGTGATCTCGCGCCAATCGAGCTCATGCTCCATGACGTAGCGGACGTACGCCTCCAGCGCGGCGTGGCGGAAGGTGCCCTTGTCGGTATTCAGCATGGAACGCTCGCGGCGGGGCTTTGCCGCAAGGCCGTACCTTGCGAAATGCAGGAACGGGCATTTGTTGAAATCCTCGAGCCGCGAGGCGGACCCGTAGATGGACGAGCCGTAGAGCCTGCGGGCGAGGTCCTTGCCGAAGGGGCGGACTTCCTCCTCGCCGAAACAGGCGGCGGTGAGCTTGCGGAGCTCGTCACGGTATTCCGGCTTCGCGGAAAAGTACGCCCAGAGCTTCGAGGCCTCGTCGTCGGGCTTGCCGGAATCGAGCATGGCGCGGAGCCTCTTCCCGAGAGAGGCGAACGCAAGCTTCTCATTCGAGCGCGTCCCGCGGGAGACGGTCAGATCCTCCGTGGGGATATCGGGGAATATCTCCCGGATCGTGCCTATGAGGCGGCAGGGCAGGGCGCTGACCTCCTCGGCGGAGCCGGCGAGCGCGGCGGGATAGGAGAATATGACGCGCTCCGTCGCCTTCGAGAGCGCGGAATGCACCGTCATCAGATCCGCTTCCGAGAGGGAGGCGGTGCTTCCCCAGAGCTCATAGCCCTTTTCCTTCAGTGCGCGCAGGTCGCCGTCGTCGATGACGCGGTCGTCGCGGCGGGCCTTGGGGAAGAGCCCGTCGGTCATCCCGAGAACTACGAGCAGCCGCACCTCTCGCGAGCGGGTCCTGTCCATGGAGCCGACGAGCACCTGATCGGCCGTCGTCGGTATGACGCCCACCTCGTGGGAGGAGAGCCCCTCCCGCACGACCGAAACGAATTTTTTGAGGCCTATCCTCTCGTCGCCCATTATGACGAACACCTGATCCAGCACTTCGAGCACCGTGTTGAAGACCTGCGCGTTCTCCTCCTCCTCGCGCAGGAGGCCCCTTTCATGGAGATCCGCGCAGAGGGCGCGCTGCTTTTCGTAAACGCCGAGCTCCTCCAGAAGGGCGTGGATCGCCCTTGCGCGGGCTTCGCAGTCGCCGTCGCGAAGCGCCTCCCGCAGGTTTATAAGCGGCGTCATTACGGCTAGGCGCATGGGCTCGTACACGGCGTCCTCGCCGGTGAAGGGCTCCGTCAGACGGCTGCCGAAAAAGCCCCGTTCTATCATGAAATTCTCGAATTTCTCGGAATCGTCGGGAGTTATATCCACAAAGCCCGAGCGCATGAAGGCGGCCGTCCTCACGGGCTCGAACCCCGATTCCACCGCGCCGAGCGCGTCCGTCACGAGGCGGGCGGCGGGGTGCGTGATGAGGCTGCGCTTTACGTCGGTGAAATAGGGTATCCCGTAGGCGGGGAACACCCTCGAAACGATGGGCGCGTATCCCGCGAGATCGCTGACGAGCACGCTCATCTCGCGGTAGCGCATGCCCTCCCCGGCGGCACGGCGGATGGTCTCCGCCGCCTCCTCGACCTCGTCGGCGCGGCTGCGGCAGACGCGGATCGAGAGCCCCTCCGGCACGCCGCGGAACTTCTCCGCCGGGAAGGCGAAGAGCTCCCTTTCGAGATGGGCGAGCGCGGGCGTGAAGGCGCGCTTCGTTTCGCGCAGCCCGGCGATCTCATACGGGCAGCGCTCCTCACGGGCTATGTCGGTCAGGCGTTCGAGTATCCGCACGGACGGGAAGAAGAGGCTGCCGTCGCGCGGGGAGGCGTCGTGATCGAGCGCGGCGACGACCTCGGCCGCGCAGCGGATGAGAGCGCGGAACGCGGGGAAGGCCTGCTCGTGCAGGGTGTCGCCCCCGTCGATGAACACCCGCGCCCCGACCAGGGGCGTCTCGTCCATGCGGCGGATGAGCTCGTTCATCATGTCCTCGGGATCTATGTAGCGGTCAAGGCAGCGGCGCTCGAGATCCGCGAATATGAGCGAAACGTCGTGCAGCTTATCCCGCAGAGGGGAACCCTCTTCGAGCGAGTCGGCGGCGGCGGTCAGCGCGGCGGGATCCATCCCGCAGCGCTTGAAACGGGTAATGAGGTCGTCCATTTCGGCGGGGAAGCCGTTGAGCGCGGAGACCCTTTTGAATACGGTGAGCCCGGGGGCGACGGCGTCCGCGCAGCGGCGCAGCAGCATCACCCGCCCCTGCGGAGAGAGGAACGCGCGCCTCGTGCCGAGGCTGTCGAGCATCCTCCTCGCGAGCCCGCTCCACGAGGTGACCGTCACCCCGAAGAGCCCGCCGGAAAGCCGCGCGGAAAGCAGACGCTCCGTCTCGAACGTCGCCTGCTCGGGGACGATCATGAACACCTCCCCGGGGAGACCCTCCCGCCTGATCTGCGCTATGCGGGCAAATATCCGCTCCGTCTTTCCGGAGCCGGACCTTCCCAATATGAAGCCGAGCTTTGCTGTCATTGCGTTTCACCGCGCCTTTCGGGTTTTCTTTCGATCAATTTTACCACAGCCGGCGGAGGCGTTCAACGGGTTTTCACGGGGATAGGTCGGTATCGTCCCATAAATGCGCCTCAAATTGCCCTTGAAAAATCATCTCCCGCGGGTTACAATGTATTCGTCAGAATATGCTCCACGGAGGTTATAAAATATGAAGCTCGGAGTTATCGGTCTGCCCAACGTGGGCAAGTCCACGCTCTTCAACGCGATCACCCAGGCGGGCGCACAGGCCGCCAACTATCCCTTCTGCACGATAGAGCCGAACGTCGGCGTCGTCGCCGTCCCCGATGAGAGGCTGGACGTCCTCGCCAAAATGTACGACCCGCAGAAGTACACCCCCGCGACGATCGAGTTCGTCGATATCGCGGGCCTCGTCCGCGACGCGCACCGCGGCGAGGGGCTCGGCAACAAGTTCCTCTCCCACATCCGCGAGGTGGACGCGGTAGTCCACGTCGTCAGGTGCTTCGAGGACGGGAACATAGTCCACGTGGACGGCTCCGTCGACCCCATCCGCGACATGGAGACCATCAATATCGAGCTCATATTCGCCGACATGGAGACCGTCGAGCGCAGGCTCGACAAGGCGCGCAAGTCCGCCAAGTCCGGCGACAAGAAGTACCTGCACGAGATAGAGCTCTGCGAGCGCATATACGCGCACCTCGAGAAGCAGCTTCCCGTCCGATCGATGGATCTGACCGACGAGGAGCGCGAGGAGGTCAGGGAATACTTCCTCCTCACGACGAAGCCCGTCATCTACGCCGCCAACATCGCCGAGGACGAGATCGGCACCGAAACGGAGAACGTCAAAAAGCTGAAGGAGCAGGCCGCGAAGGAGGGCGCCGAGGTGATAGTCGTCTCCGCCAAGGTCGAGGAGGAGCTTTCCGCCCTCTCCCTTGAGGAGAAGCAGATGTTCATCGAGGAGCTCGGCATAGGCGAGAGCGGCCTCGATAAGCTCGTCAAGGCCGGCTACCGCCTGCTGGGGCTCATCAGCTTCCTGACGGCGGGGCCCAAGGAGGTCAGAGCCTGGACCATCACGAAGGGCACCAAGGCCCCCCAGGCCGCGGGCAAGATACACACCGATTTCGAGCGCGGCTTCATAAGAGCCGAGGTCGTCCACTACGATACCCTCATCGAGAACGGCACCATGCAGGCCTGTAAGGAGAAGGGCCTCATCCGCTCCGAGGGCAAGGATTACGTCATGCAGGACGGCGACATAGTCGTGTTCAGGTTCAACGTGTGAGTAATAACTAACCAATGGGGACGGTTCTCAGTGGTTAGTATTGTTTTTTAAGTCTGCGATTTCCCCTGTTTACTAACCACTGAGAACCGTCCCCATTGGTTAGTAAAGGAGCGAAAGCATGGCAAGAGCTGCAAGAAGAATGAGTGAGTCGGGGTACTTTCACGTTATAGTGAGGGGCAACGCCAAGCAGATCATTTTCGAGGAATCAGACGATTACCGGTTTTTCCTTAACCGCATGGAGAAGTTCAGCGCGGAAACGGGGGTGGGCGTATGCGCGTACTGCCTGATGGAGAATCACGTCCATCTGCTTCTGCACGATCGAGAGTCGGCGCTTCCGGAGTTCATGAAAAAGCTGAACGTCAGTTACGCGCGCTTCTTCAACTGGAAGTACGAACGCTCGGGCCACCTGTTTCAGGACCGGTATAAGAGCGAACCTGTTGAGGACGACTCGTATTTCCTGTCCGTGCTGTGCTACATCTTGAACAACCCCAAAAAGGCGGGCGTCTGCGGCCCGGCGGAGTATCCGTGGGGCAGCTTTAAGGCGTATGACGGCGGCACGTTTGTCGAGACGGAGCTTATAAAGGGGCTCCTGCCAACGTGGGAGGAGTATGAGGAGCTGGTGATGCTGGGGGAAAGCAAGGCGAATCCCGGGCTCGAGGCCCCGAAAAAGGATGATAAATGGGCAAGGGAGTACATCTGCGGCGAGCTTGGCGTCGAAAGCTGCTCCGCCGTTCAGAGCTTTGAGAGAAAAGAGCGTGACGAGGCGGTCGCTAAGCTTCTTGCGGCCGGGCTCAGCGAAAGACAGATCGAAAGGCTGACGGGCGTCAGCAGGTACATCGTTCGCAGAATAGCATGGTGAACGCTAACTAACCAATGGGGACGGTTCTCGGTGGTTAGTAAGCGAGGAAACGAAGATACTAACCAATGGGGACGGTTCTCGGTGGTTAGTAAACAAGGGAAAGTGCAGACATAAAAACAATACTAACCACCGAGAACCGTCCCCATTGGTTAGTTAAAAAACAAAGCAACTAACCACTGAGAACCGTCCCCATTGGTTAGCATTGGTCAGTAAAGGAGGATAATAATGAATTTCAACACGGATATACTTACTCTTTTCGATAAGGGTTGGGCGCTCGTGACGGCGGGCGATATCGAGGATTTCAACACGATGACCATATCGTGGGGCGGCATGGGCACGCTGTGGAACAAGCCCGTCTGCACGGTCTACGTGAAGCCTGTGAGGTACACGCACGAGTTCATGGAGGCGAACGATTATTTCACGGTCTCCTTCTTTGAGGAGAAGTACCGTGAGGCGCTGGGCATACTCGGCTCCAAGTCGGGGCGGGACTGCGGCAAGGTGGAGGAATCAAAGCTCACGCCCGTCCGCATCGGGGAGAACATCGTCGGCTTCGCGCAGGCGTTCCGCACGCTCGTCTGCCGCAAGATCTATCGGCAGGATCTGGATCCCGCGCACATGCCCGAGGCCGTGAGGGAGCGGTACTACGAGTCCGAGGCTCCCCACACCATGTACGTGGGCGAGATAATAGGAATAGGGTAAACGAAAAACGCCGGGATCCCGGCGCTTTTTTCAGCTCAGCGTAAAAATGAGTATCGCGGCGGCGACGGCGGCGTTGAGGCTCTCGGCCCGCCCCTTCATGGGCAGGCGGTAGAGGAAGCACTCGGCGGCGACCTCCGGAGAGACGCCGTTCGCCTCGTTGCCGATGACTATCGCGCGGCTTTCGGGCAGCTCCGGCAGGCGGCTTTCGCCCCCGAGATGCCCGCAGACGAGGCCGAAGCCCTGACTGCGAAGGCGTGGGAGCTCCAGCGTTAAGTCCCCCTGCCAGACGGGTATGTGGTAGGTAGAGCCCATTGCGGCTCTGACGGCCTTGGGCATGAACGGATCGACGCTCCCTTCGCCCACCATGAGCCCGGCCGCGCCGAACGCGTCCGCCGTGCGGAGTATCGTGCCGAGGTTGCCGGGATCCTGCACCCTGTCAAGGCAGACGATGAGCCCTTCGGGATAAACTTCCGGCGGGGTGAGATCCGGCGTTCTGACCGCCGCAAGCACCCCCTGCGGGGAATCCGTGTCGGAGGCGGCCTTCATGACCTCCCCCGTGACGACGGTGTACTCAATGCCGCGGCTTTCGAGCTTCGCTCCGGCGGTGGTGTTCCATTCCGCGACGAGCACGGTATCGGGCGCGACGCCGGAATCGAGCACGTCGAGCACGAGGCGCTCCCCCTCTATGAGGTGGAGGCCCGTCTCCCTGCGGCCCTTCTTCGAGGTGAGCGAGCGGAGCTGCTTTATCTTCTCGTTTTTTGCGGAGGTTATGATCATTTCCCGCAGCCCGCGTCGGCGATGTTCATAGCATGGTCGCCGACCCTTTCGAGATCGGTCAGCATCTCAACGAAGAGCATGCCCACGTCGGCGGAGCAGAGGCGCTGCTCCATCCTCGCGATATGCTCGTTCTCGTACTGCTCGACGAGATCGTCGATCTCCTGCTCGCGGCGGGCGACCTCGGCATATACCTGTTCGGAGGGCTCCTTTATGCAGGAATGGGCAAGCTCGGTTATCTCTATGACCTTCCCGAAGAGGGAAGCGAGCTCCTCCATCGCGGATTCGGAGAACGCCATCTTCTCGTCGCGCATATGGGCGATATAGCCGGAGATGTTCTCGGCATGGTCGCCGATGCGCTCGTAATCGGTGATTATGTGGTGCATCCTGTCGATGGCGCGGGCCTCCGGCTCGCCGAGACCGGCGCGGTTGATATCGACGAGCGCCTTCGCGATCTCGTGATTGAGGAAGTCGATGGTCTCCTCGTTGGAGTCGACCTCCTCGAGATCGCCCTTGCGCTTCGTGCCGATGGCCTCGGAGACGATCTTCATGTTGGTCATCGCAAGGTCGAACATCCTGTTGCACTCAAGCTCCGCTCCGGAGACGGCGACCGCCGCCGAGCCGAAACCCTTGGCGGGGATGTAGATGAGGCGCTTGCCGGCGGACTTGTCCTCCCCGCGGATGATGAGGCGGGAGAGCTTTATCAGCAGGTTCGAAATCGGGAACATTATCAGCGTCGCCCCGATCTTGAGGAACGTGTTGGCGTTCGCGAGCTGCTGGGTCGGGTTGGCGGGGGAGAGGGACTCGATCCATTTGGTGAGCGGCAGGAACTGCAGGAGCAGGACGCATATCACGCAGGCGAACACGTTGAACATCACGTGGATCGCCGCGGTGCGCTTCGCGTCCTTCGTCCCGCCCATGGAGGCCACCACCGCGACGGCGGTGCAGCCGATGTTCTGGCCGCAGATGAGGTATATCGCCTGCCCGAGCGAGAGTATCCCCGCGGCCGCCATCGCCTGAAGCACGCCGACGGAGGCCGAAACGGACTGCAGGAGCATCGTCATCACCGTGCCGAAGAGCACTCCGATGATGGGGTATTCCTCAAAGCTGCGGACGAGGGAAACGAACCATTCCTCCTTGCCGAGGTGGATCATGTTGCTCTTCATGAGCATCATTCCCATGAAGAGCATGCCGAGGCCGGCAACTATGTAGAATATGTTGTTCCAGGGTTTCTTCTTGAAGAAGGTCATCCCCATCACGCCGATAAACGCGAGTATGGGGGAGACCGCGTCGATATTGAACGCGATCAGCTGACCGGTGATGGTCGTACCGACGTTCGCGCCCATTATAACGCCGACCGCGTTTTCAAGCGGCATGAGCCCGGCGTTCACAAAGCCCACAGTCATTACCGATACGGCGTTCGAGCTTTGGATTATGCCCGTTATGACTATGCCGAGTATCAGCCCGAGAACGCGGTTCTTGGTGAGCTTTTCGAGTATGGTCTTCAGCTTCGAGCCGGCGAGCCGCTCGATGCCGTTGCCCATTATCCTTATGCCGTAGAGGAACAGTGCGATCCCTCCGGCGATCCCTATCCAATTATCGAAAGTCATGATCAACTTCCTCCTGTATGATTGCCCTAAATAACCACACTAATGATATCACATGAACGGCCGAAAATCAACGCCGTGGGGCAAATATACGGACAGCGGGCAAATACGCGGACGGGCTCGTTCGGCCGGTTCACTCCAGCGGCTCCCTGTGGAGCGGGTTGTAGACCTGTTTTCCCTTCAGCTTCACGCTCTCGAAGAGGACTATCTCCGTGACGCGCATCCCCGCTGTGAGGGGGATACTCCTCAGCTCGTTCGCGGTGAGCTCGTCGTGCTCGACGCTGCGGCCGAGCGTGATATGCGGGCGGAAGCGCTTCGTATCGAACGAAAAGCCTCTGTCGGCAAGGGCGGAGCCGAGCGTCTCGTGCAGTATGCGGAGCTCCTCCGTGTCGCCGGTCACGTCGACGAGAGAGACCCTGTGGCTGCCGGAGGCCGTCCTCTCGAAGAAGCCGTATTCCCCGAGCCCGAGCGTGAAGGGCCTTATCCCGCGGACGGCCTCGCGCATGGCGGAGGCGGCCCCGGCGAGGTCGTCGGATTCGCCTATGTAGCGGAGCGTGATATGGAAGTTCTCGGGCGGGACGAATCTGCCCCCGCAGGAGCGCCCGCGGAGCGCCTTCGAAAGGGAAGCGAGCTCCGCGCGCATGGGTCCGGAAACGGGTATGCCTATGAAAAGACGCATGAAATCACCTCGTGAAAATGATGCTCCATTATACCATGAGCGGCGCGAAAAACAAAGCGCCCGCTCACATGTGAAAAAATCGTCCCGGATTATTGAAATCCGCGTTCAAAGTGTTATAATGTGAGCATGGATAACCGATATACGACATACGGAATTTCGGGGAAGAGCTTCGGCACGTGGGCGGCGGCGGCGCTTATGCTGCTTGCCGCGGCATGCCGCATCGTCTATTACGCGATGGGCGGCGCCGAGGGGCGCTCCATCGGCTGGTGGGTGTTCTTCCTCGCAGTCGTCCCGGTATTCGCGGCGGTCTGGTTCGCGGCGGAGATATCGGGTCACGGGCGCGATAAGCTCTATAAGACGAGCTTCGGAGTGCTGCTCGGCGCCGTTTTCTTTACGGCGCGGATCATCGCCCTGTACCGTGAGGAGGGTACTGTGGTTGCGAGCGTTTGGCACGTCGTGCTCTGTATCGTGCTGTATTTCGCGGTCTGGCTCATATGGGATCTGACCGTCAACGGCGCGAGGATAAGAACAAAGCTCCCGCTTCTGATCATCCTCATATTGCCCTTCGTCTGGCATCTCGCGGTCGAGGATATCCCCCGCTGGGCGGCGGGCACGGCGTTTTTCGTCGCGCTGCCCGAGATAAGCGTGCTTCTCATAATGCTCGCCCTCATAGTGACGGCGGTATTCATGGAGAAGATCACCTCGGACAAATTCCGCCCGAGGCGCGGCGACAGGCCGGACGGCAGGCTCGTCAGGTCGCTCGACCCGATAAACGGCGTCGGCATATACATAATGCCCAACCGCAACGGCGCTTCGACCTATTTCCACGACACCGTCGAATGCACGAAGCTCGAGGAGTACATCCGCAGCAAGCGCGGCGAGGGCATGCCCGGCTTCGGGATGCTCCACATAATCGCCGCAGCCTACGTGCGCGTCATATCGAAGCACCCCGCGTGCAACCGCTTCATCAGCGGGCAGAAGATATTCTCCCGCGACGGGGAGATAGAGCTCGCGATGACCGTCAAGAAGGAGATGACGGCGGAAGCCCCGGAGACCATCATTAAAGTCTATTTCGACCCGACGGACACCGCTGCCGACGTCTACCGCAAGTATAACGAGCAGATAAAGGAAGCGAAGGACACGCCCCTCGATTCCGGCTTCGACAAGCTCGCGTGGCTCATCAACGCGGTCCCCGGCGTGCTGAAGAAGTTCCTCGTCTGGTTCCTGAAGCTGCTCGATTATTTCGGGCTCCTGCCCGCGTGGCTGATGAGGCTCTCGCCGTTCCACGGGTCGGTCTTCGTGACGGCGCTGGGCTCGCTCGGCATACCGCCCGTTTACCATCACCTCTACGATTTCGGCAACATCCCCGCGTTCATCGCCTTCGGCGCGAGGCGCACCGAAACGGAGATCGGCGACGACGGCGCGCCCGTCAAGCGCAAGTACATCGATTTCACGATCGTCACGGATGAGCGCATCTGCGACGGGTTCTATTACGCCTCCGCGTTTAAGTCCTTCCGCCGCTTCCTCAACAACCCCGAGAAGCTCGACGAGCCCCCCGCGAAGGTCGAAAAGGACGTATTTTAAAAGGAAAAGCCATGCCGGATCAGTTTTCGAGAACACGCCTCCTCATAGGCGGGAGCGGCGTCGAAGCCCTCAAGAAAGCCCGCGTTGCCGTATTCGGCGTAGGCGGGGTGGGGGGCTACGCGGTCGAAGCCCTCGCAAGGTGCGGCGTCGGCGCGCTCGATCTTATAGACAACGACGTCGTTTCGCTCACGAACCTCAACCGCCAGATATACGCCCTTCACAGCACCATGGGCAGGTTCAAAACGGACGTCGCAAGGGAGCGGGTGCTGGATATCAACCCCGCCTGCGAGGTGAGGACCTACAGGGTCTTCTTCACCCCGGAAACGGCGGACGAATTCGATTTCGCCGCGTATGACTGCGTCATCGACGCGATCGACACCGTGACGGGGAAGATAGAGCTCGTCATGCGCGCGCAGGCGGCGGGAGCGCCCATAATCAGCTCCATGGGCGCGGGCAACAAGATGGATCCCTCCGCGTTCGAGGCCGCGGATATTTATAAGACCTCCGTCTGCCCTCTGGCGCGCGTCATGCGGCGCGAGCTCAAGGCGAGGGGCGTGAAGAGCCTCCGGGTCGTTTACTCGAAGGAGCCCCCCGTGACCCCGCTTAAAATCGGGGAGGACGCCCCGGAACGGATCGCCTCCCGCAGGAGCATCCCCGGGAGCGTCGCGTTCGTGCCCTCCGCCGCAGGGCTCATAATCGCGGGGGAGGCGGTGAAGGCGATACTCGCCGCAAAACAAGAGGACTGATACGATCGTTTGCCGCCTGCCGCCGATGAAGCGCCGGGCGGTTTTTTATGGCGCGGAGGGAAAACGGCTTGATGGATCGGCGATCGGCAATCGGCGGACGGGGAAATGACGGAGAGGTTGTCGTTCATCGATATGCGCCTGACGCCGACCCGATATCCCTTCGGAGAAAAACGAAAGGATCCCGCGGCATGACCGAAGGATCCTTTTTTTGATCGTTTTCAGTTAGAGAACGTAAGCGGCCAGCCGTTCGAGCTCGTCCTCGCCGAAGGGGATCACCTCGGCGTTATCCGGTATGAGCGCGGAGATATCGTCGAGCGGGAGCCCGAGAGAGGCGGCGCGGAGGTACCCGATCACCGCTCCGTGGGCGACTGTGAGCGCGGAGCCCGAATGCGCCTCGGGGAGCTTTAAGAGCGCCTCCCGCGAGCGGGCAAGCACCTGCCTGCCGGATTCCCCGCCGTGGGCGGTCGAAGCGGAGCCGAATATCAGGTAATCGGCGTATTTCTCCGGGAAGAGCCTCGCGCACTCGTCGAACGTGTGCCCCTGAAAGCAGCCGAAGGCGATCTCCTCGATCCCCTCTATCGAAACGGGGGTGAGGCCGAGGCGCCTGCCTATTATGCGCGCCGTCTCGCCCGCGCGGCGGAGGGTCGAGCAGTAGATCTTGTTCACGCGGGGGCCTTCGTTTTTCAGCCTTTCGGCGAGCTCTGCCGCCTGTTCCCGGCCGCGCTCGTCAAGGGGGATATCAAGCTGCCCCTGCAGACGGCGCTCCGTGTTGTAGGCGGTCTGCCCGTGTCTTACGAGATAGAGCATATCAAGCTTCGGGCTCGTAGGGGAAGGCGGGCATCATCGAGAGCTTGAAGAGATTCTGCCTGTGCTTCCTGTCAATGAGCTCCTTTTTCTCCTCGGGTACGCAGACGCCCGTCCTTATATAGCGGTCGAGCGTTTCGTAGGTGAAGCCGAGATTATCCTCGTCGGTGAGGCCGGTGAGCCCGTCGGAGGGGGCCTTGTCGACTATGAAATCGGGCAGGCCGAGCCTGCGGCCGACCTCAAGCACCTCGTGCACGGTGAGCTTCGCCAAGGGTGAGAAATCGCCCACGGAATCGCCCCAGCGGGTGGAGTAGCCGACCCAATCCTCGGAGAGGTTGCAGGTGTTGGCGACGCGCCCGTTCATGCTCTGCGAAACGGCGTAGAGCGCGCTCATGCGGATGCGGGGCGCCATGTTGATGACCGTCTGACGGGAGAGCTCCCCGCCTATGGCGGAGGCGACTTCGTTCGCGAGTGCGTCGTAAGTTTCCCGGATGTTGACGGTCACGGAGCGAATGCCGAGATGCGCGATGAGCTTTTCCGAATAGTCGATATCGGGCTGGACGCCGTTGGGCATCATGACGCCGATCACGCGCTCCCGCCCGAGAGCCGCCGCGCAGACCGCCGCCGTGACGGATGAATCCTTCCCGCCGGAGACGCCGATGACCGCATTGCAGCCGGGGCCGTTCTCCCCGAACCAGCCGCGCACCCATTCGATAACGTCTTCAGTGACTTTTTTTGCGTTGAAACAGTATTCCACGTTCTGCCTCCGATATTTCCGAATAGCAAAATGGCCTCGCACAAACGAGGTCATTCCGCATTCATTCATCAGTTCATGCCGTAGCGCTTCTTGAACTTGTCTACACGTCCGCCGGTGTCGACGAGCTTCTGACGGCCGGTGTAGAAGGGATGGCACTTGGAGCAAATTTCGACCTTGAGCTCGCCCTTGACGGAGCCGGACTTGAAGGTCTCGCCGCAGGCGCAGCGGACGATGCTCTCACCATACGCAGGATGGATATCCTTCTTCATTTTGAATCTCCTTGCTTTGATCGGTGCAGGGCGAGTAGCCGCCCTCCTGCCGCTTATTTGCGGGGGGATGAGAAATAAGCACCCCACATAAATCCGCAAGGTGTATTATAACCCATCCGGCGGAGGCAATGCAAGCCCCAAATCGTAGGTTTTGCCAATATATTTTGGCTTTTTCACCGGTTCAGCTCCGTGAGTCGGCAAAACGCCTGTTGGCTCCGCTCGCCCCAGACGCCGTCTTCCGCTAAGGGGGAGCCGCTGTCGTCACGGTAGCCGGCGGCGTTCAGCGCGTTCTGCATCGCGAGGTACTCCTCCCCGCGAAGGCGCGGCGTTTCCAGACGGAAGGGCGCGGGCGGCTTCGTCAGAGCGGCGAAATCCACGAAGGATACGTCCAGATCGACTTCGCCCTCTATGCCGGGGACGCTCCCCGTCCCGCTCTGCCAGACGGCAAAATTATAGCCGGGCGAAGGCTTTTCGCTCCTCCACCAGGCGAGCCAGACGTAATAGCTCTCCGTCACGGAGCGGGGGAGCATCCGCGTGAACCAGTCGTGGTTCGAGTAGATCATGGGTATATGCCCGCGGACGCCGATCCTCTCGCAGAATGCGGAGACTATGCTCCCGCGCTCCGCCTTCGTGAGCTTTTCAAAATGCGCGTCCTCCACGTCTATGGCGACGGGATAGCGCAGCTCCCTCTCCCCGATGAGCTCCGTGACCGCGTCCGCCTCGGCCTCGGCCTCCTTCGGGGTCTTTGCGAGGCTGTAAACGTACGCCCCGGCGAATACGCCCGCGCGCCCGGCGCCTGTAAGGTTGGACAGGAAGCGCGGGTCTGGCCTCCGCCCCTGCGCCGCCTTTATCATCGCGAAGCGGACTCCGCCGGAATACGCCTTTTCCCAGTCGATATCCCCCTGCCAGCGGGAAACGTCAATGCCTTTTATTTCCATCATGCCCCATCCTTTTTTCTTTTATAATATGCGCGCAGATCGCGGGTTGCCAAAACCCGCCCGGCATGGTAGAATAGGGCATAACCAACTCCCGGAGGATACCATGCAGCGCATTTCAAAGGACGAATACTATCTCGGTATTGCGGCCGCCGTCTCGCAGAGGTCGACCTGCCTCAGGCGCAGGTACGGCGCGGTCATCATCAAGAACGACGAGATCATCTCCACAGGCTACAACGGCGCGGCGAGGGGCGAGCCCAACTGCTGCGACGAGGGCGAGTGCTGGAGGGCAAGGAACAACATCCCCCACGGCGAGCAGTACGAGAAATGCGTCGCCGTCCACGCCGAGCAGAACGCGATAATCTCCGCCGCGCGGCGCGATATGCTGGGCGCAACGCTCTACCTTGCCGGCTTTGACGAGAACGGCGAGATGGCGAGCCCCGCGCCCTGCCTCATCTGCTCGCGCCTTATAAAGAACGCGGGTATTGCGGAGATAGTCGTCCGCACGGAGAACGGGACAGAGAGGAAGAAAGTATGCGAGTTATAGTACCGGGCTTTGAGATAATCACCCCCATCGACCGCGAGACGGTCTATCGCCACATAGAGCTCTGCGGCAGGGTGTGCTATAAGTCGGAGGGCAAGATCGACGAGGGCTCTGCCGAGCGCCTCATAAGGAGCATGCTCGCCCGCGGGCACGAGAGCCCCATCGAGCATTTTTCGGTGAGCGTGCGCGTGATCTGCGACCGCGGCGTTTCCCACGAGTGGGTGCGCCACAGGGTCGCGAGCTATTCGCAGGAATCCACCCGCTACTGCAATTATTCGAAGGATAAGTTCGGCGGCGAGATAACGTTCATAAAGCCCGCGAGGCTCTGTGAGGGCAGCCCCGAATACGATGCGTGGGCGAGGGCCATGGAGAACGCCGAGAAGAGCTATTTCGAGCTTTTGAATATGGGCGTCGCGCCCGAGACGGCAAGGAGCGTCCTGCCGAATTCATTGAAGACCGAGTTCATCTGCACGATGAACCTCAGGGAGTGGAGGCACTTCTTCAGCCTCAGGACCGCGCCCGCCGCGCACCCCGATATGCGCGCTGTCGCCGAGCCGCTCTTCGAGGAGTTCAAGAGGCTGCTGCCGGTGTTCTTTGAGGATACGGACAAATAACGGCATACCGAAAAGGAGCTGCCCCGCACGTTTTCGCGCGGGGCTTCGTTTTTGCCGCAAAAACATATATTTCCCAGATATATTGACTTTCCGCCGCCCGGGTGGGATAATTTCAATATAGTGCCTGTCCTGTCCGATGGGCAAATATTTTTGAAAGTGAGATATTTGGGGATAATGGAAAAGATCGTCATCGCGCTGGGCGGCAACGCTCTGCAGGAGGCGGGCAAGCCCGCGACCGCCGCGAATCAGCTTGAGGTCGTTGAGAAGACCTCCGAGTACATCGCCGACATAATCGAGCAGGGCTACACTGTGGCCTTGGCGCACGGCAACGGCCCGCAGGTAGGCCGCATCGTTCTGCAGAATGAGGCGGCGAACAGCGTCACGCCCGCTCTGCCCTTCGACGTCTGCGGCGCGATGAGCCAGGGCTATATCGGCTACCACATGCAGCAGGGGCTCGAGAAGGTGCTCCGCCGCAGGGGGAACAAGACCCGCGTAGTCACCGTCGTCACGCAGGTCGTAGTCGACCGCGAGGACGAGAAGTTCAAGAATCCCTCCAAGCCCATCGGTCCCTTCTATACCGAGGAGGAGGCGAAGGCTCTGGAAGCCGAGCGCGGTTACGTCATGAAGGAGGACGCGGGCCGCGGCTGGAGGCGCGTCGTCGCTTCTCCCATGCCCATCGAGATAGTCGAGCTCGACGCCGTGAAGTGCCTGATGGAGGGCGGCTTCGTGCCCATCACCGTCGGCGGCGGCGGCATCCCCGTATATAAGGATGAGAACGGCAACTACGTCGGCACCGCGGCGGTCATAGATAAGGATCTTGCCTCCGAGCGCCTTGCCGAGGATATCGACGCCGACGCGCTCGTGATACTGACGGCGGTCGAGAAGGTCTCGATCAATTTCAATAAGCCCGATCAGATCGACCTCGACGTTCTCACCGTTGAGGACGCGGAGCGCTACATAAAGGAGGGGCAGTTCGCGCCCGGTTCCATGCTCCCGAAGGTACAGGCGGCTTTGAAGTTCGTCAACTCCAAGCCCGGCAGAAGGGCCGTCATCACCAGCCTCGATAAGGCTGTCGAAGCCCTGAAGGGCGCCGCCGGCACTACGGTGAAGTGATCGCGCTGAAGGATCGGTAATCAATTTATTGGAGGTATATATGGAAAACAAGTTTGCAAGGTTCATGCGGAACACGGGCTTCGCGAGGTTCTTCCTGCCGCTCGGGATCATCCTCATCGTCGTGGGGATCATATTCCTCAGCACCGCTCCGAAGGAGTACGGCGAGGCGACCGCCATCATCACCAACATCGATCAGTACACCGACGCCGACGATAACGTGGTCAACGACGTAACCGTCAAGTACACCGTCGACGGGAAGGAGTACACGAGCGAGCTGCCCAATATGTCGGGCGATTTTAAGGCCGGCGACGAGCTGAAGATCTACTACGACGCCGCCAACCCCCAGTCCGTATCCAACACCAAGAGCGCGGGGATCATCGCCCCCATAATGATAGTTCTCGGCGTTCTGGCGCTCGTTGCTTCCGTCTTCTCCGTTATAAAGGCCTTCCGCAAGAGCCGCGAGCTCGACGAGCAGATAAAGTCCGCCGCCGGCACCGATAAGATGCCCGTGATCGAGCCCCTGCCCAAATCTCAGCTCACCGAGTATTACGTCAGATATGACGGCGCAATGCTGAAGCCGGGCTACATCGTAGAGGACGCCGCGAGGAACGTCATCATCGAGGCTTCCATGACGAAGAACGCCCTCGTCGGCAGCAGGCTGTTCACCTTCAGGAACAACGTGAAGGGCACCTCCGTCGAGCACGAGGTCGGCCATACCGTTTCCAGCGAGATCGAGGGCGAGATGTTCTCGAGGAAGTCCTACTTCAAGTTCGACGGCAGGAACATCTGGGACGTTCTGCATGAGCAGGGCATCCGCATACAGACCGGGCTGTTCAGCAAGTTCCCCAACCTGACCTACACGATCTCCCGCAACGGCGCGTTCATCGCCACCGCGGAGACCTCCGGCCAGTACGTGCATGAGGAGGACGCCGCTCAGCACAAGGTGAACATCCCCGTCGGCAGGTTCTACTACCGCGTTTGGACGAACGAGAGCGATCTCGATCAGATCTTCCTCACGATCTTCGCGATCTCCGAGACGGAGCAGATCGTCGTTGAATAAGACCGAAAACACAAGCGATACCGTGTCCCAAAGCACGGTATCGTTTTTTATACGCCGAAGAGCCGCCTCACGGCGCGCGAGGTGAAGAACGCCCCGGCGAAAAACCCGATCAGGGCATAGAGGCGGAGCTCGCCTCCGTTGGCGGCGATGAGCGTTGCTCCGAGGGCGAAGGCGATCCCCGCCGCCGCGGTCACGTCCGCGAGCGAGAGCAGCGCCCGCAGGGCGAGAGGGAGCCTCCTGCCGCGCCTCCGCGCGAGCACGAGCCCGCGGGGCAGCCTTAAAAGCGCGGCGAAAGCACCCGCGGCGAGCCCTCCCCTTATGCAGCAGAGCAGCACGGGAAGCTCGTCAAGCGCGTTTCGCATCAGCGGAACATCCGCGAAAGGAGCGACCCCTGCTTCTTCGCGGGCTCATCCTCGTAATAGACGGCGTCGACCGTCCCCGCGACGCTCACCTGCCCGTCGTCGAGGTCGAGCTTCATTATGTGCAGATCGCGACCTTCTATCGTCATCCCGCCCGCCTCCGTCGTGAGGACTACCTCGCTCTCGTTGAAGCAGCCTACGTTGCTCACGCCCGTCACGCTTATGAGCTCACGCCCGTCCACGTGAACGCAGTGCGAGCGCAGGCGCAGGCCCGTGCTCTCGGCAGTTCGTATCTCGTTCATATGATCCTCGCTTTCGTTTTTGTTGATGATATTCGCAAGCCCCGCGGGATATGCGGAGCGGCGTCCCGCCGGGGTTCGCGTTCGGGAGGAACGGGCCCGTTTCGACGGGATTTTTTCTTGACATCCGCGCGTGAATGTGATAACATGAACCCATCACATCAGGATATTTTTTTCTCGGGTCTCATAATCAGCAGCGTATCAAATACCTGAAAAGGCCGTATACTTTATTATCATTCCGACTTTGGGAGATCATATGACAAGAGAAATGCTTTTAAAGAAAAGCCTCGGGGATCTTCGCGAGATCGCCAAAGCTTTGAACGTGAAGGCGGTAACGAAGTACCGCAAGAACGAGCTCGCCGACATCATTATAAATCAGGGCAGGGTCCCCGGGAAGGAGGAGCCTTCCGTTCCGTCGGCGGAGAAGCCGACAGCCGAAGCGAAGCCCGCCGCGGAGAAGCCCGCAGACGAAGCGAAGCCCGCCGCGGAGAAGCCCGCAAAGGCGCCCCGCGCGGGGAAGGCGGCAAAGCCCGGGAACCGCCGCAGGAAGGCGGAGGAGCCTCCCCGTGAAGGGGAGCCCGCAAAAGCGGAGGAGACAACGCCGGAGCCCGCTTCGGAGCCCGCGCCGGAGCCTTCTTCCGAGCCCGCGCCGGAGCCCGCTCCCGCGAACAGGCCGGAGGTGGATTACACGCCGCGCCGCAGGGGCAGGCCCAAAAAGGCGCTCAACGACCCGACCCCGGTCGAGGGCGAGCACGCGATGGCGGAGGCGCTCCGGGAGGAGCTGATGCCTCAGAACCGCCGCCGCTGGCAGGAGCCTCAGCAGAATTACCGCGGCAGGGAGCAGAGCGGTCAGAACCAGAGATACGACCGTGGCGGCGACCGAAGCTGCGCCAGGGGAGATTATCAGCGGAACGACTATTCCCAGCGCGGCAGGAATCCCTACGGCGAAAGGAACGACAATCAGCAGAGCGGCCGTCAGCAGGGCTATCGCCAGCAGCGGAACGATTATCAGCAGCGGAACGACTATCAGCAGCGAAACGACTATCAGCAGCGGAACGACTATCAGCAGCGGAACGATCCCGCTCCGAGGGCGGAGGCCGCGCCTTACGCCCCGGAAGCCGTGTTCCCCGGCCCCGAATTCAGGGAGAACGATTATCCCTATCGCCGGGAGGCGGATCCCGCCGCCGGGACGCAGGGCTATTTCAGCCCGGAGTACGGCGCGGTCAACCCCGCCGTGCCCGAGATGCTCGAGGCGGGCGACTGCGGCGACGCGGAGGGCATACTCGAGATAGCGAACGAGGGCTTCGGCTTCCTCCGGTGCGAGAATTTCCTCCCCGGCCCGAAGGACGTTTACATCTCCAACGCGCAGATAAGGCGCTTCCGCCTGAAGACGGGGGACAAGGTCGCAGGCAAAACGCGCCCCTCCCGCGAGAACGACAGGTACCCGGCGCTCCTCTACATAAACGCCGTCAACGGCTGCCCTCCGGAGGAGGTGATCGGCCGCCGCCCGTTCGAGGAGCTCGTCCCGATCTTCCCGGATGAGAGGCTTACCCTCGAAAGCAGGGACGCGAAGCCGGGGGAGAAGCTCGCCATCCGCCTCATAGACCTCATGTGCCCCATCGGAAAGGGGCAGAGGGGGCTCATAGTCAGCCAGCCCAAGGCGGGCAAGACGACCCTTCTGAAGAACATCGCAAACGGCATTTCGAAGAATTATCCGGACGTGACGCTCATAGTCCTCCTAATTGACGAGAGGCCCGAGGAGGTCACCGACATGCAGCGCAGCATCGACGGAGAGGTCGTCTATTCCACGTTCGACGAGCTCCCAGAGAGGCATACCCGCGTGGCCGAGCTCGTGTACGAGCACTCCATGCGCCTCGTTGAGCAGGGGCGGGACGTCGTAGTGCTGATGGATTCGATAACGAGGCTCGCAAGAGCCTACAACCTCACCATCAATCCGACGGGCAGGACGCTCTCCGGCGGCATGGATCCGGGCGCGCTCTATAAACCCAAGCGCTTCTTCGGCGCGGCGAGGAACATCGAGAACGGCGGCAGCCTCACAGTGATAGCCACCGCCCTCGTCGAGACGGGCTCCCGAATGGACGATATGGTCTACGAGGAATTCAAGGGCACCGGCAATATGGAGATCCACCTCGACAGGAAGCTCTCCGAGCGCAGGATATTCCCCGCGATCGACATATACAAATCCGGCACGAGGCGGGATGAGCTCCTTCTCACGAAGGAGGAGGCGGAGTGCGCTTCGACGCTGAGGCGCATGCTCTCCGTCGGCTCGGTCGCGGACGTCACCGAGCAGGTGATCGACATGCTCAACAAGACCGAATCGAACGAGGCGTTCATGGCCTCGGTCAAGCGCCTTGCCACGGGCTACGAGGGCAAGGGCGGCTTTACCGCGGGGAGAGGCTTCTTAAGATAAAAAACGGAAAATAAAACGCGGAAACGGGCTCGCTTGAAAAGCTCGTTTCCGCGTTGTTCTTTTTTGGCTGTATGCGGGGCAGGGCCCCTGTTTGCGTCAGTCCTCTAAAAGATCCTCGGGCTTGACTCCGAGTATGACGGCGAACCGCTTCGCGATCTTATACGAAAGCTTGCGGCTGCCGCACATGTATTTGTATATGATGCTGTGCCCAACACCACATGCTTCGGAAAAGGTCCTTCCGTTGTAGCCCTTTTCCTGCATAACGCGACGAAGCTTGGTCATCTGTTACCCTCCCCCTGCTTTGTCAAAACATTAAAGTATTTGGACATACATGCTATAACACAAACAGCGTTAACTTGTAAAGGGGATTTTGGATAAATTTTAACAGAAACTTTCTATTGTTCACAGAATATTAATAATGTATGCACATTTTTTATCACATTATCCGCCTGCGAGCGCGTCGGCGGCTCTTTCGTATTCGGCGAACCTGCTTTCGGAGAGGCCGTAGAAGTTACGAAGTATCCTGAGAGCGTACGCGGGGCGGTTCTCAATGCAGGAGCGCAGGGCGGAGACCTCGCTCTGCCACCCCTCGTAGGAGGCGGGCATATGCCATTTTTTTATCTGATCGCGCATCTCGGGCTTGTATTCGGCGACGAGCTTATCGAACGCCTTCAGCGCCTTGTCCTTGTTGAAGCGGTACTTCACGACGTAAATATAGCGGGTGATGAACCTGTCGCGCCATTCGGCGTTTTGATTGAGGGCGCAGAAGAGGCTCATCTCGGTGATGTAGCCGTGCGCGCTGGCGACGCCGTTCGGGTCGAAATACTTTGAAAGATTGCTCCCGCTGACGGAGTTCCCGCTGAGGGCGTAGTCGGAATCGTAGAGCACGGGCCTCCATTTGACGGAGTTGTCCGTCGTGTGCCAGTACTTCTGATTGAACATATCCCAATCGTAGAAATAGGTCCTCGCGATGAGGTAATCCATGGCGAAGTCGACGTCGACGAGCTTTTTGAGCTTGTCGAAATTCTCCTTCTTCGAGAAATCGAGCGTCTTGCACATGGTGAACATCTCGTTCCAGCGCTCCCTCGTGCCGGCGATCATGTAGCCGTTCCTGCGGCAGATCTCGACGGTATCCCTGTCGACCCCGTGGTGGGCGGCGACGAAATCCTCATTCATGTTCTCCTTGAGGTCGTAAACGCCCCTGTACTCGCCGTTGACGTACACGACGACGGGCTGCACGGCGGAAACGTCCACTTTCAGCCCGGAGCAGATGCGGCTGATGAACGCGTCGCGGATATGGGCGCCGTAGGCGTCCTGCCCGCTGTTGCGGAGCGTGAGCGAGCGGAAGCCCGTTATATAGCCGCTCCCGAAGAAGGGGTAATCGACGCGCGACCTTCCGTACCCCGCGCGGAAGTACAGCCCGAGGGATTTCTGCGGGTAGAGCGCGGTGGAGGCGCCGCTGACGCGCACCCCCGCGCCAAGCGAAAGCGCGAGCCTGCCGTTAACGTAGTATTCCATGCGGCAGGGGACCTCGTCGCCCTTCGTGACGGAGCCGTGCTCGTTGACGGAGGCCGTGTACATGCGGGAGTGATCGGCCTTGCTCATGGAAAGGCACACGACCGGCAGCGAGCGTTCTTCGCCCATCACGTAGGTGGAGACGGCGGCGGGGCTCGCGGCGTAGCCTTCGCGGAAGGCCCTTGCCGTGATCACCGTGTTTTTCGAGATGGTTATGGGCTCCGAATAGAGCTTTGAAGAGGAGGAGGGCAGGCTCCCGTCCGTCGTGTAGCGGATCTCCGCCCCCGGGGTGGAGGAGGAGAGGCTCAGCTTAAACGGAGAGGAGTGGAACAGCTCCGTGACGGAGAATACGGGCTCCGCCGCCATGCCGGAAAGGGGAGCGCCGTTTTTTACGCCCTTCGTCGCCTTCCCGAAGAAGAGGCGTTCGCCGTCCCCGGAGTCGGCGGCTCTGCCGCTCGTCATGCCGAGCTCGGTCACGCCCGTTTCGAACACGTCGCGCACGGCGCCTTCCGAGTCGATGAGGTAGAGCGTATCGCCCGTGTTCGATACCGAAAACGGCGCGGTGTGCGAGCCGGAACGCCCGTCCCTGCAGGTGACGACTATGTAGCCCCCCGCCTTTATCGAGCCGGAGAAGACGTATTTGTCGGGCTCCTCAAAATCGTCGGTGAGGCGCCAGCCCGTGATATCGAGCTTTTCGGAGGAGCCGTTATGAAGCTCCACCCAATCGTCGGCCCCGCCGCGTGCCGGGGTGACGGCGCATACCTCGCTGATATAAACGGAGGCGGCGTCAAAGCCGCCCGCGTCCGCGTATTTTTCAAGCCCGTGCGTGGAATTCTCCGCCCCGGGCGTGGGTGCGCCGTAGTAGCGGATCTCGTATGAGGAGTTACGCCCGACGGAGACGTTCGGGGAGATATCTTCGGGGATATCCAGAATATCGTACTTCATCCCGTCGAGCGAGGAGAGGACTATACTCTCGCCGGGGGAGAGCTTGAAGGGAACGTGGATCTCGCCGTCATGGTCGCCGCTCTCCCTGCCGGAGAGGAATATCACCGCGTAGCTGTGGGGCATCAGCGCGACGTTGGGCAGGCGGTACTTCAGCGGCTCCGCGGGGTTGTCGGAGAGGTAGTAGTTCGTAAGGTAAACGGGCCCGTCCGTGGGGTTCATCAGCTCGACCCAGTCGCTCCTGTCGCCGAAGGAATCGACTATGCCGTATTTGTTGTCGGCAATGACCTCGCTTATGAAGAGGCTTCTCCCTTCGGAAGGATCGAGCGGCGTCCACTCTATCGCGCCGAAGGTGGTCTCGGAATTGGGCTCGCCCTTCGTGATATGGCTCGTGTAGGCGGTCCCGTCCTCCGCCCTGACGGCGGAGATACCCTCGGGCATGGAGGGGTCGAAAACGAGCTTATCGACGGGCTTGCCCGCTTCGCCGAAGAGATAGAGCGCATCCTCCGACTTGCCGAGCTTGAAGGGCGCCGCGAGCGCGGAGCCGCCCTCCCCGGTCAGCTCGACGACGACCGTCGCCCCGGGAGCCAGCTCCATAACGGGCAGACGGAATTTTTCGGGCTTGTCGGCGCTGTCGCTGACGCAATAGCGTGAGAGCTCCTCCGCGGAGTCCGAATCGTTTATGAGCTCCGCCCAACCCTCGTCGCCGTTAACGAGCTCGTTGATGCGCAGACCGAACGCGGCGGACGCTTCGGTGGGCGCGGCGGAGGGCGCCTCCGTGAGGGCGGCGGGATCCATGGTCGTTATCACCGCGGAGCTGTCCCCCTCCGGCTTTATGGGGGCGTCGGTAGCCCTCGGCGGGAAGGGGAACCCCGGTATGCAGGAGCCGAAAGCCATGCCGAAAAAAACCGCGCACGCGGCGCCGGCGATGATCGAACGAATGCGGTGAGATATCATGTCAAGCCTCTTTTAAGCGTAAATAATTCAACACCCGTATTATACACCTTCGTGTCGAAAAAGTGAATACATTTCGGGCGTTATTTGAAGGATATACGGGAAAAGCTTGAAAAACCCGGCGGGATATGGTAAGCTTGAACGGAAATAATCCCCAAGGAGGAACTCCGCAATGGAAAGAACGGTCACGGTCAGGGGCACGGGAAAGCTCTCCGCAAAGCCCGATCTTATAGAGATCTCCCTCACGCTGAGGGCGAAGAGCAAGGACTACGAGGAGGCGATGCTCTCATCCTCGAAGCAGCAGGAAAAGCTCCGCGCCGCGCTAGAGAGCATAGGCTTTCACAGGGAGGAACTGAAGACCTCCGGCTTCAACGTGCGGACGGAATACGATTCCGAGCGCGACAGGAACGGCGTATACCGCCAGGTGTTCTCGGGATACGTCTGCGAGCATATGCTGAGCCTCCGCTTCGGCTTTGACAACGCCCGCCTCTCCGAGACGCTGACGGCGCTTTCCGCCTGCCTCGCGGAGCCCGAGCTCTATGTCGGCTTCACCGTGAAGGACAGGGACGCGCTCGCCGACGCTCTCCTTGCGGAGGCCGCCCGCAGCGCGAGGAAGCGCGCCGCGCTCCTTGCCGGGGGAGTCGGCATGAAACTCGGCGGGATCGTTTCCATCGACCACAGCCGCGGCGAGCACGATTTCTACTCCCCGACGCGGCTCAATTCCAACGCGAAGCCCATGATGAAGGCCGAGCGCGCGATGGATCTCAGCGTAACGCCCGAGAACGTCGAGCTCTCGGAGGAGGCGACGTTCGTCTGGGAGCTGACGGAATAATAAAAGAAGGAACGACAAAAGGGACTGCGCCCGCGGTTTCACGCGGGGCGGCAGTCCCTTTTTTGCGTTGAAGCTTTTTTCGGCGGGCGGTCAGGAGGGGGAGACCCCGTTCCGAAAGGAACAGCCGGCCGCGGCCGCCGGGAAGCAGAGGAGCAGAAATGCGGCCGGTCTTTTCATCGTGTTCGCCGTATCGCGCCCGTCAGCCCATCAGCTTGTCGAGCAGTTCCGCGGCCTCGTCGGAGAGCCTGAACCACCACGAGCCCATCGCCGAAACGCAGCCGGAGGCCGGGTAGTATTCAACGGAGAAGGCCGTCCCGCGCCCGTCCCGGAATATGAGCTGCTTCTTGTAGGCGTAATTGTCGGAGATGACGATCACGAGGTCGCTTTGGTAGTTGCCCGCGGACGCGTCCCCTCTCTCCATGCGGAGGAAATCCCTGCGGGAGACGGACTCGGCCTCCTTCATCGCGTCGAGGAGACGGGAAGCTTCCTCACCGTGAAGCGCCCTTTCGCCCGCCCAGACGGTCAGCCCCTTATCGGTATCGAACCCGGGGAGCAGATCGGAAAGATGCGCGTCCCGAAGCTCCTCGGAGGGGACCGCCGCGGAGACGGAGGCGATCTCTCCGTCCTCGGCGCATATGTAGAACGATACTATCGTGCCCGCGCCGAAGTCGCCGTCGGCGGGGACGGCGAACGAGAAATCGTCGCCCACGAACACGACGCTGTCCTCCGAGGGGGCGTAGGCTATCACGGAAATGCTCACCGAGCCGGAGCTCTGCTCTGTCGGCAGCGCGGAGGGATCCGCCTCCACCACGGGGAGCTTCGTCCTCGTCACACTGACGGCTTCCGCGGTCGATCCGGGCTCGACGGAAGCCCTCTGCCCGCAGGAGTCGGGCAGGAGCTTTGAAATAAGCGCGGTAAGGTCGCCCGCCCTTTTATAGAGCTTGCCGTCGATGGCGAGGAAGGCGGGCGTTTCGTCGACGATCATCGCCCTGCCGGGGCCGAGCATCAGCGCGGACCCGATCGATAAAAGCACAAGTATCGCCGCCGCCGCGTACAAAAAACCGTGCCGCCTGCGGCGGATCACACGCGCCTCCTCGATCGTCCCGAGCGGGAGATCGGAGAGGGCTTCGATCATATCAGCTGCCTTTATATTCATCGCAGTTGTTCCTTTCATTCAATTTTTCAAGATAGATCCTGAGTTTCTTTCTCGTGCGGGAGAGCTTCGTTCTCACCGCCTGATGCGAGAGCCCCGTCGCGGAGGCGATCTCCGGCGCGGTATCGAAATACCAGTAGCGGCGCACGAAAACGAGCCTGTCCATCCGCTTGAGCCCTTCAAGGAAGCCCGAAAGCACCTTGGCAAGCTCCGCGTTCTGCACCTCGAGCTCGACGTCCGAATCGGAGGGGAGGCATTCCGCGAGCTCGTCTATGCAGACCGTTATCGCGGAGCGCATCTGCGCCGAGCTCTTCCTTCGGCGGTCGATGGCGAGGTTCCTCGTCACGCGCAGCAAATAAGCCCCGAGCATGGACGGGGCCTCGGGCGGCACGGAGTTCCACACGCGAAGGAGCGCGTCGTTGACGCATTCCTCCGCATCGCGCGGATCCGGCAATATGCCCGAAGCGAGCTTCCTGCAGGCGGCGCCGTATTTTCGCTCCAGCTCGACCGCGGCGTCTTCCGAGCGCTCGACCAAGAGCCGTAATATTGTGCTGTCGTCCAAATACTTCACCGCCTTTCAATTATAATGACGGCTTTTCAAATGGAAGTGTGACATGATTTTGGGAAACGGTCAAAATATATTTTCGATCTCAAAGAAGCCCTGGACGAGATCCTCATCCACAAGGTGGAGCACCTCGCCTTCGCGCATGGCGAGGCTTTCCCCCTCCGCGAAGCGGAGCAGGTAATCGCGCGCGGTGAACACGCCGTTTGTCACGGAGCCGACCGCCGCGTAATCGGGAACGGATTCCTTCGGGAGCTTCTGAAGGGTCAGCACCGTCCCGCCGTTCTTTCGGCTGATATCGAAGTATCTTTCCGGCGGGGCGCAGCGCACGGGGGAATCGGCGGACTCCCTCTCGTACTCTATTGAAAGGGGGCTGACCGCGTCATAGAGCGAGAGCCGCAGACAGCGCTCGATGAGACGCCTTCTCGTGACGGCGCAGGCGCAGGCCCCCGAATCGACGGAGATGAACCGCCTGTTGAGGTCGGCGGCGGTCTTGGCGGTGGTGCCGCTCCCGCCGAAGAGATCGGCGACAAGATCGCCCTCCCGCGAGCAGGAGAGTATCATGCGCCTTAAGAGCGCCTCCGGCTTCTGCGTGAGGAAGCCCGTGCGCTCCGGATCCCTCTGGTGGAGATGCTCTATGTCGTCCCACACGTCGGAGGGGTAGATGAGATCGTCCTCATAATAGCGGTATTCCTTCGCGCCCGAACGGATGGAGTAATAGACCCTGCCGTCCGTGCCGACGCTCCGCTTCATGTGGTTGCGCCTTTCGGGGCCGCGGGGCATGCCTACGGCGCCGATATCGAAATATGCTTCGGCGCTCCTGCGGTACATGAATATGGTGTCGTGCTTTTTGGAGAAGCTGTTGACCGTCCGCCCGCCCGATCTGTAAGTCCAGATTATCTCGTTGGCGAGCATATCCTCGCCGAATATCCCGTCGCAGATGAGGCGGATGTAATGGCTCAGGCGGTAGTCGATGTGGATGAAGAAGGTCCCGTCCTCCGCGAGGAGCTCATGCGAAAGCGAGACCGCCTCGCGTATCAGGGAGAGGTATTCCTCCCTCGGGAGGGCGTCGGAATAGGCGAGCTGCTTCTTGCCGCGGCGGTACTCGAACGAGCTCCCCGTGTTGAAGGGCGGATCGATATAGACGACCTTCGCGGTCCCCTTGTACTTTGCGAGCAGTTCCCCGCCAATGGAGCGAAGATCGGCGAAATAGACCTCGCCGTCCCCTCCGAAAAGATGCAGCTCCCCGTGACATGAGATCTCGTTAAACATTTCAGCCCTCCAAGCCTATGCAAAAAGCGGGCGTGCGCCCGCTTCGGTCTACTGTTCCTTATAGCGGAGGAACCTCTCCGTAAACACGCTGAACGCGCACCCCGCCGCAAAGAGCACGGCGTAGAGGAGGGGCTTCCACCAGGTAAAGACGTACCCGCTGCCGGGTGCGGAAAGCGCCAGCGCCTCCTGCACTATGCAGCCGATGGTCGTTGCTATGACTATGCCGAATATGGTAAAATACGCGGCCCCGTGATACTTGTTGATGACCTTCCTGACGAGAAGGAGCACAGGCACTGCGATAATGAGCATCCCGGCGAGCCCGCAGAGCATGAGGGGGACCGTCCCCATTGCGCTGCCGAGCGAGCTCCAAAACCCCTCGCCCGCGCGGTACGCCGACATGAAGAGCCGGGGCGGATCGGTGAATACGTGAAGAAAGCTCTCGTAAACGCCGAGGTTCAGGAGCACGAACGATATGCTGACGCCCGGCAGGAGCACGCCCGACATTATGATCGCTCCGCAGAGGGCGCAGAGCCAGGGCGTGACCTCCCTCGGCGCGCCGGCGTTCGTGACGAGGCCCATTATAATGAGCGCCATCGCCGCGGCGAACCCGAGCACGCTCCAAAGCGGATAATGCTTCTTATAGCCCTGCTCGGTGCATTCGCGAAGGAGCGCGGGCATCGAGCCCACGACGAGCCCCACGAAAACGCAGATGACGTAGGTCTTGAAATCGGCAAAGAGCCAGTCGAGCAGGAACATGAATATGAGGAACCCGATGACGCCGCCGAGCCCCAGCGGGAAGAGGAATTTGAAATTCTTCTTCGGCGCCTTGAAAAAGCCCGTTATCGCGTCGACGGCGGGCTTGTAGAGCCCCATCGAAACGGCGAGTATCCCGCCGGAAAAGCCGGGGATTATCCCGCCCACGCCGATGACGAAGCCCGCAAAAAATTTTTTCCAGAATGAACTCATATGATACCCTTTTTCCCTCTCGGTGCGCGAAAGGACGCACCCCGTAAAGGGTATTATATCATATTCGGGCGGGAAAAGGAACCATTATTTTTTCGGCTCGCGGAATGTGCTCGCGATGTGCTCGCGGAATGTATGCGGCGGGTGGACGCGGCGGACGCGGGGGGCGTTCACGGCTCCCCTACGGCCGCGCGGAGAAGCCGGACGGAGAACTCCTCGGGCGGCACCAACATAGCGCCGCGATAGAGGGGCCTTTCGGAGAGGAGGCAATACTGATAACCGCCGACGGTAAAATAGGTGTATTCGGGATATCCCTTCGTCGAAAGGAGCCTACACAGCCTGAGCCTTACGGAACTCCCGTTCTCGGAGCAGCGGAGCTCGACGCGGCAGAGCGTCCGCGTGTCGGAGCCATTCACAAAAACAGGGGCCTTCTCGACGTTTTCAAGCAGCGTCGGCCCGTCGTAATGAAAGGGCGCGGTCGAGGTCCCGAAGTCATCCGAGATTACGATGCTGTCCGAAGCGAGCATCGTTTCATACCGAGCGAAATTCCTCGGGAAGCTTGCGCCCCGAAGCAGCGCGAAGACCAGCGCGGCGCAGACGATGAAAGCTCCGATAAAAACGGGGCTCCCGCGGAGCTTCTTTATAAAGATCATGAGCAATGCAAAAACGGCGATCATCGCCCCGACGACGTAAAAAGCATCATAGTAGTACATTTCGGCACCCCCGGGATGGGTCAAAATTGAGGGATATAACCATCCCGATAATTGCAATAGGCATAGTAGGCGATCTTGCTGTCGTTGTTGTAGTATAGGTCACACTCGCCTCTCTTAAACACAACAGCAGCGGTTGGTAAATCGCCAAGCTTTGCTGTATAATACTGGTTTAAATAAGAGTCGTTGTATTTGATTCCCTTTATATATGAGAATAAAATTGGGAGCTGCCGATCTCGTAGGAAACAAATACCATGCTTTCAGTAGAAATATCATAGGAGATGGATTCTCTTTGGAAATTATCCTCGTTGTAGTAAAAAAGCGTAGTGCCTTTTTCACCAACCTCCTCATAAGATCCGTCTGAGGAAATCACATCGCGCTTAACCCTGTAATCGCTGCTTGCTTTTCCATCCAAAAAACCAAATGAAAGCGAAAACGCAACCATGATCAGTATTGACATTACGAACGAATTAATTCTTTTCACAAAACACCTACAAGTAAATTATAGCATCAAAAAAATTCTTGTCAACAAAAATGAAGAAATATATTTTCAATAACACAGCGGCAACACCATCAACAGAGAAATTTTTTGTCGCAAATTTGAAGCCGGCTCACGGGAGCGGGCGTTTTACATTAAAATATATTTTTTCGTTCCCCTCGGGCGCAGGAAAAAGGAAGACCGATCCGAAATTCGGATCGTGGTATTTGTCCGATTTTCCTTCTCGGTGCGCGAAAGGACGCACCCCCATAAATAACATTACAGTACATTATGAGTGAATTGGGAATAGGGGATTTGAAGTGAACGGAGAATACGGGCAGAGAGGGCTCGCTCACCCGCCGGCGGCCTTACGAGGAAAATATATTTTGACGATCCGCTCCCGGCGCGTAGTTTCGCGTGCGAAAAATCCGTCTTTATAAGTGAAGGGCCCTTAATACGGCGAAGGAGGTTCCGATGAATGACAGAGAAACGGTAGGCTTGTTCTTGAAAAGGGACGAGGCGGCGCTTCAAAAAGCCCAAGCCGAATACGGCGCCTACTGCGTGAGGATGGCAAACAATATCCTCGGCGACCCGCGCGACGCGGAGGAATGCTTCTCGGACGCGCTCGCCGCCGCATGGAACAGCATTCCCCCGGACGAGCCGGAGGATCTCGGCGCGTACCTCGCCAGGCTGACGAGAAACGCCGCCGTAGACGCGTGGCGGCGCGCTCACGCGGCAAAGCGCGGCTCGGGGAGCATGCCCCTCCCGCTCGACGAGGCGGCGTCTTCCCCGTCGCCCGCCCCGGAGGAGGCGCTTTACGAGGGCGACCTGATAGAGGCCATAAACGGGTTTCTTTCCGCTCAGCCGAAGCATAAGCGCGTCATATTCACGATGCGGTATTTCCGCTTTGAAAGCGTGGCGGATATTGCCGCCGAACTCAAAAGGAGCCCCGGCTCCGTGAGCGCGGTCCTTCGCAGGTTGAAGACCGGGCTCGAACGATATTTGAAAGAGAGAGGTTTTGAATTATGAATAACGAAAAGCTTTACGCCCTCGCGGGCGAATTGGACGACCGCTTCATCGCCGAGACGATGAAGCCCCGTGCGGCCCGCCGGAGGTATCTGCGCTATGCCGCCGCCGCGGCCGCGCTGCTGCTGATATTCGGAGCGGCGTTCGGGGTCGCGAAGGCGGAAAGAGAAGGAGGCATCAGAGCAATGAGGAATTTGTATAAGGATCTCCCGGAGGGGTATGAGTTTATGTCAGAGTTGACCGTGCCCAAGGACGCGGTACAGCCCGAAAGTTCCGCTTACTACGGCGGATCAAGCTCTGAGTATGAGAGGAGCTACACCTTCCGCGAAGCCTATCAGGAGGCGTATGCGGTCTGTGCGGTTTCGATCGGCGACTATATCGGGCGGAATGAATGGTCGACCGATTATAATGCAACGGTCGAAAGGATCTATAAGGGTGATCTTCCCGAGGAAATAACCGTCTGTCAATACGTCCACGGGAAGCGTCCGACTCCGTTCCATTACGGAGACAAGCTCCTGCTCTTCCTCCGTGAAAGCCGCAGGGAAGGTTATACCAACGCGTATGAGGTGGTCGGCGCAGACATAGCGCAAATGTATCTGGCCGCGGCGCATGACGGCTCCGTATATGCGATCGATTTCAGCGGGCTGATGAGCCTTGCCTCATACGAATCCGACGAAGCGGGATATCCGCATAATCTCTCGGAGCTTATCGTTGACGGTTACCCCGATCCCGAAAATGCCGAGCAAACGGAAAACGGAAAGGCCTTGCTCCGTGAGCTCGCGGAATATCTCGCAAAGACAGATCCGGGACTGGACGGTGCATATATGTGCTATGTCTTTGAGATCGGGGAGATCGAAAGACTGTTTGCTGAGTTTGAATGATACGAGCGGGGGTAAAGGACAGGTCTCCATGCCGGCCATACGTGGGAATATAAATTCTATCGCACGAACAGCTCGGGTGTGAATCAGCATAGGCGGCGCTGTTCAAGCTGTAAAGGGATAAAATATAATAGTGTTGAGAATTGTACGATCAACGGCAGCGGTTACTGCACAAAATGCGGACATGCCGGAAAATCAGGTACGCAAAGCATCACCCTCCCTGAGGTCACGGGAATGTCCCTTTGGGAGGAGCAGCGCAGAGCGTTCCGGTTCCTCGCATGACACTAAAAGACCATCACACCCCGGCGGAGCCCCCGCCGGGTTTTTGCTTGCCGTTGTGCGGCGGAGGAGATCAAATGCCTTCCCCGGGGGGAAGGTGTCGCCGAAGGCGACGGATGAGGGCGACGGATGAGGGCGACGGATGAGGGACAATGCAGCTGCGGAGGTTGTTTTGTGAAGGGCTTGTTCCCTCATCAACAGCGACTGCGTCGGCGGAGCTTCCCCCCAAGGGAAGCCAAGCGGCGGCGGACGATGCGAAAAGCCTTCCCCCGGGGGAAGGTGTCGCCGGAGGCGACGGATGAGGGCGACGGATGAGGGTCAAAGGCGCTATTCCAAATGATCATTGAAGCCCGCTCCGTCCCTCATCCGTCATTTCTCCCTTGCGGTCGAAATGCCACCTTCCCCCAAGGGAAGGCGTGCTTTTCATCGATACGAGCCTCACGCCGACTCGATATCCATTCGGGGAGAAGGGGAGAAAAAGCGGAGGCGGACGATGCGAAAAGCCTTCCCCCGGGGGAAGGTGTCGCCGAAGGCGACGGATGAAGGCGACGGATGAGGGCGACGGATGAGGGCGACGGATGAGGGACAAAGCATCGGTGGAGGTTGGCATTGAGAAGGTTCTTTTTCCCTCATCAACAGCGACTGCGTCGGCGGAGCTTCCCCGCAAGGGGAGCCAAGCGGAGGAGTACGATAAATAAGCCTTCCCCCAAGGGAATCAAAGCGGCGACGAACGATACTCAGCCTCTCCTGTGGAGATGACGGAGAGGCTACCTTTCATCGCTATACCCCTGACGCCGTTCGATATGCCTTCGGCGAGAAGGGGAGACTGTCCCGCATCAACAGCGAATGCGCCGACAGCGTCTCCGACACGCGGAGCAAGCCCCGAAAACTCCATATTTAACAAGTATATTTTCAATATTCGGTTGACAATGGAAACGATGATATTATAATAGGAATGGTGGGGAAAATCCCACTTCCAGTCAACTATATTTTTATGGAGGATATCTTACAATGAACGCTTACATTGAAGAAGTCATCGCCAAGGTCAAGGCCCGCGACGCCCATGAGCCCCTCTTCATCCAGACCGTTGAGGAAGTTCTCACCTCTCTTGCTCCCATGGTAGAAAAGCATCCCGAGTATCAGGCTGCCAGCCTTCTCGAGCGCATGGTCGAGCCGGAGCGCGTCATCGAGTTCCGCGTACCCTGGGTAGACGATCAGGGCAAGGTCAATGTTAACCGCGGCTTCCGCGTACAGTTCAACAGCGCCATCGGTCCGTACAAGGGAGGCATCCGCTTCAATAAGAACGTTTCCCTTGACACCATGAAGTTCCTCGGCTTCGAGCAGACCTTCAAGAACAGCCTCACCTCCCTCCCCATGGGCGGCGGCAAGGGCGGTTCCGACTTCGATCCCACCGGCAAGTCCGACGCCGAGATCATGCGTTTCTGCCAGAGCTTCATGACCGAGCTCCAGCGTCACATCGGTCCCAACGTTGACGTTCCCGCCGGCGATATGGGTGTAGGCGGCCGTGAGATCGGCTATATGTTCGGCCAGTACAAGAGGATCCGCAACGCTTATGAGAACGGCGTTCTCACCGGCAAGGGCCTCAGCTTCGGCGGCTCCCTGATCCGTCCCGAGGCGACCGGCTTCGGCGCTGTTTACTATCTCTGCGAAGTTCTCAAGCACGAGAACGACACCATCGTCGGCAAGACCATCGCCGTTTCCGGTTTCGGCAATGTCGCTTGGGGCGTCACCAAGAAGGTCGCCGAGCTCGGCGGTAAGGTCGTCACCCTCTCCGGTCCCGACGGTTACATCTACGATCCCGATGGAATCACCACCGAGGAGAAGATCAACTACATGCTCGAGATGAACGCTTCCCGCCGCAACCGCGTCCAGGATTACTCCGACAAGTTCGGCGTAGAGTTCTTCCCCGGCGAGAAGCCCTTCGGCCGCAAGGTCGACATCGTCATGCCCTGCGCTATGCAGAATGACGTTCTCATGCCCTCCGCTGAGAAGATCGTTGCCAACGGCGTCAAGTACTACATCGAGGTAGCCAACATGCCCACCACCAACGACGCTCTCCAGTACATGATGGCTCAGAAGAACATGATCGTTGCTCCCTCCAAGGCTGTCAACGCGGGCGGTGTTGCCGTTTCCGGTCTCGAGATGAGCCAGAACTCCGAGCGCCTTGCTTGGTCCGCTGAGGAAGTCGATTCCAAGCTCCACAACATCATGATCAACATCCACAAGGCTTCCATGGAAGCTGCCGCTGAGGCAGGTCTCGGTTACAACCTCGTAGCGGGCGCCAACCTCGCCGGCTTCAAGAAGGTCGCCGACGCCATGATGGCTCAGGGTATTGTGTAATTCACAATAACATAGCTTGAAACAGACGGAGCGCTCCCACGGGGGGCGCTCTGTTTTACGGCAGAGAAAATATATTATTTTCACCACTTGACCTTACACCGCGCTGTAATGATATGCTCTTATCGGAAAGGAGATGAAGCGTATGACCATCAAGGAATTCGCCGAGCTGTGCGGCTGCAATCCGCAGACGCTCCGCTATTACGACCGGGAGGGTCTGTTAAAGCCCGAGCGGGTGGACCGTTTCAGCGGATACCGCCATTACGCGGGGGAGCAGGCGCTCGACTTCGTCAGGATCAGGGATCTGCGCAAAGCGGGCTTCTCGATAGGCGAGATCAAGGAATTGCTTGACAAGGACAGCGAGTCGGTTTGCGAGGCCGTCGATAAAAAAATCAAAGAGATCGAGGCACTGCTCGAAAGAGCGCGCGCCGTCCGCATGTCGTACGCCGGAGATATCAGGGATATGAAAAAGAGGATCGAGGAATTCACAAAGCAGATCGAGGAGGCAATGCGCGCCTATTCGCCTGAGGAGGAATTCGGCGTCAGCGCCGAGAAGTATGAGAAGATCATGAACGGTCTCGCGGAAATGCTGAGGGCGCTCCCCGAAAAGGCGGAGGAGTTCGCGGCGGACATCCCCGAGGGCGCCGACGTCGACTTTAACGGCATGGAGGAGGTCGATTTCAGCGATAAGAAGGCCGACCCCATGTATGCGGACGTGCTCGAACGCCACGGCTGGAACAGGATGAAAGAGGTGTTTGAGGACATAGCCGATCTTGAGGACGGCGCCGGCTACATGATCTGCGTCGACACGGTCGAGAAGAAGGGCATGGGCTTTTCCAACACGCTGCTCGCGCTCCTGCTCGAAAGGAACGAGGGCAAAAAGCTCCGGCTCGAGCTCTACACCGAGGTATCAAAGGACGGGCAGAACCACCTCCTGCTGAGGAAGCGCAGGTGAGCGGGGCTCAGCGCCCGGGAAGCAGATAGTATTCCACAGCGCAAAGGAAGCTTTCGAGCTTCCTTTTTATATGCGCGTTTTTGAATATCAGCGAATCGGGGCCGAGGCGGGCGTAGGCCTCCATGAGGGTCGCCGCGTCCTCCGTCCGGAAGGTCTTCGAATAGCGGCTGATGAAATAGGCGTCCTCAAGCCCCGCTTCGACTGTGAACCCCGCCGTCGGGCTCCCGGCGTAAGAGAGGCTGTATTGAAACCCCGGCGGATTGAGCTCCGCCCAGAGGGCGTCGTTCCAGCGCGAACCGTCCCGCAGGGAGGCTTCGTCGAGCGCGCGGACGGCGAGGTGGGCGATCTCGTGCGCCAGAGTGTGCGCGAGCCCATCCGCCGAAACGTCAATGAGAACGAGCGAAACTTCCCCGCAGCAGACGCATGCGCGCGGAGAATCGGGCAGAGGGGCGGCCGCGCGGATGCCCCCGCAGAGCACGAATACGACGCTCCCTATCTCGGATGAGACGGCGTCCATAAGCCCCGGAGGGAGGCGAAGAAGGAATTCCCGTATTTCCTCCGCCGCACGGGCGGCGCCCGCTCCATCCGTGCAGGGGAGGGCGCTGCAGTTCTGCGTTATGAGGGGGCGTAGGAGCACCGCGATATCCGCTCCGGCTCCCCCGCAAAAAGGCGGTCTCTCCGCCCGAAATAGTGTGCTCTGCGCGGGGATGTCGTCGCAAAACGGCGAATTTTGCGGCGCCGCGTGAACGGAAACGCTCCCGCCCGTTAGTCGGGCGAGAGCGTTCATCATCATTATTGCCAGCAGCAGACTGACTACCGGAGCCAGCCGCTTTCGTAATGGGCTCACTTTGAAGGGAGCCCGCGCCCGGTGAAGGTGATGGAAGCGTCCGCGGCGGGGGAATCGGCGTTGGTCTCGTTGACGGAACAGCGGACGTACAGATAGTTGAAGCGTTCCACGCGGATCGTGCCGTCGGAGGTGAGGACGGGGGCGTTATCGCGGATGAGATCGGCATAGTCGCCGACAAACTTATCCTTTAACACATAGACGCTCCACTCCGCGCCGGACGCGCCGTGTTCCATTTTGACGCTGTACTCGGAATCGGCGTCGGCTGTGAATACGTAGAAGCCCGAATCGGCGAAGCATTCGCTCCCGTCGAGGGTGAATCTGTCGTTGCCGAGGCTGACGTCGCTCTTCTGCCCGACGTTATTCCCCGGCTTGCGGGCGTTGTTCGAGCAGGCGCAGAGCGAGCATGCCGCGAGCGCGAGCGCAAGCATGAGCGCAACCGCTTTTGCGATCGATTTGCCGTGTGAAAACATATGTGACCTCCGTATGTTTGATCAGGCGCGCCGCGCCATTCCTATTATAACATCTATTTCCGTCAGCGCAACAGAAAAACAGGTCGATTTTCCGCGCCGGGACGGGATGATATACCTCCGACTCTCCCGCTGGCGGATATATAAGAGGCGGCGGCAAGGCTCAAAATATACATTTCGGAAAGAAGAGCACGCAGGAGGACGGGAAATTTTTTACAAAATTATGAACAAATCGACCGCCGGACGCCCGGCTGTCGGCGAACCCCGGCGAAATAACGGCAAAATCCCGACATTTTGGGATATGTAGACTAAAATTTTTTTTAAATATATTTCTTCGCCCTACTGGACAATATATGCCGTCGCTGGTATAATATATCCGGATTTTGAAAGGCCACGCCTTTCGCAATATATCAGGAGGAATAAAAATGAACTTCAAGAAGATCGTATGCGCTCTGGTAGCCGCCCTGATGATACTGGCAGTCCTGCCGGTCGCATCCTTCGCAGCTGAAGCCGCTTATCAGGCTAAAGAAGCCGCCGGCATGAAGCGCTGGGACAACGTTTGGTCGATGCTTGACGCAGTAGAGGCCGAAATGATGGCAAAGGGCGCGAACCGCGCCGAGGTCGTATACGCCGTTTATAAGGCGGCTTTGAACTGCCCCCTCATCGACAAGGGCAGCATCACCGACCTTAACGACAACGAGTTCTCCTTCACGACCGACGGCATGGTCGGCGGCTACAACTATCGCGTAAGGAACTTCACCAAGGCCCCCGCGAAGCAGACGAATCAGGCTCTCAATACGCAGAGCGCAGCTTCGACGATCGCCAAGGTCAGCTCCACCAAGAACGCTCCCACCAACGGCGCTGTGAACGTTCTGCTCGTCGGCCCCTATTACAGCTCCGACAGCTCCTTCACCGATCAGTATAAGACCGAGGCCGCTTCCATCGCTGCCGCTACCGGCGGTACCGTGACCCAGGTCATCAACTCCAACGCCACCGGCCCCAATATCGCCGCGAACTATACCAACAAGGCCGTCGTCATCTACGACTCCCACGGCAACTGCATAAGCTCCAAGGGCACCTCCTATCTGGATCTGACCAGCTCCACCGGCCTCACCACGACCGACTACAACAACGGCTGGGCTTATAACGGCGGTTCCTTCTACGGCATCGACGGCCGCTACATCCAGAACCACGTTTCCGGCACTCTTTCCAACTGCATAGTATGGATGGCCATCTGCGAAGGCATGAAGAAGGAAGGCAAGGGCACGACGGCCAAAGCGCTGCTCGCAGCCGGCGCGGCCTGCGTTTACGGCTATTCCCAGTCCGTCTCCTTCACGGGCGATTATAAGTACGAGGCCAAGTTCTGGACTGAGATGAAGAACGGCGCCACCGTCGCCAACGCCCTTAAGGTCATGAAGAACACCTACGGCGTGCCCGATCCCGTCTCCGGCGGCGATGCTTACCCCATTCTTGTTTCCCCCGTGGATGCCTATCCCTCCAACCCCGACGGCGCTCAGACCGTTTACTGCGACTGGACGCTCTTCGGCAGCTCCACTCCCGATCCCATCAGCTCCGTAAGCGTGGCTAACGTAGCGGTCAAGGTCGGCGGCACCGCGAACGTTTCCGTGACCGTCAACCCCTCCACCGCGGATTACAGCATCACCTCTTACTCGAGCTCCAACACGAGCGTTGCGACCGTATCGTCCTCCGGCGTTGTCACCGGTAAGGCCGCCGGCACCGCGACCCTCACCGTAAAGGTAAAGGACAACACCACCTCCACCACCTACACGAAGACCGCGACCATCACCGTTTCCGCGTTCACCGGCTATACCGAGGTATCGGCTCCCGTCGCGGGCGGTCAGTACATAATCGCCATCGGCAACTACGCCGTGGGCAACACCGTATACTCCAACAGCCATTACCTCACCGCCGTCGGCATCACGGTCAATTCCGATAACACGCTGACGATCGGCTCCTCCGTCGATACGAACGCCATCACCTGGACGGTCGGCGGAAACGCCTCCTCCGGCTGGACCTTCAAGAACGTCGGCAACGGCAAGTACATGGGCCTCGATTCCGCTCAGTACGTATACCCCGGCACCACCGCCGTCGCCTGGACCTATGACGGCACCGACCTCAACAACCAGGTCGATTCCGACGGTTACTACTACCTGAGCCTCGGCTCCTCGAGCGCCTACTTCACCACCAGCAAGAACACCGGCAACGGCGTCAAGTTCTATCAGTACGTATCGAACGGCGTCGCTCCCACCGCGGCTCCCACGGCGGCTCCCACCGCGACCCCGACGGCCGCTCCCACGGCTGCGCCGACCGCCGCTCCCACGGCAGTTCCGACCGCCGCTCCCACGGCCGCTCCCACCACCGCTCCTTCGACGGGCACCTACTACGTTCCCACCACGACGATCGAGACGGGCGTTGATTACCTCATCGGCTACACGAACGGTTCCAACACCTATCTGCTGATGAACTACAACCCCAACAAGATCAGCAACAACTACTATTACAGCTCCAGCTCCAACTACTACGGCTACGGCATCAAGGCGACCATGAACGGCGCCAACGTCGTCGGCGTTGACAATTCCACCTACGCCTCCGCGACGCTCGATAACGTCACCTGGAAGTTCGTTGCCAACGGCTCCTACTACAAGATCCAGTCGGGCTACAACAGCAGCTATTACCTCAGGGTCTACTCCAGTTCCTCCTACGCCGACCTCTATGCCGGCAGCGGCACGAGCTACGCCACCAACTGGAGCTGGAACGCTTCGACTCAGAGGCTCTCCTACTACGTAAGCTCCAGCGTCACCAAGTACGCGACCTACATCCCCACCGCGGGCAGCTACTCCAACTTCTTCGGCGCTCCCACCTCCGCGACCTCGTACAGCACCATCACGCTGTACAAGAAGGTCTCCGGCGATGTGACGCCTACCGCGGCTCCCACGGCTGCGCCCACCGCTGCTCCCACGGCTGCGCCCACCGCGGCTCCGACAACCGCTCCCACGGGCACATACTACGCTCCCGCGACGAGCATCACCACCGGCGTTGAGTACCTCATCGGCTACACCGACGGCACCAACACCTACCTGCTGATGAACTACTGCCCCGACACCTCGAACCACTACTACTACTCCTCCAGCAGCAACTACTACGGATACGCGGTACGCGCTGTGATGGACGGCAGCAACGTAGTCGGCGTTGACACCACCACGATGACCAACGCGACGCTCGATCACGTCGGATGGAAGTTCGTTGCGAACGGCTCCTACTACAAGATCCAGTCCGCATACAACAGCAGCTATTACCTCAGAGTCTACTCCAGCTCCTCCTATGCCGACTGCTATCCCGCTTCCGGCACGAGCTACGCGACCAACTGGAAGTTTGCCAACAACAAGCTCTCCTACTACGTATCCTCCAGCGTCACCAAGTACATGACCTTCTACTCCGGCGCGGCCGATGATTACGGCTTCTTCGGAGCCCCGACGAGCGGCGGCAGCAGCATCGTCCTCTTCAAGAAGGTCGGCTGAGTCAATCGAATCTGACCCGATCTGCGGGCCCGCTTCTGCGGGCCCGCTTTTCTGCCACAAAAATAACGCATTAACGGCAAATTATTGGCATTGAACGAAGGGTCTCCCTGTGGTAAAATCAAACCGAGAACAAAAGGGAGGAGAACGTCTTGAAAAAACTCTCGGCAGTATTTAAACACTTCACGGCGCTCCTGCTCGCGGCGATACTCGCGGGCGCGGCGTTCGGATGCGATATGGAAAACATAAATTACGGCGATACGGACAATTCCGAAAAGTACGGATCCCCCGTGGAATTCGAGGGCGCCCCGCACGAGGCGCGGGTGTTCTTTGTAAACGTAGGCAAGGCGGACTGCGCCGTCGTCGAGGTCGACGGTCACGCATGGCTCGTCGATACCGGCACGGAGGACAGCTTTATAAACACCTATGCCGCGCTTGAGCTTATGGGGGTAGAGTCGCTCGACGGCGTGATACTGACGCACGAGCATGACGATCATATCGGCGGGCTCGACCCGATATCGAAGAGGTTCCCGATCGGTTCCGCCTACTACCCCGAGTTCGTCCTCGACGGCGCAAAGATCGAGGCGGCGGCATACGTCGCGGGGGCGCCAACGCATACCGTCAAAGCGGGCGACAGCATCCCCATCACGGAGGGAGCCGCCTTCGAGGTGCTCGCCCCTTCGGAGAGGATCGAAGGCGACGGCAACGATAATTCGCTCGTTGCCCGGCTCACGGTCAACGGGCGCACGTTCCTCTTCACGGGCGACATGCAGACGGCGGAGGACGGCAGGCTTCTCGGGAGCGGGGCCGATATCTCATGCGACGTGCTGAAGGTCCCCAACCACGGCAATGATGACGCGACGAGCGCCGAATTCGCCTCTGCCGCCGACCCGCTCATCGCCGTCATCTCGACGGATACGAACGTCGATCACAACTCCGCGAACCCGAAGGTGATCGCACGCCTTGAGGGGGCGGAGATACGCCTCACGCAGAAATACGAGCTCGGCATACTGATGGAGGTCTCGGAGCGCGGTGAGATCTCTCTCAGCTTCCCCGAAAGGCCGGCCGCGCTTTCCGGCGCGGAGATAGTCTCCGCCTCAAAGGACGCGCAGACGCTGGAGCTTCGCAACGATACGGAGAGCGAGCTCGACGTATCCGGCTGGTTCGTCTACTCGACGAAGGGTCACGAGGTGCTCTCCTTCCCGGAGGGGACGATCATCGCCCCCGGCGGAACGCTCCTTGTCGCCTGCAAGTCGAGCTATAGGCTCGATGAGGCCGACGTCGTCTGGGATCAGAAGAAGGTCTGGGCGGATAAGAAGGAGGACCGCGCCGTCCTCTGCGACCCGTTCGGGAATAAGATCTCGGAAAAGCTGAGCGAGTGAACGGGAATTTGAGTATGCAAAAGGAGCACGGTCGCCGACCGTGCTCCTTTGTTGAATTTAAATCATCAGTCCTTCATGTGGGCCTTATAGTAGTTCATAAGGTTGCCCTCAAGGAGGATCTCCTTCTCGTCGGGGGTGAGGCCCTTGATATCGAGGGTGATATCGTGGACGCCGTCCTTCGCGATGACCTTGGCATTGACGGTCTCTACGCCTTCCTCAATGGCCTTCCTGATGCCGGGAACGAATACGAAGTCGCCGGTCTCAGGCGAAGCCGCGACAAACGGGAGCCGCGCGGGTCAGCGCGTCCGCGCCACGACAGGCGCGGGACCTCGATAAAACAGGCCGGAGTTACCGCTCCGCGAGACATATAAAGGAGCACGGTCGCCGACCGCGCTCCTTTGTTGAATTTAAATCATCAGTCCTTCATGTGGGCCTTATAGTAGTTCATAAGGTTGCCGTCAAGGAGGATCTCCTTCTCATCGGGGGTGAGGCCCTTGATATCGAGGGTGATATCGTGGACGCCGTCCGAAGCTATGACCTTGGCATTGACAGTCTCTACGCCTTCCTCAATGGCCTTCCTGATGCCGGGAACGAATACGAAGTCGCCGGTTTCATACGGGAACTCCGCGCCCTCGGGGAGGGTGAAGGGGAGGATGCCCCAGTTGATGCAGTTGGAGCGATAGCGCTTCGTCGCGTACTCGTAGCAGATGTTGGCGAAGCCGCCGAGCACCCTCTGGCAGGAGGCGGCCTGCTCACGGGCGGAGCCGTCGCCGGGCTTGTTGGCGAACACGCAGGAGCCGAAGCCGGTGGAGCCGATGAGCTCATCGGCATTGCCGACCTTATTGAGGGCGTCCATTATGCGCTCGGGCTTCTTGCCGTCGCGGCGCTCGAAGTCCATAGCCATGACCTGCTTGCTGCGGCCGACGTACTCGGGCACGCGGCGGGAGAGCGCGAACTCCGCAAGGCGCAGGGGGTTGGAGCGGTAGGACGAGGTCTCGCCGGAGGGGATGAGCTCGTCGGTGGTGGTGACGGGATCGCGGATGACGGCGTCAAGCTCCAGGAGCACGTTGTCCGTAAGGGCGTACATAGCGGGCCAATCGGTGATGTTGGGCCCGAGCTTCAGCTCGACGGAAGGATCGGCCTTGCCGAAGCCGTTGTAGACGCGCTTGTCATAGACGGACTTGTCGAAATGATAATCGTAGTGGACGTCGTCCCAATCGATATCGGTAGCCGCGGTGATCGCGCCGTGGTTGCGGGCGGTGGCGGCTATGGAACGGGAGTCCATAAGAGCGACCGTGGAGATCTGCCCCTCACCGGGCTTGGAGCCTTCGCGGTTGGGGAAGTTCCTGGTGGTGTGGCGGAGGGAGAGGCCGTTGTTGGCGGGCACGTCGCCTGCGCCGAAGCACGGGCCGCAGAAGCTCTGCTTGATGATGGTGCCGCTCTCAAGGAGCTTCTCCGTCATGCCGATGCGGGTGAGCTCGAGGGAGGTGGGAACGGAGGTGGGGTATACGGAGAAGCCGAAGTACCCGTCGCCCACGTCGTGACCGTCCATTATCTCGGCGGCGGCGACGCAGTTGTCGAAGGTACCGCCGGAGCAGCCCGCGATGACGCCCTGATCCGCGTAGACCTTGCCGTCGACGACCTTGTCGGTGAGCTTCAGGTGGACCTTCGAGCCGAACTTCTTCTCGGCCTCGGCCTCGACCTTCTTCAGGATCTCAACGGGGTTCTCAAGGAACTCGTGGATGGTGTAGGCATTGGAGGGATGGAAGGGCAGCGCGATCATGCACTCGATCTTGGAGAGGTCGAGCTCGATCATGCTGTCGTAGTACGCAACGCCCTTGGGCGCGAGCGCCTTGAAGCCCTCGGGACGGCCGTGGATCTGATAATACTTCTCGATCTCGGCGTCGGTCTCCCAGATGGAGGAGAGACATGTGGTCTCGGTGGTCATAACGTCGATGCCGTTGCGGAAGTCATAGGGCAGGTTCGCGATGCCGGGGCCGACGAACTCCATGACCTTGTTCTTGACGAAGCCGTTCGCGAAGGTCGCCTTTACGAGCGCCAGAGCGACGTCGTGCGGGCCGACGCCCTTCTTGGGCTCGCCGGTGACGTAAACGAGGACTACCTCGGGAGCGTTGATATCCCAGGTGTTCTTGAGGAGCTGCTTGACGAGCTCGGGGCCGCCTTCGCCGACGCCCATGGTGCCGAGGGCGCCGTAACGGGTGTGGGAGTCGGAGCCGAGGATCATGTTGCCGCAGTTGGCCATGGCTTCACGCGCATAGCTGTGGATGACGCTCTGGTTCACGGGAACGTAGATGCCGCCGTACTTCTTCGCGGCGGAAAGACCGAAGACGTGGTCATCCTCATTGATGGTGCCGCCGACGGCGCAGAGGCTGTTGTGGCAGTTTGTCATGGCGTAGGGGATGGGGAACTCCTTGAGGCCCGAAGCCCTCGCCGTCTGGATGATGCCGACGTAGGTTATGTCGTGGGACATAAGGCAGTCGAAATGGATCTTCATCTTCTTCGCGTCATCGGAAGCGTTGTGCGCACGCAGGATCTGATACGCGATGGTGTTTTCACGACCGGCGTCGGGGGTAACGCCCGCAACGGGTTCCATCTGAGGCTTGCCGTCCACCAGATACACGCCGTGCTCAATAAGATCGATCATGATTCTCTCCTTCTCAATTTTACATTTTTAACGGCGGGAAAATCAGCTCGCCGCACGGCATTATCATACAATACATTTTCGTATATTTCAACAGCAAAAGTGAATTATTTTAAGGTTTTTTTGCAATATACGAAAGCGGCGGCAAGGGAGCCCGCGGCTCCACTTACGCCTTTTTACGCCCGGCCTTTTCCATCGCGGTGACGATCAGCGGGAAATTATCGCGGCGGAGCTCGCCGTAGGAGGAGAGCGGCAGGGGATTGCGGCCTCTGCCCGCCTCCACCGTGAAGCCCGGGCGGCGGAAGCGGTCGATGAACCAGTCGCGGTACCCCGCGCGGGAGGAGGCGTCCGGCACCTCGGCGACTTCGTAACCGGAGACCTCGGCCATGGCTTTTGCGATCTCCGCCGAGCCTTCGGGCTCGATATCCTTATAACGCGGGTAGATCTCGCCGCCCTGCGTGTGATATGCGATGACCATATCCGGGTCCTCCCGGAGGGTGAGCTCGTAAAGCGCACGGGCCTCCGGCGCCTCCAACGGAGCGCTGCCGACGTAATCCCGCGGGGCGGGGCGAGTGTATCCCTCGGCGAATTTCATCCTTCTTGCCTCCTCCCAATCCGCGGGATAGCTGAGGTTGAGGTCGATCCCCTCCGCGTTCGCCTTCCACCCCTGCGGGAAGGGTATGTCCGGGTATCCTTCCGCGATGGAAAGCGCCCGCGCGAAGCCCTTCTTCGATATGGCCGAATTGACGAGGTCGACGCCGTCGGGATCGACCGCCGGGACGAGTATGAGCTTCACCCGCCCGAAGAGAGCGGCGGCGCTCCTTCCTTCGACGGAGGCTTTGGCGGAATACGCGGCGGCATAGGTCTCGAGGAAGTCGAGCGTCAGCGTCGAGGTGATCCATTCGTTCGCGTGGTGAGCGGCGGCGACGAGCACCCGCGCATCCCCCCGCCCGACGGTGAATACGGTTATGGGCTTGCCGAGAACGGATCTTCCCGCCTCCGAAACGCCTATGAACGGATAGCGGGCGCGCAGCCCCTCCGCGATAAAGCCGAGCAGCCCGGAAGAAAAGGGCGCGTCCGTCGGAACGACGGGGAAGCCGAGAGGCACTGTGATCTCCGCGCCAACGGGCAGATCCGCCGGGTCGAGCCCCGGGTTTGCCGTGACGAGCGCCTCCGTGCGCGTGCCGAAGCGCTTCGCGAGGCGGTAGAAGCTGTCGCCCGGGCGGAGCTTCACCCGGATGTACCCCGATAGATAAGGCTCCGCGGCGGCGTTCGTTTTTGCCCCCGCGACGCCGTCGGGCGTGAGCCCGTGAGCGGATTGAAAGCGGCGGACGCCGTTGAGCGTCCGCGTGCCGAAGAGCCCGTCGAGCTCCCCGCGATAGCTGCCCTCGCGCTTCAGCGCAAGCTGCAGGAGCAGCACGCCGTTCCCGCGGCTGCCGTAGCGAACTGTATCCATATCTGCCTCCATGGGTTTTTTATGATATTATGCGCTTCGGCGGCGGGGGATGACAGCGGAAAGGGAGCCGCATGCCGCGGCTCCCCGTTGGCAGCTATGATCTGCCCGTCAATCGCGCCTGTTCTCGATCTCTTCCTTCCAGGAGGCGGGTATGGCCTCATCGCAGCGGAGGGAGGAAATGGCGGCGCCCATCGCCTTGAAATTCATGCGGGTGCCCTTCCTGTCTGCCTTGTAGGTGACGGCGCGGTCCTCGGAGATGCCGAAATGCCTCGCGGTCTCGACGGCGTCGATGTTCGCGCCGAGGAAGAGGAATTCCCAGCCGAGCTCCTTCTGCGCGGAGATCATGCGCTTGACCTCGTCGGAGGAGTATCGGGTGGAGGCGTTCTCCATGCCGTCGGTCGTGATGATGAATATCGTGTGGGCGGGGACGTCCTCGGGACGGATGTACTTGTGGACCTTCCTGACGTGGCTTATCGCGCCGCCGATCGCGTCGACGAGGGCGGTGCAGCCGCGGACGAAATACTGCTTTTCGGTCATGGGTTCGACCTTTTCGATGGGGACGCGGTCGTGCAGCACCTCGGAGACGTTGTCGAAGAGTATGGTGGAGACGAAGGCCCCGCCCTCCTCCTTCTTCTGCTTTTCGAGCATGGCGTTGAAGCCGCCGATGGTGTCGGATTCGAGCCCGCCCATGGAGCCCGAACGGTCGAGGATGAAGACGATCTCGGTGAGGTTGTTGGTGGTTTCTGCGTTTTTCATGGGTCTGTACCTCCTGATTTGTTTTTGTTGACCACATGATACACCGGGAAAGCGCGCCCCGGGTCGCCTGACGGGCGACATTTTCAAAAACCGAAAAAAGAAAAGCACGGCCGGAGTTTCCTCTGCCGTGCGGTCGTTCATCGTTTGCCCGATGATGGCTTTATCGCGTAACTGATCAGTTGCCGCGGTGCGCAGCGAAGCAGGCGCTGCAGTAGACGGGACGGTCCGTCTTCGGCTCGAACGGGATCTTCGTGGGAGCGCCGCACTCCGCACAGATGGCGTCGTACATCACGCGCTCGCCGCGGGCGGCGTTCTTGCGAGCCTGACGGCATGCCTTGCAGCGGGTGGGCTCGTTCTGGAAGCCCTTCTCCGCGTAGAATTCCTGCTCGCCGGCGGTGAAGGTGAATTCAGCGCCGCAGTCCTTACAAACCAGTACCTTGTCTTCAAACATTTTGGATCATAACCCCTCTATATTTTTTGGCAAAAACAGCGGCTGACCTGGTCTTTGACCCCACACTCGCCTGTTGCCGCTATCGCTACCCGGATATTCCCTCTCACTACACGCGGTCTCAGCCATGGCTGACAGGACTTACTTCTAAACCGCACCATGCTCACGGGGGCTTTGCCCCGCTTACGTGGATCGCTTCGCCTGCGACTGGCATCGACTTTCAACCACAGACCCGTTATTTTCGCTGAATGGATTATAACTCTTTTTATGATTATTTTCAACCCCATTCGGGAACGAAAAAAATATATTGCAGAGAAAAACTTAAATAATTCAAGGAAAAAAGCGCAGCATGAGCGCCCGAAAAAATATTTAGAAAAAATGTTCGTTAAAACACTTGACTAATACGGAACGAGTGTGCTATAATATTATTGTGAAGCAAGCGTTGACGAGAGCGCGTTCCCGACCCGTGAGGTCGGGGGAGCGCATCCCGCTTGTTTCTTTTTTATTTTTTTGAAAGGAGAAGGATATGAAAGAGAAAGGTTTCAAGAGGCTTCTCGACGAGGTGAAGGGCTTTTCCGCGGCGGATGAAGGCGAGGCGGAGCCCGTCGGCGCGGAGAGCCCCGCTGCAAAGCTCGGCAGGTTCATACTCGATTCGCTGGGCTCCGTCGAGGGCGTGAGCGAGGAGGAACTCGTGGAGGCGCTGATCGGAGCGTTCTCCTCCCGCAGGGGCGGAGCCGGGAGCGGCGAAGCGCCTTCCGCGGAGCCGGAGGAGCTCACCGCGGCGGAGCTTGCGGAGTCCCCGTCGGAGGGCGGATTCCCCTTTGAGAGGGCCGACCGCGCTCCCATGCCCATGAGGACGGGGAGCGGCGGCGCGCGCCCGGTGGATTATTCCGAGATGTCAACGAAGCAGTTCAACGATCTGCGCAGGATGCTTAAGAAGGCAAGCGCGGACGGCAGAAGGATCAAACTCTGAAAAACAGCCGAAAGAAAGGAATCGATATGGCAAACACAGTTATCAACACAGTCGCCGGCATGACGGCGAACACCGGTTACCCCTCCACTTTTTACGACAGGCAGCTCCTCGAGAGCGCCAAGACGAGGTTCGTTCACGCGGAATTCGGGCAGAAGCGCCCCATACCCCGCAACAGCGGAAATCACGTAAACTTCCGCAGATGGAACCTTTTTGATCCCAATACGGCCATAGAAGGGCTCGTAGAGGGAGAAACCCCCACCGGTCAGTCCCTTTCGCAGACCGACGTGGAAGCGACCGTCAAGCAGTACGGCGCTTACGTCGAGGTCTCCGATCTGCTCGATCTGACCGGCTATGACAGCGTCATCAACGACTCCGCCGAGCTCCTCGGCGAGCAGATCGGCACCGTGGTCGAATGGGTCACGAGGGACGCCATGTGCGCGACGGCGAACGTCCAGTACGCGGGCGGCGCGCAGAGCCGCGTCGAGCTCGACGGCACGAAGAAGCTGACCGTCGAGGAGATCAGGAAGGCGGTACGCACCCTCAAGAAGAACAAGGCGCGTCAGTTCGCGGACGACGGCCGCCAGCCGCATTTCATCTGCATCTGCTCTCCGGACGCCACCTACGACCTCCAGAACGACGAGAACTGGAAGAACGTATCCACCTATCAGAACGCCGAGGCGATCTATTCCGGCGAGATAGGCAGGCTCTACGGAGTCGTGTTCGTCGAGAGCACCGAGGCGAAGATCTACGAGCAGAGCGTCCGCAACCAGGTCAAGACCGCGACGACCAACTCGGCGACATTCGCTCTTAAAAACGTCCCCACCGCCGCGGAAAAGGAGTACCTTTCCAAGGGCGGGAACAAGCTCGTCATCGGCGGCACGGAATACACCCTTGCGGCGACGGGTTCCTTTACGGAGGCCACCAATACGGTCAAGCTCAGCGCGGCGGCGACGCTTGCCGCCAACGCTTCCGTCCGCAGCATGGACGCGGGCGCCATGGACTCCGAGGGCAACGCGCTGCCCGTCCACGCGACGCTCGTATTCGGCAGGGACGCCTACGGCGTTGTGGACGTTGACGGCAAGGGCGCGGTCCAGCTCATAGTCAAGCCCCACGGCTCCTCCGGCACGGCGGATCCGCTCGATCAGCGCGCGACCGTCGGCGCGAAGGTGACCGCCTACGCCGCGGTGCTGCTCAACGATCTCTGGCTCGTCAAGATCGAGCACACGGTCTCCTGACGGGGGTGAGCGCGAGTGGCAAGGTTGATATCAAGGTTCGGGCTCCGCAAAAGGCGTGAATACACCGATGATATTCCCGTGAACGAGCGCCGTGAGGCGGCTCTCGGCGGATACCCCGAAGCGCAGGACCCTGCCGCCGTCGGGGGAGCCTTTGCGGGCTCCCCCGAGGAGGCGGCCCCGAAGCCCGCGTACGTTCCCCGCGCCGGGGCGGCGGACTCACAGACGGCCTCCGTCACGGAGGAAAGCACGGCTCCCCAAAGCGGGTCGGCAGACGCCGCTCCGCAGGAAGCTTCCGCGCAGAGCGGTACGGAATACGATCTTGACGCGGGGCTCTCGGAGCTCTACACGAATCTCTACAACAAGCTCCGCTCCTACGGCGTGACGAGCATACCGAGCTTCGACGCGCTCTTTGGGCTCTTCGAGAGCTTCCTCCGTCCTTCGATCGACGCGGCCATCGCCGCAAGGATGAAGCGCGGCAGGACGAACATGGCGGAACTCGACGCGGACGCCTATGCCCGCGGGATGGGCGGCTCGAGCTATATCAGCTCCATGAGATCCCGTGAGCAGGACGACGTCGATTCCGACATTTTGGGCCTCGAGGGGCAGTACGCGGCTTCGATGTCCGAGTATCTCTATAAGGCGCTCAACGCCATGCAGGAGCTCGAGGCGGATTTCCGCAAGACGCAGATGAACATCGCCGCCCAGCGCGAGCTGACGAGGATGCAGATAAACGCCGCCAACGCGAGAGCCTCGGCGCACGGCTCCGGAAAGGGGTCGGGCAAGTCCTCGGGAAAGAGCACGGCGGCCTACGGGCACACCAAGAACGGCGCTTATTTCGACGGCACGTGGTACGACGGGGATTTCTCCTACCTGCAGTCGAACGCCACCTATAACGACTACGCGGGGTATCTCAGGAGCCTCACGCCCGCGCAGCGCTATCTCTTCTTCACGAGCGATCAGCGCACGTGGAGGATGCGCCGCTGGCAGGTGCAGTACAACCTGCCTCAGATCGATTATCTCGATCTTTACTCCGAATACATGACGAGCGGCTCCGTCCCTTCGATCCCGAAGCCGCCTAAGGGGGTGCGGCCCAAATGGCCGAATATGCTTTACTGAAAAGATTCGCCGTGACGGTCGACCTCAAGCAGAGGTGCATAGGCAGGAATTTCGAGGTCGTCGAGGGGGATACGGGCAACGTGGTCGAAGTCACGGTGCTGGACGGCGGAGCGCCCGTCGACCTGACCGGCGTAAGCGTGAAGGCGGTGTTCTCCTCCCCGGCGGGGACGGCGGTGCAGGAGGGGGATTCGATCTCCCTCGGAGAGGGCGTCGTTACGATACGCCTGTATCCCGGGTCCTATGCCGCGGGCCCCGTCGAGGCGGAGCTTCAGCTCTATTCCGCCGGGGAGGCGGCCGGGGGTGAGGGGAACGACGTGCTCGTCACCACGGCAAGGTTCGGCTTCGACTGCCGAAGGGCGATCCTGAACGCCGATTCGATCACGGCAATGCCGCAGTTCCCCATGCTCACGGAGCTCGCGAACTCCATCGGGCAGGCGGAGGCCGAGCGCGTGCTGAACGAGAACGCGAGGCAGTCCGCGGAATTCGACCGCGCATATGCCGAACAGATCCGCAGGCTCAACGAGTCGAGGCGGATCGACGCCGAGCTTGCGAGGGCAGCCGCGGAGGAGACGCGCGCCATAACGGAGACGCTTCGCGCTTCGGCGGAGGAGGGAAGGGTGTCCGCGGAGCTCGCGAGAGCCGCCGCCGAGACCGCCAGAGCCGACGCGGAAGCCGTAAGAGCCGCCACCGAGACCGAGCGCGAGGAAGCATTTGAGGCGATGATGAGCCACGGCGCGGGCATGAGCGTCGGCGAAGGCGAACCCACGCCGTCGATGGAGGGCTCCCTCGGAGGGACGTACCTCGACGAGAGCACCGGCAGGGCGTACGTATGCACGAGCGTATACGGCGCGCCGGGCAGCGAGGAACGCATCTGGTCCCGCATAAGCTTCGTTTCGCCGTGGAGGACCGTTGTCGACACGACGACCGAAACGAACGAGGCATACTTCGACGTCGCGGGCGACGCCTATGGCAGGCGATTCAATTTCGATGAGCTGAGGGTGACGATCATCGGCTGTATGACGGGCGCTTCGAGCGCGAACATATACGTCAACGGCGACGAGGTCAGGTACATCCGCGACAACTCGTTCATGAACAGGGACGGCTACGATCCCTCCGAGAGCATAACTCAGTTCACTCTGAGCGCGCCCGAATTCGGCTTCATCCGAATGCACAGGGAGCTCGGCGGGATAGTCACCTCCGGGAGCTACTCGAGCGCGAAGGCGCCGCAGACGGCGCTGCTCAAGGTGAACGGCTTCGCGGGGTATACCCGGGTGAAGATAGGCTGCGTATCGGCTTCGGCAAGCTTTCTTGCGGGCACGAGGCTGATCGTTGAGGGAAGGAACATCAATTAAGGAGCAAACGGATGAGAACGGCATTGGAATTCATTACTTTCGCGCTTACACACGCGAAGCGCGGATCTGTACCCGCGGGGGCGAAGCTGCCGATAGAGCCCGACGAGGTCGGCTCCGAACCGTGGGAATACCTCTACGGCACGACGGGGCACAGGGTCACGAACGCCCTGCTGAACGAGAGGTATGAGAATTTTTACAGGAACAAGGGCTGGACGAGGGAGGCGTTCGACATGGTCACGGGCTCGTGGCCGACCCTTTCGAGGAAGGCGACCGACTGCCAGGGGCTGCTCGACAGCTTCCTCGGTACGGACGTTACGGCGAACTACTGCTATACGGCCTGGTGCACTGAAAAGGGCAATATCGCCGACGTCGACAGGCCGTATGAGCTGGGAGAGGCGCTCTTTTACAGGAACTCCGAGGGGCGCATGAGCCACGTCGGTTTCGTCTGCGGGTTCCTTGACGGGGAGCCGCTGACTGTCGAAGCGCGCGGCATACGGTATGGAGTCGTCGTGACGAAGTTCTCCGACCGCGTGTGGACGCACAGGGGCCTCGTCACGGCAAAGCTCTCATATGAAAAGGAGTACCGCGACGAGCAGATACTCCTTGAAGTGAAAAGGCCGATGATACAGGGCGAGTGCATACTGAACCTTCAGAAGGCGCTGAACGCCCTCGGCTACTACTGCGGGTTTCCCGACGGCAAATGCGGCAGGATCACGATGGGCGGCGTGAGGGAATTCGCGCTGCGGCATGCCGCCGCCGTGCCCGAGGGCGCGGAGGTGAGGAGCGCGTGAACACTTTTTTCAGCACGCAGATGCTTCTCACCTGCTCCGGGGCGACGCTCGCCGTCACGCTGATCACCCAGCTTTTAAAGGGCATTCGCGCCGTGGACAGGCTCCCGACGAGGATCGTGAGCTACGCGGCGGCGCTTTTGATAATGGCTCTGGCATGGGTCTCCTCCGGCAGCCCGGACTGGCGGGAGCTCCTGCTCCTGCCGGTGAACGCCGTCGTGGTCGCGCTCGCGGCGAACGGAAGCTATGACGCGATGAGAGCGTGATTCAATCCGCGGCGGGGGCTTTGCCCGCGGCGAGTATCGAGATGAGAGCGCCTGTGAGCACGAGCGCGCAGCCGAGTATCTTGACCCAGGTCATCGCCTCGGCGAATACGATCACGCTCGTGAGCGAAGCGAATACGGGCTCCAGCGTATTGAGCGCGGAGGCCGTGACGGAGCCGAGCAGCCTGATCCCCGTGAGGAGCAGGCGCAGGGCGATCATCAGCCCGAGTACGCCGTTTGAGAGCAGCACGAGCCATATGAACGCGTTGGGCGGGAGCTGGAACCTCCCGCTCAGCGCGGCGATGGTGAACAGGATGACCGCGGCGGAGCCGGTGATATAGAAGTTCGCGACCGAGGTATCGAGCCCGGAATACGAAGCGTGCTTCCCGGCGAGAAAATAGACCGCGTAAGCGAGCCCCGAGAGGAGCGCGAGCGGGATGCCGAGGCCGGGATCGCTCCCGAGCGCGGCGGAGCCCGAGACGCCCAGCCCGGATATGAGGGCGATGCCCGTCAGCGCAAGCGCGAGCGCAATGAACGAAACGGGGCGGAGCTTCTCGCGGAATATGAGCGCCGATATGACGGCGACCATCACCGGATAGGTGAAATTGAGCACGATCGTCATCCCCGCGGGTATGCAGAGGTAAGCGTAGGAGATGAGCAGCATCGTCGCCGAGAAGCCTCCTCCGCCGAAGGCCGCCATGTGAAGGAGCTGTTTGCCCGTTACGCGGAGGCTCCTCCTGCCTATGAGGCAGGTGAGCCCCGAAATAATGCACGCGATGAGCATCCCGAACCCGACGACGGACTCGTTCGCCATTGCGCGGGAGGGATCCAGCACGGCGTAAGCGGGGGCGCTGCCGAGCACCCTCGTGAGGAAGTCGGCGGGCAAGCCGCCCTTTAACGCCGTGTTCGAGAGGATCGGCGTTATTCCGTAGCACATGGAGGCGAGCACCACGCAGATTATACCCCTTGCGCGGGGGCTGATTCGCTGTTTCATAGTGTACCGGCTTTCGATTTGATCACGCGAACATGATACCGCAAAAGAACGGATTTTTCAAGAGGAACGGTAAAGGAACATGGATCTCTGTTTACACGGAACGCCCAACCCGAGGCAGAGGGAATTCTTCCTCTCCCGGGCGAGGCACACGGCCTACGGCGGGGCGCGCGGCGGCGGCAAGAGCTGGGCCATGCGGCGAAAGCTCGTGCTGCTCGCGCTCAACTACCCGCAGCTCAACGTACTGCTTTTGAGGCGGACGCTCCCCGAGCTGCGCGAAAACCACCTGCTTCCCCTTCAGCGGGAGCTTTACGGCGCGGTCTCGTACAGCTCGACTGAGCGGGTGTTCAATTTCCCGAACGGGTCGAGGATAAAGCTCGGCTACTGTGACACGGCCTTCGACGTCTACCAGTATCAGGGGCAGGAATACGCCGTCATCGGCATGGAGGAGGCGACTCATTTCACAGAGGAGCAGCAGCAGTTTCTGACGACCTGCAACCGCACGTCGCGGGTCGGTTTCACGCCGCGGATGTATTACACGTGCAATCCGGGCAACGTCGGCCACGCGTGGGTGAAGCGGCTCTTCATAGACCGCGATTACAGGGACGGGGAGCGGGCGGAGGATTACGCCTTTATCCCGGCGAGGATCTGGGACAACGCCGCCCTCCTAAAGGCGGATCCCGGCTACGTGCGCCAGCTCATGGCTCTGCCGGAGGATCTGCGCCGCGCTCATCTCGACGGCGATTGGGACGTGCACGCCGGGCAGTATTTCCGCGAATTCTCACGCGGGAGGCACGTTATCCCCCCGCAGGAGCTCGACCCCCGCATGAAGCGGTTCCGCTCGATGGACTGGGGCTACAACGACCCGTGCTGCGTGCTCTGGCACGCGGTGGACGGGGAGGGGCGGGTGTTCACCTACAGGGAGCTCTACGTCCGTCAGATGCGCGCCGAGGAGGTCGCAAGGCGGGTGGTCGAGCTCTCCCGCGGGGAGCAGATCGCCTACACCGTCGCCTCGCCCGATCTCTGGCAGAACAGGGGCGCCGGCAGGGCGGTGAAGGGCGGCTTCGAGGGAGAGACGCTCGCGGAGATATTCATCAAGAACGGGATGCCCGTTTCCCCGGCGGACAACACCCGCATAGCCGGGTGGCAGCGGGTGCGGGATTATCTCGCCCCCGCTCCCGACGGGGAGCCGCGCTGGCGATGCTTTTCGGACTGCGTGAACCTCATCCGCGAGCTGCCCGCCATGCAGTACGACCCGCATGACCGCGAGGACGCGCGCGACGGGGACGACCACGCGCCCGAGGCGCTGAGGTACGGCCTCATGAGCAGGCCGGCCGCCGCTCCCGCCGTTATCAAGCGGAAGGCTTCGGCCTTCGACCCATTGAATATGAACCGCGGGCAAAAACGCGGCTACCTGACAACATGAAAGGAAAATCGTTATGAAATCAGAAAAAACAAACCCCGAAGCCGCGAGGCTTTACGAGCTCTTCCGCGAGTTTTACGAGGCGGGCGCGGGCGAGCGGGCAAGGATAGACCGCTGCGAGAGGATATACCGCGGCGACCACTGGTTCGACGTCCCCGTGACGGATCCGAACGAGCCGCGCCCGGTGACGCCCGTCATACACAGCGCGATAGAGAACGTCCGCGCGGATCTCGACGACTTCGTGCCCGAGGCCGTCATCACCGCCGACAGCGCCGCCTATTCGGAGCTCGCCGAGACGCTGACCCGCGTCATAAAGGAAAACCACCTCAACTGCGCGTATGACGAGCAGTACCGCGCCGTGACGCACGATCTGCTCGTATGCGGATACGGCGTGCAGGAGATAGGCTACGACCCCGAGGCCGAGGGCGGCATGGGCTCGGCGTTCGTCCGTCACGTGGACGTGGGTTCGATACTCTTCGACCCGCTTGTGAGCGACCTGCAGGACGGGCGCGCGGTGTTCAAGTACACCCGCTTCACAAGGGAATGGTTTGCCGACCATTACCCCGAACACGCCGATGAGCTGAGCGACGACGGCCTCTTCATGGACGTGGACGGCGACGGCTGCCTCACCCCGCGCTATGACAGGAGCATAATGCTCATCGAGTGCTGGCTGAGGAAGTTCGACAGCAAGACCGAAAAATACAGCGTCCACATGGTGAAGCTCGCGGGAGGCGTCGTGCTCGAGGATTCGCGCCGGAGCTTCCCCGAAGGGCTCTACCGCCACGGCAGGTATCCCTTCGTCGTGACGACCCTCTTTCCGAGGAGGGGCACCTGCCTGGGGCTCGGCCTCGTCGACATGTACGAAACGAGCCAGCGCTATTCCGATAAGCTCGACCAGATGGTGATGAAGAACGCGCTGCTCTCCTCGCACAATAAGCTCCTCGTCACGGGCTCCTCAGGCTTCGACGCGGACGATCTCCGCGATTGGTCGAAGGAGGTGCATAAGGGCGACAATCTTTCCGGAGTCACCTGGTTCCAGACGGCGCCGCTGCCCGCGTATCTCATCGGCTACATAGCCGATATGCGCGACACGATCAAGGAGGAATCGGGCTCCAACGAGTGGAGCCGCGGCATGACGAATTACGGCGTCACGAGCGGGACGGCGATCTCCGCCCTGCAGGAGAAATCCTCGAAGCGCGCCCGCATGGCGGCAAAGAGCCTGCATTCGGCGTTCCGCCGCGCCGTCGAGCAGGAGCTGGAGCTTGAAAGACAGTTCGCGCTCGGCCTCCGCTGCATAAAGACGTATATCGACCGCGCCGACCCCGAGGGCGCGGCCCGTGCCGACGCCGCCGCGCGCGAGGTGATGAACATGGACGACATGCCGATCTCCATCCGCGTGACGGTGAAGGTGCAGAAGGAGACGGGCTTCTCCGCCATCGCGCACAACGACACCGTGTTCCGCCTCGTCGAGACGGGTATGATAACCCCAGAGGTCGGGCTGGAAATGATCGTGTTCGAGGGCAAGGAGCAGGCGAAGAGCCTGATGAACGAAAAACAATCAGCGATCAGCAATCAGCAATTAGCAATTAGTAATTAGCAATTGCGCTGCGCGGGAGCAGGGAATAAAACAGCCGCTTGCGGATCCAAGCGGCTGTGTTTTTTATACTTCATATTGCTTTTTATGCCGGGCGTGGTATACTGTTGATGAGAACAATGAAAGGAGAACGGCAAAATGAAAAGGACGCTCTGCTTTTTTCTGATAATATCCATGCTGTGGGCTCTCTTCGGCTGCGTTAAGCCGGAGGATAAGGAAGCGGCGGCGACGGACCTCCCCGCGACCGAGGCTCCCGCGACCGAGGCTCCCGCAACGGAGGCTCCCGCGACCGAGGCTCCCGCGGAATTTGCTCCACTGCCGGGGAAGACCATCGCGCTTCGCGACGGACTGACACTCGCTGTCAGGGAGGACGGAACGGTGCTTGCTGACGACGCGGCAGGCTGGCGCGATATCGAAGGCTTTAATGAATGGACGAACATAGAATCCGTTGCGACGAACGGCAGGTTGGCCGTGGGAGTGACCGGCGACGGAAGCATCCGCACGCTTGTATTTGCTGACGATCCCGAGGTTTACATGCTGCATGCGGATAAACTCAATGGGGCTTCGGAGGCGCTCTCCGGCGTGACCGACGCGGCCTCCGTCACCATGTGCGATATGTCCGCCGCGGTCGTACACAGGGACGGGACGGTCACGTATATCCCGCTGTTTGAAGACAAAACGCTCGACCTTTCCGATTGGACGGAGATAGTTCAGGCCGCCGTTACCGAAGAGGTGATCTATGGGCTGAGAGCGGACGGCACGGTGCTTGCCCGCATGAGCTATTCCCGCGACCGCGATACGGTAAAGGACTGGACAGGCGTCAAATACATTACCGCTATGAGCGGTATCTGCGTCGCGGTGCGAGAGGACGGTTCGGCCATATCCGATTGGTGGGCTGACGATACGTATAAAAACGGGCTTTCCCCGTGGGAGGACATGGTATCCGTCTCGGGCCGCGAGTTCAACGTGCTCGGCCTCAAAAAGGATGGGACGGTCGAGTTTTTCAGCTATTATGAGGCCGTCAATGGGCAGGCGATATATGAATACGGGGCAGAAAGAGCGGGAAGGCTCGACGGCGTCGAAGATTGGAAGGACTTGGTTGAGATAGAATATGATTACGACCGCGCGATAGGGTTGAAGAAAGACGGAACGCTCGTTACCGCGGGGGAGTTCGGACCGGAGCTCATGGAGGTGCTCGATTGGCAGGGCATGACCGCGTTCTCCGCAGCTTCCGATCACGTCGTGGGCCTTAGGGCGGACGGAACGGTCAAAGCCGTCGGCGCGAACGATTTCTGCCAATGCGAAGTGGGGTCTTGGAGCGAAATCACAGCCGTCGCCGCCGCTAACGGCTACACGGCGGGGCTCAAAAAGGACGGGACGGTAGTCGTGGCCTGTAACGGCAGCCAACCGATCGGGCAGCTTACCGAGGTGAAGTACTGGCGGGACGTTACGGCTATCTGCGCGGGCGCGAACGCCCTTATAGGGCTTGACAGCAATGGTCGGGTGCTTATCGCGGGAACGGTCTCCGGAGCGGATATTGGCTATTCGGGCCCGGGTCAGACGGCGAGGCTCAACGGCTTTTCAAACATAGCCTTCATCGGCGGAGGAACCGATTACGTCGTCTGCATAAAGGATAACGGAAAGCTCAAGGCTGTCGGCTACGGCCCGAGGGGGAGATACGATTTCTCCTCGTGGAAGGGTTTGAAAGCCGTTTCGATGAAGGGCTCGGTCTGCATCGGACTGAAAAAGGACGGCACGACGCTCATAGGCGGCGCCCCGCGCCCCTATAAGGATGAGAGCATCTTCCCGACCGGCTCGGGCGCGTTTACCGATTATGTGGCCCGCATATCCGATTGGACGGATCTGAAAGCCGTTTCCGCCGGCGAATGCGCATTTGCCGGGCTCAAAAGCGACGGCACTGTCACGGCCGAGTGGATGAACGAATACATGGTAAGGGACGTTTCAGGCTGGACGGATATCGTTGCCATAGACTGCGCGGGATGCTCGGTGATCGGCATGCGCGCCGACGGCAGCTTCGTCGGAGTGGGACTCAACGGGTTCCGCGAGAGCACGATCAAGGATTGGAGCGGGATAAGGGTGAACGATAACTGATACCGCCGGATCTTGAAAAACGGAAAAGGATGCATTCGACTGCATCCTTTTGTTTTGTTTCGGTACGCGGCAACCTCCGTCAGCCGGTTTTAATAGACCTGCCTGAAATCCTCCGGGCCGTGCTTGCAGAGCGGGCAGGTATAATCGGCGGGGAGCTCCTCGCCCTCGTATTCGAAGCCGCAGATATCGCAGACCCATTTGTGACCCTTGGGTGCGGGGGCGGCCTCCACGCGCTCGAAATCCTCGGGCCCGTGCTTGCAGATGGGGCATTCGTAATCGGCGGGCAGCTCTTCGCCCTCGTATACGTAGCCGCAGATCTTGCAGACCCAGCCGGCCTTCTGCGTCTCGGCGGGCTTCTTCTTGGGCTTGATGTGGGCGAAGTAGTAGGCGTAGGTGACGGAGGGCTCGTCGGAGAGGACCTCCGCCTCGGTGACCTCGGCGGTGAAGAGCGTGTGCGTGCCGTTGTCGGCGGCGGCGACGACGCGCGCGGAGAAGAACGCGTTGGTGTGCGCGGTGACGTAGGGCAGGCCGTTAGCGCTCATCTCGAAATCCTCAAAGCTGACGAACTTATGCGTATTGCGCCCGGACTGGAAGCCGAAATGCTCGAAAATGCTCATCGGCACGGTCTCGGTCAGGACGGATACGTTGAATTCGCCCGTCTTCATTATCATGTCGTGGGTGAGGTTCGCCTTGTTGACGGCGATGGTGATGCGCTTGGGGGAATCCGTCAGCATCTGCGCGGTGTTGATTATGCAGCCGTTCAGCTGGTCGCCGTCGCGTGCGGTCAGCACGAAGAGCCCGTAGCTGAGCTTATTGAAGGCTATGGGATCGAGCTTCGTCCCGGCGTCCTCCGCGGCAGCCGCGGGGGTGTAATGCGCGGGGCGGACGAAGTCCCCGGCGAGCTCGTCGGCGAGCGCCTCGATATCGGCGAGCTTTTCGGGCTTGACGGAGGATTTGAGCGAGACCGTGTTCTCAACAAAGGTGATGTTCTTGCAGCCCTCCATTATGCCCCGCATGAGCTTGCCGGAGGTCGCGGCCCAGGTGCCGTTCTCGATGAAGGCGACCTTGCGGTTCTGGATGTTATGCGCCGCGAGGTCGTGCAGGAGCTCCTCCATGCGGACGAATATGCCCGCGTTGTAGGTGGTGGAGGCGAAAACGAGATGGCTCGCCTTGAACGCGGCGGCGATGACGTGATCGGGCGACGTCATGGAGACGTCGAACATATAGGTGGGGACGCCCTTCTCGTTGAGGCGGCAGGAGAGTATCTCGGCGGCGTTCGCCGTGTTGCCGTAGACGGAGGCGTAGGCGATGACGACGGCCTTCTCCTCGGGCTCATAGCTCGCCCAATGCATGTATTTATCGACGAAATCGCCTATATTCGCGCGCCATACGAACCCGTGGAGCGGGAGGATCATGTTGATCCTGAGGCCGGAGGCCTTCTTCAGAAGCGCCATGACCTGCGGGCCGTACTTGCCGACTATGTTGCAGTAGTAGCGGCGGGCCTCGTCGAGGTAGTCATGCTCAAAATTAACCTCGTCGGCAAAGAGCGCGCCGTTTATTGCGCCGAAGGTGCCGAACGCGTCGGCGGAGAAGAGCATGCCGTCGGTGAGGTCGAATGTGACCATGACCTCGGGCCAGTGGACCATGGGCGCCATGACGAACGTGAGCTTGTGGCGGCCGGTCTCAAGGACGTCGCCCTCCTTGACGAGCATGCAGCGCGAGTCGAGATCGAAATCGAAATACTGCTTTATCATTGCGGCGAGCTTCGCGTTGCAGACGATGGTCGTCTCCGGGTGGCGGAGGACGAGCTCGGAAAGAGTCGCCGAATGATCCGGCTCCATGTGCTGGACGACGACGTAATCGAGGGGCCTTCCGCCGAGCTCATGCTCGATGTTCTCGAAGAATACGGACGCCACGGCCTTGTCGACCGTGTCCATGAGGACGGTCTTTTCGTCCAGGATAAGGTAGGAATTGTAGGAAACTCCCGTCGGGCATTTGTAAACGCCCTCGAATACGGAAAGGCGGCGGTCGTTCCCGCCGACCCAGACTATATCGTTGGTGACTTTTCTCGTGCAGTACATGGGGGATCCTCCTCATATTGATATGCGTTCAGTATAACAAACCGCGGCCCCTTTTGCAAGAGCCGCGGTTTTGCTTCGGGTGCGTTCCGTTACTTCGTGAAAACGTAGGCTTCGCCGTCTTCCTCGACGGAGAGGGTGCCGTTGTCATATTTGAGTTTGGTCGTCTCGTCGCCATCCGTTATTATAACGTAGCCGTCCTTGTACTCCCAGGTGCCGGTTTCGGTGTCCTCGCCCATCACGGCGATGGAGGACTTGCCGTCCTTCTCGAGCGTGAGGACGATGTACTCGCTGACGGTCTCCTCCGTCAGCCCGAGTAACGAGAACAGCATTTCGACGTCGATATCCTCTTCCGCGGCCTCATCCTTGAAATAATCGAGAGGCGCCTTGCCGTTGATGGTCTTCAGAGTGTAGCGGCCCTCGAGATTCGGGGCGGAGCAGGCGGCGAACACGCAGGTCAGCATCACGGCCGCAAGCAGTAAGCACAGTATCCTTTTCATAATTCTCCCTCCGTTTTTATTATCAGCGCTTGCTGTACAATATAATATACCACACCGATGCGAACATTGCAAGCTTTTTATTGATTCTTTTATTCGAATGTGGTATTTTATTCCCATGGAAATGACGATTCAGAACGGAATATCGCCTTCGGGCCGCGTGACGCTCCCGCCCTCCAAGTCGGAGGCGATACGCGCGGCGCTGCTCATCGGCCTTGCGGGAGGGGATCCGCGCCTCGCGGTCGCGGGATTCCCGGAGCCCTACTGCGGGGATCTTTGCGACGCGCTCCTTGCGGCAAAGGAATTAAAGAGCGCGTACGTCGGCGAGAGCGCCGCGCTGATGCGCTTTATGATCCCGATACAGGCGGTGAAATGGGGGAGGGTCGAGGTATCGGCCGACGAAGTGCTCTATAAAAGGGGCTATGCCGAGATAGAGGACTGCCTGGGCGTGAGCCTCGCGCCGATCCCGGGAACGACCCTCATCCATAAGCGCGTGCGCCTCGGGCGGAAAAACCGCTTCGGGATCGACTGCTCGCGCTCGTCGCAGTTCCTCTCGGGGCTCCTCATGGCGCTGCCCCTCATGAAGCGGGACTGCGAGATAATACTCAAAAACCCGCCGGTCTCAAAGCCCTATTCCGATATGACGCTCGACTTCGTGCGGCTCTTCGGCGGGCGGGTGGAGGAGACCGAAACGGGCTATATCACGCACCCCTCGCGCTATGCCGTGCCGGAGGAGATACCCGTCATGGGCGACGCCTCCTACGCCGCCGTGTTCGAGGCGATGAACCTCCTTGGCGGCTCCGTGGAGATATCGGGCGCAAGCGGGACCACCCGCCAGCCCGACAGACGCTTTGCGGAATACGCCGCGATGAGCGACTGCGATATCACCGACTGCCCGGATCTTCTGCCGCTGCTGGCGGCCGTCGCCTGCGGCAGGAGGGGCGATACCGTCATACGCGGCACGGCGAGGCTCCGCACCAAGGAATCCGACAGGGAGTCCGGCACGGTGGAGCTGATAAACGGTCTCGGAGGCTCGGCTGAGGTCGGGAACGACCGGGTCGTCGTTCACGGTACGGGTTCGCTCCGCGGCGGCGCCGTCGACCCGCAGGACGATCATCGGCTCTGCTTTGCGGCGGCGGTCGCGGCGACGATCTGCTCGGAGCCCGTAACGATAAAAAACGTCGAGTGCACGCGAAAATCCGCGCCCCGTTTCCCGGAGGATCTCGCCGGGATGGGAATGTTATCTTTATAGAATTATGGATACTATCGGAAGAAACGTAAAATTGAAACTGACCGGCGCGTCGCACGCGCCGGAGGTCGGGCTGGAGCTTGCCGGCATACCCGCCGGGGTGGAGCTCGACATGGACGCGATACGCTTCGATCTCGAAAGAAGGAGCGCGAGGAACCACGCCGCCGCGACCCCGCGGCACGAGGCGGACGATTTTATAATTCGCTCCGGCATAATGGAGGGCGTCACCGACGGCTCCGTCATCTCGGTCGGCTTCCCGAACCGAGCGCACGACCGCTCCGAGTACAGGCCGATCGCCCGTCCCTCGCACGCCGATTACTGCGCGTTCGTCAGATCCGGCGGGCGCGAGGATATCTCCGGCGGGGGCAGGTACTCCGGCAGGATGACCCTGCCGCTCGTGTTCGCCGGGAGCGTCTGCCGCCAAATATTGAAGGGGCGGGGGATAACGATAATCGGACATATCGGCAAAATAGGCGATATTTCGGACGACCCATTCGACCCGATGATGCAGGAGCCGCCGAAGCTCGATCCGTTCTTCCCCCTGGTGGACGTAGGCAGGCGCGCCGAAATGGAGGCGCTTCTGCTGAGCGCCCGCGCCGGGGGCGACACGCTCTCCGCCGAGGCGGAGGTCGCCGTCACGGGGCTGCCCGTCGGGCTCGGCGAGCCGCTTTTCGACGGGCTCGAAGGGACCTTATCACGATACCTCTACGCGATACCCGGGCTGCGCGGAGTGGAATTCGGACGAAAGCTCACACACGGCAGCCGCATGAACGATCAATTTACCGATGGCGGCGGGACCGTCACGAACAATTCCGGCGGCGTCAACGGCGGCATGGCGAACGGCATGCCCCTCGTTTTCCGCTGCTGGTTCAGGCCGGTGCCTTCCATATCGCTTTCCCAGACGGGGTTCGACCTCATCGAAAAAAAGCCGGTGCCGCTGACGATAAAGGGGCGGCATGATACCTGCATACTCCCGCGTGGGCTCGTCGCCGTGGAGGCCGCGGCATGCATAGCGGTCCTCGACCTGCTCATGGAATACGACGGGCGCGCGGCGGAGGGTCTTGCCGAAATGAGACGCGCCCTTGACGCGGCTGACGCGGAGATGATGCGCCTATATGCCGAGCGGATGGATATCTCGAAGCGCATTGGCGAGTATAAGAGGATGAATCTTCTCCCGATTGCTGATCCGGAAAGGGAAGCGGAAGTGATCCGCTCCCGCGCCGCGCTCCTCCCGGGGGAGTACCGCAGAGGCGGGGAGGAGCTCGTCGGACTTCTCATGGAAAGCTCGAAGCGCGTTCAGCGGGCGGGGCTCGACCTTTACCTCATCGGCATGCCCGACTGCGGCAAGACCCGCACGGGCAGGAAGCTCGTTTCCCTTCTTGATATGCCCCTTGCGGATACCGACCGCATGATCGCGGATCACGAGGGCAGGACGATAGACGAGATATTCGCATCGGACGGCGAGGGGTATTTCCGCGATATCGAATCCGAAGCGCTGCGTGCCGTCGCCGAAAGGGGCGGGCTGATCGTTGCAACGGGCGGCGGCCTTCCGATGCGGGAGGAGAACGCAAGGCTGATGAGATCCTCGGGCGTGACGGTGTTCCTTGACAGGAAGCTCGAACGCCTCCACGGGCAGAGGACGCAGGGCCGCCCGCTCATCGCCGCGTATACCCCCGAGGAGACGAACAGGAAGATAGACGCGCTCTATCACGCGCGGCGGGAAAGGTACCTTGCGGCGGCGGATATCGTCGTCGATCCCGACGAGCCGGGCGCCGCGGAGAGGATCGCGGAGGCTTATCTGAGGTGGGTTGAAAGTGGAATTCTTTGATATAAGCGATAGGAAATGCCATGGCGTGAGCCTCTCGCTCGACCGCGTCTCCCCCGAGGACCCCGAAAGGGGCTGGGTGCCCGCGTATCATTTCTTCATAATAAATGAAAAAGGCGAAAAGGTCGGCTTCTGCGACCTGAGGATAGGGCATTCCGAGGGGCTGTATTACGGCGGCAATATCGGCTACACGGTCTATGATGCATACCGCGGCCGCCATTACGCCGAAAAGGCGGTCAGGCTCCTCTTCGAGCTCGCGAAAATGCACGACATGGGCTATCTCTACATCACCTGCCAACCGCAGAACATCCCCTCGCGCAGGACCTGCGAAAGGCTCGGCGGCGAGTTCTTGGGAATAGTCGACCTCCCCGAGGACAACGACATGCGCGTGAACGACGGCCACACCTGCGAGTGCATATTCAGGTATGAGCTGTAAAAAACGACCACGGGGGGATTCCCCGCGGTCGGTTATAGTTTTATTGCTTTCGTGTTATCCAAGCTGTGAAAGCGCTTCTTCGTAGGCCATTTCGCCGGCCTCCTGCCATGAATATCCGGCAGCCTTATACTTTTGCGCAGCCGGCTTTAATGTTAAGTTGAATATGCCGTCGCCGATCTCCCGGTCGAAGCCTATCACCATGAAGCCCTTTCCCTCCGGGCGCAGTGTCAGGATCACAGCGTCGCCGACGCCGGTCAGATTTCCGCTATAGGTCCATTCGAAATTAACCGACAAATGAGCGGTGATGGTCCCGTCGGGGTTCTCCGACATATCATACAGTGTGGAGCCCAAGCACGTAAGGGTATCGAAGCGCCCATATACGGCGGGTATCAATGCCTCCGCCTGGAATTTAGCGTCCCACAGGAAGAGGTCGGTATCCTCGTTGTGCTCCAGAATATCCGAAAAATCGCTGACCTCGCCCGTTATACCGCCGAGCCAATAGCGGTACATGAGCTCCTCGGCCAGACCCTCGATCGAAACCATCTCGGGCGTGATCTCCGCTTGGGCCTGCTCCAGACGGGCAAGGAGGATCGAACGGAACACGGCCTTATTCTCCTCCGGAGCGGAGAGTTCGTCAAGCTCACGAAGCATCTGGTTATATGCGCCCTCCCTTGACCTCGCGCTGTCATCGGAATCGACTCTGTCGATGATCATGCACCAATACGCAAAGGGGATGAGCCCGAAATGTTCTCCATCCTCCGGTACGATACCGAAGCTCTCCTCATACTTTTGTACGAAACCAGCATACCGTTCGGACTGCATCTGCAGCGATTCGATATGCATCCCCTCCGCGTTTTCCCAGATACGGACGACGCATTCCTCGGGGCGTGAATAGCTGCCGTCCCTTGAAAGAACGGTCAGCGTCACGCGGCAGGCATAGCGGAAGGCCTTCTGCTGCGCGGAAAGCTCCGAGACTTCGAGCTCTCCCACATCGGCATTTTCCGGAAGAACGTCAGCCCATTTCTGCATCTGCTCGGTATAAGCCGCCGCAAAATAGCTGTCGCGCGTATGCATGGCGTCTCCCGAGAAGCAGCATTCAGCCGCGTCGTAATCGTGGACGGCGAACGCCTGAAACACCTCCATCACAAGCGCTTCGATCCGCTCGCAGTCAGCCTCGTTCGCCGTTTTATTGGGAGAGACGGCGTAAACTATGTCGTTCACCACCGGCACCTCCGCGGCAAGCGCGGGGCGTGCGGCAAAAACGGCTGCGGCGGTGACGATGAGCGCCGCGAACACCGCCGCGGCAGCGGCAAGCGCGCGCCAAAGCACTCGGCCCGGGGCGGCCTTGATTTCGGCCCTTGCCCTCAGCTCCGTTATGGTCTCGTTCATCATACGCTCGTATTCTCCCGTCGCTTCGGGGATGAAAGCCTCCGTGCTCTCCTTGATCGTATTTTCTATCGATCTCATGGTCATTCTCCTTCTTCAAGCTGTTTTTTGATCAGTTCTCTCGCGCGGTGGAGCCTGCTCATCACCGTTCCGCGCGGGATGCGGGCTATGCGGGAGATCTCGTCCGTCGAATAGCCCAGATGATAGTAAAGCACGACCGCTTCGCGAAGCTCCTGCGGGAGGGAGGCGACGGCGTTTTCAGCGTCGAGCCTTTCGGCGTCGGGCGCGCCCTCCGAGGGGATATCGTCGGTCAGCGCGGCGAATCGCTTCTTCTGCCTCAAAAGCTCAATGGCCTCGTTGCGAAGTATCGCGAACAGCCACGGCTTAAGCTTCGATTCGTTCCTCAGCTTGCCGAGCCCGTCGAACGCCTTGATTATCGCGTTGTGCACGGCGTCCTCGGCGTCCTCGCGCTGCTTCGTTATGCTGAAAGCATAGGCGAACAGATCGCCCCGCAGGGCGGTCGCGGTATCGAAGAATCGATCGGTCTTGCTTTTCATAGCGCTTACAGTCTCCGGAGTGAAAGTTGAGTGCGCGGGACGCCTTATTATATCACGGGCAGGAATGACTGCGCAGCCCCTTTCGCGTTCTCGCTTATTAGACGATCTAAAGGGCCGAGCTATTCATAATAACAAAACTTTTTTTCGGAAGGAAGAGTTTAGTAAATGGAAGATAAATGTAATGAGCTGATAAAAACAGAGCTCGCCTACCACAACCTCACGGGGGCGGAGTATGAGCTCATCCGCTTCAAGGAGGGCGTTGCCGTCGCGCGCGTGAAGGCGGGGGAGGGCACGCTCATACTGAAGGCGTTTATTGACGAGCCCTCGCGAAGGGAGATAAAGAATTACCGCGTGCTCCGCGCCCTCGGCGTGCCCACGCTGAAAATCTGCGGGCTTTCGGAACGGTCCATTCTGATGGAGGATATCGGGGCTTCGGAAGTGCTTCGTCTGGGGCGGGAGGAGGATCTGCACGATCCCGATGTGATAGTCTCGCTCGCCCGCTGGTACCGGCTCCTCCACGAGCGCGGCAGGGCGTACGTCTCTTCACACGGCTTCGGGATGTATGACGAGTGGGATATGTTCACGCCGGAGAACCTCGAAAAGCTCAGCCGCACCCTCGGGGAGGAATGCGCTCGGCCTCTCGAAAGGCTCAAGGCGAGTTATCCCGAGCTGCGCGCCCGCATCGACGGAACGCCCAAGACCCTCTGCTACAACGATTTCTACTATACCAACATGGCCGTGGCGAAGGACAAAAGCCGTGCGCTGATGTACGACTACAACCTCCTCGGCAAGGGGTGCTATATCAACGATATAATGAACGTCACCTACTGGTTCGGCGATGAGGAACGCGCGCTGTTTCTGAGCGAATACGGCGGTATCGACGAGGAGCTGATAGAGCTGCAGAAGCTGATCTCGCCCGTGATAAGCCTCGTCTCCGCCGCGGAGCGCGGCGTCTTCCCCGACTGGGCGGAGGAGGCAAGAGAGGAATTGATCGAGCTGGAGATCTGAGAAGGAATGGAAAAAAGCCGGGTTGCTGTCCGGCTTTTTTACATGCTTTGTTTTCCGTCACCGATTCGGCACAGCCGAATCGGCGCTCGGCTGAAAGCGCCGCACTGCGGCCCTTTCCGGGCGCCTTACGCTTTACACACCTCCACGGTCCAGCCGTGGGTGTCGGGGATGCGGCCCCACTGGATGCCGGTGAGGGTGTTGTAGAAATCCATGGTGAGCTTGCCGATCTCGCCGCCGCCGATGACCATATGCTTATCACGGTAGCAGAGCTCGCCGACGGGGGATACGACCGCCGCCGTGCCGGTGCCGAAGGCCTCGGTCAGCTCGCCGCTCTCGGCGTAGCCGATGAGCTCGTCGATGGAGATATCGCGCTCCTCGACCTCGATGCCCTTCTCACGGGCAAGAGCGAGTATGGACCTGCGGGTGACGCCGGGCAGGACGGTGTCCTTAAGATCGGCGGTCAGGAGCTTGCCGTTCACGATGAACATCATGTTCATTGCGCCGACCTCCTGGACGTACTTCAGATGCTCGCCGTCAAGCCAGAGCACCTGGGCAAAGCCCTCCTTCGCGGCCTCGTCGCCGGCGAGGATCGAGCAGGCGTAGTTGCCGCCGGTCTTCGCAAAGCCGGTGCCGCCGCGGACGGCGCGGACGTACTTATCCTCGACGCGGATGCGGATGGGCTTCAGGCCCTCCTTATAATAGGCGCCGGAGGGGGAGCAGATGACGAAGTAGACGTAATTCTTCGCGGCATGAACGCCGAGAGCCTCGTCGTTGGCGAACATGGTGGGGCGGAGGTAGAGGCTGGTTCCCTCGGAATGGGGGACCCAATCCTTCTCGATCTCGACGAGCTTACGCATTGCCTCGACGTTGAAATCGACGTCGATCTCGGGCATGCACATACGCCTTGCGGAGTTGTTCAGACGCTCGCTGTTCGCGTCGGGACGGAACATCAGGATGCGGCCGTCGTCGGTGCGGTAGGCCTTCAGGCCCTCGAAGATCTCCTGCGCGTAGTGGAGAACGGAGCTGGAGGGATCGAGGCTCAGACGATGATAGGGCTCGATGCGGGGGTTGTGCCACTCGCCGTCGTGCCACTCCATAATGAACATATGGTCGGTAAAGCGCTTACCGAAGCCGAGGCTGCCCTCTTCCTCAAGGGTGGGCTTTTTCTTGAGATCACAGCTTAAGTTTACGGAAATATCCATCATAGTGCGTTCCTCCAATGAAAGTATTTTTTATCATTCCCCTATGGGAATGGCGATGAACCTGTTGCCTGTGACGGCGGGCTCGGCCCTGCCGTCCGTCCTTTCGATGAGCTCCGCCCGGAAGCGCCCGGCCTCCTCCTCACGAACGGTCACGCGGAAGCGCACGTTCTCGAGGAATTCGATGCTGTCAACGACGGAGTTCGCCTTCACAAAGCCCTCTATGCCGCCGTACCTCGGGTAATCGACTGCGAATTCCATGACGGCGCAGGGGCTCATCAGCCCGACTCCCGCAGAGGTCAGCGCGTCGGAAGCGGATCTCGAGTAGGCTCTCACGAGCCCGCCCGAGCCCAGCAGTATGCCGCCGAAGTACCTCGTCACGACAATGAGCGCGTCCTTTATATCCCGCTTTATGAGCGTGTCCATTATGGGCATGCCCGCGGTGCCGCCGGGCTCCCCGTCGTCGGAGAAGCGCTGCCCCCCGTCCGAGAGGGCGTACGCCCAGCAGTTGTGGGTCGCGTCATAGTGGAGCTTTCGGACCTCGTTCAGCTTCGCCATGGCCTCCCGCTCGTCCGAAACGGGGAAGCACCGCCCGATAAAGCGGGACTTCTTTTCGTAAAACTCCGTTTCGGAGGGGCGAAGCACGGTTTTGTAGGGCTTGAGCATATGATTCGGCGTACTAACCAATGGGGACGGTTCCCGGTGGTCAGTTGTAATAAAAACGACGGTGCATTACCCTGATAACTAACCACTGAGAACCGTCCCCGTTGGTTAGTTATATGGAGCTTACGCGCGGTACTCCTTCAGAAGATCGCCGAGGCGGTGTACGCCCTCGATGATCCTCTCCTCGGGCTCGGCCGAGAAGTTCATGCGGAAGGTGTTGTCGCCGATGCCGGGCTTCGTATAGAAGGGAGCGCCGGGCACGTAGGCGACGAGCTTCTCCTTGACGGCGCGCTGATAGATCTCGGAAGCGTCCATTCCCTCGGGCAGGGTGACCCAAACGAACAGGCCGCCCTCGGGCCTCTCGTACTTCGCCCACTCGGGGAAGTACCTGCCCATGGCGTCCAGCATTATGTTGAGCGACTTTGCGTAGATGGAGTTGATGTAATCAAGATGCGCCGCCATCTGATCCTGATTCAGGTACTCGGCAACGAGCGCCTGGTTGAGGTTGGGCGAATGGGTATCGGAGCCCTGCTTTGCAATGACCATCTTGCGTACCAGCTCGGCGTTGCCGCAGCAACAGGCCACGCGCAGACCGGGGGAGAAGGTCTTGGAATAGCTGGTGAGAAGTATGACGTTGTCGGAGGTGTCGAAGGTCTTGATAAGGGGCATCACGCTGCCGGTATAGCGCAGGGATGCGTACGGGTCGTCCTCGATAACGAGCATATCGTACTCGGCGGCGAGCCTTGCCGTCATCTTCCTCGCCTCGACGTTCATGACCGCGCCGGTCGGGTTCTGGAAGGTCGGTATGGTATAGAACATTACGGGGCGGGTCTCCTTAACGATGGCCTCGAGCTCGTCGGCATGTACGCCGTCCTCATGCATGGGGACGGAAACGATGTTCGCCTGAGCGAGCTTGAATATCTGGATGGCGCCGAGGAAGGTCGGCTCCTCAACGAGGACGGTGGAGCCGGGGTTGATCATGACCTTCGCGAGAAGGTCGAGCCCCTGCATGGAGCCCGTCATCGTGATGACGTTGTCGATGGTGGCGTCCGTGATGCCGAGGGGCGGAAGCACCTTTTCAAGGTAGGCCTTGCGCAGAGGCATATAGCCCTCCGTCGGGCCGTACTGCAGCAGCACGTCGCCCTTGTCGGCGATAAGCTGCTTCGCGGTCTCGGCCGCCCACTCCTTGGGGAAGCACTCCTTTGCGGGGTTGCCGCCGCCGAAGCTGATTATTTCGGGATTGCCGAGCACCTTGAAGAGCTCGCGGATCGCGCTGCCCTTTACACCCTTGATTCTTTCGGAAAACTTCATATATCGTACCTCCAAATCAGGTTATAGTTATACAAGCCTATTTTACAATGTTTTCCGGGGCTTTTCAAATATATTTAAAAGTATACGAAAACCCCGCCTCGCAACGGGGTTTTTCGGTATTTTATCATCCCGCGAACCGCAGCTCCATGGGGATGGGGGCGCTGTTTTCGGGGCGGATCTTCATGAAACCTTCCTGCTCGTATATGGAGCGGTATCTGCCGTCCGGGTAATTCGGCGAGTAATGCTCCACGAACGCGACGCAGAAGGGTATCTCGGCCGTCCTGTCGCCGACCATCTGCGGGTTCACCTGGATCCATGCGTCGAAGGTCTGATCCGTGTTCTTGTAAAACACCCTGCCGACGGCGTAGGCGGTATAGGACGTGCCGTCGCTGATCAGGTAAAGCTTGGGCTTGCCGGGATTGCTTTCGGAGAACGACCAGCCCGGGGTGTGGTTCTCGAACTGAACCGTGCCGACCATGTAGTAAAGGTCGTTCGCGGCGGTGTAGATATTGTGCCTGGGGCTCTCGATGGAGAGCGTCCCGCAGTCGAGCGACCAAATGTCGTCCGTATAGTGCGTGAAGCCCCACGAGCCCTCGGTGGGCAGGGCGTTCCCGCGGCCCATCGAAGCCCAAAGCGCCTCCACTTCGGAATACATGGAGGAGGGGTAGACGCGGCTGTATTTGACCGTGACGGTCATCTGATAGCCGTCGTAGTCGGTGTATTCGCAGGTCTCCGTTATCCACTCGTCCTCATCGGGGACGGGAGCCGCGGTGGGCTCGGCGTTGCGCATATTGTCCAAAGCCGCGCGCGTGGCGTCGACGGCGGTCCTCAGCCTTTCGATATAGCTCTCGGTCTGCCTTGCGAAGAAGCCGACGTCCTCCGGATGCTCCGGAGAGAACCCGCCGCTGACCTCGGAGTAATAGTCGAGGTGCCCAAGGGCGTCCGCCTTGGCTTCTATGAGCTCGTCCTTCTCGGGAAAATCGGGCGAACCCATTTCGTCGGTCTCAACGAGGACGTATTCCGCCTCGTCAAGGGCGGTGCGGAGCTCGTCAATGAGCTCGTTCAGCCTGTTGAGGCTCGCCTCGTATTCCTCTTCGCCGGGATGCAGATCCCCGCTTACTGCCTGCTGCGCCGGGGCTTCGCTTTCAAGAGCCACGGCCGTCTCCTCTCTGCGCTTGCCGGAGAAACACCCGGACGTGAGCGCCGTCAAAACGCAGAGCGCGAGCGCCGTGACCGTCTTTATCGTACTCATGCCGTCATTCCTCCCCGGTGTTTTTTGTTTCCGCGGGCTTGTCCTCAAGGAGCAGCAGCTTTTCCGCCAGCAGCCCGGAAAGCCCGGAGATTATCGCGTAGGTCGAAATGAGGTCGCTCGTCTCATCGACGGAGGCGGCGGTGCGGCGCTCCTCGTGCCCGAGTATCGGGGCGGCGATGACGCGCACCGTTTCGACGAAGAACTCAGCCGCGATGCGGTGCCTCTCGCGGTAGGCGGTGTAGATCTCCTTCACGCGCTCCTCGGGGATGTCGTTCGGGATCATCTTCGTGAGGGTCGCTATCGTCAGGCTCTGCTTCAGCGTGCAGATCATAACGAGGTAAGCTATGTGCACCCGGTAATACTTTTTCTTGAAGGGCTTCGGCATGTAGCGGTTGCGGACGTAATTGTTGATGGTCGCCGCGGTTATGAACTGCTCGTCCTTCAGCTCCGGCGGCAGGTAATCGAGGTACTCCGTCAGGAGCGCCAGCACCTGCTCCATGTAAAGACCGAGATCCGGAATATCCTCCCACGCGGGCAGTCTGAACTCGTTTATGTATTTCTCCCATCGGCGTAGCTTCATTTCGACAAACGAAGTGTCGTACTGCATATTTTCCCCCGTTCCGGCTTAAAAAAGTCAGCTTCCTTATAATACGTATCATTATACACTCATGGAGGGATATTTTCAAGAATAATTTTAAAAAGTACTTGACATAATCAGATTCTCGTGATAACTTAATCTAAGAAATTAGATTAATACGGAGGTGCGTCATGCCCCATACGTTTACCATAGTCACCGATACTTCCGCCAACCTGCCCGCTCCCCTGCTTGAAAAGCACGGCGTGCCCGTGATACCGTTCACGTATTCTTACGACGGAGCGGATCATACCTGCCTCGATACCGAGGCCTTTGAGGACGGCGCCGGCGAGAGGTATTATGCCGACCTCAAGGAAGGCAAAAGGGTCACGACCTCGCAGATAACCCCGCAGACCTATAAGGAAAAACTCGAGCCCCTGCTCAGGAACGGGGAGGACGTCCTCTTCATAAGCATGAGCTCCGGCATAAGCAACTCATACAGCTCCTCCGTCGTCGCGGTGAACGAGCTTCGCGCGGCATACCCCGGCAGGAAGATATTCACGTTCGATACGCTCGCCGCCTCCCTCGGCGAGGGGAAGGCCGTGCTCGACGCCGTCGAATGCCGCGAAAGGGGCCTCGGAATAGAGGAGACCGTTCGCGTTCTCGAGGGAAAAAGGCAGTCCCTCTATCAGGTCGTGATGCTGGACGATCTCATGTTCCTCCACAGGGGCGGCAGGGTCTCCGCGCCAAAGGCGCTCCTCGGCACGGTGCTCGGCATACGGCCCATATTAAAGGGCGACGAGGGAGGGCATCTCGTCGTCTGCGGCAAGGCAAGGGGCAGGAAACGCGCCCTCGCCGTACTCGCCGAAAAATACGCTTCTCTCGTCCGCGGGGCCGATCAGCTCGTCGGCATCGCCTATACCGACTGCCCCGAGGACGCATACGCCCTTAAAGACATGCTCGGATCCGTCCTGAAGCCCCGTGAGATAATGATAGTCCGCTACGAGCCCGTCACCGGCTCCTACGTGGGGCCCGGGACGGTCGCCCTCTTCTTCGAGGGGAAGGACGGAGCGAGAAGGTACTGATCCACGCACACAAACGAAAGGAATACACCCCCATGTACGACTATGTAATATTCACAGACACAGGCTGCGACATCCTCCCCGAAAAGCTCCGCGAGTGGGACGTTATGAATATCGACCTCACTTTCCGCGTGGACGGGGAGACGAGGGAGTACACCCAGGCCGAGATCCCCACGAAGCGCTTCTACGACAATATGCGCGCCGGCACGGTCTACCGCACGGCAGCCGCCAACGCCGAGACTATCGCGAACGCGCTGACCCCTCCGCTCGAAGCGGGAAGCGACGTGCTCTACGTCGCGTTCGGCTCGGGGCTTTCCTCAACGGCCAACACCGCAAAGCTCGTCGGCGAAGAGCTCCGTGCGAAGTTCCCCGAGAGGAAGATAATCGTCGTGGATTCGCTCTGCGCTTCCGCAGGCCACGGGCTGCTGCTCTGGTTCGCTGTGGAGGCGAGGCGTGAGGGCAGGACCATAGAGGAGGCCGAAGCCGTCGTTATGAAGAACCTTCCCGGCCTCTGCCATTGGTTCACAGTTGACGATCTCGTCTATCTCAAGAGGGGCGGCAGAGTCTCCGCCGCGGCGGCGTTCTTCGGCGGGATGCTGAACATCAAGCCCGTGCTCCACGTCGACGACGCGGGCCACCTCATCCCCATGAGCAAGGTGCGCGGCAGGAACGCCTCGATAAAGGCTCTCGCGAAGAAGTTCACCGAGACCGCGATCGATCCCGCGAACTGCACGTACTTCATCTCCAACGGCGACTGCCCCGAGGACGCGAAAAAGCTGGAGCAGATCATAATAGACGAACACGGCAATCACGCCGCCCTCATTACCGAGATCGGCCCCGTCATCGGAGCCCATTCCGGCCCGGGGACGCTCGCGGTGTTTTTCGTCGGCACGCGGAGATGATTTTAAGCAAATGGCATCAAGGGGCGCCTCCGGGCGTCCTTTTCGGTTTTTTCAGGGCTTCTTCACGGGCTGTGAAAGCTGCGCCATTAAATATGAAGCAACTCCCTAAAAAACCCCCGAAACGGGCGAAAAGGAGCGAAGGTATATATTTCCCGTCACAGTTTTTTAAAAAAAATCTTGACAAAGGTATATTGACTTTGTATAATGAATAAGCGATATAGGGAGATTTCCGTCGGGGCGCGGGCCTGCGGGCCGGACCGGCGAAGAACGGCTCCCTTTGCGGGAAGGCTGTATGGCAGGGTCCGAGAAGCAAAAAGACAAGAAAAAGTCAAACAGGATCATCGGCAGGCGCTTTCGCTATACCGAGGATTATAAAAGCGTTCCCACCCTCAACAGCTCCGGCGGCAGGGAAAACACCCTCGTTTACACCGGGCAGTGGATACTTCCCGTCAATGAGCAGAGCGAGTATAAGCGTATCGTCCTCGTGATGCGGGCCGCTCTCGCCGCCGCCGTGCTCTTCGTGCTCGGCGCGGCGTACTCCGTCCCCGTTCCCATGGCGAACAGGTGGTACCTTCCGGTGCTGCTCGTCGCGCTCTTCCCGCTGGCGTACCAGATAATGGGCGCCGTGAAGCTCCCGAACGCCCCCAAACATATGGAGCGCGTTCAGTACGACAAGAGCTTCGTGCGGGTCGGGCAGAGCGCCGTGATCACGCTCATCGTGCTCGGGGTCTCCGCTCTGCTGTTCATCGTTTACTGGGCCGCCGCTGCCGCGGGGTCCATGGAAGAGGCGTCGCCCTTCACCGCGCGTGACGCGGCATACGCCGTGCTGATCGTTCTTGCGGCCGCCGCGGAATTCGTGATATTCCGCCGTTACCGCGGAGTGAAGACCGAAACGCTCGATAATTCGGCGTATCGGCCCTGAATCAGGTGTCAGGCGCATTGGGTGCGTGCGGCATACAACGGGGGTATTGACAATCCCCGAAATATGTCGTACAATCTTAATGTGTTTGGATAACACAAAAATTCTTTAGGAGGAACAACATGCACAACACTAAGAGAATCCTTGCAGTCCTGCTGGTTCTTATGATGGTTTTCGCACTCGCAGCTTGCACCAACAAGCCCACTGAGCCCGACAACCCCGATAAGACCGAGGAAGCCGCTGCTCCCACTGAGGGCGGCGAGACCACTCCCACCGAAGCCGGCGAGACCGAGCCTGTCGAACCCGCTCAGGACATCCCTCTCGTAGTTGCTTACAGCCCCTTCTCCCAGAAGTTCAGCCCCTTCTATGCTGACACCGCGTACGACCAGGACGTTGCCGGTATGGTAGGTCTTGGCCTGATGACCACCGACCGTATGGGCGGTATCATCTACAACGCCATCGAGGGTGAGACTGTCAACTACAACGGTACCGATTACAACTACACCGGTATCGCCGATCTGGCCGTCAATTATGACGAGGCTGCCGATCAGACTGTTTACACCGCGAAGATCCGCGATGACATCAAGTTCTGGGATGGCACCCCCATGACCGCGAAGGACATCCTCTTCACCTACTACACCTACCTGGATCCCTCCTACGTAGGTTCCACCTCCCTCAGCTCCTATGATATCGTAGGTCTCACCAACTGGCGCACCCAGACTTCCGACGAAGTCTTCACCAAGTACAATGAGATCGTCGACAAGATGCTTGAGGATGGCGAAGGCGAAGGCTATGTTGCCAACGACGTTTACACCGAGGAAATGTACAACGATTACTTCGGTTGGTACAATGAGCGTTGGACCAGCACCGTTCAGGGCATCGTTGACTACGTCAACGCCAACTACAACACTGACGAGTATGTTCAGGCGTACTTCAATCCTGATCTGACCTATGCCGACGTCGAAGCCAACGAGGGCATGAAGATTGCTTTCGGCATGGCTATGTGGGGCTTCGGCGGCTATCAGGAGGACGGCACCTTTGCCGACGCCGCCGGTCTCAAGACCTACGACATGACCAACGAGTTCCCCACCATTGAGGATTACGTTGCCGTTACCAAGGCCGCTTACAAAGGCGATCCCGAGGCGTTCTACGCTACTGAGTCTTCCGGCGTTGATGCCGGCCCCGTCGGCGAGTATGCTCGTTCGAACATCATCTCCAAGTACGGCGTAGCTGAGATGGGCGGCGTTAAGATCACCTCCATCGAGGGCATCAAGATGATCGACGAATACAACGTTGAGATCACCGTTAACGGTTATTCCGCTCCCGCTGTTTACAGCATCCTCGGCATAACCGTCACCCCGCTGCACTACTACGGCGATCCTGAGAAGTGGGATCCCGAAAACGGCCTCTACGGCTTCGAAGAGGGCAACCTCGATAAGGTCAAGGAACTGACCGAGGTACCCCGCGGCGCCGGCCCCTACATCTTCGATTCCTACAAGGATAAGGTCGTAACCTTCACCGCTAACCCCAACTACTACAAGGGCGAGCCCAAGATCAAGACGATCCTCTTCAAGGAGACCTCCTCCAACGAAGTTGCGACCGCTGTATCCACCGGCGAAGCCGATGCCGGCGAAATGACCGGTTCCCGTACCCGTTTCGAGGAAGTCGCTGAGCTGAACGGCAATGGCGAGATCACCGGTCCCGTCATCACCACCTCCAAGGTCGATAACCTCGGTTACGGCTACATCGGTATGAATGCCGACAACGTAAACGTTGGCGGTAACCCCTCCTCCGAGGAGTCCAAGGCTCTCCGTAAGGGTCTTGCCACCATCCTTGCCGTCTATCGTGACGTTGCTTACGATTCCTACTACGGCGAGGCTGCTTCCGTAATCCAGTACCCGATCTCCAACACCTCCTGGGCTGCGCCTCAGGCTTCCGATCCCGATTACAAGATCGCCTTCTCCGTTGACGCCAACGGCAATGATATCTACACTGCCGACATGTCCGCCGAGGATAAGTACGAAGCCGCTAAGGCCGCTGCTCTCACCTGGTTCGAGAAGGCCGGTTACACCGTAGAGGACGGCAAGCTCACCGCTGCTCCCGAAGGCGCTAAGCTCGATTACGAAGTAATCATCCCCGCCGACGGTCAGGGCGACCATCCCTCCTACACTGTTCTCACCATGGCTAAGGCTGCCTTTGAGTCCATTGGCATGACCCTCACCATCAACGATCCCGCTGACTCCAACGTCCTCTGGGATGCTCTGGATGCCGGTTCTCAGGAACTCTGGTGCGCCGCTTGGGGCTCCACCATCGATCCCGATATGTACCAGGTCTACCACAGCAACAACATCGTTGGTAAGAACGGTACCGACTCCAACCACTACCACATCGCTGACTCCGAGCTTGACGAGCTCATCATGGAGGCCCGTACCTCTGACGATCAGAGCTTCCGTAAGGCTACCTATAAGCAGTGCCTCGACATCATCGTTGATTGGGCTGTTGAGATCCCCGCTTATCAGCGTCAGAACTGCATCATCTTCAGCACCGAGCGCATCAACATCGACACCCTGACCCCCGACATCACCACTTTCTGGGGCTGGATGAACGACATTGAGCTCCTCGAGATGAACCCTGTTGACTAATATTGACAGCAGTCGATAGTTTGTTAACTTAATGGAAAACAGGTTGAGCCCACCAGCCGGTGGGCTCAACCGCCATTCAGCTAAAAAAAGGCAGCCTCGAGCTGCAAGAGGTGGTACACATGTGGAAATTCCTGATTAGGAGACTTTTGCTGGGACTGCTCATAGTTGTTCTCGGCGCATTCGTCACTTACGCAGTCATACGATGCCTGCCCGCCTCCTATATGGAGAAGATGGCAAGGCAGCTTGCTGCAGGTTCTCAGGGCCGTGTCCGCTATCAGGATATGCTCGATATCCTCAATAAGCAGTACGGCATGGACGGAGACGTATTCTCCGGTTACGCAAAATGGTTCTTTAACGCCATCCAGGGTAACTTCGGCGATTCATGGAAGTACATGAAGCCCGTTACCGAGGTATTCAGCGAGGTCATCTGGTGGTCCGTTCTCATGAACATCATCACCCTCTTCGTTGAAGTGCTCATTTCCATCCCTCTCGGTATTCTTGCCGCGCGCAAGCAGTACCATGCCGCGGACTACATCGTAACGGTATTTGCCCTTGCATGTATTTCGCTTCCCTCGTTCTATATCGGCACCGTTCTCAAATACGTGTTCGCCGTCAAATTGAACGTACTCCCGCTTTACGGCCTCTGGGGCCGCTACTATGGCCAGATGGGCTTCTGGGGAAAGGTCGGGGATATTGCCACCCATCTTATTATGCCCGTTGCCACGCTTGCCATACTCTCAATTGGTAGTCTGATGCGTTATACGCGTACCAATATGCTCGAGGTCCTCAACGCGGATTACATCCGTACCGCCCGAGCAAAGGGCCTTTCCGAGAAGGTCGTCATCAACAAGCACGCCTTCAGGAACACCCTTATCCCCCTCGTTACCGCTTTCAGCGGCCTGCTGCCGAGCTTCTTCGGCGGCGCTATGATCACCGAAACAATATTCCAGATCCCCGGCATAGGTTACAGATCCTTCGAGGCCATGCTGCAGGGTGATATCCCCTTCGCCATGTTCTACACGACGTTCCTCATGGTACTCACTCAGGTCAGCTTGATACTGTCCGATATCATGTACGCCGTTGTCGATCCGCGCGTTCGCGTCAATTAAGGAGGTGCCTATATGTCTAAAGATAAGAGCAAGGTCACAAATGCGGCCAAGACAGAGGAAGCACCCCAGGAGCAGATGAAGCTCGATGACGCCCGCCGCGTCAAGGTGCTCTCCCCGGGAATGCTGGTTTTCAAAAGGTTCATCCGCAATAAGCTTGCGGTAGCCGGTATCATCATCCTCGCCGTAATGTTCGTCTATTCCTTCCTCGGCCCGATCTTCTCCCCGTATTCCAGGGCGCAGATCTTCACGAAGGAGATCGAGGAACCCGGCGATTACGCTACCGGTAAATTCAACGTGGATTCACGTTTCCTTGGCGAAACAAGTACTTCTCTCCAGTCCGGCGTTCTGAAGGCGTTGAGCTCTCAGAAGAAGGGCAACAAGTACGTTCTGACCGAGGGTCAGGAGATCCCCTTCGCCACGAAGAGCGGTCACTATACCCTTAAGGTCATCAATCCCGATGAGTCCAAACCCAGCTGCGCTATCTACGGTTCCGCCCACGTTGCCACCTGCACCAACGGCGAAATAACCTTCTCCGATCCCGAATACGTTGATGACGCCATTCTTGCTTTCATCACCGCGGACGGCGAGGCGGGCGGCAGGGAGACCGAGCTCGATTACAACGGTACCCCCATCTCCGTCGAGATCTCCAAGATCGAGCGCAAGTACTACATGACCACCAACGAGCCCGTCGCGGTATCCAGCTACAACATCTATACCGCCATGCTCGGCAAGGTAGCGGAGCTCCAGTCCGACACTGAGTTCATGCACTCCGTCAGCACCGCCATCAACAGCGGCGAGACCTCCGTTTCCTATGATAACAAGAACTACGCCATCTCCGGCGACGCGGCGAACGGTTTCGTTCTTTCCGGAGAGGACGGCAATCCCCTCTTCAACATCATCCGCGAATACCGCCCCGGCAAGATCAACGTGACCGTTGAGGAGGAAGGCAAGGATCCCGAGATGAAGGAAGTTGATTTCAACTCCCAGATCAGCGATCCCGCCGCCTTCGTCGAGGCCGTCGGCACCGCTATCGCCAACGGCGAGTCCTCCTTCAATTTCGAGGAGCATGATTACGCCATTGAAAGCGCTGAGACCGAATACCATGTCACCATGGAGGACGGCCAGCTCGCGATGACGGTAGCCAACAGCTTCGATCCCGTCGAGTCCAAGTACGACAACCTCAGCAGCGATTACAACTTCGTCATCAATGCCGAGCAGGCCATCACGGACGGCGCTTCCTCCTTCGAGTACGACGGCGAGACCTATTCCCTCGTCAACAACGGGAATGACTTCTCCGTGATGAACGCCGCCGGCGACGAGATCCTCCTTGCCTCCGACATCGCTTACGGTCCCGCAAGGAACGGCATCGAGCTGACTGTCGACTTCATCAAGAAGCTGCAGGAGGCCATGCGCAGCAATGAGTCCGCGTTCACCTTCGTCAACCAGTACGGCGACGAGACCAGCGCGACCATCAACATCGTCAACGGCAACTACTACGTACAGACGATGCAGAAGACCTCCCTCATCGACGCCAGGTCCCCCGTGACCTCCAAGCATTGGCTCGGCACCGATATCAACGGCATGGACGTCTTCACCCGTCTGATGTACGGCGGCCGCGTATCCCTGATCGTCGGCTTCGTAGTCGTCTTCTTCGAGATCATCATCGGCGTTGTCGTCGGCGGTATCTCCGGCTACTTCGGAGGCGTCGTCGATACGATCCTCATGCGTTTCGTCGAGCTGTTCAACGCGATCCCCTTCTATCCCATGCTGATCATCCTCGGTTCCGTCATGGATAATCTGCATACGGATGCTATCACCCGACTGATGCTGACGATGGTCATCCTCGGTATCCTCGGCTGGACGGGTATCGCGCGTATCGTCCGCGGCCAGATCCTGTCCCTGCGCGAGCAGGACTTCATGATCGCCACCGAGGCGACCGGTATCCGCACGAGCCGCAGGATCTTCCGTCACCTGATCCCCAACGTAATGCCTCTGCTGATCGTCAACGCGACCGCGGGCCTCGGCTCCGTTATTCTTACGGAAGCAACGCTCGGCTTCCTCGGTCTCGGCGTTAAGTACCCGATGGCTTCCTGGGGTTCGATCATCAACCAGGTCAACGACATGCAGGTCATGAAGACCGCTTGGTGGATTTGGATCCCCGCCGGCCTGCTCATCCTGCTCACAGTTCTCGGTTTCAACTTCGTCGGCGACGGTCTGCGCGACGCGTTCGACCCGAAGATGAAGCGTTAAGTGAGGTGTCCATAACATGGCAAAGAGAAAAGGCGTCAATTACATATCCCGCAAGGAGTCCGCAAGGATCTCCCGCGAGAACCGCAAGATAACGAACGCGATCGAGCGTCAGCGCAACCGCAAGCACGTTGATCCCTCCGAGTATATGACGGAGATGAAGGATCCGAATAACGTAGTCGAGTTCGACAACGTCCACACCTACTTCTTCACCGATATCGGTACGGTCCGTGCGGTCGACGGCGTATCCTTCAACGTTCCCAGGGGCAAGACGGTCGGCGTCGTCGGCGAGTCCGGCTGCGGCAAGTCCGTCACCTCCCTGTCCCTCATGCAGCTCGTTCAGCGCCCCCAGGGCCAGACGGTCGAAGGCCAGATCCGCTTCAACGCGGGCGACGGCAAGGTCTACGATATCGTAAAGACCCCGACCGAAGTAATGCAGACCATCCGCGGCTCCAAGATCTCCATGATCTTCCAGGAGCCGATGACGAGCCTCAACCCCGTCTTCCGCATCGGTCAGCAGGTCAATGAGGTGCTCGAGCTCCATTACCCCGATTGGACTCCCGAAAGGGTAAAGGCCCGTACCATCGAGATGCTCGAGATGGTCGGTATCGCCAACAGCGAAGGCGTATACATGATGTATCCGCACGAGCTCTCCGGCGGTATGCGTCAGCGTGTCATGATCGCTATGGCTCTCGCCTGCGACCCGAAGCTGATCATCGCAGACGAGCCCACCACCGCTCTTGACGTTACGATCCAGGCGCAGATCCTCGATCTGCTCCGCACTCTGAAGGATCGCATCAATTCCAGTATCATGCTCATCACCCACGACCTCGGCGTTATTGCCGAGATGGCGGATTACGTCGTTGTCATGTACTCCGGCCGTATCGTTGAGCGCGGTACCGCGGCTGAGGTTTTCCATAACCCCTGCCATCCTTACACCATCGGCCTGATGGCTTCCAAGCCCGTAGTCAACCGCCGCGTTGATCGCCTTTACAGCATTCCCGGTTCGGTCCCCAACCCCATCAACATGCCGAACTACTGCTACTTCCGCGACCGCTGCGAGAAGTGCATCGCAAAGTGCAACGGCGAGTATCCGCATGAGGTCTACGTCAGCCCGACGCACATGGTAGCCTGCTACCTGTATGATGACAAGAAGGAGGACTAACATGGAAGCTGTCGAAAAAGCAAAAGAAGCTGTAGAAGAAGTTGCCGAGAAGAAGGCGCCCACCAGGGCTGAAATGTTCCAGATGCTCGAGCAGCACATCAAGGAAGTAAGGGAAGAGCCTCCCATCGAGCATAACCCCGAAAACGTTCTTGAGGTGCACAACCTCATCAAGTACTTCCCGATCAAGACCGGTCTGTTCTCCCGCGTAACGGGTTACGTTCGCGCTGTTGACGGCGTTTCCTTCAACATCAAGCGCGGCACCACGATGGGTCTGGTCGGCGAGTCCGGCTGCGGCAAGACCACCGTCGGTAAGACGATCCTCCGCCTCAACGACAAGACCGCCGGTCAGGTGCTCTTCAACGGCACCGAGATCCACGATCTGCCCAGGGAGGAGATGCGCAAGCTTCGTCCCAAGATCCAGATGATATTCCAGGATCCGTACTCCAGCCTCTCGCCCCGTCTCCCCATCGCGGAGATCATCGGCGAGGCCGTGCGAGAGCATAACGTCGTTCCTCAGGATGAGCTCGATGATTATCTCGATAAGGTCATGAAGCAGTGCGGTCTGCAGCCCTACCATAAGGATCGTTATCCTCATGAGTTCTCCGGCGGTCAGCGCCAGCGTATCTGCATTGCCAGGTCCATCGCGCTGAAGCCCGACTTCATCATCTGCGACGAGCCCGTTTCCGCTCTGGACGTTTCCATTCAGGCGCAGATCATCAACCTGATGATGGACCTCCAGCAGGAGCTCGGTCTCACCTATCTGTTCATCTCGCATGACCTCTCCGTCGTCGAGCATATCTCCGACACCATCGGCGTTATGTACCTCGGCAACATGGTCGAGTATGCGTCCAAGGAGCAGATATTCGCCAACCCGCTGCATCCCTACACCGAGGCGCTCTTCTCCGCGATCCCGATCCCCGATCCCGATTACAAGATGAACCGCGTCATTCTGCAGGGCAGCATTCCTTCGCCCGCGAATCCTCCGTCCGGCTGTAAGTTCCACACCCGCTGCTCCAAGTGCATGGGCATCTGCTCCGAGTGCGCTCCGGAGACGAAGGAAGTCGAACCCGGGCATTTCGTAGCCTGCCACCTCTACGACTAAGATGGCACGCGAACCCAAACAATACGATGATGACGACGGCCGCACCATAGTTGATATGGACGTGGAGGGTATGCCTTGGTATAACCGACGCGTTCGTAAGGAGCAGCGCGCGCAGGCCCGTGCCGAGCTTCAGGAGAAGATCGATCGCGGCGAAGCGCTCACGCGGAAGGAGACCGCCAGGTACACGCTCTACGCGATATTCGCAGGGCTGACCGTGGTAGGCTTCATCGGGGGAGGAACGGTACTGTTCATTCTCCTGCTCTGGCTCCTCTGGAAATGACCGACTCATCATAGAACATGTGTACGATCCGATAAGGATACCTCAAAACCAAGCCGCCGACGTCCACACATCGGCGGCTTTTCATTTGCCGGAAGGGATCCGCCCGCTTGACATCCGCAAACCTTTTGCTATAATAGAGTCACGATACAGCGTTCATTCGCGGAGGAAAAAATGACCGATTATTCACTCATAAACGCGCAGCTCGATTCACTTACGGAGGGCGTTCCGCACGGTATCGCAAACCTCGCCAACGCCTCCGCTCTGCTCTTTGAAAACCTCGGCGGCGTCAACTGGGCGGGCTTCTATTTTATAGAGGGGGATATCCTCGTGCTCGGGCCCTTCCAGGGCAAGCCCGCCTGCATAGAGATCCCCATGGGCAGCGGCGTCTGCGGCACTGCCGCCGCGGAGAACAGGACGCTCGTCGTCGAAAACGTCCATGAGTTCCCGGGGCATATCGCCTGCGACTGCGCCTCCAATTCGGAGATCGTCGTCCCCCTGCGCAGGGAAGGCAGGGTGATAGGCGTCCTCGATATAGACAGCCCGGAATTCGGCCGCTTTACGGAAGAGGACCGGATCGGCCTTGAGGGTTTCGCCCGCATAATCGAGGAACGCTGCGGCTTCTGAACCGAGTCAAGGCGCTCTCCGGGGCGGATTTTACACAGATTTTACCCTTTCTTTACCCAATCGCCTACTCCGCTTCTTGACGAGTGGGCTCGCTTGGGATATAATATCCGACGTAAACAAATCCAACGAAAGGAGCCTTTGCAAAAAAGGCGCGGGCAGGACGGATGAAAAAGATCGTTCGCAGGACGGTGATACCGCTCTATGCGGTCGCCGCGGCCTGGCTGCTTTACGCGGCGCTGTTCCCCCTCTATCGGGTGCATCACTTCATAATAGCCATTGCCGTGACGGCGCTTGTCGGCGTCGTATTCCGCCTGATATTCAAGAAAAAGGATCAGGTCATCGAGGTTCCCGAAGAGCCCGTCAAGACGGGCGATGAAGCGCTCGATAATATGCTTCACGAGGGCGACATGGCCATCAGGGAGATGAAGCGCCTTGACGAGAGCATCTCCGATGAGAAGATCAGCTCCGATATCGTCAGGCTCGAGGAGATCAGCGGCAAGATATTCGGCCACGTGCGTGAGAATCCGAAGAAGCTCCCGCAGATCCGCAAATTCATGAACTACTACCTCCCCACCACGCTGAAGCTCCTCAACGCCTATGACCGGATGGTCGATCAGGGCGTGGAGGGGGAGAACATCAGCTCCGCGAAGCAGGGTGTGGAAGGCATTATGGACAACATAGTCAAGGCCTTCGAGAAGCAGCTTGACAGCCTCTTTGGCGATCAGGCGATGGATATCTCCACCGATATCACCGTGCTTGAGAATATGCTCGCGCGGGAAGGCTTCGTCGAAGATCCCATCCACAAGAACCCCGCCGGACCCAAGGGCGAGACGGTTTAACAAAAGGCGCCAATAAACAGAAAGGAAGCAAAAACCATGTCCGAAAAGAAGAATCCTGATATCACTTTAGAGCCCGAAATGGAGATCCCCACCCTCACTTTGACGCCGGATCTCAGCGATGAGCCCGAGAAGGAGCAGATCCCTCAGACCGAGATCAAGCCCGTTGAGATGGACGAGAAGCTCCTCACCGAGGAGGAGCGCAAGGTCGTGGATGACTTCGCGAAGCAGATCGACATACGCGATACCAACATGGTGCTCCAGTACGGCGCCGCCGCACAGAAGAACGTGGCGGATTTCTCCGAGAGCGCGCTTTCGTCCGTCAGGTCGAAGGACCTCGGCGAGATCGGTTCGGATCTTTCCGCCCTCGTGACCGAGCTCAAGGGCTTCGGCGGCGAGGAGAAGAAGGGCCTCGCCGGCCTCTTCAAGAAGACCGGCAACAAGCTCGAGACAATGAAGGCCCAGTACAATAAGGTCGAAGCGAACGTCGACAAGATCGCCGAGAGCCTCGAGAACCACCAGGTGGCTCTTCTGAAGGACGTCGCCATGTTCGACCAGATGTACGATCTCAATCTCAAGTATTATAAGGAGCTTACGATGTACATCCTCGCCGGCAAAAAGCGCCTCGAGGATGCGAACACCGAGCTCGCCTCCCTCCGCGCCAAGGCGGAAGAGACCGGCCTTGCCGAGGACGCGCAGACCTATAACGACTTCAACAACATGGTGCTCCGCTTCGAAAAGAAGCTGCACGATCTGGAGCTCACCCGCATGGTATCCATCCAGATGGGCCCGCAGACGCGCCTCCTCCAGAACAACGATACCCTGATGATAGAGAAGATCCAGTCCTCTCTCGTCAATACGATCCCCCTCTGGAAGAGCCAGATGGTGCTTGCCCTCGGCATGGAGCATATCAAGCAGGCGACCACAGCTCAGAACGCCGTCACCGAGATGACGAACGAGCTCCTCAAGAAGAACGCCGAAGCGCTCCAGCTCGGCACGGTCTCCGTTGCGAAGGAGTCCGAGCGCGGCGTCGTGGATATCGAGACGCTTCAGTTCACCAACCAGAAGCTCATCGCCACGCTCGACGAGGTGCTCAACATCCAGCGTGAGGGCGCGGAGAAGCGCAAGGCGGCCGAGGTCGAACTCGGCAGGATAGAAGGCGAGCTCAAGGAGAAGCTCATCGAGCTTCGCGGCTGATGATGGGGAGATCCCCGAAAGGAGCGTAAAATGAAGAAGATCCTCGGAAATACTGTCGTTGCTTGGGTCGTGCTCGTGCTGACCGTTGCGGGGGCATGCTTCCTTGGCATCTCCCGAAAGGGCTACTTTGAGGAAAAGAAGAAGACCGAGCTCCTTAAGGTCACCAAGGGCAACTGGGTCTGCGATAACGCGGACATTCTCTCCGACGACGCGGAGAGGGACGTAATGGAGCGCGACAGGGTTTGGACGAACTCCTATAACACCGTCGCCGCCGTGGCGACGCTGCCGGGGCTCAACCGTTGGAGCGCGGAGGATTACGCCGTCGCTCTCGGGAAAAAGTGGGGCCTTAGCGAGAACGCGCTGCTGCTCCTCCTCGTGAAGGACGGCGAGTGCTATCTTGCGGCGGGCGCCGGAGTGGACGCCTACCTCACCTCGCAGGAAAAGAACGATCTCATCAACTCCGTATACACGGAGTGCAACGCGAAGAATTACGACGGCGCCGTCACCGCCTTCCTCGATTGGGCGGAGGAGAAGATCTCCGCGGCTCATCTCCCCCAGACCTATGAGGAATTCGATTTCGGCTCGTTCATCTCGAACATATTCCCCTTCTCGATAGGCTGCGGCGGCGGTTCGTTCAAGACGATACTGATAGTCGTCGTGGTAATAATAATCATCTCCGCTCTCAGCAAGGGCGGCAGGGTGCGCTCCACCCCGGTGAACCGCGGGCCGGCAGCCAGGTACGGGCAGCCTCCGCAGGGGCCGCGTCCCTCCGCGCCGCACTCCGGATCGCCCCGTCCGCAGGGCGGGCGCCCGGCAAGGCGATACGCTTCGGGCGGGAAGAGATAAAGCGCCGCAAGGGACGGGCAGCAAGTCTGCCCGGCTCTTTTTTTGTGCCTTGGATCCCCCAAAATGTGATAAAGCTCCTGTGAAAAATGTGATAAAACACTGTTCGATTTGTGCATATAATGACTGTGTATTTTGGCTTACTAACTAATTGAATACAAATTTCCATTGACTTCAGGGAAAGTATATGGTATTATGGTAAAGGAAGTGTAGCAACATGGGATTTTTGTCCATAATGTATCACTTTTGGCAAAGCAGTTGAGCGGGCCTTTGCTGCGCATTGCGGGATCGTCCCTTCTCAATGATCACAAACTCAAAGTAACCGTGCGTCCCGGGCGCACGGATGGCGGAGCATTGATTGTTGGGGGGTGATAACATGAATGCGCGCTATGTTGACAATTGCTGCTGCGCATACTGCCGCGTTCTGCGGGAAAGCAGAGTGCTCAAGCATATCTCGGAAAGCGAAAACGTGGTCGCTTTCAGTCCTGTCAAGATCAAAAAAGAAAAGCATTGCGGAAGCTGGGAAACACTCGAGAAACGGATTTTCCCGGGCTATATTTTTATTTACGGAAAAACCGAGGAGGATATCCGCGAGGCCGCCCGCAATGCGCACGTGCGCCTGCTTCAGTACAGCGACGGCACCTGCCTGCTGCAGGGGAACGACCGGCTTTTCGCCAAATGGATATTCGAGCATGACGGCGTTATGACCGTCTCAAAGGCCGTCTCCTGCGGGGATTCCGTGCTTATACTGGAAGGCCCCCTTGCCGACCTGCGCGGCACCGTGACCGAGATCGATAAACGCCGCCGCCTGATGAAGGTCAAACTCGACGTGAATGAATTCAGCGTCTGGCTGTCGTTCGATTGGGCGACGAATGAACAGGGCTTTTTCGCCGATAACTTTGATGGAGAATCCGCGGCGGAGTAGGGATCGGAGGACAAGCTTACCTGCATCGCCTTTGAGGCGGAAGAATCAATACATAAATTTACTGGCTGAGACCCGCATATGCGGAAAGGGCCGCCGTAAGAGGCGGCAGACTTGCGGCGCATCGGCCGGGGAGGACAGCTCGCAAAGGTCAAACGCATGAACCCGGATCCGTGCATTGGCCTTTTTGAGTTTGCGATCCCGTTTATTGAACAGTTGGGGATGAAACGGCAATGGAGAACAAAACGGAGGCGGCCTTGATATATAACACTACCTCGTTGGCGGAGGAACTCCCGCTTTACGGGGCGGAGTATTATATCGATCCGCCGGAAAATAAACCGCCTGTTTTATACAGCATGGTCAAAAGAGTTCTGGATATCTTGTTTGCCGTGCTCGGTATTGTGCTCCTCGCGCTGCCGATGGCGGTGATCGCGGGCGTGGTCGCGGCAGGGTCGCCCGGTGCTCCGATCTTTCGCCAGGAACGCCTTGGAAGGAACGGGAAGCCGTTCATCATCTACAAGTTCAGGACCATGCGTTTAGACGCGGAGAATGACGGCCCGAAATGGGCTAAGGAGAATGACGAACGCTGCACGAAGATCGGAACCGCGCTGCTCCACTGCCACATGGACGAGCTTCCTCAGCTTTGGAACATCCTCAAAGGCGACATGAGTTTTGTCGGTCCAAGACCCGAAAGACGGTATTTCTACGAGGAGTTCGAGAAATACGTCCATGGTTTCTCCAATAGGCTTGCCGTCCGTCCCGGGCTCACCGGGTTGGCACAGGTCAATGGGGGGTATGAGCTTCCCCCGGAGAAAAAAGTGGTGTTCGACATGAAATATATAAACAGTATTTCGCTTATGATGGATATCAGATGCGTGTTGAAGACAATAAAGATTATTTTTGCGAGAAAGGAAAGCTGAGATGGAGCCTGCAGTATCCGTAGTCATGGCCGCGTATAATGCTGAGAAATACATCGGACAGGCGATCTCTTCGGTTGTTGCCCAATCGGTCAAAGATTGGGAATTGATCGTTATTGATGACTGCTCAACCGACAGGACGCCGATGATTATTGAAAACGCGGCAGGAAAAGACGATAGGATACGGTTCTATAAAAACGAAAAAAATATTGGCGCTGCACGCACGAGGAACAGAGCGTTTGAGCTGTGTCGGGGAAGGTATATCGCACTATTGGACAGTGACGATCTTTGGAGTCCGGATAAGCTGGAAAAGCAAATAGCTTGCGCGATGCAGACAGGAGCCGACATAGTAAGCTGTTCTTATGCCATGATCGATGAGAAGGGGGATAAAAAATGCAATGATTTTATCGTTCCCAAGGAGATAGACTTCGATGCGATGCTGAAAAGATCCACGATAAGCTGTTCGACCGCCCTTCTTAACAGAGCATCCATTGAAGACAGAAAGTTTCCGACAGAGCATTACCATGAGGACTACGCATACTGGATGCTTCTCCTTATGAACGGTGCAAAGGCCGTGGGAATACCTGAGGTACTTGCATCATACAGACTTGTGGAAGGATCGCGTGCTTCTAATAAGTTTCGCAGCGCGATGAATCGTTGGCATGTTTACAGGGATCAGCTAAAGCTATCCTTTTTTCACAGCAGCAGGGCGATGATCGGCTACATGTATTGGGGAGTGAGAAAGTATAAAAGGAAAGGCGATAATAAATGAGCGCTTCGCTTAGGGAACATCAGCTTGCGATGCTGGAGCTCCTGAATGAAATCGACCGGATCTGCGCCGAGAAGGGCATACCATACATGCTCTTTGCCGGCAGTCTATTAGGTGCGATAAGACATCATGGGTTTATCCCATGGGACGATGACCTGGATGTTGTGATGCTTCGCCCCGATTACGAAAGGTTCCTCAGAGAAGCGGATGGACTGTTGAATGCGGAAAGGTTTTTTTTGCAGAAAGAGTTCTCGACTCATTGGCCGATGTTCTTCTCGAAACTGAGGTTGAACGGAACGACTTGCATAGAAAAGGTGCACCCCAGGGATCCTCAGCAGCACCAGGGCGTCTATGTGGACATTTTTCCGGCGGACAATCTTTCGGATAATCGTGCGGTGCGAAGACTTCAGTTTTTTGCGTCGAAAATAGTGATCGCAAAGTCGCTTCGCAAAAGGGGATATTTGACGAACGACCCGAAGAAAAAGCTTTTTATGTCTGCTTGCAGACTCGTTCCGATCAAGCCATTCCGCAAGTTGGCGATGAGGAGGAAGGATGGAAACAGCCGAATGCTCCATACATTCTTTGGCGCATCATCCAGGTTCGAAAAGAGCGTGTATCCACGCCAATGGTTGACCGAATCGGAGCGGATCCGTTTCGAAAACGGCCTTTTCCCGGTTTCCTCATACCATGACGAACTATTGACTGCGCTGTACGGCGATTATATGACGCCGCCGGCACAGGGAGAATTGAAATATAAGATCCACGCCGTCAAAGTGGATCTTGAAAACTCCTACGAGAAGTATCTCGGGTGGCAGCGGGAACAGCGCTTTACCGAATACACCAGAAGCATCAGGTGAATACATGAAGGTTTTGATTGTCAGCCATAATCCCTGCTGCACATATAACGGGATGGGGAAAACCTTCGTTTCCCTCTTTTCGAATTTTGACCGGGAAGAGCTTTGCCAGCTTTATATCTATCCGTCTTATCCGGATCTGAATACCTGTTCTTCCTATTATCGCGTGACCGACAAGGAAGTCCTTAAAAGCCTTTATACGCCGAATCGCCCGGGGGCGGAGGTACAGAGCGAGAGGATCCATGATGGGCAGTCCTATTATGAGGACGGAAAAGACGAAGCTTTGTACAGAAACAGGAAGAACAAAGCGCCCCTTCGCAGAATGGGAAGGGATCTGATATGGGGTCTCTCCGGATGGGATAACGCAAAACTGGAAGATTGGCTCGACCGTGAAGCGCCTACATGCATTTTTGTGGCGCCGGGCCCCGCAATGTTTCTGTACAACATAGCATTGAAGATCTCGAAAACGCGCGGCATCCCAATTGCGGTCTACATTTGTGATGAATACTATTTTGTAAAGCCGCCTCATAGTTTGACGGGGAAACTCCAGTTGGCACTTCTCCGCCGAAAGATGAACAAGCTTATGAATAGATCCCGCCTGATAATAACTATCTGTCGGGAACTTAAGGACGCCTATGGAACCCGTTTTTCAATGCCTGTACATGTACTGATGACAGGCAGCGAAATCATTCCTTTGGCAGAGAAGCGCGCGGCGATGCCGGCGCAAACTGTCTCATACTTCGGAAACGTCAGAAACAACAGATTCGTTTCGCTTGCTGAGATCGGGAAAACATTGGCAGAGCTCGGCAATGAATGCGGCAAAGAATACAGGCTGCGAGTCTTTACCACAGAAAAGGACCCCGTTATCCTTCGGACAATGACTGATACCGGAGTTGTTGATATAATGCCGTTCCTTCAAGGAAAAGCGTATCAGGAAACGTTGAAAAACTCCGAACTGCTGCTTCATGTGGAAGCTTTTGATCCTGAAAGCATCGATCATGTAAGGCACTCGGTTTCAACCAAAATAGCGGATAGTTTGAACAGTGGCGTACCCCTTATGGCTTATGGCCCGAAAGAAGTATCCTCGATCCGTCACTTAATTCGAAATGAGTGCGCGTTTACAGCAACCGGCGCCGATGAGTTAAAAAGAGTTCTTCTGCGCGCGTTGACTGACGGGGAAGCCCGGAAAGTTTGCGTTCAAAAAGCTTTGGAAACTGCCGCGCGCTGCCATTCCTCAAAGCGGAACAGCAGGATACTTCACGAGCTTCTTCTTGAGATGCAAGGACAATAGCATGAAAGTCATCCAGATCAATTGCGTTTATGGGCGGGGAAGCACCGGAGTGTTGACTCGGGATCTCCACGAGTCACTAATGGCCCGTGGGGATGAGTCCCTTGTGATCTACGGCCGCGGGAAAAAGGTACGTGAGCAGGGAGTATTAAGGCTCGGGAGCGAGATACTGGGCAAGTTTGGAGGCGCAAGGGCAAGGCTGACCGGCATAATGTACGGAGGCTGTGAACTCGAAACGGCGGCGGTCATATCCAATTTGAAAGCAGAAAAGCCGAACGTCGTTCATCTTCAGTGCATAAACGGAAACTTCGTTAATATTTTCAGACTCATTACGTTTCTGAAGAACGAGGGTATTCCGACGGTCATTACTCTTCATGCGGAATTCATGTACACTGCAAACTGCAGTCATGCCTATGATTGCGAGAAATGGATCACAGGATGCGGAGGCTGCCCGGAGCTTCGAAAACAAACTCATTCCATGTTTGTCGACAGGACTGCACGGTGTTGGGCGCGGATGAAGGAAGCGTTCGACGGTTTTCGAAGATTGATCGTTGTTCCCGTCTCTCCATGGCAGGAAGCGCGTGTGAGACGCTCTCCGTTTTTTGATACGGCGGAGGTCCACACGATCATGAACGGTGTGGATCTAAACGTGTTTCATCCGATGGGTAAGAAAAACGCATCTTCTGCCAGGAGGATTTTATACGTCACACCGCACTTCGACAAATCGCCCGGTTCGACGAAGGGCGGCGAGCATTTATACCCTCTGGCGGAGCGTCTGAGCGATAAGGTGAGGATCAGCGCTGTCGGCCCCGGAGACTGGGGAACGCCTCCCGCTAATGTTGAAATAATCGGCCCCGTCTGGGAGCGGCGTGAACTTGCCCGCCTTTATGCGGAATCGGATCTGACGCTCCTTACAAGTAAGAGAGAGACTTTTTCAATGGTCACAGCCGAGAGCCTATGCTGCGGTACCCCGGTGGTAGGCTTTCGTGCAGGGGGCCCTGAAAGCATCGCACTGCCGAATTACAGTCGATTCTGCGAACCCGGTGACATTGAAGAACTTGCCGGAGCGGTAATGGAGATCGATATTCCGGAACCCCGGGTCGTTGCTGAAAAAGCAGGAGCTTGCTATAACAAAGAAAGAACGATTTGCGAGTATTTGAATACCTATCAGAAAGTGAGGGATCTATTATGAAGAGGACACGGCTCGTCCTTCTTTCGCTTCTCCTCTGCGCAATACTGATCGGTTGCTTTATTTGCTATGCGTGCAATAAGAATACCGATTCCATGAACGGGAAGGCAGACAGTCCCGGCGGAACCGGGCAAGTGAACGACCCCGAGCTTGACGACCCGGATCGCGATTGGGAACCCATTGAAACAAAATATGGACGATTAAAGTATCCGGACGATTTGTTTGAATTTCTTGAGACCGAGCAAACAGAGGATGGGAATGTCGTCAAGGTTCTGTTTCGGGCTGTTATCAATGAAAAGAAGATCGATCTGTTTGAGATCGGCATTAATGGCGGCGAAGGAGAACCGGCAGGCAAGCTCACCGGTTCGGACGGCGTCGAGAGGACCCTGTATCTTCGATTCATCGAGCTTGATGATTTATCTGATTTGACGGAAGGCGAGAGAGATCGAGTCTATGCTATGCAAGAATCATTGAACTTCGTACTGGATCATTCCAAATAATAAAGGTATTGAAATGTATTTGCATTTTAGTATAACAACAAACCCGACAGGGCCTGACCAAGGAGGAAAAACATGTTGAGGAAGTTACTATCGTTACTGCTCATGATCTGCATGCTGTTCACCCTGATCCCGATGTCCGCCATAGCTCGAGAGGGCGAAAGGGCTTCGGAAACAGAGATGCAGGGAGTCGATGCAAACAGGAACACGGAAGAGGTGATTCTTCCCAATACTTCTCAGGGTGATGAGGATGAGAACGCTTTGACGGATTATGCCTTGTTCCTTGACCTTCTCCAACAGCTTGAGGCGGTTGCGGAACAGTATGGTGAGGCGAATGATAAGGATGGTTATGGATTGACGCTGAACTTTATCCGTACCGGTGCCGAAAAGTATCAGGACAGTCTCTGGTCGGGTGTTGCCGGCGCGATGGACACCGACTTCATTGAATATGTTGCAGCATACGATGAGGAGAATGAAACGAACCTTTCTGCGCTGCGTAACTTGGGCAACATAATTGTTCCCAATGGCGATTCCATAGAGATGGTCCATCTGATAGCCGTTCTGGATATTGCCAACTATCAGAGCCGCAACGATGCTTCCGTTGCACAACCGTATAAGGATTTCGGCGGCTGGCTGGGCGATATCGGCGATCTTGTCTATCAGGTATACCTCGGCGAAGTTGACTGTGCCACGGATTTTGAAGCAGGCGTTGCGGAGATCCGAAACAACTATCTTGGAGTAAACCTGGGAAGAAACAGCTTTGACATGCAGGATATCCGAGGCGACCTCGACGCCGTCTATCTGATGGCCAAACACGAGGAGACTTCACAGTTCCTCAGCGTCTTATTCAACGATTATTATTCCGAGTCACTTGCAGATGCGGACCGCACGGCTTTTTATCTCAGCAACCGCTATCCGGAGATCGACACTATCGCGCCTCTCCGCGCAGGTGTATACCATGATTACATGGATAATCTGATGGCATTCGCACTGGAAGGTAATCGTGGGATCAACCGCTCTGAGTATCCTGAGCGAATCAAGGCCTGCTGTTATGCATGGGCGGATTATATCTGCGAATCTGCGGGTATTGTTGAGTTCGGTGAATATCCTGCCGATCCCGAGCCGGAACCTTCTCCTTCGCCCGAGATCCCCGAACCTGTGGATTTGGATAATGACTATTACCGTGTATTCTCTTCCGAAACCACAACGTTGGTACCCGGTGTTACACAGACTGTCAAGCTGGCTATCACCGCGGACGACAAGCAGTTGGCTTATTATATTGCAACTGCGGACGTTACCCGCGATGATGTGACCATATGTGCAGGGTATAAGGATTATAACGGCAACGCGTGGGGTATGCAGAGCGTTACCGATCAGATAGCTGCCGCAATGGCTGCTCACGCCGGAGAAAACTTCAATGTCATTGCAGGTACCAACGCCGACTTTTTCAATATGGGAACAGGCGAACCTACCGGGATTCTTGTTATGCAGGGTGTGGAATATCATCCTGTTGGCAACGAACCCTTCTTTGCCATACTGAAGGATGGCAGCGCAGTTATTGCAGCCAAGAGCGAGTATGCCAGCTACAGCGGACAAATCCAGGAGGCTGTCGGCGCAAATACCTTCCTGGTAAAGAACGGTGAGATCGCAGTTTCTCATTCCTCCAATTATATGAACAGCCGCGCTTCCAGAACCTGTGTTGGCATTACTGAAAGCGGCAAAGTTGTTCTTATGGTTCTTGACGGCCGACAGGAGCCTTGGTCCTGCGGCGGCAGCGCAGAGGAGATCGCGCAGATCATGCTTGACGCGGGTTGCGTCACAGCTGTCAACCTTGACGGCGGCGGCTCCACAACGTATGCGGCCAAGCTTGAAGGCTCCGATGAGGTCACGGTAGTGAACCGTCCTTCTGACGGCTTTGAACGCAGGGTCAGCACTTCTCTGATGATCGTCTCAAGCGCGGTGATATCCAATGAGCTGGATCATGCAAACCTGAACGCAGACAATGTCTACATGATGCTTGGAACGGAAATGACCATCAATGCCGTCGGCGTAAGTGTTTCCGGCAACTCAGCCGCGCTGCCGGAGGATCCGACGTGGGTACTCAGTGACAGCTCGATTGGCACGATGAACGGCAACGTATTCATGGCGGAAGATTATGGCGACGTCACGGTTACCATGATGGATGGCGAGAAGGAGCTCGGCAGCATTGAACTCCACGTAGTACTTCCGGATTCGCTTGCGTTCGATCCTGCGGAGTTTGATGCAGTTTACGATGCGGAGAACCACATCCCGCTTACCGCGAGCTATAACAACAATGATGTGGCGATGCCAACGGATAATGATTGGTTGGAATCGTTGTTCAACTTCGAGGTCGAGAAAACAAACGCGGGTTCCGCAGTGGGCTTGACCTTCTATGCCGCAGCATCCGATTGCGGCGTGCGAACAACAAAGATAACCGCTCATCTGTGGGAGGACGATGATATATCTGCTGAAGGTATAATCCGTCTCTATACCGCGGATGAAGCAAGCTTCGATTTCAATAATTGCACGGCAGGTGACAGGACCCTTGCATGGAACAGAGATGTGACCAACACCAATATGGTCGATGGGATCTACTATCTCGACGATCCCAATGAGGAGATGATCGTTGAGTACACGTTCGCTCTTGATATGAACGATTTGGTGATTCCGGATAACATCGCAGCTGCATTGCCTCTTGTAGCTGCATTCATGGGCGAGAGTCAGGTCAACGGTGATACCACCGCATGGGAGCTGCTCCTGATGCTGGCTGAGCGTATCAGCCCGACCACGACCGTAACAGTCACGGTCAATGTTGATCCGAGATTGGAGCTGGATCTGTCTGAAATGATGGTCAACTGCCAGTTTTTCAATCTGACTGATACTATTTATGACGAGGAGACCGGCCAACTCAAACTTATCTGTAACTGGATCAAGGTTTACGGACCTATTGACCCGGGTACAGCCAACCCCTTGTGCATCGTTTCCGGCCTTAAGGCGAGAGTGCGCGAAGGTGTTGATTGGGGTGAGAACAATCAGATACAGTTCAACATCAACGGTGACATCAAGTACATGGCGCGCCTGCGCAGTTCGGCGGCATACAGTCTTGCAGGCAGCGAAATGGGCCATTCCTATGGGCTGGTTCCATACGACAATTCCGCCAACCTTGTAAACGACAAGGGCGCAGAGTTCAGCAGCACCCATACGACCTTCGAGGACAGCTTCATTATCAATGACACGGACAACGAGGGCTGGGTCACTGCGGAGGACGGCAGCCAGTTTTATTACGTGAACAATCAGAAACTCACCGGAATCCAGCAGGTACCGGATCCCGAAAACACGGGGACTTATATCTACAACTTCGGTGATGACGGCGTCAGCCGCGGCAAGTACAGCGGCTTGTTCGAGGTGAACGGCAGCCTCTACTATGCAGTTCTCGGCGAGCGCAAGACGTCATGGCGTTTTATCGGCGACTCTTACTATTATTTCAGCAAGCAGACCTACGCAGCGCTTGACGGCGAGCAGCTTATCGATGGTTACCACTACACCTTTGAGGAATACAAACTTACCCGCGGCGAGATAGTCCAAAGGGGTGAATTCCTCAAGTACATGTGGGCCGGCTCATACTATCGCAACGGTTGGTTCATCCTGGATGGTCATAAGTACTGCGCTCTTCCCAGTGAGAAGCTCTGCACCGGCTTGTATCGAACCGATCCTTACGGCGGCGGCGAGCGAGTCCTCATCCATATATTCGGTGAAGACGGCATTTGGCATGAGGAGATCGACGGTTTCTACGATCATACCGATGGAGCTACCTACCTTGCCGACAACGGCATAATTGTTGAGTATCCCGGCCTTGTGGAGATCGACGGCGATCTTTACTACTTCGCGAGCAACAACCAGATGATAAAGGGCCGCAGCTACTGGATCACCAAGACCAACGGTATCCTTCCCGAGAAGGCCTATGATTTCGGACCCGACGGCAAGATGATCCGTCCCGATCCCGCAAAGTGCGGCTTCTATCACGAGGATGGAAGCATCTTCTATTATGAGCTTGGCGTCCGTGCCTATGCTGGTTTGATCCATCTTGATGAGAATACGATCGATCACGCCGAGGACGGGACTGAGACCGGCCTTGCGGACGGTTACTATTACGTCCGCACCAGCGGCGAGGTCGTCCATGGCCGCAGCTACTGGATCACCAAGACCAACGACATCGAGGGTTTCAAGGAGGGCGTCTATTACTTCGATGACAACGGCAGGATGATCGATCCTCCCGTTTCGCCCGATCCTACCGACCCCGGCGAGCCCACTCCCGCTCCCACGGTGAAGAACGGCTTCTACGAGGAGAACAACAGCCTGTTCTATTACGTGAATGGCAAGGTGTTCTACGCAGGGCTGATCCATCTTGACGGCAGCACGATCTACCACGCCGCCGACGGGACCGAGTTCGGCCTTGACGACGGTTACTACTATACCCGCGGCACCGGCGAGGTCGTCCACGGCCGCAGCTATTGGATCACCAAGACCAACGACATCGAGGGCTTCAAGCCCGGCGCCTATACCTTCGATGATCATGGCTGTATGATCGATCCGCCCGTAGCTCCACAGCCCACCGAGCCCACCGAGACTCCGGAACCCACCGAGCCCACCGAGACTCCGGAACCCACTCCCACCCCCTTGGTGAAGGAGGGCTTCTACGAGGAGAATAACAGCCTCTTCTATTACGTGAACGGTAAGCCGTTCTATGCGGGATTGATCCATCTCGATGGCAGCACGATCTATCACGCTGCGGATGGGACCGAGTTCGGCCTCGATGACGGCTACTACTACGTCCGCGGCACCGGCGAGGTCGTCCACGGCCGCAGCTACTGGATCACCAAGACCAACGACATCGAGGGCTTCAAGCCAGGTGCTTATACCTTCGATGATCATGGTTGCATGATCGATCCGCCGACGGTATAAAAAACTAAAGTACTGCCATGCCCGGGTGCGCGAAAACGCGCCCGGGTGAAAGTGCATGAAGAGGTAATAAGTTAAAATGAAGATATTAGAATTCATAGCTTCGATATACTCAAAACCATTGAATATTACGCTTGGGATTGCTGGATTGTTAGGGATAATCTGGCTGATTCTCGTTCGTAAGCGCTTGAAAATGCATTGGATTGTTGCCATAATTGCTTCTTCTGCGCTTGTCATATATGCTGTGTATGCTGTCAAGTTTTTTGCGCTGGTTGAGGCTGGATTTGATCCTGCAAAGTCTGGCGGAATGAGCTTATATGGAGTTCCATTTTTTGTACCGATCCCACTGTTGTTAGGAGCGTTGATTGCGAAAAGGCCGATAGGGGAAGTGTTTGATATTTTTTCTGTCAATACGGTCCTGATCTGTATGGGAGGAAGAGCCAATTGCTTCTTTTATGGTTGCTGTCAGGGAATTGAGATAGCTTCTCTCGGTTTCCGAGTTCCGACTCGAGAAATCGAAATGTTTTTCTATTTGATTTTTTTGATCCTCATGATTCCCAGAGTATATACTAAAAAGGCGAATGGAACTGCATTCCCATTTTATATGGCAGGCTATGGTATTTTGAGGTTTATACTCGAGTTCTTCCGCGATACCAACTTTACTACGATTTTTCATCTTGCTCACGTTTGGTCCGCATTATGTGCGCTAATTGGTATTAGCATAGTAATATCGGTACACGAAAAAAAGAAACATGACAGAGGAAAAAGAATAACGACATAAAACAAGAAGCGTTTTCTTTGATTTTGTCGGTCACAAAAACAAACAATTTTCCAAAGGACTTTACTAGGAGGTAACAAAATGATTAAGCAAGTAATAAGGCGCTTTATTTCTTTGACGTTAGCGTTATTATTCCTTGTGGGCCTTTTTCCTAATATAGGAAATAAGACTATCACGAGTGTCCATGCCGCTGTATCAGTACCCGTTAGCGGCAATCTTACATTAGCAAATAAAGACTATTTGGAAATCACTGCCAGTAATTCGTATGCAACAGCACAGGGGGCAGTTTCCATATCAACAAACAATGTGATAAGCGTGACAGCAAAGGGCTATAAAACTACAGGAATTTGTGGGTCAGAGCAATCGTCAACCACAACTGTTACGTTTAAGAATACCTCTTCCGTAGAAATGACGGTTGCCTGCTCAAAAGACGGCGGTACTCTGTCATCAAATTCTCCAATTGTGTTGAACGCTGGCGACACCTTTACGTTTGCAGTCACTTCTGGAAAAGGTACGAGCAGCTCTGTAACACAAAAACTAACAATAAGCAGCATTGAATTGGAAGCTGTCGTAGTCACAACTACATTTGCAAGTGCAGCGAACGGTTCCTATACCGTGACATATAATGGGCAACCTCGCACGGTTGGTCAGTCATATAATGAATCGTCGGATTACCCCTATATCCTTTCCGCGACGCCCGCTTCGGGTTATGAGTTTAAATATTGGGTAAACGGAAGTGAAGAAATAATTTCTTCAACACAGACAAATTTCAGCTATACAGCTACCTCAGATGCAACGATCAAGCCGGTTTTCTATAAAAGCGGTTCGGCAGTATTTGCGTTAAAAACCAACCTTTCAAAGCCTTATGGGTATTTGGACGAGGCGATCACCGCAGCCAGAAGTAGCGGAACGATCGTTGTCATAGGGAACGGCTCCGTCTATGGTTCGACCGGTCAGACAAGCTTTACGATACCGAGCGGCGTTACGTTGCTTGTGCCTTATGACAGTGCTGCTACATCATATACGACAATGCCGGGATCGACCGGATTGGTTGCGGCCGCCAAGAACCAAAGCGTTTACCGCAAGCTGACGATTCCTTCGGGAACGGGTATTACGGTTGACGGTGTTCTTAGCCTACCTGCGATGGTTAGTTCTGCTAATACAGCATATACGGGAGTGCTTTCCGGCGCTTGCGGACAGATCGATATGCAGGCTGGCAGCAGTATCACATTAAATAATGGTTCCAAGCTTTATTGCTGGGGTTATATCACCGGGTCGGGCACGATTACTGCCAACAACGGATCTGAGGTATATGAAGAATTCCAAATCTGCGATTACCGCGGAGGCAATGCTACGAGCGGCCTCGCAGGCAATAAAAAAACATTCCCGTTTACGCAGTACTACATTCAAAATATCGAAGCGACTTTGGTGATGAATTACGGCGCAGTGGAGACAGTAGTATGCCGTTTATACTCAACATCCTATACGTCAGCTGACGTTACGCTCAAGTTTGTTGCAAAGGATAGCGGCGGAATGTTTAATCTTGAATCCGGAAGCAGCTTCACCAAAAGTTTTGACACGGCAACAGAACGGGCAACGTATACAATTAATGGAAATGCAAATCTCAACAGCATAACGATCAATGCTGGTGCTTCCATAAATTCCGCAGACTTTGTGCTTCCAATTATGCAAAATGCAACTGTGAAGATCGAAAGCGGGACAACAACGATCAATCAAAGCGCCTGTATGATTCCCGGCAGCCAACTGGTCGTTGATAACGGCGCAACGCTCTCTATCAGCACCGGCAAAAACGTCTTTGCATATAGCCGCGAGCAGTGGATCGGAAAAGGTTATATTTATAGCGGTACGGATTTCAAAAACGAGTATTGGAACCCGATCAGGAAATGGACGGGGAAATTCGTAAATGCTGATATGGTCAGCACCAAGGTAGATATTAACGGCACCGTGATCGTGAATGGAAATATATATACTACGGTAGATGATAACGGTGTTACAACTACTCAAATCATCAGCTCCGAAAAAACGGGCAAGATTGTTTACAATACTGCGCCAACCGCTAATACTAACACATATCAGGCGACGCAGTCTGGTAATCAAGCGACAAATGTCCCCATACCGGCAACTGCCGCTCAGCTGAAAAACGGCGTCAACCGTCCCACATCCGGCGAGTACAGCGTTGACGAATACACTGCAACGGCCGGGTCTTCTGCGGGCACGACCTTCTATTACTGCGCGACCTGCGATGCATGGTACGATGAGCAGCATACTCATTCGAACAAGCTGGATCCCAAATCCGAAAACTTTACTGTTTCCGGTGACGGCACCTACACCTATGACGGCGACCCCCATACCGTAACGGTCACTCCTGCAGAAAGTGTGACCGGCATGGGCAGCATCACTGTCGAGTATTATAAGGATGACACACTGGTCAATGATCCCACCAACGCCGGCACCTACACGATCAAGATCAACGTTACCGAGGGCGACAGCTATAACGAGGCGACCGGCCTCGTAGTCGGCACGCTGACTATCAACAAGGCCGATTCGAGCGCAGGGGCTCCCGACGCTAAGACGCTGACCTACACGGGCAGTGCGCAGGCGCTCGTCACTGCGGGGACCGCTGTTGGCGGAACGATGCAGTACAGCCTTGAGCGGGACGGCACGTACAGCACCGCGATCCCCACCGGCGTCAACGCGGGCGGCTATACCGTATGGTACAAAGTTGTCGGTGATGCGAATCACAATGACACTGCTCCCGCAAGTGTGAATGTGACCATCGCCCCGAAGCCCGTGACGGTCACTGAGATCGTCGCAAATAACAAGACCTACGACGGAACAGTGACCGCAACGTTGGAAACCGAGACAGCCACGATCAACGGCAAGGTCGGAAGCGACGAACTGCAGGTCGTTGCTACAGGCGTGTTTGCTGACGCAAACGTCGGGAACAGCAAGACGGTCGCAATAACCTACACCGGCCTTACCGGCAGCAGTGCATCCAACTATGAGCTTAATACAGACGCCAGCTTGCCCTCGACCACGGCGAATATCACCCCCGCCACGGTCACCGTAACGGCGGACGCAAAGACAAAGACATATGGGGCTGAGGATCCCGAGCTTACCTATAAGGCAACCGGTCTTGTCGGAAGCGATGCCCTTACAGGCGCGCTCATCCGCACTTCCGGCGAGGACATCGGCGAATACGAGATCACGCAGGGCACGCTTACGGCGGGCGGCAATTACACCATTGCTTTCACCGGTGCGAAGCTGACGATCACTGCGGCGACGATGACTGTCACCGCGGAAGGCTATACCGGCTCTTACAATGGCAGCGCCCACAGCATCACCGTTTTCGCTCCCGAGGGAGCGGCCGTGACTTACAGCACCTCGGAGAACGGCGAATACTCTGCCAATAATCCGGCCTATACAAATGCCGGTACGTATACGGTTTATTATAAGGTCGAGAAGGCCAATTATATCACCGTCAACGGCAGCGCGGCTGTGATTATAAGCAAGGCCGCACAGGCGGCGCCCACCGAGCTGACCGCAACCGCTGAAACGTATTCCGCTCAGGGCAACGGCACCATCTCCGGCGTCAATCAGTATATGGAATACGGTACTTCCGAGGAAGGCCCGTTCACTGTAATCAACAGCACAACGATCAACGGACTTGCCGCCGGAACCTATTACGTGCGCTATCGTGAGGACGCCAACCATAACGCTTCTCCCTGCACGCAGGTGACTGTAGCCGCAGGCCGGAAGATCGTTATCACATGGAATAATTATGATGGCACGTTCATCAAGGCAACGGAAGCGGACTATGGCGAAATGCCCGCTTACACCGGCGCGACGCCCACAAAGCCTGCGACCGCGCAGTACACCTATACCTTCGCAGGTTGGACTCCCGAGATCGTTCGCGCGACCGGCGACGCCACCTACACGGCGACATACACCGAGGCGGTCAACAAGTACACGATCACCTGGGTAGACGGCAACGGCGATACGCTCAAGACCGAGCAGATAGCCTACGGCGAGATTCCCGCCTACACCGGCGATACTCCCACCAAAACGGCGACCGCTCAGTACACCTACACGTTCAACAATACTTGGGATCCCGCGATCACTGCCGTAACCGGCGACGCCACTTACACGGCGCAGTTCGACAGCACGGTCAATAAGTACACGATCACATGGGTCGACGGCAACGGCAACACGCTTAAGACCGAGCAGATAGCCTACGGCGAGACGCCCGCCTACACCGGCGAGACTCCGACGAAGGATGCGACCGCTCAGTACACCTACACCTTTGCGGGTTGGACTCCCGAGATCGTTGCCGTAACCGGTAATGCTACCTACACGGCGCAGTTCGACAGCACGGTGAATGAGTACACGATCACATGGGTCGACGGTAACGGCAACACGCTTAAGACCGAGCAGGTAGCCTACGGCGAGACTCCCGCCTACACCGGCGAGACTCCGACGAAGGCTGCGACCGCGCAGTACACCTACACGTTCAACAATACGTGGAGCCCCGAGATAGTTGCCGTAACCGGCGACGCCACCTATACGGCGCAGTTCGACAGCACGGTCAATAAGTACACGATCAAGTTCGTGAACGAGGACGGCACGGTGCTGCAGAGCAGTGAAGTAGCCTATGGCGAGACCCCCGTCTACAGCGGTGCGACTCCCACCAAACCCGCTGACGCTCAGTACACTTACGTTTTCGCAGGCTGGGATCCCGAGATCACGGCAGTCACCGGCACTGCGACCTACACCGCTACATATACCGGCAACGAGAATGTCGCTAGGATCGGCGAAGTGATGTACACGTCGCTTGCAGACGCGATAGCTGTGGTCAATAATGGAGAAACGATCGTGCTTCTGCAGGACAGCGCAACGGCAGACGCCGAAAACGGCAAGGCCTTCACGATCGATATGAACGGTCATACGCTGACCGGAATCACGTGGGTCGATGAAGATACTACGCTGACGATCGACGGAATGGCCGAAGGATCTGCATATAACGGCAGCATATATGTAGGCTATTCTCCGAACAACAACGGCAACGTAGTTCTGAACGGCGGTACGTATACCTGCGGAAGCGGAGCGACGGTACTGCATATCAACGGGACGTGCCTGAATTCGAACGTCACGATCAAGAACGCAGTGATCACGAGTCCGGATGATAACGGCATCCAGCTGAACGGAAGCGGTACGTTTGTGATCGATAACAGCACGATCACAGGCGCGACCGGCGTGTATGTGAAGTCGGGCAATCTGACTATCGCCAACAGCACTATCACGGGCAATATGACGCCTGCGAACTACAACTATTACGGCAACGGCGCAAATGCGACGGGCGACGCGATAGTGATCGATTCCTGTGAATATCCGGGCGGTGCGCCTGTAGTCGTGATCGGCGAAGGCAACACCTTCAGCGGTTCGAAGAATCAGGTCGGTTACTACGAATACGACGGCAACCACGACGGAGCGACCGAGGCCGCTGAAATAACGGCAACGACCAACGAGCTTACGATCCCTGAAGGCTATGCGTGGACAGAAGCCGGCGAAGGCCTGTACAGGCTCGTCAAAGCATTCACGATCAGGTTCGTGGATGAGGACGGCACCGAACTGCAGAGCAGCGAAGTAGCCTATGGCGAGACTCCCGTGTACAACGGTGAGGAACCCACCAAGGATGCGACCGCTCAGTACACCTACACCTTCGCGGGTTGGACTCCCGAGATCGCGGCCGTAACCGGCGAAGCCACCTACACGGCGACCTACACCGAGACGGTCAACAAGTACACGATCAAGTTCGTGAACGAGGACGGCACTGAGCTGCAGAGCAGCGAAGTCGAGTACGGCGCGACTCCCGTTTACAACGGCGAGAATCCCTCGAAGCCTGCGACAGCGGAGCACACCTTCTATTTTGACGGTTGGACTCCCGAGATCGCTGCGGTAACCGGTGACGCCACATACAGAGCAAAATATTCTACGGTTCTCAATACCTATACCGTAACATGGAAGAACGAGGACGGCACTGTGCTTGAGACCGACAAAAACGTAACCTACGGGGAGATGCCCACCTACAACGGCGAGACTCCCACAAAGGCTGCGACCGCTCAGTACACCTATACCTTCGCGAGCTGGACTCCCGAGATCGCTGTGGTAACCGGCGACGCCACCTACACGGCGACCTATGCCGAAACAGTCAATAACTATACCGTAACATTCAAGAATTGGGACGGTGAGGTTCTTCAGGAAGGCAGTGTCGCATACGGTTCAATTCCCGCCTACAACGGCGAGACTCCCGCAAAGGCTGCGACCGCTCAGTACACCTACACCTTCTCCGGTTGGACTCCCGAGGTCGTGTCCGTAACCGGCGACGCCACCTACACGGCGACCTATACCGCAACGGTCAACAAGTACACGATCAAGTTCGTGAACGAGGGCGGCGCTGAACTGCAGAGCAGCGAAGTTGCCTATGGCGAAATGCCCGCCTACACCGGCGCGACGCCCACAAAGCCTGTGACCGCGCAGTACACCTATACCTTCGCGGGTTGGGATCCCAAGATCGCGGCCGTAACCGGCGACGCCACCTACACGGCGACCTACACCGAGACGGTCAACAAGTACACGATCAAGTTCGTGAACGAGGACGGTACAGTGCTGCAGAGCGGCGAAGTTGCCTATGGCGAGACTCCCGCCTACACAGGCGAGACTCCTACGAAGGAGGCGACCGCGCAGTACACCTATACCTTCGCGGGTTGGACTCCCGCGATCGCGGCCGTAACCGGCGAAGCCACCTACACGGCGCAGTTTGACAGCACGGTCAACCGTTACACGGTAACGGTCGAAACCGACGGCAATGGCACCGCAACGGCGTCCACGAACGAGGCGGACTACGGAACTGAGATAACCGTCAACGCGGAGACGAGCTTTGCGGGCTATGTGTTTGACAACTGGACTATCAATGGTGAGGTAGTATCCACAGATAATCCTTACACCTTCACGCTTACCGGCGGCGTAACGCTGAAGGCGAACTTCAAGCTGAGCTTCGACCCCGTGGCGAAGATCGGCAATAACTATTATGATACTCTGGATGCGGCAGTTGCAGCATCCAAGAGCGGTGACGTTATTGTCCTGCTGAAGGATTGGACGCAGGAGAACGACGTAACTATCCCGAGCGGCGTGACCCTGCTGCTGCCTTATGCGGAGGGCGGGGAGACGATCAACCCGAGCGACGCACAGCATCCCTTCGCAAACGAAGCGATCGTGAACACCATGCAGGTCGCGAACGTGGGCACAAACACGAACGTGGTTCTCACCATGGCCGCAGGCAAGAAACTGACCGTTGAAACCGGCGCTGAGCTTGTTGTCGGCGGCACGCTGGGAGGCTACCATCCGATAGCCGGAGCCACCGTTGGGAAGCACAGCGAGATCAACCTCGGTGAAGACGCAAGTATCGAAGTCGCAAGCGGCGCAATACTGAGCAACTGCGGTTACATCACCGGCGGCACGGTCAATGTATACGGAACGGCATACGAGCCTTTCGTTGTTACGGACTATCACGGCGGTACAGTGCTGTTCAGCCGGGTAACGTCACACAGCAGCCCGTTCAACAGCTATGTGATCATGAACACCAGGAGCGATATGATCCTCGATCATACCGCGGAACTGCACGGTTATGTGATGATCTCTGCCGGCGGCGAGCAGCAGCGTGCCAGCATCAAAGCGGTTGGCAGCAACGGTCTGTTCGTGCTTGACAGCGGCAAGCTGACGATAAGCTACAGCGAAACCGATACCCAGACAGTTTCCGGCACAAGCATCGGGAAGACGAAGTTTGAATTTGACGGCAGCGTCAGCTTCGATCCGATCACTTTGGAATATGGCGGTTACTCGATCAATATGCAAGACGTGATCTTCGCGATCCCGTACAGCATTGAAATGACCCAGAAGAGCGGCACGTTTACGGTCAACGCCGACGCGGTTATACTGCCCGGCTCTACCGTAACCATAGCCGAGGGCGCATCCGCGGTGATAGCAAACGGCCACAAGCTGTTTGTTGCGGATGTGTTTACACCCAATAATGAGGGCGGCATGGCGACCTACCCCACAGGGCTCAATGGACAGCGCGGCAATCTCTTCATCGATGGCACTCTGACCATCGAGAACGGCGCGACCTTCGGCGGCGTGGTCCAGACTCACGGCACAGGCAAGATCGTAGTCGGCGAGGATGCGACCCTTTACGGCACCTTCTCTGCCGGCGGCGGAGACAACAAGACGAACTGGCCTGTAACTGCTAGAGTTGCCATGCTGCACGAAGAAGGCAACAAGCTCTATGAGATGGGAGAACTTGCCGGCGATGTCGTCACTTATTATGGTATAAACGACACGACGGTTACGGTCGAAGATCAGGCTCCTGTTACCGGCACATGGGGTATCGACCTTGAGATCACGCTGATCGCAAACTATGATGGTGCGGTTCAGAACGCAGTTGTCCTTGAAGGCCGTGTGGGCGTAGAGAAAGTTCTTCCCACGGATA
>JAFWOT010000025.1 GCA_017509785.1 Clostridia bacterium
AATTGATTTAGAATTTAAATTGAGGGAGCGGTTCATGACCACCAAACAGATCGATTACTGCATCGAGCTTGCACGAACGCTGAACTTCAGCCGGGCAGCCGATAATATGTTCGTCAGCCAGCCCACCTTTTCCTACCAGATCAGGCTTTGGAGGATGAGGTCGGCTTCGCGATCTTTGAGAGAAGCGGAAAGGGCGCATCCCTTACCCCTGCAGGCGCGCAGTTTGTTTCCTTTCTGACCGGTATGCGGCAGGATCTGAAACGCGCCGTCGAGCAGGGACAGAATTTCAGCGCAAAGTACCGTGACAGCATTTCCATCTGTATGATGGTGCGGCAGGCTGTTTTCTTCCTCCCCGAGGCCATGCGGGTATTATCGGAGTCGGAGCCAAACGTCCGGATCACTTCGCTTTTCCGGTATGAGAACAGCACAGAATTGTTCCTTCAGAATGAAGCAGATATCGTCTTTGCACTGAAAGAAAAGACGAAACAGGTCGCGGGTATCATTCCGTTTTTGCTTCCTTCCCTCCTTTAGCTTTGCACACATCATAGCAGAAACAATGGTACGATTTTGGGGCATAAGAAAAGTTTGAATAGTCTGCTCCGGGCATGATATATGATCGATTATTCTTCCGACACCTCTCTCAGCCGTTCCCATATCTTGACCATGGCGAGGGTATCGAGCTCGCAGTATTTGAGGAGGTTTTTCCGCGTGCGCTCAAGCTCATCGGGCTCCATATGCTCCATCGCGGGGAAGGCGTTCATGGCCTCGCTGCCGTTATGGATATCCTCGAGGTTGTGATAATCTAGCTCGGGATCATCCGGGAACAGCGCCGGCAGCACGCTCTTGATCGAGAAGCTGCCGCCCATGGCGGGGTTGTAGTACCAGCCCGATTGGAACGGAACGAGCAGGTCTACAACGTTTTCGCGGATGTTCATAAGATGCTCCGCAAGGTCGGGGAAAAGCTCCGCTAGGTATTTAAGCCTTCCGCACTCGAAGGACTTGTTATACGCGGTCACGCATACGTCCCTTGGGATATCGCGGCAGAGGGCTTCCGCAATGGCCCTTCGCGGATCGGAGCCCGCCTCCGCAAGGAATTCGCGGTGATGAAGCTCCCCTCCCTCGCGCTCGATATAGTGCAGGGAATACTGGAAGGGTATCTGCTCAAACGGCTTCGAGCCAATATAGCGCGGCACGGCGTACTGCACAGTCTCGAAATCGAGGAAATACAGCGGATACGAAAGCTTTTCCATGAACTCCGAAATGCATTCAGCATCGACGACGTCACCGTAACCGTGCAGGGTGCAGTCGATCTGGCGAAGCTGCTTTAAGTCATGTATTGTTCTCGACTTCCACAGCTCCGGAAATGCGATCTCGCCGCAATAATAGTGTCCGAGCTTCGTCTTGAACGGCATGCGGTACAGGTCGAATACGTTCGGCCTCGGCAGCTCCCGTGTGCAGTACGCCCAATAGGGGCAGTCATACGGCGAATGGCAGGCCTCGGAAAGATCGATGGGCGGCTCGTCCGGAGAATCAAGATACCGCTCGGCAATGAGCAGCAGCTCCTCCACCTCGCGGCTCTTCTCCGCGACCGTCTCCGAAACGTCGGTGACGCGGAAGAGCTCGTCGAGCTTCAGCGTGCCTTCGAACACGTACTCGTTGTTTATGACGATGACGTATGTGCCCGTGACGGTGACTCCACAATGCTCCAGCACGTATTTCTGATAGGCGACGTCGGCGGCGTAGACCTCCCGCTCGCCGTGAGTGGAGCTCTTGACCTCGTAGATCGCCCAACCGCCGTTCTCCCTTTTGAGGATGTCGACCGCGCAGTAGAGCCCGTTATACGAGAACGACGCCTCGCAGATGTTCGGCGTGCCGCGCTCCATCTCGGTCTTCGTCGCATCGATCATCTTCGTAAGATCGAGCCTTTCGCCGTCGTACGCGGTCACTTCGACGAAATCGCCGAAAAGGCCCATGGCAAGGTCGCCGACCTCGCTGCCCGTTCTCATACGGGCAAGCGTCGCTTCGTCCAAGGTCTTAAGCTCCGGCTTGTGTTTTAAGAGCCACGCGAGCTTCGGGCACTGCCACAGCGCGCAGTATTTGGATTTGGAGAGATACAGCGTGCTCATGTTTACTCCTCGTATTGTTCAATTGCCTTTTGGCGCTTGCGGTCGTAGGCGCGCTTGTCCTTCACAGTGCGGGTGACGGGATTCACAGTTCCCCAGGTCAAGCGCTGTTCGCTGTCGAGCTCGCGGCGTTTGCGCTTGGAGAGCTTTTTGTATGGGATGAATTTGGGCATGGCTATCTCCTAAACAAGATCCAAAACATCAATGTATTTTTTATTAAACTTTCGGTAATACGAAAACAGGTCCTTGTTTCCCGAAACCGCTTCGAGCGTTTTTAACGCAAGCTCCTCCCAATTAATATTCCTGATCCTCGGCTGTTCCAGACTTTCAATATATCGTCTGCCTGCCTCGATCCCGGGAGAGCAGTTTCTTCTGGGTGTAATAAATATTACCCAATCGTTCTTTCCCGCAAAGACAATGTTCCTGTTGATCTGATAGTTATCATAGAACGCTTCCATTCCCAGATCGAGATACGGACTTGCATTCATCATATGAGAATAGATGCTTTTCCACTTGCGGTCGTACTTATCTGGATCGTTCGCGTCGGGAGAGATCCCCCCGAATTCTGACTCCGTGTATTTGATTTCGAACGATATGTTCGTCCCGTCGTCAAGCCGGATATAGAAATCGAAATTGGTTCTCTCGGAGCGATCAGGCTCATATTCAAACGCCGCAGAGACGATCCCAGCGTCCTTTGCGAGCTCAATGCCGCAGCTGCGCAGCACAGACAGCAGAAGCGCCTCATGCTCGACGCTTTTGTTTTCGAAAAATTTTTTGAAAAAGCTTATGCACATTACCTGGGATGAATTCATGTGCCTGGCCCCGGGATGGTATTTGATGACGTCCCGCGTAAGGTCTCCCTTCATGCTGCAGCTAAGAGGCGCTTTTCCGTCGATGAAGTTAAGGCTCAGATCGCGATAGATATGATCGTATTTTTTGCCATGCCATTCGCCTCTGTCGACGGTCTTGGGGACTGAGGCTCCCATGATGGTCTGTACTCTTTGCGCAAATGAAGACATAGCCATTGAGTTCATCCTTTCTTCTGGCTGTAAAACCTGTCGCTCGATTTGAAGTTATAGATCGGGCGGATCTGCTTTTCGATTTTGGCGGTATCGCCGATGGCGTCTATTATCGTCTGCGGATCCTTATACGCCATGGGGCATTCGTCGAGGGTGTCGGCGCTGACGGAGGTGGTGAAGATGCCCTCCATGCTCTTTTTGAAATCGGAGAGGGTGAAGCTGTTCTCCGCCTGAGTGCGGCTGAAGAGCCGCCCCGCGCCGTGGGGTGCGCTTTGGTTCCAATCGTCGTTGCCGAGCCCTGTGCAGATGAGGGCTCCGTCGCGCATGTTGAGCGGGATCAGCAGGCGCTCACCCTCGCGCGCAGAGACCGCGCCCTTTCGCAGGATCATATGCTCCATGTCGATATAATTGTGAACGGTCGTGAAGAAATCCGCCTTGTGCAGCTTCAGCGCGTCCAGTATGCACTCCTTGATGATTTGGCGGTTGAGCGCGGCGAAGCGCTGCATGAGCGCCATGTCGTGAAGGTAGCTGTCCCTGTCCTCGCCCGTCAGATAGGCGAGCTCGAAGGGGATCCCGGTCTGCTTCCTGCCGCCGATATTCGCGTACGCCTTGTTCTGATAGTGTTCCGCGACCTGCAGGCCGAGATTGCGGCTGCCGGTGTGGATGACGAGATAGAGGTTTTCCTCGTCGTCGCGGTCGACCTCGATAAAATGGTTGCCGCCGCCCAACGTGCCGAGGCTCTCCTTCGCCCTGCGGGTATCGACCTTTTTGAAGCAGCGCAGCTCCTCTATGTCGATTCGCCCGTGGCTGCGGTGGGGACGTTCGCGCACGTCGCGCCCATGGGGGATGTTTTTCGTGATGAACGAATCGAGCTCGGGGAGGTTTATGCGCTTTTCCTCAAGCCGCACAACGTCCATGCCGCAGCCGATATCGACTCCGACGAGGTTGGGCACGACGAAATCGCCCACAGTCATGGTAGTTCCGATGGTGCAGCCCTTGCCCGTGTGAACGTCGGGCATGATGCGGATCTTCGAGCCAGCGGCGAACGGCTGATCGCAAAGCGCGCGGATCTGCCCCTCCGCGGAGGGCTCGATGAAGTCGGTGTAAACTTTTGCGGTGGCGTAGGTGCCGGGGATCTCAATCATTATCTTTTTAATCCTTTTCTACCTTTTAGAACCTTGTTTCTTCTAAAACATATTGATTGCGATAAGCTTTCGCCGCTCTCGCGGCGATGGGCTTGAGCTTCTCTGCCGATTTTTTGGTTCAAGAAGGACAACTGCACTAATAATGCCGATCTTCAAGCCCGCCACGGAAGGGTTAAGGGCGTAGAGAGCCCAGAGCCCTTAACCGAAACATTATTTCAATTAAAGTCCATATTTTTTGGAGTACCAAAGATACTTGTCTACCAACTTATGCGTGTATTGTTCGCCATTGGGACGATTAGGTAAGGATTCCAAAAACCTTTTATGAACAGTGCAAAAAGTATTGTAATCCTCCAGCTTTGCAGGAGTTATCTTTTGATCGTAAAAAGAATACTTGTCGTTGAGGTCACAAAGCGCTGCTCGAGCATAGCTATCCATTATTGGAAAATCGGCGGCATTACAGAAGCTACAATACTTGGATGCAAACGACCATGCTGCATTATACCTTTTTATATCTTCGTCTGAGCCTGTTGCTATGTACCGAAACGCAGCTATTCTTTCTTCTGCATTTTTAGAGTGCAGCATACTTTCAAGCTCAGGTTTAGCAACAATACGCAAAGCCATTGTTTTGACATCAATGGTTTTTGATTCTGATTCTGTGTTATTCAGCCTCGTGCTGTAAAATGTATTGAGCAGAGTAACACGAATTATAGCTGTGTCCTCATCAATATGTTGATTCTGAACGAACGCATTGCGTAAAACGCGTTCTTTAAGCGCCTCTTGCTTATCAAAATCATCGATGCCTTTTTCGATACGGGCAATCAACTTTTGATCCTTAATCATTTTCATTTCCTCCAATTCTGTTTCTTTAGTATTTTTCCGCCGCTCTATGGGCGGCACTTATATTAACGATCGCATCAACCCAAATAACTCCGCAAATTGCACCAAAGCACAAAATATATTATTGCGGTGTCATTCGCTACTGCAAGTTATCCTTATAAACCTCCACCGTTCTCACGGCGGTTTCAATCACCTTTTCTGCAAGGCTTTTCGGTTCCAGCACCACCACGTCCGGCGCAAAGCTTCTTGCGAACTGCAGCATCGACATTTCGTTCACCGTTGCGGTGACGGTCACGGTCCCGTCGGTCTCGTCCGAGAAGCGGATCTCCTTGCCGAACATATCGATGACGTCCGAGATCATGGGCTTCACTATGCGGAACTTCGCCCGCACGTTTTCGCTCGAGAACATATAGATATGCTCGCGCATGTACTCCGCGAGGTCGAGCCGCCGCTCCTTCGCCCAAGGGAGGCTCTCGAAGGGCTTGACGGGCTCTTCCAGTATCTTCACGTCCGCTATGCGGTCCACGCGGTAATTGGAGATATCGTCGTACTTATCGTAATTGCAGATGAGGTAGTACTTCCCCTCCTTCGCCGCCATCTGATAGGGGTTCACAACGTATTCCCGCACGCTGCCGTCCTCGCGGAGCTTGGGGTGCAGCTTCTTATCGACGCCGTATTCGAGGTATTGAAACCTCACCTTGCGGCCTTCGTGGATCGCCTCGCCGAGCAGTTCGATATTTAGGAAGAGCTGCGGGTTCTCCGGAAGGTTGTCCGGCACGGTGTGAACGTGCTTCATGTGCGAGCGGAAGTACTTGCTTGATAGCCCTTCGAGCTTTTCCGCAAGCTCTTTTCGCTGCGAATGCGGTATGTGCCCCGAAAACAGTACGCTGTCGATAAGCATGCGGAGCTCCGCGTCCGAGAAATCCCGCACGAGGTAGATATCCGTTATGAGAGGCTGCTCCTCCTTTTCGCCGGTCTCGGCGTTCGGCATCATGCGCTTCTTTTCGGGCGAAGCGGGCTTGATCTCAAACCCCGCGTCAATAAGAAAGTCGATATTACGGCGCACAGCCTTGCGGTCCACGGTCATGCCGTACTCATCCTCAAGATACTTGATTATCTCCTTCTGTGAGATCGGGTGAGCCGCGTCGGAATGCCTTTGCAATATCCTGAGTATGTTGATCGTGATCAGCTTTTTTGCGTACATGTTATCACCCCACACGAGCATTATATCTTATCCGATACCATAATACAAGAAAAGATGCGGCAAAAACGCCGCATCTTTTCGTTGTAAGGCTATTCATTTTCGGGTAGTTCTTCCGAAGTACTCCGAGAGGATGGAGCCTCCGGGTTTTCCGTTTCATCATCTGTTTTGTTCCCACGCTCCCGATTTATCTTCCAATACAAAAGTCTGAGGTTTTCCTTTACCGTTTTTCCGCCTTTTGATATGGGTACTATATGGTCGATCTCAAATTCTCTTTTCGCCTTGGACTTATACGTTCTACCTTTCCATGGCAACGCCGAAACATAGCAGTTTTCTTCCGCATCATAAGCCTTGGCATAAACATAATCGTGCAGCTCCTGCCAGTATTCGGGATAATACTTGCGAAGCTCGCCCATATCCATGTCTTCCTTCTTAGGAAGTATGAACTGCGGGCCCTTGAGCTCCTGCCTGTCTTTGTTTATGACCTTGCTGTTCACATAATTGAAAAAGAAGTCAAAATCCCTGTACCAATTATGGATATTGCCGTCGTCTAGCCATATCTCATAAAGCATTGCACGCTTATCTTCATATGTTTCTAGCGTTTTATACTTATCATAGACAGATAATACGAATTCGTTTATATCTACTCTTCCCTCGAGAGGCAGTATCACAGGAAGGGATCCCGATTCAAGATAACACTTGACTAAATCGGAAACTAAAGCGCTGGAGAATTTGATAAGAGATCCGTCGCAGCGTTCCGCATACTTGAAATACAACTCCGAAGCAATTTCGTGCACCTCATTATCGGAATAGAAACTGTCGAGTCTGACCGTTTTTTTGATATCCTCAAGCACGCCCTCAAAAGCGGCTCTGGATTCATCATATACCGGCCAGCTCTCGACCGCGGCCGTTTCATCGTCAAAATCGGGATCCGTGCAATATGACAAAACTCCATATGGATAAATGTTTTTTGCGTTTGGCGCGGCCTCGGGCGTAATATGGTAATATGCTACTGCAACGGCGCCGACGTCGGAAACGCGGATCAGCTCGACCGGCTTTTTCCGGCTCTCGTTTTGATCGTCTGAAATGAAGTCGTCTCCCTCCATCAGCTCCTTGGGACTCGGATAATCGATCATATCTCGCCATTCATCGATGAACCATACGATGTATGCCTCCTTCGTCCCATGCGCGGCGGGGCCTCTTAATGCTCTGCCTATCATCTGCTCGGTCAATATCCTCGACTTCGTCGGGCGGGCAAGGAAAACGGTTTGAATATTGGGTATGTCCGTGCCCTCCGACAGGATATTGACGTTTATCAGCACCTCCAGATCGCCCTCTCTGAAAGCGTTAATTTTTTGCGGATTCTCACTTGAGGCGCTGAACCTTCCCGATTCATCCAAAAGGCCCGATATTACATAATCCGATTTAACCCCGACGCTCTTGAATATCGAATCGAGCGCGATGGCATTGAATCTGTTCACGGCGAATACGACCGTTTTGCCGTAACGCTTCCTGTTCTTAAGATAGGTATCGACTATCAAACGGTTCCTGCCGGAATTATCGAATATCTCACGCAGCTTTTCTTCGCCGATGGCGGTGATCTCGCTGCGGCGGAGCTTTCTTATATCGCTATCATCGAGCACAGTCGTCATATCAACGCCGGTCTTGATTTTATCCTCATATATTGGGACAGCCAGTATCTGTTCCCTGTACAGCTGGTTTTTGTCGACGCTGTAAACGATACCGCCTCCCGTATGGAATATCCTTTTGAGAGAACCACTCTCCCTTTTGTCGGTACGGTATGGGGTAGCTGTCAGTCCAAGTACGTCAAGATGCGGGATGTTCCTTTTTATCGCGTTTATTATCCTCCTGTATGAGTTGGCGGCTGCATGATGCGCTTCGTCTATAACAAGGAGCAGCCTGCGTTCCACACGTTTATCCTTCCCCTTGGCCCAATTCAAGTAATACGAAAGGTTCTCCCCCGAAACGGCGCTTTGTCTGCTTGCAATTATCACATCGGGCTTCCCTTCCTTGATCGCAGTGCTCCTGCCGAATTCTCCTGAAACCAAAAGGACGCGAAAGCTCTCCCTTGAGGACAGGGTATCAAACGTGGTATTTTCATAGAATGACTGGCCTGCCTGCTTTATAAGCTCGCTTCGATGAGCGATCCAGAGCACCTTTATTCCTTTGTCAACATAGTTTTTTATTATCCAGTTGGTCGCCGTAAAGGTCTTTCCCGCGCCGGTCGGCAGCACAAGGATAGATGAGAATCCTTCCGGATTCTGTGCGTGCAGGAAATCCATCGCACTAAACGCCTTCTCCTGAAAATGATATGGAGACTTGATCGCAACGTGACGCTCTGTGGTGAAAAGATAATTGGATCTGTCCGGTGTATAATCCATCATTGTTTCCTCCTGTGTATCAGTGATTTATTGTATCATGCGCACTCTATCAGGTCAATGGCCATCAGCCGCTTTCGGAGAATCATTAGGCAACATTATAACGTTCCATTGTATAATAAGCGCTGCGATTATTTGCCGCATCAATCCCCGTAAAACACGGTAAGATCGTCGAGCCGCAGAAGCGCGGGCGGGAAGCCCTGCGAGCAGCCGGTATCGATATCGATCCAAGTGCGCGTTTTTATCACCCGGCCGGCGTGCTCGCCGCTTAAATACAGCGTGGGCGTATGCCCGAAAACGGTGATTATGTCGTCGAAGTATTCGGTCTCCATGGTCGGCCTCGCCCATAGCAGGTCGGAAGGCGCGTAATCCGAGAGCTTCTTCTCCTTCTCGAAGCTGCCGAATCCGGCGTGGACGAGCAGGAAATCCCGCCCGTTCACCGTATCAGCGCCGATGAGCGGCGCGTCCCGCAGGAACTGGAGGATATCGCGTATCGCGTTGGGCTCCTCCTTGGATAGCTTATGCAGGGCTTCAAGCGTCACCCCGCCGCCGTTATAAAGGTAATCGTCAAGAAGGTGCATGCGCATGGAGCCGAAGCCGGCGATCGTCTCCTCGCTGATCTCGTCGAAGAGGAAATCGCAGGAGAGGAGCATGTCCTCGTGATTGCCGAGAATGAATTCGAAATTCGGCTGCGCCATGATGTAGCGAAGCAGGGAAACGCCGCCGTCGCCGTTTCGGTCGATGACGTCGCCGATCACGTACAGCGTGTCCGAATCGGAGAAGCCCGCCTTGTCAAGCAGGGCTTTGAACTTGTCCACGGGATAGCCGTGGAGGTCGGAGATGGCGAAGGTGGTCATTCTGTCTTTAGCCCGTTGCGATTTATAAAGTCCGTAAGCAGCACTTTTCTGGAGAGGAACCTCATGCTTGGGTGTTTCGATTCAAAAAGATTGTCCTGCTTGTCAAAGACCTTCTCAACCAAGCCCTTAATCCCTTTGCCACAGCAGATAATATACGTAGGATCGATCAACTGGATTTCCCTCCGAATATACTCCTTATAGTTGCAGAAATAACCACTGATTGTTATAGGATTGCTCCTGCTGAAACCGGCACGCTTGTTAATATTCATGAACGCTGCATTATTAAGTACGTCTGTATTGGCACAAGGTTCTTCACTCTCGGGATTAATCAAACCGTTGCAAAGAATCGCGAGCCCGTTAATAAACCTATTTGTTTTTCCGCCTTTCAGCATATTGCGCATCCAAAAAGAGTTTCCTGAAGCGCATTTAGTTGCGCTGTTTTCCGGTGGTCTTTTTCCAAATTCGTTACTCTCTTTCGCTATAAGAAGTATCCTTTTTTCGCATTCCCAAAACGCACGCTCATCTATGAATCCGTCAATAGTAAACGATTCTTTGCGCACTAATTTGTCGCCATATTTTTTGTATTCTTCTTCCGATTCGTCACAATGAGCTTTTCTCCAACACCTAAAAAGCTCATCTAAATCATTGCATTTTGAAACATCACACATTTCCTTTTCCTCCTCATTCTTGTCCTTTGTTGTCCGTTATAACTTCTTCCCTCACCCTCACCAGCAGTTTCCCGAGCTTATTCTGCCCCTCACCGCAGCAGACGCCCCAAAAGCGATCCCAATGGTTGTTGCCATCGATGAGCTTAACCCGAAGCTCGGGATCGAAAAACTATATCAATAGTATAAGATCGGGCGGCTGCGCTGTCAACCGCCCCTATTATAAATACCATATTTTATGCGGCGATTTAGTCCCACGCCTTGTGGTATCCTCTTTGCAAAGACAACGGAGGTGCGATATGAACGATCTCTTTCTCGGCTATGACGAGGACTTTTACGACGCGATACCGTGGGTGGCGATAGACGGCGGCGATACGCCTGATTACGAATCGGAGTACGCGATCGATCCGTCATTTACCGCGATCGCGGCAAAGCTGCTTTTCAGGAAGAACAACGAAAAGGTGTATCGGGAATACGGTCTGCCGGAGAATGAGGCGGTCAAAGCCGCCGTGCTTGAGTCGCCGGAGCTCTTATTCTATGCGCCGGAGCTTGCGCGGCTGCTCAATATGATACAAAAGCCCGGGCTGATGCTAAAGCTGATCGGGAGCGATCAAATCATTCACGATCTTTCCGAGCTTCACCGTTTCCCCGGGATGTTCGATTTTATCGAACTCTATCACAAATATGCCGGCCCGGATGAGCTTGTTTATTATCTCGAAGATCTTTTCCCGCTGATCGGCGGAGCTGCGCGTTCCTACGCCGCCATGGATAAAAACGGCAAAGCCCGCACTGAGGAGCTGCTTCGCATATCGCACGATAATAACGCACTTTACACGATCGTCGACGGTTTCCCATACTCCGAGCCCATCGAAACGAGGAACAGGCATGCCCGCGACCGCAGAATAAACGGATTCGTTTTCAAACGGCTTGCTTCCGGACGCGACCTCAATATTGCAGGAGCCCGCGTTGAGAGGGAGGAGCTTTACAAATACGGCTTTTACGTCAGTGAGACCGACGATGAATTATACGCCGTCCATTCGGATAGGTTTGATTATATGGCCGTGCTCGAGGTGCAGAGCTCCGTGCTTACTAACATTTACACATATTGGGAATTCTCCCTTGCGGACTCAAAACTCCTCGCGGCGATACTCCAGTGGATGATCGAAGCCGGGGTCATAATGGGAAAGGACGTTTTATTTGAAAGCTGAAACAAAACGCGGAGTGTTCCGGCTGATAGACGGCGGGCTGCTGCCGAATACGGCATTGCCAAATCGGGCAGGACTTATAACCATAAACTCCTGTGGGAGCACGTCAGACCGGCGGGACGCCGCGTATCGTTCGATTATTATCCCCGCGGCCGTGTTGAGATAGATGCCAAGGGCCGTGCTGTATCGGGCTGATTTGCCTTCAGATATACATGAAAGCAGCAAACCGGGCAACCCCTGCGGATTGCCCGGTCTTGTTTTTATCGGGGCTTAGTGCAGCAGCCCCTCAAAAAGGTTTTATGCGATCGCCGCGCCCAGTCCGCGGCAGGCCTCAAGGCCATCTTCATCGGGAGCCTCGTTCACGATAACGGGATCTGCGGGCAGAAAAGCGCCGGCAGTGCGGCAGTTCTCCTCCCAGGTGCGCATCCACTCGCCGTCGCCCCAGCCGTAGGAGCCGAAGAGCGCGATCTTCTTATCGCGAAGCTTCGGGAGGCACGCATCGAACATGGGAGCGAACTCGGAATCCTCAAGCTCCTCCGCGCCCATGGCGGGGCAGCCGAAGGCGACCGCGTCGAACTCGTCCATCATATCGGCGGAAAACTCCGAGGCGGCGAAGAGCTTCGCTTCTGCGCCCTTCGACAGCGCGCCTTCGGCAACTGCGCTTGCCATGCTCTCGGTGTTGCCCGTTCCGCTCCAGAATACAACCGCTATTTTACTCATTTTGTTTACCTCGCTTTCTGTATTTCAAACGGCCACGGCGAGCCGCTCGAGTGAACTTCCTTGTGAATACAGCCTGCAATAAACGTCGGTGCACTTTTTGAAGAGCGCGAACGTCTTTTCGGCCTGCTTCTCGTTATTGTACGCCCGCCAGCAGCCGACGCATTTGCAGTCGCGGTTGCGGTCGCAGATGAAGCAGCGGACGTCGTCGGGAGGGTAACCCAGGAAGAGCCCTATCTCATGAGGGAAACCCTCGTTCTTCCGAAGCCTCCTGATGAGCTCCGAAAGCCTTGAGGACGCGGTGCCTTCCCCATACCCCTGCTCCGAAAGGATCGCATTCGATACCGGGGAACCGAGGTCCTTTTCAAGCTTCTTCGGGCGGTAGATATATACGAGCGCGCTTCCGGCTTCCGCGCGGAGCGGGATCGCCCTCAGCCCCTTCTTCCCGAAGGAGGCGTTCAGCCTGCGAAGATCCCCGCGCAGCTCGTCCTCATCACGATACCTGCACGTGAACATATTTGCGGTTTTGAGCCCCGCCAGCGTCGGCGAGCAGTGGCGAACGATCATCTCCTCGGACATACTCTCATCCTCCCTTTAATTCCTACCTGTTTGCTATGAGTTAGCCTCCGCTAACTGCATTGTAACAAATAAAGCCTGCCTTGTCAACAGGCCCGATCAATATATTTATTCCGTTCCCGTCCGAGCAAAAGCCCTATCGCCAATGCGCTGACACCCGGCCTGCACGGCTGATGTCGAACCGGCAGTAAAGGGCTTTCCCGGAGGACGCGGATTTTTTGCCTGCACTGCGGCGAACGGCTTTCATTTCGGAAGACCGCGCTCAAAGGGCGGAGACGCCGCCTTCCTCAAAACGGCGCGGCGGAGAAGAAGAAGCGGCTGATATCCTCCGCGGAATACTGTTCATGGTTCATCCACCAGCGCACCGTCTCCGAAAAATCGCAGACAAGGTGATTGAGCATGTATTCGCGCGGAACGTCGGAGCTGTGCTTTTCAAGCTCGCCCGAAAAGAGCTGCACCAGATACTCTCTGAAGAATTTCATGAACACCTCTCCGCTTTCGCAGGAGAGTATGCTCTTTATGTATGTGCGGCTGTCGTTCAGATGGTAAAGTATATGCGTGACCTCGGCGACGATGTCCTTCTTTTGCGTTGAGAAATCATGCGTGTTTTCCCGACGAAGATCATCGGAGAAGACGTGCTCGAATATCTCCGTGCAGAGGGCGCGCAGCAGCTCGTCCTTCGTTTCGAAATGGGCATAGAAAGTGCTGCGGCCGATATCCGCCGCGTCTATGATCTCCTGAACCGATATGTTGGAGTAGGACTTCTTTTCAAGAAGCCCCGTGAACGCTTCAAATACGGCCTTCCTTGTTTTTTTACGACGCCGATCCATCATAACCTCCCGGACATTTAGCCTAAAAAGTTCGATAACGCACTTCCGACCGCATTTGCTTCTTGAAACGGAAACCGCCGAACAGTATAATCACAACCGAACAGAGTGTTCGGTACTATACTTAGTATACCGTTTTAGTACGCGGTTTGTCAAGGAGGTTTTTTATGATAAAAAAGATCAACGATTTCCTTGCCGGATGGCCGATGACGATAGTGGGCGGCGTATTCCTGCTGGCGTCTTTTATACTGCCGAGGGTCGGCTTCCCCGAAGGAGAATACCTTGCGTGGGTATGCGTGGTGATATGCGGCATTCCCCTTTTGTACCTTGCGGTTTGGAGGATCATCCACAACAGGGGCGTCAGCAAGATCTCGTCCGCTCTGCTCATCTCCATGGCGATGATCGCCGCGATACTGATAGGCGATCTGTTTGCGGCAGGCGAGGTCGCCTTTATAATGGAGATCGGCGCGCTGCTTGAAGAAATGACGACAGCCCGCGCAAGAAAGGGTCTGAAGAAGCTGATAGCGCATGCTCCGGAGACCGGCCGCGTGATCCGGGACGGTAAGGAGACCGTTATTCCCGCCGCGGAGATCCGCAGGGGCGATATTCTCCGCATCCTGCCGGGCGAGACTATCCCGGCGGACGGCGTTATCACGGCGGGCGAAACCTCCGTCGATCAGTCGGTCATGACCGGAGAGAGCCTTCCGGTGGATAAGGCTGTCGGCGACGAGGTGTTCAGCGGAACACAGAACCGTTTCGGTTCCATTGACATAGAGGCAACGAAGGTCGGCGAGGACAGCTCCCTGCAGAAGCTCATCCGCATGGTGGAGGACGCCGACAAGAACCAGGCTCCCACCCAGCGCATTGCCGACAAATGGGCGAGCTGGCTCGTGCCCGTCGCCCTGCTCATCGCCGTTATCGCCGGGCTCGCCACGAAGGATATCGTGCGCGCGGTAACGGTGCTGGTGGTGTTCTGCCCCTGCGCGCTCGTGCTCGCGACGCCTACGGCGATAATGGGCGCTATCGGTCAGGCGACCAAGCACGGCGTGATAATCAAATCCGGCGAAGCTCTTGAAAAGATGGGCAAGGTGGATACCGTCGCATTCGACAAGACCGGCACCCTCACCTACGGGCGGCTGGAGGTCAGCGATATCGTTCCCACGGCCGATATCGGCGAAGCGGAGCTATTAAAGCTTGCGGCGTCCGCCGAAAGCCGGAGCGAGCACCCGCTGGGCAAAGCGATCACCGAGAAAGCAAAGAACGACGGGATCGCCCTTTACGAAATCACGGGCTTCAAAATGGAGGCCGGCAAGGGCGTGAGCGCGGATATCGGCGGTAAACGCTATTGCCTCGGCAGCGAAAAATACCTTTCAGAGCAGGGCGTAACGCCGTCCGCCGCCGCGTCGGACGCGCTGAACGGCTTGAGAGCCGCCGGAAAGGCTTCGGTCATCGTGAGCTGCGGGGGAAGCGTTATCGGCATCGTCGCCCTTTCGGACACTCTGCGTCCGGAAGGCGCCGCAATGGTCAAAGAGCTTGAAAGTATGGGTACAAAGGCCGTGCTTCTCACCGGCGACAATCGAAAGGCGGCGGAATACTTTGCTTCCCGTGTCGGCATAACGGATATCCGCGCGGAGCTCCTGCCCGAAAACAAGGTCGAAAACATCAGGGAAATGATGCGGAGCGGCAGAGTCTGCATGATAGGCGACGGCGTCAACGACGCTCCCGCGTTCAAAACGGCCGACGTCGGCGTTGCGATGGGCGCAATGGGCAGCGATATTGCCGTGGAGGCCGCGGACGTCGCGCTTATGACCGACGACGTTTCCAAGGTCCCGTATCTGAAGTGGCTCTCGAACACCACCGTTAAAACCATCAAAGCCGCGATCACGCTTTCCATGTGCATCAACTTCGTCGCGGTGACGCTTTCCGTGCTTGGAGTATTGACGCCCACCACCGGCGCGCTCGTTCATAATGCGGGGTCGTGCTTTGTGGTTCTTCTTGCGGCGCTGCTTTATGACAGAAAATACAAAAAATGATCAGGGCAGTGATACGGGACTGCCAAACCGACGCGGTCCTGTATCAGATGAACCGCAAAGCAACGCAGAGCAGATCTCGCAGATCCTGTATGCATAGAGAGAATAAAACAGGTTTCGCTCCCGATTTGAGAGAAACCTGTTTTAATGCCCGGTTTAGGATCCGTTCAGGCGGATCGGATCATTTTGGTATTCGGCGACGTCCTCGATACGGACAAGCCGGGATTTATTGAGTTGGATCTGCTCAATGGCGCAGCGCCCGCTCCGTCCCTTGCAACTCGGTCAGCCTGCTTTTAAGCAGCGGGATCCCTTTTTCCATCCACCATCGGTTGTCCACGCCGCCCGAGCTCATTCCGCCGTGCGCAAACTCCTCGACAACGGCAAAATCCATATACTCGTCGGTCAGCTCCTTTCCGGAAACGGAAAGGTACTCCTCTTTGATCCAGGCTTCAAGCTCGTCGGGAGAAACGATCTCCATCTCCTCCGCGCGTTCCTTCAGGTGATCCCAGAAATACGGATCGCCTCTGAATCCCCATTGCTTGGGTTTTTCTTCGAATATTATCGACAGTTTCATTTCCTCTCTCCTTTTTACGTCCCGATTTGGAGGGACGGTCTTTCCTATCCGGTTTCATTCCCCGATGAGCTCACCGTCATTCGGCCGCTGACCGTTCCCGAAAAGCCCCTGCCCCTGCCGGCATTCTCTAACCATCCGGGCGCCGAGCGAATACGCCCGTTTTTTCTCTTCCGGGAAAACGGTCTCATGTCGCTTTTGCTTTGCGGCGGGGTCGAACATCGTCCAATCGAATCTCGAATAATCCTTCACCTGAAGCGTATCCCCCGATATCATCACCTTGACGGGGCCGACGAACGCTTCCAGAGTCTTCTCATAATCCCCGAGCATCTTCCTGTACCCAAGCGGCAGATAGGCGGCTTCCGACGCGTTGCTCGTCATTATGAACAGTATCGGGATCCTGCGCTCGTTGTAGCTGCGCGGTTCGTTTTTGTACGTCAGCGATTGGAATATCAGCCTTTCGTACAGTGCGCGAAAGCCCGCGGACGCGTCGCCCAGATAGTTCGGCGTGCCGATGATAGCTCCGTCCGCCTCCCTTATGGCGGCCAGCACCTCCGCGAGTCCGTCCTTGTATACGCACTTGCCCTCGTTGGGCGCGAGCTTGCACGCGAAGCACGACATGCAGCCATGTACGTTGTCGAGGCGATAAAGATCGAATATCCGAACCTCCGCCCCTTCCGCTTCCGCTCCCTTACCCGCTTCGCGCACCAGCGTGCCGGTGTTCATGCCGACGCGCGGGCTGCAGTTGACAACGACTATCCTTTTCATTCAATCCTCCTTACAGCTCGGTCACGATGCTCTCCAGGGGCATCCGTCTGAAATGCCATGCGTTCGGTTTCGAGTTCCCGGCGGGATAGCCCATCGAAAACATCATGACGGGGATGATATTCCCGGGCAGGCCGAACGTCTCGGAGACCGTCTTTGCGTCGAACCCGCGCAGCCAGACGCTGTGGACGCCAAGTTCCTCGGCCTCGTACATCATCGTCGCCGCGGCGATGGAAGCGTCCTGCTCGCCGGAGTTGTAGTCCCGGAACATGCGGTCGTGCGGCGCTTTCCATACGGTATCGAGATCGTAGCAGACCAGCAGCATCAGCGGGGCGTTGTAGTGGAACGGCGTCACCGTTCTTGCCTTTTCGAGCGCCTCGGGGCTTTGCAGCACGAAGATGCGCTGCGGCTGATAATTGCAGGCCGTCGGCACGACGCGCCCCGCCTCCAGTATCCTTTCGAGCTTTTCCCGCTCGACGGGGCGGGGGTCGAAATAACGCTCGGAATATCTGTTCTTTGCAAGTTCCAGAAAACTCATATCATTCCATCCTTTCAACCGGGGAGGCTCTTTGGAGCTCCCGTTTTCCGTTCCGATCATATTATAAATGAATCGCTTGAAAAAATCCACCCGATCGAGCATTTTTTCAATAAACAGCAAAAGCACGGCGCGGCTCCGGGCTCACAAAAACTCCGCCGGGCGGATCGCCCGGGGAGTTTTGAATTCGATATGCCTTTTCCGGCGGGCGTTACCGTGCCTCCGGCAAAGCCCGCAGCAGCTCAGCCATGCTGCGGCCGAGCGTTTTCATTATGTTTTCACCGGTAGGGTCCCCTCCGGTATGGAGCATGTTCCAATAGCTGCTGCTGACTATGGGCATCTCGCTGTAGGAGAAATATTTATACAGCCTGTCGAGCGCGGCGGTCGATCCGGCGCGCCAAAGCGTGACTGCCGCAGCCCCGACCTTGCCCCTGAAAAGCCTGCCGTGACGGCTGCCGGCGTAGAAAACTCTGTCAAGAAGGGCCAGCAGCGCGCCGTTCGGCCCCGCGAAATAGACCGGGGAGCCGATGACGACGCCGTCGCATTCGGCGATCATGTCTATAAGCTCGTTTGCCTGATCGTCCGTGAAAGCGCAATGATTCGTCTGCCTGCACCGTTCGCAGGCAATGCAGCCGCGGACGGGCTTTGCGCTCAGTTGGAACCACTGTGTTTCGATCCCCTTTTCACGCAGTTCGCCTTCTATTATGCCGAGCGCGGCGGCGGTGTTCCCTTCCTTATGCGGGCTTCCGTTAATAAGCAATACCTTCATTTTCGTTCCCCCTGAACCGTTATAACGATCTTGCCGTTTACCCCGCCCGCTTCCTGCGCGGCGAGGGCTTCGCAGATATCATGGAAATTATACACCTTCCCGACCCTCGGGACAAGCTCGTTTTCACGGATGAAGGAGAATATCCCGTCCACAGCCTCCTGCGTCGGGTAGTTGGAGAAGAACCCTGTGAGGTACACGCCGTTCGGTATGTCCTTGATCGGATCGAAGCCGTTGAGGGTATAGACTCCGCCAAGCAGCCCGGTCTGGCAGACGACGCCTCCCCTATCCACCGCGGTGAGCGTATCCTTCAGGCTGCGCGGACCGACGAGATCGAGCGCCTTTGAAACGCCTCGGATCCTGCCCGTCAGGATACCTCCGTCAAGCACGGCTTCATCCGCTTCGGGGCGCTTCCCGCCCGAAAACTCCATCGCCTTATTTTTGATACAATTCCGCCATTGACCGTCCGCCCGATCTGTGTTATCATTTTACCCGATAAATATTGTTTTTTCGCACTGCGGAGGCGGCTATGGATGCTTTTGACGTGATATCCCTTCTCGGAGGATTGGCGATGTTCCTTTACGGGATGCGCCTTATGGGCGATTCCTTAAAGGAGAACTCGTCCGGCGCCCTGAAGAAGGCGATGAGCAAGGTCACGAACAACCCGATAAAGGCCTTTATTCTCGGCCTTTTGGTGACGGCGCTCATTCAGTCCTCGACGGCGACGATAGTCATCACGGCGGGCCTCGTGGCGGCGGGGATACTCTCGCTGCACCAGTCGCTCGGCATAATCATCGGGGCGAACGTCGGTACGACCGTGACGGGTCAGATAATACGGCTCCTCGACATAAATTCCTCCGGCTCTTCGGTGCTGCGGTTCTTCCAGCCTTCGACGCTCGCGCCGATAGCGCTCATAGTCGGGATAATACTCATAATGACCGGGTTCTTTAAGAATTCCAAGTCGATCGGCAATATCGCGATAGGGTTCGGAATACTGTTCTCGGGCCTCCTGAATATGACGGGCGCCGTCAACTCGCTCGCGGAATCCGGCGTTATAGAGGGGCTGTTCTCCGGCCTCGGCAGGAGCCCGTTCCTCGGCTACGCGACGGGCGCGGGAGTCGCATTCATGCTGCAGAGCTCGTCGGCGACGATAGGCATACTGCAGGCGTTCTCGTCTTCGGGGATGCTCTCGTTCAAGTCGATCTACTCCGTCATAGTCGGCGTGTATCTCGGCGACTGCGTGACGACCGCGATCGTCTGCTCCATAGGAGCAAGGGCGGATTCAAAGCGCGTCGGCCTCGTGAACATACTCTTCAACCTCTGCAAGAGCGCGCTGGTTCTCATCGCCGTCACCGTGGCTCACCATACGGGGCTGCTTGACGGCCTGTGGGACACGACCGCCAATTCCGGCATGATAGCCAACACGAACACGGTATTCAATCTCGTAAGCGCGGTGCTGCTCCTGCCCCTCATTGGGGTGTTCGAGAAGGTCAGTCTCCGCGTTATAAAGAGCGAACCCGTCAAGGAGAGCAAGTACAAATCCGTCACCGACACGCTTAATCCCGTATTCTTCAACACCCCCGCGTTGGCGCTGCAGAGCTGCTACGAGACCCTCCGCACCATATTCGGCGCCGCGAGGACGAATCTCGTTAAATCCTTCGGTCTGCTCAATGAATATGACCCCGCCGTCCACAAGGAGATCCTCGCCGAGGAGGACGAGATAGACCGCATGACCGACGGCCTCAGCAGGTATCTGGTCGAGTTCCTGCCGCATCTTCAGCTTGAGAACCACGTCGCCATACTGAACCAGTATTATAAGATAATCTCGGAATTCGAGCGCCTCGGCGACCATGCCGTGAACATAGCCGCGTACGCGGATTCGCTGAAGAAGAACGATACCTCCTTCTCCCCCACCGCGCTCTATGAGCTTGACGTGCTTGAAAAGGTGCTTCTCCGCATCCTGGACGAGACCGAGCAGACCTTCGCAAAGCGCGACGTGGAAGCGGCCGCACGCATAGAGCCGCTCGTCCAGGTGGCGAGCGACCTCATAACGGTGCTTCGCAGGAACCATCTGAGGCGCATGAGCACGGGCGAGTGCAGCCCCTACGCGAACGCCGCATTCACCGACCTCATGGTGGAGTTCCACAGGATCGGCGACGTATGCTCGAACGTCGGCGTTGCGACCGTCGTGCGCGTACACCCGGAGCTTGCCGACCACGAGCATCTCTATTTCGATCAGCTCCACGCGGGCGGAGACAAATCCTTCGACGAGGCGTATGACAGCGCTTACCGGCTCTACACCTCAATGCTCGAAAAGCACGGGCAGGACGCCGGGACGGGGGACGCCTCTCCGGCTGAACCCGCGCCCGAGGCGGAAGGTTCGCCCGCCTGATCTCGCCGCGTGACCATAAAAAAGCCTCCTGCCCATTGCGGGAAGGAGGCTTTTTCGCGCCTGAAGAATTATACGACCGAGGGCTCCGTGAACAGGTTCCCCTCCGCGAAGCGGGAGAGCTTGAGCCTTGAGGCGTCGATGGTGGGCGTAAGGCCGAGTATCATCTCCGCCATGACGGTGCCGGTGACCGGGCCGAACATGAACCCGTGCCCGCTGAAGCCTACGGCGACGTAGAAGCCCTCGACCTCTTCGACCTTATCGTAGATGGGCTGGCGGTCTGGCGACATGTTGTAAAGGCCCGCCCACTGACGGATGACGCGCAGCCTGCCTATGGCGGGAAGGACGTTGTCGATGGTCTTTGCCATCTCCTCGAGGAAGTGCCACGAGGAGGTCCTTCTGAGATCCCTCGGCTCGGAGGAGTCGCTCCTGCCCATTATGAAGGAGCCGTGCGGGGTCTGCTGAACGTAGAGATTGAGGTTGAATGCCATTACCATCGGATCCTGCATGTGGTCGACGGGCTCGGTGACGAGTATCTGGTGCCTCTCGGAATAGAGCGGGAGGTCGACCCCGACCATCTTCGCTATCCCCTGAGACCAGGCGTTCGCCGCGTTGACAACGACTCGGGTCTCGATATAGCCCTTGTTCGTTTCGACGCCGACTATCCTGCCGTGCTCGACCTTTATGCCGGTGACCTCGGTATAGGTGTTGAATTCTACGCCGAGCCGCTTTGCCGCCTTATAGAAGGCGTCGGTGGTCTTGTGCGGGTTGAGGAAGCCGTCCTTCTGGCAGTAGGCCGCGCCCGAGAGAATGGAGGTGTTGAGGTGGGGGACGATCTCCTTCGCCTCCTCAAGGCTCACCATGCGGGAGGGGATCCCGCAGGCGTGCTGGACCTCGATGTTCTTTCTGAATTGGGAGAGCTCCTTTTCCGTATCGGCGATCATGAGGTAGCCGCTCTGGCGGAGCTCTATGTCGCCGTCGTATTCGAGTATGTCGTTCGCGTGCTCGAAGAACTCCGTGGAATACTTGGACATGCGGCAGTTCATCTCGGTTCCCCACTGCATGCGGAAGCCCGCTCCGCAGGCTCCCGTGGAACCGGAGCAGATGAAGCTCTTTTCAAGCACGACTATGTTCTTCGCTCCCCTCGCGGCGAGGTTATAGGCGATGGAGCAGCCGGTCATGCCGGCGCCGATTATGACTATATCAGCTTTGGTCTTCATGCTTTTTCGCCCTCCTGCCTTTTTGCCTCCTCGGCTATGAGATGGAGCTTTACCCCGACTACGGGGGGACGGATGTTGTGGAAATTGAGATCGGCCATGCTCTTGCCCGTGGCGTTGGAGATCTCCCTCAGCACGAGCTGACCGCAGGTCTTGCCCTGGCAGGGGCCCATGCCGATGCGGGTGATGCGCTTGATCTCATCATACGTGACGTAGCCCTGAGCGATGAGGTCGCGTATTTCCTTCAGAGTGACGTCGGAGCAGCGGCAGATAATAGTGTTCTCATCCATGAGCTTACGCCTTCCTTCTGAAATTTCTGAAATCATAGAGGTATTCGCGGCCGACCTCCAGCGTGACGACCGGGGTGCGGTCAAAGGAGGGCGGCGCCATCACCTTTATCACCCGCGCCGAACAGATCGGCTGACCTGCGCGGTCGAGGCCGACGACCTCCTCGCCCGCCTCGGGCAGGGGGAGGAATTCATAGGGGATGCGGAACTGAACGGTCGTATCGGACTTCGAGCCGTCGACTATCATTATAGAGAGCCCCGGGCATTTGGCGACGCAAACGCCGCAGCCGGTGCAGATATTCTCATCCCTGCAGGGGATCTCGTTTATGTCCTCCCCGATACGGATAGCGCCGAACGGGCAGGCCGTCTGGCATGGGTTGCAGGGGATCTTCTGATAACACTCCACCACGGCGACGGGGCCGCGGTTTATCCTCTCCATCGGAGGGAATTTCTCAACGACCATTGCGCGGGTGGCTATACCTGTTTTCTCAAACATAATCTTCCCTCCTTAAAGCTTGCTGTTCCTCATGCCCGCGCGGATGCGCTCCCCGACGGGACCGGACCTCAATCCGTCAAGCTGGCTCATGTACTCGAGCTTGCGGTCATTAAGATCGGGAGGGACGTGGCCGAGCGAAGCCGCCGCGCAGAGGCCCGCAAGATAACCTTCCGCCATGGCGGAGCTTGCCTCCTCAATGCCCGAGGCGTCTCCCGCGACGAATACGCCGGGGATGCTCGTTTCAAGGGAATTCGTCCTCAGCGGGACGCTGCCCGAGAGCTGGGGCACGTATTTCATTACCGCCCCCCGCATGGCGAGCAGCTCGTTGAGCGGGCTGAGGCCGACGGAGATGCACATGACGTCCACGTCATAGCGCTTTTCGGTGCCGGGTATGGGGCGGAAGCGCTCGTCCACCTCGCAGACGACGGCGGCTTCAAGGCAGTCGGCGCCGATCGCTTCCTTGACGGTATGGGACGTGAGTATGGGGACGCCCATCCTCGCAAGCTTCGAGGCGTGTACGAGGTACGCTCCGATTCGGGGAGCGGCGTCGAGTACGGCGACGACCTCGATACCGGCCTGCATGAGCTGATAGCTCACTATGACGCCGATGTTTCCCGCGCCGACCATGAGCACCCTGTTGCCGGGGCGAACGCCGTATACGTTCATCAAAGTCTGCACGGCGCCCGCGCCGTAGATGCCGGGCAGGTCGTTATTCGGGAAGGCGAGCGATTTTTCATACGCTCCCGTGGCGCAGACGACGGACCGCGCTTTGATCTTGAAATACTCCTTCTCGTCCTTCAATACGGTGACGACGTTATCCTCGTAGAAGCCGACGGCAGTGGCGTTGAGCATGAGCTCGATCCTGTCGCCGAACTCATCGACCTTCTCAAGGAGTATGTCCGCGATATCGACCCCCCTGTGGGAGGCGTACTGGCTCTCCGAGCCGAAGAACATATGGGTCTGTTTTATGAGCTGGCCTCCGGGCTTGAAGCTGCGCTCGAGCACGAGCACCTTCGCGCCGGAAGTCGCCGCGGAAATGGCGGCGCAGAGCCCCGCGGGGCCGGAGCCTATCACGAGCAGTTCGACCTCTCTCATTTTATAACTCCCTTCCCCTCCTGCGTCTCGACCTTCATGCCCTCTTTTATGAGGGTTATGCAGGTGCGAACGTTCGGCTCGCCGTCAACGATCATCTGACAGGAGGCGCAGTTGCCTATCGCGCAGTAGAACCCGCGCGGGCGGTGCAGCTCCGAGCTTTTGCCGAGAACCTTTACGCCCGCGGCGTGGAGGGCGGCGGCGATCGTCTCGCCCTCATAGCCCTTCATCGGGGCGCCGTTGAACGTGAAATTGACCTCCTTGCCCCTTTCGAAGGTAAGGATGGGATGCTGTGTGATCCTCATTGCGCTCACCCTCTCACTTCTCCGCCATATAGGGATAGGCTATCGCTTCGGAGGGGTTGAACGTCTCCTTCACGCAGTGCGGGCTCATCCAGCGGATCATGTTGAGAGCGGTGCCGGCCTTGTCGTTCGTGCCGGAGGCTCTCGCGCCGCCGAAGGGCTGCTGACCGACGACCGCGCCGGTGCACTTGTCGTTGATATAGAAATTGCCCGCGGAGTGCAGGAGCGCCTTCTCCATCATAACGATGGCCTCGCGGTCCTGCGCGAACACGGCGCCCGTCAGCGCGTAGGGGGAAGCCTCGTCGCAGATCTTAAGCGTCTCTTCAAGCTTATCGTCGGGGTATACGTAAACGGATACGATGGGCCCGAAAATCTCTTTGACCATGGATTCGTAATCGGGCTTTTTGCAGACTATGACGGTGGGCTCGACGAACCAGCCCCTGGAATCGTCGCAGTTTCCGCCGATGACTATATCGCAGTCGGGGCAGGCCTTCGCGCGGTCGATATAGCCCTTGCAGCGGTCGAAGGAATCCTTATCAATGACGGCGGCGAGGAATGTGTCGAAATCCTGCACGTCGCCCATTGTCGCTTCCTTCATCATACCCTTCATGGCGGAAAGCACCTCGGGCCAGATGCTCTCGGGCACGAACGCGCGGGAGCAGGCGGAGCACTTCTGCCCCTGGAACTCGAACGAGCCGCGGATGATCGCGGCGGCGAGCGGACGGATCTTCGCCGTCTTATGAGCGAAGATATAATCCTTGCCGCCGGTCTCGCCGACTATGCGGGGGTAGTTGCGGTAGGAGGCGATGTTCTCGCCGATCTGCTTCCAAACGCTCTGGAAGACCTCGGTCGAGCCCGTGAAGTGGAAGCCCGCGAGCTCGGGGCGGGAGATGACGTATTTGGACATGTCGCTGCCGCTGCACGGAACGAAATTGATGACGCCCGCGGGAAGACCGCAGTCCATGAGCAGCTTCATGTAATAATAATTCGAAAGCACAGCCGTACGGGAGGGCTTCCATACGGCGACGTTGCCGACGATAGCCGGAGCCGTGGGAAGGTTGCCCCCGATGGAGGTGAAGTTGAACGGGGTTATGGCGCAGATGAACCCGTCGAGCGCGCGGTAATCCTGACGGTCCCAGATGCCGGGGATGGAGCCGGGCTGATCCTTGAATATCTCCTGAGCGGACCATACGCCGAAGCGCAGGAAATCCGCAAGCTCGGCGATGTCTATCTCCGCCTGGAATACGGTCTTTGACTGGCCGAGCATGGTGGAAGCGTTCAGCACCTTGCGGTAGGGGCCGGTGATCATGTCGGCCGCCTTGAGGAATATCGCGGAGCGGTGCTCCCAGGGCATTTCCTCCCACGCCTTCTTCGCGGCGAGGGCGGCGTCGACCGCCATCTTAAGCTCCTTCTCGCCCGCCATGGAACATTCGGCGATCACGTGGGCGTGATCGTGCGGCATGGTGACCTTGATCGTCTTTTCGGTGAAGATCTCTTTGCCGCCGATTATGAGCGGGATCTTCACGACCTCGGCAGACTGGCGGGCAAGCTCCTCCTTCAGTTCGGCGCGCTCCTTCGACCCGGGCAGATACCCGCGGAAGGCGTCGTTTTCAGGTCTTGCGATGGTGAAATAAGCGTTTGACATAAATCCTCCTTTTCGGCTCATGCACAAAAAATACAAAGTCTGTGTCATCGCCATGTGTAATTGGGTTGCTGAATAGGACGCCGCAGGCATAATGCCGGCTTCGTATATCATACTTAATATATTAACCCATTGTGGAAGGAAATGCAAGAGTTGTTTCGGGAAAATTTTCGGGCTTTGGCGGATATCCCCGCGGGAGCGGGAAGAGGCGCCTCATTTCATGCCGAAAAAGGCGGCGATGCTCTTTAATACGCGGTCCATCTTCGCGGGGTCGCGGAATTTATGATCCGCCCCTTCGACGGCTTCGAACTCAATGAGATTGTTTTCGGCGAAATCCCTGACGGCCTCAAAGGGGACGACCTCGTCCCGCGTGCCGTGGATGATGAGAATGTCCTCCGCATGATCGAGCATATCCCTGCCCGTAATATCCGCCTCGCGGAGGCTCTCGGTGAAGGTCTTGTCGATCCTTATTTTGCTGTCGAACCCGACGAGCACGGGCTTGCCCTTTTCGAGCTTTTTGAGATCCTCCCCGGAGGCGATCGTTTCGGTGATCACCTCATACATCGGGACGGCGGGACAGCGCAGGGCGACTTTTTTGAAGGGACAGCCCTTCTCGGAGATGTGCTTCAGATACAGATATCCGCCGAAGCTGGTCGCCGAGCCGAAGAGCTCCGCGTTGGGGTACGCGGTTTTTGCGTAGGCTATCATCTCGTCGAGATACTTCTCGCAGTCCTCAAGGCGGAGGGTCTTTCTTACGTCGCTCCCGTGGCAGGGCCAATCGAATATGAGGAGCGCCGCGCCCCTGTTCTTTGATATGAGGCGCTTGGCGAGCTTCTCCGCGGCTTTGTTATCCCTGTTCCCGCTGAAGCCATGCCCGAAGAGCACGAGGCTCGTTACGCGGGAGGGTTCGTCGCAATACAGCTTGCAGCCTATGCTGCATCCGTTCGAGTTGACGTTGAAATACTTTTCCATGGCGCTTCTCCGTTCCTGCCGTCCGTTTTGCTGCCTGTAATTCTATCACATCCGGGCGGTTAATTCAACGCCCGCGGCAAAGCGGGCGCAAGATCCCGTTGACGCGCCGTGACCCAACTGCTATAATGTCTGTAAATATCAAGGCTTTTTCGCGGATAAACGGCGGCGTCATACCGGCCGCGAAGCGCGAAGGAACGGAAACGGAGCAGCGAATAATGCGGTATCGTGAAAACAGGAAGGGCGAGCCGCTTTCCGTCCTCGGGTTCGGGTGCATGCGCTTGCCTCAGAAGGGACGAAGCATCGACGTCGGGCAGGCCGAGGAGCAGATAATGGAGGCGTTTCACGCGGGGGTCAACTATTTCGACACCGCCTACATCTACCCCGGGAGCGAGGCCGCGCTGGGCTATGTACTCGAGCGGAACGGCATACGCGAAAAGGTCAATATCGCGACGAAGCTGCCGCAGTACCTCGTCGGGAGCCGGAACGCTTTGGACAGGTACTTCGGCGAACAGCTCTCGAGGCTGCGCACCGACTATATCGACTACTACCTGATGCACCATCTGACGGACGCCGCCATGTGGGAAAGGCTGAAGGACGTCGGCGTCGCCGAATGGATCGACGGGATGAAGCGCGGCGGGAAGATACGCAATATCGGCTTCTCGTACCACGGGAATCAGGACGGGTTCCTTCGGATACTGAACGATTACGATTGGGACTTCTGCCAGATACAGTACAACTATTTCGACGAGTTCTCGCAGGCGGGAGTCGCGGGACTGAAGGCGGCGGCCGAAAAGGGCGTGCCCGTCGTGATAATGGAGCCGCTTCGCGGCGGGAAGCTCGTGACCATGCTGCCGCAGGCCGCGAAGGACGCGATGGCTCAAAGCGGGCGCGGATGGACTCCCGCCGAGTGGAGCTTCCGCTGGCTCTTCGATCAGCCGGAGGTCACCGTCGTGCTTTCGGGAATGAACAGCCTCGAAATGGTGCGCGAAAACTGCCGCACCGCTTCGGAGGCGGGCGCGGGCGAGCTCACTCCCGAGGATCGCGCCGTGCTCAAAAGGGTGACGGAGCTGATCCGCGAAAAGGACAGGGTCGGCTGCACGGGATGCAGATACTGCATGCCCTGCCCCCGCGGGGTGGATATCCCCGGGGCGTTCCGCTGTTACAACGCGATGTTCATCGAATCCCGCAGCCGGGGAAGATTCCAGTACGCGCAGACTGTCGGCCTGACGAAGGAGCCGGCGTTCGCTTCCCAATGCGTGGGCTGCGGCAAATGCGAGGCGCACTGCCCCCAGGGGATCCCCATCCGCGAGAAGCTGAAGGAGGCGGACAGGGCCCTGCGCCCGCTGCCGTACAAGCTCGGGATAAACCTTGCCAGGTCGTTCATGTTCAGAAAGACGGGAAAGCGCCGCGCAGCCGGAAAAGCCGACAAATGAAAGCTTCGCCGCGCGGAACGGGAGCCGTAATTCGGGAAACGCCGACGCCCCCGGTGAAAACGCGCACTGCTTGACAACCCGCCGTCAACCTGATATCATCGTGGCGAATAATATAAAGGAGACCCCATGCGGGATCGAATGACAGTGAACGCAGCGAAGCTCCTCGTCGGAGGAAGGACGATCGATATTTACGGCGAGCCGGGTTCGGCAAACCGCTTCATACAGCCCGTGGACGAGCACGACGCCTCCCTTTTGGAAAGCGAGGCGCGGGAGCTTTTCGCCCTCTGCGGGCATGAGGATCTCTGCATCGCGGCGCTGCCCGTCGCGAGCTGGAACGACGATCTGACCCCGTGGGAGGCCGCGCCCGTATTCGGGAAAGCGGGCTTCGGCGGCGGCGCGGAGGGAACTCTGCGCTTCATACTCGACGAGGTCATGCCGGCGCTCGACGGACTTTCCCCGGGGGCGACGCGGCGGTACATGCTCTGCGGGTATTCGCTTGCGGGGCTTTTCGCGCTGTGGAGCGCCTATCGGACGGACGCCTTCGCGGGCGTCGGGGCAGCTTCGCCCTCCGTATGGTATCCGGGGTGGACCGATTTCGCGGCTTCGCACGAGCCCGTCTGCCGCAGGATCTATCTCAGCCTCGGCGACAGGGAGGAGCGGACGAAGAACCGCGTGATGGCGGCCGTGGGCGGCGCGATACGGCTGCAGCACGAGAGGCTCGTTTCGGCGGGCGTCGAGTGCGCCCTCCAATGGAACGAGGGGAACCATTTTGTCAACAGCGAACTGAGGACGGCCAAGGCAATGGCGTGGCTTATCAAGGAGGAAAACGAATGAGGATACTCGTATTGAACGGAAGCCCCAAGCAGAAGAGCGACACTTTCCGCCTGACGGAGGCGTTCCTTGACGGGATGCGCCGCGCGGGTGAGCATGAGATCACGGTCGTCAACGTGATAGAAAAGGCTGTCGCGCCCTGCATGGGGTGCTTCGGCTGCTGGCAGCGGGGCGACGGGCACTGCGTCATGGACGACGATCAGAACGCGATACTCGATGAATACAGGAGCGCGGATCTCGTCATCTGGAGCTTCCCGCTCTACTGCTACGGGATGCCCTCCCACCTCAAGGCGGTGCTCGACAGGACGATACCCCTTCTCAAAATGAATATGACCGAGGAGGCGGACGGGGCGGTCCGCCATGAGGCGCTCGTTGATTTTTCAAAGCTGAGGACGCTCGTCATATGCGGGTGCGGGTTCCCCGATTGGGACGGGAATTTCGACAGCCTGCGGATGATGTGCGCCAGGTGCTTCAGACAGTACCGTATAGTCTGCGTGCCGGAAGCGCCGATGCTGAACGTGCCGGCGGCGGGCGTCGTCGCGGAGCCCCTGCTCGAAAGGTTCCGGCTGGCGGGCGAGGAATACAGCCGTGGGCTCGACCTTTCGGAGGAGACTGTCGCAGCGCTCGAAACGCCGATGATACCGAAACAGACCTATATCGACATGGTCAACGGCAAATGAGCGGCACGGGGGAAGTTTCGCGCCGTGACGCCCTTCGGGACGGGCGAAAGGAAGCAGCGCGCGTGAACGGGGTCTCGGTCCGGATGCTCACAGAAAGTGACGAGCTCGCCCGCATAACGGATTGGATGTACGGCTGGTGGGGCCTCAGAGAGGGCTATACCCGCGAGGCGGTAAACGCCTGCATGGCGCACAGCCTGCGGGTCTCCGGTCTGCCGCGGACCTTCGGGCTCTTCCTCGGGGAGGAGCTGATAGGCATGTACCAGTTCACGCTCTCCGACCTCTTCGTGAGACCGGACGTTTATCCCTGGCTCGCGAACGTATATATCGACGAAAAGCACCGCGGGCTCGGCTTCGGAAGGGAGATGCTCCGCTCCGTCGCCGGGAACGCCGCCTCCGTCGGGCTGCGGGAGCTTTATCTCTTCACGGAGCATACCGGGCTGTATGAGGAGTTCGGGTGGGAGTTCATCGGGACGATAGACACGCATCTCGACCCGAGGGAGCAAAGGCTCTACCGGCTTCTCGTTTAAAACGGAAAAAAGGGCTCTGCGGCGCGGGATCCACAGGCAGCACGTTCTGCCGACCAAACCCGGTTATTGCCGTAGAGCCGTTTTTATTTTCTTTCCCGACGTCAGTTAAGGCCGAGGGCGGACCTCAGTATCATGAGAGCGTCTGAGGGATCCACCGTGCCGCTGCCGTCGACATCCGATTCCCGAAAGCGGGGATCGCGTTTATGAGATCCATCGCATAGCGCAGCACCCGGAGATAAGCGCCCGTGCTCACGAATTCATAGTTGTTGCCCTCGCCATTTACGGCGCTCGAGAGCGTTCTCGCGAAACCCACGAAACTCCGGCGCCGCGAAGCAAAATGGCGTTCCGAATGCGGATGAGCCCGGAAGCTCACTCCTTTTCCTTGACTGTCTCGACGATGTCCCAATGCTTGAGGGAGCGCATCGCGAGGACGTGGCTGAGCACTATGTACGCGAACACGATGAGCGCCGTGACGGCGTACTCCTTCGGGCCGTTGGCGAACACGTACTCGCGCCCCTCGGTGCTGATCTTGGAGAGGGCGGTCTTCGCGACGATGACGCCCACGGGCAGCCCGACCGCGCAGGAGCAGATGAACTGCAGGAGCGACTGCACGAACCAGCTGCGCGATATCTCCGAACGCTGGAAGCCGAGCGTGCGCAGCACGCAGAGCTCCTTTTTCTTTTCGAGCAGATTGGTCTGCGTGGTATTGTAGACTATCGTGAGGCCGATGAGCACGGCGAACCCGATTATGACGCTCGTTGCGAGATCGTAGGTGCGGAAGACCTTGGCGTTCCCCTCGTATGAGAGGCGGGTGAACACGCAGTAGAGGTAGCCGTCCGTTTCGGTCAGGCGGGCGAGGAGCTTCTGCTCGTCGGCTTCGTCTATATCGAGTATGAGACAGCCGAGGCTCCCCTCGCCGAGGGGGGCGGCGCTTTCGGCACTCATGTACTGGAAGCGGGAGACGGACTGATCGGAGACGGCGGAGATCACGAACTCCTCGCCTTCGATCGTGACGGTATCGCCCGCCTTCGCGCCGAGGCGCTCGGCCAGATGACGTTCGATGATGAGCCCCGTCTGCGGGAGCTCGAGCCTGTTCGCTTCGGAATCGTAGACTCGGATGAGCTCGGTATCGGGAACGAGAGCGTTGATGACGGCCTTCTCGCTCCTGCCGCCGAAGGATATCTCCTTCTCGTAATAGGAGAGGGGCTGCAGGTTCGAGACGAAATCGAGTTCCGAGAGCTGCTTCACGGTCTCCTCCCCCGGCTGCTCGTCGAAGAATATCTGGCAGTCGTAATTGATGCGCTCGTCATAGAGCTGATGCAGTATATGGTTCTTCGACGTGATGAACGCGAACGAGGAGAATATCATCATGACGGAAGCGGCGACGCAGATGACCGAGAACACGAACCTGCCCTTGTTGCGAAGGAGCGAGCTGACGGAGAATTTGACCATCGGCTTCGCGTTCTTCGTGAAGGCGTTGAGCACGCGGGGTATCTTTGCCGTGGAGGGAGCTGGCCTCGTCATTGCCTCCGAGGGGTTGATGCGGGAGATTATGGTGGTGCCGATGAGGGTCGCCGCCTGACCGACGATTATAGTCAGCACCGCTGCAAGCACGCTCATCTTTACGTTTATCGCGTACGTGAACGAATGCAGGGGGAAGAAATCCCTGTAATAGGCGCCGACGTAGCGCATGACGCCTATGCCGATGGCAAAGCCCAGCAGTATCGCGGCTATCGACACGACGAGCTCGACCCCGCAGAAGAGAAGGCGGACGCTCGACGACGTGAACCCGAGTGCGCGCAGTATGCCTATCTCGCGCCTGCACTGACGGATTATGAGCGACATGAACAGGAAAACGACTATGAGTATTACGACGAAGAACACCATCGGCATGAACGTGGACATGGTGTCTATCGGGGCGAGGTTGATATCTATCCTGTTCTTGACGCCGGAATCCTCGTAGACGAAGCTCTTCTTTATGACGGCGTCATCGCCGAGGGCGGCCACCGCCCTGCGGAGGAGCTCGGGCTGATCGGCTCCGTCTTCAAAATAGAGCATGAACTGATTGCAGAGGGATTCATAGCCCTCCTCCTCGCTGAGGTCCTTGTACGCTTTTTCGAGCTCCTCGCGCAGGGAGGCGAATTCACTCATCGCGTCGGCAAGGCTCGTATCGTATTCCTTCCTGCCCTCCTCGTATTCCTCCTCTGCCTCTTCAAGCTGTTCCTGCGCCTCGGCGAGCTGTTCGTCGATCTCCGCGAGGGCCTTGTCTATCTCCTCGACGCCCTTGTCGACCTCCTCTATGCCGTCCTTCAGCTTCTTGATCGCGTCGGGGATGGCGTCGAGCTGCTCCTTCGCCTGCTTGCGCTGTTTCTTGAGCTCCTTTATCTTCTTGTCGATATCCTTTTCCTTGACGCCCTGGCGGTTGAGCTCGCGGACTATCTCCGCCCTTTGTTTTTCAAGATCTGATATGGATTTTTCGAGCTTGGCTTTCGTCGAGTCATACGCCTTGACGAGCTCGCCGACCGTGCGGATCGGCTTGCCCGTCGCGTCTGCGAGGGTGCTCGAGAGTGTCTTCATCAGCCTGATGGAGGAGCGCATCTGCCCGAGGGTGACGTCCGAACCGAAGGTCATCATCAGCATGACGGCCTCCCTGATATGGCCGTTCTGGATCTCGGTGTGAAGATAGGAGACGTTCGCGTAGGCGTTATTGTAGGCGGTGACTATATCCCCGCCGTTCTGGAGGGTGTTGTCATAGCGGTTGATGGTCTCCACAAGGCGGGCGTAGCCGGGAGCCGTCGAGATATCCTCGCCGTTCTGGGCCCTTGCGATGAGGGCGCGCACGGCGGGCGAGCCGAGGTAATAGTAATCGGACTCGACTATGTCGATGAACATGTCTATATCCTCGGCGATATGGGCGACGGTATCGTTGTCGTTATAGACGAAGCCGTAGCTCTCCGCCACGTCGAGGAAATCCTCAAAGCGGTCGAACGCGCTGTATATGTCGCTGAGGCGGGTATCCTGCGGGGCGCTCCTTAAGACCCTAATGAGGTCCTTTACGTTCTTGGCGTTGAGCTTATCCAGCGAATCATTGAGCGAAGCGAGATTCTTGTCGATCTCCTTCAGGGCGGCCTTCGCCTCGTTGAGCTTTTCTATCGCTTCATCGAGCTGCTTGATGGCGTCCTTCAGCTCGGGCTTCGCCTTCTGAAGATCCTCTATGTTCTTTTCGAGATCCTTTTTCGTCCCGCGGAGCTTATCCTTCGCGTCCTTCAGCTCCCTGCGGGTCTTCTCCGCCTCCTTGGAAGCGTCGGCGAATTCGGCCTTCTTCTCATCGAGAAGGGCCTTTGCTTCCTCAAGCTGCTTGAGGGTCTCCTCGAAGGCCTCGTTCGCGTCCTTCTCGGCGTCGTCAAGCTCGCCCTCCTGATCGTCGAGCTCGTCCTTTGCGGCGCTGCGCTCCTTCTCCGACTCCTTCTTGAGCAGATCGACCGAGGCGTAGGCGTAGCCGAAATCGGTGTTGACGCCCCAGGAATCGTCCGTGATCTGGACGCTGAGCGTCTCCGGCGCGGTAACGATCGCCTCGACGGCGTAATCGCGGTATTCGTCGCCCACGCGCACGGCTACGGTATCGCCCGCGCTGATGCCGTTATCGACGGCGAAATTGTACTCGAGCATTATGCTCTCCGCGCCGCCGCAGTCCGCGCTCGACCATGTGTGGAACTTCTGAAGATCCCCCTCGTTATACGAGAAAACGCGCACGGAAAGATACCTGCCGTTCCCGTCCTTTATATAGGTATCGCCGCAGAGGCGCGTGTCGACGCGGGTCACGCCCCCGATCCCGGAGAGCCTTTCCGCGAGGCTGCGGTTGACGACGTCAGTCGTTATGAAGGCGTGCGGATAGAGATCGTCCCGAACGTAGGAGTCGAGAGATCTGTCGAGCGAAACGTACGCCCCCGACATGCCGACCATTATCCCGCATCCGAGCGCGGAAACGAGCATCGCCGAAAGCAGCAGTTTCCAGTATTTTTTTATTATCGGAAGGATCATCCTTCTCATATCGTTTCCCGAGCCCCGGATTCGGAGCATCCTTTCCCGACGGTATTCCGGTTTTTTCCTTTTGAGAGAAGCGCGGCCTTCGCCTTACCACTCCATGAGCTCCGCCGAAACGGGCTCCGGATTCTCCGTCTGATCTATTATCCTGCCGCTGCGCATTCGGATGGATCTGTCCGCCATGCGGCCTATCTCCTGCGTGTGGGTGACTATGACGACCGTCTTGCCCCGCTCGCGCACGAGCTTCTCGAGCGCGATGAGTATCTGCTTGCCCGTCTCGTAATCGAGGGCGCCGGTCGGCTCGTCGCAGAGGAGCAGGCGCGGGTTCTTGGCAAGCGCCCTCGCGATGGAAACGCGCTGCTGTTCGCCGCCGGACATCTGCGTTGGGTACGAATCGAGCTTTGCGCCGAGGCCGACGAGCTCCAGCATATCGCGGACTATGCCCTTATCTTGGGAGATATCCGCCGTCATCGCGACGTTCTCCCTCGCCGTGAGCTCCGCTATGAGGTTGAAGGACTGGAACACGAAGCCAACGTCCTCGCGGCGGTAGCGGGTCAGTTCGCGGTCGCGGAGCGAGCTCAGCTCGCGCCCGCCTATCGTGATGCTGCCGCTGTCGGGCTGATCCATGCCGCCGAGCATATTGAGCAGCGTGCTCTTGCCGGAGCCGGAACTGCCGAGTATCGCAAGGAGCTCCCCCTCGTAAATATCGAGAGAGACTTTATCGAGGGCGTGTACCGCCGCCTCTCCCCTGCCGTAGGTCTTGCAGAGGTCCTTCGCGCTGAGTATCACGCTGCGCCCGCCGGTTTCGCGCTTGTTTTCGGCCGCGGGAGCCGCTTCACGCGCCTCGGCAGCGGGAGCGTTTTTCTTCTTATTGCCTGCCATTTTCGGTCTCCTTCAAGGTTATCTCTTCGTATTCGAGGGGCTTATCGAGGCTGAACCTGTAAGCCTTTTCATAGTTCATTGCGGCGCAGGTGAGCTGCGACCTGCCGGTGAGGTCGAACACGGTGCTCCACACCGTGATGACCATGTGCGGCATCCACTTGTGGTGATAGTGCAGCGTGTTCCGGGAGAGCAGGCGCATGGCCTCCTCTTCGGAGAGGCCGTCCGGGTGCTCCGTGAGGCAGGAGCTGATGTTTTTCAGCCTGTCGTATCCTCTGCCGCCCTTCTTATCCGCGCCGGGGGTGAGGTAATAATTCGTGACGGTAAGCCGCTCGCCGGGGCTCTTTTGGCGGATGACGTTCATTTTCCCCTCGACGTATTCTATCACGGCGGAGGCGCCCTTGTCATCGGCGAGCATATAATGATAATTGACCCCGATGAGATCGTGCATATCGTACTTTTCGAACACCGCTATGCCCTCCTCCACGGTGGAGCAGGTATCGAGCACGGCCCTGACTGCGACGGGCGGTATTATGGGCGTCTTGCCCGTATCCTGGTTGGTGGGCTTCGATTTGATCTCGAGTATGGCTATGGCGAGGCCCTTTTCGTTTATGCCGTCCATCGCGACGAAGGGCGCGCCCATGAGCCTTAACGGGCGCTTTGCCCTGTCGACCCGGGCATGCTTTATGCCGTAGAGCATGAAATTGGAGGTCAGGGTCGACATGCTCCTGTAACCGCCTTCGGGGGCTGTCCAGAGAATTATGCAGGGGGATTCCTTATAATCGAAGTTCCTGCCCATTATGCGCTCGCCGCGTTCGGTGACGGTATTGAACGCGGAGCAGCCGAACCTGCCCGCCGCGGGGTTGAGCGGGACCGTCCTTTTAAGCTCCTTCTGCATGAAGGCGACGGTGCCGAGTATGCCCTTCGAGCCGTGCTCAAGGAGCTTATCGAGGGAATAATCCCCATGGTACTCGAGCATGAAAAGATCGTCGTTCACCTTTTTGAGCGAGCGGAGCGTCATGTCCTCGAGAGCGCGAAGTTCCTTCCTGTTTTTCAAGCGTGTTCCCTCCCCTGCGGTAAACGGTCGGCGACCGCGTCCATGAAATAATCGAGTTTTTCCTTTGTGTCTATGAATCTGACCGTCTTGACCTGGTTGCCGGAGAGCTTGCGTTTCGCGTTCTCCGCACGAAGGCGGCGGTAGGTATCGGGCCTGACGATGAGCACCTCCGATGGGGAGGACTCGCCCACCTTCAGCATCCTGCCGTGTTCGGCGTTTACCTTGGAGAGCTCCTCGTCGAATATGGCGGAGAGCGACCCGCGCAGCTCCTCCGGGATATCGTTCTCCGGCTCCATGAAGGCGGTGATCCTCCAAGGGGTATACGAGGTATCGGGATAGAGGCTGTAATCGAGTATCCGGACGCCGACGCGCTCCTCAAACGAGCGGATGGCGGTGGAAAGATGCTCGCTCGTCAGTTTGACTCCCGTGACGTTGATGAGCTGATCCTTGCGGTAGCCGAAGCGTATGAGGGGGACCTCCCCCTCGTAGCCGACGACGCGGACGACGTCCTTTATGCGGTAGCGGTAGAGCCCCGCGAGGCTCGTAAGCACGATCTCGTAAAGCTCGCCGACCTTCAGCTCGTTCATGAGAAGGGGTCGGCCGTGCTCCTCATCGAATTCCTCGTCGACCGGTATGAACTCAAAGAAGCCACCGTCGGGGATGAGGAGATAGTTTTCGTCCTCGGCGTTGAGGGCGCTTGCGAAGAGGGCTTCGCTCGCGGCGTACATCTCATAGCAGAAGCGGATATCCCCGCCGCAGTATTCGCGCATCTTCTTCGAGAAGGGCTCGAATTCGCCCGTGCCTATCGCGACTATGAGGCACATATTCTTCCAGAGGCGGGGTATCACGGGGCCCGCTTCCGGGGAATCGAGCACGGCGCGTATCTCTTCGGCGCGGGCTTTATCGGGGCGTATGTGCTTCAGCAGCTTTTGGCGGAGCTCCTCGGGGATGCCGGGGGCGGTTATGGAGCCGCCCGCGATATCGGAGATGAGCAGTTCCCTGTTTTCCTCGATATAGTGCATGAGGTCCGTCAGGGTCGACATGAACACCGACATCATATAAACGAGGCCCCTGTCCGCAAGGGCGAACCGCGCCTTGACGTATTTCATGTTTATGTCGTCGCCGTAGCCGAATATCTCCTTGGGCAGGCAGTTGATAAAAGGCGTGACGGTCTTGACGCTCGAAAGCGCGTAGGCTGATATGAACCCCTCCTTTATGCCGCCGGGCGTGTAGGAGTATTCGGTCTCTATCGTGTTGAGGCCCCTGCCGCGCTTTATGCCGCGGCGCTTCATCTCCTGCCGGAGTATCTTTATATAGATGGAAGCGCAGCGGAGATACGGCTTATAGGATCTGTCCACGACAGGGATGCGCTTCGTGACGCCCGTAGTGCCCGAGGTCTTCGCGAAGAAGGATATCCTGTCCGCGGTGATGAGGCGCTGTTCGTTTTTCATTGCCGTGCGCTCGAGCATATCGGCGTAATCGGGGTACGAGGTGAACGGCACGGCGCGGCTGTATTCCTCGGCGGAGGTTATCCGCCCGAAGCCGTATTTCCTGCCGAATTCCGTGTTCCTGTTGCGCCGCAGATACGAAAGCAGCCTGCGCTCGGAATCCGCCCCCGCGTGCTTTGAGAGCCGCAGATAGCGTTTCCGGCACGCTCCGCCGTATATACCCATGGCTCCAAGTATGACTTCATTTATAAAATCATTTAATGCGTTCATGCTTTTTCGCTCCAATATAGGATCGTTTTTCACGTTCTTAACGGTTAATATTATACCGTTCAGGAGCGAATGTCAATATTTTTTAACGGACTCGAGCAAAAAATGCGGAGATTTTCACAAAATAAACCCGCTCCGCTCTTGAAAAATCCCAAAACAAAGAGTATACTTTACATATATGCCGAGCGAAGCGCGAATTAGACACATTTCTAAATATGCTTTCGGGAGGCGGATGAAGAAGAATGTGCGGCGGTTCACGCCGGGAAAGGGAAGTTCTGAAACAGAACGCGGATTATCAAATGAAACGAAGCTTTTTAAGATCCATCGGCGTGCTCATGGCGCTGCTTTTCACGCTTGCGGTCTGCCCCTCCGTTGGGGCGTTCATCGAGGCGACGCCCTCGTGGACGGTGCCGTCGGGCTACGATACGACCGAATACAACAGGATAGCGACGTTCCTTGAGCTGACGGACGAGAACGGCGTCAAGAACGGCACGAAGTGCGGAACCAACTACACCCCCAACGACCCGACCACCTGGGGCAAGGAGGGGTACTACAATACGCCCGACGATTACATCCGCCCGACCACCTTCACCTGGAGCGAGTACGACGGCAAGAAGTACATCACCGAGATCACCTGCTACGCGAACGACTGCGTCGGCGCGCTGAATCTTTCCGGGTTCTCGCATATCGTGAGCCTCAACACGGCAAGGAACCGCATCAGCTCGCTCAACCTCTCGCAGTGTACGGCGCTCAGCTCCGTGATCTGCTCGAGCAACCGCCTCACCTCGCTCAACGTTTCCTCGCTTTCGAGCCTCGCCTCGCTTACCGCGGACAACAACTCCATCTCCTCGATAGGGCTTTCCTCCAACACGGCGCTGCGCTCGCTCAGCATCGGGAACAACCCGATCAGCTCGCTCAGCCTTTCCGCGAACACGAACCTCTATATGCTGAGCTGCAGCGGCTGCGATCTCTCATCGCTCAACGTTTCCGCGCTGACGAGGCTGCAGAGCCTCTACTGTGCGAACAACCATATAAGTTCGCTCAACGTCTCCTCCTGCCCGCAGATAAAATACCTCAACTGCGCGGGGAACAATTTGAGCTCGCTCAACGTGAGCGCGCAGACGATGCTGCTCGGCCTCAACTGCGCGAACAACAACATCGCCTCTCTTGACCTTTCCTCCGCGACTATGCTGATCTACCTCTCCTGCGTCGGGAACAGGCTCACCTCGCTCGACCTTTCGCAGACAAGGCTCGGCATCGGGACCGTGACGGCGGCCTCCGGCGGGACGATAGGCGTTTCGGTCTCGCTCAGCTCCGCCGGCACCGATGAGATGCCCTCCCTCAACAACACCGTCTGCGCCGCGCCCAACAGCGGATATACTTTCAGCGGCTGGTACACCCCCGGCGGAGCGTTCATTTCGAACTCCGCGGAGCTCTCCCTCGCCGACACGACCGAGACCTCCTTCAACGCCCGCTTCACCGCCGGCTCCGCTCAGCAGCCCGGCGACGTCAATAACGACGGCTCTGTAAACGCTCTTGACGCTATACTCGTCCTCAGGTATTCGCTCAATTCCTCCTCCCTCACCCCCGCGCAGCTCGCGGCTGCCGACGTCAACGGCGACGGCTCCGTCAACGCGCTCGACGCGATACTGATACTGCGCCGCGCCATGGGGCTCGTTTCCGGGTTCTGATAAAACAGCGGCAAAAAGGGTGCTCAGGCCGCGGCCGGAGCACCCTTTTAATATTCGCCTGTCATCCGTTCTGCGCGTTCTCCTCCCACGGGACGAAAACGCAGTAGGCGGGCATCATATCGCCGAGGTAGACCCAGACGTTCCCGCCCATAACGATATCGGCGTCAAAGTACAGGTCGGGTATGAAGATGAGCGCGCTCGATCTTTTCCCTCCGCGGAGGGTGATCCCCTCCTTGACGGGGTTCTCGCGGAACCGCTTTATCTTGCCTGCGAGATCGGGGATCATCAGCTCCTTTGAAAGGATCGGGATGAGTTCCTCGTCCTTGCCGTAAACCACGTTATCTTCGTTTTTGAGCCGGTTGAGTGTGAGCATATTCCCTCCGAAAAATCATTTCAGTCTGAAAAAGTATTGAAGCTCGGGCGTTTCGTCCGCGCCGCAGGAGAATATGGTATTGAGCTCCTTTATCATGCGCCCTATGTTGAGGGTCTGCTGATACATGCTCTCCCGCGTGCACCAAACGGCGCCGTTTTGTACAGCCTTCAGCTCCGCAAGGAGCGGGTTTAGCGCGAGGAACTCCTCAAGCGTTGAGACCTCGCCGCCGATCGTGCTGTTGTAAATGACGACGTCGGCTTCCCTTGCCGTGCTGAAGAATTTCTCCATCTCGACGTTGACTGTGGCGGTGGCGCCGCCTTCCCCGACAAGATCCGAAAAGGCGTACCTCCCTCCCGCAAGCTCTATCATGCGGCTGACGTAATCGCCGGTCTTCCTTGCGACGGCGTAGCCCGAGGGGCTTATGCGGAAGAACGCTGCGGTCTTGCCCGACTTTTCGCCGTTCACGGCGGATTCCATGAGCGCTCTCTGCTCGTTGAAGAGCTCGTTCGCCTTCTCCTCCTCGCCGAGGAGGGCTCCGTAGAGCTTTATCCATTCGGTGCGCCCGAGGGGGTGCGGCTCGTAGCTGGAGCGGTCTATGAGCACGGGCACGCCGAGCTCAACGAGCTTATTCATAACGTCCGCCGCGTGACCTATCATGCCGGATTCTATCGCGAGCGGACAGCCGGCGCCGAGAATGAGCTCGTAATCCGGTTCGGAATACTTGCCGGCGTAGAGTATCTCGCCCCGCTCCATCGCAAGGCGGGCGTTTTCAACGTACCAACCCTCCGCCTTCGTGCCGGAGAGGCCGATCGCGTCGAGCCTGCCGAGCCCGTCGAAGAGGCACATGGCGGCCGTCGCCGCGAGGTAGATGTTCTTGAGCGGCTGACGGAGCACGGTCACGTCCCCCGGTATCCCCGAGGGGATCTGCGCGCCCTCCGGCACGACGAGGAACCTTCCGCCGTCCTTTATCGAGATCAGCTTCAGACCGTCCTCGTATTCATCGACGGAGAACCCCTGTGCAAAGGCGAGCTCCAAAGAGCCCGTCTGCACTATCCCGGCGAGTCCTTCTTCCGTGCTTTCCCGCCCGCAGCCGAAGAACAGGGCGAGCATTGCAAGGCACAGGAGCGCGGCGGTGATGCGTTTCATTTTCGATTCCTTTCCCGATCCCGTTTTTTATAAAGCTTCTGCGCGCACGGCGGAAGCTGTGCACGCAGAAGCAACACGGAGAATGTTGGCTGTTTTGCCGCCGAAGCTTTACGCTTCATTCGGCGGGTTTGAGAGTCGCGCCGTCAAAGCGCAGTACGTACTCTATAAGGTGCGGCTCGCTCATGGCGGTGGTGAGGGCGCTGACGGCGATATCCTCGTCCAGCGTCACGGGGATCTCGAAGGTCGAGTTGCCCTCGGTATTGACGGGATCGTACTTCGTTTCGCCGATCGTCATGTACTCGTAATGGCTGCTCGACCAGACGATGCGGGCGGTCATTGCGCCGTCCTTCACGAGGATCCTCGCGGGGGACTCAACGCTCGCCTTGCCGCTGCCGCCGGTCAGGGTGACTTCACATGTGTACTCGCCGTCCGCGAGCTTCAGTACCGGGTTCGAGACGGAGACCTTGTGATCGTACCACTTGCCCTTGGTGCCGACGAGAGCGCAGTCGAATTCCTCGTCAAGATACGGGACGGGGATATCGAAGCCGTAGACCTCCTCGGTCATGCCGTCGTCATAGGTGACGGTATCGAGGGTCGGCTCTATGAGCTTCGCGTCATCCTTCTGAGCTTCCTCGGCGGTGCCGCGGAAGAGGTTGACGGTGTTCTTGGAGGGCATGGTGATATGGATCGTCATCGCGCCGTCCTTAACGGTGAGCACTCCCTTGCCGTGATGCGCCTCGTTCACGTGGAACATGGAGCCGTCGGTCTTGAAATCGGCGGAATAAACGCCGTCGGCGATGGGGGCCTTGGGCTCGGCGCCCTGCTTCTGCCCGCATCCCGCGAGCAGAAGACAGATAACGCCGACCAGGAGAATAACTGAAGAAAGAAATCTGGTTTTCATTTTATTGGGATACGGATCAGTTCAGCGAGTCTATCGCGGCCTGCGTGTGGGCAGCGTAGAGCGCCTGAACGTCCGCAAGACGGCCGAGACCGGCGATCTGGCAATCGACCTTCTCGAACTTTCCGGAGGCCGTGAACATGCTGATCCAGGACTCGGGATCCTCGGGATCGGCCATGTCGTTGTTGGCGTGATCGCCAGCGACGACCATGAGAGGACGCAGGACCACGGTCTTGTAACCGGCGGCGGAAACGGTCTCGATCACGTTCTCGCAGGCGGTCTCCTCGGGCTCGCCCTCAACGGTGCCGATGAACACGTTCTTGTAGCCGAGAGCGTTCATCTGGGCCTGCATCTGGGAGTAGGTGACCTTCGCGTTGTGGGAGGTGCCGTGCCCCATGAATACGAACGCGGCGCCGGCGGCCTCGGCGGCCTCGAGGGAATCGTAACCGGCCTCCGCGACGGCGGCGGCGGTGATGGCCTTGGCGACGGCTTCCTTATCGGCGTTGACGGCGGAAGCGTCCGCGCCTACCTCGCCGAGAAGGGGCTCGGCGATGACGATCTTCTCGATCTTATCGGCGTACTTATCGGCGGCGGCCTTGAGCTCGTCGTACTCGGCGCCGTGCATGAGGTGGGTGGGCTGGATGACGAGGAGCTTTACGCCGTTGGCGACAGCGCGCTCGAGGGCCTGATCCATGTTGTCGATCTTCTCGTTATCGCGGGCCTGAACGTGGTTGATTATGATCTGCGCGGTGAAGGCGCGCCTTACGCTCCACTCGGGGAAGGCGGCGGCAAGAGCATCCTCGACGCCCTTGATATCATTGGCGCGGCTCTCGTTGAAGGAGGTGCCGAAGCTGACTACGAGCAGCTCCTTCTCGCCGATCTCGTCGGCGTTGCGGGGATCGTCCTTGGAGGCGTCGCCCGTGTCGCGGCCGAAGTAATCGGGATCGGCCTCTTCGCCCTCGACGAGCTCCTTCTGAGCGTCGGTCAGAGCGTCCCACGCGGCCTTGGCGGCGGCGCACTGAGCGTCGGTCTCATCGGTGCGCTCCTGAACGTAGATGGCGTCGATAAGAGCGGCGACCTCGTCGGCAAGCTCCTTGTCGGTCTTGCCTTCGGCGGACTCGGTGTTGTCGGCGGACTCGGTGTTGTCGGCGGGCTCGGTATTGTCGGCGGGCTTGTCGGCGGGCTTTTCGGGCGCCTTGCAGGCGGCAAGGCCGGCGATCATGCATACGGCAATGATCATGCAGACGATCTTAACGATGGTTTTCATTTGGATTCCTCCTGTTGTTAACGGGCTATTGCCCGATTTGTAAACGATTTGAGCCCGGATAAAAAACAAAGGCCGCCGCGGTGTTTACCGCTGCGACCGTTTTTTCGCAACAAATATGAGCCTGCCCCTCCGATCACCGCGAAGAAGCGCTCTGTTTTCATCCAAGCAGGTCTCCTGACTCGCGCCTCGGGCAAAGCTCGCTCAGCCTTCTCGGGTTCCCCAATGACCGACTTTCGTCTTCGGGCGGGCTTCTCAGCGCATACAGTGGCGGTACCGTTCCGGATTCTGACCGGATTCCCTATTCTCGCCGCAGGGCCCGAAGGCGGAGCGGCGCACTCAAACGCATATTCAGTTCATTTTTGAGGATAACGCAATCCGCGGGTTTTGTCAACAATTTCCCTCCAATATATTTTGCCTGCCGTAAACGATCGCGATTCCTGTCCGCGCTTGACAAAACGCCGCGCCGATAATACAATAAGGTCGGATAATAATGCTCCGAGTGCCTGCGGCGCCGTATGGGCCCCGCGGGAGAATAGACAACCGGGTGTGAAGCCCGGGCGGAACCGCCGCCGTATGCGCGAGGCGGAACGCGAGGCGAAAGCCGGCCATTGGGTCACCCCGAGAAGGCGCGTTCCCGCCGCTTGATGCGCGAGCCGGAAGACCTGCTTGGAGTTCCACCCCGCCGAAGGGATCGAGGCGGGGCGGTGATCACGCGGAAAAACGGCTGCGCGGGCAACTATATGCCCGCGTTTTTGTTTTCGATCGGAGGAAGCATGGATAATCACACCGTGAGATCGGGAGGGGTCGGAAGGTTTGCGCTCGTCACGGGGCTGCTGTTCGCGCTGCTCTTGCTGGCGCTCGCGGTCAATCTCTGCGTCGGGTCCGTCCGCATGAGCCCGGCGGAGGTGATCCGCCTGATTGCCAAAGGGCCGGACGCGCCCACGGAGAGCGTAATACTCTTCCGCATCCGCATGCCGAGGATGCTCCTTGCGGCGATACTCGGCGGGGCGCTTTCCGTCTCCGGGTTCCTGCTGCAGAGCTTCTTCCGCAACCCGATAGCGGGGCCGTTCGTGCTCGGCATCTCATCCGGGGCGAAAATGGTCGTGGGCATGGTGATGATATTCCTCGCGGGGAGCGTCGCCCTCAGCCCGGCGGCGCTCATAGGCGCGGCGTTTATGGGCTCTCTCATAATAACGGCGGTGGTGCTGCTCTTCTCGCAAAAGGTCAGGAACATGGGGCTGCTGCTCGTCATCGGAATAATGGTCGGGTACATCTGCTCTGCCGTGACGGATATAGCCGTCACGTTCGCCTCGGAGCAGGACATAGTCAATCTCAAATACTGGTCGATGGGGACTTTCTCCGGCAAGGGGTGGGATTCCGTCGTGACGGCGGCTGCCGTCTGCCTGCCGGCAAGCCTCGGAGCGTGGCTCCTTTCAAAGCCGATGGGCGCTTACGCCCTCGGCGAAGGGTACGCGCAGAGCATGGGCGTTTCCGTGAAGCCCTTCCGGCTGGCGCTCATACTGCTCTCGTCGCTGCTCTCCGCCTGCGTGACGGCGCTCGCGGGACCCGTTTCGTTCGTGGGGGTATCCGTCCCGCATATCACGAGGACGCTTCTGAAGAGCTCGAAGCCCGCGCTCGTGATACCGGCGGCGTTCCTTTGCGGGGCGGTGTTCTGCGTGATATGCGACCTCATTGCAAGGACGGTCTTCTCCCCCACCGAGCTTTCGATAGGCACGGTCACGAGCATTTTCGGAGCGCCGACAGTCATCCGCATGATGATAAAGCGGCGCGGAAGCGAGGCGCAGTGATGAACGAAAGGTTCAAAACGGAAGGGCTCTCCGTCGGCTACGGCGGAAAGGCCCTGATACGGGATATAGATATCGCCCTCGGACGGGGGAGGATAATGACGCTCATCGGGCCGAACGGCTCGGGCAAATCTACGATACTGAAGACGGTTTCCCGCCAGATAGCGAAGCTGCGCGGCGCAGTGCTTCTGGACGGGAGCGAGGTGTTCTCCCTCGGGCAGAAGGAGCTTGCAAAAAGGCAGGCCGTGGTTTTGACCGACCGCGTCCGTCCGGAGCTCACCACCGTGCGGGAGATAGTGAGCCTCGGGCGATACCCCTACACCAACGCGGTGGGGCGGCTCACTCCCGAAGACCGCCGCATAGTCGGCGAGGCGCTCTCGAGGGTGAGCGCCGCCGAGCTGGCGGGTTCGGATTTCGCCACTCTTTCCGACGGGCAGAAGCAGCGTGTGATACTGGCCCGCGCTTTGGCGCAGGAGCCGGAGCTTCTGATACTCGATGAGCCGACGGCGTTCCTCGATATAAAGCACAAGACGGAGCTCCTCTCCATACTGCGGGAGCTTGCCCGCGAGAGGGGCATGAGCGTGATAATGAGCCTGCACGAAACGGATCTCGCGGCGAAGGCTTCGGATCTGCTCGTCTGCGTGAAGGGCGAGACGATAGCCGCCTTCGGCACGCCGGACGAGGTGCTCGGCAGGCAGACGACCATTGAAGAGCTTTACGGCCTTGAGAAGGGGGCTTACGATCCGCTCCTCGGGAGCGTGGAGCTCCAGCGTCCGGAGGGGGAGCCTTCGGTATTCGTGATAGGCGGGGCCGGGTACGGCACGCCCGTCTACCGCCGGCTCCAGCGCGGGAGGATACCCTTTGCGACGGGGATACTCTTTGAAAACGACGTTGACGCGCGGACGGCCTCGAGCCTCGCGGCGGAGACGGTCGTCTGCCCCGCGTTCCACCCCATGGACGAGGCGATGTTCGCGCGGGCGATGGAGCTGATGCTCTCCTGCGGGAGGGCGATCGACGCGGGTGCGCCGAGGGGCCCGCTCAACGAAATGAACGGGCGTCTCGCTGACGAAGCGCGTAAAAGGGGTCTGCTCATAAATGAGCGGAGCGGGGAATTGTTATGAAAAACATACGCGAAAAACTGCATATCTCGACCATCGACGGGAACGCCGGCGGGCTTGCGCGGGCGCACGGGCTCGGGATCGAGTGCGCCGAATTCTGCTGGGCGCATTATCTCGACTGTGAGCGGGAAAAGCATCTGGCCGCCGCCAAACAGGCGGCGGACGGGATAGGGAGCCTCTGGTTCCACGCGCCGTTCGCGGAGATATCTCCCTGCGCGATAGACCCGCGCGTGCGGGAGCTGACGGCCCTCCGCTACCGCCAGTCCGCAGAGGCGGCGGCGGAGCTCGGGATACGGAGGCTCGTTATACACGGGGGCTACATACCGTACGTCTACTTCCCCGAAAGCTTCGTCGCCGAGTCGGTGCGGTTCTGGAAGGAGTTCCTGCGGGACGCTCCCGGGGATATCGTCATCGCTCTCGAGAACGTGATGGAGCCCTCGCCGGATATGCTCGTCGAGATCGTGCGCGAAACGGGCGACGAAAGGCTCGGGCTCTGCCTTGACGTCGGACACGCGAACTGCGGATACTCCGAAAAGCCGCCCCTCGATTGGATCGCGCCGATGAGCCCGTACCTCCGGCACGTTCATCTGCACAACAATCACGGTGAAAAGGACGAGCATCTGCCCCTGGGAAACGGGAGCATCCCAATGGAGGCCGTGATGGAGAGGATCCGCGCGCTCTGCCCCGGGGCGGATTTTACGATAGAGAACATGGACAGCCGCGATTCCGTCGCATGGCTGAAGGAGAAAGGATTTATCGATGACTGAGAACGAACTGCGCGAGATCGTATCCCGTATACGCCCCGCGGACGAGGGCGCGGCGGCGGCCGCACGTGCGCGGCAGAGCTCGCTTGCGAAGCCCCCGAGGAGCCTCGGAAAGCTCGAGGATATCTCCGTGAAGCTCGCCGGGATATCCGGCAGGGTGAATAACAGGATCAAAAAGACGCTCGTCATGGTCTTTGCCGCCGATAACGGAGTCACCCGGGAAGGGGTCGCCGTGACGCCGAAGGAAGTCACGCTGCGGCAGGCCGTCAACATGACGAAGCACAAAACGGGCATGAGCGCGCTTGCGCGAAGCTTCGGGGACAGCGTCCGCGTATATGACGTCGGCATAGACGCCCCCGCGCGGCGGGAGCTCATAAACGCGAAGATCCGCCGCGGCACGGCGAGCATACTGCGCGGCCCCGCGATGACGAGGCCGGAAGCGCTCGGCGCGCTTGAAGCGGGCTTCAACGCCGCGATGGACGCGAAGCGGGACGGGTTCGACGCCGTCGGCATAGGCGAGATGGGCATTGGCAACACGACTACCTCCGCAGCGGTGCTCTGCGCCCTGACGGGATGCGCGGCTTCGACCGCGACGGGCCGCGGGAGCGGACTTTCCGACGAGGGACTGATGAGAAAGACGCGGGTCGTGGAGGAGGCCGTCCGCCTGAACGCGCCTGACGGGAACGACCCGATCGACGTGATATCAAAGGTCGGCGGGCTCGATATAGCCGCCATGACGGGAGCTTATCTCGGGTGCGCGGCGGCGCGCGTCCCCGCCGTGGCGGATGGGTTCATTTCGATAGTCGCGGCGCTCTGTGCTTACCGCCTCTGCCCGGCTGTGAGGGATCACGTATTCCTTTCACACGCCTCGGAGGAGCCCGGATACGCGCTCGCGGCGAAGGAGCTCGGGCTCTCGCCCTGGCTGCTGCTCGACATGAGGCTCGGCGAGGGGAGCGGATGTCCGCTCGGCTTCCGGATCATGCAGGCCGCCTGCGCGGTGATGAACGATATGGCGACCTTCGACGAGGCCTCGATAGACGACGGGTATCTCGTCGAACTGGACGAAGTTGAGGGCTTCAATTACGAGAAATGAGGATACTGCTTTCAGGCGGGAGCAAGAGCGGCAAGAGCGGCGCCGCGCAGGATATCGTAAGAAAACTCGCCGGGGACGGCCCCGTATACTACTGGGCGGCGATGGAGCCCGTCGACCGTGAGGACGACGAGCGCATAAGGAACCATTTGGCCGACCGCGACGGCCTCGGCTTTATAACGATAGAGCGCGGGCGCTCGCTTGCGGACGAGCCTCCCCTTCCCCGGGAGGCGAGCGTCCTCTTTGACAGCGTGACCGCTCTGCTCGCAAACGAGATGTTCGGCGGCGGCTATGACGCGGGCGCTCCCGAGAGGGCGCTTGCGGAGCTCCTCGCTCTCAGCGCGAAGTGCCGGAATTTCGTATGCGTCGCCGACGAGGTCTTCCGCGACGGAGCCGTCTTCGAAGAAACGACGGAAAGCTACCGGCGGGGGCTGGCGGCGATATGCCGCGGGCTTGCAAAGGAATTCGACGCCGCGGCGGAGGTATCCTGCGGAGTCATCAGGATCATGAAGGGGAGGCTGCCCGAATGAAGCATTGGATCGACGCGTTTTTCATGGCATGGGGGATGTTCCTCGCCGTGCCTTGCCCTCTGAAGCGGTGGGACGAGGGCTCCCGCGACAGGATGCTCGTCTGCCTGCCTATAATAGGCGTTCTTCTCGGAGGCGTGTGGGCGCTCCTCGCCTACGTTCTTCACGTTATCGGCGCGCCCGTGCTCCTGACGGCCGCGCTCCTCTGCGCGGCGCCGTGGGCGATGACGGGCTTCATACATCTTGACGGGTTCATGGACGTGAGCGACGCGGTTCTCTCCCGCAGGGACAGGGAAACGAGCATACGCATATTGAAGGACCCGCACTGCGGCGCTTTCGCCGTGATATCGCTCGGGCTGCTGATGCTTTTCTCTTTCGCGGCGTTCGGCTCGTGGGAGTATTCGCCGGAGAGGCTGATCCCGCTGGCGCTCATACCCGTCTCGACGAGGGCGTGCGCCGGAGCCGCCGTGCTCCTCCTGCCGCCTTTGAGCGTCAGCCAGTATTCGGGCGGGCACGATAAAAAGCTCGCCGTGCCGCTCTTCGTGATGTTGGCGGTGGCGGTCGCGGCTCCCGCGGCGATATGGGGCTTCGCGGGGCTCGCCCCGCTTGCGGCCGCGCTCTCCTATTGGGGGACCGCGCTCCTCGATTCCCGCCGCCTCGGCGGGATGAATGGGGATATCTCCGGGCACGCGCTCTCGACAGCCGAACTTATCGGGGCGGCCGTGCTCGTATTCGTGAGGTGAATATGGAATTGATCATAGGCGGCGCGTATCAGGGAAAGCTGAGCTACGCCGTTGAAAAATACGATATCGGCGAAGCGGAGCTCTTCGATCTGTCTAACGGGCTGCCCGAGAGGAGCTTCCGCTGCTTCTTCCATCTTGAAAGCCTGACCCGCACGGCGGCGGAAAGGGGACTTTCCGCGCGGGAGCTGGCGGATACGCTCCTCCCCCTCTTCGGGGAGAGCGTCGTCATCTCGCGGGAGGTCGGATGCGGGATCGTTCCGACGGACGCCTCGGAAAGGCTGTTCCGCGAGCTCCACGGAAGCGTTCTGAGGATACTCGCACGGGAGGCTTCCTCCGTCACGAGGATATTCTGCGGGCTGCCCGAGAGGCTGAAATGAACGTGATAAAAGCAAAAACGAACCGCGTTATGATATCGGGGACGGGCTCCGGCTGCGGAAAGACGACGCTCGTCTGCGCGTTGCTCAGCGCGTATAAAAGGCGGGGCGTGAACGTCGGCGCCGCCAAGTGCGGGCCCGATTACATCGACCCCATGTTCCACAGGAGCGTCGTCGGCGCGCACAGCACGAACCTCGACCCCTTCTTCTTCGACGGGAATACGCTGTCGCGGCTCCTTGCGAAGAACGGCGAGGGGCGGACGCTGACCGTCATAGAGGGCGCGATGGGCTACTACGACGGGTTCGCCGCGGCTTCGCCCCGCGCCAGCGCGTATGAAACCGCCCGCGCGACCGGGACCCCGGTGATACTCGCCGTAAACGCGAGGGGAGCTTCGCTTTCGGCGCTCGCTCAGATAAGGGGATTCATCGGGTTCCGTCCGGATGACCGGATCGCCGGGGTGATACTCAACAACTGTTCGGAGCGCGTTTATACCGCTTTAAAGCCCATGATAGAGGGCGAACTCGGCGTTTCCGCTTTCGGCTTCATGCCGAGGATACCGGAGGCCGAGCTCGGTTCGAGGCATCTGGGGCTCATAACGGCGGACGAGACGGAAGACCTTGCCACGAAGCTCTCGCGGCTTGCGGAGCAGGCGGAGAGGAGCCTCGATCTTGACGGGATAGCCTCGCTCGCGGAGAGAGCGCCGGAGCTGAGCTTCACTCTGCCCGTAATAAAAAAACGCGAGCCCTGCCGCATAGCTGCAGCAAGGGACGCCGCGTTCTGCTTTTATTATGAGGACAGCCTCGATCTGCTCCGTGAGATGGGCGCGGAGATCGTCGAATTCAGCCCCATCTCGGACGAGCGTCTGCCGGAGGGCGTGCACGGGCTGATACTCGGAGGCGGCTACCCCGAGCTGCACGCGGAGGCGCTCTCAAACAACGTCTCCATGCGGGAGAGCGTCCGCTCCGCCGTGGCGGGCGGCCTGCCCTGCATAGCCGAGTGCGGCGGGTTCATGTATCTGACGGAGCGTATCGCGGATAAGCCCATGGCGGGAGTCATACCCGGGGGCTGCTCTGATACGGGCGGGCTGCGGCGGTTCGGCTACGTCACGCTGACGGCCGAGCGGGATAATCTCCTCTGCCGAAAGGGGGCGAGCATTCCCGCGCACGAGTTTCACCATTGGGACGCGGACGACCCCGGCGAGGGGTTCCGCGCCGTGAAGCCCGACGGACGGAGCTGGGCGTGCGTTCACGCCGGCCCCACGCTCTTTGCCGGGTTCCCGCATCTGCATCTCTGTGCGGAGCCGGCCTTCGCGGAAAGCTTCTACACAGCCTGTTTAAAGGAGAAACACGAATGTTCGAAACGATAAGACCGATGGATATAGAGAAGCGGAGCTTTGAGATAATACAGGGCATACTCGACGAAAAGGGCGTCATACTCCCCCCGGAGAACGAAGCCGTCGTAAAGCGGGTCATCCACACGACGGCGGACTTCGACTACGTTGAAAGCCTCGTCTTTTCAAAGGACGCGGTAAGCCTCGCACGGGAGGCGCTCAAAGAGGGCTGCGATATAGTCACCGACACGCAGATGGCGAAAGCCGGCATAAACAAGGGGATACTCGCAAAGCTCGGCGGCGAGGCGCACTGCTTCATGTCGGATCCCGACGTCGCCGAGGAGGCGAAGGCCCGCGGCGTGACGCGGGCGACGGTCTCGATGGAGAAGGCGGCGAGGCTGCAAAAGCCGCTGATATTCGCGATAGGCAACGCTCCGACGGCGCTCATAGCATTGGACGGGCTGATAAAGAGCGGCAAAGTCAGCCCGAAGCTCATCATAGGCGTGCCGGTGGGATTCGTTAACGTCGTCGAGAGCAAGGAGCTGATCGTCTCCTCCCCCGCGCCGCACATAGTCGCAAGGGGGCGAAAGGGCGGCAGCAACGTCGCCGCCGCGATAGTCAACGCCCTGCTCTACGGTATAGCGCGATGAACGAATTCGTTTTAAAGGACGGCAGGAAGCTGAGGCTCGGCTACACGACGGGCTCCTGCGCGGCGGCGGCCTCCGCCGGGGCGGCGCGGATGCTCCTTTCGGGCAAGCCGATCGAAAGCGTCGTTCTGGATACCCCGAAGGGGATACGCCTGGAGCTTGCGCTGGAGGATATCGGATTCGGCGAGGGGAGCGTCTCCTGCGCCGTGAGAAAGGATTCAGGCGACGACCCCGACGTCACGAACGGGGCGCTCATCTATTCGGAGGTCAGCTTCTCGGAAGATGAGGGCGTTTCCATAGACGGAGGCTTCGGCATAGGGAGGATAACGAAGCGCGGGCTCGACCGCGCCGTCGGCGAGGCGGCGATCAATTCCGTGCCGCGGGAGATGATAACGAAGAACGTCCTCGAGGCGGCGAAGCTCTTCGACCACACCGGCGGGTTCCGGGTAGTCATATCATGCCCCGAGGGGGAGGCTCTCGCCGCGAAGACGTTCAACCCCCGTCTCGGGATAATCGGCGGGATATCGATACTCGGGACCTCCGGCATCGTGGAGCCGATGAGCGAGAAGGCGCTCGTCGACACGATCCGCCTCGAGCTGACCCAACGGCGCGCGCTTGGGGCGCGGAGCGTGCTTTTAACGCCCGGCAACTACGGTGCGGATCACATCAGGAACTCGCTTGGAATAGATCCCGGGATAGCCGTGCAGACCTCGAATTTTATAGGCGACAGCATCGATATCTGCCGCGAGCTCGGGTTCCGCCGCGCGGTGCTCGTCGGGCATATAGGCAAGCTCGTAAAGCTCGCGGGCGGGATGATGAACACCCACTCGAAATACGGCGACTGCCGAATGGAGATAATAGCGGCGCATGCCGGGAAGGAGGGCGCCGGGAGCGGGCTCATCGGGCGGATACTCGGCTGCGTCGCCTGCGACGAGGCGATACGCCTCCTTCGGGAGGAGGATGAGTCCCTCTGCGGGAGGACTCTCGCCTCATTGGCGGAAAGGATCGGAGCAAACCTGCGCGCGAGGGCGGGCGACGGGCTCGCGATCGAGGCGCTGTTCTTCTCGAAGGAATACGGGAACCTCGGATGGACGCCCGGAGCGTTCGAAGCACTTAAAGGTTTTACGGAGGATTGATATGGTACATTTCGTCGGAGCCGGCAGCGGGGCTGTCGATCTCATCACCGTGCGCGGAGCAAGGCTCCTTTCGGAGGCGGACGCCGTCATTTACGCGGGGTCGCTCGTCAACCCGGAGCTGCTCTCGTACTGCCGCGAGGACTGCGAGAAGCACGACAGCGCCCTTTTGACGCTTGAAGAAGTGCTCGAAATAATAAAAAAAGCCGAGGCGGAGGGCAGAACGACCGTCCGTCTTCACACGGGGGACAGCTCCATCTACGGCGCCGTGCGCGAGCAGTTCGACGCGCTCGACGCGCTCGGGATCGAATACGACGTAACTCCCGGGGTAAGCTCCTTCTGCGGGGCGGCGGCCTCGCTGAAGGCCGAATTCACCCTGCCGGGCGTTTCGCAGACGGTGATCATTACCCGCGCCGCAGGGAGGACGCCCGTGCCGGAGCGCGAGTCGATAGAAAAGCTCGCCGCGCACGGAGCGACGATGGTGCTCTTCCTCAGCACCTCGCTCACGGAGAAGCTCCGGCGGGAGCTGATCGCGGGAGGCTATTCGGAGGATACGCCCGCCGCGGTCGTCTACAAGGCGACATGGAAGGATGAGAGGATAATCCGCTGTACGGTGGGGACGCTCCATACGGCCGTCACGGAGGCGGGGCTCAAAAAGACGAGTCTCATAATAGTCGGCGGATGCATGGGGGATGAATACGCGCGTTCGCTCCTCTATCACCCCGGATTCACCACCGAATTCAGAAAGGGGAACGCATGAGCCGCTCCGTATTCGCGTTCAGCAGGCGCGGCCTTGCGACGGCGGAGAGGGTCAGCGAGGCACTCGGAGGGGCCTCCGTTTACGCCCCCGAGAGGCTCGCGGGAGGGAACGTCCTCCCCATCCCCTCGCCCTCGTTCGGGTTCTTCGCCGGGAGGTTCGCCGCGGACGGCGCGCTGATATTCGTCGGCTCCTGCGGGATAGCGGTGCGGCTCATCGCGCCGCATATAAGGAGCAAGACGGAGGACCCGGCGGTGCTCGTCATAGACGAGCTCGGGCGGCACGTGATACCGATACTCTCCGGGCATATAGGCGGGGCGAACGCTTTGGCGAAGCTGACTGCGCAAAGGCTTGGCGCGGAGGCCGTCATAACCACGGCGACCGATATAAACGGCAGGTTCTCCGCAGACGCGTGGGCCGCGGAGAACGGTTTCTCGATAAGCGGAATGGGGCTCGTCAAGGAGGTATCCGCCGCGATACTCGAAGGCGAAGTTCCCGTGCTTTGCGACCTGCCCGTATCGGGGGAGCTCCCCAAGGGGCTCCGGACGGGAGACGGGGAGCTCGGGATACTCGTTTCTTACCGGAAGGACGAGCCGTTTTCGCGGACGCTCCGCATAGTGCCCAAATGCGTGATACTCGGCGTCGGCTGCCGCAGGGGGACCCCCTGCGAAGCGATCGAGGCCGCCGTCGGCGAGGCTCTGGAGAATGCGGGGATCGACCCCGCCTCTGTCAAGGCCGCCGCCTCGATAGACCTCAAGAGCGGCGAAGCGGGGCTGCTCGGCTTCTGCGAAAAGCACGGGATCCCCGTGGAATTTTACAGCGCCGGGAGGCTGAACGAGGTCGAAGGGGATTTCACCCGCTCGGATTTCGTGAAGGGGATCACCGGCGTCGACAACGTGTGCGAGAGGGCGGCAATGGCCGCCGGAACGAGGCTGATAATGAGAAAGACCGTGCGCGGCGGAGTGACCGTCGCGGCGGCGCTTGACGATACGGAGGTGCGCTTTGGGTAAGCTTTACGTCGTGGGCATAGGGCCCGGAAACTATGAAAACATGACCGTTCGCGCCGACCGCGCGCTCGCTGCCTGCGATACGATAGTTGGATACGGCGTGTACGTGGAGCTCGTCCGCGGGCGTTACCCCGAAAAGAGGTTCCTTTCCACCGGCATGACCCGCGAGGCGGAGCGGTGCAGGCTCGCCCTTGACGAGGCGGAAACCGGCGGAACGGTCGCGCTCGTCTGCTCGGGCGACAGCGGTATCTACGGTATGGCGGGGCTCGTGTTGGAATTGCGGGGCGAAAGCCCCGAACCGGAGATAGAAATAATACCGGGGCTCACGGCGGCGGTCTCGGGCGGGGCGCTCCTCGGCGCACCGCTGACACACGATTTCGCCGTGATATCCCTTTCGGACAGGCTGACCGAGTGGGCGCTCATCGAAAGGAGGCTCGAGGCGGCGGCAGAGGCAGAGCTCTCCATCGTGCTCTACAACCCCGCGAGCCGGGGCAGGCCCGATCATCTGAAAAAAGCCTGTGAAATATTGAAGAAACACATCCCCGGCGGCCGCGTCTGCGGGGTCTGCCGCAACATAGGGCGCGAGGGCGAGGAACGCTTTATAACGACGCTCGACGAGCTTGCGGAGTTCCCGGCGGATATGTTCTGCACGGTGTTCATAGGCAATCCGCAGACGAGGAGCATAGGCGGGAGCATGGTCACCCCGAGGGGGTATCGGGATGTTTAAGATATGCGTTTTTGCGGGAACGACCGAGGGCAGGAGGCTCGTCGGGTACCTTGAGGGCTCGAACGCCGAGGTGACCGCCTGCGCCGCGACGGAGTACGGCGGCGAACTGCTCTCACGCGAGGGGAATATCCGCGTCCGCACGGGGCGCATGGACGAGGCTGAAATGGAGCGCTTCCTGCGGGAGGCGGGGTTCGATCTTGTCATCGACGCGACTCACCCCTACGCTTTGGAGGCGACGGTGAACATAAGCGCCGCCTGCGAGAACGCGGGCGTGCGGTATGAAAGGCTCTGCAGGGACGCTTCCTCGCTGCCGGAGGAGGCGGCGATCCTCCCCGACGCGGAGTCGGCGGCGGAGTTCCTTTCGCGCACCGAGGGGAACGTGCTGCTGACGACGGGCTCGAAGGAATTGAGCGCGTTCGCTTCCGTTCCCGGATTCGCGGAGAGATTCTATGCAAGGGTCCTCCCCATGGAGGATTCGCTCCGGCTCTGCCGCGAAGCGGGGCTTGCGCCCTCGCACGTCATCGCTATGCAGGGGCCGTTTTCAAAGGAGCTGAACGCCGCGCTGCTGCGCTCCCTTGGGGCCGCGTATCTCGTTACGAAGGAATCCGGCAGGGCGGGCGGCTTCATTGAAAAGGCGGAGGCCGCGCGGGAGACCGGCGCGAAGCTCGTGCTCATAGGAAGACCTCAAATCGGCTCCGGCGGGCTCTCCTTCGCGGAGACGGCAAGGCTTCTCGGCGAGGAATTCGGTATAGCGCGAAGGCCGAAGGTCAGCGTCGTCGGCATAGGCGCCGGCTCCGAGGAGATGCTGACGGCGGCCTCCCGGCAGGCGATACGGGGCGCCGACTGCGTGATAGGCGCAAAAAGGATGCTCGGGCTTTCGCGCCCGGGGCAGGCGGTTTTTCAGACCGTTTCACCGACGGAAACGGCGGAGCTCATCGCCGCGCACCCCGAATACGCGCGATTTGCCGTGCTTTTGAGCGGGGACGTCGGGTTCTACAGCGGGGCGAAAAAGCTGCTGCCCCTTCTTCGGGACTGCGACGTGAGCGTACTGCCCGGTATCAGCTCGCTCTCTTACCTCTGCGCGAAGGCGGGGGTATCGTATGAGAACGTGAAGACGGTGAGCCTCCACGGGAGGAACGCCGCGATACTGCCAACCGTCAGGCGGAACGGGCTCGTTTTCGCTCTCGTCGGCGGGGAGAACGGCGCGGGAGCGCTCATCGGCACGCTCGCGCAGAACGGGCTCGGGAACGCTGAGGTGATCGTCGGCGAAAGGCTCAGCTACCCCGATGAAAAGCTGACGCGCGGCAGGGCGGCGGAGCTTGCGGGGACGGTATTCGACCCGCTGAGCGCCGTGCTCATAATGAATGAAAATACAGAAAGCGCCGCCGCCGGCCTTCCCGACGGGGCGTTCACGAGGAGCGGGAGCGATAAGCCGCTCGTCCCGATGACGAAATCGGAGGTGCGGGCGGTGGTGCTTTCAAAGCTTCGGCTCACGCCCGATTCCGTCTGCTGGGATATAGGCTCCGGTACGGGGTCGGTATCAGTCGAGATGGCGCTTGCCGCGCCCGAAGGGCGGGTTTACGCCGTTGAGATGAAGCCCGATGCTGCCCGCCTGACCGAGATGAACGCGGAAGCTTTCGGGCTGACGAACGTCAGCGTGACAGAAGGAGCCGCGCCGCAGGCGCTGACCGGGCTCCCCTCCCCCACGCACGTTTTCATCGGCGGGAGCTCCGGCGCTCTGCGCGAGACCGTCGGGCTCGTTCTCGAAAGGAATCCGCACGCGCGTATAGTCGCGGCGGCGGTCTCGCTCGAGACCGTTTCGGAGCTGACGGCGCTCTCGCGGGAGATGGGCTTCGACGAAACGGAGACGGTCTGTCTCAACGTAGCCAGGGCAAGGCGGATCGGCGGATACAGCCTCATGACGGGGCAGAACCCGGTATACGTTTTCACCATGCAAAAAAAGGGCGAAGGCTGATCGAATGAACGGTATTTTTACGCTTTACGCGCTGATCGCGGGCTTTATCATCGATCTCATAGCAGGGGATCCGCATTGGCTGCCGCACCCGGTCGTGATAATGGGGCGTCTCATCGACGCGCTTCAAAAGGGGCTTCGGCGCGTTTTCCCGAAGACCAAGCGCGGCGAGAACGCGGCGGGAGCCGTGCTCTGGGCGATAACGGCGATACTTTCTTTCTGCGTCCCCGCGGCAGTGCTTTGGGGATGCCGCATGGTCTCCCCCTGGCTCTGCATGGGGGTCGAGATCGTCATGTGCTGGCAGTGCGTTGCGGCAAGGAGCCTGCGCGACGAGAGCATGAAGGTGAAAAAAGCCCTCGATTCCGGGGATATCTCGGCCTCGCGCAGGGCGGTGGCCATGATAGTCGGCAGGGACGTCGACGCCCTTGACGCCGCCGGGGTCGCGCGGGCGGCGGTCGAGACCGTGGCGGAGAACGCCTCCGACGGGGTGACGGCGCCTCTCATCTATCTTGCCTTAGGCGGCGGGCCTCTCGGAATGCTCTATAAGGCCGTCAACACGATGGATTCGATGCTCGGCTACACCGAGCCGCCGTACAGGGACTTCGGGCTTGTCCCCGCGAAGGCAGACGACGTTTTCAATTTCATACCGGCGAGGATATCGGCGCTCTTTATGCTTCTCTCCGGTTGGGCGCAGGGCTTTGACGCGAAGCGCGGCGCGGCGGTATTCCGCCGCGACAGATATAAGCACGCGAGCCCCAATTCCGCCCAGACGGAATCCGTAATGGCGGGGCTGTTGGGCCTGCGGCTGGCGGGCGACGCTTACTACCACGGCGTGCTCCATAAGAAGGAATTCATCGGGGATCCCCTCCGCGATATCGAGCCGGAGGATATCCGCCGCGCGAACCGGATAATGTTCGGGACGGCGCTCGTTTCACTCATCGTTTTCGGCGGGCTGAGGCTCGCGGCGCTTTTTGTTTTTCATGCTGTATGATGATAAAAACCCCCACGGCGGGGACGTATACGGCGCGGAGATCGAGCTCGATTTTTCCGCCAACACAAATCCCTTCGGCACGCCCGAGTGCGTGAAAAGGGCGGTTTCCGATTCGCTCTCACGCCTGCACCTCTACCCCGACCCATACTGCCGCAGGCTGACGGAGGCGACAGCCGCGGCTGAGGGCGTGGGTTGTGACCGGCTCCTCTTCGGCGCGGGAGCCGCGGAGCTGATACACGCGTACTTCGGCGCGCTCTGCCCCGAAAGGGCGATGGAGCTCGCGCCGACTTTTTCGGAATACTCCCTCGCGATGGAGAGGTTCGGCTGCGAGACCGTCCGCCACGCGCTGCGCCCGGAGGACGGCTTTTCGGTGACGGAAAAGCTGATCGCGTCGGTAAAACGGGAAAGGCCGGAGGCGCTCGTGCTCTGCGACCCGAACAACCCGACGGGCAGGCTGATGGACCCCGATATGAAGCGGGAGCTCATTCGCGTCTGCGGGCGGATCGGCTGCCGCGTGCTCGCGGACGAGTGCTTCATGGACATGACGGCGTGCGGGAAAAGCCTCGTTCCCGAGATCGAAGAATACCCGTGGGTATGCGTATTAAAGGCGTTCACCAAGAGCTTCGGCATGGCGGGGCTGCGTCTGGGGTACGCGGTCACAGCCGATACGGATCTGCTGCGCGCGATGAGCCGCGAATGCCAGCAATGGAATATCTCGACCCCCGCGCAGGAGGCGGGCGTCGCGGCGATCGGGGACGGCGGAATCACAGCGAGGACGCGGGAGCTCATCGGGCGGGAACGCCCGAGGCTTTCAGTCGGCCTTGCCGCGCTCGGGCTCACGGTATACCATTCGGACGCGAATTTCATGCTGTTCAGGGGGCGGGAGGATCTTGCCGAACGCCTTCGGGAAAGGCGCATACTCATAAGGGACTGCTCGAATTATCACGGGCTTGAAAAGGGATTTTTCCGCACGGCGGTGAAGCTCCCGCGGGAGAACGACCGCCTCGTTTATGAGATAGGAAAGCTGAGGTAGCGTATGGCTAAAAACATAATGATACAGGGGACCATGTCGAACGCCGGCAAGAGCCTCATCTGCGCGGGGCTCTGCCGCATATTCCGCCGGGAGGGATACAGGGTCGCGCCCTTCAAGAGCCAGAACATGGCGCTGAATTCCTTCATAACGAGGGACGGCCTCGAGATGGGGCGGGCGCAGGTCGTTCAGGCGGAGGCGGCGGGCGCGGAGCCCGACGTGCGCATGAATCCGATACTCTTAAAGCCCACGACGGACGTCGGCAGCCAGGTCATAGTGAACGGCAGGCCCATCGGCAATATGCGCGCGATGGAGTATTATAAGCGCAAGCGCGAGCTTATCCCCGCGATAATGGAGGCTTACGGGTCGCTCGCGGCGGAGAACGACATAATCGTCATAGAGGGCGCTGGCAGCCCCGCGGAGATAAACCTCAAGCAGGAGGATATCGTCAATATGGGGCTTGCCGGGATGGTGGACGCGCCCGTGCTGCTCGTAGGCGATATCGACCGCGGCGGCGTGTTTGCCCAGCTCTACGGCACCATCGCCCTTCTGGAGCCCGACGAGAGGGCGCGGATAAAGGGCACGATAGTAAACAAGTTCCGCGGGGACAGGAGGATATTGGAGCCGGGCCTGGAGATGCTCGAAAGGCTCTGCGGAGTGCCCGTCGCGGGGGTGGTGCCTTATATGCAGGTCGACGTGGACGACGAGGACAGCCTCTCCTCCCGATTCACGCGGGATACCGCCGCGAAGCTCGTGGATATCGCCGTTATCCGCCTGCCGAGGATATCGAATTTCACGGATCTCGCCCCGTTCGAGAGGTATAAGAACGTATCCGTCCGCTACGTCGGGAAGCCCTCCGAATTGAAGGAGCCCGACCTTATCGTGATACCGGGGACGAAGAGCACCATAGCGGATCTTCTTTGGCTGCGCGGGAACGGGCTTGAAGCGAAGATAAATCAGGCGGCCTCCCGCGGGACGCCCGTATTCGGCATATGCGGTGGATATCAGATGCTCGGCATGAGCGTTTCGGATCCCGACGGGGTCGAATCGGAGGACGCGCGCACTGTCCGCGGGATGGAGCTCCTCCCCATCGAAACGGTGTTCTCCGGCGAGAAGGTACAGCGGCAGACGAGCGGCGCGTTCCCCCGGATGGACGGGGTATTCTCCGCCCTCGGCGGGATGCGTTACGAAGGGTACGAAATACACATGGGAAGGAGCGGAGCCCGGCTTCCCGTCATATCGAAAGGATCGGTTTACGGGAGCTACGTCCACGGCATATTCGACGCCGACGGCGTTGCCGAAACCATGCTCCGCGCTCTCTGCGAAAAAAAGGGAGCGGACGCATCCGCTCTGGGTTCGTTTGACGAGAACGCCTATCGGCAGGCACAGTACGATAAGCTCGCCGACGCTGTGCGTGAGGGGCTCGATATGGATCTCGTCCATCGCATACTGTGGGGATAGGCCGCCCCCAAACCCGGAGCTTCGTTCAGTGCAGGCTCTCTTCAAGGCCGCTCCCTTGGGTATACGGCTCCGCAGATCAAAGTTCTACCGAAATTCGACCTTCAAACCCTTGCAAAAACGGCGTCGGCGTGTTATCGTTTTTTGCGGAGGAAAGAATATGGACAGGAGATACGCGATAGGCAATTTCATCTATGAGCTGAGACAGCAAAAGGGCCTTACGCAGAAACAGCTTGGCGACATGCTCGGTGTGACGAACAAGGCGGTTTCAAAGTGGGAGACCGGCGCGGCCGTGCCGCGAATAGGATATCTGCACGATCTCTCCGCCATACTCGGGTGCACTGAGGAGGAGCTTTTCCTCGGCTGCCGCACCGGCGGGGATGAGCCGGAACCAAGTATCACGGCACAGGAAAGTTACGTTTCCGTCGTAAAGAGATGCGACGCGTGCAGGCATGAAGCAAAACCGGAAGGGCGGGCATTTAAGAAAAAGCTTATATGCCAAAAATGCGGAGCAGAGTTGAAAGCCACTGCAGGCTGGACTGCGGCTGTTATTGCAGCGGCCTCGATCATTCTGCTGGCGGCAGCTGTGTGCACGGTTATTATTTCGACCGATCTTTTGATCGTAAATTTTTACGCGCAGGGTTTCCCGAATATGGAAGAAGCTGCATTCCATAATTCACTGCTCGAACACTTTCCCAAGATCAAAACGATCGGTCTGCTCGCCGAATGCTTTATATTTGTCGCATGTGTTTCAGCGTCATTTCTGCTGATCTGTTTATTGGTTTTCCTGCTTCGTAAATGCATCAGGTATAAGGTAATACGATATCCGCACGCTGAGGACGGGAAGATCGTGCTTTGAGAACAGCTGAACGTTTTGTGTAAAAACGCGGATCGCCGATACAAAGAACAGCTCTTTTGGGCGCATTCACATAAGGATATACAGCCTCAAAAGGTATCTTTTTGCGCCGTACTGCGTCTAAAATGCTCGAAAGACTTTCCAAGTATTCCTGCGCTTTTCTCCTTGTCCGGCACAAAAATCTCCTCTTTTGAGGTGCTTCGCAGTTTTCAGCATTCAAACAAACAAGATACCGGGGATGGATCTCCATCCCCGGTTTTGCTTTTATCTCGATCGGTCTCCTCTGCTGAAAACCTGCATCTCCTTAAGTGAATGCACCCTTCAGTTCCCTTTTTTCGCTTTTCACGGAGCGTGAAAAGCGATTTGTTTTTGCATATCGGATCTCGCTGCCTGCGTTCCGCGCCAACGCGGTTTCGATCTGCGCATAAAACCCTGGCCCTTTTCAGCCCCGTTCTTTATTGACTATTCGGAGTATGCGCTCCTCTGCGGAGGCGAGCTCGCTCCTTATCGAGGGGATGGACGTCTCGCTCGTCGGGACGACGACGAAGCACTTCCCTCCGAGCGAAGCGAACACGCGGCAGGGGCGGCAGCGGGCGCTCACGACCTTCACTCCGCCCGAGGTGCGCTTCAGACCGACCTCCTCGATGAACGTGTCGTTCGCGGCCTGCTGCGCCATGCTCGAGACGAAATTCCCGAGCGAATACATGCATAGCACGCGCCTCCCGTCGGAGGCGTTTATCCACACGACGGGCTGAACGGCGTGGGAGTGCGCGCCGCAGATTATGTCCGCGCCGGCGTCGGCGAGCTGCTTCGCGTGCCTGCGGACGGTCTCCGTCGGCTCGTGGGTATGCTCTATGCCCCAATGCGCGTATACGATGACGATCTCGGCTCCGTCCGCGCGGGCGGCCGCTATGTCGCGCTTTGCGGCGGCCTCGGAATAGCGGTTGAGCATCCAGGTATGATTCCCGACGCATCCCTCGAAACCGTTGAAGAACTCGGAATAGGACAGGAGCGCCGTCCTGACTCCCTTTACTTCGATCATCAGATAGCGCTTCGACGAGGCGCTTTTGAATAGCCCCGTGCCGTAAAGCCCATACTCCCTGACGGCGTCGACGGTGTCGATCACGCCCTGTTTGCCCGCGTCGCAGCAATGGTTGTTCGCGAGGGAGAGCGCGTCGAAGCCCGCGTATTTGACCGCCTCAAGATACTGCTTCGGGCCGTTGCAGTTGGGCTTGCCGTTGATCTCCTTCTCCTCGGAGGCGTAGGGCCATGAATCGGAGAGCGTCGTTTCGAGATTGCCGAAGGCGCAGTCCGCGCGGGAAAGCAGCTTTTTAACGTAGGTGAAGGAGGGCTTGAAATCGTAGCCGTTCCCGCCGGCCTGGCTCTTTGCCGCGAACTGCTGACCGGAAAGGCACATGAGATCGCCGACGAACATCAGCGTGACATCCGCGCCTCCCTCCCCGGTTTGGGGGGCGGAGGTCGGCTTCGGGGTGCCTGTGGGGTTTGGAGTCTTCGTGGGCTTCGGCGTCTTCGTCGGCGCGGGCGTGGGCGCGGCAGTGGGCTCCGGAGTCGGAGCCGGAGTCGGCGCGGGAGTCGGGACCGGCGTCGGAACGGAGGTCGGCGCCTGCGTCGGGATCGGGGTCGTCTCCGGCGTGGGTTCCTCTATCCGGATGGCGGAAGGATCCCGCCCCGTCGGCAGAGGATCAACTCCCCCTTCGCGCGGGAAACAGCCCGCAAGGAGCAGGCACAGCGCCGCCGTTAGCAGCACGGCGGCTTTGAATCTTCTTCTCATACGGATCACACTGAGCCGGGGGCTCTCCCTTCCTTTAATACGAATAGATCATAACATATATTCAGGTTAAAAACAATACCGTAATACGCGCCGTGTTCCGTTCAAGATTGACAAAACCCGTATTTGGGAGTATCATATCCACGAAAAAACAAGGAAAGGAAGGCATGTATCATGCCCTGTACGACACTTCTCGTAGGCAGGAAAGCCTCGAATGACAATTCCACGATGATCGCCCGCACCGACGACGGGCATTTCGACACCAAGAAGCTCATAGTTGTCGAGCCGAAGGATCAGAAGCGCAAATATAAGTCCGTGCTCTCGCACGTTGAGATCGAGCTGCCGGCGGAGCCAATGCGCTATACCTCCTGCCCCAGCGTCGACACGAAGGACGGTATCTGGGCGGCGACGGGCATAAACGAAGCGAACGTCGGCATGACGGCGACGGAGACCATCACCTCCAACCCGCGCGTGCTCGCGGCGGATCCGCTCGTTGAGCTCAGGAAGGCGAAGAAGCGCGGTGAAAAGGAGATCCCCGGCGGCATAGGCGAGGAGGACATACTCGTGCTCGTTCTGCCCTATATCCGTACCGCGAGGGAGGGCGTTCTGCGCCTTGCGGAGCTGCTTGAAAAATACGGCACTTATGAATCGAACGGGATCGCCTTCAACGACGAGAACGAGATCTGGTGGATGGAGACCATCGGCGGCCATCATTGGATGGCAAAGCGCGTGCCCGACGACCGCGTCGTGATAATGCCCAACCAGTTCGGCATGGACAGCTTCGATCTCGACGACGCGTTCGGAAAAAAGGAGTCGCATATGTGTTCCGCGGATCTTCGCGAGTTTATCGCGGAAAACAGCCTCGACTGCAATCAGGGCGGCCGTTTCGACCCGAGGAACGTCTTCGGCTCGCACTCCGATCAGGATCATATCTACAACACTCCCCGCGCGTGGTACATGGGGCGTTTCATCGCGCCGCGCGCCTATAAATGGGACGGCGCGGACGCGGACTTCACCCCGGAGAGCGACGATATCCCCTGGAGCTTCGTGCCGGAGCGCAAGCTCGCCGCGGAGGACGTGAAATACCTGCTCTCCTCGAATTACGTCGGCACTCCCTATAACCCCTATCTCAATCAGGATACGGGCGTGAGGGGCAAGTACCGCTCCATCGGCATCAACCGGACGGGCGTTACCGCGATCTGCCAGATCCGAAACGGCGTGCCCGACGCGATAAAGGGCATCGAGTGGGTGTGCTTCGCCTCCACCACGTTCGACGCCGCCCTGCCCGTCTACACGAACGTGCGCAGGATGCCCGCGTATCTTTCCAACGTGACGCTCGACGTGAGCTCGGAGAACTTCTATTGGTCGAGCGCGATGATAGGCGCCCTTGCCGACCACAGCTACAACTCCTGCATTCAGCACGTGCAGCGCTATCAGTCGAAGGTCATGACAGAGGGCAGGCGGATCATCCGCGAGTACGACCGGAGGATGATCGGGAGCGGCGACTTCTCCCTTGCGGAAAAGGCAAACGAAGAGCTCTGCGCCATGGCGAAGGAACAGACGACGTATACCCTCGGCAAGGTGCTTTACGAGGCCTCCGTTACAATGAAGAACGGCTACAACAGAGCCGATAACTGAAGCATATCCCGGGTCAGCTCCGCGGTCTCACGCATCGCGGAGCTTTTCTGTTGCAATAAAACCGCATCCATGGTATAATGATCATGCTGTACAAAACCGAATATCGATCCGCACAGAGTGAGCATACTGTTTCCGGCAGGAGCGCATCTTCGCTTTCTCATCTTTGCGGATGGATTGGTTTTGTGCAGCAACAAACGGAGCTCTGCGTTTTTGCGTGTGCAGTCCCGTTTGGGCTGCACACTTTTTTATTCCACGGCTCCTTCATCGCGGCAGGCCGGTCCCCTTTCCTTCCCGGCGCCCGTTGGACTTTCGGCTCCCTGCGAAGGCGGGGAGCCCTTTTCAATTTCGTGCATAATATATTATTAATGGGTATTGCAAATTATTGATACAGTGGTATAATATTATTGTCAAAAAGAGAGAATACATCTACCGGAGGTGAATGAAATGGCAAAAAGCATCTACTCCCTCGTGCTGGACGACGAAGTGATAGCGCTCATCGACCGCATGGCGTATGCGGAGGGCGCGAGCCGTTCGGCGCTCATCAACCGGATACTTGCGGAGCGCGTCGGGTATTCCACGCACGAGATGCGCACGCGGGACATATTCCGCCGCATGGAGGATATGCTTGCGGACACGCTCCTGCCGATGCTCGGCGAATCGGGCGACACGACAATGCGCCTGCGCTCGGCGATATCATATAAGTACAATCCCACGGTGAAATACACGGTCGCCCTCGGGCGGGACGGGGATTCCATCGGCGAGCTGCGCGCGCAGGTCAGGAGCCGCAGCGACGGCTTCACGCTTATGCTGCTGCAGTTCTTCCGGCTCTGGACGAGGCTCGAGGAGGCCTATATCGGGCGGACGGATATCAGCTTTGAGCCCGGCAGGCTCACGAGGAAGCTCGTTCCCCACAGGAAGGAGGACGGCTCGCTCATGAGCTCCGTCCGCGGTGAGGATATCGCCGCCTACATAAACGCGTTCGACGGCGCGATGAAGGCCTTTTTCGACAGCATAAACGACCCCGCGGACGCCACCCGCGCCGCCGAGAGCGTAATGGCGGAGTACGTGAAGCAAAACGAGATCATCATGTGACCCGAAAGGGGGTTATTATATGAATACCAATAAGCTCACTCAGAAATCCATCGAGGCCATAAACAAGGCTTCTTCCCTTGCGGCCTCCAATTCCAATACAACGGTGGAGCAGGTCCATCTGCTCCACGCGCTCGTTTCCCAGAACGACGGGCTCATCCCGGCGCTTTTGAAGAAGCTCGGCGCGGAGCCCGCCGGGGTCGCCGCCGAAGCGCTTAACGCTATAAACGGCCTCGCGCGGATGCAGGGCGGCAGCGAAGCGGGCTATGCTTCGCCCGAGCTTTCCGCCGCGCTCGAGGCGGCGGAGAAGCGCGCCGCGCAGATGCATGACGAGTACACGAGCGTCGAGCATCTGTTCCTCGGCCTCATCGATAAGGCCGACAGGACCGTAAAGCCCATCTTGAAGCAGTACGGGATCACCGAGGCGGGCTTCCTCGCCGTACTGAAGGAGGTCAGAAAGAACCGCCCCGTGACGGGTGACGACCCCGAATCGACCTACGACGTGCTGAAAAAATACGGCTCCGACCTTGTGGAGCTCGCAAGGGAGCAGAAGCTCGACCCCGTAATAGGCCGTGACGACGAGATAAGGAACGTCATCCGCATACTCTCCCGAAAGACGAAGAACAACCCCTGCCTCATCGGCGAGCCGGGCGTCGGCAAGACGGCGATAGCCGAGGGTCTTGCGCTGAGGATCGTGCGTGGAGACGTGCCGGAAAACCTCAAGGACAGGAGCGTTTTCTCACTTGACATGGGGGCGCTCGTCGCTGGGGCCAAATACCGCGGCGAATTCGAGGAGAGGCTCAAGGCCGTTCTGGAGGAGATCAAAAACTCCGAAGGGCGCATAATATTGTTCATAGACGAGCTTCATACGATAGTCGGCGCGGGCAAGACGGACGGCGCTATGGACGCGGGCAACCTCTTAAAGCCCATGCTGGCGCGCGGCGAGCTGCACTGCATCGGCGCGACCACGCTTGACGAATACCGCAAGTACATCGAGAAGGACGCGGCTTTGGAGAGGCGTTTCCAGCCCGTGCTTGTCGACGAGCCTTCGGTGGAGGACACCGTCTCCATCCTTCGTGGTTTGAAGGAGAGGTACGAGGTGTTCCACGGCGTCAAGATAAACGACTCCGCCCTCATTGCGGCGGCGGAGCTCTCGAACCGCTATATCTCCGACAGGTTCCTCCCCGACAAGGCGATAGACCTCGTCGACGAGGCCTGCGCCCTCATAAAGACGGAGATCAACTCGATGCCCTCGGAACTTGACGACATTCGCCGCCGCATAATGCAGCTTGAGATCGAGGAGACCGCCCTTAAGAATGAGACGGACAGGATCTCCGTCGAAAGGCTCGGGCAGCTCCGGAAGGAGCTTGCGGAAGAGCGCGACAAGTTCAACGAGATGAAGGCCAAATTCGACGAGGAGAAGACCTCCATCGAAGCCGTTCAGAAGCTGCGCGAAAGCATCGACGCCGCCAACGCCGCCATGCAGAAGGCGGAGAACGAGTACGACCTCAACAGGGTCGCGCAGATACGCTACGGCGAGCTGCCGAAGCTGAAGCAGGACCTCGAGCAGAAGGAAAAGGAGCTCGCCGAGAAGGACAACAACCTCCTGCGCGACCGCGTGACCGAGGACGAGATAGCGAGGATAGTCGCCCGCTGGACGGGCATCCCCGTGACGAAGCTGATGGAGTCGGAGCGTGAGAAGCTCTTGAAGCTCGACGACAAGCTCCACGAGCGCGTCATCGGCCAGAACGAAGCGGTCGAGGCCGTGGCGGACGCCATACTGCGTTCGCGGGCGGGCATACAGGATCCGAACAGGCCGGTCGGTTCGTTCCTCTTCCTCGGCCCCACGGGCGTCGGCAAGACGGAGCTCGCTAAAGCTTTGGCCGAAGCGCTCTTTGACGACGAGAAGAGCATCGTCCGCATCGACATGAGCGAATACATGGAGAAATACTCCGTGTCGCGTCTGCTCGGAGCGCCTCCGGGATACGTCGGCTACGACGAGGGCGGTCAGCTTACGGAAGCCGTCAGAAGGAAGCCCTACGCCGTGGTGCTCTTTGATGAGATAGAGAAGGCTCATCCGGACGTGCTGAACGTGCTCCTGCAGGTGCTGGACGACGGCAGGGCGACCGACGGCCAGGGCAGGACGGTCGACTTCAAGAACACGATTATAATCATGACGAGCAACCTTGGCTCTGATCTGCTCCTCGAGGACATGAGCTCGGGCTCCATCTCCGAGGAGACGAAGGCCGCCGTGACGAGGCTGCTCAGGAGCCACTTCCGCCCCGAGTTCATAAACCGTCTCGACGAGATAGTTATGTTCAAGCCCCTCTCCGCCTCCGACATGACGGAGATCGTAAAGCTCATGGTGAAGAAGCTCGCCGCGCGACTTAAGGAGCGGACGCTGAACCTCGACATGACCGAGGCCGCGCTTGCCTACATCGTCAGGAACGGCTCCGACGCGCAGTTCGGCGCAAGGCCTTTAAAGAGGTTCATAAGCCAGAACGTCGAGACCCTCCTTGCGAGGAAGATACTCGCGGACGATCCCGCCCCTTACTCCACCCTCACTGTGGACGCGGACGAGAACGGGCTGAAGGTGGATTGATACGGATCAGACCGCTGACAAAGCTCCCGCAAGACATATCCCCGAAGCTGGCCTGCCCGGCCGCTTCGGGGATCATACCTTCATACGTGTTTTCGGGATGAAATACTCCCGTTAAGCGGGTTTGACGGTAAACCGAGCCGTCCGTCCGGGCGGCTCTTTTGCGCGGTTTTGACTCCTGCGCTTGACTTTTCCGCGCCGTGTAAATATAATATATGTATTAATCCAACGGAGGTGTTTTATGGATCAAAAGGTCAAGAACGTCCTGCGCAGCTACGTATTCGACGGAGTGCTGATGCTGGCGCTGGGTATAGTGCTGCTCATCTGGCCGAAGACCGCGCTCAATACGATTTTCTACGTTATCGGCGCGGCAGTCGCGCTGATGGGGCTCATCAAGGTGATATTCTTCTTCGCTCAGAGCGCCGACCGGGCGGCGATGGATCTCGTGATGGGCGTCGCGCAGATAGGTCTCGGCGTGGCTCTCATAGTGAAGGTCGATTTCTTCATCGAGTTCTTCAACGTGATACTCGCGATACTCTTAGCCTACGGCGCGCTGCTGCTCTTCGCGCAGGCGGTGATACTGCGGCGCGGCGCGTTCTTCGCGCTGGCGCTCATATTCGCCGTCATCACTATGGCGCTCGCGGTGATAATATTCCTCGATCCGGCGGGGTTCGCCTCCTTCATGACGCAGCTCCGCGGTATCGCGCTCATCGTCGAGGGGCTCGCGATGCTCATAGTTCTGGCAAAGGTCAAGAAGACGGCGTAAAACGCTTTGCTCTTCGGGGATCGGGGAATGCTCCGGTCCCCCTTTTCATTACAGAAAGGCTTTTACTTTTCCGGATGCCGTGGTATAATAGGGGCAAATAAAAAACAAGGAGTCATTATGGTTTACGACGTAGCGGTAGTCGGCGCGGGCATCGCCGGCATGACGGCGGCGATATACGCGCGCCGGGCGGGAAAATCGGTTGTTATGTTTGAAAAGGAAAGCATCGGCGGGCAGATTGCGCTTTCGCCCAAGGTCGAGAATTACCCCGGCTTTACGGCGATATCGGGGCTCGATCTTTCCGATAATATCTTTCAGCAGGCGTTGGGCCTGGGCGTGGATCTTGAAGTCGATGAGGTCAAGTCCGTAGAGCAAGCCGACGGGATATTCAAAATCACCTGCGCTTACGGCGCTTACGAGGCGAAGTCCGTGGTGCTGGCGACGGGCCTCAAGCACCGCAGGCTCGAAGCGGCCGCTCCCTTTGAGGGCAGGGGCGTTTCCTACTGCGCGGTGTGCGACGGCGCCTTCTATAAGGGGAAGACCGTCGCCGTGGTCGGCGGAGGGAACACCGCCGTCTCCGAGGCGATCTACCTTGCGGATATCTGCGAGAAGGTGTACCTCATCCACAGGCGTTCGGGCTACCGTGCTGAGAAGGCCGTGATGGATACCTTCATGGCGAAGGAGAACATAATCCGCCTTGAAAACAAGGTGGTCGAGAAGGTCGCGGGCGATAAGACCGCCTCGCACCTCACGCTGAAGGATACCGTGGACGGCTCTCTTTCGGAGCTCGATATAGACGGGCTTTTCATCGCCCTCGGGCACGAGCCGCAGAGCGCCGCGTTTGCCGGGCTCATAGAGCTTGACGGGGACGGATTCGCCCTCTCGGACGAGAGCTGTACGACGCCCACTCCGGGGCTCTTCGTCGCGGGGGACTGCCGCAGGAAGGCCGTGCGCCAGCTGACGACAGCGGCTTCCGACGGGGCGGCCGCAGGGCTTGCCGCCGCGAAGTATGTCGACGGATTATGAAGCGAAGGCTCGGGAACGGGCCCCGAAGAAGGAGGAAAAGGCATGGAGAAGAACAGCTGCAGGTATTTTCAGAACAGGGAATGCGAGTATTTCCCCTGCCACAAGGGGGCGGATGAGGAATTCTTCAACTGCCTGTTCTGCTACTGCCCGCTCTACGCTCTCGGCGATAAATGCGGCGGGAACTTCCGTTATATGGAGAGCGGCATAAAGGATTGTTCCAACTGCCTCGTCCCGCATTCGCGCGGAGGATACGATTACGTTATAAAGAATTTCGGGAAGATCTCCGAGCTGGCGAGGAAGAAGGAAGAATAAGCATTATAAAAAAGGGCTCCGGGCCCTTTTTTCATATTATGCCCATCTTCCTCATCGCGTCGGCCAATATGCGGCTGTGGTCGCCGGCGAGGTTTTCGGCGGGGATGAAAGCCGCCCTGCCGTTTTGGAATTCGTAGGGGACGGTGATCCTCTCCCCCGTTGCCGAATGCGTGAGTGTGATGACGCGGGCGGAGGTATCCGCCTCGATGACGAAAAGCCCCGCGTCGGCGGCGTCATCGGCGGCCTTCGGGCGCGCGCCCTCGGGCAGCTCCATTATGAACGCCACGGTGATTATGCGCCCGCGCGGATCGCGCTCCGGGTCGCCGTACGCGCCGAGCTGGACGGGAGTGACGCCGGAGACGCCCGTTTCCTCACAGAGCTCGCGCATCGCCCCCTCCTCCAGGGATTCGTCCATCTCGAGGAAGCCCCCGGGGAAGGCCCAATCGCCTATGAACGGATGGTTGCGCCTCTTTATGAGAAGCACCGCCGGGCGGCCTTCGATCCCGGAAAGAACTATATTATCGACCGTCACGCTCGGACGGTCGTATTTTTTAAGGTCATACTCCGCCAAAAACTCTTGGAGAGTCTGACCTTTTTCGTTTACTCTGCTTTGCTTTTCATTGTTCATAGATGGGGGTCTCCAGAAGCCTTCTGAATATGGGTTCGAGCGATCCCTCGTCGCCGCTCGTGAAGAAGCTGACACGGTTTTCGGGGGGAGTCGCCATGGGGTCCGCTTCGAGCCCGTTTGCGCGGAGCACGCGCCGCAGCTGCCTCGCGGTGCCTTCGTTGCCGTCATAGAGGCGACAGGCGCCCTTAAAATGCGCCCGGGCGTAACGCTCGAAAACCGGGGCTATCAGCGGATAATGCGTGCAGCCGAGGACTATGCCGTCGACTTTTTTCCCCTCGAAGGGGGCGAGCTTTTCTTCGAGCAGACGAAGGATATCCTCCTCCAAGGCGGAGCCCGATTCGATCAGCTCGACGAGCCCGGAGCAGCCGACGTTTATCACCCGTTCGGGTTCCCTCATGCGGGCCTGCAGGGCTTTGTATCGGGCGAGCTTCGTGGTGGCGACGGTAGCAAGCATAAGCACGCAGCCTTCGCCGGGGGTCTCGCAGGCGGGCTTTATCGCGGGCTCGACGGAGACGACGGGAACGTCGAGCTTGCGGCGAAGCGCGTTGATGGAGGCGGAGGTCGCCGTGTTGCAGGCGACGACAAGCGCCTTCACGCCCTTATGAAGGAGCAGATCCGCCGCGGCCTCGGAGAGCGCGAGTATCTCATCCTCGCGCTTGTCGCCGTAGGGGGCGTTGGCGTTATCGCCGAAATAGATGAACCTCTCGTTGGGGAGCAGGCGAAGTATGTTCCGCAGGGTGCTCGCCCCGCCGAAGCCGGAATCGAAGACGCCGATCGGCCTCGCGTCGTATTCGGTTTTGAGTGTGATATCACTCATGATGGTGGTGATGCCCGTGATGCTCCCCGGGCTCCTCTCCCTTTCGGCGGTCGGTGTAGGCGGTCATGCAGTCGAGGAATATTGCCGCCGCAAGCATATCGGCGCAGCCGCCGCAGTTGACGTTCCTCTTGATGAGCTCACGGTCGAAGGAGATCACCTCCGCGAGGCGCTTCGAGAAGGGCAGTTCCATTATCTCGGCGGCCCTGCTGCGGACGTATTCCGCGCCTTCCTTACCCGCCCTCTTATAGGCGTTGGTGTCGAAAAGCTCAGTCATAATGCCGATGAGCGTCAGCGCGTAGCAATCGTTGTCGGAAAGGTTCATCAGGCGGTAGCCGAGTATCCTGCGGTAGGCGTTGACCGCCGCGGGGAAGCCCGCGCGCGCCTGCGCGTCCGCGCCGAGAAGCCCGCTTCCGGCTTCGTCGGGATATTGACTGCGGACCTCCGCTCCGTTCGTGCCCCTGCCGGGGTCGGGACGGTTCGCCGCCATGCGTTTAGCTTCAGCTATTATATCGAGAGCCTCGCAGGGTTTTCCTTCCGCAGCGAGCTTTGCGAAAGCCGAAACGAGAAGACCAAGGCAGAATATCGCGCCCTTATGCGTGTTTACGCCGCCGGTCGCCTTCTTCATGACGGCCTCCGCCTCGACGCCGAGTATGGTCAGCTTCGTCATGAGGGAAGCGCCGTGCTCGAGCTTGCAGCCCTCGTGCGAGGGGCAGTCGGCGCAGTTGACGTTCTCATCCTCCGCGCAGCCCTCGCCGTGCCCGCTCTCGGGGGAATCGGTATCGGCGGCGACGTACGCCATCGAATAGAAATAGGGCATGAGCGCGTCCGCGCTCGCGCGGAAGAGCTCGGGATCCATATCGGTGTTCGCACCGTTGTTGTTGAGATCGACGAGGCCCGCCTTCGGGGTAGTCTCCACCTCGCGGAGGAGGGCGCGGTAAGCGGCGTTCGCGGCGGATACCGCAATCGCTTCACGAAGGAGCTCCTTCGTCTTTGCCTGCAATTCCTCCACGGAATGGGTGCGGTTCCTCGCGCACTCGGCCGCGGGCCTTTCGCAGATGAGGCATTTGCGCGGCTTGGAGCGCCCGAGCTTTTCGCCGTTTTTGTCGATGACGTCGATATCGAAGATGCGGCCGAAGCCGTAATTGTTCTCCTCGAGCTTGACGGCCTGCGCCTTCAGCATGCGGGCGTTGAGCCCCGAGAAGCAGAAGAACGCCTCGCACCCGGTATTATCTATATGATATTCCTCGTGAACGGGCTTGGCATTGAACATTTCGAGCGTGAGCAAAAGCTGCTCCACGCCTTGGTTGAAGCATATCTCTATGGCGGGGGAATACTTTATCGGCCCCGCGATGTTCATGGTAAAGCAAACTACCGGCAGGCCGTGCTCCCTTATGAGCTGCTTCTGTTTTGCCGCCCTCGCCTCGCGCCGAAGAGCCATATCCTCAACGGAAACGGGCTTTATCTCTATCGTTTCGCTGTGATGGTTATGTGAGCAGTTCGCGCCGCAGGAGGCGCAGAGCTTTTCATCGCATTTTATCTCGTTCATAAAAACCTCACTATTCGGGCCTTCAGAGCCTGCGCTCGAGGCATTTCTGCGCAAGCGCCTCGTCGCCGTTCCGGCGGGCGGCAAGCGCCGCGTCGTTCCAGAGCGAATTGACGCCGCTCTTCATGGCGGCCTCGTCGCCCGTATAGGCCATGGCCTTCGCAAAGCAGTAGGACGCGCTGTCAAGATCCGAGGCTTCGAGCCTCGCCTTCCCGCATTCGAGCCATATGCCCGCGATCTCCTCATACGAGGACTCGCCGCAGAGATGGAACACCTTTCCGGCGGAATCGTAATCGCCGCTCTCGAGGAAGCGCTCGGCGGCGCTCATCCTAACGGGATCGAGCAGGGCAATGTAACTCGACCCGTGCGAAATGCAGGAGAAGCAGTTCTCCGCTTCGACGCGCTCGTTCTCGGCATAGGCCTTTACGCCGAGCTGATAGTATGCCGAATCGACCTTTGAAAGCACCTCCGACGAGGCGCCCGCCTTGAGATAATAAGTCCTCGCCTGGGCAAGGTCGCCGCCGTCAAAGCTCGCGTCCCCGGCCGAAAGCCATGCGCGTTTGGCGCGCTCCGCCGAATCGGCGTAATCCTTCATCGTCTCGAACTGGAGGGCGGCGGGGACGTAATCCCCCGCTTCCGCAAGGGCGACGGCGTCCCTGTATTCATGGAGGGGACGCACCCTCGATGGGTAGAGCCAGAAGGCGAACACCCCGGCAAATATGAGGAGCAGCGCCCCCATCAGTATAAGTACGAAGAACAGTTTTCTCACAGGAGCTGCCTCTCTTTCAGATAGTTCAGCGTTGTCGCGGGGACGAGCCGGCAGAGCTCCGCGCCGTCGCCCGAATCGATGGCTTCACGCACGCGGCTCGCGGAGATACCGCCGAGGCGTTCGATCTCGCTCACCTCTATCCCGTTGGCGGGGAGTATCTCCTTCATCACCTCATTATAAGCCCTCGTCACGGCGCAATAGGGCTCCGTACCCACAAAACGCTTTGTTATATTGAGAACAGGAGCGATTTTTAAAGCAAATAGGGTCAAGTCAAGCTCTGCATGGATCCTTTCGACGCTGCCCACGTCCTTTATGAAATAGGTCGGGAAGGTCGCCTGGCTGATCATGTATTCGCCGCTCGGGAGGACGGTGACGTTCTCCATCCCCTCCGTGCCGAGCTTGACCATCGCGAACCTGTCGGCGAAGGAGAACCGCGACCTGTCCTCGCTGACTACGAAAACGAAGAGGCGGTCGGCCTGCGCGGAGGCGGTCTCTATGAGGTACCTGTGCCCGAGTGTGAACGGATTGCAGTTCATGACTATCGCGCCGACCGTCCCCCCGAACCGGGGGATGGTCTCCAGCCAGCGCGAGAGACCGGTGCGGGAGTTTTCCATGAAGCAGACGTCCCGCGTTGCCGCGAGGGTGTAAAACCCGACGCCGCGGAAGAGCATCTCGTTCGCGGCCTTCGTGAAGAGGAAGAGCTTCGTTATGCCGCGCCTGTAGGCCTCGGAAACGAGCTCGGAGACAAGCGTGAGCGCCGCGCCCTCGCCCTGCAGGCGTTCGTCGATCGCGATGTATTTGAGGATGTTCCCGCATAGGCATCCGTTGCCGAGTATTTCCCCGTAATCGGAAAGGAGCTGCACCGTATGATCGGCGCCGCCCTCATACCTCAGCCCCATCTTATGAAGGAAATCTTCTGTTTTTTTCAAGCGTTCCGGCGTCAGAAGCACGCCGGACTGAGTATAGAATTCCATGCGGGAGCATCCTTTTGAGAAATCTCCGCCCCGCCGGGAGAACGGCGGGACGGAGCGGATAAAACACTATCAGTCGATGACCTCACGGATAACGTCGATAACGGAGTTATCCCTGTACATGAGGATGCCGACGATCTTCTCACCGTACTTGATGGGCTCGGGAGTGCCGACGATGCGCTCGGCGCGCTCACGGAGCTTCTCGATGGTGGTGACAGGCAGACCCGCCTCAACAAAGCGCTCATAGAGCTCGGGCCTGGCGGGGTTGACCGCGATGCCCTGATCGGTGACGACGACGTCGACCGTCTTGCCCGGAGTGCAGACCGTGTTGACGTGGGAGCAGATGGTGGGGATACGGCCCCTGAGCAGCGGGCAGACGACAATGGTCATCGAAGCGCCGGCCGCGGTATCGGGATGCCCGCCGACCGCGCCGCGGATGACGCCGTCGGAACCCGTCATTACGTTGACGTTGAAGTCGGTGTCGACCTCAAGCGCGGAGAGGATGACGAAATCGAGCTGGTTGACGGCGGCGCCCTTGTTTACGTAGCTTGCGTAGTAGGACGCGTCGATCTGCTGATGGAAGCGGTTGTTCTTGACGGAGTTCGCCGCGATGAGATCGAAGCTCTGCACGTCGAGGATCTTCTTGACGAGGCCCTCCTCGTGCATCTGGACGATCTGACCGGTGATGCCGCCCAGAGCGAAACGGCACTTGATATCCTGCTCGATCATCTTCTCGCGCAGGTACCTCGCAACGGCAAGGGACGCGCCGCCGGAGCCCATCTGCATGGAGAAGTTGTTCTTGAAATAGCCGGAGGCCACGATCGCGTTCGTCGCGTACTGGGCGATGAGCAGCTCCTTGGGGTTCTTGGTGAAGCGGGTCGCGCCGCTCATGATGCCGTTGGGATCGCCGATGTTATCGACCTTGACGACGTAATCGACCTGGCTCTCGGGGATGCCGAAGGGCGTATTCGGGAAGGATACGAGATGATCGGTGATGATTATGCACTTGTCGGCATAGAGGGCGTCAAGCTTCGCATAGCCGAGGGAACCGCAGCAGGAGCCTTCCTCGGAATCGCGGTTGTAGCCGTTGGCGTTGCCGTACGGGTCACAGGAGGGCGCGCCGAGGAAAGCGACGTCGATATGCAGCTCGCCCGTCTCGATGGCGGCGGCACGGCCGCCGTGGGAACGGAACACCACGGGGAAATCCATCAGGCCGTGGGAGACGGCGTCGCCCAGCTTGCCGCGCAGACCGGAGGTCTCGATATGATCGATAACGCCGTTCTTGATGTGGTCGATAAGGGGCCAATGGCAGTCCGTAAGGGAGCTGGCGGCGAGGGTGAGGTGCTTAAAGCCCATCTTCGCGATAACGTCCATTACCATGTTGACGACGTAGTCGCCGTTCCTGAAATGGTGATGGAAGGAGATGGTCATGCCGTCCTTGAGGCCGACGCGCCTGATCGCTTCCTCGATGGAGGGAAGGACCTTCTTGGAATCCTGCTGACGCTCGTCAAAGCTCATGAGGTTCTTCTCGGAGACGTTCTCGGCGGCATATACGCCGTGGCAGGCGGAAACTTCTTTGATGTGGGGAATGGAATCGAAATCAAACTTACTCATATCATTCACCTATTATATGTCTTCAACGGTCATGGTCTTGGCGCGCTCTGCCATCTCAAGCAGGTACTGCGCCCTTGCGACGACGGGCTTGTCGATCATCTTGCCCTTGAGGGAAGCGACGCCCGAACCCCTGGCATTGGCCTCGGCGATGGCGTCCATAACGGCGCGAGCCTTCATGAGATCCTTCTCGGAGGGGGTGAAGACAGCGTGCAGAGGCGCTACCTGGCGGGGGTTGATTATGGACTTGCCGTCGAAGCCCATCTTCTTTATCATGGTGGCTTCGGCGATAAAGCCTTCCTCATTATTCACGTCGGAATAGACGGTATCGAGAGCCATGATGCCGGCGGCCTTGGCGGCGTTGACGATCATGCCGCGGGCGAACATCAGCTCGATGCCCTCGGGGCTCCTGGTGGTCTTGAGGTCGGTAACGTAGTCCTCTGCGCCGAGGGCTATACCGATGAGGCGCTTCGAAGCGAAAGCGATCTCCTTCGCGTTGAGGACGCCGTTGGCGCTCTCGATGGCGGCCATCATGCCCGTCTTGCCAACGGGGATGCCCGCTTCGCGCTCGATGCGCTCGATCTCACGCTCGCACTCGATGACGTCCTTGGCGGAATCGGTCTTCGGGAGCCTGATGACGTCGGGCTGCGCGCGGACGATCGCCTCGAGGTCGGCGATGCCGAGACCGGAGCTGAGGTCGTTGATGCGGACGACGAGTTCCTTCTTGCCGTAACGCAGATGGGTCAGCGCGTTATAAACGAGGAACCTCGCCGTATCCTTCTCGGTGATGGCGACGGAATCCTCAAGGTCGAACATGATGGAATCGGAACCGTAGATATGCGCGTCCCTGATCATGCCGGGGTTATTGCCCGGTACAAAAAGCATACTTCTTCTTAATCTGCTCATTTGACGCCTCCGTTCTTCCAGACATAAGCTGTGCTCTCGGCGGCGCGGTAGGCGGCGGCCGAAGTCCTTGCCGCAACGGTGCAGTCCAACGCGCCCTTGTCGACGGCGTTAACGTATGCACGGGTGATGCCAAGCTCACCCAAGGTCTCTCTGATGACCTTCTCGATCTGCTTGCCGTACTGCTGCATGACAGCACTCTCCAGCGTCAGCTCGACGCCCTCGGTATCCTTGGGCTCGATCCTGACGATGATATCGCTGGACTCCATAGTCCCGGCAACACCCGTTTTCTTGATTTCCATGACGAAAAATTCCTCCCATTTTCGTATGCTGCTGTATTTGGGCGGCAAAGGAGCTCCTGCCCATCGCGGCCCAACTTATATAGTACCACTTTTATCCGATTTTTCAAGAGCGACAATGCATTTTTTTAATATATTGCGGAAGCGCCCCGAATGTGCAAAAAACAAAAAAGCCGGGGCGCGGGGCCCCGGGCGAAAAGAAGCGGATTCAATAAAGGTCTATCTTCCAAACGGCAAATTCCTTCTCAAAGCAGGCCATGACGTAAACCATGCCGTCGCGCCCGACGATAACTTCTTCGGAATAGTCATATGGCTCGAGCTCGGAGAAGCTGTACGGCATAACGGTGTAACCGAGGACGTTCATCTGCCTGTCCGTTCTGACAATGGCTATGTTGATGAAGGAATCGGTTTCGCCGGCGTTTTCGGGGAAAACGAAGCAGAAGCAAAGCGTTCCGTCGGGGAATATCCCGACGAGGGAGTACCCGTCAAACGGAGCGTGAAGCTCCGCATCCAAAGGCACGGGATCGCTCCATTGACAGGTATCGGGATCGAGCACCCTGCAGCTTCCCTCGCTGAACACGCTAATATTGCCGTCCCACGCGGTCATAAAGGACCCGATGGAGCCGTCGGTACCATCCTGAGGTATGCCCTCTTCAAAGCTTGTGAATTCGCCCGTCGAAAGGATCTCCCTCGAGCGGCAGGAATACATTGTACCGTCGACCGCGATCATCGCCATATTCCCAAATGGAAACGCGTTCACCGGCACGCGCGAAGCCGTACCCGCCGCCATATCGTAGACGAACATCGTCTTCTGCGCGCCGTCCGTCAAGCCGGTCATACCCGAGTCGGAGACATAGATAAGATCCCCGTCGACGGAAAAGCGCGTGGGCCCGAACGCGGGCGAGCTCTCCCCTTCCTCCGATTCGGACCAGCCGTGATCGTATAAGGGGCCGGGATCGTCGGGAGCCAACGCCGCCGCCTTTTCAGCGCAGCTTTCAAACGGTATCTCTTCGGAAGCGGCAAGTATCTCCTTAATGGATCTGTCATGCCACCAGCCGGGGTCATTCTCCGGCGTATCGGTGGGAGCCTCGGTGGGTCCCGCAGAGGGATTATCGTCATCCGACACGCCACCTTCGGTGCTTTCGGGAAGCGCGGCCTCCTCCGTCGGTTCCGGGGATGCGGGCTTTGGGCTCGAGCTGCAGGCCGAAAGCAGTGCAAGGCCGAACACGAGAAGCAGCGCGAGACCGGTTCTGCAGATGTATCTTTTCATGATATAGTCTCCTTTCGGTAATTATTCTTTGGGATCACAGGTACGGTCCGAATCCCGCAAGCTCCTTGAATTCCCAATCGTCGCCTCCGTTATGGGTCAGGAAACAGCAGCTCACCACGGTGGGATCCGTCTCGTTTCTAACCGGGTAGGAGAGTGTAACGAGTATCACGCCGCCTCGCGCTCCCTTCCGCATGCGGTGAAGAGCAGCGCGAGACTGAAGGATATGATCGTTATGATCGTTTTGATTTTCATCGTAATGATCCTCTCTCTTTGCTTTCGTACGGGGCTGCGGGTCGGGCTCCCGCCGGGTCTCCTCATATATTATAACGCACCGGAAGAAAAAAAGCTCCCGTAATTTATCACATTTACGAAAATATATTCCGTATTTCCGCTGCACCGCGACTCCTTGCGTTTGCAGGCAACTGCTGTTATAATAAGGATATGAGGCAGAACCCATATAAGATAGGCCGCACGAAGGGCATCTCCCCGAGGCTGAAGGATAAATTAAAGCAGCTCCCCACGCTTAAGGGCTACGAGGGGCGCTGGTTCAGGCGCGTGCTCATCGGCATAGGCGTCGTTCTCGCCGCGCTCATCGCGATACATTTCCTTAAGCCGGAGACCCAGCTCATGAGCTCGGTCGAGATAAAGCGGATAGAATCCGCGGGTGTGCTCACCGTCGGCGTGAGGGACGATATGCCCGGCTTCTGCGAGAACGGGACGGGGCTCGAGGCGGAGCTCGCGAAGCTCCTCGCGGAGAGGATCCTCCCCGATACGGAGGGCGCGGTGAGATTCGTGCCGTGCAGCTCGACGACGGTCACGACCAAGCTGAAGGACGGCAGCATAGACGTCGCCATCGCACTGCAGCCGAACGGTCAGGGTAGCGCGTACTCCTATTCCTACCCCTATTATTCCGATAAGATCAGCCTTGTGACTCTCGATCCGGCAAACGTAGACAAGGGGCTCGGCGAGCTTACGATCGGCTACATACCGGGGACCGCGGCGGGGAGTCGTTTCGCCTCATACGCGGCGGAGCTCGGCGCCGCCCCCGAGCAGGGGATAGTCGACAGGCTCCTTCGAAGGCCCAAGCCCACGCCGGATCCCGAGACCGCGATAATGGTCGAGACGAGGAGATTCGGTTCGATCGACGAGCTGCTTTCCGCCCTGAAGAGCGGGGCGGTCGACGCGATCGCGCTGCCCGGCGCATACCTGAACAAGTACTTCAACGACCTTGCCGGGGAGACCGACGCGGGTCAATTCTATATCTGCCGCGCCGACGTGGGCTCAGTCGATTACTGCATGCTCTGCTCCTCCGACGAGCCGGCGCTGATGCAGCTCGCGGATATGCTCATTTACGAGCTGAAGGAGAACGGCACTCTCGAAAGGCTGACGAAGGAATATCTCTCCGATCTGCCGGGCAGATAAGTATTTACAAAGATTTTACAAGTTTTTTACTCTTTTTTGCTTCCGCACCTGTTCACATTCCCTCTGGGAGATGATATAATGAACAGAGCTTCACGAGGATGACTATGGAAAAAAACATCTGCGTATTCGGCGCTTCGTCGAGCAATATAGATAAAGCCTATTTTGAAGACGCCTACGAGGTCGGCAGGCTCATCGCCCGCTCCGGGTTCGGGATGGTCTTCGGCGCGGGCGATCATGGGCTCATGGGCGCGGCCGCCCGGGGCTGTTTTGACGCGGGCGGAAGGATCGTCGGCGTCATTCCGGAGAAGCTCAACAAGCCCGGCATATATTTCGAGCACTGCACCGAGCGGATAGAGACCGCCACGATGCACGAGCGAAAGGCGAAGATGGAGTCGCTCTCCCGCGGGTTCATAGCGCTGGGCGGCGGGTTCGGCACGCTGGAGGAATTCATGGAGGTGCTGACTTTAAAACAGCTCCGCTACATGGATCCGGCGATAGTCCTCCTCAACACGAGGGGGTATTTCGCCCCGCTCATCGCACAGCTTGAAAAATGCGTTGACGAGGGATTCACCAACAGGGATTTTTCCGCGCTGTATCACGTCGCCTCCACGCCGGAGGAAGCCGTCCGTTACTGCGCGGAGTACGGGGGAATGAACATCAGGGATAAGCTCCTTGACGCCGGAAGGAGGTGACGCAATGGAAAAAACGACCGGCAGCGGAATAATGGTATGCGTAACGGGGCAGCGCTCATGCGAGAGGCTCATACTTCACGGGGTGAAGCGCATCGAAGCCTGCGGCGAAGACCGTCCGCCCCTCTATATCGTGCATTGCGTGCTCAACGGGCAGAAGTTCATGAACTCGCCCGATGAGGCCGACGCGATAGATTACCTTTTCACCTGCGCCCAGTACGCGGGCGCGGAGCTGACCATACTGCGGACGGACAACGTGCAGGAGACCCTTGCGGAATTCGCGCATGAGCACGGCGTGGGGGTCATAATACTCGGCGCGCCCGGCGAACAGGGCGAGCATAACGGCAAATTCGCCAGAAGCCTGCAGGAGCTTCTGCCCGAAATAGAATTCGATATCAGATAACGGAAGGAGAACTCTATGGAAGAACTGTTCGACAAGGCGGCGGCCGTCGCCAGGATAAGGGAAAACTTTGAAAACGAGGGAGATTTCTCCTTCATGAAGGAGGGCGAGCTCGAGGGAGTCATAGCGAGATTCGTCGATATCGACCACGATTATATGGCGAAGCTCGGCGACGAGCCATATGACGAGGACGAAGTCTACGCGATGCTCGAAAAAGCCGCGAACGAGATGCTGCCCGATTATAAGATGTACGTGATGCGCCTCTGCGACGATTATATGGACTTCATGGAGCAGTACATGGTCGACGAGGGGCTCGTCGAGTGGGAATGAGGGAGCATATCCCGCAGGACGAACGGTCGGCGCATCGCCATGAGGGCCGAACGCTCCGATAATGAAAACAGGACCCCGTGCCGGATCGCTCCGGCACGGGGCTTTTTATTTCGATGCGATGCGCCGCCGCTCTGTCAGAGCGCGGCTTTTGCGAGAAGCTCACGGTAGATGCGGAGATCCTCATCCTTGAACACGTTGAAGACGACTTTCATCCGGGAACCGGATGAGCGCCTGTATCCCATCACGGCGTCGACCGCGACGCGGGCGGCCTCCCTCTGCGGGAAGCCGAAGACCCCCGTGGATATGCAGCAGAAGGCGATGCTTTCACAGCCGTTTTCCTCCGCGAGCTTCAGGCAGGAATCGTAGCTGGAGGCGAGAAGTTCGCTGTGCTCCTTCGTCAGCCTGCCATCGACTATGGGGCCGACGGTGTGGATCACGAATTTCGAGGGGAGGCAGAACGCGGGGGTGATCTTGGCGGAGCCCGTCGGCTCGTCATGCCCCTGCGCCTTCATCAGCTCAAAGCAGGCCTCGCGGAGCCTCAGCCCCGCAAAGGTGTGGATGCAGTTGTCTATGCAGTTGTGGAGCGGGCGGAAGCACCCGAGCATCTGAGAATTGGCGGCGTTGACTATCGCGTCCGCGTCAAGGCGGGTGATATCCCCCTGCCAAAGATACAAGCCATCCCCCGCGGGGGTAAGCCCGCCGACTCGCACGACTCCCCTTTCGGCAAGGCGTTCCTTCAGATACGCCTCCTCCGTTTCGACGTATTCCGGGGACAGCGGAGCGGGCATGCGCACGTTCATGAGGGCGCGCAGAAGCTCGCGCCTTCCGTTCGTATCATTGGGGACGCGTATCCCCTCCCCCTCCGGCCTCTCGGCAAGGAGGGCGTTTATCAGCCACAGCAGCCTTTCGTTTTGATCCATATGCTTTCCTTTCACGCGGCGAGGCCGAGTACGCCCCTCAATACGGCGAGCGCGTCGCTAGCCGTGACGTTTCCGTCGCCGTCGATATCCGAAGCGGCCATGAGCTCGTCGGGCAGAGTCTCTAGCCCAAGCACCGCCCTCAGCAGCTTCAGTGCGTCGTTCGCCGTAAGCGTCCCGTCGCCGTCAACGTCGCCGGGCAGCGGCTCCGGCGGCTGGACGGGAGTCGGCGTGGGCTCGTCCGTTTCGGTGGGCTCCGGCGTGGGCTCGTCAGTTTCGGTGGGCTCCGGCGTGGGAGTCGGAGCGGGCGTGGGCTCGTCGGACTGCGTGGGCTCCGGCGTGGGAGTCGGAGCGGGCGTTGCCGTAGGAGTCGGAGCGGGCGTTGCCGTCGGCGCAGGAGTGGGAGTCGGGGTCGGAGTCGGCGTGGGAGTCGGAGTCGGCGCAGGAGTGGGCGTCGGATCGAGCTCCGCGAGCGCGGCTATTATCGCGGCTCTTGTGAGCGGGCCGCAGATGCCGTCGACCTCAAGGCCGTGATCGGTCTGGAAGGCCTTCACCGCGGCGTATGTTTTGGGGCCGAATTTGCCGTCGATATCGAGGGGATATCCGAGCTTTGTAAGGGCCGCCTGCAGCCACTTTACGTCGTCGCCCTCGCAGCCCTGCTTCAGCGTGCGGGTCGGGATCGGATAGTTGGAGGGATCCGTCGGATCTTCGGGCTCCTCCGTGGGCGTCGGAGAGGCCGTGGGCGCAGGAGTCGGAGTCGGAGCGGGCGTTGGAGTGGCAGTGGGCGTGGGAGTCGGAGTCGAGCCGACGGGGTTCGGATGCGCGTCGAGTACGGTTTGGATGTACGCCGCAGTCGTCAGCGTGCACTTGCCGTTGACGGTGAGGCCGTGATCGCTCTGGAAGCGGCGCAGGGCGGTCTCGGTGTTGCTGCCGAAAACTCCGTCAATGCTGAGCGGGTAGCCAAGCCAGTTGAGCGCCGCCTGCAGCCAGCTCACGCCGTCGTCCGTGGAGCCGTTCGAGAGGGTGACCTTCGGCTTTATGTGATTGATCGGGTTATAATAATCGTACGTGACTATTCCGCTGACGGAGACCGGATAGCTGACGGAGCCGGAATCGTTCGTGTAATTCGGCGAAGCGGCGCCCTTTATTATCGGATCGTTTATATCGAAGCCGCGAAGCTCGACGTTGGCGTGTACGGTGTTCCCCTCCAGCACGTAGACGACGCCGTCCTTCGTCCTGTAGACTATGCCGACGTGGTTCCACTCGCCCTCCTGATTGGGCCAATCGAAGAATATGAGGTCGCCCGCCTTCGGCGTGTACGCGGGGAGGGACTTCAGCGTGAGGCCGTTGAACGAATATGCGTTGGAGGCTATGCGCGCATAGCAGGCGTTGCTGATGACGGATTTGGGTATCCCCGCCTGACGGGCGCACCAGGAAACGAACATAGCGCACCACGGGCCCCAGTGCCCGGAGGAGTTGCCGAGTATCTCCGTGCCGTACCACCAGCAGTATTCGGTGTAATTGTATTCGCCCGACTGGTTCCCGCCGCCGAGATCTGAAGCGGAATTCCCCTCGTGATAGCCGAGCTGTGAAACGGCGACGTTGATAATATCCTGCCTCGGGTTGCCGGTGAGGCTGACGTTCCTGACCTGAGTATAGTATTTGCTCGACCTGTATGCCGATGAGGCCGTATACGTAAGCGTGAGAGCCGCTGTCGGCAGAGCCGCAGCAAGCATCACTATCGCCGCTGCGAGAGAGACGAGCCTTATCAGTGTTTTTCTGTTCATCGGGAGAGGACCTCCGTTCGGTTCTTTTACCCGATTATAGCACGATTTCCCATGAAATTGAAGTCTTCCGCCAAAATATAACAATTTGTTCATATTTATCTGATTTCAAAGATCAGTTCTCGATGTGTTTTAAATTATTTTGTTGACTTGTCGCGGACCCCGTGTTATAATGTCGAATGGTGGAGAAGCGCACCCGCGTCCCACCGTGCAGACGATATACGGGAGCAGCCGTTCTTTTGTCGGGACACAGCGTTTTATACGGCATTTTTTATTATCCATACAGAGTTCCGAACAAAAAACACAGGCTCCTTATTCCCGTTTGCAAAAAACAGAGAAAGGAGTTCTTATGACGCTCACAGTTATCTGCGACGTTCTCGGAAAGGAGAACAACGGCACGACGATAGCCGCAATGAACCTCATCCGCTCCATGCGCGAAAAGGGGCATACGGTGCGTGTCGTCTGCCCGGACGAGGATCGCCGCGGCCGGAAGGATTACTACGTCGTTCCGACGCTGGGCCTCGGCCCGATCAACGGGTATCTCGCGAAGAACGGTGTGATACTCGCAAAGCCGGACAAGGCGATCCTGAAGGAGGCTCTCGACGGGGCGGACGCCGTCCACCTCTTCACGCCGTTCCTGCTCTCGATGAAGGCGGCGAAGCTCGCGGCGGGCATGGGGCTGCCGCTGACGGCGGGGTTCCACTGCCAGGCGGAGAATTTCACCAACCACATATTCATGATGAATTCCCATGCCGTGAACAAGCTCGTTTACAGGGTGTTCGACAGGCAGGTCTACCGCTACGTCGACTGTATCCACTACCCCACTCAGTTCATATGCAGCGTGTACGAATCGGAGATAAAGCGCAAGACCCCGCACAAGGTCATCTCGAACGGGGTGAACAAGCGCTTCCGCCCCGGGCGCAGTGAAAAGCCCGATGAGCTGAAGGACAAGTTCGTGATACTTTTCACCGGCCGTTACAGCAAGGAAAAATCCCACAGGGTGCTCATCGACGCGGCGGCGCTTTCCCGTCATTCGGACGAGATACAGCTCATCTTCGCCGGGTGCGGCCCGCAGGAGGAAAAGCTCAAAAAGCGCGCGGCGAAGCTGAAAAACCCGCCGATATTCCGCTTTTTCACGAGGGACGAGCTCGTCGGGGTGATAAACTATTCCGACCTCTACGTCCACCCCGCGGAGGTGGAGATCGAGGCGATAGCCTGCCTTGAGGCCATCTCGTGCGGGCTGGTGCCCGTCATATCCGACTCGCCCCGCTCGGCGACGAGATACTTCGCGAGGGATAGGATGAACCTCTTCAGGTGCAACGATCCCACCGACCTCGCGGAGAAGATCGATTGGTGGATAGAGCACCCGAAGGAGCGCGAGGAGACGAGCAGGAGCTACTGCGGGTTCGCCCGCAGATTCGATTTCGATCACTGCATGGACGAGATGGAGCGGATGATCGTCGCAAACGCGGAGGCCGTCAATGAAGCGCGGTGAAGTTATCGAATACCGCGACGAGCGGAACGACGATTTCGCTGGGACGGGCATAAGCGCCGTTGAAGTCAAAAAGGAGTTCCCCTTCTGCCCGAAGGGGCTCCTGTTCAGGATAGGCGAATTCATCGCTTATTACCTCATCGCGATACCCGTCGTCGCGTTCATATGGTTCGCGGTCACCGGCTTTACGATAGAGGGGCGCGGGCACGTGCGCGCCCTGCGGCGCGAGCTGAAAAAGAGCGGGCGCGGGTTCTTCGTCTACGCGAACCACACCCATTGGCTCGACGCGTTCCTCGGGCCGCTCGTATGCTTCCCGAAGAAGGCGCACGTCATAGTTTCGCCGGACACGGTCTCGATAAAAGGGCTGCGGGTCATAGTGCAGCTGCTCGGGGCGATACCCCTCCCCACGGAGAGGGCGGCGATGCCCGGGTTCGTCGGGGCGGTCGAACGCCGCATAAACGAGGGGCGCGCCGTCACCATATTTCCCGAGGCGCATATCTGGCCGTTCTGCACCTTCGTGCGGGATTTCAAGGCGGGCTCCTTCCGCTACCCCGTGAAGCTCGGCGCGCCCGCCGTCTGCGTCTGCGTGACGTACACGAAGAGGCGTTGGTACGAGCTGTTCAGAAAGACCCCGCGAAGAAGGGTGTTCGTGAGCCCCGCCATGTATCCCGACGCCTCCCTTCCCGACCCCGCCGCCAAGCAGAAGCTGCGCGACGAGGCCTTTGAGTGGCTCTCCGGAACGGCCGCAAGGTACAGCCGGGAGGAATTCGTCCGCTATGTGAAAGCGGGCTCCGAAGAATAACAGATATCAAAAGGAGGGAGCCTCCCCCCGAAAGGGAAAGGAGCCCTCCTTTCGTTTTATATCGCCCAAAACCGTTGACATCGCGGGAAAAATATGATATTTTATCCATGATATTTTCGGAAGGAATTCGATCCCATGACAGATCAGCAGTATGCGTCCGGTTATATCTATCCGGTCGACGAGGCCATCGCCTATTTCACGAACAGGCTCGAAAGGACCACCCTTTCGGATTACGCCGTCAAGACCGCGCAGAAGCACCCCGCGATCGGCGACCGCATAAGGCTGATACTGGAGCCGACGGTAGAGCTTGAGCGGAGGATCAACGCCGCCGTGCCATCTCTCGACAGGGACTGCGAATTCTTTTTCAGCCTCGATAATTCCGTAAACGGCGAGAAAAAGCCTCTGACAAACGCCGCGTGGCTGCTCATGGGGGCGCGCGCGTGCTTCGGCGAGGAGCCCGCCGATATCGACGGGATGCTTGCTTCGCGGCTTGCCCTTTCGAAGGAGGACAGGGACAGGCTCTTTTTGAGCTACCTCTTCGATCTTGAGGAGAAGACCGTCCGTGAAACGGGCGTTCCCGCCGGAGTCGGGCTGCTCGAACTGATCGCCGGGAGCGGCATAAACTCGCTGACGAGGATCAAGCTCACCGAGCTCTATCTCCATTTTGACGAGCATCTCTTCCGCCTCGCGGAGATACTGCGCCCCGCCGCCGACGCCATCGCGGGAGCGGCCGGGCTTTATACCGGCGCCCTTTTGAAGCTGAGGCGTCTGCTCGGAGCCGACGGCGGCGTGAGGGAATATCTCGCCTCCATGCACGGGTTCGATATCGGCGAAGTCAGCTCCGTTTTCCCGAGGTTCAGTCTGATGGCTCCGCAGACCGTGATGATCCGCGAGGGGCTGTTCGACGGGATGGACGTTTACGTCGGCGTCTGCGTGGAGGAGCTTGCCGCCCTTGCCGCGCCGGGCACCGAGAGCGAGCGCATGGTTTCCGTGTTCAAGCTCCTTTCCGACGAAACGCGGCTCCGCATGCTCAGAGCCGTCGTGATGAAGCCGATGTACGGGCTCGAGCTCGCGGAGACCTTCTCCGTCACCGCTCCGACCGTCTCATACCACATGACGAAGCTCGTTATGAGCGGCCTCGTCGACAGCTATTTTGAGGACGGCAAGGGTTACTTCCGCGCGAACAGGCAGGCGCTTACGGCATTCAGCCGGAGTATCGGCAGCTTCTTCGGCCTCGCGGAGGAGCGCGGGGAGGAGAGCGGAGAATAACGGTGATTCTCTCATCGGGCCGGGCGCGATCCCGGCTCTTTTTTCGCCCCATAAAATATATTATCAGTACCCGTTGACAAATATCGTTTAACGATATAACATGTATGTATCGTTAAACGATATTACTTTTCGGAAGGAGGCGCGCCATGCCGAGGGAAGCTTTGAGCTCGCTTACGGAGCCTATGTACTACGTGCTGCTGGCGCTCGTGCGCCCGCTCTGCGGGATCGAGATAATGGAGCGCGTGAAGGAGCTTTCACGCGGGCGGCTCGCCATCGGCCCGGGCACGCTCTACACGATGCTCGCAAAGTTCGAGGAAAACGGCCTGATCGCTCTCGCTATGGGACCGGGCTCCTCGGGAAAACGCAAGACCTACATCATAACCCGTCGGGGCGTCGGGTTCCTAAAGCAGGAATACGAGAGGCTCGAAAGACAGGCCGAGGACGGAAGAGCGATAATGGAGGAATTGGTATGAGCAAGGATACCGTTAAGCGCGTCACGCTTTTCGATTCCACCGATCTCACCGCGGCGGAGGAGTATTTCTCACAAATGGCGCAGAAGGGCCTGATGCTGAAAAAATACGGCCCTATCTCGCATTTTAGGCGCTCCGAGCCGTGTAAGCTCCGGTTCAGCGTGCAGGTGATCCCGGCGGCGAGGGGCGAAAACTACGTTAAAAAGACCTCGGAGTACGTCGACCTCTGCGAACAGGCCGGCTGGACCTGCGTTTCGGGCGCCGCCGGTATGTACGTTTTTGCGACCGACCGCAGGGACGTGCCGGACGTCGTGACAGATCCGCAGGAGCGCATCGAAGCCGTGACAAAGCAGAGCATAGGCGGGATAATCGCTTCGTTTCTGCTCTCGCTGTGGCTGTCGATAAAGGTCGTCGGGCTGGTATCGAACCTTATTGAGGGAAAGAGCTTCGCTTCACAGATGGCGTATGAGCTGCCGTATTCGCTGCTCTGGCTCTCCGTTTTCCTGCTCTTTATAACAAAGACCGTCTCGTTCCTGAAATGGCGGAGGAACGCCAAACGCGACTCCGCCGCAGGACGCGCCATCCGCTTTTACGGTCTTCGCGCTTCCCGCCGGAGGCGGATCCTGCTCGCGGTATTCTTCTGCCTGCTGGCAGTCAGCCTGGGCGCTTTCATTATAGGTCTGTTCATCTAAGGAGGGTATATGAGCAAGGACGTCAAGAAAGAATTTTTACCGTTCTATTATTCCGATCTCGATGCGGTCGCGCGGCACCTCGAGATGATGGCGGCGAAGGGGTGGATGCTGAAAAGCTTTGGCAACACCTGTGAATACGAGCCGTGCGAGCCCCTTATCGCGCGGTTCAACGTGGTGCTCTGCCCCGCCAAGGACGCGGACTCCTCCCAAATAAAGCCCGAAGCAAGGGAATTCATCGAGCTCTGCGAGGACTCCGGATGGAAGTTCATAGACCATCGGGGGCCGGCATACGCGTTCTTTACCACCGACGAAACCATCCCCAACATCGTCACCGACGAAGCCGAGCGCATAGAGGCCGTCAGAAAGGCGGGCGGCAGGAGCAGGTTCCTGTACATGGCCAATATCGGGATCAACACGGCGCAGTTCCTGCTTCGCCTTATGAACGCGCTGACGGAAAAGGATCCTGTCTCCCGCGGGCTTTCGATCGCGCTCACGGCGTTCTTCGGGCTCGGCGTGATACTGCTCACGGTCGGGCTCATCACGTTGCTGACGAGCGAGAAACGCTGGGTCGATTCGGCGAACGCGGCGATAAGCGCCGGCAAGCCGATACCGCGGTCGGACGACGTGGTGCTGCGCCGCAGGAAGGCGTATTCGGTCACGTTCATCATTGCGATCGCTGCGGCGACGGCATTGCTGATCGCGTATGCAATGCGTACGATGAGCCCCGAGGGGCGCTCGTTCCTCGCCGCGATGCTGATCGCGGCGATACCCCTTGCCTTTATTCCGAGGCTGTTCGGAAAAAAGCGCAGCCCCGCCGCAAAGACGTTCATAATAATAGGGCTCGTATTGGGGTATTTGCTGCTGACCTTCATACTGCTTCTCATAATTAGCGCGGTATTCGGCGTGTTTCAGTAGGCTTTTTCCTCCCCCGCCCATTGCGCAAACGGCGCGTTATGATTCGTTTATGGACAAAAAGCTCATTTTAAAAGCCACGGCTGCGACCGTGATCTGCCACGTTTTCTGGGGCTTCAGCTTTATGGCGTCGGGGTACGCTTTAAGGGAGGCCCACGTATTTCTGCTGCTCTCGCACAGGTTCCTGGCGGCCTTTATCGTGATGAGCCTGCTCGTGCTGCTGCGAGCGGCCAAGCTCAGCTTCAGGGGCAAGCGCATACTTCCGCTGCTGCTTCTCGGGGCGCTGGAGCCCGTCGTCTATTTCTTCGGCGAGCAGTACGGCATACTCCACTCGGGGACGGTGTTCTCCGGCGTTATGATAGCGATGATACCCGTGTTCTGCATATTGGCGGCGGCGGTGCTCCTCCGTGAGAGACCGACGGCGGGTCAGCTCGTTTTCAGCATAATTTCGGTGGGGGGCGTTATAGGACTCGGCCTCATGGGCGGAAGGAGCGGCACTGTCGAGCTCATCGGGGTGCTTGCGCTCCTTGTCGCCGTTATCGGCGCGACGGGCTACACCCTGCTTTCGAGGAAGCTCTCGAACGAGTTCACCCCATTTGAGCGCACGTATATGATGATAGCAGTCGGCGCCGCCGTATTCACCGTCTGCGCCGCGATAAAATGCGGGTTCTCCCCCGCCGAATACGTGAAGCCGTTTTCGGATATCAAATACCTGCTCTGCGTAGTATTCCTCGCGGTATTCTGTTCGGTCGTATGCTACTTCATGTCGGCATACGCGCTGACGCATCTGCCCGTCGCGCGGGAGACCGTCTTCTCGAATCTGACGACGGCCGTCTCGGTATTCGCGGGGGTGGTGTTCATGCACGAGCCTTTCTCCTGGCTCGGGCTCGTCTGCTGCATACTGATACTCGCCGGCATCTACGGCGTGCAGAGGACGGCAAGGGACTCCGGCTGACGCATAAGGCTTTTGCCGCCGTATTTACTTTGCGGCGGGCCGCGTGTTATAATGATCTATCAAGGGCTTCGGCCCGCATTCTGAGGGAATCTTTGGAAAGGCTCGTTATAGGCATGCTGGCGCACGTCGACGCCGGCAAGACAACTTTATCGGAGGCGCTGCTCTATAAGGCGGGCGCGACGCGGCATTTGGGGCGTGTCGATCACAGGGACGCCTTTTTGGATACGCACGAGCTTGAAAAGGAGCGCGGCATAACCATTTTTTCAAAGCAGGCGGAGCTTGAGCTGCCGGGAAAGTCCGTCACGCTCATGGATACGCCGGGGCACGTGGATTTCTCCGCCGAGGCGGAGCGCGTACTGCAGGCGCTCGACTGCGCGATACTCGTCATATCCGCCTCCGAGGGGGTCCAGACGCACACCCTGACGCTGTGGGATCTCCTCACGCGGCACCGTGTGCCCGTTTTCATATTCGTAAACAAGACCGATCTGCCCTGCCCATCGAAGGAGGCGATAGTCCGCTCCCTTCGTGAAAAGCTCAGCGAGGCCTGCGTCGACTTCACGCAGGATGAAGCCGCCCTCTTTGAGGACGTCGCCTCCTGCGGGGAGGATCTGATGGAGGAGTATTTCGGGCGCGGTTCGCTCAGCCGCGAGCTCATCGCCCGCGCCGTGATGCATCGCCGCGTCTTCCCCGTCTGCTTCGGCTCGGCGCTGAAGCTCACCGGCGTCGACGGGCTGATCGGGGCGCTCTCCTCATACACGAAGGCTCCGGAATACCCGGAGCAGTTCGGCGCGAAGGTCATAAAGGTCAGCCGCGCCGAGGGCGTGAGGCTCACGTTCATGAAGATAACCGGGGGCGTTCTCCGCGCCAAGCAGACGCTGACGAACCGCTCGGCCTCCGTACCGGAGGATAAGGTCTGGGAGGAGAAGGCCGATCAGATACGGCTCTATTCCGGGGCGAGGTTCGTTCCCCTTCCCGAGGCGGAGCCCGGGATGGTCGTCGCCGTGACGGGGCTTTCCGCCACTTTCGCGGGAGAGGGGCTCGGGTGCGACCCGGGCGACGCCGCGCCGAGGCTGAGGCCCGTCATATCGTATTCATTGAGATTCCCCGAGGGCGTGAACGCCTTCGACGCCTACCGCCGCATCGCCCAGCTCAGCGAGGAGGAGCCTCTGCTCGATCTCGTATGGGATGAACAGCACGGCGAGATAAAGGCACTCCTGATGGGCGAGGTCCAGCGCGAGGTCCTCGCGAGGCTCATACGCGACAGGTTCGGCCTCGAAACGGAGTTCTGCGCAGGGTCCGTCATGTACATGGAGACCATATCCGCCCCCGTCCGCGGGATAGGGCATTTCGAGCCCCTGCGGCATTTCGCGCACGTCGAGCTGCGCCTTGAACCGCTTCCCCCGGGGAGCGGGCTGCAGTTTGAAACGGAGGTCCCGCAGAACGAGCTCTCACGCTCCTGGCAGAGGCTGATACTGACGCACCTTGCCGAAAAGCGGCACCGGGGCGTGCTGACGGGCTCCCCGCTCACGGACGTGAAGATAGTGCTGACGGGCGGAAAGGCGCATCTGAAGCACACCGAGGGAGGCGACTTCCGCCAGGCGACATACCGCGCCGTGAGGAACGCGCTCATGTTCGCCGGGAACGTGCTGTTGGAGCCGTATTACGAGTTCCGCCTTGAGGTGCCGGAGGAGAATATCGGCAGGGCGATGACGGATATTCGCCGCATGGAGGGCGAGTTCACTCAGCCCGAAAACCTCGGGGGGACCGCCGTTCTCACGGGGACCGCGCCCGTTTCGGCGATGAGGGATTACGCAGCCTCGCTTGCCGCTTACACGCGCGGCAGAGGGAGGCTGAGCCTCACCCCGGCGGATCACCGCCCCTGTCACAATACCGAGGAGGTCGTGCGGGAGATCGGCTACGACCCCGAGTCCGACCTTCGCAATACGCCCGATTCGGTCTTCTGCGCAGGCGGCGCGGGCTTCACCGTGAAGTGGTTCGAGGTCGCCTCCTATCTGAAACAGCAGAAGTCGACCCCCAACGAGAAGATGCCCTCGAAGAAGCCCGTCATCCGAAGCGAGGACGACGAGCTGAAGGCCATATTCGAGCGCACCTACGGCAAGGTCGCGGAGACGAGCCTCCTTCCGAGGAGGAAGAAGGACGAGCCCGCGGCGGAGATCTCGAGGGAGGCGGGCGACGAGTATCTCCTCATAGACGGGTACAACGTGATATTCGCGTGGGAGAGCCTGCGCTCGCTGGCGGCGGAATCGATCGATTCCGCGAGGGAAGCCCTGCGCAGGATGATGATAAACTACGCCGCCGTGAGAAGGACGACGCTCATACTCGTTTTCGACGCTTACAAGGTCTCGGGCGGGGCCGAGAAGGTCGAGGAGGACGGCGGCATATACGTCGTCTACACGAGAGAGAGCGAGATCGCGGACGTATTCATAGAGCGCGCCGTCCAGAAGCTGACGGACAGGAAGCGGAACGTGCGCGTCGTCACCTCGGACGGACTGGAACAGCTCATAGTCATGGGAAGGGGCGCCCTCCGCGTGCCGGCCTCCGCCTTCGAAAAGGAGGTGCAGCTCGCATCGGACAGGCTCTCCGATATTATGAAAAAGCTTCAAACGGAAGGAAAAACGGTACTGCATCTATGGGAGAGGATGATTCAAAACTCATAGCGAGATTCTGCGAATTGGCCGACCGCGCCGACCGGACCGGCCTCTATACGAATACGAAGTTCCTGAACGCAGCGGAGCAGTCCGTGCTTTTGAGGCTGCGCCTGCCCGTAAAGGCGGACCTTTGGGGCGGGTACGAAAACGCCGAGAGGCGTATCGCCGTTTTCGGGAGCGAGGAAACGGCGGGGTATGAGTTCACGCCGCCCATCGAATGCGTGCTCATCCGCCCCGCGAACGAGCGCTTCGCGGACGAGCTCACCCACAGGGATTTTCTCGGCTCGCTCATGGGCCTCGGCGTGACGCGCGAGACGCTCGGGGATATAATAGTCGACGGGAACCGCGGTTACGTTTTCTGCCTCGATACGGTCGCGGGGTTCATATGCGATTCCCTGCGGGAGGTCAGGCGGACGAGCGTCCGCTGCGAAAGGGCGGAACCCCCGAAGCAGAGCGTGAACAGGGTCGAGCGGCGAAGCTGCACGGTCGCCTCCGAAAGGCTGGACGCGATAGTTTCCGCGGTCTGGAAACTCTCCCGCGGGGAGGCGAAGACCCTCTGCGAAAAGGAGCTCGTTTTCATCGATTCGAGAGTCTCCGCCAAGGGCGGCGCGCAGCTGAATGAGGGCGCCGTCGTCTCAGTCCGCGGGTACGGAAGGTTCCGCTTCCTCGGGATAGAGCGCGAGACGAAGAAGGGCAGGCTCCGGGTCACGGTCGAGGTATTCGTATGAGGGTCTCCCCGTTTTCATTTTCATGCATCCTTTTCGGGTCGTGATGCGTTATATAAGTATAAGAAGCGGGGTAATACCCGCATAGAAAGGAACGGATACACATGAAACGCATAATTTCCATCGCAGTCATACTTCTGATGCTCTTCTCGCTCTGCGCGTGCACCGGGAAGACGAACGAACCCGACTCTTCCGCGGAGCCTACCCGGGAGGCTCAGGCCCCCACCGATGAGCCTGCCGCAGAGCCCACCGAGGGACCCACCGAGGGACCCACCGAGGCGCCCGCGGAGCGCCCCTCCTGCGCGCTTGCGGAATACCCGAAGGTGGACGGCTCCACCGCCAACATACCGATGGCGCTCGGGCTTATCAAGGCAGTCACCGGATGCACGGACGACGAGGCTCAGGCCTCCATCAATTTCTCCACGACGGACTACTCCTATGAGGCTCTTGCCGAGGGGCGCTGTGATATGCTCCTCGTTTACGAGGCGAGCCGCCCCACTAAGGAGCAGTACGATCCCGCGAACAACATGGATATGCACCCCATCGGGCTTGACGCGCTCGTTTTCATCACCAACACGGACAACCCCGTCGATTCGCTCACGCTCGATCAGATCCGCGGCATTTTCAGCGGCGAGATCACCAACTGGAAGGACGTCGGCGGACTCGACGCCCCCATCAACGCCTTCCAGAGGCCGGAGCTTTCCGGCTCGCAGACGCTGATGCTCGACCTTTGCATGAAGGAGGTGCCCATGGCGCCCGTTGAACAGATCCTCGTCTCCAACACGATGGAGGACGTCATCAACGATATCGCCGCATATGACAACTCCGCGAACGCGATAGGCTATTCCGTCTACTACTACGCAAAGAACATGTATACCTTCCCCAACCTCAAATTCATCACGGTCGATGGGGTGACCCCCACCAACGAGACGATCAACTCCGGCGAGTATCCCTTCATCAATCCCTTCTACGCGATACTGCCGAAGCAGAACGTCGACCCGATGGCCGCCTCGATGGTGAACTGGCTTGAAAGCGAGGAGGGTCAGCTCTTCGTATCCCAGTGCGGGTACGTTCCCTATATGAAGGGTATCGCCGAATAAAAGCCGAAAGGAGCTCCTATGAAACGCATCGTTTCCTTCGCGCTCATGCTCCTGCTGCTCGCGCTCTGCGCGTGCGGCAGCGAGCGGGAGCAGCAGGCCTCCGTTCCGACGGAGGCTCCGACGGAGCGGATAACCGAGAGCCCGACGGCGGAACCCACCGCCGCCCCCACCGAGGCGCCGACCCCGGAGCCCACCGAGAAGCCGGATTTTTCGGGCCTCATACCGCAGACGGGCAGGCTCTGCGAGGGGCCGATTTTCCCCGAGCCCGGCAAATACCTCGTGCTGAGCGCGGGCGGCGGGCTGTTTCTCGTTTTCGACAACATGGGCGAGCTCATAAAGACGTTCAACGCCGTTGAGGACGATTCCGCCTTCGGCTCCCCCGGCATCTACGGCGAGGAAGGTATCTGCGAGGGCGTAAGGATCTCGACCGGAGAGGACCTTGGGATCTTCTCTCATTTTGACGACATAGTAATCAAAACCGCCTGGACGGAGAAAAAGGGTAAATGGAAATGCAGCGTCACCGAAGTGTTCGACAAGGATTTCAACCTGCTGTTCTCGTTCGACGACGCCGACGAGGGATGCGTGGGCGATGATGGCGGCATACTCCATTTGGGTGACGACTATCTGTTCCTGGACCGCCACTGCGTTTATCACGGTTCAAAAGCTCCCGAATTGGTTTACAATTCGCCCATCCGCGTGTTCGGCTCCGACGGCTCAAGGAAGGCGGATATAGACCCAAAGCGCTTCCCCAGGCAGATAATGGGCGTTTTAGGCGGGAAATATCTCATTTGCGGCAGCGCTGAGCCCCAGCGTGACCCGTACTATTTCTGGGAGTCGCACGAGCTCTCCATCTGGGATATCAGCGGGAAAATGCTCATGGATAACGTCATGGTCTCCATCCGCTCCACGTACACGGTGGAAGCCGAGGGCGGGTACGGCGTACTGCTCGCGGGCGATTACCTTGAGGACGAGCATGGCTTCTGCTACAACTCGGAGCTTGAGATCGTTCCGGAGATCCCCGAGGGCGCCGATATCGATCCGTTCTGCGAACGATACGGGGCCGTCAACCTCCCGGACGTAAGGGTCTTTGACTACGACGGATATGTCTTCTCCGGAGTCAAGGACATGGACGGCAAGTGGCTCTTCCGTATCTATAATCCTAAGTTCGCAAGCGACAGTATCCCGAATCCCTGGAATTGGTTTTGATCAGCGGAATAAGGAGGACGCATGAAAATCCCGGCTTTGATCATTTCAATATTGCTGATCGCGTCCCTTGCCGGCTGCGGTAAGGCAGATCAGCATTCGTCCGTTCCGACGGAGGCTCCGACGGAGCGGCTGACCGAGAGCCCGACGGCGGAGCCCACCGCCGCCCCCACCGGGGCGCCGACCCCGGAACCCACCGAGAAGCCGGATTTTTCGGGCCTCATACCGCAGACGGGCAGGCTCTGCGAGGGGCCGATATTCCCCGAGCCCGCGAAGTATCTCGTAATATCCGGCGAGGGGGATAATTTCTACGTCTACGACAACATGGGCGAGCTCGTAAAGGTGTTCAAGGCGGTCGAGGATGAATACGCCTTCGGCGGGCCGGGCTTTTACGGCGAGGACGGCATCTGTGAGAACGTGCTGATAAGCACGGGCGAGACCCTTGCCCCGTTCCACCTGTTCGGAAGCTGCTTCATATTCATTGACGAGGACTGGGAAAACGACAGCTTCCGTCTGAAAAGGATAGCGGATGAGGATCTTCAAACGCTGTTCGAGTTCTCCGACGAGGAAGCGCCGGAGCTCGGCATTGCCGGCGGCGTGCTGAAGCTGGGCGACAGGTTCCTCGTGCTCGAACGCGAGCCGATATGGGACTTCGGCGAGAGCGAAACGAACGAAGATGAGATCCTGATCCTTGACGGAAAGGGCAAAACCGTCGGCCGCATCGACCCTGAGCCCTTCGGAAACATCATCGGGGTCTATGCCGACAAATACCTGATCTCCGGCGAGAGGATCCCCGACGGGGATGAGGACGAGCTCTCATACGAATCATACGGCTTCGTATGCACGCTTTACGACCTTGACGGGAACATGATCATGGATAGGGTCTACCCCGTCTTTACGAGTTCCTTCGCCATCGAGGACGAGGTGGACATAGGAACTCTGCGCTATGCCGACTATCTGCGGGACAGCGACGGCCGTTATCTCGACTCCGATCTGAAGCCCGTTGAAAGCATCCCCGAATACGCTCCCTCCCCGACCTATCTGCGCTACGGGAACCTCAATTGGGAGATGGAAAAGCTCGGCTATTCCGCCGAGGTTTGGAGCGGAGTTTACTCGGGAGTGCGCCTTATCGACGAGGACCGCAGGCCCGGCGAGTGGACGTTCCGCATCTATGACCCCAAGCTCGCGAGCGACCGCGACAACTCCCCCTGGCATTGGTGGGATTGATACCCGCATAAAAGGCGAAGGCCGAGGAAACCACGCCAGTCAGCAATGGTACAATGATGAAAACAAATCGAGGTTTCGGGAGGATCTTATGTATTATCACGCTTCACCGATCGGGGGCATAACACAGTTGGAGCCACGCATTTCTAATCATGGCATCCCGCTGGTTTACTTTTCTAAAAAGAGAGAAAATGTTCTGGTCTACCTGAGCAATGCAATTGAGAAGTATTGTAGAGAAACAGGATTCTCGTATGATGGCAAATGCCAAAAATGGGGCCCTTATGGTTTTAATAAAGATGGTCGTCTTCGGTTGGAAGAATACTATCCAAATGCGTTGATAAGTACCTACAAAGGCGTTTCTGGCTATATTTATAGTGCAGAAGCAATTACTGATTCCGGTTTTGCTGTTCAAATACCCGATGCAGCAACAAGCAGCATTCCAGTTGAGGTATCAAACTCGGAATACGTACCGGACGCATATGAGGCAATTCTACAAGCAGAAAGAGAAGGCCTGATCACTATCCTGCGTTACGAAGACATGTCTGAGAGGATGCGTGAGTGGAACGAAAAAACAATAAAGGATGAATATGAAGAAGCTACTGAGCATCCGGAATACAGGCATTTCTTAAAAGGTAATTTCCCGAGTATCATAAAAGACTGACAGCTTCCGGTTTGCCGAATAGGTCATTCAGTTATAACGAGCATCGGATCGTGCCCCACAAAACCCAGACCGCGCAGAGAAACGGCGTGACCATAGCGGTCACGCCCGTTTCGTATCCTTTTTAGCCGGGTATGGCTCCCTCAAATCAACTTCCTTATGAAGTGTTGCTTGAAGTCTTCGCCTTTTTATGCAAAAAAGCCGATTTTTCTTGACAGGAAGCGCCGTTCACCATATAATTGTGCGGGGGAAAACGGCGGGGCTTGTCGATTCTCCACGCATTTAACCGGAGGGATTTTCAAATGACGATAACCGCAAAGACTCCCTGGAAGGAGCATCTCGGGGAGCTGCCCTTTCATCTCGATTATTTTGAGGGGACTATGTTCGAAGCCGTAAAGCGCATCGCGGATGAACACCCCGACAACATCGCTTTCGACTTCATGGGCAGATCGACCTCCTACAGGAGGATGATAGGCGAGATCGAGCGCTGCGCGAAGGCGCTCCGCACCATCGGCGTCCGCGAGAACGACAAGGTCACCATCGCGATGCCCAACTGCCCGCAGGCCATCTACATGTTCTACGCGGTCAACCTCATCGGTGCGGTCGCCAACATGATCCACCCGCTCTCCGCCGAAAAGGAGATCGAGTTCTACCTCAACGAATCCGGGTCCGTCACCGCAATAACGCTGGATCAGTTCTACAACAAGTTCGAGAACGTCCGCAGGAACACGAAGGTCGTCAACATAATAATCGCCTCCGTGAAGGATGAGCTCTCGCAGCCCCTGAAGGCCGGCTATATGCTGACCGAGGGCAGGAAGATAAAGCGGATCCCGAAGGACGCGCCGGTCATCCGCTGGCGCGAGTTCATGAACATGAGCCACATGTGCTTCTACGATTACAAGGTGGAGCGCCGCTCGGAGGATCCCGCCGTCATACTCTATTCCGGCGGCACGACGGGGACGACGAAGGGCATAGTCCTCACCAACAGGAATTTCAACGCGCTGGCGGCGCAGGTCGTCGCCGCGAACCCGATGTTCTCCGTCGGCGACAGGATGCTCGCCGCGATGCCGCTCTTCCACGGGTTCGGGCTCGGGGTCTGCATCCATACGATGCTCGCATGCGGCGGCAGATGCCTCCTCATACCGAGGGTCACCCCGAAGGAGTACGCGAAGAGGATAGTCAAGTGCAATTTCGTCGCCGGCGTGCCCACGCTTTACGAGGCGCTCCTGCGCCTTCCCAGCATGGAAAAGGCCGATCTTTCCGGCCTGCGCGGGGTTTTCTCCGGCGGGGATTCGCTCTCGGTGGAGCTCAAGAAGAAGCTCGATAAATTCCTCGCGGAGCACGGCTGCAAGGTGCAGGTGCGCGAGGGCTACGGCACGACGGAGACCGTCACCGCCTGCTGCCTCACCCCGCCCCATATGCATAAGGAAGGGTCGATAGGTCTCCCCTTCCCCGACACGTATATAAAGATCGTCAGGCCCGACACCGACGAGGAGCTCCCCTACGGCGAGGAGGGCGAGATACTGCTTGCCGGGCCGACCGTGATGAAGGAATACATGAACCACCCCGACGAGACGGCGAAGACCCTCCGCACCCACGCGGACGGCTTGACCTGGGTCTATACGGGGGATCTCGGCGTTATGGACGACGAGGGCTTCATATACTTCCGCGGCCGCGCAAAGCGAATGATAGTTTCCTCCGGCTATAACGTATACCCGGGCCAGATAGAGAACATACTCGACGCGCACGAGCTCGTTCAGATGAGCTGCGTCATCGGCGTGCCGGATCCCTACCGCGTGCAGAAGGTCAAGGCGTTCGTGAAGCTCCGCGCCGGCGTCCCCGCGAACGAGGAAACGAAGGCGAAGCTCATGGAGCACTGCCGGAAGAACATCGCAAAATACGCCATGCCCTACGATATCGAATTCAAGGACGACATGCCGAAGACCCTCGTCGGCAAGGTCGCCTACCGCGCCCTCGAGGAGGAGGAAGCGAAGAAGCGCGCCGCCGCGGATTGACGGGGATCGCATAAAAAATCGGAGAGAGCCGTGAAAAGCTCTCTCCTCTTTTTTTATTTCCCGAACAGGCCGAAGCGCTTCTTTTCAAAGGGTTCGGCGCGGACGCCCGTCACCTTATAGCCCGTCGCCTCTATGACGGAGGCGAGCGCTTCGGGGTCGATGGGGGATCCGGAGATTATCTCCGTCTCACCTTTCGCCCGCGAGGATGTGACCTTCTTTACGGGGAATGCGTTCCTGACGGCGTCGTTCACGTGCGCCTCGCACATGCCGCAAATCATACCCTCGACCTTTACCGTTATCCTTTCCATGACTTTCATCTCCTTTCGCCTTATCAGCAGACGTGCTCCTCCAGTATGCTGCGCAGCGCCGCCATGGAGCTCGTATGGCTCCGCGCTATCTTTATGTTGCGGCTCTTCGCTTCCGAGAGAGCGCAGTGGATCATCTTGTGGGAGACGGTGCTCGTGAAGAGCACGAGCAGATCCGGGCTGCCTATATCCTTCAGGCCCGCCGTCATTTTGGGATACACCTTCGCCTTGCAGTTATATTCCGTGCAGAGTTCCTTATATCTGCGGGTCATGCATTCGTTGCCGCCTACGATCACTACGCTCATACGATCTCCTTAATTCCTACTTGCTTGCTATGAGTTAGCCCGTGCTAACCATCTGTATTGTATCAGACGAAGGCGGCTTTGTCAACACCCGCGCAAAAATTTTTTTGCACGCTTCCGCGGGACGGTTATTCACATTTTCTTATTGACACATCTTCCGCGGGAGATTATACTGTATTTCGACAATGTTTTCGGAGGGGCTTATGAGCTTTTACGCCATATCCGACCTGCACGGTTATCCGCTTGAAAAATTCAAAGCCCTGCTTGAAAAAGCGGGCTTTGGCGAGGGCGACACGCTCTACGTTATCGGGGACGTCATAGACCGGAACCTCGACGGCGGAGTCGGGCTTCTTCGCTATATAATGGGGCGGCCCGATTTCGAATTCATACTCGGCAATCACGAGGACATGCTCCTTGCCTGCGATTTTCTTTTCGAGGAGATCACCGACGAGAGCATATCGGAGCTGAACGAGATGAAGGCCGCGGCGCTGAACCGCTACCTCCGCAACGGGGGCGGGGTGACTTTGGAGTCCCTGCGCCTTCTCAGGCGGGAGGACCCCGCCGCCTTCGACGACTTGCTCGATTTCCTGCGCGAGTCCCCGCTTTACGGGGCGGTCTCCTGCGGCGGGAGGGATTTCCTTCTCGTTCACGGAGGGCTCGGCGGCTTCTCCCCCGAAAAGAAGCTTTCGGAATACTCCCCGCACGATCTGATCTGGGAGCGTCCTTCGTTGGAGACCGAGTATTTTGACGATGTGATCACCGTATTCGGGCACACGCCCACCCTCTATTACGGCGATGAGTACGCGGGGAAGGTGCTGTTCACGCGGACGTGGATCGACATAGACGCGGGGGCCGCGTCCTGCCTGCCGCCCGCGCTGCTGAGGCTCGACGATCTCGCCGTTTTCTACGGGGAGGAGTTCCCGGATCCGGACGGCCTGAATTGAAGCTTCCGGGCAAACATAAAGCAGACGATCCGTTTTCGTCTGCTTTTTCGTTTTATCGCCGAACCGTTTTCGGTCACCTGTTCCCGCCGAGCCCTTCCGCGGTTTGGAGGCATTCCCACGGGAGCAGCCTCGCGCAGTCGAGCGCGTCCTTCTCGAAAAGGCCGGAGTACACGAAGTAGCGGCGCTCCCCGTCTTCGCGCCCGACCTCGATCGTTATGCGGCGATCCGGCTCCCGCGCGGGGCTCAATACGGTATCGTCCTTCCCGACGACGCGGTACTCATAATACTCTCCGTCCGCCGTGTTGAAGCATGGGCTTTTCATACGCCCCGCTCACCGCTCATCCTTCGGCGCGGAAAACAGGCTCTCGATGAGGCCGTGGTATTCCTTCCACGCTTCCGAACCCGAAAGCTCCCCGAGGAGAGCTTCTATCGAGCGATAGTACCATTCATGCTGGGCGGGATCCTTCTGATTGAAGCGCCCCCAGACGGAGCCTCCCATGGAGCCGACGGCTCTTTTGAGCGCGCGCAGGTTGGAGAGCTTATCGCCTATCCAGATGAGCTTCACGCCCGGATCCGAGGCGTTTTTGAGCTTGCGGATGGATTCCTCCTTGCGCATGCGCCAGCTTACGGCCTTGGGAAGCTCGGGGTGCTTATCCTCCGTTTCGGAGGCGACGAGCGCCGCCGTGCGCGGGCCGAAGAGCGCTTCGATCTCCTCTATCGTGGCGTCGGTATCCTCGACCGTGTCGTGAAGGACCGCCGCGGCGAGCACCTCCTCGTCCTTCGTCATGGAGGAAACTATGAGCGCAACCTCCATCGGGTGGAGTATATACGGGGAGTTGTCGAGCTTTCTGTAAGCGCCGGAATGCTTTTCGGCGGCGTAGGCCACCGCCCTTTCGAACAGACCCTTCTCCATATCACAGGCCCTTTCTGACGGTGAGCACGTTCTTACCGTCCCTGTATTCGTAGGAGACCTCGTCCATGAGCTGCTTCGTCAAGAATATCCCGAGGCCGCCGGGAGTCCTTTTTTCAGCGGGGAGCGCGGTATCCGGATCGGCCTTGGCGAGCGGATCGAAGCGGACGCCGCTGTCCGTGAACGTGATCGTCACGGAGGCGGGCTCCTTCGAGGTCCTCACGCTTATCACCGCGCTGCCGGGGCCGCCGCCGTAGGCGTAGCTGGCGATGTTGATGAAAACCTCCTCCGCGGCAAGGGTTATCTGCATCGAGGCCCTCGGTGAGGGCTCGAGCTCCGCGGTGCGCTCCTCTATGAATCGAAGTACCTCGGGGAGTTCTTCCTTTTCCGCCGCAACGGTCATATCGTCCATCGTGAAGGTGAGCTCATCCAGCCTGCCGAGCAGCTCGATGAGGCTGTTCCGCCAATGATCGAACTGTGCGCGCTCCTTCTCCGTCACCGTCTCGCCATGGCGGACGGCGCGGCTTATGAGGCGGGAATACCCGACCACCCTCGCCTTATCCTTCACCTCGCGGATCTTCGATTCGCAATTCGTGCCGAGGTATCGGGAGAGTACGCCGTGCAGAAAGCGCGTGCCGGTCTCGAAATCGAAGCCCTGGAATCTTTTTATCACCTCATGGTCGTACTCCGAAAAGCCCGTGAAAGCGTTATAGACCGCGCCGAGCTCGAATATCGGATCGCCCACCGAGAGCGTATCCATATCGATGAGGAGGACCTCGTCGTTCTGCAGCATTATATTCTTGGTATGGAAATCCCCGTGGATGAGATTGTTCCTCTCCGGAACGGCTTCGATCAGCGAGAGGAGCTTTTCACCCGCCCCGGCGGGGAGCTGTTCCGCCGCTTCCCTCGCCCATTTGAGCACGGGAGCCTTTGCGCTCGGGAGCTTGCCCGCGGGAGCCTCGGCTCCGTGTATGCGGCGAAGAAGATCGGCGAATTCACGCACGCACTCGTCGAAGCGCTCCGGCTCAGAGATCAACACGTTCGTAAACGATTTTGCGTTGAGGAGCTCGAAAACGGAGCCGTAGCTCTCCCCCACCTTTACGACCTCATACGATATGGCCGTCGGTATGCCGAGTATGAGGGCAAGCTTCGCCATCTCGCGCTCGTGAAGTATGTCGTCGAGCGACTCCGGATCATGGTAGACCTTGACGACGGTATCGGGATCTATGCGGTAGACCGTGCCGTTGGCGCCCCTGCCGATCTCCTCGCAGCCTTCGATCGATACGGTGCGAAAGGCCTTCTCGACGGTCATCATCTGTGTGAAGCCCGTCATTTCGAATATCTCGTAAACCTCGGGGCTGACGTTGACTATGCGCAGTTTGGGGAACTGTCTGCGGAGCCTCAAAAGCACGCGCAGGCCCGCGCTCGATATGTAATCGAGCTCCTTCGCGTCGATCGTGAGCGAGTCGGAGGCCGACTCGCCGACGGCGGCAAGAAGCTCCTCCTGGATGCGGGGAGCGTTGTTCGAATCTATCCTTCCGGAGAGGGGGATGGTCAGATCCAATGCGGCGTTTTTTTCGTCCATGGGATTCCTTTCTGCCGGCGTGCCGCGGCAAACGGTTACCTTCTCAGATATTCGGATGAAACGGGGAATTCAAAATAGGTATCGGGGTAGGGTTCGTTTTCAAGCGTGAAATGCCACCATTCGCAGTCGAGCGGAGCAAAGCCGTTGTTCACCATCGCCCTCTGCAGAAGCATCCTGTTCTCATACTGCTCGTCGGTGACGCTGCGGCTCGAAGGATGGGAGACCTCGCTGAAAAGATCGAAGGGGCTCCCCATGTCGAGCTCCCTGCCCGTCTTCATATCGAGGAGGGTGAGATCGACTGTGCTCCCGCGGGAATGCGAGGAGCGCTTTGCGATGTAGCCTTTAATGAAGAGCTCCTGCTTTTCGAGATCCGGATAGAAATACGGCTTCATGCGGATATCCGTATCCTCTATGCCCCAGAGCACGAAATGCTTCACGGCGCAGACGGGACGGTACGCGTCGAATATTTTGAGCCTGTATCCCATCACCAGCATCTCGTTTGACACCGATTTGAGGGCGCGCGCCGCCTCCTTGGTAAGGATCGCGCAGGGCTCCTCGTAACCGTCGATGCGGTCGCCGATGAAATTATACGTGGAAAAATATCTGATCTCCTGCACGATCTGCGGGATCTGATCCGAAAGGAGCACGAAGCCCGAAGGATCCATTGCCGCCTTGCTGTAAAGAACGCTCATCAATTCCGCCTTTCCGCTCCCGCATATCTCACGCAGAGCATGGTTATGTCGTCAAACTGTTCCGCTCCGCCGACGAAATCCCCGACCGCCGTGCTGACGGCCGAGATGAGCTCCGCGGGAGCAATACCGGGATTCGCGTTCAGCGCTTCGAGCATCCCCTCCGTGCCGAACATGTTTCCGTTCGCGTCGGAAGCTTCGGGCACTCCGTCCGTGTAGAGGAATACGGCGTCGCCCTTTTCGAGCATGATCTCATAATCCGTATAGCGGACGCCGCCGATGCCGCCGATAACGAAGCCGTGCTTATCGCGGATGAGCCCGAACTCACCGCCCGCCCTCATCAGAGCGGGGTATTCATGCCCGGCGTTCGCCGCAGTGAGCCTGCCGGTGGAGATCTCCAATATGCCGAGCCAGACCGTCACGAACATCTGCTCGGGGTTGGAGGCGCAGATGGCTTCGTTGACGGAGGCAAGCACTTCCGCGGGGGTCTTGCCGGTTTTCGCCGCGCCGGAGATGTGTATCTTGCTCGCCATCATGAAGAGAGCGGCGGGCACGCCCTTGCCGGAAACGTCCGCCATCACGATGCAGAGCCGGTCGTCGTCGATGAGGAAGAGATCGTAGAAATCGCCCCCGACCTCGCGCGCGGGATCCATGTAGGCGTACGCGTCGAATTCATCCCTTCCCGGGAAGAGCGGGAATCCGCTCGGGAGCATGCTCGCCTGTATGCGCGCGGCGAGCGAAAGCTCCGTGCCGATGCGTTCCTTCTCGGCGGTCGCCTGCCTGAGGTTCTCGACGTAGTCGATGACCTGCTCCTCCATCCTGTCGATGGAGCCGGCAAGCACAGCGATCTCGTCGTTGGTCCTTATCGAATCAAGGAGCTTCACCTCCGCGGCGACGTTCTCCTCCGCAAAGCGGCTCGCCTCCTCCGTTATCTGCTTTACGGGCTTCAGGAGCACCCGGTCGAGATACAGCGCCTGCCCCGCCGTGACTGCCGCCGCGAGCACGAGCATCGCGATGACGACCTTGCGGATATAGGATCTTCTCGCGGAGGAGAGGGCGTCCATCTGCCTTTGAACGCAGAGTATCGCCTTCGTTTCGCCGTCCGTCCCCCTGAGGGGGATCATCGCGGTGATGTGCGGGTCGGTCTCGATATAGCCCTTATCGCGCACGACGAGCTCCTTTTCGGAGCCCTCCTCGTACAGGGCGCGGTATTTTTGTCTGTAATCGTCGTTCGTCGTTTCGCGGACGTAGCCGAAGTCATAGACGGTATAATCGTTCGCGCGGTTCTTGGTCGAGAAAATGAACGTGATATGCGCGTAATCCGAAGTATCCGGCAGTATGACGTAAACGAAAGTCGCTCCGGAGGTATTGCAGAGCGAATCGAGCTTGCTGAATACGGAAAGGTATTCCGGATCCTGCCAGCCGCCTTGGGCATACTCGTCGATGCGGTCGGGGTCGACTTCCTTCGCGGCGGTCAGCGCCGTGCGGAAAGCGCCGTCCGCGTACTGATCGAGGAGCGCGTCTGTAAAGCCCCGGTAGCCGATCACGCTCACTATCGCCGCGAACAGGATCAGCTGGAGCAGTATCCCCGCAATGCTTTTGACGGTTATGCGGAACCTCGGTTTTTCGGAACGGTCATTCAATATTGAGTATGTCGGAGAAGCGCGTGATCTCGAAGACCTCGTTCACTATCTCGCTCACGTTGACGAGCTTCATCCCGCCGACGGCGCTCATGCGCTTATGTGCGGAAAGCAGCACACGGAGCCCCGCGGAAGAGACGTACTTGAGTTTTTCACAATCGACCGTGAGTTCGTCAATGCCCTCTATGTTCTCATTCAGGTACTTTTCGAATTCGGGAGAGGTCATGGTGTCGAGCCTGCCGTCGACGGTTATTACGGCGCTGCGGCCGTTCCTGATCATTTCAATATTCATATTTGCCTCGCTTTCAGAACTTTTTGGTTATGGTCATCTCGACGTCGCGCCCGATTATGCCTATCCTCACGTCGTCCGCAAGGCGCGCGACAACCGATTTTTCAAGCTCGTCCCAATTCTCGTCGGGCTCGCCGCCGCGGTTGATCTCGTCGCTGTATTTCTTCAGGGACCAGTAATTATCCGCCCCGAAGTACACTCCGCCGTACTCCGGATCGAACCCGCCGAGCGCAAACCCGGCCGCCATCCCATCGCCGAGGGTGATATCATCCGGGGTAAGGAGACGCTCGAAAAGATCGCGCAGCTTGCCCGTCACGCCCCTGGCTGCGGAGTTCCTGCCGCTCGTTGAAACGGCGAGGAGCTTCCTGCGCTTGTCGGTGTCCATTTCCGTCCTCGCGGTGAGATGGAGCGCGAATACGCCGTCCTCGTCGTCGATACGGAAGTCTGCGCTCTTCTCCCCCGTGAGGGCGCGCATCATGCCCAGCATCTCCTCCGTCAGAAGGCGCAGATGCAGCGCGTCCTTTTCGGAGAGGTCCTTATACCTTGCTACGCGCTCGGCCTGCTCGAGAGCCTTCTCGAAGCCGAGCCCGTCGTTCGTCACGCGGATCACATCGGATCTCATAACAAATCCTCCTTAATATATCTGCATTGGCGGCTTGCGCCGCGATTTTAAACGAATTGCCGGCTCACGCCCCGCCCTTGCCGAGGTACGCAAGGCAGACCATTGTCAGGTCGTCGAACTGCTCCGCCTCGCCGACGAATCCGTCGACGCCGGCGCGGACCTTCCGCAGTATCTCCATGGGCGGATCGTCGGAGCCCGCGTTGAGGGCTTCGAGCATGCGCTCCGTTCCGAAGAGGGCGCCTTCCGTATCGGTCGCCTCGGGAACGCCGTCGGTGTAGAGGAAGAGCTTCGCGCCCGGCGCGAGAGTTATTTCGTACTCGGCGTAGCGCATGTTCTCCATTCCGCCGATGACGAAGCCGTGCTTGTCGCGGTAGAGCTCGAACCTTCCCCCGGGGGTTTTGAGAACGGGGTACTCGTGCCCCGCGTTCGCGCAGGTCAGCTTCCCCGTTGAGAGCTCGAGTATGCCGAGCCACACCGTGACGAACATCTGCTCGCGGTTGTTGGCGCAGATCTGATCGTTCACCTTTTCGAGCACGCGCGCGGGGGAAAGGCCCGTCATCGCGTAGTTCTGAACGAGTATCTTCGACCCCATCATGAAGAGCGCGGCGGGTATCCCCTTGCCGGAAACGTCCGCGATGACGACTCCGAGGTGATCGTCGTCGATCAGGAAGAAGTCGTAGAAATCGCCTCCGACCTCCTTGGCGGGATCCATCGTCGCGTATATGTCGAATTCATCCCTGTCGGGGAATGCGGGGAATATGTTCGGGAGCATATCCGCCTGTATGCGCGTGGCAAGGGAAAGCTCCGTGCTGATGCGCTCCTTTTCGGCGGTGATATCCGTGATATCGCGGATGTATCTTTCTATCTTTCTGAAGAGGTCGTCGAAGGATTCCGCAAGGACCTCTATCTCGTCGTTCGTGCGGAAGCGATCCTGCATCTCGAAGGGCTTCCCGCTCCGCCCGCATTCGACGATGCTCTCCGTCATCTGACGGATGGGCTTTACCATCCTGTTGACGGCGAACAGGGCGCCGGCGAGCCCTATCACGAACGCGCCGAAAAGCAGTATTATGCCGAACCTGTTCGTTTTCGCGGTCTCACGGCGGAAGCTCTCGCTCGCCTCGTCGTTGATCCTGTCGTACTCCGCGAGGAGAAGCTTTTCCGCCTGCTCCGTCCTCTCCTTATCCACCACGTTGAGTACCGCCCAGCCGACCGTCGGCATGGGAGTCCCTACCATGTAATAAGCCTTCCCGCGGATCGTTACCGTGACAAGGCCGGTGGGCTCTTCAAGCGCCTTCCTCACGAAGGAGGCGAGCTCCGCGTTGCCGGACTCGCGCAGATCCGCCGCCTCGCTCTGAACGTTTATTTCGAATACGCCGCCCTTATCGGGCCCGAGTATGACCTCGCCGCGGTCGTTGACGACGTAGGCTTTGTTGCCCTCCGCGGAGTTGGCGATGAAATCGCTCACGCCGTCGAGTATAACGTCGATGCCGACGACGCCCACGGCCTCGCCGTCCGCCGTGACGGGAGCGGCGCAGGTGATGAGCAGCTCATGGGTAAAGGCGTCGACCGTGATCCCGGTGAAATACAGGTCTCCCCTCTCCATCGCGCCAACGTACCACGGCCTTTCCCTCACGGGGAAGGGGATCGGCCTGCCGGACTCATCGAGCTTGCCGGCGGATTTCTCATCTACGCAGAGATCCGTCCCGTCGCAGAGGCCGATATAGCAGCTGTCTATCTTGTCGGAATTGCCGTGCATGGCGATCATCGGAGTGCTGAGATGGGCAATATACCCGAGATACTCCGACCGCGAAGGATCGACGCCCTCCTCGCAGAGGACGTAAGCGGAGGATACGCCGTCGAGCGCGGGATCCGGAAGCCCGACGGGGATCTGCGATAAGCTGCCCTTGTTTTCAAGCACGCCCTGCGCCATTGTCTGCAGGGTGCGGGTCCACCCGATGATCTCCGCGAAATCGTTGTCGGCAAGGTTTGCCTGAAGAGCGGTCGACGAAACGAGCGAATTCTCCACGACCTTGCGCATCGTGGCGTCGGAGGATTCGGAGATGGCCTTCTGCTGTTCGGTCCTCGTTTCCGCGACGACCTTTACGAGAGTATTATTCTGATATGCCGTAACGGCGACAAACATTGCCGCGGACAAAAGCATCACGATGACCACGAGTATGACAGCCTTCTTCTGAAGACCGCCGAACGTGATGCCCAATATTTTCTTCACCCGGTTCCCCTCCGTTCACAATTGCGTCGGCGCCGCTTTCGCATACAACCGTACAGTTTATTATATCATAAACAAACGCGGTACTCAACCCGCGAAAGCCCCTTTTCGCAAAAAAGCCTCGTCCGCGCGAACGGACGAGGCTGCAAAGCCATGTGGTATTCCGTTTCTTCGGGAGGCCTTCTCCGGTTATCCGTTTTGCTGCCCGCCGCTTCGGTGGGACTCGCCCGCTTCGGCAACCGTTTTATCGAGCACGCTGCCCGTCAGCGGGTCGATCCTGTAGGAATACTTCATTCCCTCAAAGCGGAAGCTCACCTTATAGAAGGTCGTCCCGTCCTTATCGGAGACTCTCGCTCTGAGCTTTTCGACCGCTTCAGCGGTCAGCCCGGCGTCTTCGAGGGCGGCCTGCTTCGCGGCGTCCCGGCCAATGGCGTTCTCGGGCTCCTCGGCTTCGGAGGGTCTTGCGTGTCTGCCTCCGCGGGCCTCCTCTTCGCCGGCTTCTGTCACGGTCTTCTTGAGCACCTCCCCGCTCAGCGGGTCGATCCTGTAGGAATACTTCATCCCCTCAAAGCGGAAGCTCACCTTATAGAAGGTCGTCCCGTCCTTATCGGAAACTCTCGCTCTGAGCTTCCCGACCGCGTCCGCGGTCAGCCCCGCTTCATTGAGGGCGGCCTGCTTCGCGGCGTCCTTGCCTATGGCGTTCTCGGGCTCCTCCGCCTCGGCGGGTCTTTCGTGCCTGCCGTGGGAGTCTCTCTGCTCCGTCGTTCTTTCGGTGTTCGTGTCTTCGGCAGGCGCGGCCGAAACCGTACCCCCGTCTGTTTCGGTCGTCGGGAGAGCGTCCCTTTCAGCCAGCGCCGCCGTGAAGAGCGCGGACGCCGTCAGCCCGAGGCAGATGAGCGCCGCTGCGATCCTCTTTGCGTTTTTCATACATTTCACTCCTTTTCGTTTATTTGCGGTTCTTCCCGCTGACATAAGTATAAACGGAGCGCCCGTCGCCGTTCCCCGAAAACCCATCGCGGGTCTTACGAAAAACATACGAAAGGCTTCGTGTGCTTTGCCGCTTTTTTCAGCCGCTTTCATCATTGAAATCACGCGCGAAAGCTGATAGAATAAACCCAACGAAATCATAGCGGAGGCTGAAAATGGAGCCGGAAAAGAAACGCATCTATATAGCGGACGACGATGACAGCATAAGGCAGGTCATAAGGACCTTCCTCGTGAACGACGGCTGCGAAACTGAGGACTTCCCCACCGGGGACGCCCTTTATGAAAGATTCGAGGAGTCGCCCTGCGATCTCGTGATACTCGACGTAATGATGCCGGGCTCCGACGGCTTTGCCATACTCACGAAGCTTCGCAGGATAAGCACCGTTCCCGTCATAATGCTGACGGCGCGGGATTCCGAAAACGATCTTGCGATGGGTCTGGGGCTCGGCAGCGACGATTACATCACGAAGCCCTTCTCCGCGATGGCGCTCCTCATGCGCGTGCGGGCGATATTCAGAAGGATAGAGTTCGAAAGCGCGAAGTTCAGGCCCGCGCGGCCCGAAACGCGTTTCGGGAGGCTGAGCCTCGACGAAGCTTCGCGCAGCATACTCCTCGACAACGAGGCGCTCCCCCTCACGCCCACCGAATACGGAGTGCTGAGGGATCTCATGCTGCACCCGGGCGAAGCGGTCTCGAGGGAGGATCTGCTCAACCGCGTCTGGGGCTTTGATTCATACGTCGAGACCCGCGCGACGGACGATACCGTCAGGCGTCTCAGGCAGAAGCTCGCGGGGAGCGGCGTCAGGATATCCGCCGTCTGGGGCTACGGATTCAAGCTGGAGGACGGGCAATGAAGAAGAAGCGGCTTAAAACCAAACTGCTCGCCGCGCTCGTCGGCGTCACCTGCGCGGCGCTCGTCGTCGTTGCGCTCGCCTTCAATCTGACCGTTCGGGGCTATATCAAGGCGCGTGTGAATTCACAGCTCGAATCGATATCCTCCTCCGTTTCCGACGGGCGGAAGGACGGCCGCGGGAGCCTCTCCTTCGACGACCGTCCCGACAAGGCCACGGGCGCGCGCGGAAGCGCCCTCATACTCAGCTCGGAGGGCGAGCTCATAGTGGTGCTTCAGGGCGACGAGGACGCCGCCGGGTTCATCGCGGAGAGCTACAGCTCCGGCAAGCTCAAGCCCGGGGGCAGGTACACCACGCTGAAGTCCGGCGACGGCGTATACGCCGTGACCCTTTCGGAGGATACCTTCCTTAAAAACGCGTATATCGCCTCGTTCATAGACATCACCGCCATCTCGGGGCTCGCCTCGCGCATGAATATAATACTGACGGCCGTCATTTTGGCGGCGATAATACTCTGCGTCATATTGAGCCGCGTGTTCGCGAAGCAGCTCGCCAAGCCCGTGCAGAGCCTTTCGGATTACGCGAGGGATATAGGCGGGGGCGACCTCGAGCCGAGGAATATGGATTTCAGCGAGGAGGAGTTTTCGGGGCTTGCGGATTCGATGAACAGGATGGCCGCGGCGCTGAAGGAATCGAAGAGCCGTCAGGAGGTGTTCTTCCAGAACGTTTCCCATGAGCTGCGCACGCCGCTGACCTCCATCCGCGGGAACGCGGAGGGCATAGTTTACGGTGTGATGGAGCCGAAAGCCGCCGGGCAGACGATCATACGCGAATCCGAAAGGCTCACCTCCATGGTGGAGGACATCCTCTATATTTCGCGCATCGAAAGGACGGGCGGCGCGGAGAACGCCGAGCCGATCGACCTGAGGGACGTGCTCTCCCTCTGCGTTTCCGAACAGAGGGCGGAGGCGCAGGGCCGCGGGCTGGAATTCGTATTCGACTTTGACGACGAACCGGCCATGGCGCGCATACCCGAAAAGGACGCCGAGCGCATATTCGGCAATATCATCTCAAACGCGATACGCTACGCCAACGGGACGATAAGCCTTTCCTGCCGCAATACCGAAAACACCGTCACGATCCGCATCCGCGACGACGGCCCGGGCATACCCGAAAAGGATCTTCCGCACATATTCGAGCGATTCTACAAGGGCGAAGGCGGCAAGCACGGGATAGGCCTTTCCATAGCAAAGGAAGCGGCGGCCTCCTACGGCGGCAGTCTTACCGCGGAAAACGGACCCGGAGCCGTGTTCACGGCGGTGTTCCCGGGAGCATAGAATATTAAGCGCAATGAACGGGCCTCGGCATGAAGTCGGGGCTCTTTTCGTATGTTTTGCGTATTTTTCGCCTCTCTTTTTCGGAGAAGAAGCCCTTCGATCCGGCTATAATGGGCACATGAAAAGAAACAGGAGGTGTTCAAAATGAAACACGGGAACAAAAAGCTCCTTCCCCTTATTTGCGCGTTGGCGGCGATGCTGTCGATGCTGACCCTCACCGCCTGCGGCAGCGCCGGCGCAAACACGGCGGCGATCCTCCCGGCGGCGCAGAACGCATCCGACGGAAGCGCGGTCTCGGCGGTCTCGCTGGCGGCCTCTTCCGACACGGACTCCGTCACCGAAGACGCCTTCTCGTCCGCAGATCTCTCCGGCGAGTACGACGGGAACGGCGCGGTCACGATAGACCTCGGCGAGGCGGAAGGCTCCGACATCGTCATATCCGAAGCGGGGACTTACATAATAAGCGGCGTTCTTTCAAACGGCAGCGTCATAGTCGACGCCTCCGGTGAGGATAAGATCCAACTCGTACTGAACGGAGCCGAGATCAGCTCCGACACGTACGCGGCGATATACGTAAAGCAGGCCGACAAGGTATTCATCACGCTTGCCGAAGGCACGCAGAACAGCCTCGCAAACGGCGGCTCCTTCGTGCAGAGGGACGACAACAACGTCGACGGTACGATATTCTCAAAGGACGATCTCACGATCAACGGCTCCGGGACGCTGACTATAACCTCGCCCGCGGAGCACGGCATAGTCTGCAAGGATGAGCTCGTCATCACCGGCGGCGTCATCAATATCACGGCAGGCGCTCACGCGATACAGGCGAAGGACAGCATCGCTGTATCGGACGGCAGCATCAACATACGCGCCGGCAAGGACGGCCTCCACGCCGAAAACGACGAGGACGACTCCCTCGGGACCGTTCTCATCACGGGCGGGAGCATCACGATCGACGCCGGCGACGACGCGATACACGCGGTATCCCTTCTCCGCATAGACGGAGGCGTCTTCGATCTCACTGCCGCCGAGGGCCTTGAAGCGACGTACGTTCTGATCAACGACGGCGAGATGACCATCTCCGCTTCGGACGACGGCGTCAACGCGGCGGCAAAGTCCGCGGCCTACGCTCCCACCGTTGAGATCAACGGCGGCAGCCTCAATATCACGATGGGCGCCGGCGACACCGACGCGATAGATTCGAACGGCGGCCTCATCATAACGGGAGGCACGATCGACATGACCGGCTCCGGCTTCGATTTCGACGGCGCCGTCTCATTCACCGGAGGGACCGTCATACTGAACGGCCGTCAGCTCAGCGAGATCTCCAACAGCATGCAGGGCGGCATGGGCGGCTTCGGCGGCGGACAGAGCTTCGGCGGCGGACAAAGCTTCGGCGGCGGGCACGGCTTCGGCGGCGGACGCCCCTGACGGGGATCGACTTATAACGGATAAAAGCAAAGGAGGAAAAACTCATGTACGGTTACGATCAGGACAGGCAATACACTCAGGTAAACGGCATTGAATGCGAAAGGAAGAGCGCCCCCGCGAAGAAGCGCGGCAAGGGCGGAAAGTTCCTCTCCGTACTGCTCTGCGGCCTCATATTCGGGGCCGCGGCAGCCGGGGCCTTCAAGGGAACGAGTATGCTCTTCGACGGCAATGACGGGGCTCAAACGGCCGTCTCGGCCTCGGAGGAGAGCTCATCGGAAGCCCGGGAGCAGAGCGCGCTCGCCAATATCACGACCGCTTCCTACACCTCCGCGGCCTCGACCTCCTCACGGACGCTTGACGTCACCGGGATCGCCGAGAGCGCGATGCCCTCGATGGTGGCGATCACCAACGTCAGCGTGCAGGAGGTCAGGAACCTGTTCGGCTTCTTCGGAAACGGCGGGACGCAGACGCGGGAATCCGAAAGCCGAGGCACGGGCATCATAATAGGGAAAAACGAAAGCGAGCTCCTGATAGTCACGAACAACCACGTCGTCGAGGACTCGGAAACGCTGACGGTCTGCTTCGTTGACAACGAGGCCTGCGAGGCCGAAATAAAGGGGCTCGACCCGGATAACGACCTCGCGGTGATCGCGGTGAAGCTCTCGGATATAAAGGCCGAAACCGCCGCTGCGATAAGCATCGCCGTGCTCGGAGATTCCGATTCGCTGAAGGTCGGTCAGCAGGTGGTTGCGATAGGCAACGCGCTTGGGTACGGTCAGTCGGTCACGACCGGGATCGTGAGCGCGCTCGGCCGCAGCATCGACACGGCCGAAGCCAAGATGATCCAGACCGACGCCGCGATCAACCCCGGCAATTCCGGAGGCGCGCTGCTCAACATGAGCGGCGAGGTGATCGGCATCAACTCCGCCAAGTTCAGCTCCACCGAGGTCGAGGGCATGGGCTACGCGATCTCCATCACCGACGCGCTCCCCATCATCGAGGAGCTGACTTCCCGCACCACCCGTGAGAAGGTCGCAGAGGAAAACGCATCGTGGCTCGGCGTCGATGGCGAGGATATCACTTCCGCAGTCTCCTCCGCCTACGGAATACCGCAGGGCATATACCTGACCTCGATCGACAGCGAGAGCCCTCTTCGCGGGCTCGGCGTCACAGTCAAGAGCGTCATCACCCATTTTGACGGCGTTCGCGTGACGAGCCTCGAAAACCTCGAAAACAGGCTCAAATACTACGCCGCCGGCGAGACCGTCGAGCTCACCCTGCAGGCGGCAGAGGGCGACGGATACGTCGAAAGGACGGTCGAGGTCACCCTCGGAAGAGCTTCGGAGCATACCGCCAGCGAAAGCGGCTTCGGATACGGCCCCTTCGGCGGAAGATAAAAGGACCGATACGCCCCGGGCTCACGCTCCGGAGGCTCGAACCCCGGGTAAAGGGGCTGTTGCACTAACCCCCGGCAAAGGCAAGACCGGGCAACCCTTGCGGGCTACCCGGTTCAGACCGCTGACAAGCCCATGTCAGCGGTCATTTTTTGTGTAAAGAGCTGGAAAAAGGAGTCGGGATATGGTATAATAGAAGCAGAAAAAAGCTAAGGGAATAAAGGAAAAATGCTGATAGAAAAGGAAGCGAATCAGGGCAGGCTTGAGCTTGTGAACATAGAGGATCTCGTTCCCGCGGATCATCTGTTGAGGAAGATAGACAAGTACATAGATCTCTCGTTCATTAACGATATGTGCAGGCCGTATTACTGCTTATGTTGGGTATCGTAAAGACCTTCCCTTTTTCGAAAAGCTTCATTATCTTCACCTTTAAAAATGCATATCGGGCGCAGACCTTTTACGCTCTTGACGACATGGCATGTTGACGTTATAATTGTAACGTCGTTTCGATTATAGCGGCTTGGAAACAAATTGTCAATATTCGCGGGACGGCTGTAACGAAAACGGGCGATACCGTAACGCCGTGACAAAAAGGTGGTAATTATATGAACGAGCTTGAACGAATGAATATTTTGCGCCTCTCCAACGCGGAGGCAAACAAGATAACGAGGGACTGCATGAAGTCCGCCCTCGTTAAGCTTTTGAATGAAAAGGATCTTCCCCGGATATCCGTCACGGAGATCGTGACGGCGGCCGGGGTCTCGAGGACCGCATTCTACCGTAATTATACTTCAAAGGAGGAACTGCTGGAGGACGTCATAGCCTCGGTAAAGGAGCTCCTTTCAAAGGTGTTCTTGCTGTGGAGATCGGCCGAGACGCCCGGGGAGAAAAAGGCGTGGATGACCCGGGCCTTTACCGAAGCGGGGAATAACAGCGTGGAGCTCGGCTGGCTAATAGATATCGGGCATCCTCTGCTGACGGACGAGCAGATGGACTCCATCATAGGCGACGAGCACCCCGCCTCCGCCTACATGAATACGGCCTGCATCTCCGCAATATTTTCGATAATCCGAAGGTGGATAAAGGGCGGCAAAAAGGAGCCTCCCGAAAGCATGGCTTCGCTCTGCTGCGGCATCATAGCCGGCATAAGGGAGGGACAGGCATGAAATACGTTATCGTTTCAACGGAGGCAGCGCTTTGGAGATAAACAAGCTTAACGTGTTTAATAAGGGCAAAAACGCGATGGATGTTGCCGCCGGGCTTATCGTCAGCCTGCGATACGTCATATTCGCGCTGTTTGCCGTCGCGTGCGTCTACTGCGCCATGTCGATGGGAAAGGTCAGGATCAACAGCGATCTGACCGCCTTCCTCCCCGACAGGGCGGAAACGCGCAGGGGCCTCACCGTTATGGAGGAGGAATTCGTGACCTACGGCACGGCTCAGATCATGGTTTCAAACGTTACGTACGAGCGCGCGGAGGCGCTGGCGGAGGCGATAGCCGACGTCGATCACGTGACCGGCGTGACTTTTGACGATACGAAGGCGCATTACAAAAATGCCGCCGCGCTGTTCGTTGTCTCATTCGACGGGCAGGACGACGACCCCGCGCTCAGCGAATCGATGGACGAGATAAAAGCGATCGTTGCCCCGTATGACAATGCCGTGATGACGCAGGTCGGAAGCGATTATTCGGCAAAGCTCGCCGAGGAGATAACGGGCGTGCTGCTCATTGCCGCGATAGTCATATTCGCGGTGCTGCTCTTCACGTCGAGGAGCTATTTCGAGGTCGTCATATTCGCCGTCGTTTTCGTCGTCGCGGCGCTTCTCAATATGGGTACGAATTTCTGGCTGGGCGAGATATCCTCGATCACCAACTCAATAGCCGTTATACTTCAGCTTGCGCTTGCGATAGACTACGCCATCATATTCGCCCACCGCTATCAGGACGAGGCCGCCGCGGGCCCCACGGAAAAGGACGCGCTCATTCGGGCGCTCTCCAAGTCCATAGTGGAGATATCATCCTCGAGCCTGACCACGGTCTCGGGCCTCATCGCGCTGACGCTCATGCAGTTCCGCATGGGCTATGACCTCGGCATTGTGCTTTCAAAGGGCATAATCTGCAGCATGCTGACGGTATTCCTGCTGATGCCGGGGCTCATATTGCTGTTCCCCCGCGCAATGAAGAGGACGGAGCATCGCTCGTTCGTCCCCGATATCACCGGCTGGGGCAGGTTTCTCATGAAGCGCGGCTGGCTGTTCCTCGTGATATTCGCGCTGATACTGCCGTTTGCGGTTGTGTTTTCAAGCAAGGCGGAATACGCCTTTTCGGACAGTGCGGTATCGGAGCTTATCCCATCCGAGAGCAGGATGCAGATGCATAAGATAATCGACAGCTTTGACCCGAGCACCACGGTTGCCGTTCTCGTTCCGACAGGAGATTACGAAAAGGAGAAGGCGATCCTGCGCGAGGCCGAGGCTCTGCCCGAGATAAAGAGCGCGGTCGGCCTTGCGAATATCGAGGTGAAGGACGGCGCCTGCCTGACCGACGGTTTCACCCCTCGGATGCTTTCGGAGCTGCTCGATATCGAGATCGAGGAGGCAAGACTGCTGTTCAGGCTTTACGGTGTGGAGAACAAGCAGTACGGCGCGGTGCTCGATACATCCGGCTCCTACAGGGTACCGCTCGTCGACATGCTCCTCTACCTCTTTGAAAAGACGGATCAGGGGCTTGTGCCGTTGGATGAGGAGCAGGCCGGGAGGATAGCCGATCTTCGCGGGGAGCTTGAACGCGGCGTCGCGCAGCTTCGGGGCGAGAATTACGACAGGCTCGTGCTGACGGCTTCCGTCCCCACGGAGGGCGAGGAAAGCGTCGCCCTCGTTGAAAAGGTGCGGGAAATGGCGGAACGGCGCTGCGGCGAGGGCAGCGTGCTCGTCCTCGGCGAGATAACGAGCGCGAGGGACCTGCGTGATTCATACAAGAGCGACTCGGTGCTTATAAACGTGCTGACGATCGTATTCGTCTTTGTGATACTGCTCTTCACATTTAAGAGCCCGGTCGCCGCGGCGGTGCTCGTTTTCGTGATACAGGGCTCGATATTCATAAACTTCTCGTTCCAGTACGTCACGAACACGACGAGCCTTTTCGTCACCAACATGATAGTTTCCGCCATCCAGATGGGCGCGACGATAGATTATGCGATAGTAATAATGAACCGCTACCTCGCCTTGAGGAAGCAGATGCCGAAGAAGGAAGCCATGGCGCACGCGGTGAATGAGAGCTTCCCGACGGTCGTGACCTCCGGCGCGATAATGACGGTCGCGGGGCTCGTTATCGCATTCCGCGTGACGGATGTGTATATCGGCCATATCGGGCTTGCCGTCGGGCGCGGGGCGCTGATATCCGTCATACTTGTGCTGACGGTGCTGCCGCAGCTTATAGTGCTTTTTGATAAGGCGATAGAAAAGACCACTTTCAGGATAGGCGGAAAGGAGGCGGAGTGAATATGAAAAACGTAAGGAACGGCCTCGCGGCGCTGCTCGCGCTGCTTCTGATAACGGGTCTCATGCCCGCTGCCTCCGCATCGGGGAGGATCGTCAGGATACGTACAGCGGATGAACTCATAAGCCTGAGTGATGACTGCGTGCTCGATTCCCATTCCAAGGGGCTGACGGTCATCCTCGAAAACGATATCGACCTGAGCGGCTCCGGCTTTAAGCCCATACCCGTTTTCGGAGGCATATTCGAGGGCGGCGGGCACACGATCTCCGGGCTCGGGATCGGAGGAAGGCTCGGCTCGGCCGGCTTCATCCGCACGGTGCTTGCGGGGGCTGTGATAAAGGATCTCAGCGTCTCCGGCAGCGTCGCGCCGACGGACGAGGCTTCATCGGTCGGCGGGATCGCCGCCGTGAACCAAGGCACGATCTCCGGCTGCTCGTTTGAAGGCGAAGTCTCCTGCCGCGTTTGCGTCGGAGGGATCGCGGGCGTCAACACCGAGGAGGGCATAATAGAAAACTGCGCCTCGGCGGGCAGCATAGAGGGCGAGCACAGCGTCGGCGGAGTCTGCGGGGATAACCGCGGCGTTATACGCTACTGCACGAATAGGGCGATAATAAACGCGGAGATAACCGAGACCCGGACGGGCGTTGAGATAGACCCCGACGAGCTGCTTTCAAGGCTCTCGGAGTTCCGCCTTACCGCCGAGGAGCTTGTGGACATAACCGACATCGGCGGCGTGGCGGGCGTCTGCTCCGGCGTGCTGCGGGACTGCAAAAACCTCGGCTCCGTCGGGCACGTGAACATCGGCTACAACGTCGGCGGCGTCGCAGGAAGGCTTTCGGGGCGCATGGCGGGCTGTGAAAACCTCGGCTCTGTGAACGGCCGAAAGGACGTCGGCGGCATAGTCGGGCAGATAGATCCGTACACCGAATGGAGCGTTTCGAACGAAAAGCTGAATACGCTCCGCGAAAAGCTTTCCGCGCTGCGGAACTCGACAGATTTGCTCACGGAGGAGATAGGCGGAACGGGAGAAAGGCTCTCCGCGGATCTGAACGAGCTGATCTACTCGCTCAATGAAGCCAATTCCGCTCTCGATATCCTTTCGGGCGACGCGGTGAGCTTCGTGAACGGCAACGTGGAAACGCTGAACCTGCTCGCCGAAAGGGTAACGGAGACTCTGCGTCTGCTCTCTCCCGTGCTTGAAGAACTCTCGGGATTTACCGGAGAACTGCCGGAGATCTTCGATGATCTGACCGAAGCCGTCGATTCGCTTGCCGAGGCGGGCGATATCACGGGCGCGGTCTTTGACGAAGCTTCGGAAGATATAGCCGGGATACGGGCGGAAGCCGAAAGCATAACAGAGGGGCTTTCTTCCGTTCTTGCCGAGCTCGAGGCGTTTGCCGCCGATCCGGAATCAGTGGATGTTTCCGTTATCGTAAGCGATATCGCGGCCTTCACCGCTGAGGCAAGGGAGGGGCTCGGCAGGATACGCGCCCTTGCCGCTCATATCGGTTCGCTTCTGCCGGAGCTTTCCGAGGCAGGCGGGCCGCTTTCCTCCGCGATGAATGCTCTGAGCGAGGCGTTGAGCGCCGCTTCCTCCGCTTCCGAGTCGCTGGACCGCGCCGAGCGTCTCCTGGCGGAAACCGTCGATACTCTCTCCCGATACGACGCGCTCACCTTCACCCCAATAAACGAGGATACCGATGCCCGCAAACGGTTTTTCTCCTCCATAGGGGATGCGTACGGTGCGATGATGAAGCTCTCTGCAGGCGTGGGCGAGAGCGGGCTTAAAGCGAAAATCGAAGACGTTTCGGACAAATTATTCGATCTGACGGAGTTTATGATCGATTCGCTTGAGGGCGTGAGGCTCGAGCCGGGCAGCCTGATAGATGACGACCCCAACGGCGAATGGACGGGGAACGGCGCCATCAGCTCCTGCAAAAACGGCGGTCCCGTTTCCGGGCAGACGAACGTCGGCGGCGCGGCCGGCGCGGTCACGCTCGATTTCGAATTCGACCTTGAGGATCAGTTCCGCCTTTCGTCGCTGCTTTCCGGCGGCGCAAGGTACGTGGTGCATTCCGCCGTCACGGACTGTGAAAACAGCGGCGTGATAACCGCGCGTGGAAACTGCGCGGGAGGCGTCGTCGGCAGGATGGACTTCGGCACGGTGATGGGCAGCAGCTCCTCCGGCAGCATCTCGGCCTCATCATGCGCGGGCGGCGTCGCCGGCAAATGCGCTGGGACCGTTTCGGGCTGCATGACCCGCGTTCGCGTTGAAGCGGAAAGCTATGAGGGCGGCGTCGCGGGATACTCCCGCAATATAAACGATTGCTTCACGATACCGGAGCTTTGCGGGGACGCAAGCTTTAAGGGCGCCGTCTCGGGCTTTTCCGAGGGGAACGCGGCAAACTGCTTCTATGCGGACTGCGCCGTTGGCGGCGTGGACGGGGCAAGCTATGAAGGCTGCGCCGAGAGGATCGGCTATGAGGAGCTGCTGCGAAGGAGCGGCAATACGGAGCTCTTCGGAAGCGTCGCCGTCTCATTCGTCAAGGACGGCGAAACATTCGCCGAGGTCACGCTTCCCTACGGAGGAAGCCTCGAAGAGCTGCCCGAGGTCGCCGACAGCGACGGACGGCATTGGAAATGGTCGGCGGGGAGCACGGACGGGATCATCACCGATCGGATCGTAGAAGGCGCTTATTTCAGCCCCGTGTACGTTCTTGCGACCGGGGAGGATATGCCCGAATGCCTCGTTGAAGGGATCTTCGACGAAAGCCAAACGCTTGAGCTCGGGGAGTTCTCCCCCGCCTACGGCGCATCGACGGTCGATCCGGATCGCATAATGAGCTCGGGCACCGTCCGAGTCGACGGCTGTTACGACTCGCTTTCGGTGCATCTGCGCGCCGAAAAGGGCGGGGTGCTCTACACCGAAGGGGCGGACGGAAGGCTTGCGGAAACCGGTTACACGGTCGATGGAAGCTATATCGTATTCCCCCTGACGAGCGGCAGGGGCTTCATCTACGCTGAAGCCGGAGCACAGCTGCTGCCCCTTGTCATAGGATGCGTCTGCGCCGCCGCTGCCTTGGGGCTTGCGGTGACGTTCATCGTCAGGCACAACAAGCGAAGGAAGAATACAAGGCCGTAAATACATACCGCCTCTGCCGGAAAAAGCCAAGCCTTTGGCTTTTTCTTAACGAAAACGACACGCCCGGTTCTCCTCCCCGCGGCGGCGCATGACGCTATCCGCCGCGGCGAAATCAACGGCCAATGCCATTGGTGAGATCCTCGGACTTCGTCCTCGGGTGAAATGAAATCCGTCCCGCACCCCGCGAAGCGATTTCACCCACCGAAGGTAGATTTCACCCGTCCGAAAGGACGGATCTCGTTGAAAAAAGCGCTTTTGTCCGGTAGATAAAAAGCGCTTTTTTCATGGTGGAAGCGAGGGGAGTCTTTTCCCGCGGCGGCGCATCCGCTTTCCGCCCTTTCGGGGTTCTCCTCCCCTCGCCCCGCCTATTATAAAAGAGGCTGTTGCCTGCAATCTTCGTGCATTTGCAACAGCCCCTTTTTCATGTATCGTCATCCGAACATGGATACCTGCACCCATTCAAACGATAGGTGCATTTCGGGTGTGTAATTGCACCCGGTTGCACCCGTTTTGTGTATTTCAAAAAAGACTTGACTTTTGTGCATTTCAGAGTGATAGATAGCACAACCGCAAGGAGGTGCTGTGTATCATGGGAAAAGTGTACAAAACAAATCAAGAGGGGCAGATCATAAGGGAACGCCGCATTGAACTGGGGCTGACCCAGGAGCAGGCGGCGATGGAGCTTGGTATAAGCCTGCAGCAGTATCAGCGATATGAATACGGGGAGCGCAAGTTCTCAAACTGCCCCATGCGGATAGGGCTCAGGATATGCGCGCTCCTTGAACTTGATCCATTCGAGATTATAGAATCGGAGTAAGATGAGAAAAACGCAGGCATCTTATGCTCTTGTTTAGTTGTTTAGCCACTCATCTGTTCCAGGATCAACAAGCCCGTCCAATGCTTTGCATATTTTTTTGATAGTATCATTATCTGTTATGCATACCGCAGGGTGTTCATTCTTTTTAATGATTTTTACCTCCTGACCTTTAAGATACATCCCTGTTTCTATCGGACTAGCCTGATAGGGACGATCCCAACATTGTAATTCATCACATAATCTCAAAAGATAAGCCAGCGGTTCTTGTGATAGAGATATTCTAAATTGCTGAATCGTAACTCCAGTAGATAACAGATTATTAATGAATATTTCCGAATGCTCATGCGTAATGTTATGTAGCGCCAAGGCCAGAGAAGCCTTATCCGCATACTCGTTTAATGCATCTAACGATTCTTTGATTTCAGCAATTTTAGCAATTTGTTGACGGAAACTCTCACTAGTATTCTGCTGTTCATCCGGAGCGCAGGATAATTCATGATGCATCCTTGTTACATATTCTTTCAATACTTGGTTTGAAAACAACAGAATAATAGCGCTACTTATGCCATGATCATAATAGCTTCTGTCAGAATTAGGCCCTGCCACCATGTCATAATAGTCCTTGAGAGGATTGATGCATTTGTGTGACGAGTCACATAAATTGACGGATGTACCGAATCCATTAAATGAACCAAGGTGCTTTTTTATATCTTGCAACACAAAGCCCGGACACGGATAAACATAGTAATCCTTTTGCAATTGTGTCTCTTGATTCTCGGAAAAGAGCTCCGGGAATAACCGATGAAGCGGATGCTGCAACAAATCGAGCATATTTTTACATGCTTGGTTAATGTTGTTTCCGTCCAACTTGTTATCAAGAGTGTCGAACACATAACCAATATCGTGATATAAAGCTGTTATTGTCCATGTGGAAACAAACGATTCGTCTGTAAATCGCTTGCCATAAAAACTTTCTTTTAGTCTCGAAGATTTTTCGTAAAGGAATAATCCGAGAAGGAATACCTTTAGCATATGAGCAAAATGATCCCTATATTTGGTATAATACTGACCGCCAAACTCAAATTGAGATAGCGTCTTATAATCAGGCATTATCCCAAGCCATGGATACTTTCTCCATATTTTTTCCATTAAAATGTACGAATTAAGTATTCTTTCGGTCTCCTCTCCACAAAGAGCTAGCTTCAGGGTGTCGTCAAAAGGCCCTACTGCATACTTGTATAAATCAGACGATTCTGCCCAGATAATAAGTTGCTCATTAATATTAGCACCGTCAAGATAAGGTTCATCACCTTCGTTCATCGGGACAGGTATGTTTTCCTCTTCTGGTGAAGAATCAAGCATATTAATCAGTTTGGTATACAACTGACAATTCGGTTCTATTTTCAGTTGCTTAATTGCTTCTGCAATTAGGGCATCATTTTCAGTATACCATAATGTTGTTCTCGGCAAACGAAGCCGTTCATGGTATTGCAGCATTTTTTCAGATTTAGTAGCACGGTCAATATCTTTAATACTTAGTTTCCCTTTGCACTCTTGTGAAATGGAGTTCATCCGAGCGAAAAAATCAATAGATTTTCTTTGGTTACCAAATTCTATTTCCACCTTATTTTTCAAGTCTTTGAAAAGATCATGAAATTTAAGCATCTCATCTAAAAGCCACTCGTTAACAGGACGAAGTTCATTTTCATTCCCATTGTTACAAGCAACTTGCCAAACATATATTCTAAACCGATCTATATAATCGATGCTGTCTACAATTAGCATTAAGCATTCTTGATATCTTTGAAACAGGGAACAATCAAGTAAACTCTTACGTGTTTTTCTGTCGAAAAAGACACAATTAATGCGTTCAGTCTGCGTGGAATCGTTGTGACAATAGATGCATCCCTGCAAACAGCCTGCGACCAATTTTTCTATACTTACATGCAATATGATATCCCTCGCTTTTTCAAAAGGCTTTTCCAAGCACTCTTTGATTTCAGCTTTTTTCGTACTATAGACGAATAGAGGGTCTGTGTAATAAAATGAAGACGATCTTGCAAGCAGAAATTCATACTGCTTTGACAGCCAAACAGTAAAACATCTGCCAGCATCTGACAAAAGCACGGAACACTTGAGTAATTCACTGTCTTCATCATCTTCTGCGGCTTTATTCTTTTGAGAGTAATAATCTCTCACGATAGTTTGAAAAGTTGAAAAGGATATGTGTGTTTTAAGCCCCTTTATTACAATTAAATTCGACCAACCTATGTTTACATAAGAGTACTCACGTTCATCGCCTATAACAACGCTTGACTTATAGAGGATCTTTGCAATTGATGAGATTTGCTTATTGGAGAAAGGCCTAAGCTTATTAAGCAAATCTTTAAATGGTACACCAGGATACTCGCCGCCCCATTCATCTTGAGGGGCATTTTCCAAATAGTACTTAAGTTCACTATAGTACAAAAAGTTAAACATCGCCCTTGCTATACTGGGCTCATGGTTAGAGTCAAAGTTTAAATATCCAATTTCAGAAAAAAGGTTTGGAGAGAATTCTTGCAAAGCATTAATAATAAGCCTTGTTGTGATCATATTCTCACCGTTGGCAGCGAACTCTTGAGTGATGCCGGTTCCTTTGGCATTTGCATGGATTGAATCTAAAGCACGGAAGATATTGCACATTTTATCTTCAGCAGCTGAAATATAATAAAGACGATCCATCACTTTCCTAAAGTCATAATTAAACAAAGGCATCAGCCGCGTCTTTGTGAATATTTTGTATGCCGGATTAGGCGCCAGGTCTGGTTGTTCCAAAGCTGCTTCGATATAATGCCGCGGAAGCAAAAGAGAGCCTATTGTCATGCAACGCTTAAAGAGGGGCGTTTTGTCTCCGCCAACAGTCTTCAAGTATTGTAATTTCTTTATTAAAGCCTGGGAAGCAAAGTCAAACCTTTCCAACGGGAAAATGTATTCATTGCCCGTTCCCCATAAAGGTCGTCCCTGGAATAGTGCTGGGTTAGAATATGAGGAAAAGCTTATACTCGTTGCGGTTCGGATGGGGAAAATGGCAGTAAAACGAGTAAAAAACTCTTCATCTTTACGGATTGAGTTTAATGCAGCACGAATAAAATCAGCAATAGTCGCAATAGCCTTTACCCATTTCTTGGCACTCGATTCAACATATACTTCTATACTATCAAATATTAGAAACCAACGTTTGTTTTGAGCAGATGGTTCGCTAATACACAAAAGTATGTATAGCAAAAGAATTACCCTAAGGTCACAGTCCTTGACTTTTTCAATGCGTGCTCTATGTCCTGGGAACGCATTTTCATAATCGTCGATATTGGTGTATTGCCTCACCTCCGCTAGTGTAGGCATGTAATCTACGCTTTGCCTCTTTGACGGGAATTTTTTAAGCAGACCATCATACAGCTCGTCATATTCAGCAATCCATTTGCTATTCTTGCATGCTTGACGATAACGCTTTTTAAAATACTGAAATAGTTTATTCTCGCAGTAAGAATACTCAGGATTAAGCGCATAATCATCTTTTTGGCTGAAGTCTATGCAGAGACGCTCATAAGTATGCTCTTCGTCATATAAATGCAAGGTTTGAATAAAAGTACTTTTGCCACTTCCTCGGCCAGATTCAATACAAAGCATATTGTGTTTTGGATCTGTAAATAAATCATTTATTCGGCGGTCCAAATCCTCGTCTTGCGGCCTCTCCACATAGAAATATTTCTTGAAAACTTCGACACTGAGGGCATCATCAAGATTTAAATCTGCAGGCAACCCAGATTTGAGATAATCTATTGCCCAATCGGGTGATTCTAGTTCCTGACGTACAAGGTTTTCAAATTTTTCAAAATCGGATGTCATCTTGAATCCTCCTTTAGTGGAAAATAATCCTTTCATAGATTATCTCATTCCTCATTATTATAGCCGAAATTATCAAAAAAGCAAGACCACTATGTGTTCCTGTTTTTCAGTTTAGAAGCTCCCTTGTCAGAATCAATCAAATCTGCAACATGGTAACGGTTTTTTCTTTTTCCCACGAAAATATTATGAAATTACCTCCGAGCGGAGGTGGACAAATCGGCGAAGATATGGATATATGTCCGTACCGCTTTTTTGCAAGATTAACCGAGGGGAGGTAACGCCATTGAAACCTGAAAGAACGATTGTAAGGGAGGCGAGCGGATGAACGACGTAAGACATGCCGCCGAGCAGCGCGCGGCGCAGCCCAAGGGATCACCGGTCGGCGCGAGCTTCGAGTCGGAACGTCAGCGTGAAAAGAACGCATTCATAAAGCAGCTCGACGCTCTCGACGGCAGAAACGTCCGGAAGATAGCCGCGGCCGCGGAAACACCGGAGGAAGACCGCGTTTTGCGTGTCGCCGCTTACTGCCGCGTATCGACCGACGACATAGACCAGAAGCTTTCCATCCATCTTCAGATACAGCAGTACATGAAGAAGATCAAGGAAAACCCCAACTGGAAATACGCCGGCTGCTACGTCGACGACGGCTTCTCCGGCACCAACACCGATCACCGTCAGGGCTTCCAGCAGCTCATGAAGGACGCCATGGACGGCAAGATCGACATGATAATCACGAAGGCCGTTTCACGCTTCGCCCGTAACCTCATGGACTGCATAGGGTGGGTCGAAGCGCTTCAGAATCACGATCCGCCCGTGAGGGTGTTTTTCGAGCAGGAGAACCTCGACACAACGTCGCAGACGAGCGGCATAATCCTGTTCGTACTGGCAATGGTCGCCCAGGAGGAGAGCCACATGAAGAGCGAAGCGATACTGCTCTCCCTCGAGTGGCGCTTCAGCAGGGGCCGCTTTTTGACCCCGAGGCTTTTCGGATACGACAAGATCGAGGTGCCCGACGGCTTCGGGGGCAGGAAAAAGATACTGTCGGTGAACGAGAGCGAGGCCCGCGTCGTCCGCTGGATGTACTCCACCCTTTTAAACGGGGGCACGCCCGAGGAGATAGCGTCGGTGCTGACCGAGATGGCCATCCCCACCGGCGGCAGGCGCAGGGACGGCACGCTCAATACCCACTGGAAGGCGCACGGGGTCGTCGCGACGATGCGGAACGAAAAGCACTGCGGGGACGTGCTCGCGAGGAATACATATACCCCCAACTACAAGGATCATAAATCGAGGAAGAACAACGGAAAGAAAAACAAGTATTTCCAGCCAGACCATCACGAGGCCATCGTTCCGCGGTCCATGTGGAACGCAGCGCAGAGAATACTCAACAGCAGGCGATTCGGTCACGAGGGTACATACCTTCCCATGCGGATAATCGACAGAGGCACGCTCGCCGGTTACATCTCCATGAACCGCACGTGGGCGGGCTTCGACTATGAGGATTACTACTGCGCTTCGCAGATCGCGATGGGGCTTCTGGATGAGGAGCTCACGCACGATTTGGGTTCGGAGTACCTGCCCGAAGGCGGGCACCGCATAGGGGGCCTCGTCGACGATCACGGCATAGCGCAGATTGCGAGGGACCTCACAGCCGCGGAGCAGGAGATAAAGGACGAGCTCGAAGGCAGGACGTCCGAGGCTTCCGAAAGCGTAAGCCGCGAGGAGGCCGCAAGATCGTTCCAGGTGGTGAGCGGGGATATGTTCTCAAGGGTGCACGATCCCGTTATCCGCATTACGCCGAACAGCATCTCGTTCAATAAAAGCTGCGTGTCGAAGCTTCTCGGAACGGAATACGCCGAGATACTGTTTAACCCCGTTGAGCGCATGCTTGTAGTAAGGCCATGCGCTGTCTCCAATCCCAACTTCATACTGTGGAAGGAGGGATACAGGGGCGCCTCCCCGTTATCGAAGGTGCTGTACGACAGCATGGGCTGGGAGACGGATTACTCCTTCCGGGTGCCGTGCCAGGCGGTAAAGGGCTCCGGACCGGCGGAAAGGAACACCGTGCTCGTTTTCGACCTTGACAATTACATAGGCCGCGCTTCCGACAAAACGGACGAGGTGATAATAGCGAAAAAGACCGCCGAAACGGTTCCCGAAGAACGCGAGGACGCAAAAAGCTTTTATTACCCGCCCGATGAGGACGAGCCCAAAGAGATACGGGATGTGGAGGACAAGTTCGAAAGGGCCGTCGAAGCCAACAGAAGATATTTCGGCACCCCCGTATTCATGCACGAATCCGGCGTCAGAGGCGTTTCCGGCGAATGCACGGACGGCGAGTGGGACATGATGATCGAGGCGAAGCCCCTCGATATAACCCACACGGTCGACGAGAGCACCGTCGACGATCTGCTTTCGGGCATAATGGACGACCCGCCGCAGATGCCCGCTCCGAAAAGGGGAATACCCCGAAGAGCCGATAATCGTCGACGGAGAGGAGGCATAGCGTATGCAGACATCAAGAGACCCGGCAAAGAGCCGTCCGCTTTCCGCTAACGTTAAGCGCCTCATGCGGCTTGCCCGCTCCGCTCCTGAAAACGGAAACGTTATAAAGGTGGAGCGTACATTTACCGACCGCGGCACGGCGTACTGCCACAAGCAGGGTCTGCTGTTCATGGAGGCTGCGTCGATGGGCTTCTCGATGGAGGAGTTCGCTCCGCTGTACATGACGAGCCAGCTGGCAGGAGTGTTCGACGTAAGCTTCGCCGCTGCGAACGGCATCGAGAACGACGATCTTTCCAACATACTCCGCATCCCCATGCTTTTAAAGAGCCCCGGAGCCATCGTCGAAGCACTCTACTGGATCGACGACATAATATCCCGAGCTGAAGACGGGCAGAACAAAAGCCTGCTTCTTTCGGAGGCGTACGGGGCCGAAAAACCGAGGCTGCCGCCCGCTTTGGCAGAGCTCCCCGAGGAGTCCAACAGGGATGTCGACGAGCTTTCATATGCATACTGGCTCGGATACTAGTGCTGTATCACCTTTGGAAATGAAGTTGCTCATTGACTTTTGCTTTCCTTCAAGGCGTATTGCAAGCAGAAATCCTCATTGATCTTGATTACAAGAATCATCATCACTTTTAACAATTCAATATAATTCTGTTCATGTTCTCTCTCGTCGGTAATAAGCTGCCCGATACCGTGAGCATACTTATTTCTTAAATCAAGACCGTTACAGAACTTTTCGCGATTCAAAAGATAGCTCAGATAATCAGCTTCCGGTCGAGAAAGTAAAGTGCTGCCTTCTATCAACAAACCGCGTTCGATCCACTCCTTGAATACGGCTTGTGTAGAATCTGGGTAATGCCATCTGCTGATAACATCATGAAAATGTAATTCTCTAAGTACAGATAGCTTAATTTGGTTTCCAAGCTCTATTTCGCCGGATTTGCTTATTACTATCAATCTCAAATCAGCAAGTATGTTTATATAATTCAGGTACTCGTCACGGTAATCCGCCGTTTTGACCTTTTTTTGAAGAAGTAAGTCTATGAAACAATTGCATTTTTCAGCACCTTTGTTAACTTTTGATACAAAGTATAAAGGACATTGATCCGAAAACAGTAGGAAGTCTATCCGCTCATACTCATTTCCGTTACCATATATGTACTTCTTGTCAACCAAGCTTGGTATCTGATCATACGTAGGCGAGCCAGATGAAATCATAAGCTTCTCAAAATCGATTTCGCCAGTTTCTGCGTAGGATACGAACTGTTTCACAGCTATTTCGATAGCTGTGCAAATACCTTCACACTTTTGAAGCATTGCAGAATCCGCGCTAGGCAAGGAGAGCCTTATTTCAGGGCAATCGAATTCTTTTTGTAAATACTCTGTGAAGAACCATATTATCACATCTTCAAACCGGATTCCCTTTTCGGATAGAAATGAGCAATAAGCTTTCATTTGAATATCCGCCAAGCCATTGATATGTAGAAACCCAAGGTAATCAGGATAGTATTGTCTTGAATCGGGCTTGAATGCCCGTTCCATTATTCCACCCAGCTTTTTAATGCTCACCAGATTGCATCGCATTTGCTGATAGTCGACATATTCAAAAATATAAATAAAATTGTTTAGTATGCTCGGATAATCAAGCGTTTCAGAGAGCCATTGGTAGCTATAAGCGATATGGATAGTACCTCCATTAAAAGAAGCGACTCTCTCTGTTGTAAGCTCTTTTGAAATTGAAACTGCGGCACCGTATTGCGTACTGAATCCATATGCCTTAGCATCTTCAAATTCTTTATCATACCGCCTTTTTGCCTTCAATCTCAGCCCATCATCCACAGGAAATCTCGTTGTGTGTTTCATATGGAAGATAGCCTTTGCATGGTTCGCATTTACCTGATTGCTTTCCAAGTAATTGTCAAACAAATCAACGATTTCACAGCCGGTTAATTCATCGGGAAGATAAATGTTTTTGTTATCAGTATCGTTCTGCTCATAATGCCGAATCAAAAGGCCGACGCAGGAAAAATCTTTGAGGATATAGCCTTTCAACTGTTCACCGTATTTACCAACAATGGACTTGTGCTCTAGAATATTTGCAAGCGGAATATGTTCGCACTCCAACAGATTTCCGAAGGAATCCTTGGAAATCCTCTCATAAAGCTTATTGGAATTAAACAATTCCCAGAATGCGGAAAGATAGTATAATTCTATTGTGTTATACTCTTTTATAATATCGGAATCCGTAAGTGAGTTGAAATACTTTTTGGCTAAACCCATCAGTTTTTTACTTTTTTCGGCATAACAATCATAGTCCTCATCCGTCCACTTTTTTGCTCTTGCGCCGTCCTGAAAGTACTTATAAATCTCACAGTATTCGATTGCATCATTGATGGTAATGCTCTCAAAAACGGGAATAGTCAGAGTTTCAATTTGATCAAGTCCCAAACCGCAACACATATCCCCTCCGCCATAGAAAACCACTCGCTCACGAGACACGCTCACACCTCCAGCTTTCTGCTCATCAGGCGTGACAGAAGTAGGTCGCGCCATATTATTCACATAATCATATCACCTTTTATTATACCCAAAACCGTGCAGAATTTCAAATATGGAATGCATAGTTTCAGGGAAGAATCATGGTTGAGAGAATTCTGATTGCACTTAAATGCCTTCAAACGATTCAAACGATAGCAAACGATAGCCCCTGATTTTCAAACGATTGATGCACCCGTTTCAAACGATAGCTCTTTGGCAAAAATGCCGATTTGGCTAATTCTGCCGTTCCAGGAGGCAGGCAAAAAGCCACATCGAAATAAAAAATGCACCCGCCATTTTGAAAAACCCAATGAAATCAAAGGGAAAATGAGCATAAATAAACGATAGGTTCTTGACATGCTTTGTATCAAGAACCTCTCGTGATATGGTGGAAGCGAGGGGAGTCGAACCCCTGTCCGAAAACCTGTTTGCGTGAACTTCTACGAGCGTAGTCGGCGCATTAAGTCTTTCGTTGCCGCACGCCCACCGACGGGCTTACGGTTCCGGCAGCCTCAAGATCCCGCCGCAGGTGAGGCAAGCCTGCGGTTGGTTCCCCACATTGATGACGCCCGTATCCACAGTCGTGGGCAACTATGGGCGGACGGTAGGGCCGTTAGGCCGCTACGGGCATATAGCTGTTGTTGTCAGTTATATTTAAAAGATTTCCCGTTTTTAACGAAGCACGGGGCTTCGGCTCGCTTATCAGGCATCCATGATCCCCGTCGAAACCATTTACGCCCCCATATAAGCGCCCCTTTAGGAGCATTGTTATTTTACCTCATCCGGGCGATAAAATCAACCTTTTTTGAAAAATCCCCTTGACCGCGGCTCCCGTTCATGGTTTATAATATGGTCGGGAGGCGGACGGGATGCGCCGATCCTCCCACGAAAGGAGCCGATCATGGATAAAAACCCGAGGGAATACGAGAACGAGGCGAAGCGCCGCTGGGGAGGCTCAGCCGCCTGGCGCGAGTATGAGAGCCGGGAGCCCGGCAGCGCGGAAGCGGAAGGGCTTATGAAAATCTTTTCAAAGCTCGGCGGGCTTCGGCATGAGCCCGCGGAAAGCCCCGCCGTTCGGGAGGCCGTCGCGGAGCTGCGCGACTATATCAGCGCGAACTATTATACCTGCACGCCGGAGATACTCCGGGGGCTCGGGCAGATGTACGTGAGCGATCCGCGGTTTAAGGAGAATATCGACAAAGCGGGCGGGCCCGGCACGGCGGAGTTCGCGGCGAGGGCGATAGAACTTAACTCCGGGTCGTGATAAAAAAGGGGCATGCCCCTTTTTTTATTCCCTGTTCCTGTCTTCCTTGCGGCGCTGCTCGATCTGGCGCTTGGCGTCCCTTTCTGCGATATCGTGGCGCTTATCATAGAGCTTCTTGCCCTTGGCGACGGCGAGCTCCATCTTGACGAGGCCGTCCTTCAGATAGAGGTTCAGCGGGATGAGGCTGTAACCGTCCGCCTCGGAGAGGGCGCGGAGCTTCAGTATCTCCCTCTTATGAAGGAGGAGCTTCCTTTCACGGAAGGGATCGCGGTTGAAGATATTGCCCTGCTCATACGGGGAAATATGCATGCCGACGACGAACGCCTCGCCGTTTTTTACCTTGACGTAGGAATCCTTTATGTTGACCTTGCCGGCCCTTATGGATTTTACCTCAGTACCGACCAAAGCCAGACCCGCTTCATACGTCGATTCGATGAAGTAATCGTGCCTTGCCTTGCGGTTTTCGGCTATTGATCTGGTTCCTTTTTTGACAGGCATATTACCCTCCCGAAACTAAAACAGGCACAGCACCCGATTTTAAAAGAGCGCTGTGCCGAAACTGCTCTGAGTTACGATCAGAAGATGCTGCGAACGAGATCGATCATCGCGCTCGTACTCGCGGGAGCGAACCACTTCTTAAAGGCGGGCATGAGCAGCATGAGGATCGCAAGGACGGCAACGACGATCGCGAAAATAACGGTGAGCTTCTGAAGCTGCCTCTCGCGGCTGGCCTTCTTGCCCTTGGTGGAAAGAGCGGTCGTTTCGGAACCGAAAGCCCCGCCAAGACCGGAATTCTTGGAATCCTGCGCGAGGACGACGATCACGACCAGCATGGCTGCGACGAGCAGGAGAATATTGACGATGATTGCAAAGATATCCATGGTTGTTTCCTTTCAATTTATCAACTGCGACGGACATTATACCACGAACGCACCCCGAATGCAAGCACAAATCCGTATTTTTTCGGGAGGTTTGCGGTATATTTATCGCCATCGAGCTTACTCCGCGTACTCGATAAGGCTGATCTCCGTCATTTCGGCGGGCTTGGGCAGACCCATCATCTGAAGCAGCGTGGGCGCGAGATTGCCGAGCTTGCCGCCGCTCCTCAGGCTGACGCCGGAGACGTCCTCCGCGACGTAAATGAGCGGGACGGGGTTGGTGGTGTGCGCCGTCATGGGCTTGCCGTTCTCCTTCATTACCTCGCAGTTGCCGTGATCGGCGGTGATAAGGCAGGAGCCGCCCTCCTCGAGAAGGACGCGGACGATCCTCCCCACGCACTCGTCGACGGCGTGCACCGCCGCGACGCAGGCCTCGGGCACGGCGGTATGACCGACCATGTCGGGGTTGGCGAAATTCATGACTATGAGATCGTACTCGTGGGCGCGGATGACCTCTATGACCTTATCTGTCAGATCGTAGGCGCGCATCTCGGGGGCGAGATCGTAGGTCTCCACCTTCGGGGAGGGGAGAATGAAATGATCCTCGCCGGGGCTCGTCTCGTCCGTGCCGCCGTTGAAGAAGAAGGTGACGTGACGCTTCTTTTCGCTCTCGGCGATGCGGAGCTGCTTCAGTCCGAAGCCCGAAACGTATTCCCCGAGCAGATTTTCATGGTGCAGAGGGCGGAAGGCGATATCGGCGGGGCCGTCGAAATCATCGCGGTAGAGCGTCATGCAGACGTAATGAGTCCTAATATAGTCGCGGCTGCGCTCGAAGAAATCGTAATCCGGGAATATGAACGCCTCGGTGATCTCGGTCGGGCGGTCGGTACGGAAATTGAAGAATATGACGCTGTCATCTTCGTTGACCGTGGCTATGGGAGCGCCGCCCTCGCAGATGACGGCGGGGACGATGAACTCGTCCGTCTTGCCGTTCTCATAGGAATGCCTGACGGCGGATACGGGATCGGATTCCGCCACGCCCTCGCCGTTGACTATCGCGTCAAAGCCGAGCTTTACGCGCTCGTAGCGCTTGTCGCGGTCCATGCCATAAAAGCGGCCCTGGACGGTAGCTATGCGGCCGACGCCGATCTCCGCACACTTTGCGGCGACCTGCCCGATATAATCGATCCCGCTCGTGGGGGGCGTGTCGCGCCCGTCCATGAAGCAATGGACGAATACCTTTTCAAGCCCCTTGCGTTTTGCGAGCTCGAGAAGCGCGTAGAGATGCGAGAGTCTCGAATGGATGCCGCCGTCGGAGCAGAGGCCGAGAAGGTGCAGGGCCGAGTCGTGCTCAAGGCAGTTGTCCATAGCGGAAACGAACGCGGGATTCGTGAAGAAATCCCCGTCCGCGATGGACTTGTCGATGCGGGGATAATCCTGCATTATGACGCGGCCTGCGCCGATGTTCATATGCCCGACCTCGGAATTGCCCATCTGCCCGTCGGGGAGGCCGACGTCAAGCCCGGAGGCGCCGATGAGCGTATGGGGGTATTTTTCCCACAGGGGGCGGATATTGCGTATGCCGTCGATGAGTATTGCGTTGTCCTCGGGTTCCTCGCGATAGCCGAAGCCGTCGAGGATGAGTATTGCGGTGGTTTTTTTCATTGGGATCCTTTCGGGGCGGAGTCTCCCCCGCCCCTTTTGATTTGATCAGTCGAGCACGACGTGGGAGAAATCAACGGGCTTTAAGGAAGCGCCGCCGATGAGACCGCCGTCGATGTTCTCCATGGATTTGAGGCCATGGGCGTTCTTTGCGTTCATGGAGCCGCCGTAGAGTATGCGGACGTTCTTCGCCGCCTCGCAGCCGTAGAGCCCGCAGTACACGCTGCGGATGGCGCCGATGGTGCGGTCGGCTTCCTCGTCGGAGGCGGTCTTGCCGGTGCCGATGGCCCAGATGGGCTCGTAAGCTATCACGACGTTCGCCGCCTGCTCCGCGGTGAGACCGCAGAACGCGGCTTTTATCTGACCGGCGAGGAACTCGTCGGTGACGCCGGCTTCGCGCTGCTCAAGGGTCTCGCCGACGCAGACGATCGGGACGATCCCCGCGGCGAGGGCGGCCTTTATGCGGGAGTTGACGGTCTCGTCCGTCTCGCCGAAGTACTGACGGCGCTCGCTGTGGCCGATGATGGCGTACTCGACGCCGAGCTCGCAGAGCATCTTTGCCGAGATCTCGCCGGTGAAGGCGCCCTTCTCGGCCCAGTGGATGTTCTGGGAGCCGAGGCGGACATTGGTGCCCTTGATGATGGGGGCGACGAAGGGGATATCGACGAAGGGCGGGCAGACGACGACCTCGGCCTCGGCGTCCTTTACGAGGGGGATGAGCTCTGTGACGAGCTTTTCGGCCTCTTTGGGGGTCATGTTCATCTTCCAGTTGCCGGCGATGAGCTTGCGGCGGGAGGTCTTATCGTTGAGCGCGGCTACGCCGGGAAGGGTCTTGCCCTCGAGGAACTCAAGGGATGCGCCGCCGCCGGTGGAGATATGGCTCATCTTATCGCCCATGCCGAACTTGTTGACCGCGGAAGCGGAATCGCCGCCGCCGATAATGGTGACGCCCCCGCACTCGGCGCAGGCCCTGGCTACGGCCTCGGTGCCCTTGGCGAACGCGTCCATCTCGAACACGCCCATGGGGCCGTTCCAGACGACGGTCTTGGCTTCCTTGATGACGGAAGCGTAGAGCTCGGCGGTCTTTTCGCCGATATCGAGACCCTCGAAGCCGTCGGGCATTGCGTCAAAGGGGACGGTCTTGCGCTCGCAGTCCTCGGAGAATTCCTTCGCGACGACGCAGTCGACGGGGAGCATGAGGCGCACGCCCTTCGCCTTCGCGGTCTCCATGAGGGAGTTGGCGAGGTCGATGCTGTTCTCATCGAGGAGGGAGTTGCCTATGTTGAGACCCATCGCCTTATAGAAGGTGTAGCTCATCGCGCCGCCGATGAGGAGGGTATCGCACTTATTGAGGAGGTTGGTGATAACGCCGATCTTATCCGCGACCTTCTTGCCGCCGAGTATGGCGACGAAGGGACGGTCGGGGTTCTCGAGCGCCTTGCCCATGAAGCCGAGCTCCTTCTCGATGAGGAAGCCGCAGACGGCGGGCAGATAGTGCGCGACGCCCTCGGTGGAGGCGTGGGCGCGGTGGACGGTGCCGAACGCGTCGGAAACGTAGAGCTCGGCGTAATCGGCGAGCTTCTTCGCGAATTCGGGATCGTTCTTCTCCTCCTCGGCATGGAAGCGGAGGTTCTCAAGCAAAACGATTTCGCCGGGCTGCATCGCCTCGACCTTGGCCTTCGCGTCCTCGCCGATTATATCGTTGGCGAAAACGACCTTGGTCTCGGGCAGGAGCTCCGCGAGGCGCTTTGCAACGGGGGCAAGGCTCATCTCGGGCACGAACTTGCCCTTGGGCCTGCCGAGATGGGAGCAGAGTATGACCTTCGCGCCGCGGTCGAGAAGATACCTGATCGTGGGCAGCGCGCCGAGTATGCGGCTCTCGTCCGTGATGTTGAGCTCCTTATCGAGGGGCACGTTGAAATCCACGCGCACGAGCACGCGCTTGCCGGTGACGTTGACGTCCTTAACGGTCATTTTGTTCATGATTTATTCCTCCATTGATGTAATAATGGTTCTTGGTTATATTATCTCAGCCTTCGGCTGCGATCTTCCTTAAAATATCCCCCGGAGCGACGGGTTCGGGGCAGTGGATCATAAGGCGCTCCGCAGGGTGCGGAGCGGAGGCGCGCTCCTCGCCTTCCTCCGTGCGGATGCCGGTGACCGTGAACGAGCGTGAAACGTCCCCGGGGGCGAGTATATTGAGGCTCTCGCCCGCCTTGAAATTGTTGCGCTGCTCTATGAGGGCCTCGGCCTTTGCGGAGTCGTAACCCAGGACGACGGCGGCTATCTTCGCCTGCTGGGTGTAGCCGCCCGTCCGATACTCCATGAGCTCCGCGGGGTTTTCGCCGTACATCGCGTTGAAGCTCTTTCCGTAGGTGCCGCCGCGGCATTTTTCGCTTTCACGGAACGTAAAGCCGGTGGTATACGGCCTGTGCGAAAGGCGCATCAGCTCGCGCATGACGGTCTCGACGGGGGCGCCGTCCAGCGCCATGCGGTAGGCGTTCGTCGCCGTGGCGACGTAGAGTATGGACTTCATCCGCCCCTCTATCTTTATGCAGGAGACGCCCGCCTCCTCGATCTCGCGCAGGTACGGCGCGAGGCACATATCGCGTGAATTGAGTATGAACGAGCCCTTCCCGTCGTCTTCGACGGTGAAGTACTCCCCGTTCCTGCCGTGCTCGCGGAATTCCGCCGTGAGCACGCGGTTCTCCTTCAGCTCATAATTCCACCTGCAGGGCTGAACGCACTCGCCGCGGTTGGAATCGCGCCCGTCGATGTAATTCGAGAGCAGACAGCGGCCCGAGTAGCTGACGCACATCGCGCCGTGAACGAACATCTCGAGCTCGAGCTCCTTCGGGATCCGGGAGCGGATGAGCCTTATCTCATCGAGAGTGAGCTCGCGGGCGAGGACTATCCTCGAGATCCCCTGATCGAACCAGAAGGCGGCGGCCTCGGAGTTCAGCGTGTTCGCCTGCGTGGAAAGGTGCAGGGGCAGCTCCGGCGCGAGCCTGCGCGCCAGCCTTATGACGGCGGGATCGTTGACGATGAGCGCGTCCGGCGCGGCCTCGCGCAGGGCGCAGAGAGTGTTTTTAAGCTCCCCGAGGTCGGCGTCCCGTATGAAGGAATTGACCGTCACGTAGACCTTGACGCCGCGCTCGTGCGCGTGACCGATGGTCCTGGGCAGGGTCTCTATCGAGAAATTATCCGCAAGGTTCCTGAGCGAGAACGCGGGCAGCCCCATATAGACCGCGTCGGCGCCGAAGCGTATCGCGGTGCGGAAGCGTTCGATATTCCCCGCGGGGGCAAGCAATTCGAGCTTTGACATATCAGTTCCAGAACGGCCTGTACTTTTCGACGTTCGCGGCGTGCTCCTCGGCGGTCTTGGCGAACACGAGCGCGCCCGTGTTGGAATCCATGAGGCAGAAGTAGAGATAGCCTTCCTCCATGAACTGCTCGTTCGGGAAGAGGACCGCCTCTATCGCGGCGACGCCGGGGTTCGAGATGGGGCCGGCGGGCAGCCCGCTGAACTTGTACGTATTATAGGGGCTGTCGTAGTCGAGCTCCTCCTGCGTGAACTCCATGCTGTTGGTCTTTAAAATATAGCCGAGGGTCGCGTCGGAATTGAGCGGGACGCCCATATTGAGCCTCAGATGGAATACGGCAGAGACCTTCGTGAAGTCGAAATGCTTCGCTTCCTTTTCTATCATGGAGGCGAGTATGACGACGTCGTCCAGCGAAAGCTCAAGCTCCTCCGCCCTTTCAACGTACTTCCTCGTGTAGATCTCGTTGAAGCGGTCGAGCATCTTGGTGATGACCTCCTCCTCGGTGGCGTCGGCGTAGACCTCGTATGTATCGGGGAAGAGGTAGCCTTCGAGCATATAGACGCGGCCTTCGCGGCCCTCGTCGACTATGTTCTTCACGAACCAGTACTTATCCGCGAAGGATTTCGCGTCGGTGCAGAGCTCGAGGAAGCGCGAGGAATCCTTTAATATGCCCTGATCGACGAGCTTCTTCGCGACGGCCTCGACCGTCATGCCCTCGGAGATGGTGAATTTGACGGTGCTCCTCGGCGGGTTGCCGGAGCAGATTATGTCGGTGATCTGGCTTATGCTCATATTGCGGGAAAGCACGTACGTTCCCGCCTTCAGGCCGGAGGATTTGCCTATGAAATCGACGTAGACCTTGAAGAGCGCCTTGTTGACTATGAGCCCGCGCTCGCCCTCGCCGCCGGCCTCGTAGAGGATCTTCGCGATGGCGGAGGCGCCGCTGCCCTTCGGTATCTCCACGACGATGGGCGTGGGGTCGTTCGGGTCGACGGGGCGCAGGAATTTATTCACGGCGAACTTCACCGCGAACATCAGTATCAGCGCCGTGATCGCCACGCCGATGACCGCCGCGAGCCAGGGGCTGACCTTGCGCCAGCGCCGCTTTGCGGTCTCCATCCCGGCGGAGGGAGCCTTCTTTGCCGCCCTGCGGGAGGAGCCCTTCACCGGCTTCGCGGATTCCGTTATCATCCGCTCGTCGACGACTATCTTGCCGGTGGCCGCGTCCTTCCTGACCTCGGGCGGCTTCCTTATGGGCGAGAATTTCGCCGTCTCGACGAGGCTTGGGTCGACGCGGTCGCCGTTCCCACCGCCGTTGTCGGGGGATTCGAATCCAAATGCCAATTGTTTCATATCCGTTTCCTTTCGTTATTCGAGCATGCTGAGATCGAGCTCCGCCGCGCGGGCGATGCGCCTGTAAACGCCGCCAACGAGATCGCTGAGCATGAACTCCGCAATGAGGTATTCCGAGGCGTCGGGATCCATTTGGAGGAGCTCGCCGAGCTTTTGAAGACGCTCGAGCGAGCCTTTATCCTCGCGCCCGGCGACGGCTTCCGCCTGCGCCCTCGTGCGGAGGCGGGAGTATTCCGCGAGAAGGGCGCGCGTCGTCTCGTTCGAGTCGGCTCTTTCCCTTGCGGCGCGGAACCTTTCGTACTGTGCGCTGCGCCTCACTGCCCCGGCGAGAGCCTCCGTCATTTCGTTTATCTCATCCATCATTCCACTTCCATGAATATGGGCATTATGAGGGGCATGCGCTTCGTTTTGTTGTAGAGGCAGTTCTTGACGCCCGTCTTTATGCCCGTTTTGATATTGCCCCATTCGGACTTATCGCTGACCGCGAATCTGCCCGCGAGCTCCCTGGCTACGGACCTTGCCTGTTCGAGGAGCTCCTCGGAATCCTTCGCGAACACGAAGCCCTTTGATATTATCTCGGGTTCCGCCGCGAGCTCGCCCGTGGAGCTCTTTATCGCGATGACTATCGCGAACATCCCCTCGCGGGAGAGGAGGCGCCTCTCGCGCAGTACGGAGGAGCCTATATCGCCGACGCCCGCGCCGTCCACGAGGACGTAGCCGGAATCGACCGCCCCGGCGAGCTTGCCGGAACGCTTCGTGAGCTCGAGCACGCCGCCGGTCTCCATTACGAAAACGTTCTCCTCCTTTATGCCGAGAGAGGCCGCGAGCCGCGCGTGGTGGTAAAGATGCCTCGCTTCGCCGTGAACGGGGATGAAGAACCTGGGCTTTATCGTGCGGATCATGAGCTTCAGCTCCTCCTGCCTCGCGTGGCCGGAAACGTGCACGTCCGCAAGGCGGTCGTAGACGACGTTCGCTCCCCTGAGGAAGAGCTGGTTTATTACCTTGCCGACGGCCTTTTCGTTGCCGGGGATGGCGGAGGCGGAGATTATGACGGTATCGCCCTTGCCTATATTCAGCCTGTGGTTGGCGTTCGCCATGCGGAAAAGCCCGCTCATCGACTCGCCCTGCGAGCCGGTGGTGAGGACGCAGACCTCGTCGTCACGGTAGTTTTTGAGCTTCTCGACTTCAACGACGGCCTCTTCGGGGATCTTCAGTATGCCCTGCTCCATCGCGATGCGGACGATCATCACCATCGACCGCCCCTGGAAGCAGAGCACGCGCCCATGGGCGACGGCGACGTCCGCCACCTGCTGGATGCGGTAGACGTTCGAAGCGAACGAGGCAACTATCACACGGCCCTGCGCCATATCGAACACGTTCTCGAAGGTCTTGCCGAGCTCCATCTCCGAGGGGGTGCAGCCGGGCAGCTCCGCGTTCGTGGAATCCATCATGAGGGCGAGCACGCCCTTCGTGCCGTAATACGCGAAGCGGGAGATGTCTATGGGCTCGTTGTCTATGGGGGTGTAATCCACCTTGAAGTCGCCCGTGTGGATGACGACTCCGACCGGGGTCGTCACGGCGACGGCAAGCGCGCCGGGTATCGAATGCCCGACCTTTATGAATTCCACCCTGAAGCAGCCTATCTCGACTGTATCGCCCGCGGCGACGCAGCGGAGATCGACGTTCTTCAGCCTGTGCTCCTCGAGCTTGTGCTCGACGAGGGCGAGCGTGAACTTCGACCCGTAGAACGGGACGTCGAACTTCTGCGCCGCGAAGGGCACGGCGCCTATATGATCCTCATGCCCGTGGGTGAGGACGAATCCGCGGATCCTTTCGAAATTCTCCTCCAGATAGGACATATCGGGTATCACGAGATCAATACCCAGCATATCCTCATCAGGGAAGGCGAGGCCGCAGTCGATTATCATTATATCGTTTTCATACTCCAGGACGGTCATGTTCTTGCCTATCTCGCCGAGACCGCCCAGAGGGATTATCTTCAGTTTGGATCTTTCCTTGTTTGACAAAATGTTTACCTCTATATATCAAGCTTGTTTTTCGTTTTCATCGGGGACGAGATCCGCGAGCCGCGCAGACGCGCTTTCCCATTCGGAATAGAGCGCTTCGAGGCGCTTTGAGATCTCATCCGCCCGTTTTGAGAGCTCCCCCGCCTTAACGTAATCGGAGGAGTATTCCGGCGAAGCGAGCTTCAGGTTGACGCCGTGCAGCTCGGTCTCCGCTTCCTCGATGGCCTTCTCCGCGCGGGAGACCGCCGTCTTCGCCTTTGTGATATCGCTGCGGAGCTCCTTGCGCTCCCTGTATGAGGCGGCGCTCGCCGAAAGCGGCTTCTCGGCGGATCCGGAGGGGCCTTCCCCTCCGTTCTGAACGGCTTCGAGATAATCGTCGTAGCCGCCGACGTATTCGGTCAGGCCGTCCTTCGTCATGTGAAGGATCCTGTCCGCGAGGCGGTTGACGAGGTATCGGTCGTGCGTGACGACGAGCATCGTCCCGTCGTACTCGTCGAGGGCGGACTCAAGCGCCTCACGCGAGGCGATATCGAGATGGTTCGTCGGCTCGTCGAGGAGGAGCAGGTTCGCCCGCGTCAGCATGAGCTTTAAAAGCTGCACCCTTGCCTTCTCCCCGCCGGAGAGAAGGGCTATCTTCTTTTCGACCTCGTCCCCCCGGAAGAGGAACGCGCCGAGGGCGTTTCTTATATCGCGGTGGGAGATGGTGTTGAAGTATTTATCCCAGACCTCTTCGAGGACGGTGTTTTCGGGATCGAGTGAGGTCATCGTCTGCTCATAATAGGCGGGCTCTATATGCGCGCCGAGAACGCTCGTGCCCTCCGTCGGGCGCAGGCGCCCCGCGATTATATTGAGAAGGGTCGTCTTCCCGCAGCCGTTGTCGCCGAGGAGGAATACCTTTTCGCCCTTCTTGACGAGCATATCGACGCCGGAGAAGACCTTCTTCCCGTCAAAGGACTTCGAGAGCCCCTTCACGATAATGACGTCGTTGCCGCCGCCCTCCTTCGCTGTGAAGGAGAAATGTATCGAGGCGGGATCGCGCTCCGGCTCGACAAGGGTCTCCCTGATCCTGTCGGCGGCCTTCTGCTTATGCGCGGCGGTGACGAAATTGTGCTCCTGCCCCCACCTGCGCTGCTGCTCCACCATGCCCTCTATGCGGCGGATCTCCTTCTTCGCGCGGAGGTAACGGCGCAGCTCGAGCTCACGCGCGGTGGCGCGAAGCTCCATATGGCGGGAATAGTTCCCCTTTGACTTGTAGAGCTTCCTGTCCTTCAGCTCCATCGTGCGGTTGGTGACCTTGTCGAGGAAGTAGCGGTCATGCGATATGACTATGAACGCCCCCCGGTAGGAGGAAAGAAAGCTTTCGAGCCATTCGATGGCTTTTATGTCGAGATGGTTGGTCGGCTCATCCAGAAGGAGCAGGTTCGCGCCGGAGAGAAGGAGCCTCGCGAGCTGAGCCTTGTTCCTCTGCCCGCCGGAGAAGAGCGAAACGTCCTTTTTGAGCTCCTCCTCCGTGAAGCCGAGTCCGAGAAGGGTCGAGCGGGTGCGGGCCCTGAACGTGAGGCCGCCGCCGTCCTCGAAGCGCTCGCGCAGGCGGTGCTGACGCTCGATGAGCTTCTCATCCGCGCCGAGCTCCTCGAGCTTTTCGTTGATGCCTTCGAGCTCGCTTTCTATGGAAACGAGCCCCGAAAATACGCTCTCGGCATATTCGTAAAGCGTGGAACCTTCCGCCCTGACGGTCTGCTCCATCGAGCCGATGACGGTATCCCTCGTAACGGAAACGCTGCCCTCGTCATAGGGCTCCCTGCCCTCGATGACGGCAAAGAGTGTGGACTTGCCGCAGCCGTTCACGCCTATGAAACCGATATGGTCGCCCTCGCTCACCTCAAAGGATACGCCCTCGAAAAGGACGCGGGTAACGAAGGACTTTTTGAGATTATTGACAGCCAGAAGCGGCATGGTGATGCTCCGTTAAATACTCAGTATGACTATGTCTATCCCCTCGCGCGAGGCGAGGCGGATCGTCGCCCCCGTGCCGGATGCGGCTTCGCCCGTGAATCCGCAGATTATGCGGGAGCTGTGGCGGACGAGATACTCGTTCCTTGCCATGTACGCGTAGGGGGCGTACTCGCCGCAGACGGACACGACCCGGTACGCCCTGTCGGCGCAGCGGCGCTTGCGTTCGGTATCGCCCCTGCCGAAGGGGAATACCGCGACGAGCTTCATCTCGGGGAAGGAGTGGGAGAGCTTCAATACGCTTTCGGCGGCGTAGAGATCGACCCCGTCCGCCATGCCCGAAAGGAAGTACCGCGCGCCCTGACGGTATGCGCGGATTATCTCCGCCTCGAGCTTCGCCTTGAAGGCGAGGCATCTTTCGTCGCGCTCGTCGTACCCCCACGGGAGCTTTGCCGCCCTGTGGCCTGTGAAGCTGACGGCGAGCTCCCTTTCAAAGGCGCGTTCGCATTCTTCCCGGGTACCCTCCATATTATAAGCCGCTCTCGGTATAGCGGCCCCAATCGCGGTGCATATAGCGCTCGATCGGGAACGGCTTCCCGATAAGGTCCTCGGGGATGCCGCGCTCCGCCGCCTCCTTTAGGAAGGCTTCGAGTATCTCGGGGGTGCCGACCGTGCCTATGACGGGCAGGCCGGATCTTTCGCTGACCTCGCGGGTGATCCCGACTCCGTCGAGCAGGTCGCGGACGGTCGTTTCATGCGCGAGATTGGTATTGTTCAGGATCCCCGTGACCTTGAGGCGGCTCACGCCGGTTATCTTTTCGATCATCTCGAGGTTCTCCGCGGCGCCGGAAGAGAGCGGGCGGCGGCAGTTGATGACGTACCAGACCTCGAAATTCTCGAGCTCTTTGAAGTAGCCGTAATACTGCCCCATGGCGATGGAGCCGACCGGATCCCCGCCAACGTCGAATATGACGAGATCGGAATTATCGGAAAACACGGAGAATATCTCCGGGGGTATGCTCGGCACCTCGACGCCGGAGCTCGTGAAGTTCGGCGAGATGAGACGGATGCCGGCGGCCTCCAGCTCGGCCTTGCGTTCGGTCGAGCGGAAATAGGGGTTGATGACGTCTATATCGACGAGGGTGACCTTCTGCCCCTCCGCCGCGGCTTCAAAGGCCATGTTGAGCGCAAGCTCCGTCTTGCCGGAGCCGAAGTTGCCTATTATAACGTAGTAGCGTTTCATATCTTTCCTCTGTACATAAGTATGCCCCGTTATCGGGGAAAACGAACCTATTCGGGCTTATAGACGCCCATGAGCCTTTCGGCGGCGCGCATGCCGTCGACCGCGGCGGAAACGATCCCGCCCGCGTAGCCCGCGCCCTCGCCCACGGGGTAAAGGCCCTTCAGCCTCGTCGCCTCGCCGTTGTCGTCACGGAGGATCCTGACCGGGGAGCTCGTGCGGCTCTCGACCGCGGTGAGGACGGCCTCTTCCATATCGAAGCCCCTGAGCTGACGGCCGAACGCGCGTATTCCGTCCGCGACGCCGCGGCTCACGGTGCCGGGGAGACATTTCCTGAGATCGCGCGGGACGGCCTGCGGGCGGTACGTGGGCGTGACGGATGTGAACGGCTGCGGCTTATCGCCGTTGAGGAAGTCGACGACCCTCTCCGCGGGGGCGGAATAATCGCCTCCGCCGAGCCTGAACGCCGCCCTTTCGAGCTTCTCCTGGAATTCGAGCCCGCAGAAGGGCGCGCCGCCGAGATCCTTCGGGTTGACCTGCACTATGAGGCCGGAGTTGGCGTTCTCCGCGTCACGCGCGGAATAGCTCATGCCGTTCGTTACGACCTCCCCCTCGCCCGAGGAGGAAGCGACGACGAACCCGCCGGGGCACATGCAGAAGGTGTAGACTCCCCTCGTGCCGGATCTGCCCGTCAGCCTGTATTCGGCCGCGCCGAGGCGCGGATGCCCCGCCCATCTGCCGAACTGCGCCCTGTCTATGAGGGACTGCGGATGCTCGATCCTCACGCCGACGGCGAAGGGCTTCGCCGCTATCTCAACGCCTATCCCGTCGAGCATGCGGTAGGTATCGCGCGCGGCCTGGCCAAGCGCGAGCACTATCGCGCAGCAGGGGATGACCTCTCCCCCGTTGACGACGGCCGCCGTGACGGAGCCGTTTTCGCTCCTTATGCCGGTGAGCTTAGTCCCGAAGCGGACCTCGCCGCCCTTTTCTTCAATGGCGCGGCGCATATTCCCGACGACGGTGCGCAGCACGTCGGTGCCGAGGTGCGGCTTCGCTTCGATCTTTATCTTTTCGGGCGCGCCGTATCTGACCAGCCCTTCCATGACGAGCTCCGCCCTCGGATCCTTGATCCGGGTCGTGAGCTTGCCGTCCGAGAAGGTGCCGGCGCCGCCCTCGCCGAACATGATGTTGCTCTCCGGGTCGAGCCCCGCGCCCGCCCAGAAGCCTTCGACGCTTTTGCGGCGCTCCTCTATGGGCCTGCCGCGTTCTATCATGACGACCTTATATCCGCGTTCCGCGAGCGTGAGCGCGGCGAACAGCCCCGCGGGCCCCGCGCCGACTACGACGAAGGGCGCGGGCTGGGGAATATCCCCGAAGAGATCGGCGGGGGCCGGCCTTTCGGCGGCCTTCACGACGGACTTCGGGAAGCGCGATCCGTACTTGCTGTAATCCCTGTCCCCGATCTCGAACGAGGCTGTATAGATGAACCTGATGTCGTTCTTGTCCCTCGCGTCGAGGGAGCGCCTTACGGGGCGGACGTTCGTCACGCTTTCGGCGGGGAGCCTGAGCTCGGCGGCGATGAGAAGACGCAAAGTCGATTCATCGGCGTTGAACGGCATGCTGAGGTTTGAGGCGGTCAGTTTCATAATCTTTCCTCTTATGTTTTATCTTTATCCGAGGGTATGCGTGGGCACGACGGAAACGTGTATGGTTTCGCTCGGGAAGCTTATCTCGAGATCCCCGAAGGAAGCGCCCTCGACCGGCTTATATTCTATCCTCATCTCGTATTCGCCTGTGCCGCGCCGCTGCATGTTGACGCAGACGATCACGTCGGAAGAGACGAAGTTTACGAGCAGCTTCGCGGGCCCGGAGACGGTCATGTCGGTCGTTTCGGACTCGCAGGTGTAGGCGAAGCCGTCCGCCTTGTTGAGCACCTCTATGGGGACGCCGGTGAACGTCTCCGTGACGTACTTATCCGTGATGACGACGCTCAGCTGGATGTTGCCCTTGTCCGTCCCGTCGATGATCATTGCGGATGACGGCATGTTGGTGATCGTCAGCGGGTACTTGTATTCGCCCGCCTCGTCCGCAGTGCCGCCGATATACACGGGCGAAGCCACGAGCGTTTCTATCGAGGCAAGCGTGTCGGGATCCGCGGCGACGTCTATCGAGGAGACGCTCAGCGTTTCCGACTGGATCTCGTAAAGATCGGAGAGCTGATCGCGGTCCGCGATCTCATACTCGATATTCACGTGCTTGTGCGGCAGTACCGTCATGCTGACGGTGACCGCGGGAATGAGCCTCGTAAAGCTTGAGCTCGGTATCTCGTTGCCCTCGCCGTCGTAAACGACGAGCGGGATGGAGCGGTTTATGCTCGAGGTCAATCCCTCGAGATCTATATAGCAGACGGAGCCGGCCGCGCGCTCGAGATCGGTCTTCGCTCCCTCGAGCACTATGTTGGAGACGGAAAGCGACGGCTCGTCGTGCCAGTAGGCCTCGGGCAGCTCGCCGACGAAGCTGTATGAAACGGATACGTTCCGGCTGAACACGTCGTCCACGGTGAGATCGATATGGTCGGGCTCTATCGAAACGACGCTGCCGACGGTGCTCACCGCCTTTATCTCAAGGCTGTAGACGCCCGCCGATTTGACCTTTGCGACGCTGACTGTCGCCGTGATATCACCGGGTTTTATCTTGCTTATCTCCGTCAGCGGGGCGGAGACCGTGACGGCGACGTCCTGCATTATCTCGTTGACGTCGTCGTAGATCATGAGGTTCCTCGCGCCGAGATCCGCCTCCGCGCCGGACTCGAATGTGAGCGTGACGCCCGTGAACGTCTTTTCCCTGTCGGGGTTCTGGGTCATGAGCACGTAGCCCCAGAGTATGGTCGCGAGTATCAGCGAGAGCACGGCGTAAAGGATGCGGCGGACGATCGGCCGCTTGCTCTTGACGTCCTGCTGGGTATCCCTGCCGGCCTCGACTACCGTTTCGCGGTTCTCGTTTCTGCCGTCTCCGAAGAGCCTGAACGAGGCGAGCCTTTCGAGCAGTTTATTTCCTGTTCCTTTTCCTGCGCCTGCCGTTTGATTTTTCCGCATCCCCGTTCACCTCCTTTATCTGTTCAGTGCCGTCGTTCTCCTCCGTCTTCCTCTTGCCGAAGAGGAAGGGCTTTCCATCCTGCTGCGGGTTGAAATGCTCGTTGAGGAGTTCCTCGAGCATATCGTGATCGACCTTCCTCGTGAGCCTGCCGTCATACGCGTAGGAGATGGTCCCCGTCTCCTCGGAGACGACGATCGTCACGCTGTCGCTCACGGTCGATATCCCGAGCGAAGCCCTGTGCCTCGTGCCGAGCTCGCGCGCGATGTTCGGATCGTCGAAGAGCGGGAGCACGCACGCGGCGGCGTAAATGCGTTCATCCCTTATTATGACCGCCCCGTCGTGGAGCGGGGTCTTGGGTTCGAATATGTTCTCGATAAGGGCGTCGGTTATCTCCGCGTCTATTATGGTGCCCGTCTGGACGTAATCGCCGAGCTTGGTGTTCCTTTCGAGGACTATGAGCGCGCCGATCTTCCTGCGGGACATGTTCTCTATCGCGAGACAGAGCTGATTGACTATTTCAAACGAGGGGGTCGTCCTCGAGGCTATGTTGAGGCGGAAGCGGCCTATGCGCTCCAGAGCGCGGCGGATCTCCGGCTGGAAGAGCACGACCACCACAACGATACCGGATACCAGGAAGGAATTGAGAAGGTACTTGATAGTCATCAGATTCAGCAGGTTGCTTACCGCGAGCATCAGCAGCAGCACGCCGACGCCCTTCAATACCTGCGAGGATCGGGTGTTGGTCGTTAACTGCATGAGCTTATACAGCCCGAAGGCCAATATGAGGATCTCGAGCAGATCCTGTATCCTGAACTGCGTAAGCCCCGTACTTATGGCGGCAAACACGTCGGTCAATGACATTCCGTTCACACTTCCCTTTCGTCAGCGCCTGCGGCGTACCCCCCGCCCGAGCGCGTTTTAGAGCCGGACCGCGGCGCAGCTTCGGCCGCCGGTCCATACCTCCCCACATAATAATACCATAGATCCGGATAAATTTGTACCCCCTTTTCATCATTTATTTTTTATTTGTTTGCCTTCATGGCGATATTGTGCTATAATGAGAATGGCAAAATCCACGAAAGGCAGATGTCATCATGAATAAAAATAAAGAAAACGGTTCGGTCACGTCCGGCACTCAGGTGTTCGACGTCGCCGTCAGAGAGGAAAAAACCGGGCTCCCGGCGGCCCCCGGCGGGAAGGCTCCCGCGAAGAAGGACGGCGGCAGGGTGCTCGAAAAGCGGGATAAGCCCCGCCCCTTCGTGCTGAGCGTCGTATTCAACGTGCTGAAGCTGCTCGTCGTCGCGGCGCTGCTCTGCGGCGTGGCGGTGTTCGGGCTCGTGATGGGCGTCGCGAAGGCCTACGTCGACACGACTCCGACGCTCGACGTTTCGCGTCTCACGATATCCGAGCGGACGAGTTACATTTACGACAGGAACGGCAACCTCATAACCACCTTCGCGGGGATGGAATACCGCGACTGGGTCGATATCACCGAGATACCCGACATGCTCAAGAACGCCCTCATTTCCATAGAGGACGTCCGTTTCTACAAGCACGGCGGCGTGGACTTCAAGCGCCTCTTCGGCGCGATAGTCAGCACCTTCCGCAACAGCAACACGCACGGCGGATCGACCCTCACCCAGCAGCTCATAAAGAACAAGATACTCTCCAACGAGCAGAGCTACAAGCGCAAGATCCAGGAGGCGTACCTTTCCTATGAGCTTGAGAACGTGATGAGCAAGGACAAGATCCTCGAAGCCTACATGAACGACGTGTTCCTCGGCGGCTCCAACTACGGGTTCTCCGCCGCGGCGAAGGATTATTTCGGCAAGGAGCTCAATCAGCTCACCGTCAGGGAGTGCGCGATGCTCGCGGGTCTCGTTCAGAAGCCCTATTATTACAACCCCCGCGCGAACACGTATTCCCGCTTCAACGAGGACGGCACCAACAAGATGAGCGTCACCGACGAGAGGACGGATCTCGTCCTTTCGAGGATGTACAAGGCCGGCTACATCACTCACGAGCAGTATCTTTCCGCCCTGAAGGAAAACGTCCGCATAGTGGAAAAGAGCGAAAAGACCCAGCTTTACGATATGCCCTATGCCGTTGAATACGGCGTTTACAACGTCATAACGAAGATGCTCGAACAGCGCGGCCTCGAGGATACGCGGCAGAACCGCACCGCCATCGAGAACGAGCTGAGGACGGGCGGATACCACATCTACCTCACCGTCGATCCGGACATACAGAACACGGTCCAGGATACCATCACCAACTGGGTCAATTACCCCGGCCTGCAGAATCCTTCCGCCGGAATACAGATAACCACCACCTCCGACGGCAACACGATGGAGGTGCTCCAGCCGCAGGCCTCCGCGGTCATAATCGATCAGCACACGGGCGAGCTGCTCGCTGTCATCGGCGGCAGGCAGGAGCCCACGATGAAGAAGCAGCTCAACCGCGCCTATCAGAGCTCCATGCCCGTCGGTTCCGCGATAAAGCCCCTCTCCATCTACGGGCCGGCGCTCGATCTCGGGCTCTCCTGCAATTCGACCATACTCAACGCCGAGCTGCCCATCGAGGGCTACGGCGGAGAGAAGGGCTACCCCGCCATCGGCTCGACGAGGTGGATAGGCATGATGTCCGTCCGCCGCGCGATAGAGCGCTCGCTCAACATAGTCGCGGCGCGCACGCTGTTTGACGTAGTCACCCCCACCGTTTCCGCCGAATACCTCATAAAGCTCGGGATCAACCCCTCGAGGATCAACGTCGACGGCCCGGGCCTCGCGCTCGGCACCACGGGCATCACCCCAATCGAGATGGCCGCGGCCTACGCCACGATCGCGAACGGCGGCGTTTACAACGAGCCGCTCGCTTTCTCCCGCGTGCTCGATAAGGACATGAAGGTCGTTCTCGACGCGAAGAGCATCCGCAAGTCCTACCGTGTATTCGAGGAAACGAGCGCTTATATGCTTGTCGATATGCTGAAGGACGTCGTCAAGAGCGGCACGGGCACGAACGCCCAGATCGAGGGGATGACCGTCGCCGGCAAGACCGGAACGAACGACGACTACACCAGCGTTTACTTCGCCGGATTCACCGGATACTACACGGGCGCTCTCTGGATAGGGCACGACCTCTATTCCGAGAAGCTCGAGACGGGTTCTACCGGCGGAAACTCCGCCGCGCCCCTCTGGCAGGCGTTCATGTCGAAGATACACAAGGGCCTTTCCGACAGGCCCATAATCGACGTTTCGCCAAGCGAGATCGGCCTCACGCAGGTGACGCTCTGCGCGGTCTCCGGCAAGCTCGCGACGGAAGCCTGCATGCACGACACGTACAATCCCCCCATCACCGACTGGTGCTCGGTCGAGAACATGCCCTCGGAATACTGCGATATGCACTGCCTCGTGGAGGGGTGCTCCGCCTCCGAGGAGATAGCGGGGCCGTACTGCCCCTCCTCGACGAGATACAGCAAGTGCCTGCTGCTCATTCCTCCCGATTCGATATTCGCGCTCCTTCGCGATTATGAGGATCAGGTCGCCAACGCGGAGCTCGCCGACGGCGAGGAGCCGCTGGTCCTGCTTGCCGATTTCAGAAAGATATTCCCCAACGCCGTAATAACCTCGCTGAGCTCCGACAGGTACCTTGCCTACGTCCTGCGCGAGGGGAAGGTCTGCCAGATCCACGGGCACGGCACGGCGCCCGTCACGGCCGATCTCGAGGCGCTGAAGAGCCGCGGGCGGAACCTCATACTCGAGGTCACAGGGTACCTCAACACCGTTCAGACCCTGCCCGATACCGACAGGGCGACGCTCGTGTCACTCATCTCCGAGCTTCAGGCGGCGATAGCATCCGACAACGCGGATTCCATCCGCACCGCGATCGACAGGCTGAAGACGAGTTACGAATACCTCTCCTCCATGTATCAGCCGCCCGTCAGCACGGATACGGAGCCGCCGACGGATCCGACTCCCACGCCGGAGCCGGAACCCACTCCCGTGCCGACCTCCGACGCGAGGCCGTAACGCACCCATCGGGAGCGGAACTCATACTTTGGTATAGGGGCCTGCCCCATCATACCGAATGGAGTTGATCAGATGATCTATTTTGACAACAGCGCGACGACCGTCTGCCTGCCCGAAGCGGCGGAGGCGGCGCGCCGATACATGACAGAAGAATACTTCAACCCGGCGGCGGCTTACGCTCCCGCCGTCCGCCTCGAAAGGGATATCTCGCAGGCGAGGAGCGCGATCGCCTCAAAGCTCGGCGCATCCGCTCAGGAGCTCGTTTTCACCTCCGGCGGGACGGAATCGAACAACACCGCTCTCATCGGCTCGCTTTCCGCCATGCGCGGGAAGGGGCGCGTCGTGATCTCCGCGACGGAGCACCCCTCCGTTTACGAGACGGCGATGGAGCTGCGCGAGCGCGACTGGGACGTGCAGATCGCCCCCGTCGACGAAACGGGCAGGGTGCGCCTTGACGGGCTTGCCGCCCTGCTCACGAAGGATACCCGCCTCGTGAGCTGTATGCACGTAAACAACGAATCCGGCGCGGTGAACGACGTCCCCGCGATACACGCGCTCGTAAGGCGGAGCTGCCCGGAAGCGCTCCTGCACGTCGACGGCGTGCAGGCCTTCATGCGTGAGGATCCCGTCCCCTGCGACCTGTATTCGGTGAGCGGGCACAAGGTGCACGCGCCCAAGGGCGTCGGCGCTCTCTATATAAGGAAGGGCGTCCGCGTGAAGCCCTATCTCATCGGCGGCGGGCAGGAATCCGGCATGCGCTCCGGGACGACAAACGCCCCCGCGATAATGGGCTTTGCGGCCGCCGTCGGCGGCCTCGACGCGCACCGCGCGGAATACGCCGAGGCCGTTTTCGCCGTGAAGAAGAGGCTTTTCGAGAACCTCTCCCGCATACGGGACGTTCGGCTCAACGGGCCGGAGATAGGCTCCGGCGCGGCGCACATACTCAATATGAGCTTCATGGGCGTTCGCGGAGAGGTGCTTTTGAACGCGCTCTCCGAAAGGGGGCTGCTCGTTTCGACGGGCTCCGCCTGCGCCGCCCACAAGAGGGGAAAGAACCGCATTTTAAACGCGATGGGCATAACCGGCGACCGCCAGGACGGCGCGATCCGTTTCAGCTTCTCGCACTTCAATACAAAGGCCGAGGCCGACGAAGCCGCCGCCCTCATAGAGGAGCAGGTGACGCTTCTGAGGCGCTTCAGAAGAAGGTAATCAACAGGAGGAAACGATGGAAAAGGTACTGCTTGTACGCTATACGGAAATACATCTGAAGGGGCTGAACCGCCCCTATTTCGAGCGCGCTCTCGTCGACAACATGAAGCGCGCGCTTCGCGGGCTCGAGCCGCGCATCGAGCGCGAGCACGGGCGCATATACGTCCGCAATATACGCGAGGCCGATTTTGCCGAGGCGCAGGAACGCCTGACCCGGGTGTTCGGGATACACTCCCTCTCCCCCGCCGCCGCCGTCGACAAGGACTGGGAGACGGTGGTCTCCGCCGCGCGCGAGCTCATGGAAAGGCGGCTCGAAGGCGTGACCGGAGAGGTCACCTTCAAGGTCCTCGCCCGCAGGAGCGACAAGCATTACTTCATGAACAGCGATGAGATAAACCGCGAGCTCGGCGGAAGGATGCTCGAGCTCTTCCCGCAGCTGAAGGTGGACGTCCATTCCCCCGAGATAAAGCTCTCCGTCGAGATACGCGACATGGCCTACGTCTATTGCGAGGAGATCCCCGGCGTCAACGGAATGCCCGTCGGCACCGCCGGGAAGGCTTCGCTGCTCATCTCGGGCGGTATAGACAGCCCCGTCGCCGGATACATGATGGCAAAGCGCGGGCTGACGCTCTCCGCGGTGCACTTCTATTCCTACCCGTACACCTCAGAGCGCGCTCGTGACAAGGTCGTCGAGCTGACGCGCCTCGTCACGAAATACGCCGGGGAGATAAGGCTCTTCCTCGTTCCCTTCACCGAGATCCAGATGACCATATACGAGAAATGCCCCGAGAAGGAGACGACCGTGCTCATGCGCCGCCTCATGATGAGGATCGCGCAGACGATCGCGGAGCGCGAGGGCGCTCAGGCGCTCATTACTGGCGAATCCCTCGGGCAGGTCGCAAGCCAGACTCTTGAGGCGCTCGCCTGCACGAACGACGCCGTGACGATGCCCGTTTTCCGTCCGCTCATAGGCTTTGACAAGGACGAGATAATGGACGTCGCCCGCCGCATAGGGACCTATGAAACGAGCATACTCCCCTACGAGGACTGCTGCACCGTATTCGTTCCGAAGCACCCGGTGACGAAGCCGAAGCTCGCGGAGCTCCGTGCAAGCGAAGCCGCCGTCGACTGGAGCGAAATGATCGCGAAGGCCATCGAAAACACCGAGCTCATGGTGATAAAATGAAACGGAAGGTGAGGATATCCGCATATATTCTCACCCTCTTTATTTTGCTCTGCTCTTTTTTCGGCTGCGCCGTGACAGAGGACGGGGACGACACGAAGCCGTCCCGGAAGCATGACGTGCTGCCCATCGCTTCCGCCTCTTCGGAACCGACGGCCTCCCCGCAGAGGACGCCGCTCATGCTCATTTCGAAGAGCACGACCGTCGACGGCTGCACCGTCAACTACCCATTCGTCTGTGACAGCGAGCTCGAGCTCCTGAACGTCGCGATACTCGCCGCCTTCAGTGAGCTCGCCTCATATTGCGAGTCGCCCGGCAGCAGCATCACTTACACGACGCAGTTCAACAGGAACGGGCTTCTGAGCTTCCTGCTGACCTGCAGCTCCGCCGACGGAAGGGAGCTTGCCGTCGACGCCGCGAACTTCGACTGCATCTCGTGCAGGAGGGTGTTCCTCTCCGCATGCTTCGGCTCCTCGCCGGATTACGCGGCGAAGCTTTCGGAGCTCGTCTCGCGCGAGGTCGCGGCGGCGGGCGCTTCGGTGCTCTCCTCCCCTCCGCCCATGGACGACAGCCGGCCGTTCTACTTCACCTTCGGCGGGCTCTGCCTCGTCTACCGCGATCTTGAGCTAACGAGCCGCGACCCCGCCGTGCTGCGGGTCAGCGCCCCGCTTGAGGAGCTCGCCGGGGTAATCGCCCCGGACGGCCTGCTGAACAGATTGAAATAACGGCTTGAAGCGCATAAAAACGGCCCCCCGGTTTGCCCGGGGAGCCGCTTTGCGTCTAAAGCGTCAGATGAGCGCGAATATCGCGGAGAGGTCGGAGGAATCGACCGCGCCGTTTAGGCTCGCGTCCGCGTTGGCAAGACCCTGAGCGGTGAGCTCGCCCTTGCCGAGCAGGTACGCGGAGAGCGCGGAGATATCGCCCATGTCGACCTTGCCGTCGCAGTTGACGTCGCCGAGGAGACCGGCGGGAGTCTCGTTCTCGGTGTAGGTCGCGGTGACGACGAG
>JAFWOT010000026.1 GCA_017509785.1 Clostridia bacterium
AGAACCTCTCCACCGCTGCGGCGGTCCCCCTCCCCTTTCAGGGGAGGTTTGGGTAACTATCTGCCCCTGTCTCCCCTGAAAGGGGAGATGTCACCGCAGTGACAGAGAGGTTTTAGCGCCTTCGGTCTCCAAAGCCTATCTTCAATGGGTCGGCCCCGAAGGTTTCCAAAGGGCGATCGGAAAGCCCTTTGGTGCGCCCGCAGGCGCATACCCCTATCCACGGACAAGATGAGCGGAAAGGGTTTCCGCGCTCTGCGGAGCGCGCCAGGGGCTTTCCGATCGCCCCTGGACCCTTCGGGATCGCATCTTCCTTGTATGATGTTGGGAATAGCAATACTGAAAAAGAACCTTACAATACCATTGTCTATCATTCACGGGACGGTCCCGAAGGTTTCCAAAGGGCGATCGGAAAACCCTTTGGTGCGCCCGCAGGCGCATCCCTCCCTTCCGCCCGGAACCGGCAGTCTTTCCCGGAATTCCCACAAATTCCCCCTTGACAAACCCATCGCCCTGTGCTACAGTGCAATTGAAAAGAGACGCATGTGTCTCTTCAAAAGCAACGAGAGTATCACATCTGTGGACCGGCGCGGGTTAACCGAACGGCCTGCGCCAGAAAAGGGAGGAAACTCATCCATGAAGAAGTTCCTTGCTTTGCTGCTGTCCCTTGCCATGATCCTGAGCGTATCCGCATCCTTTGCGGAGATGACCCGGGAGGAGTACGCCGAGGCCAAGGCCGCCGACCGCTCTGCCAAGCCCCGCTATCTGATCACCACCGACCTCGAGGTGGACGACACCAACGGCGTCATCCTCGCCATGCTCTACTCCAACGAATATGACCTGGCCGGCATCGTCTGGTCCGCGGGCATGTTCCACTTCTCCGGCGACGGCGAGCACACCCTGGGCGAGATCACGCCCCACTTCAGCTGCCCCCGCCTGGACGCCGCGAGCTACACCGAATACCGCCCCGTCGATCCGGACCTGGTGCCCCGCCTGATCCGCGAGAACTACGCGCACGACTACGAATTCCTCAGCCAGAATGATCCGAACTATCCCACCCCCGAGGAAATGATGAGCCTGTACAAGGTCGGCAACATCGCCTTCGAGGGCGACGTCCGCTATGACACCGAGGGCTCCGACTGGATCAAACAGTGCATCCTGGACGACGATCCCCGGCCCCTGTTCATCACGGCCTGGGGCGGCATCAACACCACCGTCCGCGCCCTGCTCTCCATCTATGAGACCTACGGCGACACCCCCGACTGGGAGACGATCCGCCAGAAGGTCATCGACAAGGTCTACCTCATGGGCATGGGCGAGGACAACTGCTGGGAAGACCAGAAGATGAACGAGCTCTATCCCAACATGCACACCTACGGCGCCAGCGGCTCCGGCGGCTACGGCAACTACTTCGCCGCCCTGGCCTTCTACGCCGGACGCGTCCGCTCCACCGACGACGTGATCAAGTACTATCAGGCGGAGTATCTGACCGACGCCTTCAAGCTGAACCACGGCAAGCTGATGGGCGAATTCCATCTGATGGGCGACGGCCAGGAGCTCCCCGGCGAGCCCGACTGGTTCCAGCCCGGCCTGGTGACCTACATCGACTGGGGCGGATCCCCCGAGGCCGAGGTCCGCACCTTCCTCTCCTCCTATGAGCGCGCCTACTTCGACGTGTTCGACTGGATGTGCCTGCAGTACAACGGCACCTCGTTCATCGATTTCGGCCTGAGGGGCTCGCTGGAGCATCCCGCCTGGGGAACGATCACCGGCAGGATCACCGTGGACGGCCAGGCGCAGAACCGCGCCGCGAACTACCGCACGGAGTACAACCCCGTCACCGGCGATGTGAACAGCAACTACAGCACCCGCTTCACCGGCATCCTCTTCGACGAGCTGGCGGCCCGCGCCGACTGGACCTGCATGCGCTATGAGGAGTGCAACCACGCGCCGATCGTCACCTCCGAGGCGCTCGACCTGACCGCAAAGCCCGGCGAGTATGTCACCCTGAGCGCAAAGGTCACGGATCCCGACGGCGACAAGTACCACACGACCTGGTGGGTGTGGGAAGGCTTCTGCGAGTATGAAGGCGCCGCGAAGGGCATGACGGTGTGGAACGCGTCCGACCTGAGCGCGAACTTCACGGTCCCGAAGGACGCCCAGCCCGGCGATACCTTCAACGTGCTGCTGCAGGTGCAGGATGAGGCCGATCGCCCCATGACCCGCTTTGCCCAGTTCATCATCACGGTGGCTGCGGCTGAGTAAAACAAAACAGAACAACGAAAAGGCGCTCCCGCTGTGTTCGGCGGGAGCGCCTTGCTGTTCATGATAACCGTACAACCCGCACGGAAAACCTTTCCATCGCTGCGGCGGTCGCCCTCTCATTTGGAGGAGCTCAAAAACCAGCATTATCTCAAAACAGCCCTTATTCCACCATATACCAGAAACTCCAGTATTCTCAAGTCTTCCAGAATGATCGAGTTCAAGCCGCTTCTTGTTCCAGCACCGCTCGATTTTGAAAGATGTTGATGCCGTTGTACTCTTCTTGTCTAGTGTTTTCATGCTTCTTTATCGTTTTCGTGATTCCGAAATTGACACATTCCGTATAGTATGATAGTATATAGAAAACTATAAGAGGTGTGCAAATATGAAAAAGAGAATCATTTCACTTGCTTTGATTACCATTATGATTTGTATACTACTATCCTTCAGCAACACTGCGAACGCGGATACTGTTCAGTTGACGGGCGTCACATGGAGAATTCTCGGAATAATTAGGGGCGGTCAACCAGTTGCTCAGGAAGAATGGGGTATCTATGGAGACATGAAACTCGTATTCAGCAGCAACGGGGCATGTCAATATAAGGTTGTTATTAACGGTTCAGTGAGAACCGGTGTATCATCGTGGCATGTTGAAAACTCGCTTATATATATGCCCGAACTGAATATTTTAAATGGTATGGGTGAGTCATCCTCAACAATAGCTATTAATAGTAACGGAACGCTTGGATTGATGCTATGGAATCCTCTCACAATCTGTAATTTTATTGCCCAGGATCCAATTGTCACGCCGACGCCTACACCCACATTAGGACCTCAGGTCGTTTATAGCGGTGACTGTGGTGCGGATGGGAGTAATGCATATTGGACACTGGACAGCGAAGGAAAGTTAGAAATTACTGGTAACGGACCAATCGCCTCGTATACAGATGGTTATCCCCCATGGTACAAGTATAGGAAATCCATCTCCGTATCCAAAGTAGTAATCGGAAGCGGTATTACGGATATTGGAGCATTTGCATTCACTGATTTGGAACAGATGACGAGCATTACACTTCCTAACACGCTTAAAACAATCGGTTACGCTGCTCTATCTGGCTGTAAAGCATTGAAAAGCATTTCACTCCCAAGCAGTCTTGAAGAAATCTACTCGAGTGCCTTTGGCTATTGTCAAGGTCTGACAAACATTTCATTAGGTAGCAATATAAAATATGTATGTCTTGGTGAAGGTGACGATTCCAGTGCCTTTTATAGTTGCGACAATCTGACCAGTATTACAGTAGCCAATTCTAACACTGTATATGCTTCCTATGACGGTGTTATGTATAGCAAAAACTATTCAACACTATTGAAATGCCCAGAAGGAAAGAGCTCTGTTAAATTCGCAAACAATGTTTCAACGCTGTATGATAAATGTTTCATGAGTTGTGAAAAAATGACAAATATCATAATACCAAACAGTGTAACTAGTATAGGATATGCTGCTTTCATGTATAGCGGGCTGAAAAGCGTAACAATTCCAAACAGCGTCGAATATATCGGAGATTATGCTTTCCGAGGATGTTGGACTCTGTCGAGCATATCTCTGTCGAGCAATCTTCACAGTATCGGTCAATTTTCATTTGATTCTTGTGGCTTTTCAAGCATAACAATACCCTATGGTGTTGTAGAAATTGGACCGTATGCATTCAGCAACTGTAGCAATTTGACATCAGTATCAGTCCCTAACAGTCTGAATAGTATTGGTGATTATGCATTTTCGTTTTGCAGCAAGCTTACAAGCATCACGTTACCAAACACGATTACCGAAATCGGAGAGTATGCCTTTTCCTATTGCATGAGTTTAACTGATTTTATTATACCTGAAAGCATATCAATGATCAGTATGTCAACTTTTTCTGGTTGTAATAACTTGGAAAGCGTCACTATTCCATATAGTGTCACCTCAATAGGCGATTACGCGTTTATTTACTGCGACAAACTAACCGACGTTTACTATGGCAGAACGAAATCCAAATGGGATAAATTGTCTATTGGAACTGGCAACACTTGCCTGACAAACGCCAATATCCATTACACGATTGCATTGAACAACGTTCTCACCCTCCCAACAGGCCTTACAACCATCGACACCCTGGCTTTTGCAAATCTTCCCGATGTCGACGCCATTTCTATTCCTTCCTCCGTCACTGAAATCGATGATCATGCTTTTGATGGAAGTGACATTGTCATTATCTGCCCAGCCGGTAGTTATGCTGCCACTTGGGCCGATGCCCATGGTATTCTCTGGTTGGAACATTAACTACCAAAACCAATAGGGTAGAGGGAGGGCAAGCGCCTTCGCCCCTACCGTGCGTTGTACGTACTGGTCAGGTATACGGCGCTACATCGCAACATGGTTGGCACCGGTCTGGGTGTCGCAGAAGAGCAAGTTCTTTCTGTTGACAACGACGGCGCAAATCGTCTCTCCGTGAAATCAAAATGGCATCTGCAGACCAATCCTGTACGCAGATGCCATTTTTGTTTGAATGTGTTCTATGACTGGTTTATGGATGCTCGGCATTTCAGGGGAGGAACGGGTAACTTTCCGTCCCTGTCTCCCCTGAAAGGGGAGATGTCACCGCAGTGACAGAGAGGTTTTCACGCCTTTACGCTCGCCAGCAGGATCCGGGCGGCTTCGCGGATGATCCCGAGGTTCCGCTCGAAGTTCTGCTTCAGGTAGTCATCGTCGCGGACAAACTCCCGGGTCAGCAGGGCCATCACGGTCTCGTTCAGCACCGCGATGAAGAGCATCGGATTCTCCATGCAGCGGATGCTGCCGTCGGCCACACCCTCAAAGAGCAGCTGCGTGCTCTTGGCCGCGAGCTTCTGCATCTGCTGCTCATAGTCCTGCGCGTAGTCGCGGTTCGGCGTCGCGCCCGAATACCGCCGGTCGAACTCGCAGAGGAAGCGCAGGGTCGGCAGATCCTGCGAGTAGGCGGCGATCTTCGTCTCGATGCAGGCGGCGAGCTTCTCAAAGCCCGTCCCCGCGGTCTGGCTGACGAGGGCCCGCTGCGAGATCGTCGTGACGATCTCCGATGCAACCATGAAGGCGAGCCGCTCCTTGTCCTCCGCAAAGCGGTAGAGCGTGCTCCGGCTGACGCCCGCGCGGGCCGCGATCTCGTTCATCTCCGCCTTCTCCAGACCCTTTTCCAGAAAGACGGCCCTGGCCGCGCCCGTGACGCGGGTGTTCAGCTCCTCGGGACCGTAGAGCACATTGGCCATGCCGGTGACCCCCCTGATTATGAAATGATACGCGCATATCATATCAGATCGGAGCCGTGTTTTCAAGACCGGAGCGGCAAATGATGTGAAATGTCACAAATCGGCGCGGATGGCCTTGACAGCCTGTCCGCCTTTAATGTATACTAAAACAGTCGGGATTCACCGCGGACAAGGAGTGCATCGGCTGACCTATGGATGAGAGACTTTGGGGAATTGTGGAGAAAGCGCTGAAGGACATCGTGGAGAAGGGCCTGCCCACCACGATGCTGCTCACCGTGGTCTCCTTTGCGATCGCGCTGGTGATCGCCACGCTCGTGGCGCTGGTCCAGCATGCGCGCCTGCCGGTCCTGACGCAGCTGAGCCGCTTCTATATCTGGCTGATCCGCGGGACCCCGCTGCTGGTGCAGCTCCTCGTGGTGTACTACGCCCTGCCCGCGATCGGCATCGTGATCGACGCGGTGCCGGCGGCGATCATCGCCTTTTCGATCAACGAGGGCGCCTACTGCTCCGAGACGATGCGCGCGGCGCTCGAGTCCGTGCCCGTCGGCCAGACCGAGGCCGGGCTGTGCGTCGGCATGTCGTACACGAAGGTCATGCTGCGCATCGTGATCCCGCAGGCCCTGCGCACGGCGGTGCCCAACCTCTTCAACAGTCTGATCTCCATGGTGAAGGACACCTCCCTGGTCTCCAACATCACCGTGGTGGACATGTTCATGATCACGAAGCGCCACGTCGGGCGCACCTATGAGTTCCTGACCCTCTACGTCCTCCTCGCCCTGCTCTACCTGGCCATCTCCACGCTGATGACCATGCTGCAGCGCCTGGCGGAGCGCTTCCTGAACCGCAATGTGGGCCGGGAGGTGAAGAAGATTGCTTGAGCTGAGCAATGTCCGCAAGCGCTTCGGCGACCGGGAAGTCCTCCGCGGGATCGACCTGAAGGTGGAGGACGGCGACGTGGTCGCCCTGATCGGCCCGAGCGGATCGGGCAAGACGACCCTCCTGCGCTGCGCGAACTTCCTCGAGCGCGCCGACGAGGGCACGATGGTCTTCCGCGGGGAGACCTACGACCTGCCGAAGACATCCCGCCGGGACATTCGCCGGATGCGGCAGCACACCGGCTTCGTCTTCCAGAGCTACAACCTCTTCGCCAACCGCACCGCGCTCGGGAACGTCACCGAGGGCCTGGTCGTGGCGCGGAAGATGCGGAAGGCGGAGGCGGCTGACCGCGCGATGGAGGCCCTGCGCCGCGTGGGCCTGGCGGACTGGGCCTCGCACTATCCGAGCCAGCTCTCCGGCGGCCAGCAGCAGCGCGTCGCCATCGCCCGGGCCATCGCCCTGGAGCCGGACATCATCTTCTTCGACGAGCCGACCTCCGCCCTCGACCCTGAGCTGATCGGCGAGGTGCTCGGCGTCATGCGCGACCTGGCCGAGAGCGGCATGACCATGCTGGTGGTCACCCACGAGATGACCTTCGCCCGCGAGGTCTCCAACCGTGTTGTCTTCATGGAGGACGGCCAGATCGTGGAGGAACGCAGATCGCGCAAATTTTTCAAGAATCCCCACACCGAGCGCGCCCGCCAGTTCCTTCGCGCGATCGGGGAGCGGGAGTGAAGCTTCCCATCCGGTATTCCGCCCCCGGGCTGAATATACGCACCCAACAAAAAAAGGAGGAAATCCCATGAAAAAACTGATCGCTGCGCTGCTCGTGCTCTGCCTGGCCGGTATTATGACCGCCGCCGTGGCCGAGGATCAGCTGGAAACCGTCCAGGCCCGCGGCAAGATCATCTTTGCCACCGAGGGCAACTGGGCGCCCTGGACCTTCTATGACGAGGAAGGCAACCGCGCCGGCTTCGACATCGAGGTCGCGCAGGCCGTCGCCGCGAAGATGGGCCTTGAGGCCGAGTTCGTCGACGTCGAGTGGAGCGGCATCTTCGCCGGCATCGAGGTCGGCCGCTACGACACCGCCGCCAACGGCGTGGACGTGACTGAGGAGCGCTCCCAGAAGTATGACTTCACCACCCCCTACTGCTTCAACCGCGTGGCCCTCGTCGTCCGCAATGACAACGAGGCGATCAAGTCCTTTGAGGACCTGGAAGGCCGCGTCACGGCGAACTCCCCCGGCTCCACCTACATGACCATCGGCGAGAGCTACGGCGCCACCGTGATGGAGGTGGAGGCCCTGTCCGAGACCATGGCCCTGGTCATCAGCGGCCGCGCCGACGCGACGATCAACGCCATCGACTCCTTCAATGACTACATGAAGGAGCAGCCCGACGCCCCGCTGATGATCGCGGCGGTGTCCGAGGACTACACCCCCGTGGCCTTCCCCCTGCGGAAGGACGGCTCCGAGAATCTCCTGGCCGCGATCAACCAGGCCATTGAGGATCTCCGCGCCGACGGCACCCTGGCCGCCATCTCCGTCAAGTACTTCGGTGTCGACATCACGGCGGAGTGAGAGCAGATCCCGGTATCTTCGGGAGGAGGGAAACCTCCTCCTTCTTTTTTGGTTCCTCCCGTTCTTTGGTTCTTGACTTTTCGTCAGGGAAACCGCATGGATGAAGGAATGTGCCTGCGGGCGCACCAGAGGGCTTTCCGATCGATCCTGGGCTGCCGCCCATTCTCCGCTGAAAACTGTCCCCCGGACAGTTTTCCGGGCGCTCCGAATCCTCTGGACTCCTTCGGGGCCGTCCCGTTAATGGTAGGCATTGGTATTGTAAGGTTCTTATATCAACAACACTTTACCCAGTACCTAACAAGGAAGACATGCTCCCGAAGGGTCCAGGGGCGATCGGAAAGCCCCTGGCGCGCTCCGCAGAGCGCGGAA
>JAFWOT010000027.1 GCA_017509785.1 Clostridia bacterium
CCTGTTTCTCAATTTCTTTTGGACAGTACGCTTCACCGTAATTCAAGCAAGCATAGATTGCCTGCCTGTTGTCTTTTGTCATCTGCCAGAAGGGATACTTGATGATGACCGGTGTATTGGATCCTACGCCGATCTCCAGATACAGCACATGCAGATGTTCATGCCTGCGCAGAAAATCGGAATACGCAGCCGACGCCTTGTGCCATCCCGCATCCTCGACAAAGGTGTCGTCAGAACGCAGGTTCATCGTGACCGGATCGCCGTTTGGAGCAGTGGGGATCAGTTCTGTCGGGAGCTGCATAGAGATTGTGCCGTTCTCCGGAACCTTAAATATGCCGTTTTCATCCAGAACAAAGCCCTGCGCTTCCATTGCCCGCATCGTCCACGCTTCGTTGTCGAAGGTTTCCTGCACCGTGGGATCAACGCTCTGGAACAGACCGTAATCTCCCTGCGTGTAGAACAGCCGTTTTTTGTCGAAGCCCGCCCGCTGGAACTGGTGATCCACGTTTGTTGTAATCACGAAATAGTCTTTATCTTTGAGCAGTGACAGCAACTTTTGATAAACAGGCTTCGGCGCATCGATATAGCGATTATAGTAGATGTGCCTCGCCCACCAAGCCCACAAGGTTTCTTCATCCGGGAAGGGATAAAAACCGCCGGAGTAGATGTCCTTAATCTGATACCTCTTGGCAAAGTCGAAGAAATACCGTTCAAAGCGTTCGCCGGAATAGGTCAGGCCTGCTGCGGTAGAAAGACCGGCCCCTGCGCCCACAACGATAGCATCCGCTGATTCGAGTTCCTTTTTCAGCCTTGCGATCTGCTCGTCCCGCGATCCGATCCCACGGGAAACGCGGAGGTCGTAGGAACGCACAGCGAGAAGACCTTTTTGTATCGATTCAAGATAGCCGTTTGGCTGATTATTGTAATAGTTCTTCATAATATGTCTTGTCCTCGTCTTTGAACACATTGAAAATCACCCGGTCGACCTGTCCCGTGTGATCGTCCAGCCACCGGCTCACGGTTTTGACCGCGATTTCCGCCGCCCGCTGATTCGGGAAGTGGAAAACGCCGGTGGAAATGCAGCAGAAGGCCACGGAGCGCAGCCCGTGTTCCGCGCACAGGTCAAGTGTATTCCGATAGCAGTCTGCCAGATCCTTCTCAAGCGCAGGAGTCAGCCGATCTTCCACAATGGGGCCGACGATATGAATAATCTTTTTCGCCGGAAGGTTATATCCGTCCGTCAGCATGGGGATGGCGGTCGGCTGCTCATAATCTCTGCCATAGCGGATACGAAACTGATTCATCTGCCGGTTACATTCCGCACGTAACTGCACCCCCGCAAAGGTGTGGATGCAGTTGTCGATACAGGTGTGCATCGGGACGAAGCATCCCAGCATCTGCGAATTGGCGGCGTTCACAATAGCGTCAACGGCAAGCCGGGTGATATCGCCCTGCCAGATTGACATGCCATTCCGAATAACGGGAATCTCCGCAAGCGTGACAATCCCGTTTTCACGGATACGCTCCCGAAGGTATTCATCCTGTACTTTGAGGAGGGAATCATTCATTTTTCGAGGCATGCGGATGTTCATCAGAGATCGCAGGATTCTTCGTTTGCTCTCCGTATCTGCGGGCGTCTGTAACTCCTTATATTGAACGGAATCGGCCTTGAACGCTTCGACCAGCGTATCGAGCCGCTGCTCCTGTATCATCTTCTCAGCCATAAAGCTACCTTCTTTCTACCGCTCCCACGGGACAAGCCTCCATGCAGTTTCCGCAGTGCAGGCAATGTTCCTGTTCGATCACATAGGGGATGCTTTCAGCATTGATACAGTTCTGAGGGCAGACCGTCGCACAACTTCCGCAGCCGATGCAGGCATCCGTAATGAAATAACCCTCCGGTTTTTCCTCTGCGCCGCCAAAGGTAAACGATGCACGCTCGATCGGCTTCTTTGATAGGTCAAACCATTCACCGGTGCCTTCGTAAATCTGGAAGACGGTCAATGCCCGCATTGCTTCCTCTGTCGGATAAATGTCATGCATATACGGGTTCTTTGCAAACAGTTCCGGGATTTTGTTATACCCAAGCTCACGCACCTTGCCCCGGATCGACACTGCTACGCTGCTCATCGTATCCTTGCCTTTCATGGCGGTCAGCGCAAGAAAACCTCTCTTGATGAGACGGTCATAAAACCCTTTTCCTTTTGCGGTCAGGAAGTATAAGCTGTTCTCATCGCAATCCATCATATCGATGGCCGCCGTAACCGGAAGACCTTCATCGTCCACCGTGGCAACGATAGTCGTGTGGATTTCATTTACAATGAAGGACAGGTAGTCTGCAGTCCTCATAAACTCGCCTCCTGTGAAAAGCTCCGGAAGAATACTATCCTCCGGAGCTTTTGCTTTTATTTCTCCTCTGCCAAAAGCTCATTCATGCCGCTGCGAAGATCGAGGAGCGTGTATTTTCGCAATTCGTCTTCCATCGCGTTCTGAATTGCTTTCAGCTTGTCATCCAGCAATGCATGAATGTTCCTGCCTACCGGGCATTCGGGGTTGGGACTTTCGTGGAAATGGAACAGATCGCCGTTTTCTACCGCTCCGATCGCCTCATACACGTCGTAGAAGGTAATTTCAGACAAGTCCCTCGTCAGTTCAATTCCGCCAGTACCTCTTGCCACGTTGATCAGCCCGGCGTTTTTGAGCTGCGTCAGGATCTTCCGTATGATGACCGGATTGGTGTTGATCGACCCGGCAAGAAAGTCGCTGGTGACCTTGTATTCATCCTTGAACACATCCACACAAGAAAAGATGTGCAAGGCAATTGTGAATCTACTTGAAATCTGCATAGGTTCCCCTCCGTGAGAGTATTATACCGCAGAATTCATGTAAATTCAACGGTTACATTAAAACTTTCCGTTCGGATTCTGCCAGGTCTCTTTGGCAGCCAGTGTCTCCATCACGTCCCAATGCTCCGCGATAAAGCCGTTTTCAACACGGAAGAGATCGTAATAGGTGGTCGGAACACCGCCGAAGGAGCCTTCGCTGCAGGCGAGAGCGTAGTCGCCGTCGGCAAGGACCATATGCGTCTTGTAATAGACCATCGAAATGCCCTGTTCCGCCATAGCCGCAAGAGCAGCACCGAGTCCGGAAAGACCGTCAGCGATGGAGATATTGTGCTGGATGTACTTGTCGCCGTCGTAGTAGGAGGTCAGCTTTTCGGGATGCTCTCCGCGAAGCACGTCGCCTACGAATCCCGCAACGATGCGGCGAGTCTCTTCCTTATCGACGTCTTTCTTTTCAAGCGTACCGTCGATCTGGGTGTGACCGGGAGGATTGGGATCAGCAACGTTCTGAAGATTGTCCCAATGCTCATCGATCTTGCCGTCGGCGTTGAAATGGAACACGTCAAACGCTACCTGTTCGCCCGCGCCGGCGAAATTGTAAACGGTCTGAAGGAAAACGCAGTCACCATCCTCGAAAGCGCGGATGTTGTTGACCGTCGTCTTTACGGGCGCCTGCTGAAGACCCGCGACCGCCGCCACGAATGCGTCGGCGCCGGTGCCGAAAGCGAGGTTGTGCTGCTTGTACTCGGGGGCAAGCAGAGACTTCGCCAGATCCAGATCTCCGGATACGAAAGTGCCGATCAGAGCCAGGGCTTTTTCTTTGTTAGTCATAGTAGGATACCTCCGAAAATTCATTTGATGTAACCACCGTGGTTTCATCTTGGCTGCAGTATAGCACGTCAGAGATGTAACGTCAATAGTTACAACAAATATATTTGATCCCTTTTTTGAAAAGAGAAGAAGCCCTCGGTTTTGTCTTGATGCCGCTGCCGAGGGTTTCGTGTTATCTGACGTATTCCTGCTGCAGGGCATAAAAAAACGGGCGCCGGAGCGCCGATCGACCGCTCCGAAGCCCGATTTCACTTTATTTTGCCCGTTTTACGCCCAAAATGCAAGAAAAAACCTCTCTTGTCTTGGCAGACAAAAGAGGTTTCTTTCATGGTGGAGCTTACCGGATTCGAACCGGTGATCTCTACACTGCCAGTGTAGCGCGATAGCCAACTTCGCTAAAGCCCCAAGGCGCTTTTCAAACTGCTTTGCTATTATACGCCAGCAAAACGGATTTGTAAAGCCCTTATTTAAAGTATATTATTCCGCGCCGACGACCACGTCGTCAAGCAGGGCCATTACCATTAGCTGACCCTTACCGCTCCTCGATTCGATCTTGACCTCCTCGGAATTGACGGAGGTCTTCGTGCCGTGGGCCTGGGTGACGATTATATCGCGCGGCCGGGTAACGTGGGTGGCGGCGACTATCTCCGTTCCGTTGGAGCCGTTCTTCTTGAAGCCGAAGCAAATGCATCCCTTGCCGTTTCTTCCCTGAAGGTCGTGGTCGAATATGAAGCTGCGCTTCATGTAGCCGCGGTCGGTGACCGTCAGCAGCTCGCCCTCCTCGCTGACGGAGTGACCGTAGACCACGGAATCGCCGTCCTCGAGCTTCATCCCGTGAACGCCGCCCGTCTGGCGCCCCGTCACGGGGACGGAGGCGATATCGAACCTTATGCCCATACCGTGTTTTGAAACGAGCATTATGCTGAGCTCGGTCTCGTCGGCGACGTATTCATAGCCGATGAGCGTATCGTCCTTCAGATTTATGGCGGCGACGCGCTTCGTCCTTGTGAGATACTCCTCCGCGGCGGTGGACTTGACCATGCCGTTCGCGGTATAGAATATGAATCTTCCGGTCTTCTCCCCGTCGATGAAGGAGCCGATGACCTTCTCGCCGTTCTCAACGGGAATGAGCGCGGAGAGGTTCGTGGGCTTGGCGGTCAGCTTCGTTTCGGGTATGTCGGAAACGGCGAGCGAGAGCATGGCGCCCCGATCCGTGAACATGCGAAGGGTCGAGCTCGTCATTGTCTTGTACGCGGCTGCGGCGTTTTCCGAAGCCTCGACCTCGTCGGAGAGGAGCTTTAACGGCATGCGGCGGAGTCTGTTCTCCGGCAGGACGAGCACGGCTGTCGGCTCGTCGAGAGTGACGGGCTCCTCCGTCTCCTCCTCGCCGCCTTCCTCGGAGATGAGCTGGGTCCTGCGCGGGTCGGCGTATTTGGCGGATATCTCGGTGAGCTCGTCGATTATGAGCTTATCGAGCTTCTTCTTTGAGGCGAGAAGGCCCTTCAGCCTCGCTATCTCCTTTTGGAGATCGGCGTGCTCGCGCTCGATGGCGATCTGCTCGAGATTCGTCAGGCGCTGCAGACGAAGGTCGAGTATGGCGTCCGCCTGTACCGCGGTGAGTTCGAACCGCTCCATCAGGCCCTGCTTTGCGATCTTCGGGGATTTTGAGGCGCGTATGAGGGCTATGACCTCGTCGATATTGAGAAGCGCGATCAGGAGGCCGTCGAGTATGTGAGCGCGGTGCTCGGCGGATTCGAGCTCGTTCTTCGTGCGGCGGGTCACGACGTCCTCCTGATAGCGGACGTAGTGATCGATCAGCTCTATGAGCGAGAGCTGCCTGGGCTTGCCCTCCGCGATGGCGACCATTATGACGCCGAAGGTCCTCTCGAGATCGGAATACTTGAATAGCTGCTTTAATATCTTCTGCTCGTCCGCGTCCTTCTTCAGCTCTATGACCGCCCTTATCCCGTGCCTGTCGGATTCGTCCCTTATGTCGGTGACGTTCTGGAATGCCGATCTCTTCTCCTGAACGAGCTTCAGTATCCCCTCGAGCGCCCTCGCCTTATTGACCTGATACGGGAACTCGGTGACGACTATGAGCTTCCTGCCGTTCTTCAGGGTCTCAACGTGGGTCTTCGCCCTGTTGCGGAGCTTGCCGCGGCCCGTGGCGTAGGCGTTCCGTATCTCCTCGGACTTTATGATATAGCCCCCCGTCGGGAAATCGGGGCAGGGCATTATCTTCATCAGCTCGTCGAGAGATATCTTCGGATCCTTTATCCTGGCGATGACGGCGTCGATGGCCTCCTTGGGATTATGGGTCGGGATGGACGTCGTGAGGCCGACCGCGATACCGTTGGCTCCGTTTATGAGCAGGTTCGGGAACCTGCCCGGGAGCATCTCGGGTTCCTTCAGCGTATCGGAGAAGTTGAGGCAGAATTTGACCGTGTCCTTGTCTATGTCGCGCACCATGTCCATGGCAGCGGGAGCCATCCTGACCTCGGTGTAGCGCATGGCGGCGGCGGAATCGCCGTCGATGGAACCGAAGTTGCCGTGCCCGTCGACGAGCGGAAGGCGCATATTGAAATCCTGCGCCATGCGCACCATCGCGTCATAGACGGAGCTGTCACCGTGCGGGTGGAATTTACCGAGGCAGTCGCCGACTATACGCGCCGACTTCCTGTGGGGCTTATCGGGCGTGTTGCCGAGCTCGAGCATCGTGTAGAGTATGCGGCGCTGAACGGGCTTCAGGCCGTCCTCGACCCTCGGTAGAGCGCGTTCAAGAATAACGTGCTCCGCATATGGGAGCATGGAATTGTGCATCACGTCGTCCATGCTGACGACGTTGAAGATCTCCGTCCTCGTGTCGAAGCCTATCTGATCGTTGTCCTTACCCTTCCTTGCCATCAGTTACCTCTGAGTATGCTTATCATTTCGGCCCTGTCGGGAGCCTTGAATACGGCGTTCCCGGCGACGAGCACGTTCGCGCCCGCGTCACGGCAGAGCTTCGCCGTCTTTTCGTTCACTCCCCCGTCGACCTCGATGAACGGGTCGAGCCCGCGCTTGGCGCACATGTTCCTTATTCGCTCGATCTTCGGCAGGACGGCGTCGATGAACTTCTGCCCGCCGAAGCCGGGATTGACGCTCATGACGAGTATGAGGTCGGCGTCATCCAGCAGGTACTCTATATCGTTCTCGCTCGTCGCGGGATTGAGAGCGACGCCCGCCTTTTTGCCGAGGCTCCTGATGAGCTGCAGAGTCCTGTGCGCGTGGGGATCCGCCTCGCGGTGGATCGTGATCACGTCCGCGCCCGCCTCAGCAAACGCGGGGACCCACTTTGCGGGCTCCGCCACCATGAGGTGCGCGTCGAAAACGAGGCCGCTCACCGGGCGCAGAGCGCGGCACATCGGCGCGCCGAAAGTGATGTTGGGGACGAAATGCCCGTCCATTATATCGAGATGCACCCAATCCGCCTCGAGTGCGGAGAGCGCCTCCACCTCGCTGCCGAGCCTTGTGAAATCCGCCGAGAGTATCGACGGCGCGATCAGGATCCTGTCAGTCATATCTGTGCCTCCTTGCTTCTATCGATTCCTTTGCTATTTTAACGTAACGTGCGTAGCGTTCCCCGTTTATGCGCCCCTCCGCGACGGCGGCCTTCACGGCACAGTCGGGCTCCGATATATGCATGCAGCCTATGAAGCGGCAGCAGCCGTTGTATTCGGCGAATTCCGGATACATCAGCGGGATCTCCTCCGGCTCGGCGGGAATGCTCTCGAGCATCGAAAACCCCGGGGTATCGGCGAGGAGCCCGCCCGAAGGGGTCGGTATGAGCTCGGCATGGCGCGTCGTATGGCGGCCGCGCTCCGTCTTTTTGGAGAGCTCTCCCGTTTCGAGATCCAGCCCGAGGAGAGCGTTTATGAGCGAAGATTTCCCCACCGCCGACTGCCCTGCAAGGCAGATGACGGAACCGGAGAGCAGCTCCGCCAGTGCGTCCATGCCGTATCCCGTTCTTGCGGAAACGGCGGCTGCCGATCCGACCGCGCCCGCGTACTGCTCCCGTATTGCGGCGGCTTCGCGGCTCTCGCCCGAATCGCATTTATTGATGACGAGCACGGGCCTTATGCCCTGCTTCGCGCAGTAGAGCAGGAGCTTGTCGCAGAGCTCGAGATCCGGCTGCGGCTCGGAAGCCGAAACCGCTATGAGCAGCATATCGACGTTGGCTACCGCGGGGCGGAGCAGCTCGTTCCGCCTCGGGAGAATGTCCTTCAGATAGCCCTCCTGCCTGCCGTTAACGGTGAATTCCACGGCGTCGCCGGGAAGCGGAGTCTTCCCCTGCCTGCGGAAAAGCCCGCGCGCCTTGCAGACGACCCGCTCGTTTTCCGGAGTGAGTACGGTGTAGAACCCGCCAACGCCCTTTATTATCCTGCCGGTGCGTTCCCTTTCCAAGCTTGCCCCCGTCATTCGAAATTCCTTATGAAGGTGGTGTCAACGGCTCCGTTGACGTAGATTATGCAGGTGTAGCTGCCCTTCTGCCAGTAATGCCCCGTGAACGCGAGAGTCGTGGAGCCCGCCGGGTACTCGCCCCTGTGCAGGACGATCTCGCCTGTCGGAGTCAGCATAACGACCGAGACGTCGTTCTTCTCATTGGAGAGGGTCAGGTTGTTGGCGAAATCGGCGGTGTATACGCCCGCGTCCTCGCGGTAGATCGTGAGCACCGCCTTTATCGTGTCGCCTATAACGTCGATCCCACCCGTCGGGCTCTGGGAAACGACGGCATTGTTCGCGAAGCGGCGGGAAAGCTCCTCGTTCGTGTCGACGACTATGCAGTAATTCTCCAGCCCGGCTTTCCCGAGCCTATCGACGGCTTCGGCAATATCGAGCCCGACGACGTTCGGCATGCTGACGCTCGCCTGGGCCGGGTCTCCGCACACGGTTATGCTGACCGACTCGCCCACCATAAGGGTCTCGCCGGGCTTGGTGCTCTGCTGTATGACGGTGCCGACGGGGTGATCGTTATCCATGTAATACTCGATCCTGCTGTCGAGCGTGAGCTCCGCCGCGCGAAGGGCGCGCTCGGCCTCCTCGACTGTCCTGCCGAGAAGATCCGGCACGGTGCGCAGCTCGTTCCCCGTGCTGACGGTTACGCGTATCACCGCGCCCTTATCGGCCTTCGATTGGGCGGGAGGATCCTGATCGCAGATCTCGCCCTCGGCATATTCGTCGGAGGGCTCGCTCCCGCTGACCTCTACCGTGAACTCGCGGTTCTCGGCAAATTCCCTCGCCGACTGCACGGTGTAACCGAGCAGGTTCGGCACCTTGCTGCCGTGGTCGTCTATCTTCGACATCGAGATAAGGAACATGACTATGAACACGGCGATTATGCCGACGACCGCCCCTATTATGGCGAAATGCGGCAGATGCTCGCGCAGATAGCCGCGCCTGTTTTCATCATCCGCGTTCGGGGAGGCCTGCTCCATCCTCCGGAGCTCCTCCTTTTGAAACTTTGCGAACCTCGAAAGCGGGTTCCTGAGAGCGCGCTTCAGATCGTTTCGCATTATCTCCGCCGAGGCGTAGCGCACGGAACGATCCTTTGCGGTGGCCCTTGCTATGACGTCGCTCAGGGCGACGCTGATCCTGTCGTCAACGTCGTGAAGCGGCTTGATATCGTCGTTGATGTGTTTCAGGGCGATCTGCACCGCGTTCTCCCCCGTGTAGGGAGGCTCGCCGGTCAGCATCTCGTAGAGCATTACGCCGACGGAGTAGAGATCCGTCTGCGCTCCGACGAGCTCGCCCTTGGCCTGCTCCGGGGAGATATAGTAGACGGAGCCCATCGCCTCGCCGCCCTCGTAGGTCTTGGTGGTGCTGCCGGCGAATTTGGCGATGCCGAAATCGGTGAGCTTTATGACTCCCTCCTCCGTCATCATTATGTTCTGGGGCTTGACGTCGCGGTGTATGAGCCCCATCTTATGCGCGTGGGCAAGGCCGTCCAGCACGTCGCAGGCGATCGCGACGGCCTCCTTCGGTTCGAGCCTGCCGACGTCGTCCATGTATTCGCGGAGGGTCCTTCCGTTTACGAATTCGAGCACGAGATAGTGCACGTCCCCCTCGTTGCCCATATTGTAGAGGGAAACGACGTGATCGTTCTTCAGCGAGACCATCGCCTGCGCCTCGCGCGAGAGGCGGCGCAGGTACTGCGGATCGCGGCTGTACTCGTCCTTCAATACCTTGATCGCGACGATCCTTCCCTCTTCGACCAGGTCGAACGCCTCGTAAACGTCCGCCATGCCGCCCGAGCCGACCTTGCGGACTATGCGGTATCTTTCGTTGAGTATCCTGTTAAGCACGGCGGGCCACCCCCTCATTCTTCACGAGGACGACCGTGATATTGTCGGTCGAACCGAGCTCCAGCGCGAGCTCCGCCAGCTTATCGCAGGCTTCGGGCAGATCCGCCGAGCCGAGGAGCACCCTCTCCATATCCCTGTCGTCGACCGTGCCGCAGAGCCCGTCCGAGCAGAGCATCAGCACGTCTCCGTCCTTCCAGCTCTTCACGCCGACGTCGGCCTTCTCGAATCTCGACGTGCCGACAGCCCTCGTCACGAGGTTCCTCTGCGGGTGATCCTTCGCCTGCTCCTCGGTTATGAGGCCGGAGGAAACGAGCTCCTGCACGTAGGAATGATCCCGCGTGACGCGGCGGAGCCGCTGCCCGTCAAAATGATAGAGCCTGCTGTCGCCGATGTTGGCGACGGTGTATTTGTTCCTTTCGAGCAGAGCCATGACTACGGTCGTCCCCATGCCGGTGCAGCGGTCGTCGGTCATCGCAAGGTCGAATATATCGCGGTTCGCGTCGTTTACCGCCTGGCGAAGGAGGGAGATGCTGCTGAGCCCTTCATCGGAAGAATCCATGAAGCGGACGATCCTTTCGACCGCCATGCCGCTCGCGATCTCGCCCGCGCGGTGGCCGCCCATTCCGTCCGCCACTATGACGACGGGGAGCGCACCCTCCGCGGGAACGTAGAACGAATCCTCATTGTGTTTTCTCGCGCCCTTATCCGAGCGATAGGCGTATATCATGCTTCCTCCTTGGTTTGGGAACCGATGTGCTTGTTTCGCAGCTGACCGCACGCGCCGTCGATATCGGTGCCGAGTTCGCGCCTTACCGTGGCGGAGACGCGCAGCCTGCCGAGCAGGGCGGCGAATTCCGCGGCTTTTTTGCGGGTGACGCCCGAAAGACAGCGCTCCTCAACGCTGTTGAGCGGGATGAGATTTACGTGGCAGTTGATCCCCCGAAGGAGCCGCGCAAGCTCGCGGGCGTCCTCCTCCGAGGAATTGACCCCCTCTATGAGGGCGTATTCGAATATCACGCGCCTGCCGGTCACGTCGGCGTAATGCTTCGCCGCGGGGATGAGCTCCGAGAGCGAATAGGCGTTGGCTATCGGCATCGTCTTCCTGCGGAGCTCGTCGTTCGGCGCGTGGAGCGAGATGCAGAGCGTTATATGCGGAGCGTCCTCCGTAAAGCTGTATATCTTCGGGACTATCCCGCAGGTCGAGACCGAGATGTTCCTCGGGCTGATGCCGAGGCCGTCCGCGGCCGTCGCCCTCTCAAGGAACCTCAGCGTGTTTTCGTAATTGTCAAGCGGTTCCCCGCAGCCCATCATGACTATGTTCGTGACTGTGCGCTTGCGGTCCTCCGCGGCGGGGATGAGCCTTTCGACGGAGGTCACCTCGGAGAGCATCTCCCCGGCGGTGAGATCGCGCACCTTGCCGTTTAAAGTCGAAGCGCAGAACGCGCAGCCCATGCGGCAGCCGACCTGGCTCGAAATACAGAGCGTGTTCCCGTAGGAATAGCTCATCAGAACGCCCTCGACTATGTTCCCGTCGGCGAGCTCATAGAGGAACTTCTGCGTCTCGTCCCTCTTCGAAAACTTTCTTTCGATTATTTTCGCTCCGCCGAAAGGTATCGCGGAGAGCTTCTCCTTGAGGGACGCGGGCACGTTCGTCATCCCCTCCGGGGCGACTCCGCGCGCGAGCCAGGAAAGCACCTGCTTTGCGCGGAACTTCGGCTCGCCGAGCTCCGCCATCAGGGCGGTGAGCTCTTCGATATTCATTGATGCGAGATCGTTTGCCATTTCATGCCTTTCTGACGAGCCTTGCTATGAAGAATCCCTCCGTCCCGTCGACGTTCGGGAAGAGCGTCAGCATTCCGGTATCGCCGCGCCCGCGCAGGGCTTCGGGCAGGAAGCCCGCAAGGGGATCGGCGTAAAAATTCGTGTGGGTCTCAAGGAAGTCCCGTACAGCGCCCTCGTTCTCCCTTTCGGAGAGGGTGCACGTGGAGTACACGAGCGCGCCCCCCGGAGCGAGGTATCCGCTGCAGGCTTCGAGTATCCGCCTTTGGACAGAGGAGATCTCCTCTATGCTCTCCCTCGTGCGCCTGTAACGCGCGTCGGGCTTCGAGCCCCCTCCGAGGCCGGAGCAGGGCACGTCGAGAAGTATCGCGTCGAACGCGTTTTCGTATTCCGGGGCGGGGACGGAAGCGTCCCGCACGGAGCAGTCGACGCCCTCTATCCCGAGGCGGCGGAGCGTGTTTTTGATGAGCACGACCCGGTGCGGGTGGATATCCCACGCGGTGACGCTGCCGCGCCTCTGCATGAGGTCGCAGATATACGCCGTCTTCCCGCCGGGGGCGGCGCAGGCGTCGAGCACGCGCAGGCCCGGCTTTACGCCGAGGCAGCGCGCCGCGAGCATCGCGCCTTCGGATTGGACGGTCATCCCGCCCGAGGCAAAGAATTCGTCCCCCGTTATGGCGGCGAGGCTCTCTGGCAGGGCCGCGCCTTCTATGAGCGCGCTCTTCACGTAGGGGACTCCGAGCCCGTCAAGCCGGGCGAAGAGCTCCTCCGGCGTGTGTGGGTACACCGCACGCACGGCCGCGCCCTTTACGTGGGCGGAAAGCAGCTCCTCCGTGAAGCTCTCGCCGTATCTGCGGGCGTATTCCTCCGCCATGAAGGCGGGGACGCCGTGCAGTATCTCCATCCTTTCGGGGAAGCTCTCGGGAAGAGGCGGAAGGGCGTCCGCGTCCCTGTCCCTTATGACGTTCCTCAGCACTCCGTTTACGAACCCCTTCAGCTTCGCCTTGCCGATGGAGGCAGTAAGCCCCGTATACCTGCTGCAGGCGGCGTGATCCGGGGTATCCATGAAGAATATCTCCGTCAGAGCGAGGCGCAGCACCCCGCGTATCACGCTGTGCAGTCTGCCCTTCGCGTAGTGATCGATGATATGATCGCAGTAATTGAGGTTTTCGAGCGCCGTATATACGAGCGCCGTCACCCGGGCGGCGTTCGCGGGCTCGTCCGCGAGGCCGTCCTTTAAGGCGAGGTTCGCGTAAGCGCCCCCGCGGGTTATCTCCTGAAGTATCTCGAGAGCCTTTCTTTCAGCCGTCATTGCCCCAAAACCCTGCCGAGCAGCTTCTTGCTGTTTAACGCGGCCCTGGCTTCCATTCGGCGGGAGCCCGCGAATTGAAGCTCGGTTATGCCAATGAGCCCGTCCCCGCAGCAGACGAACAGCCCGCGCTTCGGATCGGCTATCACGCATTCCCCCGGGACGGCGGAAGCGATATCCGCCTCGTATGGGACGTCGAGCCCGGTTTTGAACACTTTTATTATCTGCCCGTCGAGGCTCGTGAACGCGGCGGGCGCGGGATACATCCCGCGGACGAGGTCGCGGACAGCCTTCGCGGGCTTCGTGAAATCTATCTCGGCCATGGACTTTTTTATCATGCCGCAGTAGGTCGCCGCGCTTTCATCCTGCGGGGTCCTCGGAAGGGTCCCTTCAAGGAGCCTGTCGATGGTCTCCTTTAATAGCTCCGCCCCCATTACGGCGAGCCTCGAATAGAGATCGCCCGCCGTCTCGTCGGGGCCGATCTCCGTCTCTCGCGAGAGGAGTATATCCCCCGTATCGAGGCCTATATCCGTCATCATGGTGGTGACTCCCGTCACCGTCTCGCCGTTTATTATCGACCATTGTATGGGCGCGGCGCCCCTGTATTTCGGCAGGAGGCTGCCGTGCACGTTTATGCAGCCAAAGCGCGGCGCCGCGAGGTTCTCCGCGGAGAGGATCTGCCCGAAGGCCGCCGTCACCATGAGATCGGGCGCAAGGGCGCGCAGCGCTTCGACGCCCTCCGGATCCCTTACGCGGCGGAACTGGTATACGGGCAGCCCGTAAGAGAGGGCGAGCTCCTTCACGGGAGGCATGGCGAGGCCGTGCCCCCGGTCCTTCGGGCGATCCGGCTGTGTGAATACGCTTATCTCATGCCCCTCGCGGATGAGCATCTCGAGCGAGGGCAGGGCGAACTCGGGCGTGCCGAGGAATGCAATGCGCATGATACGCCTCCTTTTTCAACAGAAATGAACGCTTTTCGTCACTCCGCCTTATCCTCCTCCGGCGCGGGGATCACGAGGCGCTTATAGACCTTGCCGTCAAGGTGGTCGCACTCGTGGAGCATAGCCCTTGCGAGGAGCCCCTCGCCGCGGATCTCGAACTCATTGCCGTTCCTGTCAAAGGCGCGCATGACGGCAACGTTCGGGCGGATGACGTAACCCTGCTCGTCGGGGAACGAGAGGCAGCCCTCATAGCCGCCCTGTTCGCCGGAGGTCTCGATTATCTCGGGGTTGACCGCCTCGATGAGGCCGTTCCTGTCCTCGGTGCAGTCGATGACTATCACGCGGCGCAGTATCCCCACCTGAGGCGCGGCAAGGCCGACGCCGTCCGCGTCGTACATTGTCTCCGCCATGTCGTCAAGCAGGGAGTGGAGCTTCCCGTCAAACGCCGTGACGGGCTTCGCCTTTTTATATAGGCAGGGCGCGCTGCCGGTTTGTATCTTTCTTATTGCCATGTTGCACCTCCGAAAGAGAAAAATACCTGATTTACAGACTTAATCATAGTATTATACCACAGATCGCGCCGATGTTAAAATATATAAGTACGGGTATCCTCACAATTATTTCCCGCTCCGTATGATTTTGCTTGTTGCCATTTCGACACTTTTCCTGTATAATCCCCCTTAAAGAAAAAAACGAGCGAAAGGAGACCGCTATAATGAACGAAGAAAACAACGCAAGCTTACCCGCCGCCGCGCTTCGCGGAATAGTCGCGATGCCCTACACGGTGCTGAGCTTTGACGTCGGCATGGCGTACAACGCGGAGGCGGTCGATGAAGCCATCAATTCCGACAACAGGATCGTCCTTGCCTGCGCGAAGGACCCCAAGGCCCCGGAGATCTCCGGCGACGGGCTCTTCGATCACGGCTGCATCTGCCGCATAACGAAGATATTCAAGCTCAACGACGGGACGAGAAGGGTCTTCGTCGAGGGCATGACGCGCGTCCGCATAAACGAGGTCGTGCAGACCCGCCCCTGCTTCAGGGTCGCTTACACCGAGCTCGGCGATCATCCCGGCACCTACGGCGAGGCGCTCACCCTTCGGCAAATGATATCCCGCAAGTTCAAGGATTTCACCTTCGGAGGAGGAAGCGCGCCCATAAAGAGCGTCATCGATTCGATAGAGCTCATCCCCGACGACATCCGCTACGTTTACAGCGTGGCGAACGTGGTGCTTCAGCACTATGAGGACAGGATCGATTTCCTCCGTCAGGAGGATCAGTCCGCAAGATGCCTCGATCTGCTCCAGGTCATGAACCGCGAGGCGGAGTTCGCAAAGCTCATGAGCAGGATCAACGACGACGTTCATAAACAGATCGAAAAGAATCAGCGCGAATACTTCCTGCGGGAGCAGATCAAATCCATAAGGAAGGAGCTCGGCGAGAGCGAGCAGAACGAGGCGGACGAGTTCCGCGAGAGGCTTAAAAACAAGGTCGTCCCCGACGAGGTGCGCGAGCGCATTTCCCGGGAAATAGAGCGTTTTTCGACACTCCCCGCCGGAAGCCACGAGATGCCCTCCATGCGGACGTTCATCGAGTGCATGCTGGATCTGCCCTTCACGGAGGAGAGCCGTGACAATCTCGACGTCGAAAACGCGAGAGCCGTGCTCGACCGCGACCATTACGGGCTCGAAAAGGTCAAGGAGCGCGTGCTCGAGCATCTTGCCGTCGCACAGCTGACGGGCAGGGTCAACGGACAGATAATCTGCTTCGTGGGGCCTCCCGGCGTCGGAAAGACCTCCATATCCTCATCGATAGCGGAGGCTCTCGGGAGGAAATTCGTCCGCATGAGCCTCGGCGGTATCAAGGACGAGGCGGAGATAAGGGGCCACAGGCGCACATATATAGGCGCAATGCCGGGCAGGATAATCGCCGCAATGCGCACGGCGGGCACCGTGAACCCCGTGCTGCTCTTCGATGAGATCGACAAGCTCTCGAAGGATTATCAGGGCGACCCCTCCGCCGCGATGCTCGAGGTGCTCGACAGCGCGCAGAACTTCGCGTTCCGCGATCACTTCCTCGAGATGCCGTACGATCTTTCAAAGGTCATGTTCATAACGACGGCGAACAGCCTCTACGATATCCCCGGGCCCTTACGCGACAGGATGGAGATAATCGAGGTGCCGAGCTACCTTGCGACGGAGAAGGTGCAGATAGCCCTCCGCCACCTTATACCGAAGCAGCTCGAGAAGCACGGGATAAAGAAGTCCATGCTGAGCATCCCCGAGGAGACGGTGGAAAGGATCGTGTCCGAATACACGCACGAGGCGGGCGTCCGCTCGCTCGAAAGGTGCATCGCTTCCATCTGCCGGAAGGCGGCCTGCGATATCGCCTCCGGAAAGAAGTGCATCAGGGTGACGAGATCGAAGCTTCGCGAATACCTCGGCGTACCCAAATTCACGGATGACGAGGTCGAAGCCTCCCCCGCAGTCGGGCTCGTGAACGGGCTCGCGTGGACGGCGGTCGGCGGCTCGACGATGCAGATAGAAGCGGCGACGCTTGCCGGCTCCGGTCAGATACAGCTCACCGGTCAGCTCGGCGACGTGATGCAGGAGAGCGCGAAGGCGGCCCTCACGTATATCAGGGCGCACGCGGCCGAGCTCCGCATCCCCGCGGATTTCATGAAGACCACGGATATCCACATCCACGTGCCGGAGGGAGCCGTCCCGAAGGACGGGCCTTCTGCGGGAACAGCGCTCCTCACCGCGGCGGCAAGCGCCCTGAGCGGCTCACCCGTCAAGGCGAAGCTCGCGATGACGGGCGAGATAACCATCCGCGGAAGGGTCCTGCCGATAGGCGGCCTGCGTGAGAAGCTCCTCGCCGCCGTCCGCGCCGGAGTGACTGAGGTGCTCCTCCCCGAGGGGAACCGCAAGGATATCGAGGACGTGCCCGGTGATATTGTTTCAAAGCTCGTTATCACCTACGTCCGCTCCGCCGACGAGGTGCTTTCAAAGGCGCTCCTCCCCGCGCCCGAAAGGCCCGCTCCCAAGGTGAAGCCCGCCGGGATCCCGATAATCAGCGTCGACGACCGGGGCGGCGCTCCCGTAAACGCCTGAACCTGCGCCGGCTCTCCCAAAGAGGGCCGGTTTTTTATACCGAAAAATATATCCTACCAAATCAGTAGGAATTATTGACAGGCGCATCCCGCGGTGTTAAAATGGGGACAACAAGAAGGAGTGCGATCTCATTATGAAGCTTTCGACAAAAGGCAGATACGGGATAAAGGCGATGGTCGATCTCGCCCTCGTTTACGGGAGCGAGCGGCTTTCGGTCAACCAGCTTGCGGAGAAGCAGGGCATTTCGGACACGTATCTCGAGCAGCTCATAGCCGCCCTGAAGAAGGCGAAGCTCGTGGATTCCGCGCGCGGCGCGGCAGGCGGGTATACCCTCTCCCGTCCGCCGGAGGAGATCTCCGTCGGCGAGGTGCTCCGTTCGCTCGAGAAGACGACCGCGATAGTCGACTGTGTGGACGTTGAGGGCTCGCCCTGCGCAAACGCTTGCACGTGCTCCGCACGTCCGCTCTGGCTGAAGCTTCAGCACCGCATAGACGACGTGCTCAACACCACCACCATAAAGGATATGGCGGACGATTATATGACTCAGTTGGAAAGGAGCCTCTGACGAGGCGATAGGAGGATCGAATATGAAACGAATCTATCTTGACAACGCGGCAACGACCAAGCTCGCTCCCGAAGCGCTCGAGGCTATGATGCCCTACATGACGGAGATCTACGGCAACCCCTCCAGCCCGCATTATTTCGGGCAGCAGGTGGCGGCGGCTCTCGATAAGGCAAGGCAGCAGGTGGCGGGCGCCATCAATGCCGAACCCGGCGAGATAATATTCATGAGCGGCGGCACCGAGGCCGACAACACCGCCATCCGCGGCATAGCCGAGCGCTACGCGAAGAAGGGCCGGCACATAATCACGACGGCGGTCGAGCACCACGCCGTGCTGCACACCTGCAAGCTGCTCGAAAGGCAGGGCTATGAGGTCACCTATCTGCCCGTCGACGAGTACGGCATGGTGACGGTCGATCAGGTCAGGGAAGCCATGCGCGACGATACCATCCTCGTTACCGTGATGTTCGCGAACAACGAGGTCGGCACCATAATGCCCATACCCGAGATCGGCGCTCTCTGCCGCGAGAGGAAGGTCTTCTTCCACACCGACGCCGTGCAGGCGGTCGGGCATCTGCCCATCGACGTGAAGGCGATGAATATCGATATGCTCTCCATGTCCGGCCATAAGTTCCACGGGCCCAAGGGCGTCGGCGCGCTCTACGTCAGGAAGGGCATCGTGCTGCCCCCCCTCATCGAAGGCGGCGCGCAGGAGCGCAACCGCAGGGCGGGTACCGAGAACGTGCCCGGCATAGTCGGCATGGGCAGGGCGATAGAGCTTGCCTGCGACGGTCTCCTCGAAAAGGGCGAAAAGATGAAGCTCCTGCGCGATAAGCTCATCCGCGAGCTCCCTCTCCGCATACCCGAGATAAAGCTCAACGGTCACCCGACCATGAGGCTCCCCAACAACGTCAACTACTCCATCAAGTATATCGAGGGCGAATCGATACTGCTCATGCTCGACCTCAAGGGCATCGCCGCTTCGAGCGGCTCCGCCTGCACGAGCGGGTCTCTTGATCCGAGCCACGTGCTGCTCGCCATGGGTCTCACGCACGAGGTCGCACACGGTTCCGTCCGCATGACCCTTTCCGACGAAACGACGGAAGAGGATATCGACTACGTTCTGGAGGTGCTTCCGCGGATCGCCGAGAGGCTCCGCGGCATGTCCCCCCTGTATAAAGGCTGAATTTTAAGGAGGTAACACCTATGTACACCGAGAAGGTATTGGATCATTTTCAGCATCCCCGCAATCAGAAGGAAGTTGAAAACTACAACGGCATGGGCATGGTCGGCAACGCGAAGTGCGGCGACATAATGCAGATGTTCATCAGGGTCAACGACGACGGCATAATCGAGGACGTCGGCTTCAAGACCTTCGGCTGCGGCGCCGCCATCGCGACGAGCTCCATGGCCACCGAGATGATCAAGGGCAAGTCCGTGGATGAGGCGCTCAAGCTCTCCAACGCGGCGGTAGTCGAGGCGCTCGAGGGGCTGCCCCCCGTAAAGATCCATTGCTCCGTTCTCGCCGAGGAAGCCGTAAAGGCCGCCGTTGACGATTACCACAAGAGGATGGAAGAAAAAGCCGGCGGCGCGGAGAGCGGCAAGCCCGCGGACGAGCCGGAGGTTAACGGATCGGCAGAAGCCTGACCGTATGCTCGATTTTAAGGAACTGACAGTAAAAGCAATGGCCGACGTCCGGCCATTGCTTGAATTTCAGGAGTTCAGGAGCTGTGATTATTCCGTCGGCGGGATGCACATGTGGCGGGATCATTTCCGGCTCCTTTACTGTATCAAGGGCGATATGCTCTTCTGGACCTCCGATTACATGGATAAGGGCGTAAGCTACGGAGTGCCCGTCGGCCCCGGCAGCCTCGAAGCGGCCGTCGGCGAGATCCGCCGCGACGCCGCCGAAAGGCATATCCCGGTAAGGTTCTGTACGGTGCCCGGGGGATTCGTCGGCAGGCTTTCAGAGCTCGTCGGGCGCCCGTCCGAAAACGCCGTGTACCGCGAATGGGCGGATTACCTTTACCCCTACTCCAATTTCCTCGGCTATCACGGAAAGAAGCTCGTCACCCAGAGGAATCACTGCAACCGGTTCATGCGGGAGTATCCGCGGTATGAGTACCTCGCCCTGACTCCCGGGCTGGCGAAGGAGGCGAAAAGCTTCCTCGTCGAAAACCGCGCTCACTTCATGAAGGACGCGCCCATCGCGCGGGAGGATCTCATCAAATCGATCGAGGCGTTCGGCCTTTTTTCGGAGCTCGGCTATTCCGGAGGGATGCTCAGGGTCGACGGGAAGACGATCGGCGTGACCCTCGGAGAGACGATCCGCGACACACTGTACGTCCATGTCGAAAAGGCGCTTTCGGTATACTCCGGCGCGTATCCGATGCTCGCCCGCCTCTATGCCGAACAGATGGCGCGGGACGGGCTCCTCTACATCAACCGCGAGGATGACTCCGGCGATCCGGGGCTGCGATGGTCCAAAACGGAATACAGGCCGATAACGCTCATCGAAAAGTATACGATGGATTTCGGCCCCGAGGTATAGAACGACCCCGCTCCTTTACGGAACGGGGCGCGTTGTTTTTATTCGGTCACTGGCCCGCGGCCTTGTAGATGTTCTCGTTATGCTCGACGTCCGGCAGATTGCCGACGTTCGAGACAGACCCGTCGAAGAATATGCAGAAGTGCCCTTCGACGCCGTTATCGGCGTAGGAATCCGCGCCGTGCGGCCAGCATTGGATGGAGGCCGCGATCTCCTGCCCGTCGATCGAGACCACGACCGGGCGCTTCAGATAGTTGTACTCGCTCCCGCAGATGGCCTTGACTTCCTCAAGCGCCTCCGGGGTGCCGGGCTCCATCTCAGCGTGGTTCTCCCCGCCCGTGAACATGAGCGAGAACGTGCTGCCCGTATAACAGTCGGTGAAGGTATAGCTCCTGCCCGTGCGGAGCATGGACTTGACGCTGCTCCATGAAACGAGCGAGCCGGTCTTCTGCATGGTCGACGAGCCGTGCTTCGGGCCGGAGGGGATGGAAACGCCGCTTAAAGTCACGCGGAGCGCGTCATAGCGGAAGAGGTACGTGAGCGACTCCCCGCCGAGGCTGCCCGTGACCTGCATATCGAATCCCGAATCGCGGTAGTTGGTCTGGAACGCCTTGACAGCGCTGACCGTCATGGACTTATACGAGCCGGTGGGCTTGAAGTTGAGATAGCCCAGCTCGCGCAGACGCTTCTGGATCCGCACGACGGGAGCCCCGGTCGAGTTCTTATCATAGACCGCGCCGGAAGACGCGCCGGCTTCCATCACCGGCGAAGCGCACGCTATGGCGGCAAACAATATGAACATCACGAGCGAAACAAATCTTTTCATATATACATTATAACACGCGCGGAGGGATTTGTCACCTTTTTTTCTCAAATTCTGTTTGAAAGTATGGAAATCATCGGATGAATGTATTATAATACTGCCTGCAGGAGGTCAAATATGCGTCACATTCCCAATATCCTCACCCTGATGCGGGTGGCAATGGTCTTCGTTTTCATTTGGTTTTTCATCAAGGAATCATACGCCGTCTGTCTCTATATCTACATAGCCGCTTTCGTGACGGACGTGCTCGACGGATTCCTCGCGAGGAAGTTCAACTGGGTCTCCGATTTCGGCAAGCTCGTCGATCCCTTCGCGGATAAGGCGATGCTCATAACCGCGCTCGTCTGCCTCGCGGTGGCGGGGGCGTTCCCGATATACCTTCTCATCGTCATGGCGGTGAAGGAGCTCCTCATGATAATCGGCGGGCTCATCCTATTAAAGAAAAAGAAGGTCACCGTCTATGCCGATTACTGGGGCAAGGCGGCGACGGGGCTTTTCTTCCTCTCCATCACGCTCTCGCTCGTGAAGCTCGCGTATGCTTCCGCGATACCCGCTTGGCTTTTGACGGCGCTCTACGTATGCGCCATCTGCGTGAGCGTATTCTCGCTCTTCCACTACGCCTATAAGGGCGGCTTCATCGGGAAGAAATACCGCGTCCACAACGCGTACGAAGAATAACAGGATCCGTAAACATATCGGCCCGTGCCGAATAGTATAGAGCAACAGACTTTTTTCGGAGGTTATAATGAAAAGGTTCGCTGCTCTTTTTTTGTCCGCCGCCGTGCTGCTCTCGATTTTCGCGTTCACCGGCTGCGGAAGGGACGACGGAGACGCCCGGCGCATCACCCTCAACGAGGTCACACGCTCGGTATTCTACGCGCCGCTCTATGCCGCCGTGACGAAGGGCTTCTTTGCCGAGGAGGGCCTTGAGCTCGAGATCGTGACAGGCGGCGGAAGCGACGCCAGCATGACGGCGCTCCTCGCGCACGAGGCGGATTTCGCGCTGATGGGGCCCGAGACGGGCGTCTACGTCGTCGGCGAGGGAAAGGCGGAACACCCCGTCATAATAGGCCAGCTCACGAAACGCGACGGGTCCTTTCTCATCGGTAGGGAATCCGTGGAGGATTTCTCATGGGAGATGCTGCGCGGCAGATCCGTCATCGGAGGCAGGGTCGGAGGGATGCCCTACATGACGCTGCGATGGGTGCTCGACAAGAACGGCCTCACCCCGGACGAGGACGTCGAGATAATAAGCAGCATCCAGTTCAATCTGATGGGCGGCGCCTTCGAGAGCGGCACGGGCGATTTCGTCACCCTCTTCGAGCCGACGGCGACGACCTTCCAGAATAACGGCTCGGGCTTCAAGGTCGCGAACATCGGGCTGGAATCCGGCGAAGTCCCCTACACCGCGTTCATGACCTCGCCCGAAACGGTTCGGGACGACCCCGATCTCGTTATGAGGTTCATCCGCGCGATAGCCCGCGCGCAGAGATGGGTCGCCTCGGCGGATGACGACGAGATCGCGGAAGCGATGCTCCCCTTCTTCCCCGACAGCAGCCCGGAGGATCTCGTGAACGTCTCACGGAGCTATCGCGAGACGGACTCGTGGATGACCGACCCCGTTATGACGGAGGAGGCCTTCGCACGGCTGCTCGAGATAATGGAATTCAACGGCGAGCTGAAAGCTCCCGTCGGCTTTGACGAGCTCGTCGACAACAGCTTCGCGGAGAGGGCGAAAGCGGAGCTCGCAAACGAATGAGCTGAAAAGAAAAACGGTGCGGGAAGCTCTTCCCCGCACCGATCGTGTTTTATGAAAGCGGCCGCGCTTCACCGTTCGCGTGAAAACTCCGCGCGCGGCAGAAGCCCGTCACTCCCCCCTGCCCCTGCGGCGGCGCTTGCCGCTGACGGGGTTATGCACGGTGACTTCTATCTCGCCGAGGCCGTCGTCCGCCGGGGCCTCGCCATGCTCTATGAGGATCCGCTCCCAGTATTCGACGAGCTCCGGCGTGAGCTCAGTCGGCTCGTCGGGCGAATAGACGGGCTCCTCCCGTTTCGGCTTCGGAGCCGCCTTTTTATAGAGCGGCGCGACGTCGCGCTTCGGGACCTCGAGCTGATCCCGTGTGATGACGCGGGAGCGGAATTCGTTCCCCTCGTCCTCCATCGCAATGCACCTGCAGCAGTTATCGCAGATCTTGTTCGGATCCAGATCGCAGCGGTCGCATTCGCCGCAGTCGTCGCAGATCTTCTTCTCGTCAAGCAGACAAATCCTTTTTCCTTCCATACTATCCCCGATTTTTAAAAAAAATATCAGTACAAATGTTTGCATTATCCGCGGATCCGTGTTATAATAAGGTCGTGGATCCATCGGAGCTTATTATAGCACGTTTCCGGGGTCTGCGAAACCCTTTTAAAAACCTTTTTCGGAAAAGGAGCGACAATGAGCAAGAACGGCGAAACAAGAATGGCGGTTTACGACTACATATACGACCGCATCAAGAGCGGCAAGCCCGCCCCCACGGTGAGGGAGATATGCTCTCAGCTTCATCTCAAATCCACCTCCACCGCGCATCTGCACCTGACCAATCTGCAGAAGGACGGCTATATCGATTTTGACCGCAACCTGCAGAGAACCGTCCGCCTGACGGACAGCATCCCCCCCGAATCGAAGTCCTTCCGCAGGAACGCCGCGGCCGAGAAGCTCAAAAAGAACGAGTCGGTCTGCCGCCTGCCCCTGATAGGCAAGGTCGCCGCGGGTCAGCCGATACTCGCGTTCGACGATTATGAGGACGGCTATATGCTCCCCCGCGAATTCCTGCGCAGCGCGGATCCATCCGAGACCTTCCTTTTGACCGTCGACGGGGAGAGCATGATCGACGCCGGCATATACACCGGGGATCTCATCATCGTCACCCGCTCGTTCGAGGTGCGCGACGGGGATATAGTCGTTGCGAGGATCAACGGCGATTCCGCGACGGTCAAGCGCATCTACCGTGAGGGCAAGTACGTCCGCCTCCAGCCGGAGAACCCCACGATGGCGCCGATAATCGTCGAAGGGTTTGCCGTGGAGATCGTCGGCAAGGTCATCGGGCTCATTCGCTCGTATTGACGATATCACAACAAACGCAAACGGGAAACGCGGCGGCGCTTCCCGTTTTGTTTTCATGCCTTTTACATATCCTTCATCAGGCTGTCGAGCACGGCTTCGGCGGCGATCCTGCCGTGGGAATAGGTGAGGCCGCCCTGGATATAGGCGGTATAGGGTTCCCTTATTGGACCGTCGGCGGAAAGCTCTATCGAGGAACCCTGCACGAAAGCGCCCGCCGCCATGATGACCTCGTCCGTGTAGCCGGGCATTGCCCATGGTTCGGGAACGACGAAGCTGTCCACAGGTGAGACGGACTGTATCACGCGGCAGAATTCCGTGAGCTGCTCCTTCCTGTTGAAGCGGAGCGCCTGGACTATGTCGGAACGGTCCGCCTCGGAGGAGGGCATCGACATGAGGCCGAGCTTTTCAAAAACGCGGGCGAAGAGCGCGGCGTTCTTCAGCGCCTGGCAGACGACGTGCGGCGCCATGAATATCCCCTGATAGAAGGGCAGATACCCCGCCGGCCAGCAGCCCGCCTCGCGTCCGATGCCGGGAACGGTCACGCGGTTGGCGCAGATATCGATGAGGTCCCTCCTGCCGGCTATATAGCCGCCCGTCTGCGCGATCCCCGCGCCGGGATTCTTGATTAGCGAGCCCATTATGATATCCGCTCCGTAAGCCGTGGGCTCATGCTCGCGGGTGAACTCGCCGTAGCAGTTGTCGACCATTATTATCGACTCCGGCGAACGCTCTTTTATGAGATCGAACGCGGGCTTCATCCCCTCGGGAAGGAGGGAATTCCTCCAAGCGTACCCGCGCGAGCGCTGGAAATAGACTATCTTCGGCTTCTCCGCGAGCTCCTCCGCGAGCGTAATGAGGTCGATCTCCCCCTTTGGCGTCAGCTCCGTCATCCGGCAGGAAACGCCGAATTCCCGAAGCGAACCGGGCGCGTTCCCCTCTATGCCGATGGCTTCGAGCAGCGTATCATAGGGCGAGCCCGTCGCGCAGAGCAGCGTATCGCCGGGGCGCAGCAGCGCGGAAAGCGCCGTGAATATGGTCTGAGTGCCGGATGAGAACTGCGGCACGACGAGCGCCGCCTCCGTTTCGAACACCTCGGCGAATATCCTGTCGAGAGCGTCGCGGCCTTCGTCGTCGTAGCCGTAGCCCGTCGTGAAATTGAAATGCCTCGCGGCGACGCGATTGCCCCGAAACGCCCCGAGCACGCGGCGCGCGCAGGTCAGCTCGACGGCCTCCATCCGCCCGAACACGGCGGCAAGCTCCTTTTCCGCGGCTTCTATTATCTTCCCGGCTGTAAGTTTCATTTCGTTCCCTCCTCCTCGGAGAGCTTCAGAGGAGCCTCCGGCATTATCGTGGAGACGGCGTGCTTGTAGACGAGCATCTGCCTGCCCTCCGTCTCGATGAGTATGGCGTAGCTGTCAAAGCTCAGCACCTTCGCCCCCGTGATCTTGAATCCGTTCGTCACGAATATGGAAAGGGGCGTTCCGCTCCTCCTCGCGCAATTCAGGAACACGTCCTGTACGTTGGGTCTAACTGCGTTCAATCCTATCCCTCTCCTCTTTAAAATAATCGATCATCGCGGTGTGGAGCGCGCCCCTGTCGGGGAAGGCCTCCGTATCGAACCAACGGATCCTCTCATCCCTCTTGAACCACGCGATCTGCCTCTTGGCGAAACGGCGCGTGTCGCGCTTTATGAGTCCGACCGTCTCCTGGAAGGTCGAAAGCCCCTCATAATACGCCGTGAACTGTTTGTAGCCTATCGCCTGGAGCGAGAGCGGGAGATCCTCCCCCGCCTCCCTTATGAGGCCGAGAGCCTCCTCCGCGAGGCCGTTTTTTATCATCGCGTCTACGCGCCTGTCTATCCTTTCATAGAGGAGGCTCCTTTCCATCATGAGCCCCGCTATGACGGGCTCGTACGGGATCTCTCCTCCGCGCCCGTTTGCAAAATCCCCGCCGCATTCGGTGAGGCTCCTGCCCGTCAGCTCATGGACCTCGAGCGCGCGGACTATGCGCTTCACGTCGTTGGGGTGGAGCCGGGCATAACTCACCGGGTCGACCTCCCTCAGCCTCTCGTGAAGGGAGCCGGGGACCGCCCGCTCCTCCGCCTCGAGCCTTTCACGGAGGGCCCTGTCGGGCTTGACCTCGGTAAAATCGAGCGGATAGAGCAGCGAATTCACGTAGAGCCCGGTGCCGCCTGCGACTATCGGCGCGCGCCCGCGTGCGGTGATATCCTCTATGACACGGGCGGCGTCGGCCGCGAACCGTGCGACGTTGTAATCCCCGTCGGTATGATCGACGAAGTCTATAAGGTGATGCGGGACGCCGCGCTTCTCCTCCTCCGAGGGTTTGGCGGAGCCCCTGTCAAGGCGGCGGTAGATCTGTATCGCGTCGGCGGAGACGATCTCGCCCCCGAGCGCCAGCGCCGCTTCGACCGCTGCGTCCGTCTTGCCGGAGGCGGTCGGCCCCACGATGAAGAATACGACGGGCTTGGGCATCATTGTATCCTCTTGAAGAGCTTCTCGAGATCGCGCCTGCGGTACGAGAGCATGACCGGCCTCCCGTGGGGGCAGGTGAGCGGAGTAGAGCCGTCGGCATAGTGGCTGAGGAGCTCGTTTATCTCGTATTCGTTCAGCATCCTGCCGCCCTTTATCGCGTGCTTGCAGGATGCCTGTATGAGCGACGAACGCACGACGTCGAGCTCCGTTACACTACCCTGCTTCATAACGCAGCCGATCATATCGCGCAGGAGCTTTTCGACCGAATCCCTCCCGGCGCCCGTCGGGATCGAGTGCACGGAAACGCTCAGCGGACCGAACTCCTCTATCTCGAAGCCGAGCTCGGTGAAGCGGTCGGCGTTTTCCATGAGAGCCGCGTGCTCCGTGGGCGTGAGGTTGACGACGCAGCTCGTCATCAGTATCTGGGAATCGAAGCGGAGCTCTCCGCGGATGAGCTTTTCGTAAAGTATGCGCTCGTGCGCGGCGTGCTGATCGATGCAGAAAACGCTGTCGCCCTGTTCCACAAGTATATAGGTATCGAAGAGCACGCCCTTTACCGTGTAGTCTTCGATCCCGAAGGCGATGGGCTCCGCCTTATCGACGGCGGGAGCCTCCTTGCGGAAGCTGTAGTGCAGCACGCCGTTGAAGTCCTCCGTCTCGGCCGCGGGCTCTGAAACGGCGCTGTCCCTGACGTATACCGCCGGGGCTTCGCGCGGCGTCGGCTCCCGCTCCGCGGGCTCCTCCGGGGGCTCAGGCGTCGGTTCCTCATTCGGCTTCGGCATGGGGATATCGGGGAATTCCGGGCTGCGCCCGTTCCTTCCGAAGACGGTGTAGATATCGGGCTTTTCCGCGGGCTCGACGGGCGCTTCTTCGTATTGGCCGGGGAGCTCCTCCCGCGGGGCGCCCGAAAGCGCGTCCCGCACGGCGATCATCACGGCGGAGGCGACGCGCTCCTCGTCGCGGAAACGGACGGTGAGCTTGTTCGGATGGACGTTGACGTCCACCTCCCTCGGGGAGATGCGCACCGAAAGCGCGAGGAACGGGAACCGCCCGACCATGAGCTTCGTGTTATAGGCCCTCTGCGCGGCGAAGCTGAGCTGCTGCGAGCGGATGTATCTTCCGTTTACGAATATGCTCTGCTGGACGCGGGTGCTCCTTGAGATGCTCTCGTCGCCGCAGAAGCCCTCCACGCGGATATAGCCGTCGTCATATCGGACGTGGAGCAGATGCTCCGCCGTCTCCGCGCCGTAGACGCAGTAGATCGCGTTTTCAAGCGAGCCGTCGCCCGCGCTGTGATACACGGGCTTGCCGTTGTTTATGAATTTGAACGAGACGCGGGTATCCCCCAATATGAGCCTCAGTACGTGATCGCCGACGGCCGCAGCCTCGCCCCTTGCGGATTTGAGAAATTTCAGCCTCGCGGGGACGTTGAAGAATAGGTCGCTCACCTCTATCGTGGTGCCGACGGGGCACCCGCAGGGAGAGCATTCCCTGACCTTGCCGCCCTCTATCACTATGAGCGTGCCGTACTCGTCCTGCTCGGTGCGGGTCCGCATCGCTACCCGCGAGACCGCCGCGATGGAGGCCAGCGCCTCCCCGCGGAAGCCGAGCGTCTCTATGCCGTCCAGCCCCTCGACCGAGCGGAGCTTGCTCGTCGCGTGGCGCAGGAAAGCGGTCTCGACGTCCTCCGCCGGGATGCCGCATCCGTTATCGGTTATCCTTATGTACTCCGCCCCGCCCTCCTTTATTTCGACGGTGACGGCGGAAGCGCCCGCGTCAAGCGAATTCTCGACGAGCTCCTTCACGACCGAAGCCGGCCTTTCGACGACCTCGCCCGCCGCTATCTTGTTGGCGAGCGCGGGATCGAGCACCTGTATCCTTCTTATTATCATAGCTTTGCCCTCGTGCTGAGCTCATAAAGCTTGCTCAGCGCCTCCATCGGGGTCAACGTGTTAACGTCGATCGAGCGGAGCTCCTCTAAAATATCGCCGTCCTCGGTGGAGCCGAGCAGGCTGACCTGCTCCGCGACCGCCTGCTTCACCCTGGCGGCGGCGTTGTTGATATCCGAATCCTCAAGCTGGCGGAGTATCTCCTTCGCCCTCTCTATGAGGCTCAGGGGCAGCCCCGCAAGCCGCGCCACCTGTATGCCGAAGCTCTTGTCCGCGCCGCCGCGCATTATGCGGCGGAGGAAGATGATGCTGTCTCCATGCTCCTTGACGGTGATCCTGTAGTTCTTGACTCCCTCAAGCTTGCCCTCGAGCTCCGTAAGCTCATGGTAATGGGTGGCGAAGAGGGTCTTCGCGCCGCATTTGCGCTTGTCGGCGATGTGCTCGACGACCGCCCACGCGATGCTGAGCCCGTCGAACGTGGAGGTGCCCCTGCCTATCTCGTCGATGATGAGCAGGCTCCTCGACGTGGCGTTATTGAGTATGTTCGCCATCTCACTCATCTCCACCATGAAAGTCGACTGCCCGGTGGAGAGGCTGTCGGAAGCTCCGACCCTTGTGAAGATCTTATCAGTCAGAGGGATATTCGCCTGCTTCGCGGGGACGAACGAGCCCATGTGCGCCATGAGTGTTATGAGCGCGACCTGCCTCATATAGGTGCTCTTGCCCGCCATGTTGGGCCCCGTCAATATGATTATGCGCTCGTCCCTGTCGTCGAGCTCGGTGGAATTGGGGATGAAGGGATCCTTCACGCTCCGCTCCACTATCGGGTGGCGGCCGTCGATTATCTTCAGCTTCCCGCTCTTCGAGATCCTCGGGCGGCAGTAATCGTGATCGGCGGCGGCTCCCGCGAGCGAGCAATAACAATCGAGCTCCGCAAGCATGAGCGAATCGGCCTTAAGCCTGTCCGTACAGCCGAGCAGCAGGCTCCTTATCCCGCAGAAGAGATCGTATTCGAGGCTTACCACCTTCTCCTCCGCGCCGACGATCCTTTCCTCAAGAGCCTTCAGCTCGGGCGTGACGAAACGCTCGGCGTTGGCAAGGGTCTGCTTGCGCTGATATTCGAGCGGCACGAGATGCCTGTATGAATTCGTGACCTCTATATAGTAGCCGAAAACGCGGTTGTATCCGACCTTGAGATTCTTGATCCCGGTGCGCTCGCGCTCGCGCGCCTCGAGCTCCGCGAGGCTGCCGCGCCCCCCGTGGGAGAGCGCGCGAAGCTCGTCGACCTCCGCGTTGTAGCCCGCGCGTATGAAATTCCCCTCCTTGACGGAGAGAGGCGGTTCGTCGACGATCGCGCTTTCGAGGAGGCTCCTCACGTCCTCCATCGGGTCGATATGCTCCGCGATGTAGGAGAGCGCCTCCGACCCCGTCACCGCCTCCGCGACGGCGCGGACGAAGGGGATCTTCGCGAGCGTCTTTCTGAGGGCGTCGCAGTCCCTTGCGTTGACTGTGCCGTAGGCGATCTTCGAGCAGAGCCTTTCTATATCGTAGACGCCGCCGAGCGTCTCCCTGATGAGACCGCGCTCTTTCGTCTGCTTCACGAGCGCTTCGACCGCGTCGAGCCTGCGCTCTATCCCCTCCGCGGTCTGGAGGGGCTGATCCGTCCATGCGCGGAGGAGCCTCGCGCCCATGGAGGTACAGGTCCTGTCAAGTATGCCGAGGAGCGTGTGCTTCCGGTTCCCGTCAAAGCGGAGCGGCGCCGTAAGCTCGAGATTGCGCCTCGTCGCGGCGTCCAGCCCCATGAATTCCTTCGCGCGGACGACGGATATCCTCCTTATGTGGGTGAGGGCGTTCTTCTGCGTATCCTCAAGATAGCGGATGAGCGCGCCTGCGGCGCAGACCGCCATGGATCTGTCGGCAAGGCCGAACCCCGCGAGCGTCGCAACGCCGAAATGCTCCTGCAGCGCCTGCTGACCGCGTTCTATATCGAAGAGCTTCTGCTCCTTTTTTTCCGTATAGAAGCGGGAAGTGATCCATTTTATTATGAATTCCCTCGTGAAGAGGAACTCGTTTGCGATTATCTCGCGCGGCTCTATCCTCGCAAGCTGATCCATCAGCTCGTCCTGATACCTGTCGCCGATGAGCTCGGCGGTGTAGAAATCCCCGGTGGAGACGTCGCACCAGGCAAGCTCGAATACGCCGTTCGCCGCGAAGATCGAGAGAATGTAGCTGTTCGCGTCATCGGGGAGCATCTGCTCCTCTATGACGGTGCCGGGGGTGATGACCCTTATGACGTCCCTCTCGACGAGACCCTTTGCGAGGGCCGGATCCTCGAGCTGTTCGCAGATGGCGACCTTATAACCCTTTTCGATGAGCTTTGTTATGTAGCCGTTGACGGAGTGATACGGCACCCCGCACATGGGGGCGCGCTCCTTAAGGCCGCAGTCGCGCCCCGTGAGCACGAGCTCCAGCTCGCGCGAGGCGGTGACCGCGTCGTCAAAGAACATCTCATAGAAATCCCCGAGTCTGAAAAAGAGCAGACAATCGCTGTATTTTTCCTTCAGCTCAAGATACTGCTGCATCATCGGAGTCAACGAAGCCATATTTCTACCTTCCGTTTCAAATCTTAAATGAGCTCGCCGACGAGGGAATTGAACCTCGTGCCGGTGATCCTGACCTTATAGTAATTGCCTATCATGCTCTCATCGCCGTTCACGTAGACCATCTTCAGCGAGGGGAGCTTGCCGAACATCATGGGTTCACCCCGCCTGTCGCAGCCCTCGATGAGTATCTCTCCCTCGACGCCCATGTATTTGTCGTTCGCGCCGTTGACGGACTCCATTATGACGGCGTTGAGCCTTTGGAGACGCTCCTTCTTGACCTCCTCGGGGATCTGCCCCTCCATGCGGGCGGCGGCCGTCCCCTGCCGCACGGAATAGGCGAATGAATATGCCGCCGAGAATCCGACCTCCCTCACGAGGGAGAGCGTATCCTCAAGATCCTCCTCCGTCTCGGTCGGGAAGCCGACTATTATATCCGTCGTGATCTCGACCCCGGGGACGTTCTCCCGCAGGTCGCGGATGAGATCGAGGTAATGCTCCCGCGTGTAGCGGCGGTTCATGAGCTTCAATATCCTGTTGCTGCCGGACTGCACGGGCAAATGTATATGCTCGCAGACGTTGGGCGTCTCCGCCATGGCCATGACGAGCTCGTGTGAGAGATCCTTCGGGTGCGAGGTCATGAAGCGAAGGCGCTTCAGGCCCTCCACGCGGCTGACGCGGCGCAGGAGCTCCGGGAAGCGGAGCCCTTCGTCATCATACGAATTGACGTTCTGCCCGAGGAGAGTCACCTCCGTGAAGCCCTCCGCTGCGGCGCGTTCGACCTCGGCGACAACGTCCTCCGCCCTGCGGGAGCGCTCCCGCCCCCTGACGTAGGGAACTATGCAGTAGGAGCAGAAATTGTTGCACCCGTACATTATGTTGACGAACGTGGAGAAGCCCTCGTTCCTCCTGATGGGGAGGCCCTCGGGGATCTCGCCGTCGATATTCTTTATTTCAAATACCCTCTCGCCGCCCATGACGCGCTCCAGCAGCTGCGGGAACACGGCAAGCTCGTTCGTCCCGAAAACGAGATCGACGAACGGGAACCTGTCGCGGAGCCTCTGCGCGACTTCGCGCTGCTGCATCATGCACCCGCATACCGCGGTGATGAGGCCGGGATTGTTCTGCTTTATCTCCTTCACGAAGCCGACGTTGCCGAAGGTGCGCTTCTCGGCATGCTCCCTTATGCAGCAGGTGTTGAAGAGTATGAGATCGGCTTCGCTCTTCTCCGCCGCCTTCTCATAGCCCATGCGCTCGAGCATACCGGCGATGGTCTCGGAATCGTGCTCGTTCATCTGACAGCCGTAGGTCTCTATATAATAGCGGGGCGCGGCTCCGCCCAGCATTTTCTTGATCCTCTCTATCGCCGCGTAGGATCCTTCTATTACGGATCCATCAACAAAATTCGCCTTCATTCGTTCCTCCGAACATATTGATACAGTTTGATTATACTATAAAATCCGCCGTCTTTCAATACGCCGGAAGGGAGCTCTGTGCAAAAAAAGCTTGAATTGCGGCCGCAGTTTGGTATAATAGAGGTATATCATCAAGGAGTCCGCATATGAATTTCAGAAAAATAAAAACAACAGCCGCGCTGATGGGCTTCGTGCTCGCTTTCGGTCTGACCGGGTGCAGGCTCACCCCCGAAGCGAACGTGCCCGTCGATGAGACTGCGCCCGCGGAAGTTACCGCCGCGCCGGAGGTCTCCGAGCAGCCGGATATCACTTATGAACCGGAGGCGACGGCATGGCCCGGCAACGAGCAGGCCGACGGGAAGAGCGTCATAATGCGCTGCGGGGATACGGAGTTCATGCTCTACGACTTCGGGCAGGCGTTCTACAGCAGCCAGTATCTCCAATATTATATGTACGGCATGGTCACGCCCGACCAATACTGCGATATGGTGATCGACGAGCTCAAGGGGCTCATGTATATGGTCGCCGCCGCGAAGGACGCGGGCATCGAGCTGACGCAGGATGAGATCGACGAGATCGACTCCAACATAGCCGATTACGTGGAGCAGGTCAAGGTGAGCTACCGTGATTACGTCGAGGAGGGCGTGGATGACGTCGAAGCCGCGGCTCTCGCCATGCTTGAGGAGGATCTCGCGCAGGACGGGCTCGACCTCGATTCATTCGTCGTGCTCGCCGCTAATAATCTGCGCATACACAAGATCGCCGAGAAGTATTATGAGACCCTCCAAGAGTCCGTCAGCGTGAGCGACGACGACGTGAGGACGTATCTCGACGAAAAGCTCGAGACCGCGCCGGACGAATCCGTTTCCGATTTCGTCGCCGATATGAACGGCTATTACGAGGGCAGCGCCCCCTACCCCGTCTACATCGTGGACGACTGTTTCTCCGTCAACCACATCTACATGGGGTTCGAGAGCAGCACCGATGATGAAGGCAACATCGTTTATGATACCGCGAGCCGCGCAGAGGACGAGGCCGAGGTAGAGGCAAAGATAGAAGAGGCCGCGGATTACGACGCCTTCATGGAGCTTGAGACCGTCTACGGCGAGGATCCCGGCATGGATTCCGAGACCTACCGTGAGAACGGCTACATAATCCACGGGGATCTCGTCAACGATTATTTCGCCGGGTTCGTTTACGCGGCGATGAATCTGCACGAGGGCGAATGGTCCGTTCCCGTCGACGGGGGCGCTTCGGATGAGCCCGCCCCCGCGGAGCCGGAGCTCGCGTTCTTCACGCTGAAGGACGGGACGCGCGTCGTGAAGGTATGCACGGAATCCGGCGTGCATTACATAATCGTCAACAAGGAGTACAAGCGCGGGCCCGTCAAGTACACCGTCGGCGATGAGATCTGGGAATCCTGGCGCGACGCCGCCACCGAAACGCGCATGTCCGATCTTTACGACACGCTCAGCGAGGAATGGAGGGGCCAATACTCCATTGATACCGACGTGTTCACGATCAAGGCGCATTACCCGCCCGCCGACGATTATTACGAGGATCCCGACAGCAAATAAGCTCTTTCGAGCCGCTTTACGCCGCCTGTTCCGCAGGCGGCGTTTTAATATGAAAGGGCCGCAGGCAAAGCCTGCGGCCCGGAGAATCTATGCTTCTCAGCTATTCTCTTCCTCGGTCGTGATGGCGGACAGATCGCCGAACAGGTTAGCGAGCGAGGTCGTGGAGGACTGTACGGGAGGAAGCTCGTAATCGGCATCCTCACGACGGCGCCTCTCGGGCCTGGGCTCACCGCTGCGCTCGCCGCGCTCACGGCGGCGATCCTCGCGCTGCTGGTTCTGCTGCTGACGGTTCTGCTCCTCCTGAGCACGCCTCTCGGCACGCTCGGCACGCTCACGGTTGCGCTCCTCGCGCTCCTTGGCGATCTCCTCGGCGATCTCGGGGTTCTCCTCAAGGATGACTTCCTTGCGGGAGAGGGAGATGCGGCGCTGCTCGGGGTTGACCTCGAGCACCTTGCAGCGGACGATATCGCCCACGTGGAGCTCGTCCTCGACCTTGGTGACGCGGCGGGGACCGACCTGAGAAATGTGAATGAGACCGTCGATCGTGGGCTCAAGGGCGACGAACGCGCCGAAGGTCACGATGCGGACGACCTTGCCCTCTACGATGGAGCCGACGGGATACTTCTCGCCCGCCATCGTCCAGGGCTTGGGCTGGAGCTGCTTGTAGCCGAGGGAAACCCTCTGCTTCTCAGCATCCACGTTGAGGATGAGGACCTCGATCTCCTGACCGACCTTGAGCACCTCATTGACGTGCTTCACGCGGCCCCAGGCGGCGTCGGTCACGTGAACGAGACCGTCGATACCGCCGATGTCGACGAAGGCGCCGAAATCGGTAAGGCGGCGTACAACGCCCTTTACCTTCGCACCGACCTCGAGCTCGGCCCACTTCTGGCGCTTGGCTTCTTCGGCCTCGGCAAGAAGGACGGCCTTGCGGGAAGCGACGACGCGCTTGCGCTGCTTGTCGACCTCGATGATCTTGACCTTCATGGTCTGACCGACGAACTCATCGAGCTTCTCGATGTACTTGGTGGAAACCTGGGACGCGGGGATGAAAGCCCTGATGCCGTTGATGTTGGCAATGAGGCCGCCCTTGACGACTTCCTTGCCGACCGCTTCAACGACCTTACCCTCGGACTCGGCGTCGGCAGAGAACTGCTCCCAAACCTTCTTGCTCTCGACGTTCTTGCGGGAGAGAAGGACGTTTCCTTCACCGTCGTTGACCTTGAGAACCTCGACCTCGATCTGATCGCCTACGGACACAACGGTCGCGGGATCGACTTCGGGATCGCTCGAGAACTCGTCGCGGGGAATAAAGCCGTCTGCCTTGTATCCAACGCTTACGCCTACCACGCCGCCTTCCATTACGGAAAGAACGGTGCCGGTAAGGATCTGACCGTTGCGGATACGCACCAGCGTCTTTTCGAGAGCTTCTTCAAAGTTGGGTTCGCCCTCTTCAACGACGGGCTCTTCTGCAGCGGGCGCAGCTTCGGCTGCTTCTTTGACGGCTTCCACAACGGGAGCGGCCTCTTCGACAGCGGCTTCAGCTACGGGTGCTGCGGTTTCTGCGGCCGTTTCGGCCGCGGTCTCAATGTTTTCGGCTGTGCAGTTTTCTACGTTAGCCTTATCCAGTTCGCTCATTCTTGTAATAACCTCCCTAATCAGCGAATCCGGTGTCGATGCACCGGCAACAACTCCTGTTATTATACCATTTATCTCGGGGATTTCAATAGGAAATTCGGCTATATTTGAAATTCTTTTTACGATTTTGCTATGTTTTTCGCAGATCGTGGCCAGTTTCCGGGTGTTGGAGCTGTGTTTATCCCCTAAAACAAGCATCATGTCGCATTTCTTACTCAATTCCGCCGCCTCGTTCTGGCGGTCCCTCGTGGTGCTGCAGACGGTGTTGAACACCTTTCCTTCGGGGAAAAGGCGTTTGAATTCGGCCTCTATCCCGCGGAAGGAATCAAGATCGAACGTCGTCTGCGAGACGAGGCAGAACCGCTCTCCCTCCTCGCGGGAGCGGAGAAGCGCGACCTCCTCCGGGGTACGGACGAAGCGCGCCGTCCCTTCGCAGCAGCCGTTGATGCCGACCGTCTCCGGGTGCTTCGGATCGCCGGAGATGACTATCCCCCACCCCTCCCTGTAGAGTGAAGTCACGATATCGTGGATCTTCATGACAAAGGGACAGGTGCAGTCGACGATGGGGATGTTCCTCACGGCGCATTTTTCGTAGATCTCCGGAGGAACGCCGTGCGATCTTATGACGAGCGCCGCCCCTTCGGGCAGCTCGTCGAGAGAATCTATATGGAGCACGCCCTCGTGCTCGAGCTCCTCCACGGCGGTATGGTTGTGTATGAGCTCGCCGAGGGTGTAGACCCGCCCACGCTCGCGGGCGGCGGCCTTCGCCATCTCGACGGCCCGCCTCACGCCGAAGCAGAAGCCGATGTTTTTCGCAGTCAGGATCCGCATATGTCGTCAAGCTCCCTCTTGAGGGCGTTCATCCTGTTCATTATGCGCTGGGTGAATATCTGCTCGTTCTCGCGCCTCGACGCCCCTTCGAGATGGGATTCCGCGGGGTAGATCGGCTCGCCCACGATGAGCTTCGGGCGCGACATCTTATAAGCCCTTACGTGCATGTAGATGGGCACGACGGGCACGCCCGTGCGTATCGCTATCATGGACGTGCCGAGCTCGAACTCGTCCATGCAGTCGGCGACCATCCTGCGCCCCTCGGGGAATATTCCGAACACCCCGCCCTTCTCGAGCACCTTGATGGCGTTCTTGATGGACTTCAGATCCGCCGTCCCGCGTGAGACGGGGAACGCGAAGCAGGCCTTGAAAAACCCGCGCAGTATGGGGTTCGCGAAAATCTCCTTCTTCGCCATGAAGTGGATAATGCGCGGGGACACGATGCCGAGCAGCACCGGATCCGCCATGGAGATATGGTTGCAGATGAATATCGCTCCGCCCTTGGTGGCGAGCGCCTTCCTGTTTCCGTAGACCTTCGGGCGGAAAATGAGCCAGATCAGAGGTTTCAACAGATAGAAAAAGTAGTAGATCATTTATGCATCCATGCCTTTCCCGGCAGACAGTGCCGTTTCAGCCCGATCACCCGGCCCCTCCGAAGGCGGAGTAAATTTTTGCGCGGGAGCCGGTGAAAGCTTCTCGGGATCATTCTTTAATGCAGCGCATTACGGCTTCGATCGATTCCTCTATCGAAAGGTAGGTCGTATCTATGAGTATGGCGTCGGGCGCCTTTTTAAGAGGCATGCATTCGCGCCCGGAATCGCGCGCGTCGCGCTCGTGCATCTCGAGGAGGAGCTCGCCGAAAGTCATGCCGTTGAGAGAGCCCTTCTCCGCCAGCTCCTTATAGCGCCTCGAGGTCCTCGCGTCGGGCGAGGCGGTGACGTAGAATTTATATTCGGCGTTCGGCAGCACGTAGGAGCAGATATCGCGCCCGTCCATCGTGAGGGAGGTGCGCTCCGCCAGCTTCTGCTGCAGCCCGACCATCTTCCGCCTGACCTCGGGGATCGCGCTCACCTTTGATGCGGCGTTCGATATCTCCTGCGTGCGAATGAGGCCGGTGACGTCCTCCCCGTCGAGAAAGACGTGCTGAGCGCCTTCCGAAAAGCCGAGGGAGATATCGGTCGCGTCGAGTATGGGGATGACCTGCTCCGCGCAGTCGGCGGGGATACCGAGGCGCACTGCCTTTAAGCCCATCGCCCTGTACATGGCGCCGGTATCGACGTAAACGACGCCGAGCCTTTTGGCAACGCCCTTGGCGACGGTGCTCTTGCCCGCGCCGGAGGGCCCGTCTATCGCGACGGAAAATATCCTGTTTTCCATTATTTACCCTGCCTTTCTTTATTCCTGCCCGCCTGCCGCGCGGCCCGCGGCGGCGCCCGTTGAATACGCTATCTGCAGATTGAACCCGCCGGTGAACGCGTCGACGTCTATGACCTCGCCCGCGAAGTAGAGCCCGGGCACGAGCTTTGACTCCATGGTCTTCGGGTCGATCTCCTTAACGGAAACGCCGCCCCTCGTGATCACGGCCTCCTCTATGGGGGCAGCGGCAGCGACGGAGAGCGGGATCGCCTTCAAGGTTGAGACGAGGCTGCGCCGTTCCTCCCGCGTGAAGCTGTCGGTGGTCTTTTCCGGGTCTATACCGGAAAGCTCCAGCACGATCGGCACCATGCGCGACGGGAGCAGCCCCATTATCGCGTTTTTCATCCGCTTATGGCGGTTTGCTTCGAGATCGCGGAGTATCCTCGCCTCGAGGGTCTGTTCGTCGAGGGCTGGCTTCATATCGATGAGGAGCTTCGTTCCCGCGGGCTCGTCCGCGATCCTCGCGCTGGCGCTGAGGACGAGCGGCCCGCTGACGCCCGTATGCGTGAAGAGCATCTCGCCGAGCTCGGAGCAGACCTTCTTTCCGTTCTTGACGGCGGTGAGCGTGACGTTTTTGAGCGAGAGCCCCGCAAGCTCAGCCGGCCATTTCTCCGCGGTGACGAGCGAAACGAGCGAGGGAGCCGTCGGCGTCACGGTGTGACCGAAGGCGCGGGCGAAAGCGTATCCGTCCCCGGTGGAGCCGGTAGAGGGGTAGCTGAGGCCGCCGGTCGCGATAATGACCGAATCGAACCTGCGGTCGCCCCGGCCGGATATCTCAAGCACGAAGCCTTCCTTCGTGCGGCTGACGGAGCGCACCCTCGAATCGAGGTTTATCACTGCGCCCCGCTCCTCGGTGAAGCGGACGAGCGCACGTATGACGTCGCTCGATTTATCGCTGACGGGGAATACCCTGCCCCCGCGTTCGACCTTCGTCGGGACGCCCTGCCCCTCGATAACGTCGATGATATCGTAATTGAAGAACCCGCGGAACGCGCTGTAAAGGAAGCGCGGATTGCGCGGTATGTTCCGCATGAAATCCTCCATGCCGGCGTCGTTCGTAATGTTGCACCTGCCCTTGCCCGTGAGGTAGAGCTTCTTGCCCGCCTTCTCGTTGCGGTCGAATATCTCGACCTCGGCGCCCTCCGCCGCGGCGAAAGCGGCGGCGATCATGCCGGCGGGGCCGGCGCCTATCACGGCTATGCGCTTCACAGGGGAGCCTCCTTTTCAAAAAGCCTCTTTGCATGGCCGAACCTTTCGCGGTCGGCCACGTCGTAAGTCAGCGGCGTCACGACGACGTACCCGTCGCGCACGGCCTTTTCGTCGGTGATATCGTCCTCGGCGCAGACGGTCTTCTTGCCGCGGCGGGCGCTGTACGCCGTCCTGCCGTCGGGCTCCTTCGTTTCATCATAGCGCAGTTCATAGCGCTGCAGAGCAAGACCGCAGACCCGCACGCCCCTGTAACCTTCACGCGCGCAGGCGGGGAAATTTACGCTGAGCATGCCCGGCCCGCTCTCAAAAAAGCGCATGAGCCCGGGCAGCATATCGGCGAAGCACTCCGAGGCTTCGCGCATGTGGGCCGTATCGAAGCCGTCCTTCGCGGCGGCGATGGAGGGCTTATCCACCATGAACCCCTCTATCGCGGCGGAGATCGTCCCAGAATAGACGGCGTCGGAGCCGAGGTTCGGCTCGTCGTTCATGCCGGAGACGATGAGATCCGGATCGAACCCGAGGTTCCCCAGAGCCAGCCGGACGCAGTCCGAGGGCGTCCCGTCGACGGCGTAAACACGCACGCCCGGCAGTTCCGGAAGTATCTTCGCTTCCGCGTGCAGGGGGCGGCGGAGAGTCAGCCCGTGGCTGACGCAGCTCATATTCTGCGCCGGCGCGGCGATCATTATCCCGTGCCCGGCTTTTACGAGCGCGAGAGCTGTTTCAATTATGCCGACGGCGTTATAGCCGTCGTCGTTGGTCAAAAGTATCTTCATTGTTTCCACCCATATTTTCCTATAATACATTATAGCAGATAGGCGCGGTTTCTTCAACACAAAAATACGGCCGCTCCGAACGAAGCGGCCGTAACGGTATTGCTTTTACACTTTCTCGGTCAGATCCTCGACGTAGAGGGTGCGGACGCCGCTGTCGGCGGGCGCGGCCTTTGCGGGCGCGGCCTGCGCCGCGGGCTCGGGCTTTGCCGCGGGAGTCTCCCCCGCCTTCTTGTCGCGGTTCTCGAAGAACTTCATCGCGACCTGGGGGAAGAGCGCGTAGCTCAGAACGTCCTCCTCGGACTTGGCTATGCCCTTCAGCTCCTCGGTGTACTTCGCGAGCTCGGGCTCAAGAAGATCCGCCGGGCGGCAGGTGATGACCTTGCCGTCGGGGCCGAGGGCCTTCCTGCGGACCTCCTCGTTGACCTTGCCGGGGAGCCTGCCGTATTCGCCGGCAAGCACGCCCTTGGACTCCTTGGTGAACATCTTGTAGCGTTCGCCGGAGAGCACGTTCAAAACCGCCTGGGAGCCGACTATCTGGCTCGTCGGGGTGACGAGGGGCGGATAACCGAAATCCTCACGCACGCGGGGGATCTCGGCGAGGACCTCGTAATACTTATCCTCGGCGTTGGCCTGCTTGAGCTGGTTGATGAGGTTGGAGAGCATCCCGCCCGGGACCTGATACATGAGGGTGTTCGTATCGACGGAGAGGACCTTCGGATCCAGCACGCCCTCCTTCTTGAGCCTTGCGGCGACGCCGCGGAAATGCTTGGCGGCCTCCGCCATCTTGTTGAGGTCGAGCCCGGTATCGCGCTCGGTTCCCTTCAGAGTCGCAACGAGGGGTTCCGTCGCGGGCTGGCTCGTGCCGTTGCCGAGGGGCGAGAGCGCGGTGTCGACTATATCGACGCCCGCCTCGACCGCCTTCAATATGGTCATATCGCCGGTGCCGGTGGTGTTGTGGGTGTGCAGATGGATGGGAACGTCGATCTCGGCCTTGAGGCGCTTCACGAGAGAATACGCCGAATACGGCAGGAGCAGGTTCGCCATATCCTTGATGCAGATGGAATCCGCGCCCATCTGGACGAGCTCCTTCGCGAGCTTGACGAAATAATCCTCGGAATGGACGGGGCTTATCGTGTAGCTCAGGGCGGGCTCGCACCAGCCGCCGTATTTCTTGGTGTACTTGATGGCGGCTTCGAGGTTCCTTACGTCGTTCAGGGCGTCGAATATCCTGATCACGTCGATGCCGTTCTCTATCGCCTTGCGGCAGAACTGCTCGACGACGTCGTCCGCGTAGTGCTTGTAGCCGAGAATGTTCTGCCCGCGGAAGAGCATTTGAAGCTTCGTGTGGGGAAGAGCCTTCCTAAGTGTGCGGAGGCGCTCCCACGGATCCTCGTTGAGGAAGCGGAGGCAGGAGTCAAAGGTGGCTCCGCCCCAGCACTCGAGGGACCAGTAGCCGATCGAATCGAGTATATCGCATGCGGGGAGCATATCCTCGATGCGCATACGGGTCGCCGCCTGGGACTGATGCGCGTCGCGCAGTATGGTATCTGTGATGAAAAGCTTAGCCATAAACCGGATCCTTTCTTAATTGAACAGGGCGAGGAATACGCCGGCCGCTATCGCGGAGCCGATAACGCCCGCGACATTGGGGCCCATAGCGTGCATGAGAAGGAAATTCGAGGGATTCTCCTTCTGACCGACGACCTGGGAGACACGCGCCGCCATCGGTACCGCGGAAACGCCGGCGGAGCCGATGAGGGGGTTGATCTTGCCCCGGGTCACGAGGCACATGAGCTTGCCGAGGAGTATTCCGCCGATGGTGCCGAATATGAACGCCGCGATGCCCATGGCGAAGATGCCGAGGGTGTCGAGGCGCAGGAACATCTGCGCGGTCGCCGTCGCTCCGACGGAGATGCCGAGGAATATAGTGACTATGTTCATCAGCTCGTTCTGGGCCGTCTTCGAGAGCCTGTCGACTACGCCGCTCTCACGCAGGAGGTTGCCCAGCATCAGCATGCCGACGAGGCTTGCCGCGGAGGGAACGAGCAGCGCGGTGAATATGGTAACGACTATCGGGAAGACGATCTTCTCCGTCTTCGAAACAGGGCGAAGCTGCTGCATTACGATCTGACGCTCCTTCTTGGTGGTGAGGAGCTTCATGAACGGAGGCTGTATCAGCGGGACGAGCGCCATGTACGAATACGCGGCGATCGCGATGGAGCCGAGGTATTCGGGAGCGAGCTTCGACGTGACGAATATGGCGGTCGGGCCGTCCGCGCCGCCGATGATGCCTATGGAGGCGGCGACGTTATCGGGGAAGCCGATTATGAGCCTCGCGCCGATGAACGCGATGAATATGCCCGCCTGCGCCGCAGCGCCGAGCAGAAGGCTCTTCGGGTTGGCGATAAGGGGACCGAAATCCGTCATCGCGCCCACGCCGAGGAATATGAGGCAGGGGTATATGCCCAGCTTGACGCCGAGATACAGGTAGTCTATGAGACCCGCCGTGTTCGAGAAATCGCCCCAATGGACGTGGCCCCCCTCGAACAGAACGGGGTGATACATTTCGGCTCCGGGCAGATTCGTCAGCAGCATGCCGAATGCGATGGGAAGAAGGAGCATGGGCTCGAACTTCTTGACTATGGCGAGATAGAGCAGCAGGCACGCCACGCCTATCATAACCAGAGTCTGCCACCAAGCGGCGTCTCCCGACGTGAACAGCCGGTAAAAGCCCGATTGCTGCAGAAAGTTTAAAATAGATTCCATATTTCTATGCTTTATTCAAAAGCAATGAGAACGTCACCCGAGTTTACAGAGGAGCCCTTGGTGGTGTTTACGTTGAGAACGCGGCCGTCGCGGGGAGCGAGGATCTCGTTTTCCATTTTCATGGCCTCGAGAACGAGAAGGACTTGTCCGCGCTTGAAGCTGTCGCCGACCTTGACGTTGACGCCGACGATGGTGCCGGGCATGGGAGCGGAGATGGTCTCCGCCGCGCCGGAAGCGGCGGGCGCCGCGGGTGCGGGGGCGGCCTTGGGCGCTGCGGGAGCGGGCGCTGCGGCGGGAGCCTTGGCGCCGTCGATCTCCTCGACCTCTACCTCATAGGAAGTACCGTTGACATTGACTAAAAATTTACGCATTTTAACCTCCGAAACGGCTGTTGCCGAATATTTGCTGATCAGTTCAGGCCGCCCTGCGGATCGACCTGATGCGGATGCCGGAAACGTCCCCGCCCATCTCTTCTGCGATGGCGGCGGAGATGACGGCGATGAGCTCGCGCCTCTCATCGGGCGTGAGCGCGGCCTGTCCGCCCACGCGCCTGAACGAGTGGATGCGGATGCCGGAAACGTCCGTGCCGAGGTACTCGGCCACGGCGGCGGAAACGGCGGCGATCGTCTGCCGCCTCTGCTCGGGAGACATACTCGCTTCCGGTACGGAAGCGGCCGGCACGAAGCCGGAAGTCACGGGAGCGACCTCGGGGCGGTTTGCCTTCGCCGGCCTGCGCTCACGCGTGAAGAGCCTGACTATGAGGCTCATGAGATAGATGATCCCGATAAGACAGATAAGCCCGACGAAAACAACGCCGAGACCTATCAACAACACAGTTAATGCTTCCTGTACCATTGGGAAACCTCCTGTTATCCGATGAAGCAGCGGCATAAATGCCCTGCCTCAATTCTTCCCGATTTCTGATATTCGACCGAAATCCCTTTTCTCCTGCCTGCGGGGAGGTACAAAACCAAATATATTTTGCCTGTCATGTTTCGGGCCCCGCGTTCGCCCGGAGGAAGCCCGCCTTCTCCTCATCCGTGAGGAGCCTTCTCTGCCCGGGCTTCATGCCCTTCAGCTCAACTTCGCCTATCGCGATGCGGCAGAGCTTCAGCGTATCGTGACCGAGAGCCTCCATCATGCGCCTTACCTGGCGGTTGCGCCCCTCGAATATGGATATGACGAGCTCGGACTTTTCCTCCCCCCTTTTCGTCACGCGGACGATAGCGGGGGCGGTCGGCCCGTCCTCCAGCTCCACGCCGGAGGCGAGCAGCCTTTCGTCGCGCTTCGTGACCTCGCCCGTGACGAGCACGCGGTAGGTCTTGGATTTCATATAGCGGGGGTGGGTGAGCTTGTCCGCGAAATCGCCGTCGTTCGTGACGAATATGAGCCCTTCGGAATCGTAATCGAGGCGGCCGACGGTGTATAGCCGCAGGGGCACGTCGCGGAAATAATCTATGACCCTGACCCTGTCCTCGCCCGGGTCGGCGGTGCAGATGACGTTCTTCGGCTTATAGAAGGCGTAGACGACCTTCTCCCCGGCCGGGGCGACGCGCTTTCCGTCAAGGAGGACGGTATCGCCCTCCTCCACGGTCTGCCCGACGGAGGCGGTCACGCCGTTGACCTTCACCCTTCCTTCGGATATAAGTTCCTCGCATTTCCTGCGGGAGGCGACCCCCGCGTCTGCGAGATATTTTTGAAGTCTCATTGCTTTCTCCGTTGTTTTTATGCCGCGAAGAGCGAAGCGAGCAGCCTCCACCAGAAGCCGAGATCCGTCTTCGGAACGGTCTTTTCGGCTACGAGCTCCGTTTCGCCGACGAGCTCATCCCCGTCGTAGACGGAGAGCCTGCCTACCGTCTGCCCCCGGGATACCGGCGCTTCGACGTATTCCGGCAGATCGACCCGAGTCGTAAGGCGCAGCCTCTCGCCCTTTCGCATCACTGCTATTATACTACTTTTCGACGAAACTTCCAACACGTTTTCGGCTCCTTCTCGAATATATGTCTTGCCGGCGGGCTGCCCGGCGGGGACGACCCCGATCTTTTCATACTCATCGAAGGCTTCGTCCATCATGCGGGAGGCGGCTTCGAACATGGGGCGGCAGTTGAGCACGCAGCCGATGAGCTCCATCCCCTCGCGCTCCGCTCCGTAGACGAGGCATCTTCCCGCCCCGGAGGTGTAGCCCGTCTTGACTCCGAAGGCTCCTTCGTAATCCCAGAGGAGGGCGTTTTTGTTCTTGAACGTCCGTGCGCAGGCGCCCGACTCCGTCCTGTAATACTTCGTCGAGACCATCTCGCGGAAATCGGCGTTTTTCATCGCCTCCCTTGCAATAAGGCAGAGCTCGTATGCCGTGGTGCGGTGTCCCTCCGCGTCGAGGCCGTTAGGCGTGACGAAGCGCGTCGCGGCAAGGCCGAGCTCCGCCGCCTTCGCGTTCATCATTTCGACGAAGCCCGTCACGCTCCCGCCGACGTGTACGGCGAGCGCGACGGCCGCGTCGTTGCCGGAGGCGAGCATCAGCCCGTAGAGGAGGTCGCGCACGGTCATGCTCTCCCCCCTTTGGAGGTACACGGACGAGCCCTCGACCCCGACGGCCTCGTCCGGAACGCGGACGAGCTCATCGGGGGAACTGTTTTGAAGCGTCACGAGGGCGGTCATTATCTTCGTCGTGCTCGCCATTGGAAGGAGCGTGTCGGCGTTCTTCGCAAACAGGAGCCTGCCCGTTTCCGCCTCTATGAGGGCGTATGCCGCGGCCTCCTCCGCCGCCGCGGAGGCGGGCTCCGCCTTCGGCGCAGCCGCCATCACCGCGAGCGTGAACGCCAGTATTATCGCCGCCGATACGGCGATCCATCTCCTGCTCATTCGGCTTCGTCCCCGTCGTACTCAATATCGATGCGGAAGCGGTCTTCGGGCTTCTCCCCCGCGGGAGCCGCGCTCTCTTCGGGCTCGGGGCGCTTCTCAAACGAGGCGAAGCGCCCGTGTCTGCGCCTCGTCTTCGGGGCGGGAGCGCAGTCGCCGCCGAGCTCCTTTATGAGCCGCTCCGCCGCGTCCATCGCCTGCGGGAGCATATCCACGAGGCGGTCGAGGGTCGAATCCTGTTTGGCGGGGAGCACGCGGACGGAATCCCCCTGCACGGAGAGGAACGCGAGCGGGGTCAGGCTCATGCCGAGGGTCGAAGCTCCTATGAAGGGGTAATTGCCCTCGCAGTTTATCTCGACCGCGCTCTTCTTCGGGACGGAGGCGGCGATGTACTCTCCCCCGCCGACGAGCATCCCGAGGGCGACCTTCGACACGGGCAGTATCATACCGCCATCCGTCATTATCGGGCTGCCGATGACGGTGTTCACGTCGGCAAGAGCCTTGATGTGCTCCATTGACGACTGCATTATGTTTTCGATGGGATGGTTCATGTTATCTCCTTTTCGATTTGATTATCTCCATTACTAATTTACCCGGAGAGAAAACGGCTATTCCTTCCACATTAAGGTCGAATACCGTTTTTTGAAGATCGGGCGTTATACTGAGCCGCGCTCTCTCCGGCTTGAGGAGCGCCGCCGCGGATGAAAGGACCGCGCCGAGAGCCCCCGCGAGTATAACGCCTGTATCCGGCCTGCCGCTTAGCCCTGCCGTGCAGGAGATCCCGAGCTCCTTTACGCGCAGGAACGCGAGCGGCCGCATGCGGGAACGCCCGCGGCGGCGCTTCTTTTCGGCGGCGGGACGCGGCGGCGCGCCGTTAACGGATATCATAAGCCCCGCTCCCGCCTTCGGAAACACGCGGAACCGCAGAAGCCGGAAACGCCTCCCGAACATGGATAACCACACGGTCCCCCGGAGCGAGAGCCCCTCTGACGCGATTCGGAACGGCAGACTCTTGTTTACAAGTATCAGCGCGGCAAGCGCCGCCGCGAGCAAAAGCGGCACGGGTCTCCTCCTTAAAAAACATATCGCATTTAGTTTGGCCGAAAAGCTTGTAAATATTTTGTTTTCATGGTAAGATAGTATAGGAAACATTTTGGGAGGAGCGTCCGATGATCATTCTCGGCATAGACCCGGGATACGCGATACTCGGCTACGGGGTATTGAAGTTCGACCGGGGCATATTCACGGTACTCGATTACGGCGTCATCGAAACGAAGGCGGACAGGACCTTCCCCGAAAGGCTGGAGATACTGCATCGGGGCGTGAGCATGCTCATCGAAAGATACAAGCCCGATCACATCGCGTTCGAGGAGCTCTTCTTCTACCACAACGCGAAGACGGCTATACAGGTCGCGGCGGGGCGCGGAGTCGCGCTTTTGGCGGCGCAGCAGGCGGGGCTCCCGCTGTACGAGTACACGCCGATGCAGATAAAGCTTTCCGTGACGGGCGACGGCCACGCGGACAAGCTCCAGGTGCAGACCATGGTAAAGCTTCTTTTGAAGCTGAAGGACATACCCAAGCCCGACGACGCGGCCGACGCCCTCGGCGCGGCCATCTGCCACGCAAGCTCGGTCGGGCCCGCTTTGGAGGAATTCAGGATCAAATAATGTACGCGCATATAAGAGGCATTGTCGATACCGTACTGCCCGACCGCTGCGTGATAGACGCGGGCGGAGTCGGCTACGAGCTCTTCTGCAGCTCGAACACTTTGAAAAAGCTCCTCCCCGGGAAGGAGGCGAAGCTCCTTGCGCATTTCCATCTCGCGCAGGACGCCGTCGCGCTCTACGGCTTCGCGGATGAAGCCGAGCGCGCTATGTTCAGGAAGCTCATCTCCGTTTCGAGGATCGGCCCGAAGGTGGCTTTGAACGTGCTCTCCGTCCTCTCGCCGGAGGACGTGGCGCTCGCTGTCGTCACCGATAACGCCGCCGCTTTCGACCGCGTCCAGGGCATGGGCAGGAAGACCGCCGCGAGGGTCATACTGGAGCTCAAGGAGAAGGTCGAAGCCGACTCCATGATCCCGGCGGGCAGGGCTGACGCCGCCGAAAGCGCCTCCGCCATCCGCACGGAGGCGATAGCCGCGCTCGTTTCCCTCGGCTACGACGGGGCTCTGGCGGGCAGGGTCGTCGCCGATCTTCCCGAGAAGAGCACAGTCGAGGAAATGATAAAATCAGCATTGAGGGAGATCTCCAAGAGATAAGCTATGGAATTCGACGAAAGGATAATCTCCTCTTCCTTCCAGGAGGAGGACGAGAAAATAGAATACAGCCTGCGCCCGAAATTCCTCGCCGAGTACATCGGTCAGTCGGGCGTCAAGGAGCATATAGGCGTCTATATCAAGGCGGCGAAGCTTCGCGGGGAAGCGCTGGATCACGTGCTTCTCTACGGGCCTCCCGGCCTCGGAAAGACGACTCTCGCCTCCATCATCTCAAACGAGATGGGCGGCAAGCTCTCCGTGACGAGCGGCCCCGCCATCACCCACAGCCGCGACCTTGCGGCGATACTCTCCAACATAAACGAGGGGGACATACTCTTCATCGACGAGATACACAGGCTCAACGCCTCCGTCGAGGAGATACTCTACCCCGCGATGGAGGATTTCGCCTACGATATCGTCATCGGCAAGGGTCCCGGCGCGAGGAGCATCCGCATGGATCTGCCGAAGTTCACGCTCGTCGGAGCGACGACGAGGCTGGGGCTTTTGACCTCGCCCCTGCGCGACAGGTTCGGCATTAAGGAACAGCTCGAACTCTATTCGCCGGAGGATCTCAAGGAGATAATCGTGAGGAGCGCGGGCATACTCGGAGTCGAGATAACCGAGGACGGCGCGCTCGAGATCGCGTCGAGATCCCGCGGGACTCCCCGAGTCGCCAACAGGCTCTTAAAGCGCGTGCGCGATTTCGCGCAGGTCAAGGGCAGCGGCCTTATCGACTGCGAAACGGCGATGCGCGGGCTCGATATGCTGGGCGTGGACGAGCTGGGGCTTGACTCCGTCGACCGCCGAATGCTGGAAGCCATGATAGTCAAGTTCCGCGGGCGTCCCGTAGGACTCGACACGATAGCCGCCTCCACGGGCGAGGACGCGACCACCATCGAGGACGTATACGAGCCCTACCTCATGCAGCTGGGCTTTATCGCAAGGACGCCTCGCGGAAGGATACTCCTTCCCGGAGCTTACGAGCACATGGGTTATCCCGTCCCCGCGGAGCAGTTGAACGATCAGCAATCTTTTTTCAATAAATAGGAGGTCCAGTATGTTTGGTAAGAAGGCTAAGGAACTGCAGGAGCTTCTGACTCAGCGCAATTCCGAGAACGAGCTGATGAAGAAGCGGATCGCCGAGCTTGAGGCCGAAAACGAACGCCTCAGGGAGCAGGAGTCGCTCGTGCTTCGCGCAATAACCGAAGCCAACCGGACGGCGAACCGCATCGAACAGGAGGCGAACGACGAGCGCGACAAGCTCATCGCATCCGCCGAGGAGCAGGTGCGCGAGGCCGAGGAGAAGGCGAACGACGTCCTCACGAAGGCGGACGAGGAGGCGGCGGGCCTTAAGAAGGACGCCGACGATTATTCCGAGAACGTCCGTCTGGACGCGAACATCTACGTCGAGCGCACGATAATCGCCTCCCAGATGGAGGTCAACAAGCGCAAGGACGTGATGGCGCAGATGAACGATCTTTTGAGGAAGACGACAGATCACATCAACGAGCAGATGGCCTCCTTCAAGGAGCTGCTCGCCTCCGTCATCGAGGAGAACGAGGAGCAGACGCACGAGCTCTGCGCCGATATCGAGAAGTGCAATTGCTCGTGCGAGGAGTGCGAGAACCCCTGCGCCGCGCAGAGCGCCTCCGCCGGCAAGCCCAAGAAGGGCGACGGCGAGGATGAAGGCGATGACGAAGGCGAAGACGGCGATGAGCCCGCGGAGGAGGCCGAAGCCGCACCCGCGGAGGAGCCCGCCGAGGCCGACGAGGGCGAGCAGCCCGCGGCGAAGCTCGGCGCGGACGAGCCGGAGGCCGAAGAGGGACCGGAGTTCGATCCCGTCGTGCTTCCCAACGAATACAGGAATCCCGCGGAGCTGATGAAGAACATCTACTATCTTCAGAAGAGGGATATCCCCACGATCACAAGATCCGATTTCAGCGATCCCGTTCCCGAGGGCGGTCTCACCTTCCCCGACGAGCTCGGCGATGACGCGGAGCTTCCCCGCGACGAGAAGCTCGGAGAGCTCGTGACGGAGGTCATGCCCGCCTCATAACGCGGGAAGTATATAGTGCCCGTAAAGTTGACACGGGGTATCGATAAGGTTATAATGCCGTTTGGCAGGAACACGGAGCCGTTTTGATAAGCGGCTCCGAATAAATGCAGAAAAGGAATCAGAGGTAAATTGTTTATGAAGGTCCGCAGCATACTCGGCGAAAGGTTCAAGGAGCGCGCGTTCGATATCGAGAGCCAGAATCTCATGACGCGCGGCGGTTATATTAAGCAGGTCGGCAACGGCATCTATTCGCTGTTCACGCCCGCAAAGCGCATTCAGAACAAGATAGAAGCCATCCTCCGCGAGGAGATGGACGCCATCGACGGACAGGAGGTGCTCTTCCCCGTCGTCATGCCCGCGACGCTCTGGCAGAGCTCCGGCAGGTTCGAGTCCATTGGCAAGGAACTCCTGCGCTTCAAGGACCGCAGCGGCGCCGATATGGTCCTCGGCATGACGCACGAGGAGGCTGCGGTGCAGCTTGCGATGAACGTCGCCGGCACGTACCAGAAGTACCCCTTCATGATCTATCAGATACAGACCAAATTCCGCGACGAGCCGAGGGCGAGGGGCGGCCTTATCCGCGTGCGCGAGTTCACCATGAAGGACGCCTACTCCTTCCACACCTCTCAGGAGGATCTCGAAAGGTATTACGAGCGCGCCTACCGCGCCTATGAACGCATCTACGCGAGGGCGGGCGTGCCCGAGGTCATCGCCGTCAAGTCCGATTCCGGCATGATGGGCGGCAAGGTCAGCCACGAGTTCATGCTGCTGACCGACATCGGCGAGGATTCCATCGTCACCTGCCCCGAGTGCGGCTTCCGCGCCAACATGGAGGCCTGCGAGGCCATCACGGAAAACGAGGCCGACGCGGAGCTTCTTCCCATGACCGAGGTCTTCACGGGCGAAGCGCACACGATCGACGATGTCGGTCAGATGCTCGGTCTTCCCAACGAGAAGAGCTGCAAGGCCGTCGTCTACCAGAGGAATGCCGACGACAGCTACGTGCTCATATTCTGCCGCGGCGACCGCGAGATAAACGAGACGAAGCTCACGAATTATTTAAAGAGCGAGATCCACCCCGCCGTCGATATTGAAAACGCGAATCTCCATGCCGGCAATATCGGCCCCGTTGGGCTTACGACAACCGCGACGGTGCTCTTCGACCGCACGCTCGCGGGCGCGACGAACCTCGTATGCGGCGCGAACAAGCCCGAGTATCACTTCACGGGCTTTACCCCCGCGCGCGATCTGCCCGAGGGAACGGAGTTCATCGATCTTTCAAAGGCCGTCGAGGGCGGCGTATGCCCCAACTGCGGGAAGCACAGCCTGAAGATCAACCGCGGGATCGAGGTCGGCAACATATTCCAGCTCGGCAAGCGCTACACCGAGGCCATGGGCATGACCTATGACGACGAGAACGGCGCCCGCGTGAACCCGATAATGGGCTGCTACGGCATCGGCGTCGGCAGGCTCATCGCCTCCGTCTGCGAGGCGCATCACGATGATTACGGTCCCCTCTGGCCCATCACCATCGCTCCCTGGCAGGTGGAGATCTGCGCCCTCCGCGCGAACGACGAGGCCGTAAAGGCCGCCGCCGACAAGCTCTATGAGGAGCTTCAGAACGCGGGCGTTGAGGTGCTCTATGACGACCGTCCCGTTTCCGCCGGATTCATGTTCTCCGACGCGGATCTGCTGGGCGCTCCCGTCAGGGTGGTCATCAGCCCGAAGACCCTCTCCCGCGGGTGCTTTGAGCTCACCGCGAGGGATAAATCCTTCGGCGGCGACGTCGCGGTCGAAGAGGCGAAGGAAGCCGTCATCGCGAAGATCCGCGAGCTGACCGAAGCCGTCAACGCCAAGGTCCCCGAGAGGATGTAAAACCGCATAAAGAACGAGGCCCGGGGCGAACCCCGGGCCTCTTGTTTCTTTGGCTCATTTGCCTATGAAATCCGAAAACGCTTCCCTCGCGGCTTCGGCGTTCCCGCCGACGATGAGTACCGCGAAGCTTCCCTCGGTGAATATAACAGCGCCGTCCATTTCGGCGGCAAGCTCCGGCGCGTAAACGTCGTAGAGCGCCTTCCTGCTCTTCACGTGGGCGGAGAACGTATCCGCCGCGGTCTGCGCGTCAGCCTCGTCCTTCATGCGGATGACGACCGTCTCGTCGGCGCTCTTGCTGCCGTCGGCGGCGTAGAGCATGAAGAAGGAATCCACCTTTTCGTAGTCTGTCTCCGTAACGTAGGCGAGCTCTTCAGCGGCGTTATCGTCGGAGGAGCTGACGTAGGCAAGCTCGCTTTCGGAGCCCCACGCGGAGCGCATCGCCTCCGAAAGATCGTACATGCTGACGCTCGCCTGAGGCGCGGGCGTCGTCTCCGGGGCGGGCTGCTTTGCGCCGCAGCCCGTCAGAAGGGTCATTGCGGCAAGCGCCGCGGCAAAGATCGAAACCATCCTCTTCATGTCAGCCTCCTATCTCTCCGAACCCGCCGCCGGAGCTGTAACCGTCGCTCTCGAAATAGATGTCGCCGAAGGCTTTTTCAAGCGAATCCTCTACCTTTTCGATCGACTTCTCGTCGAGATCCTCCGGGATATCCGATTCGTACTTCCTGCAGAACATGCAGAGCACGAGCCCGCCCTCGCTGTTCTGAGTCCAATAATATTCGAAGCTCATATCGTCGTATGTCATGTTGATGAGCTCCGCGACCCTCGTTATCATGTACATCGCGGCGGGATGATCCTCCTCCTTGAGATCCCCGAACGAGCAGGAGAAGCCTTCCTCCCCCGCCTTCAGCTTCCCGGCGACGAATTCGGGCAGGGCGTAGATATCGTCAAGCGCGACGCTCTCGCGCACCATGCGGTTGTACTTCACGCCCGCAGCCTTGGGGAAGAACGCGGTGTTCCATTCGTGATCGTTCGACATGGCCGCGTCGTTAAGGTTGAAATGCCTGTATGTGGCGCCAGTGTCGAAATAGCAGTCGAGGTGATACCATTCCCCGTCCAGCTTCACGAGATCCCACGAATGCGAAAGGCTCGTATCGTGAACGACCATGCAGTCGATATCCATCATGTGCATGAGGAGGCGGAACGTCGTCGCGTAACCGACGCAGACCGCGGTGCGGTATTTCAGCACGCCGAAGGGCTCGCCGCTTTCGGCGGAGGAAGTGGGCACGACGGTGAGCATGCCCGTTTCGCCCTTGAGCTTTGTGGTGAGCCATACGTAGACGGCCTCCTCCTTCTCCTCGTCGGTCATGCCGTCCGTTATTATCTCGTCGATAAGGTCGCTCGCCATCTTGAGCGTCTCCTTCTGCTTATCGTCCAGGGCGGAGGTATCCCCGCTCTTGTAGGCTTCCGAAATGGCGCTCGTGTCCCTTATCCAATACTCCTGCGCGATGCAGACGTCGTTCTCCTGCGCGACGTCCTCCTGTGAGAAGGCGCTGCGCATCTCGTCGATGCTCTCCGAAACGAAGTCCTTCAGCTCGGTGTTCGAGGTCTCCGCGTCCTTCGCGGACTGCTCCACCGCCTGCCTGACCTCAGAAATGCCCCTGTATGCGAGAGCGCTTACGGCCGCGCTCCCCAAAGCCGCGGCAAGAATGACCGCCGCCGCGATAACAGCAAATATCTTGGTTGACTTTTTCATGGTTACCTCCACAACATTTTTACCCGTTTTTTCACACGGGAATGTAATTATATTTCTGCGTCTCCCGTTTGTCAATATTAAAACGGCCCACAGGCAAAATATCTTTTATTGTATACGCGGGAGAGCCGCCGGGCTATGACTCCGATCCCTTTCCGCGGCGCGCGTTCCGTTCTCAAAACGCCGGAATGGCGCGAAAAAAAGCGCCTTTGCCGGCAGACAAAAGACGCTTTTTTGCCGTGATAAACGTGCCGAAGGATACCAAACCGCATACGAAAAAGCGAAAGGTACGCCGCAAACGGGAAGTTATCTGCGAATCATTATGCCTTTCATATACTTTGTTTCATTGTGTGTTTGATACACAACCGTTTTCTCTTCTTCATTGCAGCCGATCAGTATCTTGATCTCCGAATCTTTCTTCATCAAATCAACGATACACATGACGGCGTCGACCTTTTTATCGCCGCTTCCGACCCATACGTCAATTCCCGCACCATCCATAGAGGAGGTATCTTTCAAATATCCATAGTCAACACGATAGATAAAATCGGGAAACCGGGGATGTGCGGAACCTTTCGGTCTGTCAATAACGATCTCCGAAGAGTTCACCAACTCATCCAGCGCATTCCAGAAATCTTCATTATATTCATTCACTATATCACCTCCGCAAATGGGAATTTGTCACCCTTTAAGCAGGCGACAATTCAATTCATATAATGCGGTTTTATTGGAATCCCATGTCAGCCTCGATAGTGCATCATCGTAGGTCATCCACTCCAATCCAATATGCTCACTTGAAAGCACCATCTCCGAATTACATTCAAAACCGAAAGTGTATTCTGGAATAACTATTGTATCAGGAGACCACAGATCTCTGTGCTTTTTTGAAATGACCTTGGCGGGAATGTAGGCCATAGAAGTTAGTGGCAAGATATTTGCCGCTTTGACAGATGTCTCTTCGTAGATCTCTCTTGTTGCAGCTTCTATCGGTTTTTCGTCATCTTCGCCACCACCAGCCACAAACTGGTACTGGTCGATGTCTGAGCGGTGTAGAACACAATATTGCAAATGCGGTTTTAACCTATATGGAATTGCTAATATCTGAAATGGTGCTCTCATAGTAATTTCCTTCACAAACTCCGATTTCTCGAGATGATTATACCATATTCAAACGAACAGAACAACAAGAAAACCTCTCTTGCCCTCGCAGACAAAAGAGGTTTCTGGCGCACCCGGCGGGACTCGAACCCACTGCCTTATGCTCCGGAGGCATACGCTCTATCCGGGTGAGCTACGGGTGCATGCAAGGTATTATAGCACGGTTTCGCGCGTTTGGCAACCGAAAAAAACGGCGATCTTTCACGCGGGCTATTCCCCTTCATATACTTTTATGCTATAATCCTGTTGAATGATCGGAGTGCCCCGCATCACCGAATAAAAGGAGGAGCATATGAGCAGCATCGAAAAAGCCTCGTTTGAGGAGATACGCGGAGTTTTTGAGGAGGCTTACCGCATCGGCCTCGCTTCGACCCGCCTCGGCAAGGTGGCGGATTACATCCCCGAGCTCGCGAAGGCGAACGCGGATGATTTCGGCATCTGCATGAAGGACGCCGACGGGCGCGAGCTCTCGTTCGGCGAATGCGAAAAGCGCTTCTCGATGCAGTCGGTCTCAAAGGTGGTGCTGCTCGCCGCGGCGCTCGCGCACTGCGGGTTTGAGGAGACCTTCTCCCACGTGATGATGGAGCCCTCCGGGGATTCGTTCAATTCGATATTGAAGCTCGATACGACGAGCAATCTGCCCTTCAACCCGATGATAAACGCGGGCGCGATAGAGACGGCAAGCCTCATATCGGGGGATCTCTCCTTTGAGGATATGCTCGCCTATGCGCGGGAGCTCTGCGGCGACCCCGGGATCGCGCTTGACGAGGCGGTCTTCGCAAGCGAATTCGAAACGGGCGACCGCAACCGCGCGATAGTCTACCTTTTAAAGAGCAAGGGCGTGCTGATGGGCGAGCCGAAGCGCACGCTTGACCTGTATTTTAAAATGTGCTCGCTTTCCGTCAACGCGAGATCCCTCGCGCACATGGGGCTCGTGATAGCAAACGGCGGCATTGACCCCGCGACTGGCAGGCGGCTCATCTCGCCGGAGCACGTGCGCCCGCTGAAGGTCATAATGTTCACCTGCGGAATGTACGATTATTCAGGCAAATTCAGCGTGCGGGTCGGCGTGCCCGCGAAGAGCGGCGTGGGCGGCGGGCTCGTCTGCGCGGCAAAGGGCCCGATGGGGATAGGCCTCTACGGTCCCGCGCTCGATTCCTTCGGCAACAGCAAGGCGGCCGTCAAGGCCATGGAGCATATCTCGAAGGAGCTCGGGCTGCATTCGTTCGATTGACGCGATAAACGGCCGGCGGCGCTGTAACAGCGCCGCCGATTTGTTTTATATGAGCTTATCGAGGAACGATTCGCCGCAGCGCCATCTTTCGCCCGTGAGGTACTCGTAGACCGTTGCGCCTATATCCGCAAACGAGCGGCGGACGCCGAGGTCGGCGGGCTTGCCGCGGCCTATGACGGCGAGTATCGGAATGTACTCCCTCGTATGATCGGTGCCGGGGAAGCACGGGTCGCAGCCGTGATCGGCGGTGATGATGAGCATATCCTCCTTCGTCATGGCGGAGCGGATCTCGGGGAGCTTCGCATCGAAGTATTCAAGCGCGCGGGCATAGCCCTCGGGGTCGTTCCTGTGGCCGTAGAGCATGTCCGTATCGACGAGGTTCGTGAATATGAAGTCGCCCTTCCCCTCGCGCAGGAAGCGGAGCGTCGCCTCTATGCCGTCGGGATTGTTCTTGGTATGATCGACGGTCGTGATCCCGCGGTGGGCGAAAATATCCTCTATCTTGCCTATGCCGACGATGTCGAGCCCCTTCTGCGAGAGGCCGTCGAGAATGGTCTCCCCCATGGGCTCGAGGGCGTAATCGCGGCGGTTCTCCGTCCTCGTATAGGAGCCGTTCGAGCCTATGAACGGGCGCGCGATGACGCGGCCGACGAGGTTGTCCCCGACGAGTATCTCGCGTGCTATGGAGCAGTAACGGTAGAGCTCCTTAAGGGGGATGACCTCCTCGTGGGCGGCGATCTGGAATACGCTGTCCGCGGAGGTGTAGACGATGGGCATGCCCGTCCTCACGTGGATGTCTCCGAGCCTTTGGATTATCTCCGTGCCGGAAGCGACCTCGTTGCCGAGTATGCCGCGCCCGATGCGGCGCCGGAACTCACTGATGACCTCTTCGGGGAACCCGTTGGGATACGTGCGGAACGGGACCTCCATCGGGAAGCCCGCCATCTCCCAATGGCCGCTCGTCGTATCCTTGGCGTGGGTCACCTCCATGGATTTGCCGTACGCGGCGGAGGGGAACGCGACGCGGGGCAGCATGGAGCCCTTTATATTGCCGAGGCCCATCCCGAGCATGTTGGGGATCTTCATCCCCCTGTACGCGTAGACGTGCCCGAAGGTATGCGCCCCGATATCCCCGAAATCACGCGCGTCGGGAAGATACCCGATGCCGGCGCTGTCAAGTACGATAATGGTTGCCCTTTTTTTCATATATATCACCTCATAAATAAGATCAGTATTCCATTGCGAGCCTCGCGATGAACTCGGCGTTGGTCGGTTTGCCGCGAGCTTCGTCGACGCTCATGCCGAAGACGCTGTGCTGGTATTCGATATCGCCCGTCGTCCATGCCGATTCGATCGCTGTGCGGATCGCCTTCTCGACCGCCCGCGGGGTCGTCCCGTAGTATTCGGCGATGCTCCGGTAGAGCTTCTTCGGTTCGGGGGCGGAGCACACCGAGCTCTGTACGGCTATCGCCGCAATAAGATATTTGTGCCCGAGCAGCCTCCGGCTTACGCCGAGCTTTTCGAGCTTGTCCGCTATGGAGCGCCTCAGGCGGAGCTCGTCGTGCGTGCTGTCGCTCCAGATGAGATCCGTAACGATCGGGGCGAACTGCTTCATGCCCATGAGGTTGACTCCGTACTTGATGGAGGTCTTGTACTTTTTAAATACGTCCGCCGCATCGCGCGAGGGATCTTCCGAGATCAGTATGTGATCGTTCAGCACCCCGTTTTGGATGAGGGATGCGAGCGTCTCATCGTTCGATTTGGCGAGCCCTATCGTCATCGACCTGCGGAACCTGTCGTTCTGCGAGATGCTCATGAGCGTACCCGCGAATTCTATATCGACCTCGGCGAGTATGAGCATGGGCTCGAAGGTGTACAGCCTCTCCGCGAGGCCCTCCTCACCCCTGGTGAAGAGGAAACTCATTTCAAACAGTTCCTCGATCTTCTTCACCACTTCGGCTATGCAGCCGTCAGGCCTTCCGATGAAAAGTCCCCTGTGTTCGAGAATGAGTCCTTCCCGCATTATCCCGCCTCCGTTATCTGCCTGTACATCCAATAGGCATAGGCTCCGCAGCCCTTTGTCGGGTCGTTCACGAAAACGTGAGTGACCGCCCCGACAAGCCTCCCGTCCTGTATTATGGGGCTGCCGCTCATGCCCTGAACGACTCCCCCGGTGAGCTCGAGCAGGCGCTCGTCGGTCACCTCTATTATGAGGCCCTTCTGCGCGGGCTCGCTCTGCCTTTCCGTTTTCAAAATGCGGCATTCGTAAATTTCCGCTCTGCCGGACGCCGCGCATATGAGCTCCGCTTCCCCCGTATGGACTTCGTCCGGGAACGCGGTCTCGAGCTCCTCAGCCGAAAGGAGTTCCATCGCCTCCTCCGTGAGCCTGCCGAATATGCCGAGCTCTGTGTTTGCGTCGATGCTCCCGAGTTCGCGGCTCGCGGAGCCGAAAGTCCCGTGGAGCTCGCCGGGGGCGCCCTGACGCCCCTTCGTGACTCCGATTATACCCGCGATCACGAGCCTGCCGTCCCGCACCTTAAGGAGCGAGCCGGTGTCCGCATCCGCAGCGGCATGGCCGAGTGCCGCCATGAGCCCCGTCCCCCTTTCGAAGAAGGAGAGCGTGCCGACTCCGACGGTGCTGTCCCTCACCCATGCGCCGAGGCGCGCCTCGCCGGAAGGATCCCTTTCCGTTTCTGCCGTCACGGTGGATCTTCTTCCGCCGCGCTCTATTGTGAGCCTGACCGTGTTCCCCGCCCGGGAGAGCTTCCGGGAAAGCTCCTCCGAGGAGGAGATCCCCTCCCCGTCGACGAGGAGTATGACGTCGCCCGGGCGCAGCCCCGCACGGGAAGCGGGCGAGGTCCTTTCCCCTTCCGCGTTCACGAAATCGGAAAGCCCGACGACGAGCACTCCGTCGGTATAGATGCTGACGCCGACCGCCTCTCCCCCCGGGACGAGGCGCGGCCTGCCGCCGACGAACGCGGGTATCTCCCGCAGGGTGACCCCGAACGGCAGGCTGAGCGCGACGCGCCTTCCGCCGAGGGATTCATCACCGCTGCTGACGGCGGAAACCGTAAGCTCCCCCACGGGAAGTCCGCCGAGCTTCTCGTAAAGCTCCGTCTCCGTTTCGGCGAACACCGCCTCCGGCAGGGAGCGGAGCCCGCGCATCGCGGCCGTGTTGTTGAAGGCAAGCAGCGCGAAAGAAAAAAGTACGGCAAAAGTTTTTTTCAGAACGCGGCGCGCGCCGCCCCGGTGTATGGTTTTACTCATCGAACGCTCCTTAGCTTAAACTCAAATTGAGTTTTTGAAGAAGCGCGGCTGTTTATACTAATTCAATGATGCTTCGGAGGCTTTTTTTATGAGCTCCTCCGCGTGGGTGACGGCGGCGGCGTTTTCGCCCTGCGCGCCCATTATCCTGGCGAGCTCCGCCGGGCGCTCACCTTCTTCAAGGCGCTTTACGTTCGTGACCGTCCTTCCGCCCTCCTCATGCTTCGAGACGACGAAATGCGTGTCCGCAAAGGCCGCTATCTGCGGCAGATGCGTGACGCAGAGCACCTGATGCTTCGACGCGATGCGCTTCATCCTGAGTCCTACGGTGTTCGCCGTCGATCCGCTGATGCCGGTGTCGACCTCGTCGAATATGAGGGTCGGTATCTCGTCCGCGTCGGTGATGACCGTCTTCAGGGCGAGCATTATCCTTGAAAGCTCGCCTCCGGAGGCGACCTTTGAGAGCGGCTTTAAAGGCTCGCCCTCGTTCGCGGAAAGGAGCAGGCTCACGGCGTCCGCGCCGTTCTCGTGCGGCTCGTCGTCGATGACCGTGAAGCTCGCGCTGAGCTTCGCCTTCTTCATGCCGAGGTGCTTCAGCTGCTCCTCCGCGAGGGAACAGAGCTTTTCCGCGGAACGCTTCCTTGCGGCGGTGAGCTTTGCGGCCGATTCGCGGTATCGGGCCAAAGCTTCCTTCTTCTTCTTTTCAAGCGCCTCCCTCTTCGAGGCGTCGCCCGTGAGCTCTTCGAGCTCTCGCGCAGCTTCATCGCGGAAGCGGAGCACCTCGCCGAGGGTACTCCCGTACTTATGCTTCAGACCGTCGAGCACGTCGAGCCTCGTTTCGAGCTCGTCTATGCGGCGCGGGTCGAAATCGGCCTCGAGCCTCAGATCGCGGACGGAATACGCCGCGTCCTCGACCTCGTAATAGAGATCGCCGAGCCTCGAATACAGCTCCCCGTAACGGGGCGAGAACTCCCCTATCGCGGAGAGCTCGTCCACGGCCCTTTTGAGGGCCTGCACCGCGCCGCCCTCCCCGGTGAGGAGATCGGAAGCCGCGGTGAGCCCGCCCGTGATGCGCTCCGCGTTCGTGAGGACCGAGAGCTCCTCCTTGACGCGGTCCTCCTCGTCCGGGGAAAGAGCGGCCTTATCTATCTCGTTTATCTGATAATTCAATATATCTATGCGGCGCTCGCGCTCGGCCTCGGAGAGAAAGCCCGAATTCAGCTTTGCGCGGACGGCGGAATACTCCTCATAAACGGAGCGGACGGAATCCTTTAGGGGGGAGATCTCCTCCGCCATGAACGCGTCCGTGACGCCGAGGTGGTTTTCCTCGTCGAGAAGGGACTGATGCTCGTGCTGGCCGTGAACGTCGACGAGCATATCGGTGACCTCCTTCAGGGAGGCGAGCGGCAGTATCACGCCGTTCACGCGGCAGAGGCTCCTGCCCGAAACGGAGAGCTCGCGCATTATGCTCATCCGCCCCTCGTCGGGCTCTATGCCGAGCTCCGCGAGTTTTTCGATAACGGCGGGCTTTTCGGAGATATCGAAAATTCCCTCCACGCGGCATTTCTGTTTCCCGTAGGAGATGAGCTCGCGGCTGCCGCGGCTGCCGAGTATGAGGTTGATGCCGTCTATGATTATGGATTTGCCCGCGCCCGTTTCTCCCGTGAGCACGGTGAATCCGCCGGAAAGCTCAAGGTCGAGCTTTTCTATTAGGGCGACGTTTTCGATTAGCAGTCTTTCAAGCATTTATTTGAGTTTCTCCCTGATGAGGCGGAATACGTTGCGCTTTTCAAAGCGGATGAACGCCGCGGAGCGTTCCGATCTTCTGAACACGAGCCTGTCCCCCGGCTCCAGTATGCGGGCGCTCTGCCCGTCCCTGCTGAGGCGGCAGACGCATTTTATTCTTGCTTCGACGACGGACTCCGTCGAGGCGACTATGGGCCTGACCGTCAGCGAATGGGGGCAGATGGGCGTCACGAGTATGCAGTCGAGCTTCGGGGCGACCACGGGCCCGCCGGCGGACATGGTGTATGCCGTCGAGCCGGAAGGGGTAGCCACGATGAGCCCGTCCGCCATGACGTCGCCGACCGCGTCGCCGTCGACCGAAAGCTCGAGCTGGGTGATGGAGGAAAGCTCCTCCCTGTGAACGGAAAAATCGTTGAGGCATTCGCCGAAGCTTTCCCCGTTGACGAGACAGGTGAGCATCGAGGGGCGCTCCAAAGCGTATTCGCCGCGCTCGAGCTTGCGGAGCGCGAGGCCGAACTCGTCGGCTCCGATCTCGCTGAAGAAGCCTATCCTGCCCATGTTCACGCCGAGCACGGGCACGCCGTGCGGCGCCGCCGCCGAGACCGCCCGGAGTATCGTCCCGTCGCCGCCCAACGTGACGACGCAGAAGGTCTCCGCCCACTGTCTGCCGGTTATGCCGGCAAGGAGCGCTTCATCGGCAAACGGAACGGCGTTAAAGCCCGCTTCCTCCGAAGCGGCGCAGAGCTCGCGCATCAGGCTGACGGCGTTGGGCTTTTTGGGGTTGGTATAGATTATAAGCGTCTTTTTCATAGTCCTATAATATCACGCGAGCTCCTCATGCGAAAGATCCACGACGGTCTCCGCCATTTCTTTTACGTCGGTCTCCGGGCCGCCCTGCGACTTTTCGAGGTACATGAGGTATTCAATGTTGCCCTTCGGCCCCGTGATGGGCGAATGGTCGAGCGCGAGTATCGAAAACCCGCATTCCCGCGCGAGGATGGCGGAATTCACGAGCACCTCGAGATGGGTCGCCTTCTCCCGAACGACGCCGTTCTTGCCGACCTTGCCGCGCCCCGCCTCGAACTGGGGCTTGACGAGCACGACGGCACGCCCGTTCTCCTCAAGGCAGTCGTACATCCGCGGAAGTATGTGGCGGATGGAGATGAACGAAACGTCGCACGAGGCGAACGAAGGGACGGAATCGAACCACGAGGGCTCCATCTCACGCGCGTTGCGCCTTTCCATGCAGACGACGCGGTCGTCGTTCCGCAGACGCCAATCGAGCTGACCATAGCCGACGTCGACCGCGAACACCCGGGACGCGCCGTTTTGCAGCATGCAGTCGGTAAAGCCGCCCGTGGAGGCGCCCACGTCAAGGCAGATCCTGCCGGAAAGATCTATCCCGTACTTGCGAACCGCCTTATCGAGCTTCAGCCCGCCCCTTGAAACGAAAGGGATGGGATCCGCGCGGACGGTCAGCACCGTTCCGTCCGGGAATGCATCCGAGGGCTTATTGACCTTGACCTCGTTATGATAGACGACCCCCTCCATTATGAGGGCCTTCGCCCGCTCCCTTCCGGGGGCGAGCCCGGCCTCGACGAGAAGCACGTCGGCGCGTTTAGTCATATATGCCTCCCATGCAGCTCTTTATTGTCTGCCTGAGTTTTTCAGCGGAAAGCCCGCATTCCTCATCCTGCTCCGCGACGGAGCCCTGCTCAATGACGCGGTTCGGGATGCCGACGGGGATAACCATCGTGCCGCTCGCCCTTCGGCTCATGTACGCGGCGACCTGCGTGCCGAAGCCCTCGTTCACAACGCCGTCCTCAACGGTGACGACGTAATGCGCGTGGGAGAGCTTTTCAAGAGCAGCCTCGTCCATCGGGCGGATCGCCCTCGCGTTGTAGAGGCCGACGTTCAGCCCCTCGCAGGCCTTTATCGCCGTGTCGACCATCCTGCCCGTCGCGGCGACGCATACGCTCCGGAAGGGCTTTATGCATTCCCACGAGAGCATATCCTCCGCAGAGCCGCAGAGCTCCCTTTCGGGAAGGACGCCCCTGTTGTAGCGGATCGCGCAGGGGGAGGAATTGTATTTGACTGCCCAATCGAGGCAGGCGCGAAGCTCCTGCGCGGAGGAGGGCGAGAGTATCTTCATATTGGGGAGCGCGGAAAGGTAGGCTATATCGTAAATGCCGTGATGCGTCTCGCCGTCCGCGCCGACGAGGCCGGCCCTGTCCACGCCGAATACGACGTGCAGATCCTGCAGGCAGACGTCGTGCGCGAGCTGATCGAACCCGCGCTGCAGGAACGAGGAGTACACGCAGAACACCGGCTTCGCGCCGGATATCGCCATGCCCGCCGCCATAGTGACGGCGTGCTGCTCTGCGATGCCCACGTCGAAGAAGCGTTCGGGGAACCTTTCTTTAAAAGAATCGAGCCCCGTGCCGGAGGCCATCGCCGCGGTTATCGCGCAGATGGAGGGATCCTCCTCCGCGAGGGAGCAGAGCTCGTCCGATATGATCGCGGAGTTGCCGAAGGTCGATTTCGACTCCCCGGTCTCCTCGTTGAATCTGCCTATGCCGTGGAACTTTTCGGGGTTCCTCTCGGCGGGCTCGTAGCCCTTGCCCTTCTTTGTGATGGTGTGGATGACGACGGGCGTATCCATGAGCTTCGCGTGTTCGAAGACCTCGATGAGCGCCTCGATATCGTGCCCGTTGATCGGGCCGAGGTACGTAAAGCCGAGCTCCTCGAAGAGCACGTTCGGGAGTATGAAATACTTGATCCTGTTCTTTAAGCCCTCGAACCTGTCGCTCAGCCAGCTGCCGACGCCGGGTATGCGCTTCAGGGCGCGCGAAAAGCCCTTCTTGAAGCCCCGGTATCCCCTTGCGGAGCGCATCTTCGCAAGGTGGCGGCTGAGCCCTCCGACGTTGCCGGATATGCTCATCTCGTTGTCGTTCAGCACGACTATGAGCGGCAGCTTCTGCTGACCGACGTCGTCGAGCGCCTCATACGCCATGCCGCCCGTCAACGCTCCGTCGCCGATGAGGGCGACTACGCGGCGGCTTCTCCCGAGCATGGCATCCGCCCGCATTATGCCGATGGCGGCGGATATGGAGGTCGACGAATGCCCCGTGTTGAAGGCGTCGTAATGGCTCTCGTTCGTCTTCGGGAAGCCTGCTATGCCGCCCCTTTGGCGAAGCGTCGGGAAGGCCTCCGCCCTTCCCGTGAGGAGCTTATGCACGTAGCTCTGATGGCCCACGTCGAAAACGAGCCTGTCCTCGCCGAAATCGAAAACCCGCTCGAGCGCGATGGTCGTTTCCACCACCCCGAGGTTTGAAGCAAGATGCCCGCCCGTCTTCGATACGACGGAAACGAGGTACCTGCGTATCTCGTCGGCGAGCTCGTTAAGCTGTTGATACGAGAGCCCATCGAGATCCCGCGGGGACTTGATCCCCGGGAGCAGGCGGAGCTCAGAGTATTCTGTCATTTCCCTTCATCAAGGCTCCGTGAAAAGGGAGCCTTCCTCCCGAATCTGTTATTTAAACGATTGGTTTTATCTGTCCCTTGTGAGCATGTTGTCTATGACCGCCGTGAGGTAGCCGTTCGTGTCGATATCCTTCACGGCCTCCTTGGCGGCGTCCGCCGCGGCTTCGGCCGCCTCCCTCGCGCCGTCCAGCCCGAGGAGCCCGACGTACGTCAGCTTGCCCTTTGCGGCGTCCTTGCCGAGGGTCTTGCCCATGAGCGCCTCGTCGCCGACGGCGTCGAGTATGTCGTCCGTGATCTGGAAGAGCATGCCCATGCTTTCGGAGTAACGGCGGAGCGAGCGGACGATCCACCCGTCGGCCCCCGCCGCGAGAGCGCCGCAGACGACGGCGGCTTCGAGCATATCGGCGGTCTTATGGCGGTGGACGTAGCGGAGCATCTCCTCCGTCTGAACGTCCGCGCCCTCGTATTCGATATCGGCGGCCTGGCCCGTGACCATGCCCCCCGCGCCCGCGCGAAGGGCGGCCTCGTACGCCGCCGCGAGCAGGTTCGGGCTGCCGGAGCGGACAGCCGCGCCGAGCATCGTCTCAAACGCGAAGGAAAGGAGCCCGTCCCCCGCGAGAACGGCCATCGCCTCGCCGAAGACCTTGTGGTTGGAGGGCCTTCCGCGGCGCATGTCGTCATCGTCCATACAGGGAAGATCGTCGTGTATGAGCGAGTAGGTGTGTATCATCTCGAGCCCGCAGGCTATGGGAAGAGCGCTTGCGATATCCCCGCCGAGCATCTCGCACACGGCGAGCGTGAGGCAGGGCCTCAGCCGCTTGCCGCCGCTTTCAAGGCTGTAAAACATCGCTTCGCGCAGGGCGGGGTGAATGCTCCCCTCCGTCCCCGCTTTTATGGCGGAAAGCTCCCTCTCGACCACGCCGAGATAGCGCTTCGAGGCTTCGGAAAATTCGGCTTTCGTCATCAGAAGGGCGCCTCCCCGTCGTCGGTCTCATCGGGGGCTTCCTCCATCGTGCGCTCGAGCACGGCCTTCGAGACCTTCTCGAGCCTCGCTTCATAGCCCTTCAACAGCGACTCGCAGCGGGCGGCAAGCGCCATGCCCTCTTCGTAGAGGGACATGAGCTTATCCAAAGGCGTCGCCGCCTCGCCCATCGCGGCGGTTATCTCCTCAAGCCTCGAAAAGGCCTGTTCATAGCTCATTTCTTCGATTTCCATATCAGCTTTCTCCGTTCAATTCTATGCTTTCGACGGCGGCTTTCGCGCTTCCGCCCTTCATTACGAGGCGTATGCTTTCGCCCGGAACGAGCTCATCCGCCCGCGGGAGGGGCTTGCCCTGCGGATCTGAGACTATGGCGTAACCTCGCTCCATCACGGCGGCGGGGCTGAGCGAACCGAGCTTCGAGAACTGCGAGGAGAGCTTCTCCCCGGCGTTCACGACGGCGGCCCTTGCCGCGCTGTCTGCCGAGCGGACGAGTGCGCGGAGCCTTTCCTGCCTTATCTCGACGGCGTGCCCGGGGTTCGCCATTGCGGCGGAGCCCGTGAGCATTTCGAGCGAGCGCGCGCTTTCCGCAAGAGCGGCCTGCGCAGTGTGAAGAATGAAAGCGGCGTTCGACTCCGTCTCGTTCAAAAGATCCTCCAGCCGGGGGCAGCAGAGCTCCGCCGCGGCGGACGGAGTCGGCGCCCGAAGATCGGCGGCGAAATCGGCGATGGTGAAATCCGTCTCATGCCCGACTGCGCTGACGACCGGCACGCGGGAGGAGAATATCGCCCTCGCGACGCGCTCGTCGTTGAAGCAGCTCAGATCCTCGTAGCTGCCTCCCCCGCGGCCCGTGATTATGACGTCCACCTCCGGGAAGAGGCCGAGCGCCCTTACCGCGGCGGCTATCTCCGCCGGGGCGGAGGGGCCCTGCACCTGGCAGGGCGCGAGAAGTACGTTCATGTTCGGGAACCTGCGCCGCGTGACGTTGATTATATCCTGCAGGGCGGCGCCGGAGCCGCTCGTCGCCACGCCGATGACGCGCGGAAGCCGCGGCAGGGCCCTCGCGTTTTCGAAAACGCCCTCCGCTTCGAGCTTCTCCTTGAGCATGAGGAAGCGGCGGTAGAGCTCTCCGTCGCCCTCGGCGCGCATGGCCTCGGCGTAGAGCTGATATCTGCCGTCCTTTGCGTAGATGGAGACCGACCCGCGAACGACTACCGTCACGCCCTCCCTCGGCTCAAAGGCGAGCTTCGCGGCGGCGGAGCGGAACATTACGCAGGAAACGACGGCCCCCTCGTCCTTTAAATTAAAATAGAGATGCCCGGAGGAGTGGCGCTTGAATCCGCTTATCTCACCGGACACCTTTATATTCCGCAGACGCGGATCGTTCTGGAGCACGCGGTTCGCGTACTCGTTCAGCCTTGTTACGGTAAAAACAGTCTCGCCCGGCATTTTTCAATTCGAGGCCGAGGCCGCCACCTTGCCGAGAACTCCGTTTATGAAGCGGGGCGAATCCTCGCCGCCGTACTTCGTCGCTATGCGGACGGCCTCGTTTATGACGACCTTCTGCGGAGCCTTCCTGTCAAAGAGGAGCTCGTACACGGCGACGCGGAGCACCGAAAGATCCACCTTCGGCATACGGTCAATAGACCAGCCCTTGGAGGCGGAGGCGATGACCCCGTCGATCTCGGCGGCATGCTCGGCGACGCCGTCGACGATGCCGTTCGCAAAGTCGATATCCTCGGGAAGGGGCTCCCCCTCCGCGCCGGATATCTCCATAACGGTAGCATAGGTGTCTTCGCAATCGAAGAGCTTTTCATACGCCATCTTCATGGCGATCTCTCTTGCTGCTTTTCTGCTCATAATAAGAACTCAAAACCCCGTCAGCTGACCCTTGCCGCGACGGTCGGCGTATAGGTGTTTACCACCATGAACGCGACCTGCGACACCTTGACGCCGGCATAGGTCTCGATGTATTCCTTCAGTTCGGTGCGCACCTTCTCGCAGAGCTCGGGTATGTTCGTGTCCGCAAGAACAACGGCCTTTAACGTGATATCCGTGCCGGATTCGAGAATGGTGACCTTGCTCGCGCACTCGCGGATGCGGTTGTTGCTCTTGACGTACTTCTGGACCATGCTGTCGATCGAGGCGGCGGTTATGTATGCGGCGCCGTTTTCGTCGGAAGCGAGCAGGGACGCGCTCTCGCCCGTCTCCTTCTCCTTGCGCGCGGACCTCGTGAAGAGCAGCTTTATCGCGATGACCCCGAGGAGCACCGCGCCCGCGATGACGGCTATCCTGATGTAGCGCCAGTTATCTGCTCCGGTGAGGAGTTCGGCAACGAACGCCTTCACGTTCTCCGCGGGGAAAACGCCCGTCACGCAGAGCACGACGACGGCCATTGCCGCGATGAACACGAGCAGGATGAACCCCAGCAGTATCCTGTCAAAAAGACGAGGCTTCATTTGTGATTCCTTTCCGAAAAACCGGGCGCTGTCACTTCACGCGAGCTTCGAGCTCCGGCTTTTCTTTTTTCTTGTCGACCCTCTCGGGCTCCTCGAAGGTAACGCTCTGAACGAGAACGTTGACCTCCACGACGCGCAGGGCGGTCATGGTCTCGATGGCGTTCTTGACTTCCTTCTGCACCTCGGCGCAGACGTCCTGGATGCGGAAGCCGTACTTGACGTTGATGCTGAGATCGACGGCGGCCTCCTCCTGACCGACTTCCACGTGAACGCCCTTGGTCAGGTTCTTCTTGGTGAATATGCCGGAGATGCCCTCTATCACGGTGCCGACGAGCCCAGAGACGCCCTTGACTTCGGAAGCCGCGAGCCCGGCAATGGTGGCGACTACGTCGGGTGCGAAAACGACCTTGCCGTTTTCAGTTACGCTGATGTCGGTTACGACGTTTGTATCGAGATCCATAATGGAAACCCTCCTGAATATTGATACTTTATTATAGCAAATGCCCGCGCGTTTGTAAAGCCTCTATTGCCCGCGCGGGCAAAATCTTTCAAATTATCGGGCGAAATGACGGGCTCAATCCTCCCCGAGGGAGATCTTGACCGCCGAAGCGGGAAGCCCCGTCTCGCCTATGACGACGTCGAGTATCCTCGCCACCTCCTCGTCGGTAAGCGCTTCGCCGTTCACGACTATCGACGCCGTGCCGGAGCCGAGCGAGGCCGCCGCGTCGAGGAAGCCCTTGCTCCTTATGAGGCTCTCTATCGTGAACTCCTTCTCCATGCTGCCGACGAGTTCGGTCAACCGGGTCTGCGCGTCGGCAACGGCTTCGGAATCGGCGCTGCCGGAATCGAGTATGGAGCGGAGATATTCTATCTCCTCCGCGCGAAGAGCGCTTCGCTGTGCGCGGAAGGAGGAGAAATAGTCGGAATGGAGCTCCGCCATGACCTCGCCCGCCTCCGGCGTGTTCCCGGCCGATGCGTTGTTTTCGGGGACGTCTTCGGCGTTGAGCTTCAGGTTCAGCCACACCGCCGCCCCGAGGAGCAGCAGCGCCGCCGCGAGTATGATCGCGAACCGCTTGTTTTTCGTTTTAGTCTGCATTGAAAGCACCTCCGTTATTTTCTTCTGCCCTCATTGTGAAAACGCTCACGCGCGAGGCGTCGATCCCGAGGGCCGTGACGACAGCCTCCCTCAGCCGCGAGGCGACGATCAGCTCCCGCGCCCCATCGGCTACCACTATGACCCCGTTCACGGGGCCGTTCTCCTCATACGCCGCGGAGGCGAAAGCGCCCGAAGCGCCCTCGCTCCTCTCCCTTGTGAGGAGGACCCGCACGCGGCCCGCGCCCTCTATCGAGGAGAGGACGGCTCCGAGCCTCGATTCGAGTTCGTCCCCTTCGGGGAGCGCCTCCTTTTCGGAAACCCCGTTCGCGCTCCCGCCGCAGGATATGCCGCCGGCGGCGGCGAATATGACGGCCGCCGTCAGTATGAGCGCGCAATAGACGAGCATCTCGAGACGCCTGTTCCCGGCGAGCTTCCCGGCAAAGCCGGACAAGACCGATCCTCCGCTCATGCGCGGCCCCCTATAAAGAGCAGCACCGGCTCCGCGATGAGGACCGTCCCGATAAGGGCGAGGGCCTTCTTCGCGCTCCCGGAGACGGCGTCCCCGCCGAGGAGCGCGTCGCCCGAAGCCGTCAGAAGGGCGGCGAGCATCACGCGAAGAACGATAGTTTTAAGCATATTGCCTCCATTCACCAGAGCCCGGCGGTCACTCCGCCGCCGGCAATGAAAACGAAACCCGTCACGGCGAGCATGCACCCCGCCGCGGCGACGCAGGCGAAGAGCTGTGAAGCCGTCTCCGCCGCCCCGGAAAAGAGCCTGACGACCCGCTCGTCCGCAGCGGGAGCCGAGAGCGCCGCCGATACCCTGAATATGAGCGCGCCGGCAGCCAGCCTCAGGAGGGGGCCCGCCAAAGCCGCGAGCAGTATCAGTATGCCCGCCGCGCCGATCCCGCTCCGAAGCATGAGCGCACAGCTCATGACGGAATCGACAGTGCCGCTCACCATTGACCCGACTATGGGGATGAGCTTGTCGAGGGCGTACTTCGCCGTGCGTACGGCGACCCCGTCGCGGGCGGCGGCGGTCATGCCGGAGACCGCCGTCACGCCGAGGTAGAGCGTTGAGAGGAGCCCGAGCGTCCACTTGACGAGCCTTCTGAAAAGAGCCGTAAGCTCCTTCAGGCGGGAGCCCTCCGTAAGAGGATCGACGAGGCCCGTAAGCCCCGCGGCAAGCGCCATCGGGAGCGCGGCGCTCCCGACGGCGGAGAGCACCGTCCCCGCGAGGAACCCCATCAGCGGGCGGAACACACCGGCGGAAGCTCCCGCGCCCGATGAAACGAGCAGCGTCCCCATTATGGGGATGCTCCCCTCCGCGATATCGCGCGCCGCCGCGACGGCGCCGAACGCACCCTCGGCGAGCGAGGCAGCGGCCGCGGCCGTCATGGTCATCGGCAGGGCGCAGAGCATCAGCGAGAGCACGGGCTTCGTTCCCCCGTTCCCGAGCATGCCGGCGAGCGCCGTCAAGAGAGCCGCCGCCGTCAGCGCCGCGACAGGCGCGGCGGATCGGCGAAGTTCCGCCGAGACGAGCTTTTTCACCGCGCCGGGGAGGCTCTCGGGGAGCCCCGAACCCCCGTCGAGGGCAAGCTCCTCTATGAGCCCGCCCACATCCATGCTCCTGCCGATGAGCGTGGAGATCTCCCCGGCATAGGCCTCCCACGGGGAAAGATCTATCCGCGCGAGCTGGCGGCGAAGCTCCTCCTCCAGCTCGGCGTCGGTCTGCGGCGAGGTCTCCGCGAGGGCCGCCCCGGAAAGCAGAAGGAACGCCGCGAAAAGGATCGCCGCGAGAAGGGGCGCTGCGGCCGCCCGCCTCACGGCAGGAGCTCCGCCGTCCCGGCGAGGAGGCGTACGAGCCCTCCGAGCACCGGAAGCGCGGCGGAGAGGAGCATCAGCCTGCCGCAGAGCTCCGTCTTGACGGCAAGGGCGCCCTCGCCCGCGTCGCGGCAGAGCTCGGAGGAGATCCTCGTGATATAGGCGATCCCCGTCACTCGGACTGCCGCCATGAGCGCCTCCTCTCCCGCGCCGAGCTCCGCCCATATGGATCGGAGACCGGCGAGTATACCGCTCAATTCACCCGCTGCAAGGACCAGTATCACGGCTCCGCCCGCCAAAGCCGTCTGTATGGCGAGCTCAGGGCGAAAGCTCCTCAGCGTGAGCGAGAGCAGCGCCGTTATGAGCGCCATGCCCGCCATCCTGAACGCGTCCATCAGTAGAGATCGAAAACGCTTCGCACGTTCTCGAACAGCCCCGATATGAGGGTTATGACCATCGTCAGAACGATGACGAGCCCCGCCAGCGCCGTGAGCATCGCTATATCCTCTCTGCCGGTCTGCTTCAAAAGCTGGCAGGCGACGGCGACGAGTATCCCTATCCCCGCGATCCTGAAAACCACCTCTATACCCATTTGCACCTCTTCTAAAGTATGAGCAGCGCCGCGGCAAGCCCCGCAAGCAGTGAAAGCGAATTTATGAGGCCGCCGCGCTTTTCGAGCTCGCGCGTCCTTCTTTCGAGCAGCGCCCTCAGCCCCCGCTCCGCCCTTTCGATGCGCTCCTCCTCCGCCCGGAGGGAACCGCCGCCGAGCCCCGCAAAGAGGCTCCGAAGTATCTCATCCGCCTCGCTGTCGAGGCCGGGCACAGGCGGAGCCGCCTCGCCAAAGGAGAGGCCCCTTGCCATTGCCTCCGAAACGCCGCGCCAGTATCCGGCGTTTTGCCCGGAGGCCGCAAGCTCCGAGGCTATCCTTCCGAGGGGGAGCCGCCCGTCGGCGAGCTTCACGCGGAGGGCGGATATATCTGCCGAAACGCTTTCGAGCCGCTTCCTCCCGGCTTCGCGCTCCGCCCGGCGGACCGCGCCGAACACGGCGCATACGGCGAAAGCCCCCGCCGCGAGGGCGAGCCTTGCCGCGCTCACAGCGCGAAGGAGCTGACGGAGAGCCTGCTCCCGCTCCTCCGGAGCATTATCAGGCGGGAAAAAGCGCCCGATCCTACGGCTCTTTCGATTGAGCCCCTGCGGAGTATCTCCTCACACGAGGAGGCGTGCGCGCTCGCTATCACGGCGACGCCGCACCTTGCCGCCTCCGCGACGGCTTCCGCGTCTTCCGGGCCGCCTATCTCGTCCGTCACGATGAGCTCGGGGCTCATGCTCCTCACGAGCATGGATATGGCCTCCGCCTTCGGGCAGAGATCCATCACGTCCGTACGGGAGCCTATCTCGAAGGAGGGCTCTCCGCCGACGCATCCCGCGAGCTCGCCCCGCTCGTCCGCAAGGGCCACCCTGCGCGGGGGCGTACCGACGCCGTTTGAAAAGCATCTCGCGATATCCCGGAGGAGGGTCGTCTTGCCTCCCCCCGGCGGGGCGGCGATAAGGCAGGAAAGCGGCCTGCCTCCCTCCGTCAGGAGAGGCATTACGCCCTCGGCGCAGCCGACGGCCTCGCGCATCAGCCTGATGTTGAAGGAGGACACCTCCGTGAGACCGGCGATCCTCCCGCCCCGCACCTCGGGGCGGCCGCAGACGCCGACGCGCAGCCCGCCCTCGAGCGTGATAAAGCCGAGGCGGAGCTCCTCCTCCCTCGCGTAGACGGAATGCCCGCAGAGCCTTCCGAGAAGCGCCTTCGCTTCCCCCGGCGAGAGGGCGGACCCCGCGAGCAGATCCCCCTTTGCCGTGACTATCTGGACCGGCCTGCCCGTGCGGAAGCGTATCTCCTCCGCGGGAATATCCGCCGGAAGAGCCTCCAGCTCGCGCCTGATCCTCTCCGGAAGAAGTCCGAGCACAGCCTGTATGCGCCTGTCCGATCCGAGCATAAAACACCCCGCCCTCAGCATTTTCGCGGGAGGTTCTTCCTCCTCCCATGGAATATGCTATGACGGGGAGGCCGCCGGTATGACGTTTTTGTGAAGGATCAGTTATTCGTACGGTCGTCCGAAAGTTTTCGCACGGTCGTGCGAGAGCGTGAAAACGCTATTGAAAGGCATGCCCCGACGATCATCCCCGCCATCTGCGCCGAGAGTGCGGAGTCCGTGAGGTCTAAAAAGGCGTATCCCGTCAGGGCGGCCTCGGCGACGTACCGCGCCGCAAGCGCGAAGATGGGCGTCAGCGCGGCGAAGGTCATTGAAAAGGGCGCGCCTCCGAAGGCGGACGCCGCACAGAGTGCGGCGCAGACGGGCGTCAGCGCCCCGGGAAGCGGTATCGGCAGGATCTGGAGCGCCATCCCCGCGAGAGCGGCGAATGGCGGAGCGAGACTTGCGCGGCCGCCCCTTTTCACGGCGAACGCGATGAGCGCAGCCCCCGCGAGAAGCGCCGCGGGCGAGACCGCGAACCGGTCGGATACGTGAAGCCGAAACCCGCTCAGCGCCGCGATCGAAAGAAGAAGAAAAAGGGCGTTCCCGCGCTTCACGCCCCCGGCTTCAAGAGTCTCCGCGCCGACGCCGCCGATGACGAGCGCCGCCGCGATGATAGTGAACATAAGGCCCATTCCCATAAAAAAACCCCCGCAGAATGCTTTTTGAAAGTATCTGCGGGGATGAACGTATTTATTTATTCAATCTGAGGAAGGCCGCCATGGAGCCCGTGCGCTTTCCTTCCCTGCGGTAGGAGAAGAAGAGGTCGCTCTCCTCAAGGGTGCAGTGCCGCATAACGGAGATATTCCCCAATGGGACGCCCGCGTCCATGAGCTGTATGAGAGCCGCGGCACGGAGCGAAACGTAAGCTTTATCGGCCTTTTCGCCGAAGCCCTCCGTGAAGATATCCGGGCAGTCGAATTCGAGGGCGAAGCTTTCGGCGAGAGCGCGCTCCACCTCGAAGCATTTTTCGCAAATGCACGGCCCGACGACCGCAACCATATCGGAGGGATCCGCGCCGTATTCCTTTTCGAGCCTTTGCGCCAGCTTCTGCCCGATGCGCTTCTTCATGCCCTTCCACCCCGCGTGCGCGAGGCCGATCGACCGCGTGACGGGATCGTAGAGGAAGAACGCGCTGCAGTCTGCATGGCAGGTCATGAGCGTGACCCCGGGATCGTTCGTGACGAACCCGTCGCAGAAGCCGAACGGCTCGCGCGAGATCCCGCGCCCGGCGTCCTCCGCGGTGAGCTTTAAAATATTGTCGCCGTGCTCATGCCGGACGAGCGTCAGCTTATCGAAATCGAGGCCGTAAGCCCCCGCGAGTATGCGGTAGTTCGCGATTATGTTTTCCCAAGGCTCGGGCCTCGTCGTTCCGAGATCCAGTGAATCGAACGGCGCGGGGCTGACGCCGCCGAGCCTCGTCGTGAAGCCGTGGACGACGTTTTCGGCGGAGAGCCTTTCGGAGACGATCACACCTACGCCCTCATTCATGAGGAGCCTGTCGTCATACCGGACGGACTCCGCGAGAGCCTTTGCGCTGCCGCTCATTCCTTGTCTCCGAGGAGCATCTTCAGCTCCTCCATGAAGGTATTGATATCCTTGAAGGAACGGTAGACCGAGGCGAACCTGACGTAAGCTACCTCGTCAAGATCCTTGAGGCGGGACATGACGAGCTCGCCTATGCGGATGGTCGTTACCTCCTGATCGAGAGAATTGTTGATCTCCCTCTCGACGTCCTCGACGAGGGCGTCCATCGCGGCGGCGGAGACAGGCCTCTTCTCGCAGGATTTGCGCACGCCGCGCAGTATCTTGCTGCTGTCGAAGTTCTCCCTCGTCCCGTCGCGCTTGACGACTATAATGGGCATCTCCTCCACCTTCTCATAGGTGGTGAACCTGCGCCCGCAGTTGGTGCATTCGCGGCGGCGGCGGATCGCCGTGCCGTCCTCCGTCGGCCTGGAATCGACCACCCGGCTGTCGGAGCATTGACAATATCTGCATTTCATAAGAGCGTTTGACAAGGGAGGAGAGCCCCCTCGTAATCCTTTCATGAAGTCTCTAGATATTGTACCACACTTTTGACAAAAACGCTATATCTATTTTGCGGAAAAACCCCTCAAACGAGGGTCTCCGCGCGGACGAGTATGACGTCGCCGCCGATCTTCTCTATGCGGCAGTAGGGTATAACGAGCTCCTCCGGCCCGCGGAACAGACCGAAGAACCTTGCGGGGCCGGGCACTATTACGGCGCTTACAGCGCCCGTACAGTCGTCGAGCTCGAGATCGCAGATGCAGCCGAGGCGCGCCCCGTCGCAGATATTGATCACTTCCTTGCGCCTGAGCTCCGAATAGGTCGTGTTTGCCATTTTCAATACGCTTGCCTTTGCCGCGCAAAGGTTTCCTTTCCCCGGGATAGCGGCGGTTCATCCCCGCCGCACTTTTATTATATGCGGCAGATCCGCGAAAGGTGAAGAAAAACAGCTCCCGAATGGATCCGGAGCTGCTGCCGTGCGTATGAGGACAGGAATAAGCCTTGCCGGGCATCTGCCGGCGGTCCGCCGCGGGGCCATTATACGAGAAGTCCGAGGGCTTCCCTGATGCTGCGGACGGTCGTGATCTGCGCGCCTTCCACGCCCGTCAGCGTTCTCGAATAGGGGGCGATGACGTGCGTATAGCCGCGGCGCACACACTCCGCGACGCGGTTCATCATCCTGTCGACGGGGCGGATCTCCCCCGTGAGGGATACCTCGCCGATGACGGCCGTCCTCTCGGGGAGGCGTCTGTCGAATATGGAGCCGGCGACGGCGAGCACCACGGCGAGATCCGCGCCCCTGTCGTCCACGCGGATGCCGCCTACGACGTTCGTGTAGACGTCCTTCTCCCCCGTCCTTAGGCCGGCTCTCCGTTCGAGCACGGCGAGCAGCAGCATAAGGCGGTTATTATCCATGCCGGCGGCCATGCGGCGGGGATTGGCGTAAACGGTGGAGGCAAGCAGCGACTGCACCTCTATCAGTATCGGACGGTTCCCCTCCATTATGCAGGCGACCGCGCAGCCCGTGTCGTTGGTGCCGGAAAGGAACATATCGGAAGGATCCGCGACCTCCGCCATGCCGTCGCCGCGCATCTCGAATATGCCGATCTCGTTCGTTGAGCCGAAACGGTTTTTGACGGCTCGAAGCAGGCGGAACGCGTCGTGCCTGTCGCCCTCGAAATAGAGGACGGTATCGACCATGTGCTCGAGCATCCTCGGGCCCGCGATGGCGCCCTCCTTCGTTACGTGGCCGACTATGAACACCGCGCAGCCGTTTATCTTCGCTATCCGCGTGAGGGCGGAGGTGACCTCCCTTATCTGCGTGACGGAGCCCGCCGCGGAGGCGACCTCGGTGCAGACCATGGTCTGGATGCTGTCTATTATGAGGAAGGCTGGCTTCTTCCGCTCGACCTCGTTTTCTATCGCGGAGACGCTCGTTTCCGTCATCACGAGAAGCTCCCCCGAAACGCCGCAGCGCTCGGCGCGGAGCTTGAGCTGGGATTTCGATTCCTCACCGGAAACGTACAGCACCGGCGCCTTCCCAAGCAGATTGCTCGCCGCCTGCATGAGCAGGGTGCTCTTGCCGATGCCCGGGTCGCCGCCTATGAGTACGACGGAGCCCGCGACTATACCGCCGCCGAGCACGCGGTCAAGCTCGCCGATGCCGGTGGTCGTGCGGGCGGCGTCCCTGCCCTCGACCTCCGAGAGCTTCACCGCGCCGTGCCCCGCGCTCATCGCGGCGCGCTTGGGCGCGTCGGTCACAGTCATCTCCACGAGGGTGTTCCAGCTCCCGCAGGAGGGGCATTTGCCGAACCACTTGCCCGTCTCATAGCCGCACTCGCCGCATACGAATTTGGTCTTGTCCTTTGGCATAAGCGTTCCCCGTCAATTCCCGGGTATGGCGGCGTATTTCAGAACGTCGCGCTCCCTCGTGGTCACGTCCATCCACATTACGCGCCCCTCGGAGGCGCCGAGAAGCTGCGCGAGCTCCCTTTCCGGCGTGACGCGGAAGCTCTCGCCGGTTGCGAAGTAGTAGACGTAGATCACTTCCTCCACGCTGTAGGCAACGTAATCCTTATCGATATAGTAGTCGACCACGCCTTCCGCGATCATTTGGGAATCGAGCCTGTCGCCCTCCCCCGCCTTCGCGAAATAGAGCGCGGAATCGGGGGCGTAATTGGCGTCTATCCAGACGAAGTATTCGCCGTTGAATTCCGGGTCGTGGACGTAGGTATCGACGGTGAAATCCTTTATGCCGGAGCTCTCGAGATCTATATGCTTGATTATGCTCGCCATGCGGCCGTCCTCATACTGCTCCGTCCCGTCGGAGGCCCAGACGAGGGTGCCCCCGCTCATATAGGGGGAACTCGTCCCGTAGGAGGAGGATGAGAACATTGCCAAAACGGCGGTCTCCTGCGTTTCGAGATCGCAGACGAAGAGCTTATCGCGGTTGGTGCCCGTGCGCTCCACCCACGAGAGATAATGCCCGTCGAGCCTCAGCTCGGGCTGACCGACGTAGACAGTCTTTATGAGGATGGGCTCATCGGAATAATGCCCGACGCGCAGCGCCCGGATATCCCCGCCGCCCTTCGTATTGCCGTCAAGGTAGACGAGCCACTCGTCGTTCCTCACGGGGTAGATGAAATGGGCGTTCTTCGGCTTGACGGGAAGCTCCGCGACGGAGCCGGAAGCCTCGTCATATTCGAGCAGGCCGCACATACGGACGTTGTCCCCGACGATCTTGCCCGCCGAGAAGAGCATCTTCCCCTCGTGGAAGGAGGGATCCCCGAACCAGTAATACTGCAGCTCCGCGGGAAGGACGATCTCCTTTTCGGAGCCCTCCGGGTTGAAGGAGCTCATCGGGTGCGGAGTCGGCGTGGGCTCCGGCGTATAATACGGGGTCGGCGTGGTGACGAGGATATCGTCGCCCTTCGTGAAGAGCTTCGTCACCTTGGCGACTATGCCGTCCGGCGGGAGGGGCGTATCGACGTGGAATACCGTCTCCAGCACTATCATAGTCCCGAGGGTAAGCAGGGCTGCCGCGGCCAATCCCCCGAACACGAACAGAAGGAGCTTTATAAACGGGCCCCAATTGCTCGCGGAAAGCGACCTGCGGCGGCTTTTATATCTTTTTCTGCGATAACGCTTTTTCAAGGTATTGCTCCTTTGCGGTATTTTTCCGTCTACTATTATACCACATATAGTAAAAAAGAAAAGGGGGCAAATGCCCCCTTTCGGCTGATTTACGGAAAATGATCAGGCTTCCTTCTCCCTGTTGATGATCCTGTAGAGGATCGCGGCGACAACAGCGCCTACAAGGGGACCTACGACGAAGATCCAATACTGGCTCATCGCGGCGCCGTCGCCCTGGATCAGCTTGATGAGGGCGGGACCGAAGGTCCTGGCGGGGTTGACGGAGGTGCCGGTGAAGGACACGCCGATGATGTGGACGAGGGCGAGAACGAAGCCGTTCACGATGCCCGCGCCGGGGAAGTCTGCCTTCGCGGTGGTGGACATGACGGTGTAAACGAACACGCAGGTGAGCACGCACTCGACGATGAGGCCGATGAGAACGGTGACCTGACCGCCGCCGAGAGCCGCGGGCAAGGTCTGAAGGGCGTTGGTGGCAAGGGAGCATTCACTGCCGGCAACGGCCCAGAGCAGCGCAGCGCCGGCGATGGCGCCGAGGAACTGGGCGATGACGTAGCAGATGAACTCGCCGAAGCCGATGCGCCCGTCGATCAGCATTGCAAGGGACACGGCGGGATTGACGTGGGAGCCGGACCTGTAGCCGATCGTGTAGATGCAGGCGATGAGCGCAAGGCCGAAGCCCGCCGCTATGACGAAGTTGAGCAGAGCGCCCTCAGCGCCCGCGCAGGCAACGCTCGCGATGCCGCAGGCAAAGAAGACGAGGAACAGGGTGCCGAAAAACTCGGCAAGGAACTTTTTGAACATATGATTCCTCCTTATTGGTAGTATCAATATTATATACCAGATTTCGGAAATATCAAGTACTTTTTTTATATTTCCCGAAAAAAGGTGAAGACTAACGGTACGTTTTTTCAAAAAAAGCCCGCCGGAGGCATAAAAAACCCGCCGCCAACAGGCGACGGGCTCTTGGAGCTGGTGAGCAGATTCGGACTGCCTACCTCTTCATTACCAATGAAGTGCTCTACCTACTGAGCTACACCAGCACGCGCTTTACGCGACGAATGATATTATAACCAATCGCGGCGCGGATTGCAAGCCCTTTTTCGAAAAGTTTCGCAATATATTATCAAAGGCGTTTCCCTCCCCCGCCGGGACGCGCTTCCCGCCCGAATGAACGGAGGCTTTCTTACAAATATTTTTCGTTGGGATATTGCAAAAGCTTCCCGCATGTTGTACAATTCATTTGAATCTATGAAAGGAGATCTCAAACATGGAAGAAGAAAGAGATTACGTCGTATTCACGGATGAAGACGGCAGCGAGTTCGAGCTCGACGTTATCGATTATTTCGATCATAATGATAACGAGTACGCCATCCTTATCGACTATAATGAGGATGAGAGTGAGGACGGCGAGCAGGCCGTTTACATCATGAAGATCGTCGTCAGCGATGACGGCGAGACCGAGGAGTTCGTTCCCCCCGCAGACGAGGATATGGATGAGCTCATCGCCATCGCCGAGCAGCGTCTTTCCGAGTGCTGCGATTGCGGCGAGGAAGGCTGCGATTGCGGCGAGGAAGGCTGTAACTGCGGTTGTGAGGATAAGTGATCCTCCGATAAGGCATCGAAGGCGCCCCGTGCGGGCGCTTTTTTTCGCGGGATAACGATTGCGGGAAGGAGGAGAAACGACAAAAATGGCTGCCATTCATCTGTCTGCGCCTTACGTCGCCCGACGTCCCTTCGGGGAGAATAAGAAAAGTCAAGCCGCTCTTCCCGGAACTCATACCTCCATCCACATCATTTAGGTTGACAACTCCCCTTTCATCCCATATAATGTATTCGTAGGATTTTACGCAAAGGAAACCAGCAAATGCCACACGATTACACAGTAAGCGATATAAAGGTAATGGAAGGGCTCGAGGCGGTCAGGGTACGCCCGGGCATGTACATAGGGTCGACGGGCTCGAGGGGGCTTCACCATCTGCTCTGGGAGATCGTCGACAATTCCGTCGACGAGGCCGCGAACGGCTTTGCCGACGTCGTTTCCGTCACGCTCGAGAGGGACGGCTCCGTCACGGTCGAGGACAACGGCCGCGGCATCCCCGTGGGCATTCACGAGAAACTCGGCGTTTCGGGCGTCGAGGTCGTTTTCACGCAGCTTCACGCGGGCGGCAAATTCGGCAACGACAGCTACTCATATTCGGGCGGGCTGCACGGGGTCGGCGCTTCGGTCGTCAACGCGCTCTCCGAATGGGTGAAGGTCGAGGTCGCGACGGGCGGGCGGCTCTACGAGATGCGCTTCAGGAGCTATGAGGATAAGGACGGCATGCACTCCGGCATACCGGAGGCGCCGCTCTGCGAAACGGGGCGCACGCGCCGCCAGGGGACGAAGGTCACCTTCATGCCCGACGCGAGAGTGTTCGAAACCGTCGAAATGAATTTCGGCCTGATCTCGAAGCGGCTTCGCGAGCTCGCCTATCTCAACCGCTCCGTGCATTTCAAGCTCACCGATCTGCGCGAGCGCGGCAACGCCAAGGAATGCGAATACTTTTTCGAGGGAGGCATCAGCGATTTCGTCAAGTATCTCAATGCCGAAAAGGTCCCCCTCTACGACGAGCCGATCTACATCTCCGGAACGAAGGACAATATCTCGGTCGAGATCGCGATCCAGCATTCCGACGGGTATTCCGAGAACGTGTTCTCATACGTCAACAACATTCCGACGACGGAGGGCGGCACGCACGAGACGGGCTTCCGCTCGGCGCTGACGAAGGTCATGAACGATTACTGCCGCAGGATAGGCGTTTTGAAGGATAAGGATCCCTCGCTTTCCGGCGAGGATTTCCGCGAGGGGCTGACGGCGGTCATCTCCCTGCGGATGCAGAACATACAGTTCGAGGGGCAGACGAAGACGAAGCTCGGCAATACCGAAGCGAGACCCGCAGTCGAATCCGTGATGCAGGATAAGCTCCCCCCGATACTGGAGGATCTCAAGAACGCGCAGCTTTCCGCAATGATAGCCGAAAAGGCAGTTAGGGCCGCCAAGGCACGCGAGGCGGCGCGCAGGGCCAAGACCATGGCGCGCGAAAAATCGAAGCTCGAGAACGCGCCGCTCGTCGGCAAGCTTTCAAGCTGCACCGGCCGCGATCCGAAGCAGAACGAGCTCTTCATAGTCGAGGGCGACTCCGCCGGCGGCTCCGCGAAGCAGGGACGCGACAGGCGCTTCCAGGCGATACTGCCTCTTCGCGGGAAGGTGCTGAACGTCGAGAAAAAGCGCATAGAGCACGTGCTCGAGAACGAGGAGCTGAGGAGCCTCATTACCGCCCTCGGCACCGGCATCGGCGAGGATTTCAATATAAACAACCTCAAATACGATAAGGTCGTCATACTCTCCGACGCGGATCAGGACGGCGGTCACATAAGGGCGCTGCTTCTGACCTTCTTCTACCGCTACACGAAGGAGCTCATCACCGACGGTCACGTCTATATAGGCCAGCCGCCCCTCTACAAGGTGCAGAAGGGCGAGACCGCCATCTACTGTCAGGACGACAGGGAGCTCGAAAAGGTCACGAAGGGCATGCGCGGCTACACCCTGCAGAGGTATAAGGGCCTCGGCGAGATGAACCCCGAGCAGCTCTGGGAAACGACGATGGATCCGAAGAACCGCACGATGGTGCGCGTTTCCATAGAGGACGCGGCGACCGTCGAGCATCTTGTGACGCTCCTCATGGGCGATAAGGTCGCCCCGAGGAAGGAGTACATTTCCGAGTTCGCCGACTTCAACAAGGACGATTCCTTTGCAGGAAAGGCGAAGCTCGACGTATAAGGCCCGTCAGAGCCTCTCTATCGAGGAACAGCTCAATTCATACGCGGTCCGCTCCTCCCCCGTCCCGTCGGGGAGGAGCTTATTATACTGCCTCGATTGGAGCCTGCCGCGAAGCAGCACACGGGCTCCCACCTCGAGCCCCTCGGCGAAGCGGGCGTTCCTGCCCCAGGCTATCGCCGGGATATGGTCGCATTTGCCGTAACGCCTCGGCACGGCGGCGAGCACGTCCGCGATCTCCCGCAGAAAGGGCGTCGTACGGTATACGACGGGCTTGCATATGACGCCCTCGAGCTCCGCCTCGTTCCGCTCCGGCAGGGCGGACGGTTCCTCCGGGAAGGAGATCTCCCGCGCGAACACCGTGATGAGCAGGTGGCTGCCGTCCTCCGCGCGGCGGTTGTATGAGCGGATCTGCCCGGATATCTCCACGGGCTTCAGAAGAAGCTCCTCCGGAGCGCCCGAAAGCAGCCTCTCCGAAACAGTGACGGGAAGTACGTCCTCGCTCCCGGAAAGCCTTGCGACGGCCGCCCTCATTCGATAGAACGCCTCCCCGCAGATGCTGTGGTCGTAAACGGGGAGCTCCGTGACCCTGCCCGTTAGTCTGATGCTGTTCATTCCGTTATTCATGCCCCCTCGGGTCAATTCGTCGGCTTTTGCGCCGCTTTTCATTATTATTCCCGAAATGCGCGGATTAGAAGCGGAGGGCGGAAGGTTAGAATGTTCGCGGAGGGTGAGGAGCGAGTTCCGTGCTCCGAGGGAGATTTCGGCTTTCCTTCTCTCCTTCTCCGCGAAGGGATATCGAACGGCGTCAGGCTCGTATCGATGAAAAGCACGCCTTCCCTTGGGGGAAGGTGGCATTTCGACCGCAAGGGAGAAATGACGGATGAGGGACGGAGCGGGTTTCAAGGATCATTTGGAATAGCGCCTTTGACCCTCATCAGTCGTCTTCGCTAAGGCTCAGCCGAGACAGCTTCCCCTGGGGGAAGCTCCGCCGACGCAGTCGCTGTTGATGAGGGAATAAGTTATTTTTGAAACTTAACTCCGCAGCTGCCTTTTTCCTCATCCGTCGCCCTCATCCGTCGCCTTCG
>JAFWOT010000028.1 GCA_017509785.1 Clostridia bacterium
AGGACGGCTGTTCATCAAGCGTGCTCTTCGTGTGGGATCACAATCCGGAAGGGATGAGCTTGTATGAAAAATGCGGGTATAAGCCTTATAACCGTGAAGAAGGCGGAACATACATGGTGAAGGAATTGTGATCCGACGCACGGAGATCAACGAATTCCGGTTTGAGAAGATAAAGGCATGAAAGAGTGACAACTTCCGGTTTGCGGAGATGCCGCGAGGGCAGAAAAAGCCGTCCCCTTTAGAGGAAGGCGGCTGAGCGAAGCGAGGTCGGATGAGGTGGGGTGCATCCTTGTCCACGATTCTAACGAGCATCGGATCTTGCCCCGCAAGATCCAAAAGACAAAACAGGCGTGGCCGTTGTGGTCACGCCTGTCTCATATGCTTTTGAGACGATGATCGAAACCTCAAAGCAGCTTCGTTACGGAGTACGCCCCGACCGGCGGTTTTTTTATGCGCCGGATCGGCGCGGAAGACGACCGACGAGGGGATCCCCGCGGTGGTTTGCGGGAGCAGCGCGGGGAAAAAAGAGAGGGAAGCCGATGGGCTCCCTCTCATGGACCCGAACGGGTCCGGTCCGAACTCATTACTTTCCGATCATATCCTGAACAGCAGCCGGCGATAGACGAACCGCTTCAGGGGCTCGTCGCGCAGGGCGTTCGCGCGGATGCTCTCGACCCGCTCAAAGAGCTCCCTTTGTTCCTTATTCATTGGGTGGTTCGAGAAGGCGGCCTCGTCTGTGAGGGCGTCGAGCCCGCGCACGGGCGGAATGCCTATCCGTTCGAGCCCCTTCAAATAGCGGGACATCTCTATTATGCCGCGCCTCGCGTCACTTTGGCGGAAGAGGCGGCTGCGCCTGCGGTCGACAAGCTTCCCCGTGAGCGCAAACAGCCCGACCGCGGCGGCGGGTATCACGAGCCACAGCCACCAATTCGAGCCCTTATTTCCGCTGCCGCCGGGTGAAACGGGGGTCACTGGGGGCTTCGTGGGCTCCGGCGTGGGAGCTTCCGAGCCGAAGGGATCGTGAGGCGGACGGGTGGTCTCCGGCCTGTCGGTGGGAAGGGGCGTGCGTTCCGGATCGACCGGTCTGACGCTCGGCCTGACGGGGTTGATCCATATGGGCATGGGCGTCGCCGCGGGGACGTATCCGCTGGGGACGTTATCCAGCCGCCTGCCCGTATGATCGGCGCTGCGCCCCGCCGTGCTCTCGACGGGGACCCAGCCGACGCCGAGTATGTATACTTCCGTCCACGCGTGGGAGGAGCGCTCCGTAACCTCCGTCACCTCATTGGGGGAGGTTATTTCCGCCGAATACCCGACGGTGTAGCGCGCGGGTATGCCGAGCGCCTGCAGTATGGCGGTCGTCGCGCTGGCGAAGTGGACGCAGTAGCCGCTGTGCCCCTCCGTGAGGAAGTACCTCACGAAATCCTCCCCCTCGGGGAGGGGATCGGGCGTGAGCGTATAGACGGCGCTGTTGCGGACGAACTCCGCAACGGTCAGCGCGGTGACGTAATCATCGTCGGAGATGGGTATCCGCGCATGCCTCACGAGGGAGATCAGCGCCTTGCGCTCGTCGCCCTCGGGCATGACGTACTGCTCCTTTGCGAAATAGATATAGTAATCCTTCTCGGCCTTCGTGACGGCGCGAGGCTCTATCGGGAGTTCATCCTGCACGCGCCAGTAATACGCCGTCCTCCCGAGGGAGCGGACGAACGATTCGCCGGTCTCGATCTGGTCGTCATGTATGAACCCATAGGGGACGAAGCGCTCGCCCGAAACGGCGCCGCGTATGCTTACCGTGATGTGCGACGGACCCTCGCCGCGGCCAAGCGCCTCCATGGAATCCCACTCGCCGTTGTATTCCGGAGCGGGGAGCCAGACGCCGCCCTCGTACCTGCCGTACGAGTGGGTGCGGAGCAGGTAGGACCCCGGTATCGAAGCGCTGACCAGGAACGCCCTCTCGTCCGTTTCGATCCTGTCCCCGAGCTTATTGAGCTCGACCTCGCGATCGATCCCCTTGAATATGTTGAGTATTGAATCCTCAAACGAGCCGAAGCTCCTTCCGAGCATCGCCTGACGCTGCGAATACGAGATCGGCGTGAACCTTTCCTCCGGGAAAACGACCGCCAGCAGCATCGCGAGCCCCGCCAGAAGCGGCAGCATCACGGCGCGAAGCTCGCCCGCCTTCGGCGAGGGGGCCTCCCTCAGCCCGTGGCCGGTGAGTATGCCGCCCACGCAGACGAGGAGCAGCACGATCGTCCAGAACGCGGGCTGCTTATCGGTGTAGATGAAGCTCGGCAGGAAGGGTATCACCACGGCCAGAAGCGGCAGAACCACCGAGCGGCTCTTGACTATCGCGAGCCCCTGCACGGCGGCGACCGCGGCAAGCACGATCATCAGGAACGCCGTCACGCCAGCCCCGGGGTTCACAAGCTCCGGCAGGGGGGCGGGCACGGATATGAACGAGAAATCCTTTGAGAGCGGTTCCGCCAGCGAATAGCGGAGCACACTCGCCCCCTCGACCACGGCGGCCCTGTCTATATAGGCGCCGACCGCGGCAAGCAGCACGAGCAGTACGGCGAAAACCCAGCCGCGCTTCAGGTGCAGCCATGCGGAAACGAGCAGCGCCGCGGCGGAGGCTCCGAACACGAGCGTGCCGAGCTCGAACCGGACGGCAAACGCCGTCGGCAGGCCGCAGGTGACCGCGAGCGCCCCGCAGAGTATCAGCACGGCGTCCGTCAGTATTTCAAACCGATACGGTCTCTTTCTCATCACCGGACCTCCTTCCTCGGAATGACGCGATAGACTATCGTGTCGTTCGCGAGCTCGACCGGGAGCGTGCGCTCCACGCGGGGGCTGCCGTTGATCACCGTGAGTATGAACGATTCGAATTCATAATCGCTGCTCACGAGGACCGTCTGCCTGCCGTAATGGAGGGTGTACGAAAAGCCCTCCGCGAGGAGCTTGTTGTTGAGGTATTTGAGCTGTTCGATGACGCTCTGCCGCCCGGGATATCCGTCATACGAATCGGCGGCGAGGACTATCTTCTTGCGGACGAGCTCCTGCGGCTCGCGGACTATGGGCTCGTCGAGCTTGACCGAGAGCTTCCAATGTATGAGGTTGATCGCGTCCCCTTCGCGGTAGGGGCGAAGCTCATGCTCCTCGGAAAAGCCCATGGGCTTCGGGCGGAGCACCTGCGCGGAGGCCTCCGTGAAATCGGGATCCGGGAAGGGCTTCTCCTCCGCGGGGAGGACGACGGTCGAAACTCCCCTGCCCTTGCCGATGGGCAGAGCGAAAAGCCCGAGGTGATCGCACGCACGGGCCTTTTTTACGTTTATCCTCACGCTGCCGAGGCGCGAGGTATCCACGGGGATATCCTCCTCGAAGGAGTTCTTGCCCGCGATGGTGAGCTTTATGAGCTTCGGCTCTTCGCCGGAGAATACGTTGAACTGCTCGATATTCACCCTTATCAGCGGGGGCGGAAGGAAGAACCCGCACTTCACCGAAAGCTTCGCGCGGGAGGGGCTGAGCCTGACGAGGCTGCCTCCGCCCGTGAGCCCGACACTGGTCGAGAGTATGGAGGGGAGGCTCGCAAGCAGCGAGAGCACGGGAAGGAACAGCAAAAACAGCAGTACAAACCGCGATATGTACTGCCCGTAAGCGAAATGCAGCACCGCCGCCCCTAAAAGCAGCGCGCCGTATATCACCCTCCTGCCGGCCATCAGCGTACGGCGGGCGACGTTGTGCGCGTCAGTATCTCGTGGATTATATCCTCCGCCTTCCTGCCGGAGGCCTTTGCCTCGGCGCTCAATATGACGCGGTGCGTGATAGTCGCGGGGTATATCTGCCTGATATCCGCGGGGACGACGAAATCGCGCCCCTCTATCCAGGCGTTGGCCTTCGCCATCGAGATGACGGCAAGAGTCGCGCGGGGGCTCGCCCCCTGGATGAGCTCGAGGTGCTTCCTCGTCGCTCCGGAGAGGCGGATCGCGTAATCCATTATCTTCCCGTCGACGTAGATCTCGTCCACGGCGGAGCGGATGGCGATCAAGCCCTCGCCGTCGACGGCCTGCTTGACCTCCTCCATCATGTTGACGCGCTGCTTGCGGTTGAGAAGGTCGAGCTCGTCCTCAGGGGAGGGATAGCCGAGCGAGAGCCTTACCATGAACCTGTCAAGCTGGGAATCCGGCAGGAGCTGCGTGCCCGAAGCGCCTACGGGGTTCTGCGTCGCGATGACGATGAACGGGTCGGGTATCCTGTGGGTGACGCCGTCGACCGTGACGTTGTTCTCCTCCATCGCCTCGAGAAGGGCGGACTGGGTGCGGCTCGTCGCCCTGTTGAGCTCGTCCGCGAGGAAGAGGTTGCAGAGTATCGCGCCGGGCTTGTAGACCATCTCCCCCGTCTCCTTATCGTAGACGGAGAAGCCCACCACGTCGGAAGGGAGCACGTCCGGCGTGAACTGGACGCGCTTGTATTCAAGGCCGAGCGCGCGGCTGAAGGCGACGGCCATCGTCGTCTTGCCGACGCCGGGTATGTCCTCGAGGAGTATGTGCCCGCGGGCGAGTATCGCCGTCAGCGCCATGCGGAGGACGTCGTCCTTGCCTACTATCGCCTTTTTGACTTCATTGAGAATGGTTCCCGGATCGTTCATAATGCCTCCGAAAAATGAAATGGATATTTGATGATGCTTTCAGTTTCTTCTGCCGGAATTCGCGTACGCGAGCAGCCGCAGGAACGTCACCGCGGCGGAGAGCACGGCGACGACGTAAGTGAAGGCCGCGGCGCGAAGCACCTTCCGTGCGGCGGATTCTTCCTCGCCTATCGTAATATAGCCGCCCGCGTTCAGCATATCGAGCGCGCGCTGCGAGGCGTTGAGCTCTATCGGCAGGGTCAGGAGCTGGAACGCAAGCACGAACCCGAAGAGCACCACGCCTATCATGCTTACGGTATGCCCGAAAACGGGCAGGAACAGCCCCGCAATAACGAGCAGGTATGAAAGATGCGAGCCGATCTTCGCGGCGGGCAGTATCGTGTTGCGGAGCTTTATCGCGTTGTAGCCATGCTCGTACTGCATGACGTGGCCGCATTCGTGCGCGGCGACGGCTATCGCCGCGACGCTCGATGAATCGAACACGTCGGAGGAGAGCGAAACGCAGCCCGTTCGCGGGTCGTAATTATCGGTCAGGCTCCCCTGTATCCGCCGCACGCTGACGGAGCTCCCGTTATTGCGGAGCAGCTCCCCCGCCACCTGCGACGCCGTCAGCCCGCAGGAGGCGCGCAATGAAAAATACTGCCTGAAAACGGATCTGACCCTCGCCTGCGCGATGAGGCCGAGCACGAGGATGGCAAGCGCCGCAATGAGCAGCACGGAGTTCGAGCTCAAGAGCCCCCTTGCCCCGTAAGAATGGTATTGCGAAGAATAGGCGAGAAGTATCAAAGCTTTTCCTTTCAGCGGAACGGATCAGTAGATCTCGTATTCCATGACGTACATAATAAGGTAGAGCGCCTGCCCGACGAGGAACAGGACCGTGACGACGCTCGCCTTCGCCTTCGCCCTCGCCGTGGCGACGCCGTTGACGTCACCCTCGCAGAGATGGGCGAGCGCCAGCGGTATGCAGATGAGCGCCGTGAGATACCTCGGCGCGGAGAGGAGCCAAGTGGCTCCGCAGGTCACGGCGAAGTACGCCGCGAAGTAGAGCGTGTAGGGGGTGCGCATAGTCCTCGCGGAGAAGACGAGCACGGCGAGCGCCCCGAATATGAACAGCAGGTTCGGCAGCCAGAGCCCGAGAGCCGTCTCCGGCGAGGAGCCGAACGACGAAACGAGCTGATCCAGCTGCATGGAGACCGTCCCGAAGAAGGGGCCGAAGCCCTGATACCAGTTATCCCTCTGGAACTCCATGAATTTGAACCAATCCCCCCAGAGGAGCTTGTTTATGAGCAGATACGCGAACGACCCGAGGCAGAGTATCACGGCGCAGGCGGCGAGCTTCACGGCGACGCCCGCGGGGAGCTTCCCGCCCGACGAGCGCGCGCGGCGCACGGCGTAGGCCGCGGCCTCCGCAATAAAGGGGACTATGAGTATTATGCCCACCGAACGCGTAAACGAAGCAAGCGCCCCGAATATCGCAGCGAGCCAAAATTTGTTTCTTCTCAGCGTGAGGAGCATCGAAGCCGCGAGCAGCAGGAAGAGCGCCTCGCTCATAGGGGCGATATAGAATATCGCCGCGGGGAGCGCGAAAGTAAAGAGCACCGTCAGCTTAGCGGGGCGTCTGCCCATCTCGATAAAGGCGAGGCGGTGTATGACGACCGCCCCCGCGCAGGAGCAGACCGTGTTCAGCACCATTGCGGAAACGAAGCTGTTCCCGAAGATGAAATTTAGCCCGCGGATCATAAGCGGGAAGAGCGGCAGGAACACGAGCGCGTACATCGCCGGCTCCTCCGTGGAATACCAGTTTTCGGCTATGCCGATATAGTGCGGAGCGTCGGTATCGAGCTTCAGCCAGATGGATTCGAGCGTTGCGAATATCGAGCCGTGGTAATTCCGGAACACCCTCGCAAAGACGTAGGCCAGCACGACGACGAGCACCCTCGCCCCGAGCACGGCGAATACGACGCGCAGCCCCTGCGAAAAGCCGGAGCTCCTGCCGCTCCTCACTCCGAGGGCGCGGACGGGATCCTCATCCGCGGCGGACAGGAACCGCACCGCCTTCGGCGCCGCAAGCATGAGCGCCAGCGTGAAGAGGCCGAGGCTCAGACCCGCGCCTGTCACGCCGAGGACCGAGAGCGACTCCGCCTTGTAAACCCAGAGCCCGAACGCCGCAAGCGCCAATACCCCGAGCACGAGCTGTATTATCCACACCGCGCGCTGCGCGGCGGGCTGCTTTGTTTTTTCGCTGTTTTCCATGCGCAATATTATATCATACCGTTCCGCATATTGCAATATCGATGAAAAGCATGCCTTCCCCCGGGGAAGGCTTTCGGTATCCTCCGCCGTATGGCTTCCCTTGAGGGAAGGCTTTTTGTACCGTCTGCCGCCGCTTGGCTTCCCTTGGGGGAAGCTCCGCCGACGCAGTCGCTGTTGATGAGGGAAAAAGAACCTTCTCAATGCCAACCTCCACCGATGCCTTGTCCCTCATCCCTCATCCGTCGCCCTCATCCGTCGCCTTCGGCGCCACCTTCCCCGGGGGAAGGCTTTTGGTATCGTCCGCTTCTCGGCTCCCTTGGGGGAAGCTCCGCCGACGCAGTCGCTGTTGACAGGGAACAAGCCCTTCACAAAACAACCTTCACAGCCGCCTTATCCCTCATCCGCCGCAAGCGGTCCCATCATTATATAAGACGCGTTCCGCGTTCAAAAGTTACGCCCGGGTAAAAATATATTTTACATTTCCCGTCCATTTTCGCGCCGCCGCGTTGTTATTATTATGAGGACGCTTCTTTCTTGCGGATTTGTAAATTACGGGTAAAAAATCCTCTGTGAAGATTGACAAACGGCGTCGGATTCATTATCATTATATTATCACTCAAAGGAGGGTAAATTCATGAAATACTGTCCCAACTGCGGAGAAGCCCTTGCCGACGAGGTAAGCTTCTGCCCCGAATGCGGCACGGCGGTCCCATCGAGCGAAGTCACCGCCGCTCCCGCGCAGGCCACTCCCGCGCAGGCCGCTCCCGCCGAAGGCTCTTTCAATAGCGAAGCCGCGCCGGAGGCGAAGCACGCGAAGAAGAGATCGAAGGTCGGCCCCGTCATCGCGATAGTGCTCGCCGTGCTCCTTGCGGCTTGCGCCGTGCTCTATTTCACCGGCCTGTGGAAAAAGCTCCTGCCCGCCTCGCGCCTGAAGCTCGGCCTCGGCGAGAAGGCTCTCGTCGACCGCGGGCTCGACGAACTCTTCAGCGACGACAACCGCATACTCACCAACACCGAAACGAAGCTCTCGGCCGAGCTTTCCGTCGACCTCGAAACGGATGGCGGGCTCTTCAGCGAGGCGACCTATATCAAGTCCCTGCTTGACGAGCTGAAGATCGGCATCGACGTGGACGTAAGCGAAGGCGGCAGCAACATGAAGCTCGGCGCCGTCTACAAGGGGAACCCCGTGCTCGACGCGACCGTCACGAACGAGGACGGGAAGATCGGCTTCTACGTACCCCAGCTTGACGCGAATTACTACACCCTCACCTCCGAGAAGTTCATCGAAGCCTTCTCGGACGGTGAAGCTCCCGCGAACGGTCTCGACATCTCCTTCGAGCCCATCGACGAGGCGGAGTACCGCAGGGAGGTCAACGACCTTCTGAAGATAATCGCCGGCATCTCCACGAAGGAGAACACCGAGATCACGAAGGGCTTTGACGCGCACCTCTTCGACATAAAGACAACGACGAAGGTCGATAAGTACGTCATCACCCCCAAAGAAGAGGAGATCGTGAATGTCATAAATGAGCTCGCCGACTACCTTGAAAAGGACGGATCCAAATTCGGCAAGGGCATCGCGAAGCTCTATGAGATCGTGTTAGCCGAAACGAGCGCTTACGCCTCCGCTTCCGAAGACGACGAGCCCCTCTCCGAAAACGTCTTCGATTACATGAGGGAGCACGCCGCCGAGGCCGCGAAGGACGTTGTCGAGGCGAACGTCTCCATCGAGATATACATGATCGGCAACGACGTGGTCTCCCACCGCGTTCACTCGGACGACGGCGATCTCATCGTCGACGCGCGCGAGGAGAACAGCGTCACCCGCTTCTACGTGAGCTTTGTCGACGATTACGGCGACACGAACGTCGTCACCGGCACCTATGACGAGAGCGACAGGAGCAAGGCCGCCCTCAACATGAGGGTGCTCCCCGGCGACAGCGATGAGCCGACGGCCGACCTCGATATCGTATTCGACCTGACGAAGCTCAATAAGCTCGGCCTCTGCCCCCTCAACGGGAGCCTCAAGGTCGCGGACGAGGAGGCAGCCGTTTTCAAGGTCGTCGAGAACGGCGAGGCTTTGGACTGCTCCTTCAGGATCATCATTCCCGAGGAGGATGCCGACGACGTGAAGGGCATCACCGTCAACGCCTCCGTGAAGGAGGGCGAAGGGGTCCAGGCTCCCTCCGGAGTCACCCCGACGGATCTTTCCGACAAGAGCAATGAGGAGATACAGGAGATAATCTACACGATGACAGAGCGTCTCGGTGACGTGCTCTCCGGTCAGCTCTTCGGCTCGATGTTCTGATAACGCTTTCGGGGTCGGGCGATGCCCGGCCCCTTTTTCTTGTTTATGAACGAAACGGTACTTTCATTGAAGGATATAGTCGTGAGCTACGGCGGCGAGCGAGTGCTCGACGGCGTCTCCCTTGACGTTCGCGCCGGGGAGGTGCTCGGCATATGCGGCAGAAACGGCGCCGGCAAGACGACTCTGATCTCCGTCATGGCGGGGACGCTGAAGCCCGCCTCCGGCGAGGTCATACGCGCCGCGGAGCTCCGCGGGCAGACCTGCCTCGTCCCGCAGGATATCGCGCTCTACCCCTCCCTCACGGGGAGGCAGAACCTCGACTTCTGGGCGGAGACCTACGGCCTCACGGGCAAAAGGAAGCGCGCGCGTGTCGATTACCTGCTCGGGCTCATGGATCTGAAGGAGAAGGCGAACAAGAGGGTCGAGACCTATTCCGGCGGCATGAAGAGGCGGCTCAACATGGCGGCGGGGCTCGTCATCACGCCGAAGCTCCTCCTTCTCGACGAGCCGACCGTCGGAGCGGACGACCGCTCCGTTTCCGTGATGCTCGGGACGGTCAGGCGCATGAGCGAGCGCGGGACGGCGGTCGTGCTCATAACCCATATAACCGCCGACAGGGAGGGCGTGTGCGACCGCGTCGTCACTCTTGACGGGGGAAAGCTCGTATGAGGTTCGCGGCCTGCCTTAAAAAGGATATCCGGCTGCTCACCGGCGGCGGCTGGCGCACGGCGCTGTTTTTCGTGCTGCCCGTGCTGCTGGCGCTGCTTATGACCTTCGCCATGAAGGACGCAGCCTCGGCGGAAATTTCCGTCGGGCGGGTGGATATAGCCGTGCGCGACCTTGACGATACCGTGATGAGCAGGCTCCTCATAAGCCAGCTCGACGGGATCTCGCTCTTCGATTCGGTCATCCGCGCCGGCGGCGAGAGCGACGAGGCCCTCATGCAGAGGGGGGTCGTCGCCTCCGTCACGATACCGAAGGATTTCTTTTACGACCTCTACGATATGCGGGATACGGACGTCATCATCGCCCTCAACGCCGACCGCCCCGCCGAAGCCGCGATGGTGAGATCGGCCTTCTCTTCGCTCGTCGGCATACTGGAGGAGAACCAGCGCCTCTACTACGCCTCGGCAAGGGCGCGTTACGGGGATCTCGACGAGGCCGCGTGGAACGAGGTCTATCACGAATACTCGAACGCCTCCGCCGAGGAGGCGCTGAACCGCCTGAGCTTCTTTGATATTTCCGAAGCCTTCTCCCGCGAATACGACGCCCGGAAGCTCTTCTTCGCCTCCTCCGTAATTTCGATGCTCATACTGTTCATACCGCTCGCGCTGCTCCGCAGCGTGCCGGAGGAGCTCGATTCCGGCCTCACCATGAGGTACGCGGCGGCGGGCGGCGGGATGCTCTCCATCGTGACTTCAAAGCTCGTAATAAGCTTCGTTATGACGCTCATCCCCTCGGCGCTCGTGACGGCGCTCATCGGAACAGGCGGCCACGGCGTGCTCGCGCTCGCGTTCGCAGCGGCGTTCCTGCTCTCGTTCGGGGGTTATCTCTTCATCGGGTGCATATCGAAAAACGCGGCCATGGCTCAGCTTTTGGGCAACCTCGTCATGCTCGTCACGCTCTTCTTCGGGGGCGGGCTGATACCCGCGCAGCTCCTGCCCGAATGGGCGCGGGGCGTTTCCCGCTTCACAGTGCCGGGCCTTATAACAAGATCGATGCAGTATGCTTACCTTGGGCGGACGCCCGGCGATATCGCGCTGACGCTCCTGCCCTATGCCGCAGTCGGGGCGGCGCTGATACTCGCGTGTCTGCCGTTCTTTTTCAGAAGGAGGCGCGCATGAGGTTCTTCGCTCTGACGTTCAAAAAGCTCCGCGTGCTCTTCGGCGGGAGGCTCGTTCTCCTGCCCGTCGCGCTCGCCGTGTTCGCGCTCGTTTTCGCGGCGGCGGGCTCCGCCTTCACACGGGAGCGGAATACCGAAGTCAAGCTCGCCGCGGTGGACTTCTGCGGCGGAGAGCTCTCGTCCGCGCTCATCGGGGCTGTCTCGGAAGCGCCGGGGTTCGAGGTCATCCTCTGCCCCGATATGCGCTCCGCCGAGGACGCGCTCCTCTCCGGCGGCGCGGAGGCGATACTCACTCTTGATAAAGACTTCGACGCGGGGCTCATTGCGGGGAGCTCCGGGCTCATAGACGTCATCACCGCGCCGGGCTCCGTTTCGGCGGAGCTCATACGCGAGACGGCGGCGGGCAAGCTCATCGCCCTCCGCTCGAGGCAGGTCGTGCTCGGTTCCCTCGCTTCCGACGGGATAGACGCCTCCCGCTTCGATTCGTTCGCCGCCGAGTTCGACCCGCCCTCCATTTACAGGATAGTCTCCGTCAACGGCGCGGGCGCGGAAAGCGCCGTGTTCGGGAAGGGCTTTGCCGGGTATGAGGGCCTGGCGGGGCTCGCGCTGCTGCTCCTTGCGATGACGCTCTCCCGAAGGCTCTCGATGGAAGGATCCCGCCTCGTTTCCCGGAGGCTTTCCGCCCTGCCGGGAGGAAGCGCGCTCGCTTTTTCCACCGACGCGGCCGCCCTCTTCATTTCGTCGCTCATCCCCGCGGCGGCGGTCTTCTGCTTCGCCCCCGACCGGAGCGCGGAAACAGCCGTCGGGCTTTTCGCCTACTGCGCGTTGATCACGGGGGTGTGCCTTGCCGTGATATCGGCCGCGGGCTCCGGAAGGGTGGATATGCTCTCCCCCGCCGTCGCCGTGTTCACGAGCCTCCTCGGCGGGTGCTTTGCGGATCTCGGCTCGCTCTCGCCCGTTCTGCGGGCGGTATCGTACCTCACGCCGCAGGGGCAGTTCACAGCCCTTTCACGCGGGGCGTGGGGGTTCCTGCCCCTTATGCTCGCGGAGACGGCGCTGCTCCTTATCGCCGCGGCGGCGCTTCAAAAAAAATCCTTGCAATCCCGCGCGGGATAATGTATAATAGCATTTGCCGTGCTAAACGGGGAGTTGGCGGTGCCCTATACCTGCAATCCGCCGCAGCAGGGTCTAATCCCCGCCCCGAGGCAGACGTTTGTGAGGCCGGAACCGATAAGGAGTATTGATCGCCGGGTCCTGTGCAACCGATCGCCGTGAACCGTGTCAGGTCCTGACGGAAGCAGCACTAAGCGGAAAGTTCGGTGTGCCGCGGGTCAGCCTGGCGGGAGCCGCCTGTCGGGATACCGCTCAGGGATGCTCTGTCGAAGGGTGGGTGCACGGCTCTTAATTTGAATGGAAAACTTCGGCTTATCCTGCCGAAGTTTTTTCTTTTCGTCCTTTCGGCAGAATGCGCCGCAAACCTCTCCCCCGGAGCGACTCCGAAAGCGCCTCCGCCCGCCTTATCATCCACAAAAAAAGGCGGGAGAATCATGGAAAGAACATCCGAAACGATCGAGCTTACAGCCTCCTCCCGCGGGAGGCGGCTGTATTCATTCAGCCTTCCGGCGGCGCTCTCTTACGCGGGGACGGCGCTTTTGAGCATGCTGCTCGGAGCTTACTCCCCCTTCGAGGGGATGGCTCCCTTCGGCGCGGCCTGCGTCATGGCGGCATGGTTCGCGGGCTCGAACCCCTACGCCGCGTGCCTCGGGAATATAGCGGGGGCTCTTATCGCGGGGAACTATGCTTTCGCCGCGGCGGCGGCCGCGCTCGGGGCGGGGATCTTCGTGATAAGCAGGCAAAGCGACCCTCCCCGCGTGACGCGGCTGCTCATCTGCTTTGCGATAGAGGCGGTCGCGCTCCTCCTCTTCGGGCTCATAACGCGCGGGCGGCCGCTGCTTTCGGCGGCCTCCGCCTGCGTTTCGGTTTTCGCGGGGGTGGTCATCGGGTTCGCGTTCAAGGCGTTCCGCGCCGTCGGCGGGGCAAGACCGCTCGGCGACTCGGAATTTCTGACTCTCTCCGCGCTTGCGGGGCTCGTCACGCTCTCGATGGGGAACGCCTCGTTCCTCGGGCAGAGCCCCGCCATGATATTCGCGGGAGCGTGCGCTCTCTTCGCCTCCTACAGATTCGGGATACCGGCTCTCGCCTTTGCCGTGATGCTCGGCGCGGGGCGGATACCGGCCTCCGGCGGGGAGCTGCGGTTCATGGCGGTGCTCGCGGCATGCACGCTGCCCGCGGCGTCGCTTCGTCCGCTCGGAAAACCGGGCAGCCTCATCGGCTTCGGCGCGGGGGCTCTCATAATGAGGACCGCCCTCCGCGGGACGAGCCTCTTCACCCTGCCGGAGATACTCGTCATCTGCGCGGTTTTCGCGGCGGTCCCTTCAAAATACTATATGCCGGAGAGCGTCCGCACGGGGCTCGACCGTCCGGCCGTCCCCGGGAGGAGGTTCGACCTGCTCCAGTACAGGGTGGCCTCGCTCGCGGAGGTGCTCTCCGAGCTTTCCCGCGTATACGGGCGGGATGAGGCGCGCCTGCTCGCCTGCGTTTCGGGGACGCTGAAGCGCTTCCTCAACGCCTCGCCCTCCTCCCCCGCGTTCACGGCGGAATACGGGGAGGCCTCTTCCAAAAAGCCGGGGAGCGACCGTTCCGGCGACAGCTCCGCCGTCTGCGAGACCGAGGGCAAGCTCCTGCTCGCCCTCAGCGACGGCATGGGCAGCGGGCGCGAGGCCAACGCCGAGAGCCGCGCCGCGCTCGCCCTTTTGAAGGATCTGCTCCACGTCGGCTTCGGCATCGACGACGCGGCGGAGTGCGTGAACAGCCTCCTCGCCTCCCGCGGGAGCGGGGATATGTACGCGACGCTCGACGTCATGCTCGTCGACCTTGCGGACGGGGCCGCGAGCTTTTCAAAGCACGGGGCTCCCTCGAGCTTCATACTCCGCGGCGGGAAGCTCTTCACCCTCTATGCCGAGGCTCTGCCCATCGGCGTAATAGAAAACGCCCGCGGCACGGCGGGCTCGTTCCGGCTCAGATCCGGTGATTCCATCATAATGATGACCGACGGCGTCGCGGACGCGCTGGGCGACGGCCTTCAAAAGGCCGTGACGGACAACGTCCTCGGCTGGGGCGATACGCAAATGTCCGCCCGTTCCCTGCTCGAAGCTGCCGAGGCCGCGGGACGGACGGACGATATGAGCGTTATTGTCGCAAGGGTCGAGGGGGTGTTCTGATCACTCGAAGTACCCGTCGAACTCCGGCGTGAAGGAGCTGTCTGCGCTCGAAAGCTCCTGCGTGTAGACGTCGGTGAAGCCGAGGCGTTCGGCATACTCCACCGCCCTTTGATACTCGGCGCGGGTGACGCGCCTGTCAAGGGGCTTTTTCATGCCCGGGATGGGCGTGTACTGGCTCATCAGCGAGACGGTCGTATCCGTCGAAAGCGCCTCCGCGATGAAATCGAGCACGCGGCGGGTCTCGTCAACGGCGCAGGGCAGCACGAGATGCCGCACTATGAGCCCTCGCTCCGCGATACCGTCCGCGTCCGTAACAAGAGCGCCGACCTGCCTGCGCATCTCCGCGAGAGCCTTCGAAGCGAATTCGAAATAATCCGCGCGCCCGCTGTATCTTTCGGCAAGGCGCGGGCTGACGTACTTGAGATCGGGCAGGTAGATATCGACGAGCCCCTCGAGCCTGCGGAGGGTCTCCTCCCGTTCGTAGCCGTTGGTGTTGAAAACGACGGGCAGCTTAAAGCCGCGCTCCCTCGCAAGCGGGATCGCCCGCTCTATGAGCCTTATATGCGGCGTTGGCGTGACGAGGTTCACGTTGTGCGCGCCGAGCTCCTCCATGCGGAGCATGATATCGGCGAGCGCGGAAGCATCCGCCGGGGAGGCCGCCTCCCCGTACCCGGCGCGGCTTATGCCGTAGTTCTGGCAGAACACGCAGCTCATGTTGCAGCCCATGAAAAAGACCGCCCCGCTGCCCCGCGTGCCGGAAATGGGCGGCTCCTCGAAATAGTGCCGCGCCGCCCTCGCGATATATGAGGCCCCGCCGACGCCGCACGCGCCGACCTGCCCCGCTTCTCTTTCCGCTCCGCACGCGAGCGGGCAATCGTAACAGTTCATGGCAATATGTTGGTTTCGGGTCACGGGCCGCGATGGGGGTCCTTTCCCCTCTCTCCTTCTCACCGAAGGGATATCGAGCGCCGCAAGGCGCATTTCGATGAAGAGTCCCTTGTCCGTCGGCGCTTTTTTCTCCCCTTCTCGCCGAAGGGATATCGAGCGCCGCGAGGCGCATTTCGATGAAAAGTCCCTCGTCCCTCATCCCTCATCCGTCAGCTGACGCTGACACCTTCCCCCAAGGGAAGGCTTTTTGTATCGTCCGTCGGCGCTTGGCTTCCCTTGGGGGAAGCTGTCAGCCGAGCATAGCGAGGATGACTGATGAGGGACAGCTCCGCCGACGCAGTCGCTTTTGATGAGGGAACAAGTTGTTTTTGAAACTTAACCCTCATCCGTCAGCTGACGCTGACACCTTCCCCCAAGGGAAGGCTTTTGTATCGTCCGTCGGCGCTTGGCTTCCCTTGGGGGAAGCTGTCATCAAGCCAAAGGCGCAGATGACTGATGAGGGACGGAGCGGGTTTCAAGGATCATTCGGAACAGCGCCTTTGACCCTCATCAAAGGGATATCGAGCGCCGCGAGGCGCATTTCGATGAAAAGTCCTTTGTCCCTCATCCGCCGCCTTCGGCGCTTTTCACTCCTCCTTCGTGACTGTGAAGGTGAACGTGATCACGCCGTCCCTATAGCCGACGGTGATGCTCTCGCCCATGAGGCGGAGGACCTCCTCCGTGATGGCGAGGCCGAGGCCGGTGCCTTCTCCGGTATGGGCGATATCCGCCTTATAGAAGCGCTCGAAAATATGGTCGAGATCCTTCTCGTCGATCTGCGCGGGGTTGGATACGCCGATGCGGTATTTACCGCCGTCGTCCTCCATGGAGATCGAGACCGTTCCCGGCTCGCCATGCTTGACGGCGTTATCCGTGAGGGAAATGAGCACCTGCTCGACCCTGTCCGGGTTGCTGTGGGCATAGTACCTTCCCTCCGGGATGCGCAGATCGATGCTCATCCCCTGCGCGGAGGCGCTGTCCGCCATGCGGTCGGCGACGTCGGCGATGAGCTCATAGAGCTCGAACCGCCGGAGCTTCAGCGCAACTCCCCCGCTCTGCAGGCGGGAAAGCTCAAGAAGATCGTTTATGAGGGTCGAGAGCCTTATGCTTTCCTTTAAAATATAGCCGTAATAGCGGCGCTTGTCCTCCTCGCACGAAACGAGGCCGTCGTTCAGCATATCGGCTATCCCGCGGATGGAGGCAAGGGGCGTCCTCAGCTCGTGGCTTACGTTGGCGACGTAATCGCGGCGGGTCTGCTCCAACCGCTCCGCCTCGGTCATATCCATGAGAAGGGCGACCGTGCCGACGGTCTTCCCGCCCGCCCTGTCAACGGGGGCGACGCTCACCCTTATGACCCTCTCGCCGACGTCAAGAGCGTCGATGCTGCTGATCCCCGTTTCCATTACGGAGGCCGCCGCCGCGGCTATCCCCGTGAAATGCGGGAGCGAGCGCAGATCGCTGCCCGGCTCCCCGCCGAGGAGTATCGAAGCGGAGCTGTTGTTCTTTATCAGCTCGCCGTTGGAACCGAACGCGATTAGCCCCTCGCTGAGGCCGTCGAGCACGGCGGAAAGGCGGTTGCGCTCTATCACGAGCTCGTTTATGTTCCTTTCGAGGTTGTCGGCAAGGCCGTTGAACGTCTCGCTGAGCTCGCTGATCTCGCGCGTGCCCTCGGGCGAGACCCTGACGGAAAGATCCCCCTCCGCAAAGGCGGAGGCGGTAGCGTTGAGATCGCGCAGGGGCTTCGTCAGCCGCTTGGAAACGAAGTAGATGGGAATGACGAGCAGCAGCGCCACTATGACGGACGCGATGACGAGCACGATAATGACGCTCTGCGAGGTCTCCGCGATATCGTTGATGGGCTTTATGAGGAACACCGCGCCGAGCTTTTCGCCCGACTCGTCCTCGACGGGCAGCGCCACGACCACGCCGAGGCTGCCGCTGAACTCCGTGTATTCGGAGTAGGGCTCGGCCTCCATCGCGGAGCTGAACACCTCGCCGCAGTGCTCTAAATAACCGGCGAGCCTGTCCTCCTCCCCGGGCTGCGTGCCGCCGGGGAAGCCGCCGTGGAAGCCTTCGTCGGGGATCTCGGGCGGGACGCCGCCGTGCGCGCCGTCGGGCTTTTTATCATCGTTTTTCGGGACGGAGGCGGCGACAAGCTGCCCTTCCCCGTCAAAAACGAGCACGGTCGAATCCGAGGAGCGCATCATGAAGCGGAAGCTCTCCTGAGTGACGGAGCCCTCGAACAGGCCGACGGTATCCTCCGCAAGGGTACGCGCCTGAATACGCATCCCGTTTGCGAGCACCCGCCCGTAAACGACCCTGCCGAGCAGAGCGAAAAGCACCACGGTAAGGGAAATACTCACCACCAGCGCCGAAAGCGTGATTATCAGCATGGAGGTGAGCAGGCTGTTTCTCTTTGACGTTTTATTTTTGCGGTTCCTCTTCACCGTTGTAGACCTCAAATCGGTAGCCGACGCCGTAGACTGTCTTTATCGCCCAGCCGATATCCTCCTGCGGGAGCTTCTGGCGGATGCGCTTTATCTGCGTGTCGACCGCTCTCGTGTCGCCGAAGTAATCATACCCCCACACAAGGGAGAGTATCTTCTCGCGGGAGTAGACCTTCCCCGGGTGCGAGGCGAGGAGCTGGAATATCTCGACCTCCTTCGGGGTCAGCGGGAGGCGTTCGCCGTCAAGACGGACGTCGTAATTGTTGATATTGATCTCGAGCCCGCCGTATCTTATTATCTGGCCGGGCTCCTCCTGCTGGCGGATGTAGCGGCGCAGTACCGCCTTGACCCTCGCCACGACCTCGCGCGCGCTGAAGGGCTTGACGATGTAATCGTCCGCCCCGAGCTCCAGCCCGAGAACGCGGTCGATCTCCTCCGATTTGGCGGTGAGCATTATAATGGGGACGTGATTCGTCTGCCTTATCTCGCGGCAGACGTCCATGCCGTTCTTCTTTGGCATCATTATATCGAGTATGACGAGATCGGGCTTCTTCTCGCTGAACTGCGCGAGCGCCTGCTCCCCGTCGAAGGCGGAAATGCAGTCGAACCCCTCGTTTTTGAGATAAGCGCTGAGGGTCTCGTGTATTATGTGCTGATCGTCGCAGATCAGTATGAGCTGATTTGCACCCATGAGTAATGCTCCTTTCGTTTTTTACATTATAACCCGAAGCGCGGAATATTTCAACAGCCTCGAAAAGTTGACATCAATAGTACAAAAAATGTCAAGGTCCCGCGCCGCGCTCACGGAGCGCCGAAAAAAATCGCGCCGAAGGCATTGCCAAACTCAAAAAAATGATTATAATAAGGTACGGAAAAATGCGCGGCGCTTTGCCGCAAGCATAAACGAAAGGAAATGATATAATGGAACAGGAAAAATTCAGAATGCCCACCGGAGCCGTCATCGCCTGCATACTGGTGATACTGCTCCTTGCCGCCTGCTTCGCGGGCGCAGCCATATTTGTAAACGACAGGCTCAATAATTCCGGGAGGAACAACCCCGAAGCCAACGCAACCGAAGCGCCGGTCCTCACGAACGAGCCCTCCGTGAGCGAAGCCGCCGTGACGGAGCAGCCCACCCCCGTGCCCACTCAGGCCCCCGCCAACGAAGGCACTCACGCGGAGGATGGGACCCCCATCACCGACGTGCTCGCCAACTGCATGAACACCGTGGTCAGCATAGACGTATCCGTCTCGAACGGATATCAGGAGGTCGTCTCCGGCAGCGGCTCCGGCGTGCTCATTTCAAACAACGGCTACATTGTCACCTGCAACCACGTCGTGGAGGGCTCCTCCTCCATAGACGTGTTCCTGAACGACGGGACTCAGTACAAGGCGGAGCTCATAGGCAACGACCCCGTGACGGATATCGCCGTCGTCAAGATCAACGCGGAGGGCGTCACTTTCCCCTACGCGACGCTCGGCTCCTCCGAGAGCCTCAGGGTAGGCGAGCAGGTCTACGCCATAGGCAACGCCCTGGGCGAGCTTTCCAACACCGTGACGGAGGGCATCATCTCCGCTCTCGGCCGCGATATAGAGGTGGACGGGCAGTCCATGTCCGTGCTGCAGACGAGCGCCGCGATCAACGAGGGCAACTCCGGCGGCGGGCTCTTCCTCTATGACGGGAGCCTCATCGGCGTCGTCAACGCGAAGTCGAGCGGTCTGACCTCCTCCGGCGCGACGATAGACGGGCTCGGGTTCGCTGTACCCATCGACCTTGCAAAGCCCATAATCGACGATATCGAGGCCTACGGCTACGTCACCGGAAGGCCGTACCTCGGCGTTTCCACGAAGAACGTCTCCTTCGGTTACGGGATGTTCTCCTACTACACCTATCCGCAGGTCGTCTCCGTGCTTGAGGGCAGCCCCGCCGACCTCGCCGGCATCAAGGAGAACGACATAATCACCGCCATCGACAACGCTCCCATCAACAGCTCCACCGCGCTGCGCGTCGCCATCAACAAGTATAAGATCGGCGATACCATCACCGTCTCCGTCCAGAGGGGGAACGAGGTCCTCCAGATAGAGGTCACCCTCAAGGAGAGAACGGGAAAGTAACCGATACCGCAAACGAGCCGAAAGCCGCCCGCAGAAGCCTGCCGGGCGGCTTTTTTCGCGGAGAACCGAGTGGTGTATTGATAGATCTGCAATCGGCGATCGCCTCCGCCCGATATGCCTTCGGGGAGGCAGGGAGCTGTCCCCCCTCATCAACAGCGACTGCGTCGGCGGAGCTTCCCCAAGGGAAGCCAAGCGCCGACGGATGATACAAAAAGCCTTCCCTTGGGGGAAGGTGTCAGCGTCAGCTGACGGATGAGGGTTAAGTTTCAAAAACAACTTGTTCCCTCATCAACAGCGACTGCGTCGGCGGAGCTGTCCCTCATCAACAGCGACTGCGTCGGCGGAGCTTCCCCCAAGGGAAGCCAAGCTGCGGAGGGATTGTGTGCAGCGATCCCGGACCCGCAGCTTTTTCATCGATATGCCTTCGGGGAGAAGGGGAGAAAAACGAGCGCATCCTGCACAAAAAACGCCCCCGGCGGACCGGGGGCGAAGATGCGTACTGTGGGGTTATTACTGCGTCCTCTGGCTGAGGCCCTTAATGGAGAAGAGCACCCAATCATGTGAATCGACGGTGATTATGGTATCGCAGTAGGGGCACTTGGCCGTCATATTGATATTGACGGGCGCGCCGCAGTTGGGGCAGTTGGTGACGGTATGGACGACGTTGTCGCTCGTCACGCCGGAGGCGCGGCAGAGATCCCACTCGTAGGTCATGAAGCGCTCCTTGTTCGGGTCGCCCTGAACGATCGCGCCGCTCTCGTCGTCCGTCATGTAGGTGCTGATGCGGGTGTTGAGCTCGACTATCAGATGATCCTTCCCCTCCGTTACGAAGTAGCCGCGGATGTTCGTGCCGAGCACGGATATCCGCTCGACGTGCGGCGTCCTCTTTTGGGCGCGGATCTCATCGAGCTGGCGCTCGGACTGGTTGTAGAGCTCATCCGTGAGGTAGGGGCGCAGGGGCTCGAGATCCTTCGCGCACCACTGATCCTGGAGCTGAACGTAGAGGTTGTTGATCCTCGTCTGCATATAGGGGATGCTGAACGCGGGATCGACGTTGGCGATGTAATTCTCCATCGGCATGAGGAGCGAGTCATCCGTGCGGTGGACGGTCGTCGTGACGGGGTTGGCGGGCGCCTTCCTGCGCAGGTAGAGAAGTATCGCGATCACGATTATAACTATTATCAGTATCGTCATCATATCCCCGGAGGAGCAGGATCCGCCCCCCGTGGGCCCGAAGAAAACGTAGCTCCCGCCGCTGTAATCGTCGTCATCCCAGCCGGAGCCCCAATCGGAATCGGAGCCGCCCCAATCTCCGCCGTAGTCGCTGTCCCCGCTGAAGCCGCCGAAATCCGCGAAGACGGAGCCCGCCGCAAAGAGCATTAGGAACGCGACGAGCACGGCAGCCGCCGCAAAAAGCCTTTTCTTCATACTGACCTCTTTTCTCCTCAGGATATAAAAGGGATACGGTTTCCCCGTACCCCGATTATAATACATTATCCGTTCTCAGTCAAACGGTTTTGGCAAAAAACGCGATGGGTTTTACGCCTCCCGCGGGACGAGCCTTTTAAGGCACAGGCAGCCGAACGCGTATCCTATAAGTGCGCCGAGCGTGTTCAGAATGAGATCGTCGAGCTCGGTATCGCCGGAGCCCAGAACGAACTGCATGACTTCGACGAAGAGCGACAGCGCGAACCCGGCGATGAGCGCGTGAAGCAGTCTCCCCCGCCGCATCCTCACGACGAAGCCCGCCGGGGCGAACCAGACTATGTTCCCGAAGAACAGGTAGCAGAAGTACCCGAGCTTGCCCGTCCGCAGGAGCTTCGCGTAATAGGCGAAGGCCTCAAGGCGGATCGTTCCCGTGAACAGCCCGTGCGTGAAGCACCCGCGGCGGAATACGGTCAGCCTCATCAGCACGATGAACCATACCGCCGCAAGCACCCACAGCGCCCTTATTATAAGCGTCCTTTTTCGTTCGCTCATCCTTCCCCCTTCATTATCCTCGCTTCCGCGTCGCTGCGGAACTGCGTGGTATAGAGGTCATAATAGTAGCCCCTCTTTTTGAGCAGCTCGGCGTGCGTGCCGGATTCGGTTATCCGCCCGCCCCTTATGACGAGTATCCTGTCGGCGGAGCGGATCGTCGAGAGCCTGTGCGCGACTATGAAGCTCGTGCGGTTCTCGAGCACCTTCGTGATGGCGTTCTGGATGAGCTGCTCGGTCTCGGTATCGATGGAGCTCGTCGCCTCGTCGAGTACGAATATGCGCGGATCGGCGAGTATGACCCTCGCAAACGAGATGAGCTGCTTCTGCCCGGTGGAGAGCCTGCCGCCGCCCTCGCCGACCTCGGTATCATAGCCCTTTTCGAGGGCGTCTATGAATTCGTCGGCATGGACGAGCCGCGCCGCCTCCGCGACCTCCTCATCGGAAGCCTCCGGCCTGCCGTAGCGGATATTCTCCTTTATAGTGCCGGAGAACAGATGCGGCTGCTGCAGTACGTAGCCGAGGCGGTCCTGCAGCCAGAGCTGGCTGCGCTCGCGGTAATCGACGCCGTCTATGAGCACGCTCCCCTCCGTCGGCTCGTAGAACCGGCAGACGAGGTTCACTATTGTCGATTTGCCCGCACCCGTCTCGCCGACGAGGGCTATGGTCTCCCCCGCCTTTACGTCAAGATCGAAGTGCGAGAGCACCTTCTCCCCCTCCTTATAGGCAAAGCTCACGTCGCGGAAAGTGACGTCGCCGCGTATGGGCTCCCAATTCTCGCGCTTGGGGTCGAACATATCGCCGTACTTCTCGACTACCTCCGCCGAGTCGACTACGTCGGGCTCGGTGTCTATGAGGGTGATTACCCTCTCCGCCGAGGCCTGCGCGGACTGCATCTCCGCGAATATGCCGGCGAGCTGCTGGATCGGGTCGAATATGCCCGTGGAGTAGGATATGAAAGTCGCGAGCGTGCCGAGCGTTACAGCGCCCATGGCGGTCCATTTGCCCGCTACGCCGAGGCCGCCGGCGTAGAGCGCGAGCCCCGTGCCGACCGCGCCGAGGCACATGACTATGGGCGTGAACATAGCGGAAAGCACCGCCGCCCTGATGGAGGACTTGCGCATGCGGCCCGTTTCCGCTTTGAATTCCTCGGTGTTGCGCTCCTCGCGGACGAGGGTCTTCGTAGTGACCGCGCCCATAATCCCCTCGTTGAGGGCGCCCGTGATCTTCGAGTTCTGCTTCCTCACGTCGCGGTAGTGCTTCAGTATCTTCTTCTGGAAGTACACGCAGATGACGGCGAGAGGCGGCATTACGATTATGACGAGCAGGGCGAGCTTCCAATTGAGTGCAAGCATCACCCCGATTATGCCGAGCACGTAACAGCTCGACCAGAGTATGTCGACGACCGACCACGCGATGAGCTCCGAGAGCCTGCCGACGTCGGAGACCATGCGCGCCATTATGTAGCCGACGGCGGTCTTATCGTAGTACGAGAAGCTCAGCTCCTGCAGCTTTTTGAACGCGTCGCTGCGGATATCGTAGGCGATGTTCATCTCGAGCTTTCCGGAGCCGAGTATAAAGAGCATGACGCCTATCATCTGGATGATTATCGCGGCGGCGTAGACGAGCGCGAAGGGCAGTATCCGCTCCGTATGCGAGCCCGCGATCACGTCGTCTATCGCGTAGCGGGTGAAGAGCGGGTAGAGCAGATCCACAGCCGCCACGACGAGCAGCGATATCATGGTCCGTATGACGAGCTTCTTCGAGCGGAGGCCGTACTTTATAAGCCTCTTCCAGAGCTTCATATCGACCTTTTGATCGAATTCCTTTTCCTCGATAGCGGAGGTCACGAGTTCTTCCATTCGGTTTCGCCTCCTTCCTCTTTGGCGAGCTCATCCTCGAGCATATCCTGTATGCCCGCGATCCGCTTATAAAGCCCCTCGCGGCGGATGAGCTCCTCATGCGTACCCTGCTCCGCAAGGCGGCCGTGCTCCAATACGAGTATCCTGTCCGCCGAGGAGAGCGTGGTTATCCTGTGGGAGATTATGAAAGTGGTGCATTCCCCGCGCCTGCCGGAAAGCGCCGCGCGGATGGAAGCGTCCGTCTCGGTATCGACGGCGGACATGGAGTCGTCGAGTATGATTATCGGCGCCTCCTGCATGAGCATGCGGGCGATGGCGACGTGCTGCTTCTGCCCGCCGGAGAGGGTGACGCCCCTCTCGCCGACGACGGTCTCATAGCCCTTCTCGAACCCCATGACCACGTCGTGTATCGCGGCTGTGCCTGCGGCCTCGAATACGCGCTCCTCCGGGGCTTCGGGATCGACTATGCGGATGTTGTCCATTATGGTCCTCGAATAGAGGAAGGGCTCCTGGAGGACTATGCCTATATTGCGGCGCAGATGATGGCGCTCTATGTCGTTGACGTTCACGCCGTCTATCAGTATCTCGCCCTCCGTCACGGTGTAGAGCCTCTGCAGAAGCTGGACGAGGCTCGATTTGCCGCTCCCCGTAGAGCCGAGAATGGCTATCGTCTCGCCGTGCTTCACGGTGAAGCTCACGTCGTCAAGGACCTTCTCGTTCCCGTCCTCATACGTGAAGCTCACGTTCCTGAATTCGATATCGCCCCTTATTTCGGGCGTGAGGGCGAGGCCGGGCTCGCTCTCGACCGGGGCGGACATGATCTCGTCGATCCTCCCGAGGGATACGGAGGCCTTGCCGAGATCGGCGAGGATGCGCCCGAGCTGACGCACGGGCCAGGTCAGCATCGAAGTGTAGGAGGTGAATACGAGCACCCCGCCCACGGAGATCCTGCCCTTTATCGCAAAGTATACGCCTATAGCGAGCGAGAGCATTATTTGCAGATACCCGAGGCAGTCCGAAGCGGACCAGTAATACGCCATCAGCGCGTTAAGGCGGAGATTCTTCTTCCTGAAATCGGAATTCTTTTCGGTGAAGCTCTGCATCTCGCGCCTCTGCTGACCGAACGCGCGCACCACGCGCACGCCGGTGAGGTTCTCCTGTATGGCGGCGGAGAGCCTGCCCTCGGCCTCGTCGGCTTCGGTGAAGGCGTTCTTGACCGCCCTGAAATAGACGAAGCTCGAAATGAACAGTATGGGCATCAGCATGACCGACCAGAGCGTCAGCAGCGGATCCATCTGCAGCATTATGACCGCCGCGATGACGACCATGAGCACCGTCCTCACTATTTCGAGGAGCTGGTTCTGTATGAACCGGCGAACGGTGTCAACGTCCGAGGTGCACCTCTGGACGAGGTCGCCCGTCGAAACGTGCTTGTGGTAATCAAACGGCAGGTTCGCGAGATGCTCGTATAGATCGTCGCGCATGTTCTTGGCGACGCCCTCGCCCGCGTACGCTATATAGCTGCGGCGCAGATACGTGCTGAGGGCGTTTATCGCCGTGAACAGCAGGAGCGCGACCGCCATCAAGTAGAGGTGATCTATCAGCATCTGCCTGCCGCCCGCCGACTCTATCCACTCCATTATCGCCCCGGGGAGCACGCTCCCGCCCGCCTCGTAGCCCTCCTCGGCATAGGGCAGGAGGACGTAGTCGATCGTGAAGCTCGTGACTATGGGTATGAGGTAAGCCGAAGCTACCGCCGCGATCAGCGCGAGCGCGGCGATAACGAAATACTTCCCCGTCCCCCGCATGAAGCGGCGCACCAGGCGGTAATTCACGGGCTTCCTCTCCTTCTTATTTTCTTTATCCATAACGGTTGTTTCCATGATTCCTCCGTAAAAACAAAAACTGCGGGCAAAACCCTGCCCGCAGAGACCTGTGCCGTACTATGCCTCTATATCAAAGGCCGCACAAAGCCGCGTTGGGCGATAAAATTCCTGAAATAAACGACGTTCTTCATATTATTGTGCGACCTCCTTTCTTAAACTTCCGGAAAAGTATACCCCATATGCCGCAGTTTCGCAAGAGGTTTTTATAAAATCATGGCAATATATTGTTTTTGCGAAATATATTCTGACTATACCCCTTTCCGGTGTTGACATACGGGGCGCATGCGCATATAATAAACCTTGTTAGCACTCAAGGACTTTGAGTGCTAACAGCCCCCCTCCGTTCCCCTATTCCGGGCGGCGGCGCGGGGCGCGATAAAGTTTATAATTTCACCATAGGAGGAAACGAAATATGAAACTCAGACCTCTTTCGGACAGAGTAGTCATCAAGTCCCTTGAAGCAGAGGAGACGACAGCTTCCGGATTCATACTCACCGGGAGCGCCAAGGAAAAGCCCCAGATGGCGGAGGTCATCGCGGTGGGTCCCGGCGGCGTTGTCGACGGGAAGGAAGTCGTTATGAACGTCAAGGTCGGCGATAAGGTATTCTATTCCAAGTATGCCGGCACCGAGATAAAGATGGACGGGCAGGAATACACCATCGTCCGTCAGAACGATATCCTCGCTGTAGTTGAGGATTGATAGGAGGTTAACATGGCAAAGCAGTTAAAGTACGGCGAGGACGCGAGGCGCGCCCTTGAGAAGGGTCTCGACACCCTTGCGAACACCGTTAAGATCACCCTGGGGCCGAAGGGCCGCAACGTCGTTCTCGATAAGAAGTTCGGCGCACCCCTCATCACGAACGACGGCGTGACCATCGCCAAGGAGATCGAGCTTGAGGATCCGTTTGAGAACATGGGCGCTCAGCTCGTGAAGGAAGTCGCCACGAAGACGAACGACGTCGCGGGCGACGGCACGACCACGGCTACCCTGCTGGCGCAGGCCATCGTGCGCGAGGGAATGAAGAACGTCGCCGCGGGCGCGAACCCCATGGTCGTCCGCCGCGGTATCGAGAAGGCCGTTGACGAAGCGGTCGCGGGCCTGAAGGAGATCTCCAAGCCCGTCACCGGCAAGGCCGAGATAGCGCAGGTCGCTTCCATCTCCGCCTCCGACGAGAGGATCGGCACGCTCATCTCCGACGCCATGGAGAAGGTCGGCAACGACGGCGTCATCACCGTTGAAGAGGGCAAGACCATGAAGACCGAGCTCCGCTTCACAGAGGGCATGCAGTTCGACCGCGGCTACGCTTCCGCTTACATGGTCACCGACCCCGATAAGATGGAAGCCGTTCTGGATGATCCTTACATTCTCATCACCGAGAAGAAGATCACCAACATTCAGGAAATACTCCCCGTTCTCGAGCAGATCGCAAAGATGGGCCGCAAGCTCCTCATCATCGCCGAGGACGTAGAGGGCGACGCTCTGGCGACTCTCGTAGTCAATAAGCTCCGCGGCGTATTCACCTGCGTATGCGTAAAGGCTCCCGGCTTCGGCGACAGGCGCAAGGAGATGCTGAAGGACATCGCCATCCTCACCGGCGGTCAGGTCATCTCCGAGGAGCTCGGGCTTGAGCTGAAGGACGCCACGATCGATCAGCTCGGCACCGCTCGCCAGGTCAAGGTCGATAAGGAGAACACCACCATCGTCGAGGGCGGCGGCAACGCCGATGAGATCGCGGCGCGCGTCAAGATGATCCGTGCCCAGATCGCCGAGACGAAGAGCGAGTACGACAAGGAAAAGCTCCAGGAGCGTCTTGCGAAGCTCGCGGGCGGCGTTGCGGTCATCTCCGTAGGCGCTGCTACCGAGCCCGAGATGAAGGAGATCAAGCTCCGCATAGAGGACGCCCTCAACGCCACCAAGGCGGCCGTTGAGGAGGGCATAGTCCCCGGCGGCGGCATCGCGCTCATCAACGTCATCGACCGCGTCAAGGCTCTCGAGGAGAGCACCTCCGGCGATGAGAAGACCGGTATCCAGATCATCGTCCGCGCTCTTGAGGAGCCCCTCCGCCAGATCGCCGCGAACGCCGGCCTCGAGGGCAGCGTGATCGTTGCGAACGTGAGGAACTCCGGCAAGCCCGGCTACGGCTACGACGCCGCGAAGGACGAGTACGGCGAGATGTTCAAAAAGGGCATTATCGACCCGACCAAGGTCACCAGGAGCGCCCTGCAGAACGCCTCCTCCGTCGCCTCCATGGTGCTTACGACGGAGAGCCTCGTCACCGATATCCCCAAGCCCGAAGCACCCATGCCCGCCGGCGACCCCGGTATGGGCGGGATGTATTGATGAATAACCCCTAAACGCACTCCACGGCGCCCCGAACGGGCGCCGTGGTTTTTTGACGCCCGAGGGATCGTATAGCATCGCTGCATACCGATCCCTCCGCCGCATGGCTTCCCTTGGGGGGAAGCTCCGCCGACGAAGCCGCTGCTGATGAGGGAACTGATTGTTTTTGAAACTTAACCCTCATCCGTCACCCTCATCCGTCGCCTTCGGCGACACCTTCCCCCGGGGGAAGGCTTTTTGTATCGTCCGTCGGCGCTTTTTCTCCCCTTCTCCCCGAATGGATATCGAGTCGGCGTGAGGCTCGTATCGATGAAAAGCACGCCTTCCCTTGGGGGAAGGTGGCATTTCGACCGCAAGAGAGAAATGACGGATGAGGGACGAAGCGGGTTTCAAGGATCATTTGGAATAGCGCCTTTGACCCTCATCAGTCGTCTTCGCTAAGGCTCAGCCGAGACAGCTTCCCCCAAGGGAAGGCTTTTTGTATCGTCCACAGCTATATGGCTTCCCCTGGGGGAAGCTCCGCCGACGCAGTCGCTGTTGATGAGGGAAAAAGAACCTTCTCAATGCCAACCTCCACCGATGCTTTGTCCCTCATCCCTCATCCGTCAGCTGACGCTGACACCTTTCCCCGGGGGAAGGCTTTCGGTATCCTCCGCCGTATGGCTTCCCTTGGGGGAAGGCATATTTCCCCGTCCGCCGATCGCAAATTGCCAATCGCTCATTGCCGATTTATCAGGACGGACCGCCTCACTTCCACGATCTCATCCACTCATGCTCCTGCTCTGCCTCGGCGATGCTCAAGGCGGTCTCGACGCCGGAGCGGAGCGGCGCCTCATAGATGCAGGCCATGAGGAGCGCGGGTCTGTCACGATAGTCCTGCGAGAGCACGGAGCGAATGGCCGTGTCGAGCGCATCGACGTCCAGCTCACGAAGCCTGTACCTCACCTGCGCCCTCGGGACGGAACGCCCCTTGTAGCGGAAGCTCTCCGAAAACCAGAGCTCGGTTATCGCAAGCTCCAGCGCCTTTCCCATGCCGCCCTCCGCGTAGATGTTTCTCAGGTCGAGCCGATCCAAAAGAAGTCTCAGCTCCGCGTCGCCGAGGGGATCCTCCCACGCCTGCGGAACCGCGGCGGGTGCCGCGGCGGGAACGGATCCCGGAGCCGGCTCCGGCGCGGCCTTCGAGATCGGCGAAGGCTCCTTCGCATTCGCATTCGCATTCTCCTTCGCATTCTCCTTCGGCTCATACCCCTCCGGCAGGCCGCGGCTCGTCAGGAGAGTGTACACGTTGCTCCTTTGAACGACGCCTTTCTTCCCCTTCTCGATCCTCTCGCGGGAGGTCAGTAGCCCTCTCGTCTTCAGCTCGCCGATGGCCTTCCTCGCCGTGTTTTTGCAGACAGAGCACTCCGACGCGATCCTCCCGATCGAGGGGAAGCACTCCCCCGCCCTGTTCGCGCAGTAGCTCAGGTACGCAAGAACCGTTTTTGCGGAGCAGCTCAGCCCCTTATCCCATACGTCTGTCGATAAATAGAATTCCTTTCTTTTGCTCAATTCGTTCTTTCCTTTCAGCGCCTATGTCGATCGAGCGAAGCGAGATCGACATGCGTTTATCTTCTTTTAGTTTATAGGGTTCATCTGATGCACCACCCCCGGTTCATCTGATGCACCGGTTCAAATTTTGAACCACCCCTATTATAGCACATTCGTTCGCTTTTGTCAATCAAAAAAAGCCGCGTGTGCGGCTTTAGTTTGTTTGGGTTCAGAACCTGAAATAGATGAACGGGTTATACCCGCTTGCGACGAGCGAGGCGATGCAGAACACGAGCGCGATGAGCACGAGGCCGATATCGGCGTACTCCGCCCAGGCCTTCCCGTCGAACTTATGGCGGATATTGGCGGCCAACGGGGTCGAAGCTATGCAGGCGACGACGAGCAGCGGCAGGTAGGAGAGCGTGAGCGTGAGCGCGTCATGCGAGATGAGGCCGCCCCCGCCTCCCCCGAACATGGAGCCGAGGAACCCGAAGAGCTGCGGGAGGTTCGTGAAATCGAAGAGCATCCAGCCGAAAGAGGCGACGAGCAGCGAATAGATATGCCGCAGGGCCTTGGGCCATTTCTTCAGCCATTTGCCGAGGAAGAGCTTCTCCATAACGACGAAGAACCCGTGCCATATGCCCCAGAGGACGAAGTTCCAACTCGCCCCGTGCCAGAGGCCGGTGAGCGCCCAGACTATGGAGAGGTTCAGTATCTGGCGGCCGAGGCCGCGGCGGTTGCCGCCGAGGGGGATATAGACGTACTCGCGGAACCACGTGCCGAGGGAGATATGCCAGCGGCGCCAGAATTCGGTGTTCGACTGGGAAATATAGGGGTAATCGAAGTTCTTGAGGAACTCGAACCCGAACATCCGCCCGAGGCCTATCGCCATATCGGAATAGCCCGCGAAATCGAAGTAGATCTGGAGCGTATACGCGAGCATCCCGACCCACGAGCCGAGCGCGCCGTTGCCCATCGAATCGGCGCGGAGCTGATTCCACAGCACGGCGACCTGATTGGCGATGAGTATCTTCTTCGCGAGGCCGATGACGAACAGCTTTATGCCCGAGGCGAACTGCTCCGCGGATTCGCGCCTGCCCTGCATCTGATCCTCTATATCTTTGTAGCGGACGATGGGCCCCGCTATGAGCTGCGGGAAGAGCGCGACGTAAGTGCCGAATATCATCGGGTTCTTCTGCACCCCGGTATCCCCGCGGTAGACGTCTATGACGTAGCTCATCGCCTGGAAGGTGTAGAACGAGATGCCTATGGGGAGCATCCCCTCCAGGCCGACCTTGTAGTTCCGCAGGGCGGGGATGAAAGTGCCCATCGCGTTATAGAGCGCCTGCTTGGCGATGGGGGTCTCCATCGAGCGGAGGGAGGGCACGAACGCCTTTAAGGTATCGAAAACGAGCGGCGTATACTTGAACACGCCGAGCATCAGCAGGTTCAGTATGACGGCGACTATCAGGGTCGCCTTCTTGGCGCCGGGCCTGTTAAGGCGCGTGTACTTGCCTATGAGGAGGCCCGCTCCGTAGTTCATGAATATCGAGAGTATCATCAATATCACGAACACGGGCTCGCCCCAGGCGTAGAAGAAGAGGCTTGCTATGCAGAGGATTATATTCCGATAAAGCCTGTTGGGCACCGCGTAGTAGAGCAGCAGCACAACAGGCAGGAATATTGCTAAGAACAGTAAGCTCGAGAAAACCATCAGCCGATCTCGTTCCTCAGGACTTCCATCATCGCGGAGCTGTTCCCGCCGACGCAGAAGTAGACCCAGTTACCGACGGTGACGACCTCGGCAGCCTTGAGCTTGGCGGCCTCATCGGGGGAATAGGTCTCGGCAACGGAGAGCTGACGGGCGATCCTGTCCTTCATTATCTGCGCGAGGGCGGCGGCATAAGCCTCGTCATTGAGATTGAATATGCCGACCTCATCCGCGTTGAGGGACGGATTCTCGGACATATACCACGCGAACTCGCCGAGCTTGGCGGAGTCGATGCCGTAAACGTCGGCAAGATCCGAAGCGGGGACGGGAGTCATCGCGCCGAGGCCGCCGGCCTCGGAAACGGCGGCGTAGATCTCGCTTGCGGACTTCGTGACCTTATTGGGCTCCTTGCCGGTGCAGGCGCAGGCGAGGACGAGCACGAGGACGGTGACTGTGATGAGGCTGATGAGCTTTTTCATGGGATCTCTCCTTATTGAAAATTATTTCGTGATGTCACGCGCGGCGACGGCGCGAAGTATCTCCGCCCAGACCTTATAGGCGGCGGTGGTCTGATGGACGTAATTGTCGGAGCAGAACTCGGCCTTGAGGTAGCCGTCCGGCCCGACGAGGTGGCTCGCTATATCGACGAAGGAATAGCCCTTCTCATCGCAGAGGCCGCGAAGGAGGCCGTTGAGCTTCCTGAGGTTCTCGTTCGTCAGGGCCTTCATGTTGGAATCGTCGATGAGGTACATCGCGCTGATGAGGTAGATCTGCGCATCGGGGGATCCCTTCCTGATGTTGTCGCAGAGGGTGCGGAAGTTTTCCGCCGTGCCCTCCACGCCGTAGATGGCGACGTCATTGAGGCCGAAGCAGATGAAGACCTTCTTCGCGCCCATCATCTTTATGGAATCCCAAAGGAGGCGCTGCTGCCCCTGATAGAGGGGGTGCAGGCTGCTGTCGGAGACCGGCTCCAGCGCGTGGCCCGCGCCGTAGCTGCCCTCGCAGAGGAAGTGCGTGGGGCCGAAGAACGCCGGGTTGGAGGCAAGCATGGAGTTGTTGTAGTTCTTCCAGCCGAGCATTATGGAATCGCCGACGAAAACGGCGTCGGCGAACCAGGCCTCGGCGTCCGCCTCGGAAACCCCGCAGAGGTCGAGCGGCATGGTGTTGAGGTAGAGCACCTGCCCCGCGGGCAGGCCGGGCTCCGCCGTGGGGCCGGGAACGGCCGTGGGTTCGGCGGACGACTCGTCGGAGGGCGACTCGGAGGGGAACTCCGTCGCCTCCTCCGTCATGACGGGCTCATCGGAAAGGACGGGCTCATCGGAGAGCATGGCCTCCTGCGTGGGGACCGCGGTGTTCGTTCCGATATCTATTATCTCCGGGCTGCCGCTGCAGGCGCAGGCAAGCGCCGCGAGCAGCGCCGCGAATACTATGCAGAGCGCTTTTTTCATCTGACAAATACTCCTCTCGTAAAATGGCCGCATAGCGAACCAATTAACATTTTAACACAAGAAGACCCCGTTGTCAAACCAAACGGGGGCTTCGGGCGAATATAAAATGCCCCCGCGAGGCTTCTTCCGCGGGGGCCGGTTTTTTCGTTTATCAAAGCATTTCGAGCATCTCTGCGGGGTTCTCCTTCGCCTTTACGGAGCCGAGAGCCCTTATTATGACGCCATCTTCATCTATGAGGTAGGTGGTTCGGGCGACGCTGCGGGCGGGCTTATCGTCCTTCGGGGGCTTCAGCGCGCCGTAGGCGGACGCGGCCTCGAGCTTCCCGTCGGAGAGCAGAATGAAGGGCAGGCCGTACTTCTCCTCGAAACGCTTATGCGAGGCGACGCTGTCGCGGCTGACGCCAATGACGACGGCGCCCTTCTCCGAGAACTGCGGATAGAGATCGCGGAAGCCGCAGGCCTGGCTCGTGCAGCCGCTCGTCATGTCCTTCGGGTAGAAATAGAGTATCACCCTTCTTCCCCGGTGATCGGAGAGGCGGCGCAGGACGCCGTTCTGATCGGGGAGGGCGATCTCCGGGGCTTTTGTTCCGACTTCGAGCATTGCGCACCTCACGCCCTGTTGAATTTTTCCTTCGGCCGGCGGCAGCGGGGGCAGAGCCAATCCTCGGGAAGATCCGCGAAGGGGACGCCGTCGTGCTCGGCGGGATCGTAGACGTAGCCGCAGACGGAGCAGACGTACCTGCCGGTCGCCTCACCGGCAGCAAAATCGAACTCCTCGAAGACCGTCTCGACGGGGGAATCGAGATCCATGACGCGCTTTGCCTCGAGGTTCTCATACCCCTGCGGGGTGTGGGTGCCGCAGTAGACCGTGGGGTTATTGCGGACGAACTCGCGCACGCGGTCGAGAGTCTCGCGCGCGGCGGGCAGATCCTCGAAAACGACGGAGAGCTTATTCTCATAGAGCGCCTCGTCGACGTACGTGATATCGCCGTGGAACATGTAGTAAAGGCCGCCGTCCTCCGCCACGACAATGCTGTTGCCGTTCGTGTGGCCCTTCGCCCTTATCATACAGACGCCCTCGACTATCCTCTGGCAGGCGGGGAAATTGTGATACGGCCCGTCCGTGAAGGCGACGGGGACTATATTGGGGAGACCCTTCAGCTCCTCGGCGGAGAGCTCCTCCTCGTTGACGAATATCTTCGCGTTGGGGAAGGACTTCAATTCGCCGGAATGATCCGCGTGCTTGTGGGTGAGGATTATCTTCGTCACGCACTCGGGCGTATAGCCGAGGGCCGCGAGCGCCTCCATATAGGGGCGGATATCCCTGCCGGTATAGGCGGGGGTGGTCTCATCGGGATGCTCCTCCGGGGTGCCGGCGGGCAGGCCCGTATCGATAAGGATCACCTCGCCGCCGGTCTCGATGACGTAATTCTGCAGGCTGCCGCGATAGCGGATATTGATATCGAACGCCGCAGGGCCCTCCTCGCCGCCGAAGGCGAAGGGCTGCGAATAGAAGCCGTGTTCCCTGAATTTGACTGCTTTGATCTCCATTTCGTTTCTCCTTCTCCGATTATAAACGGCGCCCCCGAAGGGAGCGCCGAAAAGCCTTGTTCATTCCGCGAATACGTTTTTGATCATGTCGATATGCCCCTCGCGCGAGCAGGTCCTGTACGCGGTGACCGCTCTGCCGATTATCTCATCCCAATCTATGGGGATGGTCTTTTTCGCCTTCTCGCCGACGGCGCGGATATCGCCCTTTGCAAACGCGGCGCGTATCCTTTCCGCCATGGCCTCGGGGGTGGGCTCAGCCGTGTAGCCGTTGACGCCGTCCTCCACCACCTCGGCAGCGTTGGAGCCCTCTGTCAGGAGAGCGGGCAGCCCGGCGGCCGCCGCCTCCCTCAGAACGAGGGGAGCGTTATCGTACTTCGATGGGAAAAAAAACAGATCGGCGTCGAGATACAGCCCGAAGAGCTGTTCGCGGCTGACTATCTTGCCGACGAATCTGACCTTGTTGTCAAGCCCGAGCTTGTGCGCGTAGGCCTTTATATCGTTCTCGTTATAGCCCGTCCCGGCGAGGACGAGGAAATAATCCGGCGCGTCGTTTTCAAGGAGCTTCACTGTATCGAGTATGAGCTTCAGATCCTTCTGCCAGATCATCTGCCCGACGAAGAGCAGCCCCCTGTTCCCGCGCGGGAGATGGAACCTTTCCGCCGAGCCGCCGCGGATCACGTTTATGAGATCCGGTATCTCGGAGCGCTCGATCCCGTTTTCCATCACGTAGATCTCGCCGTTGTAGCCATAGGTGCGGAGCGTCTGCGCCGTCATTCGGCTGCACGCCCAGACTATATCCGCGCGGTTGAAGAAATTGACGACGAAATCCACGAATATCTTCGCAAGGAGGCGCGAATGCGTCACGTTGAGGGCGTCGTCATAATACTTGCTGTGGAACGTGGCGACGACGGGGATGCGGTACTTCCTGCCGAGCTTCAGCGCGAGCCGTCCCGTGAAGAAGGGCGAATGCACGTGTATGACGTCGGGCGGGTCGTTCCTGAAGCGCTCCTTCAGTTCCCGCGTTGCCCTGCCCGTCGGGACGGAGAAGGCGAACCCGGGCAGATTGAAGGAGCCCGTCTCATAGTATTCGTACGGGAGCTCCTTATGGGGCTTCGTCTGTTTCGGGTAGACGACGAAGGCCTCATGCCCCATCCCCTTGAGGTGCCTCGCGTAGGCGTCGACCGTGCGGACGACCCCGTCCACGGCGGGATAATAGATATCGGTGAACAGCGCGACTTTAAGCGGCCCCTTCGCAGGCGGCGGCGTGAACCGCCTTACCCCGCGCTGCACCGTGCCCCTTGCTATTATAATGAGCCCGCAGACGAGCCACGAATAGTAGACGAGCAAGCGCCACGCGATCATCGCCCAGAAGAGCATGCCCCCCTCCAGAGAGGAGAACACCGCGTAGAACGAGCCCTCCGCCGCGCCGGCGTTGCCGGGGGTGGGGATTATGGTGATGGCAGCGTAGATGTAAACGACGAGCGAGAACGCAGTCCACCAATCGCCGCTGCCGCCGAACGCCCTCAGCATGAAGAAGGGGATCGAAAGTATCGCCGCCTGGTAGAGGAGCGAGAAGAACATCAGCTTCACGAGGACGAGCGGATGCTTCGCAAAGAGGCGTATGCACTCGATGTATTCGTCGATCCCGGCGAGCCATTTTTCACAGGTGGCGTCAACGTCCTTGATAAGGCGGAGCTTTCCGCCGATCCTGACTATCCAGCGGACGAACGCGCGGAAGGGCTTCGGCGTGACGGCAAAGAGCACTATCGCAAGGGGGAGCAGCAGATACATCAGCAGCCCGACGTAGGCGGTATAATTAATGAGGGGAGCGAAGCGCAGTACGCGGCGGTTCGCGATGAACACGACCGCGCCCGCTATCACGAATGCGACCTGCTGCGTGAGGAAGCCCATGGCGGGGGCCGCGGCGCTCGTGCCCGAGGAATAGCCGCGCTTCTTCAGATAGTGGATCTGGAAGGGCTGACCGCCCGCTCCGAACGGGGTGACGTTATCATAATATTTGCCGATGAGCGCGCATTCGAGGGCGCCCCTTCTGTCGAACCTGCCCTCCGTCAGCATGAGCATGCGGCGGTATTTGAGGTAATCCGCGAGCACGGCGACCCCGAAGCAGAGCACGCCGAGCAGCAGGAATATGAGCTTTATATCGGCAACGGAGACCTCTTCGACCTCCTGCGACCCCGGCTTGAACTCCGAAAAGGCAATAAAGCCCACGATAAGCACGTTTATCGCAAGCGTTATAATGAGGCCTATTCGCCTCTTTTTGGTTTCCTTCTTCTGTTCCAAGAGCGGTCAAACTCCCCCTGATTTTATCTTTAACATTGTAGCACAATCGTGACGCTCTTGCAAGCCCGCGGGAGCGGAATTAAAAGAAAAAAAAGAAGCGCCCCCGCCTTTTGCGGCGAAAACGCTTGAAAAAAACGTCTTAAAAAACCACTCTCTCACAGCTTTGAGGCGACCTTTTCGACCCACGCGGTGATGAAGGGGATCTCGATCGGCTCATGCTTTAAGGATTTGACCGCGGAGGTCACCTCGACCGCAAGCAGGGCGAACCAGAGTATCAGCACCACGGCGGCGAACATCACCGTGCAGAACACGTAGAACACGCCGGCGGCGTGGGTGATCGCGCGGATGATGAGCCAGAGCACGACCGGCACGAACATCAAAACGTCGAGCGCGACGCATACGACCCCCGTTTGAATGCAGGCGACGCGGGCCCTCGGCTCCCTTTCAATGAGGAAGAGAATTGCCGAAAGTATCGGGAAAACCAAGCAGCACCAGCCCGAGACCGCGCATATAAAATGCAGTATGGCCGCGAACGTGCTGCCCGTCATAAACGAAAAGAGTGTGCATCTTTCCTCTTCCATACGGCGAACCTCCTGTCAGCTTCTTACCCTTTATTATACAACGGTTCCCGCGTTTTCGCAACATCAAATATCCGCGATCACGGGGACTATCCCCTCTTTTTGCAGGAGATCGAAGAGCTCCCCCGTATTCATCACGAGAGTCGCCGTGTTTATATTCGGGTGGACGCAGATCCTCTCCCTTTTCAAAAGCTCCCCGTCGACGGCGAGCGCGAGCCTTCCTTCGCGATAAGCCGCGCGTGCGCATGGGTTCAGGAGCCCCAGCACCGAGACCGACCCCGGCGTGAGGCCGAGTACGCTCATCAGCTGCTCCTCCGAGGCGAAGCTCAGCCTCGTCGAGCCGAGCTTCCGGCTGACCTCGCTCGTGCGGTAGGGCTTCTCCGGCTCCATCATGAGGAGAAAGAACCGCCGCCCGTGCTTATCCGTGAGAAGAAGATTCTTGCAGTGCGCCGCGCCGTACTCCGCGCCTATGCCGCGGCAGAGCTCCATAGTCTCCGCCGCCGCGTGAGTCAGGCGGACGTACTCCGCCCCCGCCCCGTCCAGTTCGCGGAGGACGAGCTCCTCCGCCGCCGAAAGCTCCAAACCCTTATACACGGCTCCCGCCCCCTTTCCAATCCGGATTATACCACATGAAAGCCGTATTGCAACGAAAAAATATTTGCATTTCCGCCCGAACTGTATTATCATGTTATATGTGAAACGATGCTTTGGAGGAAAGAATGGAACAACTCCTTGAAAAGGTCTCTGCCGCGATAGGGAACAGCCTTTGGCTCGCGCCCGTGCTCGCGCTCCTCGGCGGGGTGCTGACGTCGATCATGCCCTGCTCGCTCTCGACGGTGCCCCTCGTTATCGGCTGCGTCGGCGGAGCGGAAACGAAGGGACGCCGCGCGTTCGCGCTCTCGCTGCTCTTCGCGCTCGGGTCGACGATCACGTTCGTCGCGCTCGGCGTCATCGCCTCGCTGGCGGGGCTCCTTCTTGAGGACGCGGAGGTGTGGATGCACCTTGCGCTCGCCGTGCTGCTCATACTCATGGCGCTCCAGATGTGGGGCGTGATAGAGCTCATCCCCTCGGCCTCGCTCGCCGCGGGGAACCGTCTGCGCGGGGGCGGCGGCGCGTTCGTCGCCGGGCTGCTCGCGGGGGTGTTTTCCGCCCACTGCGCCGCGCCGATGATCGTGGCGCTGCTTGCGATAGTCGTCGACCGCGGGCAGATACTCTTCGGCGTGCTGCTCCTTCTGCTCTTCTCAATAGGGCACGCGATACTCTCCGTCGTCGCGGGGACTTCCGTCGGCCTCGTCCGGAGGCTCACCGAGAGCCCGCGCTACGCGAAGGCCGATAAGATCATCAAGATCGTACTCGGCGTGATAATAATGCTCGCGGCGCTCTGGCTCCTTTGGGAGGCGATAAGCGAGGGGCTCCTCGGGCATGAGCACGACGCTTTGGCAGCAGGCGCGCGGCTCGCGAAAAGCATGATACGATAAGGCAGGAAAACATGGCAATTATAAGGATAATGGACGTCAAACAGAAGCGGAGGGCGAAACAGCGCCCCCTGCTGCCGAACGCCGTCGAAGGGGCGAGGATAAAGCTCCTTGCGACGGGGTGTTCGCATTGCAGCGCCATGCGCGAGAACACGCGCGAGGCGGTGCGTCAGATGGGTCTGGAGGATGAGCTCCAATGCATCGGCGACATTGCCGAGATATCCCGTCTCGGGGTAATGGCGACGCCGACGCTCGTCGTCGACGGGCGGCTCGTTTCCTCCGGCAAGGTGCTGAAGCCGGAACGGATAATCGAGCTCATCCGCGAGGTGATGGCGGAGACCGACTCCGGCAGGCAAAACGGGGAGCGCTGAGCTCCATGACACGGCGCACAGCCGGGAAAGGCTGCCCCAAGGGCAGGATGAACCTATGAAATGTGCTTACTGCGGCAAGAAGAACAAGGACGGCGCCCTCTACTGCAAGCGCTGCGGGATAGGTCTGCCCGCGCCGAAGCCCGGCGACCCGGAGGGCGGCCCCGCTCCCGCTCGGCCGGCGGAGACCGCGCCCGCGGAAAACTCCGCTGAAAACGGTGAAAAATACGATTGGACCGTTCCCGACGACGCTTCCTCCAATGGGAAGAAGCGCAGGAAGGAGCTTGTGCTGATACCCATACTCGCGGCGGCGGCGCTCATCATCGCGCTCGTCATCTGGCTTGCAGCGGCCTCCCGCGGGGAGATACTCCCCCCGAGGAGCGGCTGCACGGATCTCGGCTCCGCTTTGGCTTACGGCGGGCAGATCGTCGCCCCGGAGGGAGAGAGCATCGCCTCCTCCTCTCACTCGGTCGACGGGCGGACCTTCGCCGTTATCACGGAGAGCGGGAAGCTCTACTCCTGCGTGAAGGGCGAGTTCTCGCTCATCGCCAATTACGTCGAAAGCTGCGTCTGCTCCGCGAACGGGAAGCGCATAATCTACGCCGATGAGAACGGCCTGCTTTGGAAGAGCGAATGCACGGAGCCCGAAAGCGCGCCCGTCTGCATCTGCAACCTGCCCGTAAGCCCCGATTACGTCGTCTCCCCCGACGGGGAGAGCGTGCTTTACAACCTCAGCGGCGAGAAGACGCTCCGCCTCTTCAGCGGGAAGAAGGAGACCGTCGTTTCGGAGGGGCACTCCCCCATCGCCGTCTCGAACGGGGCAAGGTACATATTCTCCTATTCGGCGAGCGACAACGCCCTCTACCGCCTCGATAAGCGGGGCAGGGCGACCTTCCTCCGCAGCAACCTCGCGGGGGAGATATGGCTCAACTCCACGCATAACGAGCTCGTCTTCTGCACCGATTCGGGCGACGGCAAGTTCATTACGATGATCTGCGTCAACGGCTCGGATCCGGTCACGATAGCCAACACGTCGGCGCCCCTCTCCCCCGTCATGACCGTGAGGGGCATGATCTCGAAGGCAGACGTCTCCGGTACCGAGGTCGTGACCTGCCCGTATAAGTCCTTTGAGGGAAGGTTCTTCGCTGGCGCGGGGCTCGCAAGATACTCGAGGAACGGTTCTGAGCTCATCGAGCCCAACGACTGCGCTTACGCAGCCGCCGCGGACAACTACTCCGCCGTCTTCTATATCACGAACGGCTCGCTGCAGAGGATATCCTCAAAGAGCGGCGCGGAGCCCGAAAAGCTCTGCGAGGCGGAAAGCTTCCTCATGAGCTCCAACGGGGCGAAGATCTGGTACGTCTCCCCCGGCGGCGAGCTGGTTTACAGGAGCGGCTCCGCCGAGCGCGTCGTCGCCCCCGGCGTGGACTTATACTCCGTGAACCCCTCGAACGGCGCGGTGATATTCACCTATTCCGGCGGGCTCTACCGCAACAGCGAGGGCCGCGCGAACAGGACTTTTGCCTTCGATAGCGCCGAGGCATTGCTCACCTCCGCCGACAGCCGCGGTCTCTACGCCCTGACGGGCGAGGGCTGGCAGGCGTTCACCTCCGGCGGAAGCAGGACGGATCTGACGAAATAAACGGCCGCAGGGGATATTTTTCAGCCGATCGGATTTTCGGCAAAAATATCCCTTGCTTTTTTATTCGGGATGGTGTATAATGGTTCTGTTGCGGGGGGGCTGAATGCTTTCTCTGCAGATGTTTGGTCTGTTAGCTCAGTTGGTGGAGCATCGTGTTCACATCAAGGGAGCGACCGGCGTTAAGAAAAGGCCGCGGTGCGGCGTTTTCAGACGGACGCCTTGGGAGCTTGCGACCAAGGGGTTCGATCTTCGAACCGGGCCGGGAAATCAAATATGGTCTGTTAGCTCAGTTGGTGGAGCATCGTGTTCACATCGCGGGGGTCATTGGTTCGAGTCCAATACAGACCACCAAAAGCGCTTGCTTAATGCAGGCGCTTTTTTGTGCCGTCAGGATGTTTCGGCCTATCCCCCAGGGGAAGGCTTATTCTATCGTCCGCCGCTTGGCTTCCCTTGGGGGAAGCTCCGCCGACGCAATCGCTTTTGATGAGTGAAACAAACCCTTTTCAAATCTAACCTTCACGGCTGCTTTGTCCCTCATCCCTCATCCGTCAGCTGACGCTGACACCTTCCCCCGGGGGAAGGCTTATTCTATCGTCCGCCGCTTGGCTTCCCTTGGGGGAAGCTCCTCCGACGCAGTCGCTTTTGATGAGGGAAACATAGCCTTCTCAAATCTAACCCTCACGGCTGCTTTGTCCCTCATCCGACGCAGTCGCTTTTGATGAGGGAAACATAGCCTTCTCAAATCTAACCCTCACGGCTGCTTTGTCCCTCATCCGTCAGCTGACGCTGACACCTTCCCCCGGGGGAAGGCTTATTCTATCGTCCGCCGCTTGGCTTCCCTTGGGGGAAGCTCCGCCGATGCAGTCGCTTTTGATGAGGGAATACCAAATTGCCGATTGCCGATCGTTATATCCGGCACGCAAAAGCCGGGGCGCGTTTGCGCCCCGGCTTCGGGTCTTTGGCTTATTCGGTTCAGCCGATGTTCATGCTGTCGCGGAGGATCGCGATGGCGTCAAGGCTGTTGACCACGCCGTCGCCGTTATAATCGGCGGCAAGGGTCTGAGAGGAGGTGAGGGTCACAAGATCCATCGTGCTGCGGAGAATGATCAGCGCGTCGACGCTGTCCACGATGCCGTTGTTGTCAACGTCGCCGGGAGTGTAAGCGCGGTTGTAAACTACGTTATCGACGTAACCGCAGTCATCACCGCTGTTTACGCTGACGTCCTTGGTGTAACGCCACTGGAAGGTGTAAGTGCCGGTGGACGGAGCGGTGTAGGTGATGGTCGCCCAGTCGGTGCTGCCGCTGATGAGGCTGCCCTGCTGGGAGTTGTTTACGTAGAAGCCGAGCTTGTCGTAGTTATACTCGGAGCTGACCTTCCAATCGAAGGAGATGGACTCGCCGGCCTGCATCTGCAGCTGGAGCTGCATGGTCGAGGTGGTGCTGGCGCTGCCGCCGTTGCCGGACTTCGCAGCAGCCCTGCCGTCGACGATGGCAACGGACCAGGGATAGTTGGCGGTCGCGCTGGTGAAGGTCAGATCGCCGTTCTCGGCGTTCGCGGCCTCGTTAAGGTCGGGGAAGTGGAGAACGTTGACGTCGCAGTAGGCCCTGCCCATGTTGACGCCGTCGGCAACAACGTCGCAGTAGATGCGGGTGGTGCCGTCGCCAACGCCGGTGATGGTGACCCTGCGGTTGTTGCCGTTAACGGTCGCAATGCTCGCGTTCTCGGTGCCCCAGGTCAGCTCATAGTTGTTGGCGTTGTCGGGGATGCGGTTGAAGGTCACGTTGACGGAAGCGGTGCGGTAGACCTCAACAGCGGTCTCGGAGAGGGAGTAGCTCTGAAGCTCAACGGGCTCCAAGCTGCCGCCGAAGAGCTGCCAATCGCAGTTGACGTTCTGGTGGGAGTCGGGATTCGTGGGGAAGGGATCGTCGGGGCTCATTACGATGGCCCAGGCGTCGCCGTGGGGATCGGGCTCACCGTGGGTGGCGATCATTACGTCGAAGGCCTCGGCAACGGTGGCGTTGTTGTTCTTCATCTCGTTCCAGAAGGTCGCCTCATACAGATAGTCGCCGGCGAAGGTGACGGACTGAGAATAACCGTAAACGCAGCCCGCGCCCGCATCGAGCAGAGCGTAACCCGTGGTGCCGCGGCCGGAGAGCTTCATGCCTTCGCAGATAGCCATCCAAACGAGGGTGTTGGGAAGCTCGGAGGTGATGTGGTTCTGGATGTAGCGGCCGTCGATATAGGCGGCGGAGCCGGAGGATACCGCCCAACCGTTGGAGTAATCGGTGGAGGTGATGCCGGCGTTGGTCGTCAGGCACAGGTAGGAGGAGGTGCCGCTGGCGGTGCCGTGGGAGTCATAGATGACTACGCCGCAATCGGGATAAGCTTCCGCGATGGCGGGGCCGGTGGCCGCGGAGGAGGCAAGCTCGGTCATAGTACCGCCGGTAGCCGCGGCGATGGAGTTGGCCTCGTTCCTGTACTGGTCGGTGAAGCTGCCGTCATGACCGTAATAGGGACCGACGAGCAGCACGTTCATGCTGGTGGGGCCGTTCTTGGTGTTGACGACCTTCGCGGCGGTCTCCGTAACGGCGGCGAGGGTATCCTCACCTATGGCGGAGGAGTGCTTTACGTTACGGGCAACGTAATCATAGCAGCACTCCATGCCGTTCACCTTGAAGAAGAAGCTCTTCGCGGTGACGGAATTGATGCTCTTCTCGTCTACGAGATCGAGCTGGAGGGCAGCCTTATAGACGGCGTAGGTGACTTCGCTCATCTCGGCGCCGGAGGCGATGGCCTCATCCTCGACCTTGTCGAGAACGACCCAAGCGTCGTCCAGAAGCTTCAGCAGAGCCCTCTCGTTCACCGCGCTGCCGACTTCCTCGGCGAGCGCAGCAGCGGGAACAATGGCAAGCACCATCAGCAGGGACAGTACGAGCCCGAGAACACGTTTAATACTCATTGGATGCACTTCCTTTCATAGAGATATTCAATTATATCACGAATTCACTGAAATGTCACTAATAATATCGGCCTCCAAAAAAATTTTTTGTGCAAAAACCCCCGGGGAGGTTTTCCCCCGGGGGTGCTGTCGGTCACGTTATTCGGACCGGTCCGCGGCTCAGTTCATTACGGAACGAAGTATCGCGAGAGCGTCCATGCTGTTGACGACGCCGTCGCCGTTATAATCGGCGGCCGCGAGCTGCTGGGCATTGAGGCCCATGAGATCCATGGAGTAGCGCAGTATCGCAAGAGCGTCCATGCTGTTAACAACGCCGTTGTTGTCGACGTCACCGGGGGTGACGGCGGAAACGTAACTTACGTCACGGACGTAGCCGCAGTCATTGTAGCTGCCAACGTAATTGTCCTTGACGTGGCGCCACTGGAAGGTGTAGGTCCCGGTGGTGGCGGCGGTGTAGGTGACGGTCATCCAGTCGGTGTTGCCGGTGAGGCTCTGGCCGTACTGGGAGTTGTTGACGTAGAACTTGAGGTAATCGTAGTTATCCTCGGTGGAAGCCTTCCAGCTGAAGGTGAGCTGCTCGCCCGCCTGCATCTGAAGGACGAGCTGCATCGTGGAGGTGGAGTTGTTCACGCCCGCGTTGCCGCTCTTTGCTACGGGCTCGCCGTCAACGACGCCGACCGTCCACGGATAGTTGGAGTTGGGGTTGGTGAAGTTGAGATTGCCGCCCTCGGCATTGGCCGCGTCGTTGAGGGTGGGAACGCCGAGTACCGTTACGTCGCAATAGGCTGTGCCGATGGTGGAGCCGTCCACCTTGACGTTGGCGTAGATGCGGGTATTGCCGACGTTGACGCCGGTGATGGTGACCTTGCGGTTATTGCCGGCGACGGTGGCGACGGAGGTGTTCTCGGAATGCCACTCAAGCTCATACTGGTTGGCGTTCTCGGGGATCTTCTCGAAGTTGACCGTCTTGGTGAAGGTCTTATAGACGTTGACGGCTTCCTCGCTGAGGCTCCAGCTCTCGAGAGCTACGGGCTCCTGGGAGAATATGGTCCAGTCGCAGTTGACGTTCTGCGGGCCGTCGGGGTTCGTGGGGAAGGGATCGCTCTCGCTCATCACGATGGGATAAGCGTCGCCGTAGGGATCGGGGATGCCGTGGACTTCCTTCATGACCTCAAGGGATTCGGCGACGTTATAGCCCTCCTTCAGCTCGTTGAAGAAGGTGGCCTCATACTCGTAATCGCCCGCGAAAGTGACGGACTGGGAATAGCCGTAGACGCAGCCCGCGCCGGCGGCCAGGAGAGCCGTACCGGTGGTGCCGCGGCCGCCGATCTTCATGCCTTCGCAGATCGCCATCCAAACGAGGGGATTGGAAAGAGGCGTCGAAGCGTGGTTCTGGATATAGCGGCCGTCGATGCCGTAGAAGGAACCGCCGTTATAAGCCCAGCCGTTGCTGTAGTCGGTCGTGGTAAGGCCGGAATTGGTGTGCAGATCGAGGTAGGAGGTCTGCTTGGAATCGATGCAGTTGCCGTGGGAGTCATAGATGACTATGCCCTTGTTGGCGTAAGCCGCGGCGATGGCGGGACCGGTGGCGTTATTGCCCTGCAGGGTGGTGAGGGTACCGCCGGTGGTGGCGGCGAGGGAAGCGCCCTCCTCATTATACTGCTGGGTGAAGCTGCTGTCGAAACCCATGTAGGGCTGGACGAGGAGGATATCCATCGCGCCGGCGCTGCCGCTGCCCCTCGTGCCCACGTTGTGGGGAACGGCGGAATAGGAGCTCGTCAGCCTCGCGGGGGCCTTCGTAAAGTTCCTTACGCGGTAGTTGTAGCCGCCGAGCATGCCGTCGGTGGTGAAGGTGAATTCATTGTCGGAAAGATCGGTAATGCTGCCCTCGTCGATGAGGGGGCAGTTGAGCGCCGCCTGATAGACGGCGTAGGTGACCTCCGCGCGGGTGGCGCCCTTTTTCATCATCTCGGCCTCGACCTTGTCGAGCACCGACCAGACGTCGTCCCAGCGCTTCATGCCGGCGGCTTCGCGCATCTCATAGGAGACGCCCTCTGCGATCGCGGCGGCGGGAACCATTGCAAGCACCATCACGATGGACAGTACGAGCCCGAGAACACGTTTGATACTCATTTTTGTTTTGACTTCCTTTCGGTGGATTTGATTTTATTTTACAACACAAACACAGCTTTGTCACTACCTTTTTGCGGATTTGCCGATATTTTTTTAAACCCCGCCGGGGTTCCGGCGGGGTTGGCTGGCGGTTTGTTTATTTATCTCCGGGAATGAGGCCCTTCCTCGTCAGGTCAATCTTGCCGTCGGGCTTGATGTCGATGACGCGGACGAGTATCTCGTCGCCGAGGGAAACGACGTCCTCGACCTTTTCAACGCGGTGGTTGGCGAGCCTCGAGATATGGACGAGACCCTTCTTGCCGGGCTTGACCTCTACCTGCGCGCCGATGGGCAGTATGTTGACGACCTTGCCGAGAATGACGTCGCCGACCTCGATATCCTTGACGATGGCGTCGATCATCTTCTTTGCCTCGGCAGCGGCGGCCTCATCGGAGGAGGCTATGAACACGCGGCCGTCATCCTCGATATCGATCTTGACGCCGGTCTTGGCGATGATGCCGTTGATGGTCTTGCCGCCGGAACCGATGACCTCGCGGATCTTATCGGGATGGATGGTGAAGCGCAGTATGCGGGGAGCGTAGGGGCTCATCTCCGCCCTGGGCTCGGCGATGCATTCGAGCATCTTTCCGAGTATGAAGAGCCTGCCCTGACGCGCCTGCTCGAGGGCGCGGGTGAGGATCTGCTCGTCGATGCCCTTGATCTTTATATCCATCTGGATGGCGGTGATGCCGTCCTTCGTGCCGGCGACCTTGAAATCCATATCGCCCATGAAATCCTCAAGACCCTGGATATCGGTCATGATCGCGATGTTGCCGTTGGACTCATCCTTTATGAGGCCCATTGCGACGCCCGCGACGGGCTTCTTTATGGGAACGCCCGCGTCCATGAGGGACATAGTGGATGCGCAGATGGAGGCCTGGCTGGTGGAGCCGTTGGAGGAGACGACCTCGGAAACGAGGCGGATCGCGTAGGGGAAGGTATCCTCATCGGGGATCATGGGCAGCAGGGCGCGCTCCGCGAGGGCGCCGTGGCCGATCTCACGCCTGCCCGGGGAGCCGAGGCGCTTGACCTCGCCAACGGAATAGGGGGGCATGTTGTAGTGGTGGATATAGCGCTTGAAGTCCTCCTCGCCGATGCCGTCGAGGGTCTGCCCGTCGCCGAGGGTGCCGAGGGTGGTCATGGTCATGACCTGGGTCTGACCCCTCGTGAATACGGCGGAGCCGTGCGTGCGGGGCAGTATGCCGACCTCGCACCAGATGGGACGGACCTCGTCCATCTTTCGGCCGTCGGGGCGGATGCCCTTGTTGATTATCTTATCGCGCAGGATCTCCTTCATGAGGTTGTAGAGGATCGCGTCGATATCGGCGCCCGCTTCGGGGTATTCCTCGGCGAAATGCGCCTTGACGTCCTCCGTCACCTCGGCGGTGCGCTGCTCGCGCTCGTGGCGGTCGAACGTATCGAGCTGCCAGACGACCTTCTCGCGGGCGTACTCGACGACCTTGGCCTTCAGCTCCTCATCGGGAACGTGGATATCGGGGACTATCTTTTCCTTGCCGATCTCGGCCTGAATGCCGTCTATGAAACGGACGATGTCCTTTATATAGGTGTGTGCAAGGAGGATCGCGTCGAGCATCTCCTTCTCGGAGACCTCCTTCGCGCCCGCTTCGACCATCATAACGGCGTCGCGGGTACCGGCAACGGTGAGCGCCAGGCGGCTCTGCTCACGCTGCGCGGAATCGGGATTTATGACGTACTCGCCGTCAACATAGCCGACGGAGACCGCGCCGATGGGCCCCATGAAGGGGGCCTCGCTGATGGAGAGGGCTATGGATGCGCCTATCATGGCAAGTATCTCGGGCTGAACGTCCTTCTCAACGGACATGCAGGTAGCTACTACCTGAACGTCGTTATAGAAGCCCTTGGGGAAGAGCGGACGAAGGGGACGGTCGATGAGGCGGCTCGTCAGAACGGCCTTCTCGGAGGGACGGCCCTCGCGCTTGATGAAGCCGCCGGGGATCTTGCCGGCCGCGTACATCTTCTCTTCATAGTCACAGCTCAGGGGGAGGAAATCCGCTCCCTCGCGCGGCTGCTTCGCAACGGTCGCGCACACGAGCAGCGCGGTGCCGCCGCAGGAGATCATGACGGAACCGCCCGCCTGCTCCGCGTATTTGCCGGTGACGACGGTTATCGTACGGCCCGCGAGCTCCATTTCGAATGTTTTCTGCATTTTCCTAATGCTCCTTTATATATGATACTTTATGTGTAAACTGTTTTGTTCGGGAGTATTTCCGCCGGAGGCATACGGCGTCTCTCTTCAATAGAAAAGTGGGTACTCCCGCCCACTTTTCCATGAAAAACCTGATTTACTTGCGGATGTTCAGCCTGGCGATGATGTCCCTGTAACGCTCGATATCCGTGGACTTGAGGTAGTTCAGCAGGCCGCGCCTCTTACCGACCATCTTCAGAAGACCCCTGCGGGAGTGGTTATCCTTCTTGTGCTCCTGCAGATGGGCGGTGAGGTGATTGATGCGCTCGGTCAGGAGAGCGATCTGGACCTCGGGGGAACCGGTGTCACCCTCATGCAGAGCATAAGTGGTGATGATCTCGTTCTTGCGTTCTTTTTCCATTTTAGTTGCCTCCAAATATTTCAGTATCCCTGCAGGCTGCGTAAGGCGCCGGAGTTCTCGCCGAACGAAGCGAACAGATCGCTTTTGCGCCGCGGTTTCACCCATAACACAAAAAGCAAGTTATTATACCATACGAAAAGCCCTCTTGTAAAGGGCTTTTTGAAGAATAATTTTTTATATATCGACAGGTCGTTAACGGCGCCCGACAGCATTCCGTCTTTACGGCAAACGATAATACTCTATCTTGGCAGCGCTTAGGTAGTACGGACAATTATTTATCGAATGACTATATAAGCCGGAGAAACCCCATTTTGATATCAAGTTTTCTCCCTTGATGTTTGGCTTATATACGATAGCAGAATGATCCTTTTTATTGCCGTTGTAATAAATTACGTAGCATTCCTGATTTTCAATACCACATATTCTTTTACTACACTGGAATGCAGATAATTGACTTCTGCGCTTGTCAAATCTCCGTGCTCCCACTTATAAGCGATCGTCTCATTAGCAAGCCTCACCACCCGATACGTCGCCGTAGTGCTGTTAGATGCAACGAACTTAATTCTCTCCCCTACCTCGACGTTGCTCTGCATATTAGCAGGACCGGAACATCCTGTCAGAACAGTCGCAAGCACGAACAGCCAGACACAAAACAACAATGCTCTCTTATTCGCCCTGTTCCTCCTCTCCGTTGACCTTTATAAATTCCGCCGCGCTCAAATAGAGCTTGCCGAGCGTTTCATCGTCGATATCGTCCAACACGAGCCTGCCGGAAGCAAGATAATCGAGAACGCCCTGCGAAGAGTCCGCGATCTCGGCAAAGTCATTATTGCACATGTATTGGCTCAGTACCGCGAGATACACCGTCGTGCCCATGGAATAGGGGCAGTCCTCCGTTTCCATTATCCACGTCAGCTTTTCGGCGCAGGAGGCCGCGAGCACAGACGCTTCATCCTTCGTCAGCGAGTTGAGAACCTCAGCAGAGCTCAACAGCGCCTCGAGGTAGTGGAATCTCACCGTGCTGAATTCGTCCGAAGCGTACTGCTCCGCCGGATCGTAGAGCCTGTAAAGCTCGACCAATGCCTCCGAGGCGTCCTCCCTTGAAAAGAGCTCGCGCAGCCCGTTGAAACTCTCCTTCACCATGTCGATCCCGTCCTGCAGCGAATCGAACATAAATACATCAATATCGAAATTGTAGTTCATGCAATAAAGAAGCAACTCCCTCGTCGAAGCCGTATCGACGATCTCCTTAGCAAGCTGCGAAGCATCATGCCTTTCCTCCGCACCATCGAGCTCCAGCCAGATCTCCGGGGTGTCAAAAGGATTTATCGGGGTAACAAACTCTTTATCTCCCATCTTCGTTTCGAGGAATCCATCCGGTACATGGAAGTAAAACGGGAGCTCCGGTTCGCCTCCGTCCCCGCTTGAGTCATCGGCTTCACCCGAGGAAGCCCTGTTAAGATACGCGGTGTACCTCGCTCTCACCATTCTGCCCTCCTTAGCGTAACCGGGCTTCGGGATAAGAATGACCGCCGCGGCTGCGCAGACCGCGAGCGCGACAGCAATTACAGGTATAACAGCTCTTTTCATATTCGCTCTCCTTTCATCCGGATGGAGCTATTTTACCATGCGTATAAAAACGTGTTACCAACATTTTCGTGTCAGCGTTTCGTAATGAAAAACAGGCCCCTGCCGGAGCCTGTGCAGAACGAATACGCGTTGTTCGACGGTCTAATTGCCGCGGACGTATTTTGAGTTTTCGAGCACCTCGCGGGCGCGGCGGACGTCCTCCGCTATCTGCGCGCTGAGCTCCTCCGGAGAGGAGAATTTGATCATCCCGCGGAGGCGGCTGACGAAGATGACCGTCATGGGCTTACCGTAGAGGTCGCCCTCGTAATCGAGTATATGCGTCTCGACGGTGACGCTCTCCCCGCCGAAGGTGGGGTTGCGGCCTATGGAGGTGACCGCCGGACGGCGGACGCCTTCGATCTCCGCGACGGAGGCGTAAACGCCCTCGTTGGGGAGCTGACGCCTGTCGAAGCCTTCGAGGTTCGCCGTCGGGAAGCCGAGCTTCGCGCCGATGTGGTTATGCGGGGCGACGCGCCCCTGCAGCTTCATGCCCTTTATCTGGAGCGCCTCGTCGCCGAGCCAGACAGTTATGCGCAGCTCGCCGCCGCACACCTCGCCTATGCCGAGGAACTCCCCGTGAAGGTACACGCGAAGGGGCTTCCCCTCCCGCCCGTCGGCGCATTTTATCGCCGCGCCGTGAATGAGCAGACGCTCGTTCCTGGCGGAAATGCCGGAGATCTCCAGCGCGGGGATATGGCTTATCGCCCTGTCCATCGGGATGACGGCGGAGCCGAGCTCGCCGCGCTCCTTCATTTCGTTCAGCTCGGCTATGGAGAAGGAATCCTCCAGCGTGAACGCGCCGGAGCGCGTCCTTAAAAGGAAGCCCATGTAGGAGGGCTCGCCTATTGCGGCGCCGATATCCTTGCAAAGGGTGCGGATGTACGTCCCCTTGGAGCAGACGACCCTGATGAGGAAGCGGTTCTCCCCCGTCTGCCTGAGGAGCTCCAGCTCGTCTATCGAGATGACGCGGCGCTTCTCCTCAAGGGAGCGGTCGAGCCTGCCCTCGCGGGCGAGCTTATAGAGCTTCACGCCGCCGACGCTGAGCGCCGAGTAGATGGGCGGGGTCTGCTCGATCTCGCCCAGAAAGCGCGGGAGGACCGCTTCGACCTCCGCGGCCGAAACGACCCTTTCCGACGTCGCGATGACGGCGCCGGTCGCGTCCTCGGTATCGGTGGCGGCGCCGACGACGAGCTCCGCTATGTATTCCTTGCGCTTATCGACCAAAAAATCAAACAGACGGGTCGCCCGGCCGATGCATATGGGCAGCACCCCCGCGGCCGCGGGATCGAGCGTGCCCGTATGCCCGACTCGTTTTTCGTCGAAGACCCGTCTAACGTCGGTAACGGCGTCCGAGGAACTCATCCCCGGAGGCTTTAAAACACAGATGACTCCTTCAGTTTTTATCATTCTCAAGCTCCTGCGAAACATCGCGCAGGACGTTGGCGATCGTAGTCGAAAGGGGCTCCTTTGAGGAGTAGCCCGCGGCGGCGGCATGGCCTCCCCCGCCGTACTTGCCCGCGATCTTGCCGACGTCGGCGCATTCCTTGGAGCGGAGGCTGACCTTGTAGGTCCCGTCGCGGCCCTCCCTTATGAATATGGCGACGCGGACGGATTCGACGTCGCGCACGGAATCGACTATGCCCTCGCAGTCCTCGTTCGTCGCGCCGAAGGCTTCCATCTCGCCGACGGTGACCGTTGCAATGCCTATCCTGCCGCCCGCTTCGAGCTTCATGTTGGAGAGGACGTGCCCCTGCAGCCTCGTCTTGACGTAGGGGATCGTCCTGTAAATATTGCGGTTTATCTCCGTGATGTTGAGGCCGTTCTCGTAGAGCTCGGCGACTATGCGTATCGCGTGGGGGGTGGTGTTGGAATAGGTGAGGTTGCCCGTGTCGGTGACTATGCCGGTGTAGATGCAGACGGCGGCCTCGGGGCAGACGGGGATATCCATCGCCTTATAAAGATCGAAAACGACCTCGCACGCGGCGGAAGCGCCCGGGCGGATGAGGTTGGCGTCCGCGTAGCCCTTGTTGGTGAAATGATGGTCGATGACCATCGTGTGCTTCGCGTTCTCGAAAATATGCTCCGCCTTTTTAAAGCGCTGCCTGTCCGCGCAGTCGCAGGCGATGACGCACTCAAAGGAGGCGGCCTCCTGCGGGAGGACGACGCGCCCCGCGTTGGGCAGATACCCATATATATGCGGGACGGGCTCCTCGCAGACGACTTCCGCCTTCTTGCCGAGGGATTCGAGCAGTATCTGCACCGCGATGCCCGAGCCCAGCGTATCCCCGTCGGGGGAGACGTGGGTCAGTATGCTGAAGCGGTCGAAGCTCCTTATGCCCTCGATTATTGAGTTAAGCGCCTCAACGTCACTCATCTTCCTGTTCCGTTTCCTTTCCGGAAATGTTAAGACTGTCGAGTATCTCGGAGATGCGCACCGAATACTCGATCGTATCATCGAGCTTGAATATGAACTTCGGTATGTGGCGAAGATCTATGCGCCTGCCCATCTCGCGGGCGATGAAGCCCTCCGCGCGGTTGAGCTGCGCGACGGTCTCCCGCCTCGCCTCGTCGTCCTTATCGTATACGGAGATCATGACCTTGCACTGCTTGAGGTCGTTCGTCGCCTCCGCCCGCATGACGGACGTGAGCGGCGATATCCGCGGATCCTTCATATCGCGGATGATCTCGGACAGCGCCTTTCGGATCTCCTCGTTTATCCTGTCGAAACGTTTGAATGCCATTGTAATTCCTTATTCCGATTGCTTATTGCCGCACCAATAAGGACCGTCCCCATTGGTGCAATAGTTTTGTTTTTCATTCTTGGTCGGCTCACACCGGTCAAAATGTTCGTGAACGGGCGGCTGGGTCCTCCCCGTGTTGAGTTCTACCCAACTAAGATATGTCTCGCAGGAGCGATCCTACCTGCTCTCGAGATCGCGTTCCGCACCTGTCGCGGTGCGGCGCGCGCCTCCTCAAAATTTGCATGCATTTTTCGTCGGCGCTGCGGCTCGCTAAGCTCGCGAATCGCTGCTTCCTAATTGCTGATTGCAAATTGGGAATTATCTCTTGACTTCTTCCATGACGAACGCCTCGATCACGTCGCCCTCGTGGATATCGTTGAAGCTTTCGATGCCGATACCGCACTCATAGCCCTGAGCGACCTCCTTGACGTCGTCCTTGAAGCGGCGGAGGGAGGATATCTTGCCCTCGTGAACGACTATGCCGTCGCGCACGACGCGGACCTGCGCGTTCCTCTGGACCTTGCCCTCGGAGACGTACGCGCCCGCGATTATGCCAACGCCGGGCACCTTGAACGTGTTCCTGACGGAGATGGTGCCGAGCTGTACCTCCTGATAGACGGGCTTGAACATGCCCTTCATCGCGTTCTCGACGTCCTCTATCGCCTGATAGATGACGCGGTAAGTACGCATGTCGACCTTCTCCTGCTCGGCGAGAGCCTTGGCTCCCGAATCGGGACGGACGTTGAAGCCGATGACGATCGCGTTTGAAGCGGATGCGAACATGACGTCGGAAGCGGTTATCGCACCGACCGCGCCGTGGATGCACTTGACGCGGACCTCCTCGTTGGAGAGCTTCTCGAGCGCCTGCTTGACCGCCTCGACGGAGCCGTCGACGTCGCCCTTTATGACTATGTTGAGGTCCTTGACGTCGCCCTCGGAGATGTGGGAGAAGAGATCCTCGAGGGAGACCTTCGAGAGCTTCTTCATCTGCTCGGCGCGGATCTTGTTGCGGCGCTCCTCGGCAACGAGCTTGGAGAGCTTATCTATATCGGCAACGACCATCTCATCGCCCGCGGAGGGTACTTCGTTAAAGCCCAGCACCTCGACAGCGGTGGAGGGGCCGGCCTCCTTTACGCGCTTGCCCTTATCGTCCATCATAGCGCGGACGCGGCCGAACGCCACGCCGGCGACTATGGGATCGCCTATCCTCAGCGTGCCGTTCTGAACGAGAACGGTCGCCACGGGGCCGCGGCCCTTATCGAGCTGCGCCTCGATTATGGTGCCCTTCGCCTTGCGGTCGGGATTGGCGCGGAGCTCCAGCATATCGGCCTGGAGCAGGACCATCTCGAGCAGGGTGTTGAGGTTCATCTTCGTCTTCGCGGAGACGGGCACGGTGATGGTATCGCCGCCCCACGCCTCGCAGAGGAGGCCGTGCTCGGTCAGCTGCTGGAGGACGCGGTCGGGATTGGCCTCGGGCTTATCCATCTTGTTGATGGCGACGATTATGGGAACGCCCGCCGCCTTCGAGTGGTTGATCGCCTCGACGGTCTGGGGCATTATGCCGTCATCCCCCGCGACGACGAGTATGACAACGTCCGTTACCTGGGCGCCGCGCGCGCGCATTGCGGTGAACGCCTCATGGCCCGGGGTGTCTATGAACGTGATCCTCCTGCCGTTGCAGGTGACCGTGTAAGCGCCGATGTGCTGCGTTATGCCGCCCGCCTCGCCCGCGGTGACGGAGCTGTGGCGGATGGCGTCGAGAAGGCTCGTCTTGCCGTGGTCGACATGACCCATTATGGTGACGACGGGCGGACGCTCGACGAGGTTCTCGTCGCTGTCCTTCTCGCCCGCGGCCTCGGCAAGGGCTTCCTCGGCGGTCTTCTCGAGCTTGAGCTCGAGCTCGATATCGTAATCCGCGGCGATGAGCTCGCAGGTCTCGAAGTCGATCTCGTTATTGATGGTGGCGATATTGCCCATCATAAAGAGCTTTTTGATTATCTCCGCGGCGGGCTTGCCTATCTTTTCGGAGAGCTCGCGCACGGTTATCATCTCGGAGGTGATGACCGCCTTCTCGATCTTGACGGGTTCGGGCTTATGCTGGGGCTGCTGCTTCTTGCCGGACTTCTTGCGATAGCTGTCCTCATCGTCCCAGCGCCTTGCGGAGGGTGCTGTTTCCTTCATGATGGTCTTCTTGTTCTTGGGCTGCTTCTTGTCGTTGTCAAACGTGCGGACGTACTGGCCCTTGTTGGCCTGACGGTTCGGCTGCGGTATCACCGCCGGCGCGCCGCCCGAGGGCTTCCTGCCCTGCTGCGCGGCCTGGGGCTTGCGGTCGCCCGCAGGCTTCTTCCCTTCCTTATCGAAGGGCTTGTCGCCGCGGGGAGGACGGTCTTCCTTCGGCCTGCGGTCGGCGGGCCTGTTCTCGTCCCTGCGGGGCTTCTGCTCGCGGCGGTCATCCCTCTGCCCCTGCTCGGGCTTGACCTCAGGCTTCACTTCGGGCTTTACCTCGGGCTTTACCTCGGGCTTGACCTCGGGTTTTTCCTCGGGCTTTTCCTCGGGCTTTACCTCGGGCTTTTCGTCGGGCTTCGTCTCCGCGGGAGAGGCCGTCTCGGGGGTATCGAAATCATCGGCGCCGCTCGAATAGACGCCCTTCTGTTCCCCGGACTCGAGGAATTCCTTGCGGCGCTCCTCGCGCTCACGCTCGGCCCTGGCCTTGGCCTCTGCCTTTTCCTGCTCTACGAGCTTGGCTTCGTGGCGCTTCGCCTGCTGAAGGGACGCGCTGACGTCGCTGTGGAGCTTCTTTACGCGCTCCAGCAGCTCCGCAGTCCTCTGCTCTATCTGCTTTGCAGAATCTATTAGTTCATTCCTTGCCATTTGCTGCACCCCCATTTTCAGGTTTGTTTTCGATGCTGCGCAGTACCATCTGCGCGAATCCGTTATCCGTTATACAGGCGATCATGTGCGCCGCGCGCCCTATCGCCCTGCCAGGCTCTTCCGCTTCCACGAGGGGGACCCCGGCGTTATTGCACATATCCGACCAATGCTTCTTCGCTCTTTCGGAGGAGGACGCGTCGATCACGGCTATCTTCGCCTTCCCGCCCCTGAGGGCGGCTTCGGCGGCGACCTCGCCCGACTTCACCTTCCCGGCCTTCATTGCGAAGCCGAGCGCGCTGCGGAGCTTCTCATTCATCCGACTCACGCCTTTCTATCTCGGCCGAGAGCCGATCCAGCACTTCGGGCGATATGGTGACCTCGAGCGCCCTGTCGAGCGCACGGCTCTTCACCGCCCTTTTGAGGCATTCCGCGTCCGGGCAGACGTACGCCCCGCGCCCGTTGGCCTTGCCCGTCAGGTCAAGCGCCGCTTCGCCGTTCTCCCGCCGGACAACGCGGACAAGCCCGCGCTTCTCCTTCATTTGGCGGCATCCGACGCACATTCGCATTGGTATCTTTTTACTCAACAGGTCTTACCTCTGTAATGAATTATTCCTCGTTCCCTTCCGCGGGAGCTTCCGTTTCCTCCCCGGAGGGGATATCGGCTTCCATCTCCTCATCGGCGACGGACTTGGACTTGATGTCGATCTTCCAGCCGGTGAGCTTGGCGGCGAGCCTCGCGTTCTGACCCTCCTTGCCTATGGCGAGCGAGAGCTGATTGTCGGGGACTATGACCTTGGCGGCCTTCTCGTCCTCATTTATGTAGACCATGAGCACGCGGGCGGGGCTCAGAGCCTTTGCGATATATACCGCGATGTCGGGATCCCACTCGATTATGTCGATCTTCTCGTTGTGGATCTCCTGCACGATGCGCTCGACGCGGATGCCCTTGGGCCCGACGCAGGCGCCTACGGCATCGACGTTCGGATCGAAGGAGACGACTGCGACCTTCGTCCTCTGCCCCGCTTCACGGGCGATGGACTTGATCTGCACGGTGCCGGCCTGTATCTCGGGGACCTCGAGCTCGAAGAGCCTCTTGACGAGGCCGGGATGCGTCCTCGAAATGAGGACCTGGGGCGCCTTGTTGTTGCGCTGCGCCTTTAATACGTATGCCTTGATGCGGTCGCCGGGGTTATAGGTCTCGCCCTGGATGACCTCGTTAAAGGGGATTATGCCGTCCGTCTTGCCGAACTCGACGTAAACGCCGTTCTTCTCCACGCGCTGGACTATGGCGGTGAGGATCTCACCCTCCTTCTCGGCGAACTCGTCGAAAATGGCGCCCTGCTCGGCCTCCCTTATGCGCTGTATGACGACCTGCTTCGCCGTCTGCGCCGCGATGCGGCCGAAATCCTTCGTGAAGGCCTCGACCTCGAGCACGTCGCCCACCTCGTAAAGATGGTTGATCTTCTTCGCCTCCTCAACGGAGATCTCGGAGCTGGGGTTCTCCACCTTCTCGACTACGGACTTCGACGCGAATATGCCGATCTTGCCGGTCTCGGGATCCATCGTCGCGCGGACGTTGGTATTTACGTTATAATTGCGCTTATAGGCGGAAACAAGCGCCGCCTCTATGGCGTCGATAAGGACCTCCGCCTTTATGTTGCGTTCCTTTTCGATCTGCTGCATTGCAAGTATGAGCTCGTTCGGGTTCATTTACGGTATCTCCTTACAGTATTAATTGAAGTCTATATGCGGCCTTATCAGCGCCGCCGCCTTTTTCGGGAGCGTGAAGCTGCCCTTTTCCGTCTCCACCGTGAAGGTCTCCCCGTCGTGGGAGAGGAGCTTCGCCGTGAAATTCTTTCCGCTGCAGAGGGTCTTATCCTTCGGGGCGGCGTAGAGCTTGACGTCGACCGCCTGACCTATGCTCCTGTCAAAATCCTTCGGGAGCTTCAGCGGCCTGTCTATTCCGACGGAGCTGACGGTGAGAAGATACGCCTGCTCGATCGGATCCGCCTCGTCGAGAATGGGATCGATCGCGCGGCTGACCCGCTCGCAGCTTTCGAGATCCACCCCTTCCGGCGAATCGATGAAAACCAAAAGCTCCCAGTTCCCGTACTCCTTGCGGTACTCGAGATCGTAAAGCTCAAAGCCGAGATCGTTCACGGTCGGTTCGATGAGCTCCTTTACCCTATCCAACAGCTTCAAACGGCGCACCTCTTTCTCAAAATTAAAGAGCGGGTTTTGCCCACTCTTCCGAAACGAGCCTGAACTCGTTTACCTGACCATACGGGATGAACTCTCACCATCCCGTCCAACGTACACATTGTAACACAGTTTTATGCGCTTTGCAAGGGTTTTTTTTGATTTTATCAATATTTTGCGAAAAAATCGTGAGGATGCGCCGCGTTCCCCGCTCAAAAAAACAGGATATGCGGCTTTGGACGGGGAAATACGCCTTTGTGTCACGGAACGACAAAACCGGTCTTTTTTACACGAATTCTCCTATGGAAACGCGAGACTTGCGGCATTACAATTCTTTTATGGGGCGGCGGCAATATGCCGCTTGCCGTCGACTTTACAAACTGTTTCACGGAGGTACAGGAATAATGAGCGAATATCGTGTGCTGTTGGCGGACGGGAACCCGGGCTTTCGGCGGGCCGTCGCCGAGTACTTCAAAACGGACAAGGATGTCATACGCTTTGCGGAGGCTTCCGACGGGACGGAAGCGCTCGAGAGGCTCCGCGAGGAGAAATTCGACGCGCTCATCTGCGAGCTCGTAATGCCGAAGCTCGACGGGCTCGATCTCTTGGAGGCTCTGCAGGAGGAGCCCTCCGCAAAGCCGGACGTCATAATAATGGTGTCCTACATGAGGAGCGACGGGCTCCTCCAGAGGGCGTTCGTGAAGGGGGCTTCATACGTGATGCTGAAGCCGCTCGAGCCCGAATATCTGCACAGGCGGATGCTCGATCTGCTTCGGGGGAACGAGGCCGAGGCGGAGCTCCGTTCCGCCGCCCCTCAGGGAAGGACCCTCGACGAGAAGATAACGGCGGTGTTTCTCTCCGTCGGCATACCCGCGCACATAAAGGGCTATCACTACCTGCGCGAGGCGATAAGGATGGTCTTCAATAAGCCCGAGCTCATAAGCCACATAACGAAGGAGCTCTACCCGGGCATCGCGAAGAGGTTCAACACTTCCCCCTCCAAGGTGGAGCGCGCGATACGCCACGCCATCGAGGTGAGCTGGACGCGGGGCAAGATCGAGAACGTGAACAAGCTCTTCGGCTTCAACGTATACGGCAAGAACGAGAAGCCCACCAACGGCGAATTCATAGCGCTCGTCGCGGACAAGCTCATTATAGAGGATGGGCGCGGCTCCCCCGTGAGCGGGGAAACGAGAAGCATAGTCGGCTGATGGACGGGGCCGGTTTCCCGCTCCGCTCCCTGTTTGGGAGTCGTGACGCCGAACTTTGGGAACAGCCTTGCCAAAACCCGAAAAACTATTTTCAGCGGCCGCCGGATCCGTTTTCAACAATGAACAGCGGCCGTAAATCTTTTTCTTCAGTCACGCGGCACTAACTCCGGTCGGATTTTTTCCACATGAGTTTTTAACATGGACAAGCCCATAAAACGCCTTGAAAAGTGGATAACTATGTGGAAACTGTGGAAAACTTGCTTCACAGCGCCGCCTCGGGGCGTATATCACATTTTACAATTACATGATAACTATTTTCGGAAACCGGTTTCCCGATACCGGATCCGGTTTGGGGAGGGGCGAAAAAACCCTCAATGCCAAAAAAAACGCGCCGCCGCGGGGAATTGAAGACTCTGCATAAAAAGGGCTTCCGATGCAGAAACTCATCACGATCGGCATGCCGGCTTTCTCATCTTGCCCGCCGCCGAAAAAAAGCTCCGTCCGGCGGAGCGTGAAAGGAGAATTCGCAATGGATACTGTGGCGCTCATACTTATGGTGATCGGCGCGCTCAACTGGGGGCTCGTCGGCATATTCCAATTCGATCTGGTCGCCGCCATATTCGGCGGGATGAGCGGAGTCGTCTCACGCATCATCTATACCGTGGTCGGCCTTGCCGGGATCTGGGGCATAACGATGCTCTTCCGCAGGCACAACCGCGCGGGAATAATGAGCGAGCGCGGGGAATGACCCAAGCGCGAAACGACCCCGGGGCATGCCCGCCCGGGGTCGTTTTTGAGTTTATCTATTCGGCGTACTTTGCGATTATGTTGAGTATGACGCGGGTCGCCGTATCCATGCCCTCGACGGTGATATGCTCATACGGCCCGTGGTAGGCGTAGCCTCCGGTGCCGAGGTTCGGGCAGGGCAGGCCCATGAAGCTGAGCCTCGCTCCGTCGGTGCCTCCGCGGATGGCCTCGATGCCGGGCTCGCAGCCCGCCTCCCTCACCGCGGCGCAGGCGTTCTCAATGAGATGGAAGCAGGGCTTGATCTTCTCGATCATGTTCTGATACTGATCCTTGATGCTGACCTTGACCGTGCCCTCGCCGTATTTGGCGTTGAGGAGCTTTTCGATATGCTTCAGGGTCGCCTTTCTGGCCTGCATTATCTCGGCGCTGTGGTCGCGGAGTATGTAGTACATAGAGGCGTGCTCGGTGGTGCCGGATAAATCGCAGAGGTGGAAGAACCCCTCGTAGCCCTCGGTATCGCGCGGGGTCTGCCCGGCGGGGAGCATGCCGTCTATCTCACAGGCGACGTGCAGGGCGTTTATCATTATATCCTTCGCGGAGCCGGGATGCACGTTGAAGCCGTTTATCTCGATCTGCGCGGCGGCGGCGTTGAAGTTCTCGTACTCGATTATGTTCTCCTGCCCGCCGTCGACGGTGTAGGCGAAATCCGCGCCGAAATGCTCCACGTCGAAGCAGTCGGCTCCCCTGCCTATCTCCTCATCCGGGGTGAAGGAAACGAGTATCCTGCCGTGGGGCATGCCGCCCTTTATGAGCTCCTCCGCGGCGGTCATTATCTCGGCGACGCCGGCCTTATCGTCCGCGCCGAGGAGGCTTGTCCCGTCCGTCACTATGAGCGTGCGGCCCTTCAATGAAGGCAGATGCGGGAAATCGGCGGGCTTTAATACCCTGCCGCTCTCGCCCAATACGACCTCTCCGCCGTCGTAATCCTCAATGATGCGGGGGGCGACGTTATCCCCGTTGAAATCGGGGGCGGTATCCATGTGCGCGATGAAGCCTATTGCGGGCTTGCCCTCATACCCCGGGGTCGCGGGGATGGAGCCGTAGACGTAGCACTTGTCGTCGACGTGGGCGTCCGAAATGCCGATGGCCTTCATCTCCTCAACGAGGATGTTCGCAAGATCGAACTGCCTCGCCGTGGAGGGGACGGACTCGGAATCCTCATCCGAGGTGGTGAAAACCCGGACGTATTTTAAAAGTCTCTCGTATGCTTTCATATTGCCTCTTTCAAAACGGGCGCCCCGTAAAGGAGCGCCCAATTCCCGTTATTGATTACTTGTGGTCGACCTCGTTCATGTGGAGGATGAGATCGACGAGCTTGTTGGAATAACCCCACTCGTTATCGTACCAGGCGACGAGCTTTACGAAATGATCGTTCAGCATGATGCCTGCGCCCGCGTCGAAAATGGAGGTGCGGGGATCGGTGTAGAAATCGCTGGAGACGACGGGCTCGTCGGTGTAGCCGATGATGCCCTTGAACTCCTCGGACTCGGAAGCGGCCTTCATGGCGGCCTTGATCTCATCATAGGTGGTGGGCTTCTCGAGCGTGCAGGTCAGGTCGACGACGGAAACGTCGATGGTGGGCACGCGGAGGCTCATGCCGGTGAGCTTTCCGTTGAGGGAGGGGATGACCTTGCCGACGGCCTTGGCAGCGCCGGTGGAGCTGGGGATGATGTTGTGAGCCGCAGCACGGCCGCCGCGCCAATCCTTCTTGGAGGAGCCGTCAACGGTGAGCTGGGTCGCGGTGATGGAATGGACGGTGGTCATGAGGCCCTCTACGATGCCGAAATTGTCATTGATGACCTTGGCAAGAGGAGCGAGGCAGTTGGTGGTGCAGCTCGCGTTGGAGACGACCTTCATGTCGGGGGTGTAGTTCTTGTGGTTGACGCCCATTACGAACATGGGAGCATCCGCCGAGGGAGCGGAAACGACGACCTTCTTCGCGCCGCCGACGAAGTGCGCGGAGGCCTTTTCGGTGGTGGTGAACTTGCCGGTGGACTCAACAACGTACTCGGCGCCGCACTCCGCCCAGGGGATCTCCTTGGGATCCATGCAGTTATAGACGTTGACGACCTCGCCGTTGACGACGAGCTTGCCGTCCTCTACCTTGACTTCGCCGTCAAACTTGCCGTGAACGGTGTCGTACCTCAAAAGGTAGGACATATAATCAACGTCCAGGAAGGGATCGTTGATGCCGGTGACGATGATGTCGGGATTCTTGATAGCCGCACGGAAAACGAGACGACCGATACGACCGAAACCGTTGATGCCAACTTTTGCTGCCATGTGAAAATACCTCCGAAGATGTTTTTTTGTTTATTAGGCGCCTGCCGCCCGGGCGCGTGGAAACGCCCGTGTCACGGCATTATTATTATAACACCGGCTGCCGGAATTAACAACCCCAAATCAGCTTATTCTTCTTCGATCCGCTCTATATCCGCGCCGAGAGCGCGAAGCTTCTGCTCGAACCGCTCGTAGCCCCTGTCAATGAAGTGGATGTTGCGGACGATCGTCGTCCCCTCCGCCGCGAGAGCCGCGACGATGAGCGCCGCGCCCGCCCTCAGATCCGTTGCGCGGACGTTCGCGCCGTAAAGCTTTTCAACGCCCTCTATCGTGGCGGTGCGCCCGTTGACATTGATAGAGGCGCCCATCCTGATGAGCTCGGGAACGTGGTTGAAGCGATCCTCGAATATGTTCTCGACTATGTAGCTGTTGCCCTTTGACATGGTGAGCAGAGCCATCATGGGCTGCTGCAGATCCGTCGGGAAGCCGGGATAGGGCAAAGTCTTTATATTGACTGCGCGGAGCCTGTCTCCCCCCTGCACCTGGAGGAAGAATTCGGTGCCGTCGTCGCCCTCGGTCACGTGGGCGCCGCACTCCATGAGCTTCGCGGAGATGGCCTCCAGATGGGTGGGGATTATGTTGTTGATGACGACGTTCCCGTGCGTGGCGACGGCCGCTATCATGAAAGTGCCCGCCTCGATCTGATCGGGGATTATCGCGTAGCTGCAGCCGTGGAGCTCCTGCCTGCCGTAGATCCTTATGACGTCCGTCCCCGCGCCCTTTATGGATGCGCCCATCATGTTGAGGAAGTTCGCGACGTCCACGACGTGGGGCTCCTTGGCGGCGTTGGTGATGACCGTCGTCCCCTCCGCCCGGCAGGCGGCGAGCATTATGTTGATCGTCGCGCCGACGCTTGCCATATCAAGGTATATCTCCGCCCCTTTGAGACGCTCGGCCTCGGCGTAGACTATGCCGCCCTTTATTTCGACCTTCGCGCCGAGAGCGCGCATCCCCTTTATGTGGAAGTCTATCGGCCTGTTGCCAATGGAGCACCCGCCCGGCAGCGCGAGAGCCGCCCTGCCGTAGCGCCCGAGCATCGCGCCGAGCAGATAGTACGAAGCGCGAAGCTTCGAGACCATGTCGAACGTGACCTCGTAATTCCGTATCGTAGTCGGGTCGATCCTCATGCAGCCGTTTTCGTGCAGATCGACCTCCGCCCCCATGAGGCGCAGAATCTCCGTAAGGACGTGTACGTCCTCGATTATCGGAAGATTCTCTATAACGCAGGGCTGCCCCGCGAGTATGGCGGCGGGTATTATCGCCAGAGCGGCGTTCTTCGCGCCGCTGATGGTGACCTGCCCCTCCAGGGGCCTGCCGCCGTTGATCCTGTAATATGCCATATGTCAACACCCCGAAAGGGGTACCTCCGATCTATCTCAAGCGTATCTTTTGTATTTTATCATAGGCCGGGCGAACCGTCAACCCTTTATGTCGCTCCGGGAGAGTATTTTCAATGGATTATATGCCGTGCCCTGCACCCTTAATTCGAAATGCAGATGGGGGCCGTGATCGTCCGGCGCGATCTTGCCTATGAGCTGCCCCGCGACGACCGTGTCGCCTATCGCGACGCAGACGTCCGTCAGCCTCGCATAGCGGGTGGTGATGCCGTATTCATGCTCCACCTCGACCATGAGGCCGTATGCGCCCCTCTCCATGACGGTGACGACAGTCCCCATGCTGGCGGCGCAAACGTCCGAATACGCGGGGACGGAGATATCTATGCCGTGATGGAAGCCCTCTCCGTTGGGGCCGTATAACGTGACGACCTCGCCGTGAGCGGGCGGGACGAACCTCAGCGAATGGGCCGCTGTCGGGTCGCTCCCGAAGCCGGGGCTCAGCACGTAATCATCGGGGAAGACCCTTCCCCCGATCCTTATATCGCCGTTGATGCGGTCTATGACGGTGTAGGTCTCCTCCGTCACGGTATCCTGCCTGACGCCGTTGATGTAGACCTCCGTGAATACGGTGCGCTCGATACCGTCGCGGCCGACGACCCTCGCGACCCTTATCCCCTTGGGGAGGAATGAATCGACGATGACAGTATCCCTGTGGGGGATGACCGTATCCTCGACGCGGGAGGCCGTGCTCCTAAATACGAGGGGAGTCCTTTCGGAAGTGAAGTATTCGAAGGCCTCGTCATAGCTCATGACCTCGGCTCCCTCATCCGCCGCGCGAAGCTCGACCTTTGTGATGAGCTCCGTCAGAGCATTGTCCGGGACTTCGCCGAGGAGCTCGAAATGCTCCTGCACGTTCCTCAGGAGCTCCTCCGCCGCCTGGCTGCTGCTGACGACCGCCTCCACCCTGCCTCCGACGACTATCTCGGTCTTTGCAAAGACCTGCGCCGTGGGCTCGGGCGAGGTCTCCGGCGCGGCTTCCGTGGGCACGGCTTCCGTGGGCACGGTCTCGGTGGGCGCGGCTCCCGCGGGCGCGGTCTCCGTGGGTTCGGCCTCTGCCGAACCGTCGGCGGGAAGGCCCGCTTCGCCCGCGGCACGATCCGCCTTCAGGATCGCTCCCGCAGCGCACATCGCCGCGAGCGCAAGCACAAAGAGCAGTATCACGAGCCACGATCTGCTCTTCCTCTTCGGCGCTTCTATCTGTTTTACGGTTTCGTTCGATTCCATTTTGCGACGCTTTCGTCTCAGTCTGCGGGCTTGTAGCTGTCCTTCAGGCCGACTGTACGGTTGAACACGAGCGCGCCCTCCGCGGAATCGGTATCCGCGGTGAAATAGCCCACGCGCATGAACTGATATGCCTCACCGGGCACGGCTCCCGAAAGGAAGGGCTCGACGAAGCCCTTTTTGACCGTGACCGAATTCGGGTCGAGGCTTTCCATTATACGATCGGTGTCGATGACGCTGTCCTTGAACAGGGGGTCGTAGAGCCTGAATTCGGCGGGGACGGCCTCCTTCGCGGGGACCCAATGAATGGTGCCCTTGACCTTCCTCGTGCATTCGCCGCTGCGGCTCTCCGGGTCGTACTCGGCGCGGATGAGCGTGACGCGGCCCTCCCCGTCCGTCTCCCAGCCGGTGCATTTGATTATGTAAGCTCCCTTCAGGCGGACCTCGCCTTCGGGCTTCAGGCGGAAGAACTTCTTCGGCGGTTCGAGCATGAAGTCATCCCGCTCGATATAGAGCTCCCTGCCGAAGGGGACGGTATGCGAGCCCTTCTCCTCCCCGCCTTCGATGGGGAGGTTCTCGATGGCGATATCCTCCGTCACGCCCTCAGGCCAATTCACGATGACGAGCTTTACCGGATCCGTCACCGCCATGGCGCGGCAGGCGTTCATATTGAGGTTCTCGCGGACGCAGTGCTCGAGCATGGCGGCGTCGACCACGGAATCGGCCTTCGCGACGCCGGCCCTCGCGAGGAAATCCTTTATCGCCTCGGCGGGGTAGCCGCGGCGGCGCATGGCGCAGAGAGTGGGCATGCGCGGATCGTCCCACCCGGAAACGATGCCCTCCTCCACCATCATGCGGAGGTAGCGCTTGCTCATAACGGTGTTGGTTATATTGAGCCTCGCGAATTCGATCTGGCGCGGCTTGTGCTCGAACCCGCACTGCTCGACCACCCAGTTATAGAGCGGCCTGTGCGCCTCGTATTCGAGGGAGCAGAGCGAATGGGTCACTCCCTCGAGCGCGTCCTGAATGGGGTGCGCGAAATCGTACATCGGGTAGATGCACCACTTGTCGCCCGTCTGATGATGGCGCCTGTGCAGTATGCGGTAGAGCGCGGGATCGCGCATGTTGATATTGGGGGAAGCCATGTCGATCTTGGCGCGGAGGGTCCTCGCCCCGTCGGGGAACTCGCCCCGGCGCATCCTCTCGAAGAGATCGAGGTTCTCCTCGACGGACCTGTCGCGGTAGGGGCTGTTGACGCCCGGCTCCGTCAGCGTGCCGCGGTACTCCCTGATCTGATCCTTATCGAGATCGCAGACGTAGGCGACGCCCTTCTTTATGAGCTTGACGGCAAGCTCGTAGCATTTATCGAAATAATCGCTCCCGAAGCAGAGCTTATCCCAGTTGAAGCCCATCCAGCGGATATCCTGCTTTATCGCCTCGACGTACTCCACGTCCTCCTTGACGGGGTTCGTGTCGTCAAAGCGGAGGTTGCAGGTGCCGCCGAACTTCTCCGCCATGGAGAAATCGACCCACATCGCCTTTACGTGACCGATATGGAGATATCCGTTCGGTTCGGGCGGAAAACGGGTCTTTACGACGGGATACTTCTCATAATCCTCTGCGATGAACTCCTCTATAAAGCTGCGGGAAACGTTTGTGTCCTCCATAATAGAGCCTCCGTGAATATGAAAATACAAATTAAATTATCCCTCAAACCGGGCTCCGTGTCAAGTGTTTTCGATATTTTTAGGAAAAAAGCCGTCCCCGTGGGTCATCCGCAAAATGTTTGAAAAGTTTTTTATAAATTCTATATACAAATTGCTCCCGAAGTGATATAATCTAATCAACACTCAAATGGAGGTATACAAATGAATTGTCCGAATTGCGGCCTCGCTGCCCATGAAACCGATAAGTTCTGCATCGGCTGCGGCACTGCTTTGAGGAGGCCTGTTCCTCCCATGGAGAAGCCCGCGCCCGCAGAAGCGCCCGCCGCCCCCGCGCAGGCTGTTGAGAAGCTCGAAACCGTTGCCGAAGCGGCAGTTGAAGCGGCTCCCGCCGCAGAAAAGCAGCTTGAGAGCGCCGTCGCCGAGGCCGAGAAGGTCTTCGCCGAGGAGCCCGTGCTGAAGACGGAGCCCGTCATTCCCGCGCCGCCCGCTGCGAACGAGGTGAAGCCCGTCGTGAACGAGCCCGTCCGCCCCGTCGTGAATGAGGTAAAACCCGTCGTGAACGAGCCCGTCCGCCCCGTCGTGAATGAGGTAAAACCCGTCGTGAACGAGCCCGTCCGCCCCGTTGTGAACGAGCCCGTCCGTCCCGTCGTGAACGAGCCCGTCCGCCCCGTCGTGAACGAGGTCAAGCCCGCCGCGGCAAAAGAGGCGGAGACCGTCTCGAAGCTCGATAAGCCCCTTTCGACCTGGGGCTACATCTGGCGGATACTGCTGTTCTCCATCCCCGTCGTGTGCATAATCCCGCTCTTCATAATGGCGTTCTCGAAGGGCGTGAACAAGAACAGCAAGCACCTGGCTTCCGCCGTGCTCATACTGATGCTCGTCTGCCTGCTGCTGGCGCTCGGCTTCGGCATCTATCTGCTCTGCACGAACGATCCGGCGGTCATAAACGATTACATTAACAATCTGCTGAACAATTTCAAAGCCGCGTAAGCGAAACGAAAGACTGTACGGTCACGCCGTGCAGTCTTTTTTTGTTACGGATCGATCCCGAACCAGATCTTAAAAGCGCGAAGCGCCTGAGCCTTCAGCATCGCCCCGCCGGGAAGGGCGATCAGGCCGCGAAGCTTTGCTTCCGCTATGAGCGCAGTATCGCCGCCGCGCCGGTAGACCATATCGAAAACGGCGTCCGGGCGGAGCGCGTCGAGGAGCCGGATCGGGAACTCCCCCGCCCCCTTCATGCCGAGGGGAGAGGCGTTAATGAGGATATCCGCGGGAGGGAGCTGCGAAGCCTCGTCGATGAGCGTTTCCGGAAAGGAATGACCGCCGCGGAGGTCCCGCACGAGAAGGGTGACCGCTGCGCCCCTTTCTTTCAGCGCGTGAGCCGCGGAGAGCGCCGCGCCGCCGCGCCCCAGTATGACCGCCCGCGAGCCGGGGATGCGAAAGCCCGAATCGGAGAGAGCGTCCGCAAGGCCGCCGCCGTCGGTGTTGTGACCTATGAGCCTGCCGTTTTCGGCCGCGACTATATTGACCGCGCCGCAGGCGGAGGCGGTTTCGGAGAGCCCGTCGAGATACCGGATTATCGCGCGCTTGTGGGGCATCGTCACCGCGAAGCCGGAGAGCCCTTCCGTCAGCACGCGCAGACGGGGCAGCTCCGCCGGGACTACGAGGAGCCTCCTGAAATCGGCGTCAACGCCGTGCTTTTCAAAGAGAGGCGCGTAGATCTCCGGAGAGAGGCTGTGCGATATCGGGCAGCCTATGACGGCAAAATGAAGCATATGATCCACCTCCGGATTTTATTATATCATAAATCGCTCGGATATGGTATAATAAGAAAAAAGCGCGGAGGTGATCCGATGAGATTTCTCGTTTTGAACGGGCCGAACCTCAACATGACAGGCAGACGGGAGCCGAAGATATACGGCTCACAGAGCATGGATGAGATAATGAGCGGGCTAAAGAAGGCCGCGGAAGCTTTCGGCGTGAGCGTTGAGCAAACGCAGACGAACCATGAGGGTACGCTCATCGACCTCATTCAGCAGGCGCCCGGGCGTTTCGACGCGATACTCATAAACGCCGGGGCGCTGACGCATTACTCATACGCCCTGCGGGACGCCATTGCCTGCTGCCCCATCCCCGTTGGCGAGGTGCATATGAGCGACATCGAAAAGCGGGAGCCCTTCCGCGCCGTCGACGTGATCGAGGAGGTATGCGCGTTCCGCGTGATGGGTCTCGGCGGGACGAGCTACGAACGCGCGGCCGTGCTCATGGCGGAAAAGCTGAAAGCGGAAGCGAAGGCCCGGGATTGAGATAACGGAGAAAGGCCGCCGGTCGGATCGACCGGCGGTTTTTTGCGCGCAAAAAAGGACCGCTCCTTGCGGAGCGGTCCGTGGGTTTGACTCAATCCGAGCCGTTACCGGACATTAGTCCTCCTTCTTGCGGAAGACAACGATGCCGGCGCCAGCCATGATAGCCATGATGCCGAGGCCTACGAGGCTCGCGGTACCGGTTACAGGAGGCGTGGGAGGATTCGGGCCGGGCTCATCCGTGGGAGGTACATCCGTGGGAGGTACATCCGTGGGAGGAACGTCGGTGGGAGGTACGTCAGTGGGAGGTACATCCGTGGGAGGTACGTCACCAACGGGGGTCACGATACCGTCAACGGTGGTGTAGGGGATGGGCTCCTGGTTTACAGCGCCGATGGGCATGTAACCGAACTCATTTACAACGACCTCGATGGGGGTAGCCTCGGTGAAGTTCTCGGCAACCTGGAAGGTCACGTTGACGATCTCGCCCTCAGCGGTCAGGCCCTCGTTGGGCATGATGACGCCGATAGCGATGGTGCCGGGGATGGTCTCGTAATCGATGATAACGACAGCATCCTCACGGTCGATGACAGCGCCGGGCTCTACGCCGAGGACGGTGAGGACCTCGGGATCGTAGTTGAGGGCGATGTTCATGGTGTGAGCCTCATACTCGCCTTCAACGGTGAAGGGCAGAGTGATGGTGGAGCCGCCGGGTACCTCGTACTGGCTGCCCATGGTGAAGACAACGCCTTCTGCGGGAGGTACATCGGTGGGAGGTACGTCGGTGGGAGGTACTTCCGTGGGAGGTACGTCAGCAGGCGTTACAACGCCGTCGACGAGAGTGAGATCAACGGGGATGGCCGTTGCCTCGGGAACGTAGTTGAACTCGTAGACAACTACGTTGACGGGGGTCTCCTCGGTGAAGGACTCGGCAACCTGGAAGGTAACGTTGGCGATAACGCCGTTACCGGACATTTCCTCACCGGGCATTACAAGACCGAGGGAGATGGTGCCGGGGTTGGACTCGTAATCGATAATAGTGTAAGCATCCTCGGGAACAACATCACCGAGCTCAACGCCGACAACGGACAGAACAGCGGGATCATAGTTGATGACGCCGTTGAAGGTGTGAGCCTGATAGTCGCCCTCGATGGAGAGGGGCAGAGTGATGGTCGCGCCGCCCTCTACGCCGTACTCACTGCCCATGGTGATGGTGGCAGAGCCCGCATCCGTGGGAGGTACGTCGGTGGGAGGTACGTCGGTGGGAGGTACATCAGTGGGAGGTACGTCGGTGCCGCCCCAAACCTCGACCTGGTCAAGGTTAAGACGGAACATATCGGTGCAGTTGAAGTGACGCACAGCGATATAAACCGTCTCGCCGGAGAACTGAGACAGGTCGGCAGTGTACTGAACGTACGCGCCGGTGGAAACGGTCTCGGGCAGGATCTGGATCATGTCGGCGGTGTTGGCGGAAACGCCGGCATAAACGGCGAAGTGCTCATCCGCCCAGCTGGGATCCTGCGCGCCGATGTACATGGTAACACGGGCAGCGTCCTTGCTCTCGGGGATGGTAACAGCGGGGCTGATAAGCCAGTTGTCCGGAGTCAGAGCAGCGCCCTGGTAGGAGGCAGAGGTCATGTTGCCGATGCCTTCGTAAGCCATGTTGGCAGTCGTCTGGTTGACGCCGTAGCCGAGCCAGTACCATTCGTTGCCGTCGCCATCAGCGTCAACGTTGGTCCACTCATCGGCCTCGGCCTGAGACTCGAAGTAGAAGCCTGCAATGAGGCCGTCGACGGGCTGATCCGTGGGAGGTACATCCGTGGGAGGTACTTCCGTGGGAGGTACGGGGGTGGGGGTATCGCCGCCATCGGTGATGGTCACGTCTACCTGGTCGTTGCCGTAGTCCTCGTTAAGAGTGACGACGAACTCGTAGGTCTTGCCGGCCTCGAACACGTAGTCGTCATAACGGCCGCCGACGTTGCCCAGCTCGGAAGCGATCCACATGCGGTCGCCGGGAGTGGGGTTCGTGATGCACCAGTCATAGGTGCCGGCGGGGATGGTGATGGCTACGGAAGCGCAGCTTACGATGTTGGAAGTGGTGAGGCTGCCGTCCGCGTTCTCGGGGATCTTATACTCGAACTCGGCATAGGTCGCAGCGGAGGCGTCGCCGCCGGAGGTCAGACCGCCGGTCTCGGGGATGATGGTGCCATACGCAGTAGCGTCGGCGTCCAGAAGCATCTGATAACCGGTGCCGTCGCCCCAATGATCTTCGGGAACAGTGAGGATAACCGTGGCCTCACCGCCTACAGGAGGCTCGGTGGGGGGAGTGGTGGGCGGCGTGGTGGGCGGAGTGGTGGGCGGAGTCGTGGGGGGAACGGGGGTCTCATCGGTACCGCCGACGATATTGATCATACCGTTGACGCCAAGAGTGGGGATGAGAGTGGCCTCACCGCCGATAGGAGCGTTGTAGCACTCAACTACTTCAACAACGAGCTCCTGATTGGTGGTGCAGTTCTCATTGACCGTGATGTCCATGGTGCAGAGAACGCCGTCAGCAGTCATGCCGGTCGTGGGCCCGAGGAAACCGATGGCAACGTCGCCGGTGTTGGTCGTCCAATCGATAACGGGTACAAGGCCGTTAAGGAGGGGACCATTGGTAACGTTGTTCACAGTGAGCATGTCGGCGTTGAAATACACATGCATAACGAGCGTGTGCGCCTCATTGCCGTTCATGTTGCTCACGGTGATGGGAACCTGAATGGTATCACCGGGGTTGACGTCATTCACGGTAGCGGCCGTGAATGTTACCTCACCCTCAGCAACTGCGGGGATGGCAACGAGAGCCAGCACCATAGCTACCGAAATGAGGAGAGCGAGGAATTTCTTCATTTGGAATTTACTCCTTCCTGAAAATTATTTGTAACCGTACGCCGAATTGCGCGAATCGGGCATAAACCGGATATCGCCCAATCCAACAAGGGTACACAATTACAGGTATAATAATATCATAGATTCTTTTAACATGCAATAGGGATTTGCGGAAAGTGAAAAAAAATTTTTTGAATAGTTGCCTCCGGGTCCCCGGCGCGGACGGGCAAACAAAGCCCAATATAATAAGGAAACTATCCCTTTCTTCGCCATACTCCAGCGGGGTGAACATGGTAAACCTGTAAAAAATTACCGCACCTTAGGCCAAAAAACACCCGATAATGTGCAAAACATTTCCCGCCGTGTTCCACTTTCGGGCGGAAGCGGAGCTCCGGGGCCCGATTTTCGCACGGTCAGGCGAAAATCGCACGGTCGTCCGACAGAATTCGGACGACCGTGCGAGAGCATATCATTTGTTCTTGCCCTTCCCCGTCCTCGACGAGGCGCGCGAGTAGCTCCCGTAACGGGAGTACGAACCGTACCTTCCGTAGCGGGAATAGCTCCCGTAGCGGCCGTAACGGGCATAACTTCCGTAGCGGCCGTATCGGCCGTAGGAGCCGTACTTCCCGTATGAGCCGTAGCGGGAGTAGCGCCCGTAGCGCGAATACTTTCCGTAAGCGCCGTAGCCGTAGCCGCCGGAGGTATCGGAGCTGTTGAGCACGTAGCCGAGGAACGCCGCCCTTCCGTTCGAAAGGTGGTTGAGGCCGTCGAGTATGCGGCTCTTTCGCGTGTATTCACGGCGGATGACGTAGAGGACGCAATCCGAAATATTGGAAAGAACGACGGCGTCCGCTATGACGGAGGCGGGCGGGGAATCGATTATGACGAGATCGACCCGCAGGAGCAGCTCGTCTATGAGCTCCTTCATCCTTGCCGTGCCGAGGAGCTCCGCCGCCTCGTCCGAGGGGGTCTTGCCGTTGATGACAATGAGGTTCTCGGCGGGCTCGTTGATAATGTCATCCAGCACGACGAGGCCGTTGAGGTATTCGGCTATGCCGGCTTCCTTCTGAGTCGCAAGGTCGCCGAGATCGGAGGGTTTTCTGAGGTCGCAGTCGAGGAGGGCGATCCTCTTGCCGGACATCGCCATCGACATCGCGAGGTTCGCGGCGACGGTCGTCTTGCCCTCGCCGGGCATGGAGCTGGCTATGAGGACGGTCCTGTAGCCGGCCTCCTCGCAGGAGCGGAGTACGCGCGAGCGGATGAGCCTCACCGCGTCGGAGAAATCCTTTGAAACGTCGGGGTTGGAGATCTCTATCATGCCCTTTTCGGAGCGGCGGCGCCTGCTTAGATAGGGGACGTTGCCGACGCAGCGTAGGTTAAGCATGGACTTGAGATCGTCCGAATCGCGGACGGTGCTCTTCGTCAGGGTGATGACGACCATTATGATTAGCGAAACCATGCAGCCGACGAGCACTCCCTTTAAAAGCTCCGTCCTGTATTCGATGGTGTTGGTCGCCTTCTCCGGGATGCCGTTATCGGAGATGAGAGTCAGCGTGGTGCTGCCGATAACGAAATCGGCGACACGCGGGTAGTTTTCGACCGCGGACTGCAGCACCCGGTAGGACATTTGGGGAGTCCTCGAATAGACGCTGATGGTGAAGAGATTGGTCTCCCCCACCGGCTCGGCGGAGATGGTCGCGGGGATCTCCTCAAGATCGAGATCCTGCCTGATGAGGTTGTTGAGCACGTCGCTGCTGAATATGTAGGGGAAGGTCTCCGAGAGCTGCTTTGCGAGGCTGACCGAATAGGTCGCGCTGTTGCGGGAGCTCGTGTACGGGACGTTGACCGTGAAGGTCGCCTGCGCGCAGTAGATGGGGTTGAAATCCGCCCTTGCTTTGAGGCAGAACGCCGTACAGAAGACTATCGAAAGTATCACGGGGAGAAGGTACATCCTTCTGAAGACCTTGCCGAGCTCCTGCAGGAAATCCGCGACGCTCATCGGCGCCTTCGTCCCGCCCGTGCCGGAGCGCTCGAAGAACTCCTCCGCGCTGCGGATCTCGGCCTCCGTAAGGCCGCTGACGGTGGTCGTGACTTTCTCGTTGGTTTCGCCGCTCATGCCTTACCCCTCCCTTCGCGTGAGGAATCCCGGCCGTAGCCATAACCGTAGCCGTATCCGTAGCCGTAGCCCCGGCCGCCGTAGCCGTATCCGTAGCCGGAGCGCTCCCTGTCAGCGGGGCGGAACTCCGCGCCGGTCTCCGTCGAAGCCCTGAGGAATTCGAGCGGGTAGACGTTGTTGAATATGCAGCCGAGTATCTCGGCGCCGCTCTGGCTGACGGCGTCGATGCATTCGTTTATTCGCCTTGCCCTGGCGCCGCCCTGCTTTATCACGAGGAGCGTGCAGTCGACGAGCTCGGCAAAGCATTCCGCGTCGGAGGCAAGCGCTATCGGCGGGGTGTCTATAACGACGTAATCATAATAGTCCTTAGCACGCTCTATGAAGTCCTTCATCTCCTCGGAGCCGATTATCTCGGTGGAGTTGGGCATTGGCGTCCTTCCGAGCAGGAGGCTGAGGTTGGGCAGACCCTCCATCCTCGGGATGTCCTCGAAGCTCATGCTGCTCTCTACGACCTCCGAAACGGAGGTCCCCCTGCGGACGCGGGTCGTCATTACCTTATACAGAGCGGGCTTGAGCATATCGCCGTCGATGAGTAGGACGCGGTTATTGTTGAGGGCGAGTATTATCGCGGTGTTGGCGGCGGAGGTCGTCTTGCCCTCGTTTTCAAGGGTGGAGGAGACCATGAGCACCTTGTGGCCCTTCTTCTTCATGAGGTATTCGAGGCGGGTCCTGAATAGCCTGTATGTCTCTGCGAAGCGGAAGCTCGTCGTCGGGTTGGTGATGAGCATGCTCGTCTTGACGCCGCGTATCCTTGCACGGAGGGAGAGGTTCTTCCGCTCGTGATAAATAGTGGCAAGGGCGGGGCAGTCGACCCGCGTCGCAAGATCCTTCTCAGTCATTATCCTGTCGCTCGCGACGGAGGCGATGACGAGCAGCGCCGTTATGCCGAGCGCGGCGATGAGCGTGTAGAGCGCGACCTTGCCGAGGCGGTTCATGTTTCTTACGGGCTCGACGGGAACGGTCGGGGCTTTGAGCACGTCCAGCACGGCGTTGCCCATGAGGTTATCGGAAACTATGTGGTGGTATTGGATGATGCCGTTCATCTCGTCGAAGGCGAGCTGCGGGGAACCCGCTTCCACGCCTATCTGGATGAGGTTGGTGTTTTCGATGCTGTTCGCGGTGACCTTGCCCGAGAATTTGGGCATATCGAGGGATTCGGCTATCTTCTGCTGAAGGACGGGGCTTTCGAGCACGTAGGCGAATGAATCCGCCAGCTTCGACGCCACGACGAGGTTGGAATAGACCGCGTCGGAGCCGCCGTCCTTGCTGGAGACGACGAAGGTCGCCCCGGCGTAATAGGTGGGGACGTATCTTTCCGAAACGGCGATATATGAGAACATGGCGGTGATGAGGCAGCCTATGAGTATCACCCACCAGTTCTTGATTATGTTGAATATGACGACCTCGATATCGACGCTGCTCTCCCTCGCCTTGCGGGGGGCTTCGTCGACCTTGGACGTGATCTTGCCAACAGAGCCTGCCATCAGCGAGCCACCTCCGTTACTATCACTATCAGCACCGTGTAACCGTAGTATTCACCGCGGTTGTCGCAGGTGTAGAAAACCTTGTAGACGCCGGGAGTCGAATAATCGACGCGCGAATCGTCGATCTCAATGCTGCCGGCGGAGTACTCCTCCACGCTCAGCGGCGCGCCGTTCAGAGTGACTCCCGTGATGAACGAGGCCGGATCGATCCTGCAGTACCTGTCCACGTAGACGAGGTGCTCAGACAGCCTGAGGTTGGGGATCATGCGCGCTTCGGTATACGTCCTGTCGTAGACTTCGATCTCCGTATCGAGGGAGGAGACGTCCCCGAGGCTGTTGGTCACGCGGAATTCCACCTGATGCGTGCCGACGGCGGTAATATCGTCGTCGGGATTGACGAGTATCATTTTGACCCTGTCGGAAATGTCGCCGTCGATGCAGTCGAAGGCGCCGACGCAGCTCAGCGGGTTGAAGTTGGAGGAATAGCTGAATTCCAGCGGGGCGGAGATCGTGAACCTCGGCGGGTGATAATCGGTCAGAAAGAGATGCCGCGTGAGCTTTGAGACGTTGTTGGTCGAATCGAACGCGGCGTAGGTCACGATGCTGTGCCCCTCGTCCACGAACTGGGAGACGCTCTCCACGACGACGCTGCCCGTGATATCGCCGTCCTCAACGTCCATCGCGGTGACGTCGCGAAGGAGTATGCTGTTGTCGGCGAGGCTCTCCACGCTGACGGAGATGCTGTCCGTCGGGCAGATTATGAAGGGCTTGCCGTTGCCGCCGGCGATATTCTCCTGCCAGACGTAGATAAGGAAAATGACCCCTACCACGCCCAGCACGGAGAGGAGAAAAGTCAGCAGTTTCCTTTTGTTCTTTTTCATTCGATCACCCCTGCGGCGCGATCGCTCCGCGCCGCCTGCCTTTGGATTACTATTTTATCATATTCGCGGGAGATTGTCCACAGCGTCACTCCGCGGGGACGAGCCTGATGCTGACTATCTCGCACGGGTCGTTGAATCGGAAGAGGAAGTCCTCGCTCCCGAGACCGGCGCCGATTATCATATCCGCCCTGCCCATATCCTTGAGGCCCTTGTCGAGCTTCGGGAAGAAGCCCTGCTGGGGCAGATATAAGCACCCGATAAAGGGGATCCGCCACAGCCCGCCGTGTGTGTGCCCCGCGAGGACGAGATCCAGATCCCAATCCTCGTAATGCTCCGCTTCGCTTTCGAGGCGGTAGGCCGTCGGCCTGTGGCTGAGGAGGATACTGTATGAATCCGTATCGCACATATCGAGGAAGAAAGCGTACTTCTCGGAGCGCCTGTATTCCTCCTCGCTCATGCCGTAGTTGAAGCAGTAATCGCTCGTGCCGCCGATGCGCACCTTCTGTCCATGGAATACCGCGTCCTCGTATTCGAGCTCCAGAAGGCGAACGCCGCTTTTTTTCAGCTCGCGGAGTATCCCGTCGCCGTGCGTCCGGACGTAGATATCCTCATGGTTCCCGAGGGACATATACGTGGGGGATATCTTCGCCATCTCCGCCATGAGATCGAGCCCTATATGGAGCTTGTCGTCGCCGACGGTCCTCGTTATCATATCGCCGACGCAGAGTATCGCGTCGGGCCCGAGGGCGCGTATCGCCGCCGTGAGGCGCTCGTTATCCTCGCCAAAGAGGCTCTCGTGCAGATCGGAGATCATGACGAAGCTTACCTCCTCCGTCACCTTATCGGTCGGGAGGACGTATTCCGTCACGACGAACTCGTTCGCGCATCTGTAAGCGTCGACGGCGACGGATACCGCTGTGAACGCCAGCAGAAGCGCCGCCGCGCATATGAGCCTGCCGCGGCGTTCGCGCCTTTCGGCGTAGTCGCGTATCGAGGTGCTGTCCGGATCGCGCCTTCTCATCTGCCTTTTCTCCAGGTCATCCTGTTGACGACGCCAACGTAGCTCTGTATGAGCTTTACGACCTTCGTGCTGACGTTTGAGTCGGCGTAATCCCTCGTGGGGGCTCCGTCATGGCCGTTCGCATGCATCGAAACGGCGAGATCGACCGCCTGCATCACCTGCTCCTTCGATATGGAGCCGATTATGAAATTCCCGGAATCGAGCGCCTCGGGCCTCTCGGTCGAGGTCCTTATCGAGACCGCGGGGAACCGGAAATAATCCGCCTCCTCGGGGATGGTGCCGCTGTCGCTCACGACGCAGTAGGCGTTCTTCTGCAGGCAATTGTAATCGGCAAAGCCGAATGGCTCCAGGCTGCGCACGTTCTCATGGAAGCGGAAGCCGCGCTTTTCGATGAACTTCCTGCTGCGGGGGTGGGTCGAATAGATGACGGGCATGGCGTAATGCTCCGCCATGGCGTTGACGGCGTTCATCAGCTCGAAGAAATTGGATTCGATATCGATGTTCTCCTCCCTGTGGGCGGAGAGGAGTATGTATCCGTTCGGCGTGAGGCCGAGCCTTTCGAGCACGTCGGAGGAATCGATCCTTTCGATATTGGCGTTCAGCACCTCGCGCATGGGGGAGCCGACGACGTAGACCTGCTCCTTTTTGATCCCCTCGGCGATGAGGTAGCGGCGGGCGTGCTCCGTGTAGCAGAGGTTGACGTCGCTCGTATGGTCGACTATGCGGCGGTTTATCTCCTCCGGGAGGTTCTCGTCAAAGCAGCGGTTGCCGGCCTCCAGATGGAATACGGGGATCTTGAGGCGCTTCGCGCCGATGACGGAAAGGCAGGAATTCGTATCCCCCAATACGAGGAGCGCGTCCGGCTTCTCCGCCGCCATGAGGTCGTAGGACTTCGCTATGACGTTGCCGAGCGTCTGCCCGAGCGAATCCCCCACCACGCCGAGATAATGATCGGGACGGCGGAGGCCGAACTCCTCGAAGAACACGTCGTTGAGCTGCCTGTCCCAGTTCTGGCCCGTGTGGACGGTGATATGATCGAAGTATTCATCGCATTTTTTCAGTATCTCGGAGAGCCGGATTATCTCCGGCCTCGTCCCGAAAACGGTCATCAGTTTTATGCGGCTCACGGCTGTTCCTCCTTCAGCACCTTCTCATAGAAGGTATCGGGTCTTTGCGGGTCGAACCTTTCGTTCGCCCAGATGATGAATATGAGGTCCTCCTCCCCCGTGTTCTCTATCGAGTGGGTGTAACCGGGGAGCATATCGACGGAGCACATATGCTTCGCGCAAACGGGTATCTCTTCGACCTCGTCCGAGCCTATCCGCCTCTGGCGGATGACGCCCTCCCCCGAAACGACTATGAAGCGCTCCGTCTTCGTGTGGTGCCAATGGTTGCCCTTCTCAAAACCGGGACGGCAGATATTGACGGAGATCTGCCCCATCCCATCCGTGCGGAGTATCTCGGTAAAGCTGCCGCGCTCGTCGGACTTCGTATCGCAGTACACACCCGCCTCGGAAGCGGGTACGTAGGAGAGGTACGCCGAATAGAGCTTCTTAGTGAAGGGATCCGAAACGTCCGGAACGGTCAGTTCGGCCCTGTTCTCCCGGAAGGAACGGATGAGCCCCGCGATAAAGCCGAGGCTCCGCTCGTAGACGGGCTCCGGGCTCATGACGCCCCGCTCCGGCGCGCGCCTGCCCGTGATGCAGTCGATGATGCAGTCCACGACGTCGTCGACGTAGGCGAGCCGCAGGAGCTTGCTCTCGTCATCCACGCGGATCGGCAGACCGTTTGCGATATTATTGCAGAAGGTCGCGACGGCGCTGTTGTAATTGGGGCGGCACCACTTGCCGAAGAGGTTCGGGAAACGGAATATGAACACGTCTGCGCCCGTTTCATCGGCATAGGCGCGGACGCTGCGCTCGGCGGCGAGCTTGCTCCTTCCGTAGGGGTTGTCGAGCTCCGCCTGGGTCGAGCTCGAGAGGAGTACCGGGCACGCTCTGCCGCTCTCCTTTAAGAGACGGAGCAGCTCCTCCGTCAGGCCGAGGTTCCCCTCCATGAACTCGCTTTGATCCTTCGGACGGTTGACGCCCGCGAGATGAACGGCGAGATCGGCCTCGGCGCAGTAAGCCCGAAGCTCCTCCTTCGTGCTGCCGAGATCATAGCGGAATATCTCCAACGGAAGGAGCCCGTCGAGCCCGCGGCGCCTGCCGCAGCGGATGTTTTCGAGCTCGGCGCAGAGGTTCCTGCCGAGGAAGCCTTCGGAGCCCGTCACAAGTATTCTCATACGCCTTTCTCAAGCTCCTCTCTGATATAGGCGAGCGACGCGAGCTTTTCCATTACGCGGTCGACGCCCCAGATCTCGGTGTTGTTCGAGTTGAACTCCGAGAGCGCGCTCCTTTCGACGCTCCCGTCCTTGAAGTATTTATCGTAATTGAGGTCGCGGTTGTCGGCGGGGACGCGGAAATAATCCCCCATATCGACCGCGCGCGAGCATTCCTCGTTCGTAAGGAGGGTCTCGTACATCTTCTCGCCGTGGCGGATGCCGATGACCTTCATCTCGCAGTCCGAGCCGAAGAGCCTGCGGACGGCCTCCGCAAGGGTGCCTATCGTGCAGGCGGGAGCCTTCTGTACGAAGATATCGCCCGCGCTTCCGTTCCCGAACGCGAAGAGAACGAGATCCACCGCCTCCTCAAGGCTCATCACGAACCTCGTCATATTGGGGTCGGTGACGGTCATTGGCCCGCCGCGGCGGATCTGCTCGATAAAGAGGGGGACGACGCTCCCCCGGCTGCAGAGCACGTTGCCGTATCGCGTGCAGCAGATGACCGTGCCGCCCGCGCTGCGCGACCTTGCGACGGCGACCTTCTCCATCATGGCCTTTGAGGTGCCCATCGCGTTTATAGGGTATGCGGCCTTGTCCGTCGAGAGGCAGATGACCCGACCGACGCCCGACTCGATCGCGGAATAAAGCACGTTATCCGTGCCGATGACGTTCGTCCGGACGGCTTCCATCGGGAAGAATTCGCAGGAGGGGACCTGCTTCAGCGCGGCGGCGTGGAAAACGAGATCGACCCCGCGCATGGCGTTCATGACGGAATCGCGGTCGCGCACGTCGCCGATATAGAAGCGGAGCTTCTTCGAAGCCTCGGGCATTTTGGCCTGGAACACGTGGCGCATATCGTCCTGTTTCTTTTCATCGCGGGAGAATATGCGTATCTCACCCACGTCCGTTTCGAGGAAGCGATCGAGCACGGCGTTCCCGAAGGAGCCCGTACCGCCCGTTATCAAAAGAGTTTTGCCCGTGAAGTCTGACATCATTTTCCTCCTCTGCGCTTAAGTTTATTGAATATCGAGGCAAGCAGCCCCTTCTCGTATGCGTTCATGCCGAACAGCAGCATCGCGCCCGTGTAGACGGCGGCCATGAGGGCGCATTTTATCACGAACCACAGCCAGCCCTCCGGCAGGAGCAGCCTTGCCGCGAAGCCGATCGCCGCGGCTGCCGCCCCGCAGGGGAGTATCCCGCGGAGCAGACCCGAATAGTATTCGCCGAGCCTGACCCCCAGTTTGCGCCTGAAGATGAGGTTCATCACGATTATATCACCGACGGCGATCGAGATAAAGGTCCCTATCGCCGCGCCCTCGAGCGGGCGCCAAAGTATCAGCGCGACGGTGAGCGCGATATTGAGCAATACTACCGCGAGCTTCAGGAACGCCTGCTCCTTATGCTCGTTCTTCGCCCAGAGCATCTGCGAGCCGACGGCCTGCGTAAGCGTGAGCGAGTACGCGCTCATAAGCAGTATCGCGACGAAGTAAGCCCCGGTGTACTCCTCCCCCGCCCAAAGGGATATGAACTCCCTTCCGTTCACGAGGAACGCCGCCCATATGAGCAGGAGCGCCGTGAATATCATCCTGCCGACGCGGATCATCTCGCGGGTAATGGCTTTGGAATCACCGCCCGATTCCACGAGCCGCACGACTCCCGGCATCAGCACGCCGGTGAACGCGCTGCCTATCGATTGGAAATACTGCACCACCTGCGCGCCCACCCCGTAAACCGCGAGTATCGTTGAAGAGGCCGCCACCAGCGACCCGATGAGCACCTGATCGACCGTCGCGTTCAGCTGAGTGGCGATCATCTGAACGAATATCAGCGAGGAGTAGGTGATTATTTCCTTTATAAAGCTCGGCTTGATCCCGCGGAACATCGGGCGAAGGCCGATCCCGTACCGAACGTACAATAAGTAGAAAGCGCGGCAGAGCACCGTCATCGCAAGATTCACGCAGACTATCCCGAGGCTCCCGAAGCCGAGCTCCAGCGCGGCGAAGGTCAGCCCCATGCGGAGTATTATCTGGATTATCGCGGCCCCCCTCGAAACGTAGAACCTTTCGTACGCGGGTATGACGTTATTGGAGGAGGCCGTCCCGAGGGTGACGGCGGAATTCAGCATGGTTATGAACAGGAGCTTCTGCCCGAGGGCCGACTCCTCCGCCGTGAGGCCCTTCGCGAAAACCGCCGGGAATATGAGGACGAGCACGGCTCCGATGATGACGCACAGCAGCGCGACGGCGGCATAGAATACCGTCGAGACGCCGAAGAATCTGCGCTCGCTCAGAGCGTCGCCGTTCGTGCGGTACTTCGCGATGTATCTCGTCACCGCGTTGCCGACGCCGAGATCCAAAAGGAGCAGATACGCGTTCACGGCTGTCACGAGCTTGAATACCCCGTACTCCGCCCGGCCGAGCGTCCTTATTATGAACGGGGTCAGCAAAAGGGTCGAGAGTATCTCGAGTATCATAAGAACGTATGAAAGAACTACTCCCGCCCTGCGGTTCATGCCGACCGTCCGTTCCTCACAATCATTTTCTTTGACCTATCTTCCTGCACGGGACTCCCACGCAGATCGAGTTGGGCTCGACCTCTCCCTTTACGAGAGCCTTCGCGCCGATCACGGCTCCGTCGCCTATATGGGAGCCCTTCAGCACCGTAACGCCGGCTGCGAGCCAGCAGTCGGAGCCTATCGAGACCGCCTCCACCGAATTGGCCTGTTCCCTTATGAGCCTGCCCGCTTCCATGCCGTGATCCTGATCTATGATGAAGCATCCTGCGGCTATGAGGGTGTTTTGCCCGATGCGGACTCCCCCGTCCTTCGACGAGTAGATGACCGTATCCTTCCCGACATTGGCTCCGTCGCCTATCTCGATGAGCCCGTCCCCGTAGAATAAGCACCCGGGGTATATCGTCACTCCCCTGCCGAGGCGCACGTTCGTATTTATGAGGGTGATATCACCAACGAGCGAAAAATCCTTATGCGGGCAGGAGATCCTCCTGCGGAAAACCGCCTTGCGGTACTTCCTCGTTACGGCCTTTGCGATCCTGTCTATGAATAATAGAATGCTCATACGCTCTCCAACACCTTTTTCAGATCCTTCGCGAAATCTTCGGAGAGCCTGCGGAGCTCCTCCCTCGGATCATGCCCGTCGTTTACGTCGACCCGCATTATGGCGTCTGCGATGCTCTGCGGGGTCTGCTCATCATAATAGCCGATACTGCCGCCGATCGCGGAGGTCTCGACGGCGGGCACCCTCACCGAGACGACCCTCAGCCCGTTGGAGAGATACGAGAGTATCTTGCTCGGGAAGGAGGTGCCGCTGAACGCGGCGTCGGGGATCTGAGTGCTGAGCCCGATGTCGCAGCTTTGAAGGAAGCGTTTATAATCCTCTCCTTGAAGGAGTCCGTCGTAAGTCAGCTTCGCGGCGCTCCGTTTTGAGACTTCTGCGATCATCGCTTTGATCTCCGCCGTGTCTTTTTCCGTGCCGAAGCCGATTATATGCACGTGATGATCCTCCGGAAGCTTTTCCGCCGCAAGCACCGCCGCGGCCGCGCCGCCCTTTCTCGGATCGAACGTCCCGGCGTAAACGCAGTGGATCCTTCGTTCGCCCGGCATATTTCCGAATTTTATAATATCGAGCTTGGGTTCGCTCCTGTAAACGCCGTGGACTATGGCCTCCGGCCTGCCCCCGGGGTTCACCTCGGGGCTCAGCAGAGCGGTCGGCAGTATGTAAGCGTCCGCCATGCGCATATGTCTCAGTTCCCTGCGGCGCAGTTTACGGTCGCCGTTGACGTCGGAATAGATCTCCTCGGCTTCGAGAATGAAGGGAACTCCCATGCTGCGGAGCTTTCTCAGCACGTGAAGGGAGCTGAGTGAATGGTAAACGACGACCTTGTCCCCCTTCTTTATACCACGGGAGATCTCCCGCCTTATCTTCATCTCCGAATATCGGAGAAGCAAACCGCGGACGAGCTTATATCTTGACGAATACCTGTCGAAGAAGCGGATGGGAACGCCGTTTATTTCCCCACGCGAGGCGGGGCTTTTAGTCAGCAGGCCCGTCCTTTCGTTTATCTCGCACAGCGACCAGACCTCGACCTCATGCCCGAGATCCTTCATGACGCCTATCAGGTAATCCATCTTCGATATGGCGGCCGGGGCGAAAAGCCGTTCCGCGTTTCTGTGCGGGTCGCTGTAGTGCGCGACGTAGATGATCCTGCTCATAACTGCAAAAAGCTCCGTTTCTATATAAGCGGTTTGGCCCAGAAGAACGTGTACGGGGTCACCCCGTAGCTGTGAACGGTCGAATAGAAGAAGTATGCGACGAACGCCATCTCGACAGCCGTCCGCAGGAATTCATAGCTCTTCTCGCCGGATTCGTACTGCAGGCAAATGGGGATAAGCACCATATAGCTCCAGTCGAAGTACATGCCTATGCGGAAGAATTCTGCTATGCTGATGGAAGCCGCCTGGAAAATGAGGCCTATCGCCGCGAGGTTAAAAAGCGCCTCCCTGTGCGGGACCTCCTCCACCACGGAACGGCGGTAACGCAGACAGAATACGAACATCAGCGACTGTATAATAAAGCCCGAGGCCGTCAGCCTCGCCGTGCCCTCGGCATAGCTCGCGACCCTCGCATCCATTAGCTCGTCGGGAATGTTATTAGTCATCCACGAGCCGAGACTGTCCCGGAATATGAGTATGACCATGAACGCGAAAAGGCCCGCAAGCAGCCCCTTCCAACCGAGCTTGAGCTGCGCTATCGGGTACGCGGCGAGAAACACCCACGCCGACCTGTGGAACCTGCTCGCGAGGAATACGAGCAGCAGGAAAGGAATGAGCTTCCTCTTGACGAGGAAATAGTAGCTCACCATAATGACGCCCATCGCGAGGGCCTGCCGGAGGCCCGTCATGGAGAAGAAGAACATTCCCATGCAGTACACGTAGAGCATGGAGAAAACGTAATCAGGCGATTCCCAGTAGCAGACAAAAGCAACGCCGAGAAGGTATATGAGCGAAACGAACGCGAACCATGCCTGCACGTTCGGTATCAGGCGTCCGAACCCCCATGAGAGCACGTAGAACTCCGGCTCCTTCTGCATGGAGATGAGCTTCCTTACTCCGCTGAATTCGGTTTCGAGGAAGGAGTTGAATTTCTCCGAATAGCGGACGGTGTCCGCGCCGACGGTCACCCCGCGAAGGCCGGACATTACGAGCAGCACCAGTATCAGCAGCACGAGGAATATGGGGCGGTTTGCCGTGCCGAACGCCGTTCGGACAAGCAGCCCCAGCAGAAGCATTATTCCAAGCACCAATACCGGTATCGCCACTCAATTACCCCGATCCCCGCCCGTGAGTCTGCGGTAAATATCGCAGATCCGGGCGATATTGCTTTCCATTTCGAAATTACGCTCCGCGAACTCGCGGCATCCGGCGCGATAATTCCCGGCGCCCTTCTGCCTTATCCGCGAGACAGCCGTCATCACCGTCTTCGGAGAGGCGTCCTCTATCACCTCGCCGCATCCCTCGCCCGCAAGCTCGGGGCTTGCGGTCGAATCCAATACGATGATCGGCGTCCCGCATGAGAGCGCCTCCGCCGAGACCTTGCCGAAGCTCTCCTCCGGAGAGAGCGAGATGCATGCGTCGGCGGCCGAGTACCACTCGGCGAGCCTCCTCTGATCGTCCGTCACGGGGACGTTTATTATTTCCCCGGCGTCGTATCCGGCGGGCAGACCCCCTATGAGGACGAGCCTCATATCTTCGGGGAGCGCCTCCGAAAGGGCTTTCAGCTCGTTCAGACCCTTTGCGGCAGTCCAGCCGTAGGACACTCCGAGCAGTATGAATTTGCCCTCAAGCCCGTACTCCTTCCGGATATCCGACTGAGTCGGGCGGAACACGTCCGTATCCACCCAGTTATAAACGCGCTCGATAATATCGGCGTTCTTCAATATGCTGCGCTTCGCCTCGCCGGTTATCCAATCCGAAACGCCTATGACGGCAAGCTTATCGAGCGATCCGAACCATTTTTCCTTATCGGCGAGCATTCGGGAGGATCGGTCGAAAAACCAGCTCGGTATGTCCTTTTTGAGCCTCGGGCAGCTTCCGCAGGCCTTTTCCCACCCGAAGCACCCGTCGACGGTATAGTGGCAGCACCTGCCCGTGAACCACCAGCAATCATGCAGGGTAACGACTGTCGGCACCCTGTTTTCGGAGAGCCACCCGAAGAGCATCGGGAGATCTATGAAATTCCCGTGCAGGTTGTGAAGGTGGACTATATCGGGTCTCTCCTCCTCCAACCGGCGAAGGAATCTCCGCGTCGCCGGTCGCGAATGATACCCCGGATCGCCGAAGAGCCTCGCTTCAAGAGAATGGATCCTGACGTCCGCGGGGCTGCCGACGGCTATCGTGCCCTCCCCGCCAAGGCCGGCGGGGCATGCGGTCTTCGACTCTATGCCGTGTTTTTTCAGCCCCTCGTCGAGCTGCAGGGCCGTCCTGCCCGTGCTGGACTTCGCGTATATGGCGTTGATCCTTATGACCTTCACTTCTTCTCCTCCGCGCAGGCTTCGAGCGCGGCCTTCAGCCGCCCCTGCATGATCGGCCTGCTGTGGCAGCGGGCTCCGCACTCCCATGCCTTAAGGCCGTATCCGCGTATGGCGCCGGGGTCGGCGAGCAGCTCGCGCAGCCTCGGCAGGAGCTCTGCCCTATCGGTCACGACGACCGCCGCGCCCTGGTTCTTAAGATGATCTATCGAGGCTATCCCCTCCGGCCCGACGGCGAGTATGCACCTTGCCGCCTTCATGTAGTCGACGAGCTTAGTCGAGAACGAATGCCTGACTATGCCCTTCGACTTCGGCGTGCAGCCGTCCGTGAAAACGAGAACGTCCGCATCCTCCTGTATGGCGGGGATCATATCCCCGGGAACGCCTCCCATGTTTTTCACGGCGGGGAGATCGAACGCGCGGGCTGCCCTCTTTGAGAGGGCGTCGCGGGTGTAAATGCGAAGCTCCGCCTCCTGCCCGCCGTGCGAAAGCTCCTCGAGCGCTTTCCCGAGAGCCGCGAGAGTCTTCCATCTGCCGTTGTAGATGTTGCCCGTGTACGTAAATACGACGGGCTTGCCGGGGGAGCTCTTCACCGGAGGCTCGCCCGTAAAAACCGCTCCCTTCGTCAGGACGCCGCAGTCGATCCCGAATATCCTGTCGTACTCCCGCTTCTGCAGCTCCGTCATGACGAAGACCTTTTCACAGCTTTTTATCATGCGCTTCATGCCCGGGCGCTTCATGAGCCTGTCGATCCAGTAGAGGGGCGAGAGCCTGAACTGCCTGAGCGTATAAATATCGTCGCCGATGAAGCCCACGACCGGCCTGCCGGTGTATTCCATTATGAAGCGGGCGAGCCTCGTAAGGTACATTGAATCGTAGAGGGGTTGGAATATGACGTCCGGAGCGAAGTCGTCTATGAATTCCTTCAATTCCCTTCCCGCGGGGCGGCCTATGCGCCATATGAGCTCCCTCGCCCAATAGAATATCCTGAGGCGCGATCTGCGGATGACGTCAAAGCGGCCGCGCTCGCGGGCGGTCATAACGTCGCCGGAGCCGGCCCCGCCCTTTACGACCTCATGCCCCGAGGGGGCGCTTTTGTCCCTCAGGTTCCTCAACAGGGATTTTTCGTCTATCTGGAAACAGCGCATGGCGAGCTTGTTGTTCGGCTCGCCGCATTGGCAGTAGATATTTGCAAGCTCCACGCCCTCCATCCCCTCGAAAAAGTTGGAGAACGTGCTTCCGAAGCTGTTGCTGTTATCCCAAGGCGTATTTGAAAGAATCAGTACCTTCATTTTTCACCCGATGATTTTTGAGGCCGCGAGCACAGCAAGATATGAAAGCCCGCGAAGCCGCAGCCTTTGCAGGATGAATACGAGCCTTATGAAGAGGCGCTTGACCTTCCCGTCAAAATATGGGTACGACACGTAACCCGAGGCGGCCTTCTTCACCCTTTCGGCGGAGAGTATCTCGCGGACGCGCTTCCCCCCTTCGGGGGCGGATGCGGCCTGACAGGCGTACATCACCGCGTTCCGAAGATAGAGCGAATCCGTATAGCCCATGCAGCTTTCGGGGCAGTTTTCCGATACGAACGCCCTCGCCTGCCTGTCGATATAGTCAATGATATCCATAAAGGCGGGGTCGAACGTGCCCGTGATGCTTCCGTCGCGCTTTCTGTATCTCAGCGTAGGGCTGTCAACGAAGGCGATGCTGCGGGCGTGAGCATAGTAACGGAGATTGAATACGATATCCTCCGCCGTATACCCCTCCGGGAAGCGGACGCCGTATTCGCGGATGAGGCTCAGCCGATACAGATTCGAACTGGCGCGCCACGCCCTGCCCCTGCCCATGAGCACCTTCACGGCAAACTCGCGCGGGTCGTCGGTCAGTTCCCCCTTGGGGATGTGCAGGCATTCGACCCGGGGCTCGCCCGAATCGAAGAATTTAACGTATCTCAGCGGGATGACTGCGTCGACGGTTTGCTTCATCGCGCCGAGGCCGAGCTCCAGAGCGTTCGGCTCAAGTATGTCGTCAGAATCGAGGAATAACACGAACCTGCCCGCGGCGGCGTCGATCCCTGCGTTTCGCGCGCTTGAAAGACCTCCGTTGGGCTTATGGATGACGGAAATGCGGGGATCTGCGTCCGCAAGCTCGTCGCAGATCGCGGGAGCGTTGTCGGGGGAGCCGTCGTCCACAAGCACGATCTCCCAATCCGCAAAGGTCTGGGCCTTAACCGAATCGACCGTTTCACGCAGGTACTTTTCCGTCTTATACACGGGTATGACGACCGATATCATCGGAGTCGCTTTTGATTCTTTTCCGCTCATATCCCCATTGCTCCGCAAATGATATCGTTGACCTTATCGACGTCGAATATCTCCTCGGCGAGGATGCGCCCTTTCGCGCCCATTTCGGCAGCGGCGGCGGGATCCGCCGCGAGCCTTTCCATTGCTTCGGCGAGCGCCTTCACGTCCTTTACGGGGACGAGGAGACCGTTCACGCCGTCCTTTACCGTTTCGCGGCAGCCGGGTGCGTCCGTCGTGATAACGGCGCGCCCGCAGGCCATGGCCTCAAGCACGGTCTTCGGGGTGCCCTCCCTATACGAGGGGAGCACGAAAACGGAGCACTGCGCGAGGTACGGGCGGACGTCCTCCTTAAATCCGAAATACTCTACGCCCGCTTTTATATAGGGTTCAATGTCGCCCGGCTTCAGGGCCGAGGGGTTGGTATCAAACGGGCCGACCAGCATGCACCTTGCCCCGGGGATCCTTTCGAGGATCAGCTTCGAGGCTTCGAGGTACTCCATGACGCCCTTGTCGCGTATGAGCCTTGCCGTGCAGAGGAAGCTCGCCCCATCGGGAAGGGGCGTGACCGTGAACCTTTTCGTGTTTACGCCGGAGCCGTGCAGCATCACGACGTTCAGTCCGCTTATCATGCCGCCCGAGCGGAAGAGCTCCACGTCGCTCCCGTTCTGGAAGAACACCGCGCGGCTGCCCCTGAGGGCCGCCCTGTATTCCGCCTTCATAAGGGCGCGGATGCAGCGGGTCTTCAGATCCTTCCGCATGAATATGGAGCCCGCCCCCGCGATGAGCGGGTAGACCTCCTTTATTTTGAGGCGCCTCGCGGCGAGGCCGCCGTAAATGACCGTCTTTGCCTGGAAAGTGAAGAGCTTATCGGGCTTCAGTTCATGCAGAGTCCTTTTGACGGAGCGATAGGTTTTGACGTCGGCGAACGGGTTCGCGCCGTTGCGCTTCACGAATATCCGCCTGTACTGCGCGCCCAGTTCCGCGAAACGCTCCCGCCACTTCTCCTCCGGCTCGTTGCCGCAGGCGACGACCTCGCACCCGCGGGCGATGAACGCCTTTATCATATCGGCGCGGAACCATATGAGCGATGGCGTGTGGCTGCAGAGTATGACTACCCGCGTACTCTTCCTTCCGCCCTCCTCCGCGGCATTTCCTTCGACAATGCCTTCGCCGCGAATGGCGCTTATGAAGGAGCCGAAGAAGCATCTGCAGTCGAGAGCGAAGCTCATGTTTTTGACGTACTCGCCGTCGAGCCTCGCCTTTTCGGGGATCTCGAGCTCGTCGCGGCCGCTGATCTGCGCGAGGCCGGAAAGCCCCGGACGCACGTCGTTTGCGCCGTATTTATCCCTCTCTGCGACGAGATCGTCCTGATTCCAGAGCGCGGGGCGCGGGCCGATGAAGCTCATATCGCCCTTGAGTATGTTGACGAGCTGCGGGAGCTCGTCGAGCGAAGTCCTCCGCAGGAACCTTCCGACGCGGGTGATGCCGCGCGTATCCGTTAAAAGATGAGTCGGCACGTCGTGCGGAGCGTCCGCCTTCATGCTGCGGAATTTGTAGAGTTTGAAATACTTTTTGCCTCTGCCCACCCTCTTCTGTGTGAAGAAGACTCTGCCGGGGTCGTCGATCTCTATCGCGGCTGCAATGAGCAGGAACGCCCATGAGGTCAGGACAAGCCCCAATACGGCAAGGACTATATCGAGTATTCTTTTGATTGATCGATTGTACATTCGGTATCTGCCCGGGCTGCTTTCGGCCGGAGGAGGCGTCACGCCATCCTCATCTCTTCGGTGGTTTTATGAGTGAAATTCGGAACTATCTCTGCTATGCAGTCGACGACGGCGTTGCTGTTCATCTCGGCAAGCTCACAGAGCTCACTGAGCCTTTCGCTGAACTCGTCGGGATCGACCTGCAGTGGGTGGGCCTTGAAAATGCGGCCGTGGGCGGTCTTTTCCATGTCGTTGAGCTCGTCCTCGGTGAGGAGCTCCTCGAACATCTTTTCGCCGGGCCTTAGGCCGGTGATCTCGATGGGCATGTCCACGTTGGGCTCATAGCCGTGGAACCTTATGACCTTCTCGGCAAGCTCGTATATCTTGACGGGCTCGCCCATATCGAGCACGTATATCGCGCCCGATTCGCCGAGCGCGCCCGCCTGCAGGACAAGCTGCGCCGCCTCGGGTATCGTCATGAAGTAGCGGGTGATCTCCTTATCCGTGACGGTCACGGGGCCGCCGTTCTTGATCTGCCTCTCAAAGAGAGGGATGACGCTCCCGTGGGAGCCGAGGACGTTGCCGAAACGGACCGTCATGCAGCGCATGACGCTCGTCTTCGCGTACTGCTGGACGATCATCTCGGTTATGCGTTTCGTCGCGCCCATCACGTTCGTCGGGTTGACGGCCTTATCCGTCGAGAGCATAACGAAGCGCTTGACGCCGTGCGAATCGGCGGAGCTGAGCACGTTGAGAGTGCCCGCGACGTTGTTCTTGACGGCTTCGGCGGGGCTGTCCTCCATGAGGGGGACGTGCTTATGCGCCGCCGTGTGAAGGACTATATCCGGATGGAACTCATCCATTACGGCGTCGAGCCTTGCCTTATCGCGGACGGAGCCGATCCTTATGACCACGTCGAGCCAGGGGCGGCGCTGCTTCAGCTCACAGTAGAGCTCATAAGCGTTGTTCTCGTAGATATCGAATATGATCATCCTCGAGGGATAGAACACGGCAGCCTGACGGCAGATCTCCGAGCCGATGGAGCCGCCGCCGCCCGTGATGAGTATGCATTTATGCTCGATGAAGGATTCGACGCTTCGGACGTCGAGGTCGACCTCCGGGCGGAAGAGCATATCGGTGATGTTGACCTCGTTGAGGTCCTGCATCGTGGGCTTATCATTCAGCTCGGAAAGCGGGGTCACGAGGCGCACGTGGCAGCCCGTCCCGCGGCAGACGGTGACTATTTCCGCCCTGCGCTTCTGCGTGAGGGACGGAATGGCGATTATTATCTCGCGTATATGCTTCTGTTTGACTATGTTCGGGATATCCTCAACGGAGCCGAGCACCTTCACGCCGTCTATGCGCATGCCGCGCTTTGCGGGGTTGTCGTCGATAAAGCCGGCGGTCACGCAGTCGGGCGCGCTGACGCCGTTCTGGAGCTGTGAATGGACGTACGCCCCGAAATACCCCGCGCCGACTATGAGGGTCGCCTTCCTGGGACTGTCCGCGCCGGAGCGCGCGTCGGAGATGATCCTGCGGACCACTCTGTACCCGAAGCGGGTGATGAAAACGAATATCCCGATGAATATGCCGGAAAGTATTATGCCCGTCCTGCCGGTATTGTCAAAACCCCAATCCCGCATAACGGGGATGTACATCAGCACGAAATTGAGCAGGAGGTTCACGACCGTCCCGACGCCGACGCCGGCTATCGCCATTATGCCCTCGTTTAGGCCGGAGACGCTCCATATGCTGCTGTACAGCCTGAAGACGCCGAACGAGGCGATGTAGACGGCGACGAATACCGCCGCCTGAACGTGGGTGAAATAGGGCTCGAGTTCCCCGTTGGGGATGGGCGTCGCGTAGAACAGGGGGCTGTATCCCCCCTCCACCGCCATGTGCAGGAACCACACCGCGAAAGCCATCGCCGCGATGCAGCAGACTATATCGAGCAGAATGAGCGACACCACCCGGGCGATCCTCTCCATCTGCGCATTCTTTCCGAACATTGAAGCTGCCCCCCTGTAAGTTAGCTTGACGTTTGACTCCCTGCGTATAATACGCCATCTGCTATTATACATCAAATATTCACACATTGCAACCGCGGAAAATCCCGTCAATGAGGCAGAACGGTGACAGTTTTTTCCCTGCGAGGGCAAAATAAAAACCCGGGGGAGCTTCCCCCGGGAAGGTTCGGTCTTTTTGTTCACCCGCCGTATCCGTCGCCTATATCGGCGCCGAGCTCGCAGGTGTAGAGGAAGGCTATCTCGTCGCCCTCCTCCGGGTAATACAGGGAGCATCCGATATCCGGGAATTCGCCGTTCACACGGTATTCCCATCCGCTCATCGGGCCGCAGTCGAATTCGTAGAGATTGCAGATCCCCTCGATATAGGCCGTGTTGTATACGGGCGTGAAGGAGGCTTCGAGATGCATCCCGCGCGAGCGAAGCTCCCGGACGAGTATATCGTAAACCGAATCCCCGTCGTCAAAGCCGACCGTCACGGTATCCAGAAGGACGCCGTCCTCCGGGACGAGCTCGAGCTTTTCGGGATCGAGCTCCCCCATATTGGAGAGTATCGTTTTGCAGTCGATGAGGAGCGTCGCGTGATGCGCGTACTCATCCTTGACCTTCGGCGCCGCGCAAGAGGCGAAAACGAGCAGAGCCGCGAGCGCCGCAAGCAGTGAAAATATCCTTTTAGCCATGGTTTCTCCTCCGGACAAATACCGTTATCGCCGCGACGAGGACAGCGCCCGCCGCGCATATCCCCGCGATGAGCGCGGGCGAGGGGCCTCTCCCCTCTCCCCCGGGGCTTTCTTCGGGAGCGCCGTTCTCCGTTTCGATCGCGGCGGAGACCGAAGGGGGCTCCTCCGTCGGGGCGGGCGTCTCCCCGGGAGCGGGATCCGTTCCGACAGCTTCCGTCGCGGGGACCGCGGTCTCCGTGGCGGTTTGCGGAGCCTGAGTGAACTGCGCGGGAGTCTCCTCCGCGGTCCGGGTATCTTCGGGCGGAGCCTCCGTCGGAGCCGCCGTCGTCGCGGAGCCGGGGTCATAGGTCGGCTTCGGGGTATCAGTCGGCCTCGGGGTGTTCGTCGGCTTCGGCGTGTTCGTCGGCTTCGGGGTGTTCGTGGGCTTCGGGGTGTTCGTCGGCTTCGGGGTGTTCGTCGGCTTCGGGGTACTCGTCGGCTTCGGGGTGGCGGTCGGCTTCGGGGTGGAGCCCGAAACGGGCGAAACGTCGCTCATGTCAAAGAGGGCGTTCCTGCCGTGCTTCATGCGGTCGTAGGCGCAGAGGGCGTAGGCCGCCTGCTCGGAGGCCATCTGGTTGACTCCGCCGTCCGCCGTGTGGGAAAAGCCGCTTCCCTTATAGAATGCGACGAGCGCGGCAAGAGCGGAGACGCCGTTCTTTATAAAGCGGGAGTCGCGGTCAGCGTCTATGCCCACCGTCGAGAGCGCGGTCACTACCTGCGCCGAGCTCTCGCAGGTCCTCGTTCCCATTGTCGAAAAGCCGCCGTCCGCGAGCTGCATCAAGGAGAGCTTCGCGACCCCTCGCCCGATCGCCGAGGAAGCCCTTGCATAGGGGGCGAGCGCGGTGATGACTATGGCGGTCACGTCCGGGTCGGGCTCGCTCCCGAGCGACCAGCCGCCGCCGGACTTCTCCTGCGAGAGGAGGAAATCGACGTAATCGTTCTTGGTCGAAGTCTCGCCGAAGGAGGCTTTGGAATCGAGGGCTAAGAGCGCGTAGGCCGCGCCCGTGACCCCCGCCCTTTTGACCTTCGCCTGATCCTTCAGGGGCTCTACGAGATCGTACCCCGAAACGCTCCTCGCGTTCCTTCCGATGGATGAGAGCGCGATGACGAGGCGGGAATTTTCCGTGAGCTTGTTGGGGTTCAAAACTCCGCTCCCGTTTTGGGAAACGAGCTCCTCGACGCCGGAATAATAGTTCGAGCACCACGAGCCCGAGGGGCTGACCTTGCCGCTCCTCGCGAGGGCGAACACGAGCCATTCGCCGCCGACGGAGCCGAACGACGGGGTCTTCCCCGCAAGGTAGTTTTTGACCCCCGAATAGGCGGCGGAATAATCCGTCGCCGCGAGAGCGGAAAGCGGCGCGGCCGCCATTATCAATATGGCAAGCAGCGCCGCGAAACTTCTTTTGATCCGGGTTTTCATTACGCAACCGCGCGGAACACGAGCAGGGCGTCCGTCATATCGATCGTGCCGTCGCCGTTAAAATCCGCAAGGGCGGTTTCGGCTTCGTTCAGCTCATAAACGCGCATCGCGGCGCGCATGATGACGAGCGCGTCGGCGGAATCGACGGAACCGTCCATGTTGACGTCTCCGACTTCATATTCCGTGGGCTCGCCGCCGATATCGAGAGCCTCGAGCAGGGCGGCAAGAGCCGCGTCGAGCTCGGCCTGATCGGTCTTGGGACTGTAGAAATCTAAGACCAGCCTCTCGAGCTCGTCCATGGTGTTCTCGAGCATCTCGTCGGTGATATCCTCGGCGAAGGTGAGCTGAGCGAGCACGCGGGAGACCTCGGTGCGGTCGACGCCCGCCATGGGGTTATCGAAGGTCGGGAAGGAGCCCCAGCCGTCGCTTACGCCGTAATCCATGCCCCATCCGTAGATGGAGAAGAACCATGTGTAAACGCTGCCGATCTTGACGGTGCAGACGTCCGCTCCGTCGGAAAGGGCGATATTGTCCTCGGTGTACATCCAGCCGGAGAGATCGCAGTATTCGCCCATCGTGAGCATATCGTCGTCATCGTATTCGCCCGTCCATCCGCCGTAATTGTAGCCGAACTGCTCGTCCGCCCAGGCGGGATAGTTCTCGATCTCGGTCATGAGGTAGGTGGGAACGTCGGGCTCCTTATCGTAGCAGGCGACGCCGGTAAGGTAGAAGCCATCCTCGACGGTGCCGTAGGCGGTGTAATCGACGCCGTACTCCGCAAATACGCGGTCGGTCACGGCGGCGAGGGTCTCGCCCTCGTTGACGGGAACGAGAATGGGATCCATCACGTAGCACCATCCCATTGTGATCGCGGAGACCGCGAAGGTGATGTAGCCGTCATATCCCTCGGGTACCTCGGGGTAATCGGGTTCGTACGCGGCGAACGCGCCGGCGCACAGGGAGAGCATTGCCGCTGCGACTATGAAAGCGGCTATCCTTTTGCAGAGCTTCATAAGATAAAACCTCCGTATCTGTATTTTTCGGGGCTCTGCGCCCCCGTTTGAAACGCCCGGGCAGGTCTTCCGGCTTGCGGGTGATCGCCTACTCGCCCCGCCTTCCCACGAAAAAACGCAGTGGCGCGATGGGGCTTTCGTCCCCGCTTACGGCAGCGGAGGCTGCTGCGGATTTGAACCGCATTCCCTTTGCGGGGGCGTTCCTACTCAAAGTAAATATAACACCGCGGTGCGTAAATGTCAACATCGCCTCAATAAAAAAAGCGGCCTTTCACAGCCGCTTCGGTCTATCACGCAAGGACTCCCGCTCCGAGCAGATCATGCCCGAGCGTCAGCAGGAACCCGATGAGCGCCGTCATTATGAATATGGCGGCCGCCGCGAGATACCATCTGCCGTTCGCGTTGAAGCGGTAGAAATCCTCCCAGCCGCCGTTGTTTTCGCCCCGCCTCATCACCATATGATAATAGAGCGCGGCGTACAGGAGCGTCGGGAGCATGCCCCAGAGTATCCCCCAATAGGAGAGCTTCGGCCCCCTGTCGAAGAGGACGAACGTGACCGCAGCCATGAGGGGCGAGACGAGGTGCATGAAGACGTTGTCGCCCTCTATCATGGGCTTGACTCCCGTGCCGGGCACGAATATGAAGAACACGACGGAGAAGGTCAGCATCACGGCGACGGTGCAGACGAGCTTCACCGTCATGACCCAACAGGGCGCCTCAGCTGCCGCGCCCGCGAGTATCATCACGTTGTAAACCAGCATGAGCGCCGCGGCGAGAGCCATTATGATATTTGACTGCACGGTGAAGTATCTGAATATCTTTGCCGCACTGACCTGCATATTGCCCCTGCCGCCGAACCGGAAGAAGCCGACGACGCACTTGACCATGAAGAGGAATATGAGCGCATTGAAGATGAGAGAGAGTACGTTCAAAGCCTTATCCATATCTTTCTCCTTTGCAAATCGGCGCCCCGCGCGAGGCGGAGCGCCGAAACGGTGCGGTGGTTATCAGAATTCGAGAGCCTCCGTCCAGAATTCGTTGGCGTACATATCGGTGAGGCAGTAGGTGACGAGACACTTGCCGCCCTCGAGCGAAACGTTCGAGACCTCGATATCGCCGCTGACGACGAGCTTATCGCCGAAGGTGTAGCTCGCCTGATAGGTCTGGTCGTAAGAATAGTAGTCGCAGAGGAAGGTGAGCTCGTCGCCGTCCTTCAGCGCGATGAGGCCGCGCTGGAGGGTGTCGGTCTCGCCCTCGTCATAGACGTACCTTGCACCCGCGACGTAGCCGTACTCGTTCTCCTCGGTCTCGTTGTCGAATACCACGATTATATCGACGCGATCGCCGTTTAAGAGAGCGGGCACGCGGCCGGTGATGGTGTAGCTGTCGCCGTCATGGTTCTCGCTGATGAAGTAGTAGGGAACGACCTGACCGTCGAGCGCCATCCATGTGCCGTCGAAGTCGATCTTGAGCGCGCCTTCGTTATCGAACTCGTAGACGTTGTCCATGCCGAGGTCGATATAGCCCTCGCCGTCGTCAAGGAAGACGTTGAGGAGCACGTTCCCGACCATATCCCACTGATCCTGAGTCAGCTCGAGAACGCGGCCGCCGTTCTTCTCGGTGAGGAGCATATCCTCGGCGTAGATGGCGTGAGCGTCGTAGTAATCGAGGTTCTGGAGGACGCGGTCGGCCTCGAACCACTCCGTCTCGGGGGAGCCGAGGGAACGGCCGCCGAGTATCGCGGAGAGCAGATCCGCCCCGCCGGAGGAGGAGCCGCCGCCGCCCAGCAGAGCGCCGAGCAGATCGGAGGAGGAGCCGCCGCTCGTCAGGTTCCCGAAGAGGGAGCCCATGGGCGAAGAGACGCTGCCCGTGGCGAGCTGACCGCCCGCAGCGAGGCTCGCGAAGCTCTTGAGGCAGGCCGAATACTCGGAATCCATGCCGATGTTGTTATAGAGCGAGATCGCGGAGTTGACGCCGGAGAAGCTCGTATACGGGAAGTAGATGCTCATGCCGTAGGAGTTCGTCATGGCCCTGGAGGCGCGGTTGTACTTGATGCAGCCCTGCAGCGCGCTGACGAGGGCCTTCGCCTCGGTATTGCCGATCCGGCCCGCAAGGTGGATGAGGTCGACGTGATTGATCCCCGCGGAAGCGCCGAACTCCCTTGCCCCGCTCCTCGCGTTGGCGACCGTCTCATACTCGGAGGTATCGAGCATATCGCCGACCTTCACGGCAAACGCGCGGAAGGCCTCGGGCACGGTGCCCGCGAACTCGGCCAGATCTACTATGGAGAGCGTGGTGGTATCGCCCGCGTTGTTCTTGGCGCAGACGTCGTTGAAGTCGTCGATGATAGTCTTCGCAAGCTCGACGGTGGAGGTGGAGGAGTTCTGGGAGAGCTTGGTCAGCCAGTTGGTGTAGTACCAGCCGCAGCCGGGTTCGGTCTCCTCGGAGCCGATGAGGTAATCGGCGTACTGCTCGGTGACGACGGCGGTCTCCATGGTCGCCATGAGGCAGGCGTCGAAGCCGATGAAATCGAACTTGACGTTGGCCGCCTTAAGGGCGCTGTTGATCTTATCGAGCGTCATGGAGCCCTTATTGAACTGGTCGTAGCCGTAGCCGGAGAGGGATCCTCCGCCGTGATCCCAGAATATGAGCATGTAGCGGTTCGCGGGATAGTTCTGGGCGCAGTACCGGATGAAATCGACGAGGGTGTTCGGGTCGACCATGGACTTTCTGCCGAGGTCGTCGCCGAGCTTCTCTATGCCGCCGTTCCTTACGCGCCAGCGCTGGTTGGTGCCGGCCTTCATGACGGAGTTCTTCCACTGCTGAGTGCCGCCCGTCTCGACGATTATATTGAGCTTATCGTCGTTGAGGGTGGCGTGGAGCATCTCGTTGAGGTCGTTCGTCGCCATGCCGTACTTGGATTCGAGATCCGTGCCGCACATGTAGACCATGAGGGTGACCTCATCCTGACCGCCGCCCTTGAGCGTGGTGTACTTCGCCCTCGCGCTGTTGGAAACGGAGGTGTTGACTATGTTGGTGGAGGTGCTGGCCGAGGAGGCCGCGGGAGCGGAAGCGTCCGCCGCGGAGTAGGTGTTGAAATCCGGCTCTATCGCCTGCATGAAGTTGGAAGAGCCGCCGGTGAAATCAACGTTGCTGCCGGGCAGACTGCTGAAGGAGCAGCCGCTGCCGCCGGTGCAGCTCTTATAGACGAAGAACGCAACGGCGAGGAGCACGATTATCATGATGATCTTGCCGAGGCCGCCCTTCTTGGAGGAGGAGCCGGAGGACGATCCGAAGAGACCGCCGCCGGAGCTCTGCGAGGAATTCGAGGAGCCGGAGCTGCCGCCGAGGAGCCCTCCGAGGAGCCCGCCGCCGGAGCTCTGCTGCGAGCTCTGCTGGGAGCCGCCGCCGAGGAGACTGCCGACTATGTTGCCCGCGGCGTTCTGCGAGGAACCGCCGCCCAAAACCGCGCCGAGTATATCGGTGCCGAGGCCCTTGTCGCCCTCCGCGCCGTTATTGGGATTGGACTGAGGCTTTTTGGGATTGCCTTCCTTGCGCCCCTGATAGCCGTCCTGCTTGCCGACCGGGCCGTTGGTATTTACCTGCTGACCCTTGCCGAGCTTGCCGTTACCCTGGGTGACCTTTTTCTTCCTGCCGCCCGAGTTAGGTGTATTGTTCATAGCAAAATAACCCCCATTAAGGATTGATGAACGAATTATAGCATATATCGCGCGAAAATATAAGGGGGTTTTTAAAAATATTCGCCGAAGTCACGGCTTTGCCGAAATTGCGCAGGGTCATCCGCGCGGACGGAAGAGGAAACGCGCTCCTCCCCTGCCCGCGCTCATTCGGGATCTATGTTATCGCACGGCCGCGCGGGAGCCTTCGGGCGGTCGTCCCGTCAGCCTCGCACGGCCGTACGGGGATTTACCTCCGGAGCTTATTCTGCCTGCCTTCGGGGTATATCTCCTTCAGTATGTTCATGCACTCGGAGAAGCGCTGGAAATGCACTATCTCCCTCTCGCGCAGGAACCGGAGCGGGGCGAGGTACTGCTCGCACTCGGTCTGGTTCATTATGTGCTCATACGCGGCGCGCGCCTTCTGTTCGGCGGCGAGATCCTCGAATATGTCGGCGACGGGGTCGCCGGTGGACTGGATATAGCTCGCGGTGAAGGGCACGCCGTTGGGATCCGCGGGGTAGAGCCCGCGCCCGTGGAGGGTATAGTACCCGCCGAGGCCGGCGGCCTCGATATCGGAGAGGGAGGCTCCGTCGATCGTCTGCAGGATCATCGTGCCGATCATCTCCCAATGGGCGATCTCCTCGGTGCCGACGTCGTTCAGAGTCGCTCTGAGGCGGTCGTCGGGCATGGTGAAGCGCTGCGTGAGGTAGCGCATCCCGGCGGAAAGCTCGCTGTCGGGGCCGCCGTACTGCGCCATGAGGGCCTTGGCGATCCGAAGATCGGGGTTCGTGATGTTGATGGGGAATTCAAGTTTCTTCTGATAGATCCACATATTCCGCTCCTTTCTCAGGCTCTCTCCCATGGCCATGCGGAGCAGACCCAGCTGCCCGCCTCCATGGGGGAATGCCCGAAGCCCATCAGGGGGCCGTACTCGGATTCATACTCCGCGATGAGCTCCCTGAGCAGAGCGGAATAGCTGTTGAGGTCGCCGACGGCGGCGCTGTCGTCGGGGTGGGTGTCGATATAGAGATTCAGCTCGACGCAGACGAACTGCACCTCGCCTATCCTTGTCATAAGCTCGCATTGGGTCATGGGGCGCCTCCTCAATACTCGTCGGCGAGCTCGGGGAACATCGTCCCCTTCTCGAGGGATACGCCGGGGCAGAACCCGGCGGAATAGTTCTGGGGAGCGGCCGTCAGCCTCGGGAGCTTTGCCGACTCCGTTTCATATCCGCAGAGGGCAAGATCGGCTTCGACCTCGCCGGCTTTTACCGTGGCAAAGCTTCCGCCATCCGCCGCGATGCGGCAGGAATTGCATTGAAACATTGTTTTTTACCTCCTTGTCGGTTCAATAAATAATATGTCGACGGGAGTCGAAAACGTGAATTCACTGCTGAATAAAAAAAGCCCCGCACGGCAATAATATTCCCGAACGGATCGAAAGGGTGATGAAAATGAAAAAGGCCGGGTACGTCCTTCCCGACCTCGGAGGGATCGAGGGCGGTCTGCCCCGCCCCTCCGAGAAGGAGATACGGCGCAGGGAATGCCCGCCGCGCGGGGAAGCCCTGCCCGCCGCTTTGAACGAACGGAGCCGGAGCTGAACGCTCCGGCCCTTCGTTTTATTCGGTATTCAGTTTTCGAACTCCTCGGAGACCTTGAGCAGATGCCTGCGGATCTCTATATGCTGGGGGCAGACCTTCTCGCATCTGCCGCACCTTATGCAGTCGGAGGCGCGGCCGTGCTTCTGCGTATACCAGTCATAATAGCGCTTGCCGTTGTAGTTTTTGAACTTCGCCTTGTTGTTGATGAGCTCGAAGAAATCGGGTATTGGGATATCCCGCGGGCATTTGTTCTGCTCCACGCAGTAGCTGCAGCCCGTGCAGGGGATGACGGTCAGCGAATCGAGCACCGCGCGGACCCTCTCAACGGCGGAAAGCTCGTTTTCGTCAAGGGGCCTGAAATCCGCCATGAAGGAGATATTGTCCTCCATCTGCTCGGTATTGCTCATGCCGGAGAGCACCATGCACATATTGGGGAACCCCGCCGCGAAGCGTATGGCGTAGGAGGCGTTGGAGCCGCCGCCCAGCGAATCGAGCACGGCCTGCGCCTCGTCGGGGAGGTTGACGAGCTGCCCGCCCTTGACGGGCTCCATTACTATGACGGGCTTATCATGCTTCTCGCAGACCTCGTACACGCCGCGGCTGTCGACGGAGGGGTCGGTATAATCGAGGTAATTGAACTGGATCTGGACTATCTCCACCTCGGGATATTCGGAGAGGATCCTGTCGAGCACCTCCGCCGAATCGTGGAAGGAGAGCCCGACGTGGCGGATCTTCCCCTCGCGCTTCAATTCGAAGGCGGTCTCATACGCGCGGCAGGCCTTGAACTTTTCAAAATTGCGGGCGTTCTGCGCGTGCATCAGATAGAAGTCGAAGTATTCGACGCCGCAGGCTTCGAGCTGGCTTTTAAAGAAGGGGCGGATATCCTCCTCCTTCTCAAAATAGCTCTCGGTCAGCTTATCCGTGAGGAGGAACTCCTTCCTGTCGTGACGCGCCGAAACGCATTCCTTTATCGCAAGCTCGCTTTTGCCGCCGATATAGCCGTGGGCGGTATCGAAATAATTGAAGCCCGCCTCGATGAACCTGTCCGCCATGCGGCAGAACTGCTCCTTGTCGACCTCCTTTTCGATCATGGGAAGGCGCATGCAGCCGAAGCCGAAATTGCCGTGTATCTCCGGAAAAAACCTGTTGACTTCCATTTCGCTTCTCCTTATGGTTTGATGGCAGTATTATATTGTATTTCGAGCAAACTTGCAAGCGAAAAAGCCGAATTGCGCGCAGTCGTTTTTTGTGGTATGATAATTATATGTGAAAACACAAACAAACCGGAAAGGAAGGTATCGTTATGAAAAAGGATCTGGGTTTGGTGCAGGCGGTCTATCCCATGCCCGTTCTCATGGTGGCTGCCTATGATGAGAATGAAAAAATCAACGTAATGAACGTCGCTTGGGGGCAGATCTGCGACATGGACAAGATCATCCTCTTCATCGGAGAGGGCAAGAGGACGTGGCTCAACATAAAAGCAAGCGGCGCTTTCACCGTTGCGCTTGCCGATAAGGATCACATGGATGCGGCCGATTTCTTCGGGATCGCCTCCGGCAATAAGATCGACGACAAGTTCGAGCGCACCGGCTATCACGCGGTCAGGAGCGATAAGGTCCACGCCCCCATAATCGAGGAGTTCCCCGTTGTCATGGAGTGCGAGCTGCTCGAGTTCCTGCACACGGACTTTGTCGACGGCATAGTCGGCAGGATCGTAAACGTAAAGGCGGAGGAGGCCGTTCTCGACGAGAAGGGCAAGGTCGATCCCGTGAAGCTGAACGCTCTCATGTTCGATCAGTTCAGGAATGATTATTATCTTACCGGAGAGAAGGCGGGCAAGGCCTGGAACGCCGGTATGGAACTCATGAAAAAGCAATGAGCTCTGCGATAAACACGGGAGCGTCCCAACGGGCGCTCCCTTAAAATATACTTTGATATAGGGAGAAACCGGCTTGTTTTTCCTTGTGCGAAAAGTTATAATTGTGTTTGGTAAACAGCCATAATGGCTCACTATGGGCCATATGGTAAAACTCTTATTATTTACAGGAGGATATTCTTCTATGGCAAAGACTGTTACCATTGACGGTAATACCGCTGCCGCGCACGTCGCGTATGCATTTTCCGATGTAGCCGCGATCTACCCCATCACCCCCTCCAGCCCCATGGCTGAGGTCGCGGATGAGTGGGCGGCAAACGGACGCACCAACCTCTTCGGCCAGAAGGTCCGCATCGCCGAGATGCAGTCCGAGGGCGGCGCAGCGGGCGCTGTTCACGGCTCCCTTGCGGCGGGCGCTCTCACCACCACCTTCACGGCCTCCCAGGGTCTGCTGCTCATGATCCCGAACATGTACAAGATCTCGGGCGAGCAGCTCCCCGGCGTGTTCCACGTATCCGCCCGTGCCCTCGCCGCGCATTCGCTCTCCATTTTCGGCGACCACAGCGACGTTATGGCATGTCGTCAGACGGGCTTCGCGATGCTGGCTTCCGCTTCCGTACAGGAGGTCATGGATCTGGCTCTCGTGACCCATCTCGCAACGATCCGCTCCTCCATCCCCTTCATCCACTTCTTCGACGGATTCCGCACCTCTCACGAGGTACAGAAGATCGAGCAGATCGACTATGAGGATATGCGTCCTCTCTGCGATTTCGAGGCCGTCAAGCGCTTCCGCGAGCGCGCCCTCAACCCCGAGCATCCTCACCTTGCCGGCACCGCCCAGAACCCGGATATCTACTTCCAGGGCCGTGAGGCTGCCAACAACATGTATAAGGAGATCCCCGGCATCGTTGAGTATTACATGGAGAAGGTCGGCGAGCTGACCGGCCGTCACTACCACCTGTTCGATTACGTCGGCGCCCCCGACGCGGAGCGCGTGCTCGTCATCATGGGCAGCGGCGCAGACGCGGCTGAGGAAGCCGTCAACTATATGAACAAGCGCGGCGAGAAAGTCGGCCTCATCAAGGTCCGCCTTTACAGGCCGTTTGCTGCCGACAGGTTCGTCGCCGCCATCCCCGCGAGCGCCAAGCGCGTCGCCGTCCTCGACAGGACGAAGGAGCCCGGCTCCCTCGGCGAGCCCCTCTACGAGGACGTCATCACCGCCCTTAACGAGATGGGCCGCACCGGTATCGAGGTCGTCGGCGGCAGGTACGGTCTCGGCTCCAAGGAGTTCACCCCCTCCATGGTCAAGGCCGTTTATGACAACCTCTGCGAGGAGAAGCCCAAGAACCACTTCACCGTGGGTATCGTGGACGACGTATCCTTCACCAGCCTCCCCGTAAACGAGAAGATCGACGCCGCACCCGAAGGCACCATCCGCTGCCTGTTCTACGGCCTCGGCTCCGACGGTACGGTCGGCGCGAACAAGAACTCCATCAAGATCATCGGCGACCACACCGACATGTACGCTCAGGGCTACTTCGCCTATGACTCCAAGAAGTCCGGCGGTCTGACCATCAGCCATCTGCGCTTCGGCAAGACCCCCATCCAGAGCCCCTACCTCATCGACACCGCCGAGTTCGTCGCCTGCCACAACCCCAGCTACGTGACGAAGTACGACATGCTCGCTCCTCTGAAGGAGGGCGGCGTGTTCCTTCTCAACTCCGCGTGGACGGTCGAGGACATGGAGCGTGAGCTCCCCGCTTCCATGAAGCAGGCTCTCGCCAAGAAGCATATCCGCTTCTACAATATCGACGCCATCGACCTTGCAAGGAAGGTCGGCATGGGCAACCGCATCAACACCATCATGCAGTCCGCTTTCTTCAAGCTCGCCGAGGTCATCCCCGTTGACGAGGCCATCGGTTACATGAAGGCCGCCGCCAAGAAGAGCTACATGAAGAAGGGCGAGGACGTCGTTCAGAAGAACTACAACGCCATCGACATCGGCATCACCGGCATCACCGAGATCCCCGTTCCCGAAGCTTGGGCCACCGCCACCGAGGGCGCAGAGCCCATGCACGTGACCGACGATCCCTACTACCTCGACTTCATCAAGCCCTGCCTCGATCAGAAGGGCGACGAGCTCCCCGTATCCAAGCTCGCTCCCGACGGATTCGTTCCCACCGGCACGACCAAGTTCGAGAAGCGCGGCATCGCCGTTGAGGTCCCCACCTGGATCCCCGAGAACTGCATCCAGTGCAACCAGTGCTCCCTCGTCTGCCCGCACGCCTGTATCCGTCCGTTCCTCGCTGAGGACGGCACCGAGGTCCCCTTCGAGATGAAGGCCGCCACCGGCATGCCCGGCAAGAAGTTCCGCATCCAGATCAGCCCCTATGACTGCACCGGCTGCGGCAACTGCGTAGACGTCTGCCCCGCCAAGACGAAGGCCCTCAAGATGACCGCCCTCGCCGAGTGCGTTGAAGAAGAGCACAGGAATTGGGAAGCCGCTCTTGCTCTGCCCGAGGTAGAGCTCCCCGCCAACATCAAGAAGAACACCGTCAAGGGCAGCCAGTTCCTGCAGCCCCTGTTCGAGTTCTCCGGCGCCTGCGCGGGCTGCGGCGAGACTCCCTACATCAAGCTCATCACCCAGCTCTTCGGCGACAGGATGATCATCGCCAACGCCACGGGCTGCTCCTCCATCTACGGCGGCTCCGCGCCCACCGTTCCCTACACCGTGAACGCCAAGGGCCACGGCCCCGCATGGGCAAACTCCCTCTTTGAGGACAACGCCGAGTTCGGCTTCGGTATGAACCTCGCCACCTCCCACCGCAGGAACAAGCTCGCCGACCTCGTCCGTGAGCTTGCCGAGAAGCTCGAGGGCGAAGGCAAGGCCGTCTGTGAGGCCTGGCTCGAGAACATGAACGACGCCGAGGGTTCCCGCAAGGCTTCCGAGGCTCTCCTGAAGCTCGTTGAGGGCTGCAAGGGCTGCGGCTGCGACTGCGACGAGACCTGCGCCGAGATCTATGAGATGCGCGATCTCATGGTCAAGAAGAGCCAGTGGATCTTCGGCGGCGACGGTTGGGCTTACGACATCGGTTACGGCGGACTCGATCACGTGCTCGCCCAGGATGAGGACGTCAACGTGCTCGTCATCGACACCGAGGTCTACTCCAACACCGGCGGACAGTCCTCCAAGGCGACTCCTACCGGCTCCGTTGCGAAGTTCGCCGCTGCCGGCAAGCGCACCAAGAAGAAGGATCTGGGCCTCATGGCTATGAGCTACGGCTACGTTTACGTCGCCAAGGTCTGCATGGGCGCCAACCCCGCTCAGCTCGTCAAGGCGATCGCCGAGGCCGAGGCTTACCATGGTCCCTCCCTCATCATCGCTTACGCACCCTGCATCAACCACACCATCAAGGCCGGCATGGGCAAGGCTCAGGCCGAGGCCAAGAAGGCCGTTGAGGCCGGTTACTGGCCCCTGTACAGGTATAACCCCGATCTCGCCGATGAGGGCAAGAACCCCTTCATCCTCGACAGCAAGCCCGCTACCGGCTCCTATCAGGACTTCCTCATGGGCGAGGGCCGCTATACCGCTCTGAAGCAGCAGTTCCCCGAGCTTGCGGCTGAACTGTTCGCCAGGAGTGAGCAGGAGGCTAAGGCCAAGTACGATTACTACAAGAAGCTCTCCGAGATATGATTCGGAAGCGGACGTAATATGAGTTAAGCAAGGGCCCGCACAGGTTTGTGCGGGCCCCTAACCAACGGGGACGGTTCTCAATGGTTAGTAAATTCCCCTTGGATCAGCGGGAAGCAGCATACTAACCACTGAGAACCGTCCCCATTGGTTAGTTATTCAGGAGGCAATAAAATGAATTACACTTCCGCCATAGTCGACGCGTTTACAAACGAACCCTATTCCGGCAACCCCGCCGGGGTGGTGTATCTGGGCGGGGATCCCTTCCCCGGGGAGGATATCTGCGTCAAAGCCGCCGCGGAGCTGAGGTTTTCGGAGACCGCGTTTATCAGGAAGCTCACCGAGACGGAGTACGCCGTGCGGTATTTCACTCCCGTGTGCGAGGCGGCTCTCTGCGGCCACGCGACGGTGGCGTCGTTCTCGTTCCTGCGGGAGAAGAAGCTCTGCGGGCTCGGGGATATGCTCGTGCATACCAAGTCCGGCGATATCCGCGTAACGGTCGGGCGGGATTCCATCCGGCTCGACATGGCGGAGGCGCGCACGATAAAAGTCTTTTCGGGAGAGGAAGCGCGGGAATTATACCGCGCGTTCGGCCTTCCGGAGCGCGAAAAGGAGGCCGGGCTCTCCCCCGCCGCGGTCGGAGTCGGGCTTGACGATATCCTTCTGCCGGTCAAGGACGAAGCGGAGCTGAACGCCGCCAAGCAGGATGAGGCGGCCGTCTCGGAGCTTTCAAAGCGGCATAACGTCACGGGCGTGCATATGTTCTGCCTGACGGAGGACGGCTTTGCCGCGCACTGCCGCAATTTCGCGCCGCTCTGCGGCATCCCGGAGGAGTGCGCGACGGGCACCTCGTCGGGTGCGCTCTGCCACTATCTTGCCGAAAACGGGCTCGTCCCCGGGGACGGACCCGCCGCCTTCATGCAGGGCGAGGCGATGGGCCGCCCCTCGGTCATCACGGCGTATATCGAAAACGGCCGGGTGCGCGTCGGAGGTCCGGCGGCCGTCGTGATGGAAGGGAAAATTCAACTGACGGTTTAGTTTAGAAGAAGATGAATAAAGCCTAATATGGCAACTGACCACGGGGATAGTCCCCGTGGTCAGTTTTTTAAGAAGTTTGATGACAAAAAGAACCGTCCCTTTTGTCATCCTATCGATGCGATCATATCGAGTATTTCCTCCGTCGTCACGCTGCCGTTCCAAGTGAGCTCGATATAAGCGCTGCCCGCGAGAAGGTAGGCGTTATAATCGGTATAGCCGTTTTCGGAATAGGCGCGTATGTTTTCCTCGGTAAACTCCGAGGCCGGCACGAACCATTTCGCCGCGGAGCCGTACTCGTTCACCACCGAGGATGCGCGGCCGAATTCCATCGAAATATAGGCGTTCCCACCCGCGCTTTGGCGGGAGAAGCTTATGTACATCTCGCGCGTGGAGAGCACCTCGCCCGTAGAATAATTGGCGTTGTAGCTTATCGAAGCGCCGTTCTCCCTGAATCCTTCGGGCATCCGCCCCGGCACGGCGCTGCCGAGCTCGGGATCGTTTTTAAGATCCTCATAGTTCTTGTAGAACGAGCGCGGGGGATCGACCTCCTCGCCCTGTTTATTCTTCATGAGCTCTATCACGGCTGAGACCGCGTCCCTATCCGCGCGGAACACGACCTCGTTGAACCCGTAGACGCGCACGAGCCCATCCTCGCGCAGACCGATGCGGGCGAGCATGCCGCCGATATCGGCCCTGAGAAGGTATTCCTTCGTTACGCTCCTATTGAAGTAATCGAACGTGAGCGTTTCGGTATCGGAAACGGGATCGCCCCAAAGCAGGGGCTCCGAAGCGTCGAGCGCGTCGAGCAGAGCGGCGGTCTCCTCCGGGAACGCGCGGTCGAGCCTAAAATACCTTTTGTCCTCAACGGGGTCATACTCGCTGTCATAGCCGTATGTGAGCGACGTGAGCCTTTCGCGCAGGTGGTACCGCGTTTCGAACAGATCCGCGCCCGAGGTGAGCGTGATATCGTTGTCGTTCATGTAGATATTCAGCCCGTAGCCGGGATTGACCGAGCAGACCACGAACGAGGGATCGAAGCCCTTGACCTCGTAAATGACCTCGTCGATGTTGCCGCGCCCGGGCTCCCAATCCTGTAGCCGGTAGAAATTCTTTCTGTCCATACTAATGCTCCCGAGCTTATCGCCCTTTAAACCGCAGTCCGGCGGGAGCATGACCGTGTGGAGATAGATCCTTCCGTTGTAGTTGAAGCAGCCGACCGTGCTCGGATCAAAATCCCCCTCCGGCTCCTCGTATTCAGCCCTTGGGACATACACCTCCTTGACGGGGGCGGGCGCCTTACCCCTGCCGCCCATCATGACGCCGAACGCCGCGCCGCCCGCGACCAGAAGCAGCGCCGCCGCGGCGGGCAGCACCCACCTTGTAACGGCGGGCTTTTTCTTTTGGGGGATATCGGCCAAAGCAAGCGTTTCGTCGTTCACCATGTCGAGCGCGCTTAAAATATCAAAATCTTCCATATTCATACCTCGTAACCGTTTTTTTCGAGGAGCTTCTTGAGCTCCTTCCGCGTTCTGTGGAGCAGCGTTTTGACCTTGGAGAGGGAAATCCCCCGCTTTTTCGCGATGGCTTCGACGCTTTCGAAATACCAATATCTCAATACGAAAACGCTCCGCTTCTCCTCGGAAAGCCCTTCAACGAAGCGCGCGATGAAGGCTTTCAGCTCGTTCCCCGCCGCCTCGTCCTCGACGCTCGCGGGCGAGGGTAAGCATTCCTCGAGCTCGTGCGTGAGCTCCACGATCGCCGCGCTGCGCTTATTTGCCCGCTCGGCTCTCATGCGCGATACGGCGGTGTTGCGCACTATGCGGCAAAGGTAGGGCAAAAGATACTCGTGCGGTTCGTTGGGCGGTATGCTGTTCCACGCCGTGAAGAGCGCGTCGGAAACGCATTCCTCGGCGATCCCGTTATCGCCCGTGATGTTTTTGGCCAGCGCCATGAGCCTTTCGCCGTATTTCTCCCTTGCAGAAGCCACCGCCGCCTCGTCGCGCGCGATAAAGCGCATCACTATCTCGCTGTCGGTCATGATCTGCTCCTTTCGTTTGAAGGCCTTCACCCCTATAAGCGCAAAACAAACGGTTTAGGTTACAAAAAAGGGCGTTTCCTTTTTGGGAACGCCCGTTTTGATCATTTGAACAGCCCCCTCTTTTTGGGCTTTGTCTTCTGGGCGCCGCCGTCGCCCATCTCCTCGGCAAGCTTCACGACGAGCTCGCGCTCCTTCTCTGTGAGCTTCTTGGGAATGCCGACGGTGACGTTGACGTACATATCGCCCTTCTCCTGTGAATTGAGCTTCTGTATGCCGAAGCCCTTCATGCGGAAGGTCTTCTGCGCGGGAGTGCCCTCGGGAACGGTGAGCTTCACGTCCTTATCGAGGGTGGGGACGTTGACGGAGCCGCCGAGCATAGCGGTCGTGACGGGGATCTCGATGTTCTGATGGATGTCCGCGCCGTCCCTTATGAAGCGCTTATGGGGCTTTACGCGGATGGAGATATGCAGGTCGCCCTTGGGGCCGCCGTTCACGCCGTCGTCGCCCGCGCCGGAAACGCGGATGGTCTGCCCGTCGTCTATGCCGGCGGGGATCTTTATCTTGCGCTTCACGTAATTGCGCGTCCTGCCGCTTCCGCCGCAGGATTTGCAGGGATCCTTGACTATCCTGCCCGTGCCGCCGCAGGCGGAACAGGGCGCGGTGGTCTGCATGGAGCCCAATATGGTATTCTGCACCCTCGTGACAGTCCCCCTGCCGCCGCAGGTGGGGCAGGTCTGGGGCTGGGTGCCGGGCGCCGCGCCGGAGCCTCCGCACTCGGAGCAGTTCTCCTCGCGCCTGTACTGGACTTCCTTTTCACAGCCGAAAGCGGCTTCCTCGAACGAAATGGTGAGATTCTGCCTCAGATTCTCTCCGCGCATCGGCGCGTTGGGGTTGGCCCTTGAGGAGCCTCCGCCTCCGAAGAAATCGCTGAATATGTCGCCGAAGCCGCCGAACCCGCTCGACCCGCCGAAGCCGCCGAAGCCCGACCAGCCGTAGGAGCCGCCGCCTCCGCCCGCGGTGGGATCGAACGCCGCGTGACCGAACTGATCGTACTTGGCGCGCTTGTCCGCGTTGGAGAGGACCTCGTACGCCTCGTTGACCTCCTTGAATTTGGCTTCCGCCTCCTTATCGTTGGGATGAAGATCGGGATGATACTGCTTCGCCATCCTGCGGAATGCGGATTTTATCTCATCGTCGCTCGCCGTCTTCGATACGCCGAGGACCTCGTAATAATCTCTCTTGTTCTCTGCCATAATAACCTCCCGTTGGCGGCAGGGCGCGAGCGCCCGCCGCGTGATGAATACCGAAGAATGAATACTTCTCCCGGGCAATACCCATTATTCGATATTCATTTCTCCAAACGCCCTTTGGCGGAGGGGATACCCCTCCGCCAAAGGGCAAGCCTGTTTATGATCAGTTCTTCTTATCGTCGTCCACGACTTCGTAATCAGCGTCGACAACGCCGTCGTCGGGCTGCTGCTGGGGCTGCTCGTAGCCGTAGTTCGCGCCGGGCTGTGCGCCGGCGGCCTGCTGAGCCTGAGCCTCCTGCTGATAGACCCTGCCGAACACGTCGTAGGAGACCTCGGTCAGCTTCTCGGTGGCGTTCCTGATGGTATCGACGTCGCCGCCGGAGACCGCGTTCTTCACGTTCTCGATCTCGGCGTTGATCTTCGACTTGTCGGCGTCGTTGATCTTTTCGCCCATCTCCTTCATGGACTTCTCGGTCGCGGCGATCATGGAATCGGCGTGGTTCTTGACCTCGACCTCCTCCTTGTGCTTCTTATCCTCCGCGGCGAACTGCTCCGCCTCGCGGACGGCCTTCTGGATATCTTCCTCGGAGAGGTTGGTGGAGGCGGTGATGGTGACCTTCTGCTCGTTGCCGGTGCCGAGATCCTTCGCGGAGACGTTGACTATGCCGTTGCCGTCGATATCGAAGGTGACCTCGATCTGAGGTACTCCGCGGGGAGCGGGCGCGATACCGGTGAGCTGGAAGCGGCCGAGGGTCTTATTGTATTGAGCCATCTCGCGCTCGCCTTGGAGGACGTGGATCTCAACGGAGGTCTGCCCGTCGGCGGCGGTGGAGAAGATCTGCTTCTTCTGCACGGGGATGGTGGTGTTGCGGTCGATGAGGCGGGTGAATACGCCGCCGAGGGTCTCGATGCCGAGGGACAGGGGCGTTACGTCGAGAAGGAGGATATCCTTCACTTCGCCGCCGAGGATACCGCCCTGGATGGCGGCGCCTACGGCTACGCACTCATCGGGGTTGATGCCCTTGAAGGGCTCCTTGCCGGTGACCTTCTTGACGAGCTCCTGCACGCAGGGGATACGGCTGGAGCCGCCGACGAGGATGACCTTGTCGATCTGGCCGGTCTTGAGGTTGGCGTCGCGCAGAGCCTGCTCCATGCAGACGCGGGTCTTGTCGATGAGGTCGGCGATGAGCTCCTCGAACTTCGCCCTGGTGATGTTCATGTCGATATGCTTGGGGCCGGTGGCGTCAGCCGTGATGAAGGGCAGGTTGACGTTGGTGGTGAGGGTGGCGGAGAGCTCGATCTTCGCCTTCTCGGCGGCGTCCATGAGGCGCTGCTTCGCGATGCGGTCGTTGCGGAGATCGATGCCGTTGTTGCGCTTGAAGTCCTCGGCGATGTAATCCATGAGGCGCTTATCGAAATCGTCGCCGCCCAGACGGTTGTTGCCGTTGGTGGCAAGGACCTCGAAGACGCCGTCGCCGATGTCGAGGAGGGATACGTCGAACGTGCCGCCGCCGAGATCGTAAACGAGGATCTTCTGGCGGTGCTCCTTATCCACGCCGTAGGCGAGGGAAGCCGCCGTCGGCTCGTTGATTATGCGCTTTACGTCGAGACCCGCGATGCGGCCGGCGTCCTTCGTCGCCTGACGCTGGGAATCGGAGAAGTACGCGGGAACGGTGATGACCGCCTCGGTGACCTTCTCGCCGAGATAAGCCTCCGCGTCCTGCTTGAGCTTCTGCAGGATCATAGCGGAGATCTCCTGAGGAGTATAGGACTTACCCTCGATGGTGCGCTTATAGTCGGAGCCCATCTCACGCTTGATGGACGAAACGGTGTTGTCGGGGTTGGTGATGGCCTGACGCTTTGCGACCTGACCGACCATGCGCTCGCCGTTTTTGAAGGCGACGACGGACGGGGTGGTGTTTGCGCCCTCGGCGTTGGGGATGACTTTGGGCTGACCGCCCTCAAGCACTGCTACACAGGAATTGGTGGTTCCAAGATCGATACCGATTATCTTACTCATATTATTTATCCTCCATTTGATTATGTTCTTTATCTATTTTGACCCTTTCGGGATATTGCCTTTACTCGTTGACTTTTACCATGGCGTAACGGACTATCTTCCCCTTGACGCGCCAGCCCTTCTGAAGGACGGCCGTTATCTCGTTCGAGGGGACGCCCTCGATATTGTCCTTCATAACGGCGTCGTGCAGTTTCGGGTCGAACTGGCCCTTCGCCTCGAGCTCCTCCGCCCCGCATTTTTCGAGGGCGGAAACGAACTGCTTCGCAATGTTGCGGATCCCCGCCGCGAAGGGATCGTCGGGCGCGTTCTCAAGGGCGCGGTCGAAATTATCGAGCACCGGGAGCAGGTTCTTGACCGTCTCCCTCACGCCGTCGTCGCGGCTGTCCGCCGCTATCTGGGCGTTGCGCTTGCGGTAGTTTTCAAATTCCGCCTGCAGCCTCTGCGCCTGGCGGATCGCGTCGTCGCGCTCATCCTGCAGCTTATCGAGCTTCGCCTTGAGGGCTTTTGCTTCCTCCGCCGTCAGGGTCATGCCGCCGGCTTCCTCCCCGGCGGGAGCATCTTCGGTGGTCTCCGCGGGTTCCGCCGCGGGTGCTGCCTCGTTCGCAAGACCTGCCTCGTTCACAGGCTCCGCCGTCTCGTTGAGCTCGGTCTCGGGTGCGGGGTTCTCATTCATCTGCTTTGCCATCTGTTTCTTATTCCTTCTATATTTTTTTGACATTTGCGCTCGCGCTCCTTAGGCTATTTCAGCAGCTTGCTCAATATGTCGCTCAGGCTGCTGCTCATGTATTTGAGTATCGCCATTACCTTGCCGTAATCCATCCTCGTGGGGCCGACAACGCCCATCGAGCCGATATTCTTTCCTCCCGCCTTATAGGTGACGGTGACTACGGAGCAATCCTTCATATCGGGGTTATCGTTCTCCGTGCCGATCCTGACGCTCATCTCCACGTCGGAGGAATCCGTCAGCACCTTCTGGAGATAGCTGCCCGTTTCGACCTCCGCCAGGAACTGCCTCGCCTTGGCGGTATCGGAATACTCCGGGTAATCAAGTATGTTGGAAGCGCCGACGACCTCGACGTCCGTCTCGGACATGCTGCGCTCGATATCCTCTATCATCTCGCAGACGGCGTCCGCCTGCTCGCCGACCTCCGCCCTTATGGAGGGGAGTACGGATTCGACCGCCTCGTTGAGGCGGTGCCCGTCGAGCTTCGCCGTGATGAGCTTCGAGATCTTTTCGATATCGTCGGGCGAAAGGCTCTTGGGGATCTTTATCATCGCGTTCTTCGTGACGCCCGTATTCGTGACGACGACCGCCATCGCGCTCCCTTCGGAGACGGGTATCAGCGAAACGCGCTTGACCTTCATCGAGGAGAGCTGCGGCACGAGCACCATGGAGGTGTAATTGGTCATATCGGAAAGCACCCTTGCGGTCTGCCTTATGACCTCGCCCACCTCATGAACCCTCGTATCGAGGTGCTTTTTGATGTAATCGGCCTCGTCGTCGGTGAGCTTTGCGGAATCCATGAGGTGATTGACGTAGAGCCTGTAAGCCTTTTCGGAGGGGATGCGCCCCGCCGAGGTGTGAGGCTGCTCGAGGAAGCCGAGCTCCGTCAGATCGCTCATCTCGTTCCTTATCGTCGCGGGAGAAAGCCCCATGTCGCTCCGCTTCGATACCGTGCGGCTCCCTACCGGGGAGGCGGTCATGATATAGTCGTCGACTATCGCCTGCAATATGCGCATCTTGCGGATATCCAGCAGGCTCGTATTATCGCTCACGTCCGTCACTCCTTTCTCCTTGGTGTTGTTAGCACTCGTTCCCCTTGAGTGCTAACAGTATAATAGCACTCCTCGGCTATTATGTCAACAGTTCGACGGGAGAATTCGGAATATATTTTTGCGGACGAAAAAGCCCCGCGCGTACCCGGCGCCGGAGCGCCTCAGCCATACTCGCGAAGCTTCATTATTATGGATCTTTCGAGGCGGGAGACCCGCCCCTGTGAAATGCCGAGGGCGGCGCCCGTCTCGGCCTGGGTGCGCTCCTCGATAAAGCGCAGGCGCATGAGCTCCCGCTCCCTTTCGGGGAGGAGCGCCATGAGCTCCTCCGCCATTACGCGGGCCTCGGCGGCCTCCTCATCACGGCGTCCGCCCGCTTCATCGCCGCAAAGCGTGCGGAGGCGGTCCGCGTCGAGCGGTACCGCCGGGCTGAAAGCCGCGAGAGCGGCGGCGATCTCGCCCTCATCCCGACCGAGGGCGCGGGAGATCTCCGACAGCCTCGGCGGGGGTTCGCCGCGCTTTCGGGCCTCATCGGCAATGGCGGCCGCGGCGGAGGCCGTCTCCCTTGCCCTTCTGCCCGCCTTGACGGGGCCGGAGGCCCGAAGGAAGTGCCTTATCTCCCCCGCGGCGGCGGAGAAGGCGTAGGTCGAAAGGCTCGCCCCGCGCGCCGGATCCCACCGGCGGATGGCTTTGACGAGGCCTATGCAGCCGACCTGAATGAGGTCCTCATACTCCGCGCCGCGGTTCGAGAAGCCTGCGGCGATCCTTTTTACGAGCGGGAGGAGCTCCTCGGCGAGGGCTTCCTCATCGGGGCGGGCGGTCATTCCCGCCGGAGGAGCTTCTTCATCGTGACGCTCGTCCCCTCCCCGGGGGCGGAGACAACGGAGACCGAATCCATAAACGCCTCCATCACGGAGAAGCCGAGGCCGGAGCGCTCCGACTGCGGGTCGGTGGTGTAGAACGGCTTCATGGCCCGTTCGATATCGCCGATGCCCCGCCCCTCGTCGCTGACGGTGACGGTGAAGAGATCGCCTTCGGAAACGAGCTTCATTGTGACCGTGCCGCCCGCTCCGCCGTAGCCGTGGACGATCGCGTTCGTCACCGCCTCGGAGACCGCCGTCCTCACGTCGGAGAGCTCCTCGACGGTCGGATCCATGAGGCTCACGAACTGGGCGGCGACGCCGCGCGCAAGCGACTCGTTGCGGCTGAGGCTCGGAAAGCCGACTGTCAACTCGTTGTTCATATTCCTCCCCCTTTCGTGCAGAGGCCGTACACTCCGGACATCCGGAGCACCCTGTCGACGCCCGCCTTCGCACCCGTGATATCCATGCTCCCGCCGAAGCTCGTGAGCTTCCTGTACCTGCCGAGTATCATCCCGACGCCGGAGCTGTCCATGAAGGCGACGCCGGAAAGATCGAATATGAGGCGGCGTATCCGCCCGTCGCCGAGAAGCGGGTCGAGCTTCGCGCGGGCTTCTGCCGCGAAATGCTGATCGATCTCCCCCGTGAGGGCTACGCGGAGCGTCGCGCCCTCCCGCGAACAAACTATCTGCATGTTCTCCTCCTGTGTTTTGATGCCGGGAAGTATTCCCCTCCGAGAACAAAAACTCCTGCCGCGAAGGTTTTCTTATTTTGTCGATTGCAAATATTCGACGTTTGAGTTATATTATTGACAGATCCCGCAGGAATTATTCACGGGATCCATCCGGCCGCGCAGAGCGGCGCATGAAAGGCCAGGCTATGGAAAGGATAAGATTCTCCCTCGGCGGAGGGTATACGGCATATATAGGAGCGGGAGCCTCCGGGCTCCTCGGGGAGGAGCTTTGCTCCCTTGCCCCTGCAAAGGCGGCGCTCGTCAGCGACGACGGTCTTCCGGAAGGGCTCGTGAGCGCCTGCGCGGAAGCGATACGCGCGGCGGGCTTCGAGCCGCTTAACGTCAGGATCCCGCACGGGGAATCGAATAAGACGCTCGAAACAGTGAGCGGGATCTACTCGGCCTTTTATGAGGCCGGCCTCACGCGGGCGGACGCCGTGATCGGACTCGGCGGCGGAGTGACGCTCGACACGGCGGGCTTTGCGGCGGCGACATATCTTCGCGGGCTCGCGTTCGTGTCCGTGCCGACGACTCTCATCGCCCAGACCGACAGCGCCTACGGCGGAAAGACGGGCGTCGATTTCAGGGAAGGAAAGAACCACGTCGGCGTGTTCGCCCATCCGAAGGCCGTCCTCTGCGACACGGAAGCGCTCCGGACGCTGCCCGAAAGGGAGCGTGTTTCCGGCATGGGCGAGATAATAAAATACGGCGCGATAGCGGATCCCGCGCTTCTTGACAGGGTCTCGTCAGACCTCCCCGGCGCGGACGTGACAGCGCGATGCGTAAAAATAAAGAGGGATCTCGTCGAGCAGGACGAATTCGATTCCGGCGTGCGCCGCACGCTCAATTTCGGGCACACCTTCGGGCACGCTTTCGAGGCGGCCTCCGGGTTCACCCTCCCGCACGGGCAGGCCGTGGCATACGGGATGCTTGCGGGGGTCCGGCTCGGCGAAAGGCTTGGCGTGACCGCTCCGGGCGTATATGAAAGGATACTCGAAGCCTGCGCCCGCGCCGGTCTCGATACCGGCTGGGAGCCTCTCCTCCCCTCCGCTCGCGCCTTCGCCGCAAGGGATAAGAAATCCGACGGGGAGAACATCCGGTTCGTGTTCCTTGAGGATATCGGAAAGCCGACCGTAAAGAGCATACCCCTCGGCGTGCTTGTCGGGGAGATCTGACAAAGGTTCCGGAAGTCGTTCGGCTTCACTTGGAGGAGGAACGGCGTCGTCCGTCATTTGGGCTTCGCCGGGCCGATCACGATGAACACCCCCTGCTTTTCGGGCAGGGGGTGTTGATTTTGCGCTCACTCTATGACTATGTTCAGGTTCGGGTTTTCCTCCGAGGCGTCGTCGAAAAGGTGCCAGAGGCGGTTCGCGTAATCGCCGAGGCGTCTCGCGGCGGAGGACCAGTTTTTGATCGTGAGAGTCGTCGGCTCGAACACCATCGTGAGGCAGTCGTGCAGGGCGTCGAGATTGCTGCCCCAGTAGTTCTCCTCGCCGAGGACGGCGCGCAGAGCGGCGTGCGTCTCGTGCTTGGTTATGAAATCCCTTGCGTCAACCGTAAGAATCCTCATATCAGTCACCTCCGTAGAGCAGCGTGAAATGCTCGTAATGATCTCCGGTATAATAGATGAGCCCGTCGTTTGAAAACACGATCCTCTTTGCGCCGCGGCTCCTCGCGCCGCGCGTGTCGATATCGCACTCATAATACTTCCTGCCCGAGGCGTTGGGGAGTATCCCTTCGTAATTGCCGAAGCGGTCGCCGCCAATGGAGCAGCCGGGCGCGTAGGGTTCGAGGCTGCCGCCCGTCCAGCCGAGGGCGTTAGCGTCCTTCTTGGTGATGAAGTTGGAGGGCAGGTGCCCGAAGAGATGGATGTAGAGGGCTACCTCGTCCTTGGAGCTGTACTGCCCGTCCTCGCTGACGGGGCAGGCCGTCGGAGCGGGAGTCGGCGCGGCGGTGGGAACCGCCGTGGGCGCGGCCGTCGGTGCGGCAGTGGGCTCAGCCGTCGGAGCGGCAGTGGGCTCCTCCGTCGGGGCGGAAGCCTCCTGCGTGGGGAGCGCTGTTTTCAATTGGTCCGAAGGATCGAAGGTCTGCAGAGCGAAGGGATCCTCCGTTACGACGGGGAGATCCTCCTGCTTCTTTTTGCACCCCGCGGGGATGCAGGCCAGAAGCAGCAGCGCGATGAGCAGCGCCGCCGCTTTTTTGAGTTTGGATGCGAATTCGTTTTTCATAGCTTTCTTTCCCGGCTGTTGAGCCGAACACGGGCAGCGCCCGTTTTTACAGGCGATCCGTGATCGCCTTCCTCGTCGCGGGGCCGACAAGACCGTCCGCCGTGAGGCCCGCCGCGCTTTGGAACTGTTTGACCTTCTTCTCCGTAACGGAGCCGAAATCGCCGTCGACCGTGAGGCTGTAGCCGAGCTTAGTCAGCGCGGCCTGGAGCCACTTGACGTCGCTGCCGGTGCAGCCCTTTTTGAGGGTCCTCGTCGGGACGGGGTAGCCTATGCCTCCGCCGGAGCCCGAGCCGGATACGCTCCGGAGCTTGCTCCTCGTCGCCGGACCGACGACGCCGTCCTGCGAGAGGGAATACTTCTTCTGGAATTTTTTGACGCAGCTCTCGGTGGCGGAGCCGAAGTAGCCCGTCGTGCTGACGTTGTAGCCGAGGCCGGAGAGCCTGCTTTGGAGCCACTTGACGTCCTCTCCGCTCATGCCCTTTCGGAGGGTCCTCGTCGGGACGGGATAGCCCGAGCCGGAGCTCCCGCCGGAGGAGCCGCCCGACGAGCCGGAGGAGCTCACGACGAGCTTCATCGCGACTCTCGTCCGGGGGCCGACTATGCCGTCCTGCTCGAGGCCGTTCCTTTTCTGGAAGGTGATGACGGAGGCTTCCGTCGCGGAGCCGAAATAGCCCGTGACGCTGACGCTGATGCCGACCTTGTTCAGCACCGTCTGCACCCACTTCACGTCCTCGCCGCTCATGCCGCGGCGAAGCTCACGCGTGGGGACAGGATAGATAGTCGGATCGGAGCCCGACGCGGAGGCGCCGGAGCCGAGAAGGTTCTTGATCGCGTTCCTCGTGCCGGGGCCGCATACGCCGTCGGCGGCGATCCCGCAGTAGGATTGGAGCTTCTTGAGCTGGCGCATCGTGTTGCAGCCGAAGCTCCCGTCTATGGGGCAGGGGTAGCCGAGGTGCAGCAGCGCCGCCTGCAGCCACCTGACGTCATTGCCCGAATTGCCGTATTGAAGGGTCCTCGTCGGCTCGCTGTAATTGGAGACGTTGACGGCGGAGGCCGAGCCGCTCGTATAGGCGGGCACGCCGTAACCCTGCACCTCGAAGCTCGAGAGCGAGGCCTTTCTTATGAGGACCTGCTCGGAAGCGTTGCCCTCCACGGCGTAGAAATACCCTCCCTGCGTGTAGAGCACGACGCCGACGTGATCCCATTGGCGGTCCGTCGCCACCCAGTCGTAAAATACGAGATCGCCGGGCTTGGGCGAATAGGTTCCGCGGGGGTGATAGGTCACGTTGAAGTAATAGGGATTCGAGCCCGCGTGCGCGTAGGAGGCATTGTTGATCACGCTCTTCGGGATCTGCGCCTGACGCGCCGACCATGCGATGAACATCGCGCACCACTCGTAGAAGAAACCGGAGCCCTGATCGACCACGTTGTAGCCGAACCAGTAGCCGTACTCGGTATAATTGCGGTCGCCGCCGGAGTTCGATCCGTCGAGCTGGCTGATGCTGTTCCCCTCATGGTAGCCGACCTGCGAAAGCGCTATATTGATGAGGTCGAGCCTCTGGTTGCCGGTGAGCTGCACCTCGCGGAGGTTGTTATAATAGACGCTCCCCTTATAATAGGAGCTGGGAGTGTAAACGGGCGAAGCCTTCGTCCCATCCCCCTCCGGGGCGGCGAAAGCCGGAAGCGAGCCCGCGAGCATCAGCAGGCAGGCAATAAGGCAGGTCAGTTTTACAAGCGGTTTTTTCATTCTTTTCATTCTTTCCATTCCGTTCTCTGCTCCGTCGTTCAACAGTTCAGGAGAAGTGCAAAGCGCCGGTATTCTCCGTTTATATTGTACCATCATATCCCCCGCATTTCAATGGCTCCGACACAATAATTTGTTAACAAAAAGAGGAAATCCACCATATATTGATCCGCCCTCATCATTGACAAACGGAGGGCGGTATAATATAATAAAGAAAACTTTCCTGAGAGGGCGGCATATGATAACGAGCATCTGCAGTGGATGGGAATTCACAAAGGATCCCGCGGAGGGTTTCTTCCGCGGAGAGGTGAAAGGCGGAGCGGAGAGCTACGCCATCGTCCGTCTGCCGCATTCCGCCGGGGAGACGCCCCGGCATTACGCCTGCCCGGAGGATTACACCGGGCTTTTCGGCTACCGCAGGAGCGTGACAGTTCCCACCCCGGGCAAGCGGTATTTCGTCCGCTTTGACGGGGCGGCGCATTCGGCGCGGCTCTTCGTCAACGGCGTTGAGGCGGGCTCGCATCACTGCGGGTACACCGCCTTTACGGCGGAGATCACCTCCCTCGTCCACGAGGGGAACAACCTCGTTGCCGTTCTGCTCGACACGAACGAGCGGCCCGACGTGCCTCCCTTCGGGCTCGTGATGGATTACCTCGGCTACGGTGGGCTTTACCGCGAGGCGTGGCTCATCGAGGAGGAGCCCGCGTTTATTGAGGACGTTTTCGCGTACGGGGATCACGAAGGAGAGCTGCACGTAAAGCTCACCGTGACGGAGCCCTTCTCCTACGCCGTCTGCCGCGTTATAAAAGGCGGCGATACGGTCAGGGAGTTCACGGCGGGCGCGTCCGAATTCACCGAAACGATACCCGGCGTTTCCCCATGGTCGCCGGAGAGCCCGCAGCTCTATGAGCTGGAGGTCTCCGTCTTCCGCGAGGGGGGCTCTCTCATGGACAGAAAGACCGTCAGGTTCGGCTTCCGCACGGCGGAGTTCCGCGCGGACGGGCTTTGGCTGAACGGGAAGAAATATTTCATGCGCGGGCTGGACAGGCACCAGTGCTTCCCCTATATCGGGGACGCCGCGCCCGCTTCGCTCCAGTTTGAGGACGCGAGGATACTTAAGGAGGAGCTATGCTGCAGCGCCGTGCGGACGAGCCATTACCCCCAGAGTCAAAGCTTTATCGACGCCTGCGACGAGCTGGGGCTTCTCGTTTTCACGGAGATACCCGGCTGGCAGCACATAGGGGACGAGGATTGGAAGCTCCGCTCCATAGAGAATACGCGCGAGATGATACTCCAATACCGGAATCATCCCTCCATCGTTCTGTGGGGGGTCCGTATCAACGAGAGCGCGGACGACGACGGTTTTTACAGGCGGACGAACGAATTGGCGCACGAGCTCGACCCTTCGAGGGCGACGAGCGGCGTTCGCTGCATATTGAAGAGCAGCCTCCTGGAGGACGTTTACGCCTACAACGATTTTTCACACCAAGGGGGAAACCCCGGCTGCCGCAGAAAGAAGGACGTCACGCCCGATACGGAAAAAGCACTGCTCATCTCGGAGCACAGCGGGCATATGTTTCCGACCAAATCCTTCGATAATTCCGCCCGCCGCCAGGAGCACGCCCTCCGCCACGCGAGGGTTTTGAACGCCGCTTACGAGACGGGCGAGCACGCGGGCTGCTTCGGCTGGTGCATGTTCGATTACGCGACGCACCGCGAGTTCGGCTCCGGCGACAGGGTGTGCTATCACGGCGTCATGGATCAGTTCCGCAACCCGAAGCTTGCCGCCGCCGTCTACGCGAGCCAGGGCGAAAAGCCGGTGCTCGAGATCGGCTCCACGATGGACATAGGCGATTACAACGCGAGCGTATTGGGCGAGGTCTATATGTTCACCAACGCGGACGAGGTCGACCTCTACAAGAACGATGAATTCGTCACCTCGTTCAGGCCGGAAAAGAGCGGCCTGCCGCACCCGCCGATACCCGTCGACGACATTATAGGCGGGCTGCTGAACGCGCACGAGGGGTTCACCGGCAATAAGGAGAAGCTCCTGCGCGATTGCCTCAACGCCGCTGCGAGGTACGGCATGGACGGGCTCCCCCTGAAGGACAAGCTCAAAATGGGAGAGGCGATGCTCCGTTACGGGATGAGTTATGAGGACGGCACTGAGCTCTACGGGAGATACGTCGGCAACTGGGGCGGGCTCACCCCCACCTGGAGGTTCGACGCGAAGAAGGAAGGCAGGGTCGCCGTCTCCGTCACGAGGCGCCCCTCGCGCAGGCTGAAGCTCGACGTCCGCGTTTCAAAGACGGAGCTTTGCGAGGGTGATATCTACGACATGGCCGCAGTGCGCGTGCGCGTGCTCGACGAGAACGGCGAAACGGCGCATTACGCTCAGCTTCCCGTAAAATTCGAATTGACCGGCGAGGCGGAGCTCGTCGGCCCCGATACCGCCGCCGCGGAGGGCGGCATGTGCGGTACGTATATCAAGACCAACGGCAGGCGCGGCTTCGCGCGGCTCAAGGTAAGCTCGCCTCAGACGGAGAGCTTCGAAATCGAATTTATTATTAAATGAATCAAGGGGGTTTCATTCAAATGAAAACAAGACGACTCACCAAAAAAGAGATGCGCATCTTCGCCATCGGTCAGCTCGGCTGGTCGATACTCGGCGGCATCATCAACGCATGGCTCGTGACATTCTATCTGCCGACTCAGCAGGATATCGACGCCGGCGCGAAGTTCTACCTGCCGACGGGCCTCATCATTTTCGGCCTACTGACCATACTCGGCCTCATCGCGTTCATATGCCGCATATTCGACGCCGTCACCGACCCGTGGATCGCATCCCTTTCCGACAGAAGCCGGAACCCGAAGGGCAGAAGGATACCCTTCATGAAGCGGGCCGCCATCCCCTTCGCCGTGATCGCGGTGCTCGTTTTCTTCGCTCCCCAGGCGGGCACTACCAGCAGCTGGATCAACATCGTGTGGGTCCTCGTTACCCTGATACTCTTCTACCTCTTCATGACGATGTACTGCACGCCGTATAACGCGCTCATCTCCGAGTTCGGCAAGACCCAGGAGGACCGCATGTACATCTCCACCGCGATATCGCTCACGTTCTTCTTCGGCACGATGATCGCGTATCTGCCCTTCGTATTCGCCGGCGTGCTCCGCGGGTTCGTTCATGATTACGCCTGGAGCTACCGCATCTGCTTCATAGTGCTTGCGGCGGTCGCGCTCGTATGCATGCTCATCCCCACCTTCAAGCTCAACGAGAAGGATTTCGTCGACGCGGAGCCCTCCGAGTCCAACGCATTCAAGAGCCTCGGCAAGACATTCAAGAACAAGGAATTCCTCAAATTCTCCGCTTCCGATATCGCCTACTTCATCGCGCTGACCCTCTTCCAGACGGGGCTTCCGTTCTTCGTCAAGGTCTCGATGAAGCTTGACGCCTCCTTCTCGATGTACTTCCTCGGGGCTATGACGGTGCTCTCCGCCTGCTTCTACCCCATCGTTTCGAAGCTCGTCAAGAAGTTCGGCAAGAAGAAGCTCGTCATCTGCGGGTTCCTCGGGCTGGCGCTCGCGTACGTCGTGACGGCTCTCATCGGCGTGATCCCCGGGTTCACGGGAGTCATCCCCGGCGTGCTCATCGTCGTCATCTCCGCCTTCCCCATGGCGCTGCTCGGCATCATCCCGCAGTCGATAGTCGCCGACGTCGCCGAGGAGGACGCTCTCCGCACGGGTGAGAAGCGCGAGGGAATGTTCTTCGCCGCCCGCACCTTCGCCATGAAGATGGGCCAGTCCGTCGCAATGCTCGTGTTCACCTCGCTTGCGATACTCGGCACCACGCAGGATCTCACCAGCAACGACCTGACCGCCTCCGAGTTCGGGCTCAGGATCATCGCGATAGTAGCCGTCGCCTTCTGCGTACTCGGCGCAGTCATACTCGCCCTCTACAACGAGAAGAAGGTCATGGGCGCCATCGAAGCCGCCCATAAGGACGACGAGCCCGCGGCGGAGTAAGGTGCGCCATGGACAGGACAAGCATCATATTCGGCAACCCGATCGATGCGAAGACGATCAAAAAGGCCGAAAAGAGCAAGGCAAAATTCATAAGGAAGTTCGGCGACGACACGGATAAGGTCTATCACCTCGGCCTCTCGCCGATAACGCAGATACCGGAGCTCGGGATACAGAACCTCGTCCACGCGGACGAGCCGCTGAAGCTCCCCGAAAACCCGCTCATAGTCGGGAATATTCGCATGGGGTTCGGGCATTACCGCATCGCGATGGCGATCGCCTCCTGTGCAAAGCACATGGGGCGCACGCCGCTGTGGCTGGATCTCGCCTCGTTCGACGCGACCGGCTCCAAGATGATCAGGAGCCAGAACGATCTCTACTCGCTCGGCTCCAAGCTCTCGCAGAAGATCGGGCTCTTCAATAAGCTCGTCTGGGAGCCGATGAATTCCGAGGGGTTCCGCAAGATCACCTACAACGCCGCGGATCAGAAGAACGCGGAGCTGCTCGTGCCGCTATTCCGGGATATCCCTAAGGACACGCCCTACGTCGGGACGCACGTTTGGCCGAGCCAGGGCGCGGTGCACGCGGGGATGACGCACGTCGTCAACGCCATACCCGACAACTGGCCGATGGGGCTCCACCTTGCCGAGGGGAGCATCCACACCGTGCAGACGCCCTTTGCCTACCTCGGCTACAAGAAGCTGAACGGCATGGCGAAGCACCCGTTAAAGCCCATGCCCGACGGGGATCTTTACAGGGTAGGTCACTATATCGACCATGAGCTTGTCTCGAATATCGAGAACGACTGCGCGAAGAGGATCGAAAGGCTCGAAACGGGCGCTCCCGTGCGCTTCCTCATGACGGTCGGCGGAGCGGGCGCGGGCGGCGACCTCTACCTTGCCATGGCGAAGCATCTGATGGGATACGTCCGGCAGGGCATGGCCGAGCTTTGGATCAACTTCGGCGATCATCTCGCCATGTGGGAGGTATTCAAAAAGCAGCTCCCCGAGCTCACGGATAAAGCCCGCACGTTCTTTGACGATTACAGGGGCCTCTGCGAATGGGCTGAGACGCTCGACGGCGCGAGCTCCGGCGTAACCGCCTTCTGCCACAAGGACATATTCGAGGCGGTGTACTCGACGAACCTGCTGATGCGCAAGGCGGACGTGCTCGTGACGAAGCCCTCCGAGCTCGCCTTCTACCCCGTGCCGAAGCTCATCATGCGCCATATCGGCGGGCATGAGGTCTACGGTGCGATCTACACCCGCGAGATGGGCGACGCCACTTTCGAGTGCGAAACGGCGGATTCCCTCTGCGACATGATCGACACGCTCATCGGGGATAAGGCGATACTCCGCACCATGTGCGAAAGGATAGTCGAACTGAAACAGAGCCGCGTCTACGACGGCGGCTACGAGGTCGTCAGGCTTGCGACAGAGGGCAGGCGTTGACGGAAAGGCATATTATGAAAGCTCCGACTAAGTTCAAATACAACATCGTTTCCATCGAGAACGGCTCAGAGAAGACGCGGTCCGAGGTGCTCGACCTGCTCTTCTCCCCCCTGCCCGGGGGCGGCGCCTGCGCGCGCGCGTTCGTCGACAACGGCTATTGGGAAGAGAAGATCGTCTCCGCCGAGCTGTATCTGAAGATCCGCGACGTCGGGAGCGCCCAGATATTCATGAACGGGTTCCAGACCTGGACCTACTGCCCCGAGTACACGGTCAACAGCCGCATAAGGGGCCTTCACGGGCTGCCGAAGGGGATAGTCGGCAACTGGTCGCTCGACCGTTACGGCGATTACCATTTCGTCGATTACCCGAACAGGAAGGGCGTCCTTCACGGGGAGAGCTACTGCTACTTCCGCGAGGGCGGGCGGTTCCTGCTCATAGGGTCGCTTTCGGAGCAGAACGGCTACACGCTCTTCACCTACGACGCGGCGACGGAGCAGCTCACCGTCCGGCGCGACTGCGAGGGGCTTTCCGTTGACGGGAACTTCACCGCGTTCGATCTCTTCATCGCGGAGGGGACCGAGAAGGAGGTCTTCGACGCCTGGTTCAACACGATGGGCATAGTCCCCATCACGGACGATCGCCTGACGGGATATTCGAGCTGGTACAACCGCTATCAGGACATATCCGAAAAGAGCATACTGGAGGATCTTTCCGGCTGCGCGAAGGTAATGCGCGGGGGCGAGCTCTTCCAGATAGACGACGGGTGGGAGCCCGCCGTCGGCGATTGGTCGGAGCCCGACGGCGCCAAATTCCCCAACGGTATGAAGGCCGCCGCCGACGCCATCCACGCGAAGAGCTACAAGGCGGGGCTCTGGCTGGCGCCGTTCGTCGCGCAGAAGGATTCGCGCCTTGTGAAGGAGCACCCGGACTGGCTCTATCTCCATGACGGGGAGCCCTGGTGCTGCGGCTCCAACTGGGGCGGGTTCTACTCGCTCGACATCGACAAGCCCGAGGTCGTCGGGTATCTCGAGGAGGTCTTCCGCCGCGTTTTCGACGAGTGGGGGTTCGATCTCGTGAAGCTCGATTTTCTCTACGGCGCCGCGCCCTTCGGCTCCGAAAAGGAGACGAGAGCCGGCAGGATGATAAGGGCGATGAAGCTCCTGCGGAGGCTCTGCGGGGAGCATCCGATACTCGGCTGCGGCGTGCCCGTCATGCCGGCGTTCGGGCTCGTCGAATACTGCAGGGTGAGCTGCGACGTCGGCCTCGACTGGAACGACAAGCCCTGGATGCGCCTCACGCACCGCGAGCGCGTTTCGACCTTCCAGGCAATGTCGAATTCCGTGTTCCGCCGCCAGCTCAACGGCAGGGCTTACATTTCCGACCCGGACGTCTTCTTCCTGCGGGATGACAACATCCGCCTCTCCGACGGGCAGAAGATGAAGCTCGCCTCCGTCTGCGCGCTGTTTGGCGGGGTGTTTCTCACCTCGGACAATATCGGCACTTACGACGGGCGCGCGCTCGCGAATTACAGGCGCCTGCTCGCCCTGCGCGACGCGGAGGTGACCGGGGTGGAAGTCACGGGCAAACGCATCACCGTGAGCTATAAGCTCAACGGTGAGGAGGATTCGATCTCTTTCAAATGATCAATGGGGGACAGCGGCGCGGATGACCGCTCCGCAAATAAAAAACGAAAGGAAGCAGGTATGTACGACAATCACAAAATATTCGGGATGAAGGACAGTATGGCGTATGGCGTTTGCTTCATACTCCCCATCGTTGCGGTGATCGCCCTCATCGTTGACAGGAACCTCAACCGCGAGAACAGGATCTTCATGTGGGAGGCGGTCTTCGGCTGGGTCGCCGCGTTCGTGCTCGGCGCGGCCTCGTTCTTCATGCATCACGCGCTCGCGTGGGTCGTCCACGCGATAATGATATTCATCGGGATAATCAACCTGACGGGCAATATCACGCATCTGCCGTTCGTTTCGGCGCTTGCGGAAAAGCTCGTGAAGTAAACGGAAGCATACTACAAGCCCCGCCGCGGCGGGGTTTTTTTACGCAGTTTTTACAAATGCGCGGTTGAATTTTCAGCGCGGATGGTATATACTTTCGGAAAGCCAAAGCACCGCGCCGCGCGGGGCTGGCAAACACGGTGAAGCACGCCGGGAAAGGATGCTTTTGCGGCGCAAAGGCAGAAAGAAACCATGCTCAAAATAACGAACCTTACCAAATGCTACGGCGAAAAGAGGGCTGTGGACGATCTCACCCTGCACATAGCCCCGGGCGAGATCTACGGCTTCATCGGCCACAACGGAGCGGGCAAGACCACGACGCTGAAATGCGCCGTCGGTATACTCCGCTTTGACAGCGGGGAGATCGAGATAAACGGCATTTCCGTGAAGTCCGATCCCACCGCCTGCAAGAGGCTCATCGCCTACATACCCGACAACCCCGATATCTACGAGTTCATGACGGGGATCAGGTACCTCAATTTCGTCGCGGATATCTACGGCGTCAGCGCAGCGGACAGGGCGGAGCGCATCAGGAGATACGGCGACGCCTTCGAGCTGACGGGCGACCTCGCTCAGCCCGTCTCGGCCTACTCGCACGGAATGAAGCAGAAGCTCGCGATCATCTCCGCCTGGCTGCACGACCCGAAGCTCATCATAATGGACGAGCCCTTCGTCGGGCTCGACCCGAAGGCCGCGCATCTGTTAAAGCAGATGATGCGCGAGGTCTGCGACGAGGGCGGCGCGATATTCTTCTCGACCCACGTGCTCGAGGTCGCCGAGAAGCTCTGCGACAGGATAGCCATAATCAAGAACGGACGGCTCATCCGCTCCGGCACCATGGAGGAGGTCAAGGGCGACGAATCGCTCGAGGAGGTATTCCTTGAGCTTCAGGAGTGACGCTTATGCTTAAGGCTCTCATCAAAAAGGAGCTCTCGCAGCTCGGCTCCTTCTACTTCTTCGACAGCCGTAAAGGCAGACGCCGCTCACGCGGGGCGGCGGCGGCATACGTGCTGCTGTTCGTTTTCCTGTTCTTCACGATGGCGGCGATGTTCCTCGGGCTCGCGCACCTGCTTGCGGAGCAGCTCATACCTGCCGAACTCGATTGGCTGTACTTTGCGATGATGGGGCTGACCGCCGTGATGTTCGGCGTCATCGGCAGCGTTTTCACGACGCATACGATACTCTATAAGGCAAAGGACAACGAGGCCCTCCTTGCGATGCCCATACCGCCCTCGAAGATACTGTTCTCGCGGATGATCATCGTTTTCGGGTCATCGCTGCTGCTCGTCATGGCGGTATGGCTCCCCGCGATGCTGTGCTATGCGGCGGAGGGCGCTTCGGGATGGCTGCCCGTCATACTGCAGATACTGCTGATGATAATGCTGGCAGCCCTCGTGACGGTGCTCAACTGCGCCCTCGGCTGGCTCGTCGCTCTCATATCGAGGAGGCTTCGCAGCAAGACGGCGGCGACGGTGATACTCTCGCTGGTTTTCCTGGGCGCGTATTACTTCTTCTACTTCAAGATAAGGGACGTGCTCGCGTACATAATCTCCAGCCTCGACAAATTCGAAGCCGCCTTCCGCGGGTGGGGCTGGCCGCTCTCGCAGCTCGGGCTCGGAGCCTCGGGCGAGGTACTGCCGGCGATCATATTCACCCTTATGACGGCGGGGCTTTTCGCCATCGCGTACGCGGTGCTCTCGGCTACGCTTCTGAGGATACTCACCGCCTCCAACGCGGGGAGGAAGGCCGTCTACCGTGAAAAGCGCGCCGCGCAGTCGAGCGTTGAAAGAGCTCTCCTGGGGAAGGAATTCAGGCGCCTTACGGGGAGCGCGACGTATCTTCTCAACTGCGGGCTCGGGCTTTTGATAATGCTTGCGGGCGCGGTGCTGCTGATAATAAAGGCGGAGACCGTCCGCTCTCAGTTCCCCGCAATACTGGAAAGCATCGGCCTCGGCGGGGCGCTCACCATCATAATTCCCGCCGCGATATGCTTTATCTGCTCGATGGATCTGTTCACCACCTCGACCGTTTCGCTTGAAGGCAAGAGCATCTGGATACTGCAGAGCATGCCGGTCGAGGCTTCGAAGGTGCTCCGCGCGAAGGTCGATATGCATCTCATACTCAACCTCCTCCCGTCGTGGGTGCTGTTTGCGGCGGCGGCATTCGTATTCCGTCTCCCTGCCGCGGACGCGGTCTCCGGCGCGGCGCTGGTATTTGCTTTCAACCTGTTCATCGCGGAATTCGGCCTGATGATGAACCTCTTGAAGCCCAACCTCGAATGGACGAACGAGGCCGTCCCCATAAAGCAGGGGATGCCCGTCATGCTGACGCTGTTCATCGGATGGATCACGGCGGGGCTCTCGTTTGGGATAGGGCTCGCGCTGAACGCCTTCCTGCCCGCGTTCGCCGCTGTGCTGATATTCGCCGCGCTGTTCCTCGTCTCGGGGGTCGTGATCGGCAATTGGGTCGCAAAGCGCGGCGCGGAGATATTCTCGAACCTCTGATAAAAACATCAAAAATGACCGCCTCACGCGAGACGGTCATTTCATTTTGCTCAGATCACTTTACGGTGACGGAGGTGATGTGGGGGTTGACGCCCTCATACCAGTAGAGGAAGCCCTCGACGTCGATGGTGTCGCCGACCTTGAGCTCCTTAACAGCCTTGTAAACGTCGGTATCGGCGCCGCAGAGATAGCTCTCAACGGTGAAGGTGAACTCGTTCTCGCCGAGCTTTACCTTGAAGTAAAGGTCGCTGCCGTCCTCGCCGGAGTTATCGTAGCTGTACCAGAAGGCCGCGCCGTCATCCATGCCGACGACCTCGAGGCCCTTCACGGCGAAGAACTCGTTCTGATGATCGATGAGCGCATCGGTGCCGAATACATCGGTCAGATCGACGGCCTTCGCAATGTAATTGCCTTCCTCGATCTCAAAGGTCGCACCCTCGGCGACTTCGATCTCGCCGGACCACTCGGCCCTGTAACCGGTGACCTTTATCTTGGTGCCGGGAACGAGCTTCGCGTAATCCTCCTCGGAGCAGGTCATGTTGTAGATGAAGTAGGCGCCGTCCTTATCGGCGGTATAGAGGGTGGCCTTGTTCTCCCACCAGCTCTGCTTGGCCTGGACGTAGGTCTCGATGACGACGGGATCGTCGACCTTGGCGGCAATGTACTCGGCATGGGTCATGACGCCTTCGCCCTTGGCGTCCTCATCCTTTTCGGCGGGCTTGGTGCAGCCGGCAAGAGCGGCGAGCGCCATCAGAGCGACGAGCATTAAGCAAATGATCTTTTTCATTGATAGTATCCTCCTGTTGAATCTGTTCCTTTGGAACAAGCATATTATACTCCGTTTTCGGATTAAATCAATATTTTTCTCCGGAATATCGAATTTTATTTTTCGTTTTTCCGCGCCTTGACGAGCCCGTACACGGCTCCCGCTCCGAGGAGCACCCACACTGCGGCAAGCCCTATGATTAGCGCCCTCGCCGTCCCCGGGAGGGGACCGAGCTCCTTTTTGCCGCCCGCGGTCTGCATCCCCTGCCCGAGGCGGTAGAGCGAGGCGGTATCGGAGAAGAGCTTTTCAAGGTACGCGTCGTCGACCTTTTCGCGCCTGCGGACGGACTTGACGACGCTCTCAATGAGGCTGCCCGCCGCATCGCGAAGGGAGGCGGAGCCGCTCCAGACGGGGGTGATGAACGTATCGCCGACGTTATCGATGAGGAGCTTTGCAGCCTCGATCTTGACGCTGTAATGCAGGTCGCTGTCCTCCCCCGCGCGGGCGAGGTAATCGGCGTATTCGGCGGAATCCTGCGCCTTTGTCGTGACGGGGACGTAGCCCTCCGTTTCGGAATAGGAGATCTGGACGTCGTTCGTCAGCAGGAACTGCGTGAACAGCCACGAGGCGAGCACCTCCTGCGGATCGCGCTTATTGAATATGCAGACGGACGGACCCTGCGATATCATCTGCGGGGAATCGGGATCGAACTGCGGGATGGGCATGACCGCGGTCTCGAAGTCGATTATCTTATCGGCGGCGATATCGTGGTGGTTGGCTTCGGTCCCCATCCATGTTGCGCCGGCGGTCGAGTCGATGGCGAATATGCACTGACCGGCGTTGAGGAAATTGCCGGGGTAGCTCGAGATCTTGAACGTCGAGAACGAGCGCTTTTCGGCGTGCTTCGAGATCTCGAGGAGGAGCTCCTTCGTCGTATCGTTGAAGAGGAGTATGCCGCCGTCGTCGTCGGAGTAGCCGGCTCCCTTCTGGCGGAGCATCTGTATCATCATGTTGTCGGTGGATTTATAGATGAAGGGGATCATCACCTTCTGCCCGTTCACCTTGAAATTCCCGTCAGCGTCCTGCTCCATGGCGGCGTCGGAGACCTCCCAGATGAAATCCCACGTGAGCTTTTCCGGGAGCTCATAGCCCATGGATTCAAGCATGGTCTTGTTGACGTAGCAGGCCTCCGTCGAGCGCATGAACGGCAGCGCGTACTGACGGCCGGAGACGACGCCCTCCGAAAGGAACTTCGGGATCATCTCCTCCTTCGTCGGGGCGTCGAAGCGGAGCTCGCTCCCGCCGAGGCCGTAACGCTCATCCGCCATGAGCTCCTCCAGCGGGACCACGACGTTCTGCCCCGTGATATAGGTGGCTATATGATCGGGGTAGGTTATGCAGACGTTCGGGGTCGTGCCGGTGGAGATGTTCGTGATGACGTCGTTGTAGATCTTGCCGTAATCGGTATAGAGGCGCAGATTCACCCTTATATTGGGGTACGCGGCCTCGAAATCCGAAATGGCCTTCTTGTAGATATTGACCTGGGTTATGTTGGTGTCGTTCTTCGCCCAGAAGGTTATCTCTATATCCTTTGAGGTATCGAACTCCCCGGGGACGGCGAATTCCGCCATGCCCGCCGAGCCGTGGCAGGCGGCGAGCGGCAGTACGGCAAACAGCATCAGCGCCGCCAGCGCGAGAAGCGGTATCCTTTTCATCATCCCTTCGTGCCCCCTCTCGCGACTCCCGCCATTATCTTTTTGCGGAAGATTATGAATATCACTATGAGCGGCACGGAGATGACGACGACCGCCGCCATCATGGCGGGGATGTTCTCCCTTCCTATGCCGTTCTCACGCAGCTCCTGTATGCCGTTCGAGACGAGGAAGTACGCCTTGTCGTCGGTGATGAGCCTTGGCCAGACGTAGGAATTCCAGCACTCGATGACCTTGAGTATCACGACGGTTATTATCGTCGGACGGCAGATGGGGATCATCACCTTTGTCAGGTACTTGAGATCCGAAGTTCCGTCGACCTTCGCCGCCTTATAGAGCTCGTCGGGGATCTGCTCGAAGTTCTCCTTAAGCAGATAGATGTAGAAGACGGACGTGACCGAGGGCAGTATGAGACCGCGGAAGGTGTTCCGCATGCCGAGGTTCGTTATCGTCTGGAAGTTGGTGATTATGACGAGCTCCGAAGGGATCATCATGAGCGCGAGGAACAGCGTGAACACGAGGTTCTTGCCCCTGAAATCGAGCCGTGCGAAGGCGAACGCCGCAAGCACCGTGACGACGAGCATGAGCCCCGTCGTGAGGAGGGTGAATATGAGCGTGTTGAGGAAGTACCCGCCGAGAGGCACCGCCGTGAACGCCTCGACGTAGTTTTCGAGCGTGGGGTACTCGGCGATGAATTTGGGCACGTACTCGGAATTATATGAGCTGTAGCTCTTGATGGAGGAGAGGACCATCCAGTAGAACGGGAAGAGCACCATCAAAGCCCACACCGTGAGCAGGACGTAGGTGATGACCCTGACCGTCCTTTTGCGGGCGGCGGCGCGCCGTTCGATGAGCGTATTATCCTTATTCATGGCGCCTCCTTAATAATGAACGTTCCTGCGGCTGATCGTGAGGTTGATGACCGTTATGCTCAGCACTATCGCAAAGAGTATCAGCGCCGCCGCCGAAGCGTAGGAGGGGTATCCGCCGCTGTCGCCGTAGAGCATATCGTAGACGTAGCCGACTATGGTGTTCATCTCCGCGGCGTTGAGGTTCGTCCCGAATAGGGCGACTGCGTCGGAATAGGCCTTGAACGCGCCGATGAACCCCGTGATTATCAGGTAGAAGAGCATCGGCGATATCATGGGCAGCGTTATGCGGGTGAATATCCTGAAGCTTGAGGCGCCGTCCACCTTGGCGGCGTTATAATAATCCTGCTTGACGGAAGCGAGAGCGCTCGTCAGTATCAGCACCTTGAAGGGAAGCACCACCCACACGGTATAGAAGCAGAGCACGAACATCTTCGCCCAGTAGGGGCCCTCGATAAAATCGACCGACTGCCCGCCGAAGAGGTTTATAAGCAGATTGACCATGCCGTCGGTGTAGGCGGTCTTCTTGAATAGTATCATGAACACGAGGCCGACGGCAAGCGTATTCGTGACGTAGGGCAGGAAGAATATCGTCTGATAGAGCTCCTTGAGCTTCTTTATGGAATTGAGGCCGAGCGAAATGAGAAGCGCCAGCCCCGTCGAAACGGGGACGGTTATTATGACGAGTATGAAGGTGTTCTTCACCGCCTGCAGGAAGTACGGATCGTGCAGGACGTAGGAGTAGTTATAGAGCCCGATTCCCGCGTAAGTCTGCGAGGCGGAATTGTAGCCCTCCTCGAAGGAATAGATGAGCACGTCCACGAGCGGGTACACCATGAAGAACCCGAGGAAGAGTATTGCGGGCAGGAGATACAGCCACGCCTTGCGGTCGTTTTTCATGCGTCCTCCCTCAGCGGCGCCGGAGCTGCCGCTATGCGTTCCCCCGTCTGCGCGTCGAATATGAAAGTCTTATTTGGCTTGAGATCGAAGCGTACCTCCTTCGCGCCCTCGTCGACCTCGTTTTCGGAGCTGATTATGGAGCGGATGTTCGCCGCCTCGCACTCGGGGTGGGTCGAAACTATGCTCGTATCCCTGCCCATGACCTCCACGGCGGAGAGCGAGAGCGTCAGCGCGCCGTCATCCCGCAGAATGAAGCCCTCGGGCCTTATGCCGGCCATGACGCCGCGGTCCTTCACGCCGGGGAACCGCAGTACCTTCTCGCCGCCTATTATAAGCGACTCCCCCTTTATCTTCGCGCGGAAGACGTTGATGGGCGGGGTGCCGAGGAATTTTGCGACGAACAGATTGACGGGCTCGTCATAGACCTCCTGCGGGCGGCCGAGCTGGTTCAGGATCCCGTCCTTCATAACGACTATCATATCGGAGATGGACATGGCCTCCTCCTGATCGTGGGTGACGAAAACGGTCGTGATGCCCGTTTCGCGCTGGATACGGCGGAGCTCCTCGCGGGTCTGGAGGCGGAGGCGCGCGTCGAGGTTCGAGAGCGGCTCGTCGAGGAGGAGTATCCTCGGCATCTTAACGAGGGCGCGCGCTATCGCAACGCGCTGCTGCTGCCCGCCCGAAAGCTCGGAGGGCTTGCGTTCCATGTACTCGTCTATCTGGACGAGCCTTGCCGCCTCATGCGCCTTTTCGAGCATCTGCTCCTTCGTGAGCTTCTTTTCGCCCTTGAAATTCTGCATCGGGAACAATATGTTCTGCAGAACGGTCATATGCGGATAGAGGGCGTAATTCTGGAACACCATGCCCACGCCGCGCACCTCGGGGGGAAGATCGGTCACGTCCTCGTCACCGAACAGGATCCTGCCGCTCGTCGCCTTCTCAATGCCGCAGATGAGGTTGAGCAGGGTGGACTTTCCGCAGCCCGACGGGCCGAGCAGACCGACGAGCTTCCCGTCGGGTATGGTGAGGGTGAAGTTGTTGACGGCAGTGACCGTATCCTTCGACTTCCTGTTGCGCGAGGGGAAAATCTTCGTAAGAGCATCAAGTCTGACTTCCATATCAGCCGAGCCTCGCATCCCTCAGGGGTTCGTCCCAAAGTATCTCGGCGCCGTTCTCCGCGGCAAGCGCATCGGCCTGCGGACGAAGCTCCGTCAGGAAACCCTTCTCGCGCTTCTTGGAGCGGCGCCCCTTCGCGCTGTAGATCTCCTTCTCGAAATAGGCGTCGTATGAGATGGAGTAATCCTCCTCATCCCGGAAGGGGAAGAAGTTCACGCTGACGGTGTAGCGGATCTGCCCCGCCCCGGAATCCGAGGTGAGCTTGACGACCGCCGCTCTGCGCGGTACACTGGAAAACTCCGCTCTTGCCCTGAAATACTGCTCGTACACGTCGATGACCATAATGCAGCCTCCTTGGTGTTGTTGCTTCAATTATATATCTCCGCGCGCTTCATGTCAATATTTTTGAGCGCTGTGATCGTGTTGCTTACCACGGGGACGGTTTGTGCGCACAAGCTGTCCCCGCGAGCAGAGCGAGCCGCGGAGCGAGCCCGAAAAATGTTTTTTTCGGAACGATCGGGCGCCGCGATAGGCGCGGAGAGCGATAAGCCAAGCTCCGCTTCATTTACTGACCAAAGGAACCGTCCCCGCGGTCACTGTTTGACAGGAGCCCCGATAACCACTATAATAGGCGCGGAGGAATAAAGCCGTGAACGTTATCGAGATCAATACCGTCGACGCTCCCGCGGCCGCCCCCTACGCCCGATTGACGGAGGCTCAGCTCCGCCGCGCGGGAGAGGGACGCGGTCTCTTCATCGCGGAGAGCATGAACGTCATCAAAAGCGCGCTCGAGGCGGGTCACACGCCCGTTTCCCTTCTGACGGAGAGGCGCCGGCTTGAAGAGATCTCCTCGGAGCTCGGCCCACTCATAGGCGAAACGCCCGTGCTCACGGCGGACGAGGAGGAGCTTGCAAAGCTTACGGGGTACAGACTCTCGCGCGGGTTCCTCTGCGCGATGGAGCGAAAGCCCCTCCTCCCCGTTGAGGAAGCGCTGAAGGGCGCTTCACGCGTCGCCGTGCTCGAGGGGATAAACGACCCTTCAAACGTGGGGGCGATAATACGCTCCGCCGCCGCGCTCGGCATGGACGCGGTCCTGCTTGCCGAAAACTGCTGCGATCCGCTCCACCGGCGAGCCGCGAGGGTCAGCATGGGGGCGGTGTTCCGCGTACCGTGGGCGGCGCTCCCCTGTAAGGCGGGGAACGCCAACGCCGTTGATATGAGCGCGCTCCGCGAGAACGGGTTCTTTGCCGCTGCCGCCGCGCTCACGGCGGGGAGCCTCGCGATAGACGATCCCTCCATATTGAGAGCGGAAAAGCTCGCAGTGCTGCTCGGCTCCGAAGGGAACGGCCTCTGCCCGGAGACGGTCGCCTGCGCCGACAGCACCGTGATGATACCCATGGCGCGGGGCGTGGATTCGCTCAACGTCGCCGCGGCGGCCGCCGTGATATTCTGGACGGTTGCAAAAAAATGAGCAAAAACCGCGGTTTTGGCCCGGATTTAGCATTTTGTTCATAAATTCGGGAATAAAAAAGTTGAAATGAAGTTCGTTTCCTGTTATAATTAAATGGTATGAGAATGCCGTACTATATGTGCGTAAACAAAGGAGATCTAACATGAAATGTACGAGATGCGGGTTTGAGAACCCCGATTATCTTGAATTCTGTCAGAACTGCTCCGCACAGCTTCCCAAGAGGGGCGAGGAAAGCTCGCAGCCCTCGTGGGGATTTGTGAAGGCCCCCAAGTGGGCGGAGCCCGATTTTAACGCGGATACCGTCACCGAGGACGACGTCCCCGCCGATTTCGTTTCCGACGCCGAGGTCCTGCGCCGTCAGCAGGAGGCCGCGCGCCGCGCGGCTGCGGAAGCCGCCGCCGAGAAGGCAAGGCTTGCCGCCGAAGCTGCAGCCGCCGCAAGGGCCGCCGAGGAAGCACGCGCCGCCGAGCGCTATGAGGCGGAGCAGAAGCGTCTCGCCGAGGAAGCACGCGCCGCCGAACGCAGAGCGGAGCAGGAGCGCCTCATGGCGGAGCGCAGGGCTGCGGAGCAGGAGGCCAAGCGTGAGGCGCAGCGCAATGAGCGTCTCTTTGCCGCAAAGGCCTACGAGCCCAACGACGAGGACGAAGAGGATGAGACCGAAGAGCCCGCAAGGAAGGGCCCCTCTATGTTCGCCCACATCATAAAGCGCGATAAGCATCCCGTCCGCGAGGAGGTCGAGGACGAGGAGGACGAGGACGATTTCGACGAGTACGACCCCGGCTACAGCCGGAAGCGCACCGCGCCCAGGCGCAGGAAGACCGGCGGCAGCGGCAAGGGTCTGAACCTTGCTATCAGGATCGCCGCCATCGTCGCCGTGCTCGCGCTGCTCGCCATCGCAGGTTGGCTCATCATAAGCCAGGTCAAGAGCTGTGTGGACGCCAGCAACTCCCCCACCGGGACGAACAAGGCTCCCTCCGTGATCGAGAATCCCGATCCCAACAAGCCCGACACCTATCTCGTGACCGTCTACGCGAAGAACGGCAAGGTGCTCGTCTATGAGACCTCCGACGGAACGAGGCAGGAAGCCACCGTCAAGAGCGACGACGCTCTCACTTTCTTGGTGCATAAGGTCAGCCTCATGCCAAACGAGCCCGTTGACAGCACCGTCTATCAGGCGACTCCGAAGGTATACATAAAGAACGAGGACGGCTCCGTCACCCCCGTTGAGGGCTTCACCCCCGTAACGCTCGAGGTGCCCGCCATCACCGTTACTTACGATCAGCCCGATCAGATCCTCTCCGAGGACGGCAAGGTCGCCATCTCCGGCAGGATCGACTTCATCGGCACCGACCTCACTTTCGACGGCGAGAAGGTCGCCATCAATCAGGACGGCACTTTCACCCATGAGATCGTCTATGAGGAGACCGGGGAGCACACCATCGCCGTTGAGGGCAGGCTGGCAGGGCATCAGCTCTACCGCCACAGCTTCTCCGTAACGGTCGAGGCCGCTCATCCCACCGAGGCGCTCATCAAGTTCCCGTGGGAGTACGGCGATACCTCCTTCCGTCAGCGCGTCGTCAACTCCGTCACCTCCATCGAGATCCGCGGCATGGTGCCCGTCGGCTCCACCCTCACCGCGACCTGCGATTCCAGCGATTGCGGGCTCACAGTCCCCACCGTCGCGGAGGACGGCACCTTCACGCTGACCGCTCAGCTCGCCAACCCGAGCGATTACGTCATCCACCTCACCTGCACGACCGAATCCGGTCAGATCTCCGAGAGGGATATGCACGTTCAGAGGCAGCCCGAGATGTCCCAGTACGTCGGAAGGGCGCTCCCGATGAACTATGCCTCCTTCTCCTATGAGAGCAGGCAGCCCTACAACATCCAGGGCACCGTGACCGAGATCCTGCAGGAGGGCGATTACTACCTCGCCGTGCTGGAGCTTGCGGACGGCAACAAGCTCATCCTCGAGTACCACAACCATTACGGCTCCGCCGCGACCATCGAGGTCGGTAAGACCTACGAGAAGATCTACGGCCGCCCGATGGGCCTCAACGAGGAGGGCGTACCCCAGGCTTACGTCTGGTTCATAAACGACTGACGATCGGTTCCCACGAGGCGGGCTTCGGCCCGCCTCTTTTTTGCGCCCCCGCCCGCATATTTCAATTGTATCGGAGGCCGGGTTATGTTATAATATCGTGGAAAAAGGAGGTTGCCTGCCAAATGACCGCGTTCTTTTTAAAGCTGCTCGCCTGCTTCTCCATGCTCGTAGATCATGCGGCTTTCGTTTTCGAGCCGCAGCTCAGCGCGATAAGCCCATGGCTTTACGCGGGGTGCAGGATGTTCGGGCGGCTTGCCTTCCCGCTCTTTGCCCTCGGCATCGGGGAAGGGACGGTGCATACCTCTTCGCCGAGGAAATACCTCTCGAGGATGTTCCTCTTCGCCGTGCTGGCGCAGATACCCTATTCGCTGATGCTCGGAACACATCACGCCTCGTTGACTTTAAACATATTCGGGCGGGCGATACCGCTTTACGCATCCTGTTCCGTGATGGTCACGCTGTTCCTCGGGCTGGCGATCTGCGTTTCGATACACGAGGGCTCGCATTGGGGGGCGGCGTTCGCGCTTGCCGCCGCCGTTTTCGCGGACTGCACCATCGGCATGGATTACGGGCTCACCGGGGTGCTGTTCATCGTGGCGCTGTATCTCGCAAGGGCGAATAGGCTTTACCGGATGCTGATCGTCGTGCTGTTCTCGATCTGCCTCTATATTGAGCCGTTAAAGCAGGTCGCGGAGCAGATAGTCGCCGGGGCGGATCCCATAAAGCTCAGCACGCAGGTGCTCTACTGCGGGGCAACGATGCTCTCCGCGCTGTTCGTGCTCTGCTACAACAAGCGCAGAGGCCCGTCCGCGAAGCTGTTCATCTACTTCTTCTACCCCGTGCATATGCTCGTGCTGTGGGTCATGTGGCTCTTCAGCGGAAAATGATCGAAAGGAGCCCGGTCTTCGGGCATTGAAGCAATGAAGTTTTCTCCGCTTTACAGCGGTTCTTCGGGGAACTGCTCGCTCGTCAGCGACGGCGTGACGAATATTCTCGTCGACGCGGGCATGACGGGAAAGGCCATAGTCTCCGCACTCAACGACGTCGGCGCCGACCCGGCGAAGCTCAGCGCGATAGTCGTCACGCATGAGCATTCCGACCACATAAAGGCTGTCGGGATAATATCCCGCAAGTACAACGTCCCCGTTTACGCGAACGCGGGCACATGGAAGGCCATGGCTCCCCTCATCGGGGACGTCGCCATGCGCAACATACGCACGTTCGTCACGGGGCAGAATTTCTATATAGGCGATATCGACCTCACCCCCTTCCCCATCAGCCATGACGCGGCGGAGCCCGTCGGCTACACGTTCTTCTCGAAGGGAGCGCGGCTCGTCTATATGACGGACACCGGTCACGTCTCCCCCGCCCTTCGGGAGACAGCCTCCGGTGCGGATCTGCTCTTTCTCGAGGCGAACCACGACGTCGACATGCTGAAAAACGGGCCCTACCCCTATCAACTGAAGAGGCGGATACTCTCCGACAGGGGGCATCTTTCGAACGACGCCGCCGGTGAGCTTCTGACGGGTCTCTATTCCACGGGCGCGCGGCGGGTGATACTCGCCCACCTCAGCCGTGAGAACAACACGGAGCGCATCGCCTATGAGACCGTCCGCGCGAGGCTCTCGGAGGACGGGATCGCCGAGAAGGATTTCTTCGTCGCCGTGGCGCACCGCGACAGAGTTACCGGTATTTTTGAACTGTGAACAGGAGATAATATGAGTCTAAACAGAAAAGCATCCGTTCTCTTTTTGATATGCGTCGGGCTGTTCCTGATGCTCTCCACCGCGCTGGGGTTCCTCGGCGGGGCGGATCCGAACCTCTTCTACCTGCTCAATTCGATAGCCGTTTCCGTGCCTTCGTTCCTCATTCCCGCGCTCGTATTCCGCCGCAGGAACGCCATGCCGCGCTTTGAGGCGCCCCGGGGTTCGCTCATACTGTTGGCGCTCGGGATCGGCATAGGCTGCATATTCCTCAATCAGGCGCTCTCCTGCCTGACGGAGGTAATGCTCGGCGATATCCGCGTGATCTCGAACTCCACGACCGCCGATTCGATAAAGTCGCTCCACCCCATCACCATGATCGCAGCGCTTGCGCTGATCCCGCCCGTCAGTGAGGAATTCCTCATGCGCGGGACGCTGCTCGAATCCCAGCGCAGGCTCAGCCCCGCGGGCGCGCTCATCATAACGAGCCTGCTCTTCGGGCTCCTGCACGCGGCGCCCAGCTCGCTGCTCATTTACGTCGGGCTCGGGCTCCTGCTCGGCGGAGTCTACATCATAACCGGGAACGTATGGCTGAGCGTCACGGTGCATCTTGTGAACAACCTGTTCTCGGTTATCGCGGCGATCATAATGCAGGCTTCGGAAGATCTGCCCGGGGCCGCGGCCGCGGCGGAGGAAAGCGCGGAGCTTGCCTCGAACACGGGCGCCTATATAATAATGTTCTTCGTGTACGCGGGGCTTGCGTGCGCGGCGCTCATACCGCTGCTGAAGGTGCTTAAGAACGTCTGCCGCAGACACTCCCTCGGGATGTACTCTCCGGAGGCGCAGGCGGAGGCCGCCGCAAAGGCCGAGCTGCCGCCCGAGATCCGCAGGCTTCGCACGAGGACCCTCCTTCACGACCCGGTGCTCTGGGCAGCTATAATACTGCTCGTGATACTGAACGTCATATCCGGCCTCATCGAGTTCGGCGTGATCAGATTTGCCCTATGAAGATAAGGGTGATCTGCGTTGGCAGGCTGAAGGAGCGTTTTTATACGGACGCCGTCGCCGAGTTTTCGAAGCGGCTCTCGCGCTTCTGCGATATCGAGTTCGTTGAGCTTCCCGATGAGAAGGTCCCTGACGACCCCTCCCCCGCGGAGATAGAGCGCGTGAAGACCGCGGAATGCCGCAGGATCGCGGGGAAACTCCGCCCCGGCGATCCCGTGATCGCGCTCGATCCTTCGGGGAAACAGCTCTCGAGCGAGGGGCTGAGCGGGCTGCTCTCCGGGCTCATGCTGAACGGCAAAAGCAGCATCGCGTTCGTCATCGGCGGGTCGCACGGGCTGACCGACGAGATACGTTCCGGGGCGGATCTCGTGCTGAGCTTCTCGAAAATGACTTTCTCGCATCAGATATTCCGCGTGATGCTGCTTGAACAGATCTACCGCTCCTTCAAGATAATGAAGGGCGAGCCCTATCACAAATAATCAGGCTCGATAATGCCAAAAAGCAGGGAACCGAGGATGACCTCGGTTCCCTGCTTAAACTTTTCGGAAACTGCTTACCAGTTGATCTGGATGCTGTTGTCGCCATTCTTGAAGGACCACTCGTTGTCGTCGCCTACGCGATGATCGGTGTTGGTCACGTCGTTGATGTCGAAGCTTACAATTTCCATTTCGGGATCGGTATAACGCTTCATGTTTATACTCCTTTCCTTAACTTTATCGCCTGCCCCGCGCGGCCGAAGCCGCGCAGAGCCGACATAACACGGTTTTGAGGCAAAGCCTCAGTCATTCTGACCGACCATATTCACGCTGGATTCAATGGGCGTGTTCGTGGCGGTGCCGTTTACTCCGTTGTAGGTGTAATCAATGTACGGAGTCATGGTGAAGACTACGTCGTTGCCGGTGGCGGGGATGTTCTTGATAACAACGGTGAACTCGAAGCTGTCATCGGAAACGGTGTAGAGGTTCTTGCACTCGAGGGTCCTGGGGGTGCTGTTGTCGCTGCGGACCATCTCGACGTAGAGACGGGTGATCTTGTAGTATTCCTCGGTGGGACCGTAGTTGTCTTCGCCCTCAACAACGTAGGAATCGTTGAAGGTCACCTTGAAGATGAAGCGGATGTCGCTCTTGCCGTCGGCAGTCGCCCTCTCGCGGAGCTCAACGGTCTCAGCCTCAACGGTGGGAGCAGTGGGCTCATAGGGCTTCACGTAATAGGCGTTGATGACAACGTTCTCAGCAGGCATGGTGCCGCTGACGACGCCTTCGATATGATCGCGGAGATTCCCGTCGATATCTTCGGGGATCATGTCGGTCATGTCATACTCCGCGCCGTACTCGTAGGTGAAGGTCTTCGCGTCGATGGCGGCAACCCAATCTTCGAGAACGTCGGACCACCTATAGTAGTTGATGGTCACGGTGTAGGTGTTGATCCTGTACTGGGCGGTAACGGTGATGTCCTCGGTGACGTTGGAGAAGTCCTTATCCCAACCGGTGAAGGTGTAGCCCTCACGGGTAGGATCGTTGGGAGCGGTCGCGGCCTCACCCTCGGAAACGACCTGGGTATCGATGACGGCGCCATTCCAATCAACGAAGGTTACCGTGTAGGTGGGAGCAACGTAGAGGTAGTAGAGAACGTCGATCTCGACGTCGTGAGCGGGCATCGTGCCGGAGATAACGGCCTGATCCTCATCCTTGAGCAGCCAGGTCTGGCCGTCCCACTCGATGGAAGCGGGGGAAGCGTAGCTGTACTCCGCGCCGTACTCAAGGGTCACGATGACGGGGTTCTGGAGAGCGCCGTAGGTGGTATCCTTGATGTAGTAGATCTTCAGCTGATAGCTGTTGATCCTGTACTGGGCGGTTACGGTGATGTCCTCGGTGACGTTGGAGAAGTCCTTATCCCAACCGGTGAAGGTGTAGCCCTCACGGGTAGGATCGGTGGGAGCGGTCGCGGCAGCGCCGTGCCCGACGGTCTGGGTGTCAATAACGGTACCGTCGTAATCGACGAAGGTGACGGTGTGGGTGGCGGGAGCTTCCTCGCTGTAAACGAGGGTGTAGAGCTTGCCGCCCCAGCTCATCTCTTCGTACTCGTTGGTATACGCCGAATCAACGTCAACGATGAAGGTGTAGTCGACGCCGGTCTGGAAGGCGGAGGTGTCGATCGTGTAGTTGATGGTGAGGAAGGTGGTGCCGGGCTCAACGGTCACGAGCATCGCGTTGCCCTGGTCGGCCATGGGGTCGACGCCCTGGGTGCACTCGAGAACATCGGAAGAAATGCCAACGTATTCGAACACCTCGGTGTCATAGGTGGAGTGGCCATTGAACTGGAGACCGCCGAAGGTTATCTCCACATTGGCTATGATGTCGATCTTGATGTTGTCGCCATCCCTGTAGATGACGAACTGGACGGGCTCGACGGAGGGCTCGGCATCTTCCTTATAGGTTACGGTATGGACCTTGCCGCCCCAATCCATCTCTTCGTACTCGTTGGTGTAGGCCATGTCGATGTCGATATCGAAGGAGTACTCCTTGCCGGCCTCGAACTTTTCGGTATCAACGGTGTAATTGATGGTGAGGAAGGTGGTGCCGGGCTCGACGGTCACGAGCGTCGCGTTGCCCTGGTCGGCCATGGGGTCGACGCCCTGGGTGCAGTCAAGGACCGTGGACGAAAGACCGGTGTAGGTGAAGACTTCGGTGTCATAGGTTGTATGACCGTTCAGCTGAAGTCCGCCGAATGTCATCTGCTCGTTGGCAACAAAGTTGATAACGAACTTATCGCCGTCCCTCTCGGCTACGAAGCTCACGCTTTCGGTCTCGGCGAAAACGCTGAGGCCCGAGAATACGGTCAGCATCATGGCAACCGCCATCAAAAACGCAAATATACGCTTGCTCTTCATGGTTAGTTCCTTTCGTTTTTTTATTGATCGAAAAACGCGTTATGGAGGTATGCCCTAAGGCATACCTCCGATCCAACTGAAATTACCAGGCGTAGGTCTGGTTGCCGACAGCAACCTGCTTTACCTTGGTAGCATCGATCGCCCTGATGTTGCCGTCATAGTTAAGGTCGGCGGCGAAGATCTGGAGAGCGGTCAGCGTGGAGTTGCCGACAGCGGCCTGGTTGACCCTGGTCGCGTCGAGAGCCCTTACCCTGCCGTCGAAGGTGACGTCGCCGCGTACGACGAGTACGAGGTAGACGTCCGCATCGGTAACGGTCACCTTGAAGGTGTGCTCGCCGTTGACGGTGGAGCAG
>JAFWOT010000005.1 GCA_017509785.1 Clostridia bacterium
AGAAAAAACAACAAGGCTTTCTTCTCCATAAATATCCGGGAAGGAAAACGTATCCTTTGCAAGAGGAGCTTTCGCCATGCTGGAAAACAGCCTATTTTTCTCTTTTATAAATACTCCCGAATCATTAGAATAGAAGCTATCACCTCCGTCTGTTCTGCCAAAAGGATTATTAAACTTGCCATAATAATACCATCCTTCTGGGAAATATCGGTATATGTATTCCCCATCAAACAAGCCTCCATCAATCCATGAAAGGGTTTTCACATCTGTCCTACAGCTTACTAACAAAGCCACCAGGACTAATATAATAACAATCGAGATAATTTGCCTCATTGCAACATCCTTTTAACCACCACAGTTAATATACACTTTGAAAGCTTCATTTTTCTTTTTCCTTTATTTGATTATGGATTCGGGCAATACCAACTATAGGTGTTTCTTGAACGGTTGGCGTATGTTCCCGCTGCTGTCAATCATCTTTACGATGTTACCTTGAGCATTGCGGAGGTAGTAATAGATATAGCTCGTACCGGAAGCCTACCTTGCAGACCACAGCCGCGACGCGCCCCGCGTCAGCCGTTTATCGGTTCTCACATTTTCCGACAGGAGAACCGCCCCCGTGTCAGCTCACTCCTCTTCCAGATACGCCTCCAGGTACATCCTGCACCCGTCGTCGGGGTCAATGCCGCAGTCGGTGTTCTCTATCATGTGGCGGATGATCTGCGTCGGGATGACGAGGTTTTCCGTCCTGAGCGACTTTTTATGGGAGCGCGCCATGCTGCCCACCACCTTTTTCACGTCCGCGCCGCCGTAGGCTTTGCGGCAGAGCTCCGCGTCGATCCTCCTCTGACGAAGGCAAGCGCCGTTGTGCCCAAGCCGTGCGAGGGCGGCGATGCCGTAGGTCAGCGGCAGTATCGCGATAAGCGAGACCCAGACGGGTATCCTTGTGGCAAAGCCGTAAAAATCGTTCCAGCCGCCGTTTTCCTCGCCAATGAACACCACCATAACGAGGTACACCGCGGCATAGACCGTAACGGGTATCAGTGCGAGGAACGATTCGCCGAGGCGAACGACGTGGCTCTTTATAAAACAGCAGAAAGTCACGATGGAAAGCACCGGGCAGACGCCGTGCAGGAAGAAGCGGGAGCCCGTGAATATGAGCACGAACCCCTTGACGGGCGCCAATATGCACAGCGAAACGAGGAACGTGAGCGACACCGCCGTCACCGCGACGTGAAGCATCACCACCACCCAGTCGGGCAGATGATAGTACCCCGTGCGAAGCCCGTCGACGGTGTACGGTATGCAGAGCAGCATCGCAAGCCCGGCGAGTATGTTGGAATCGACCGTGAACATGCAGAAAGTGCGGATGCCCATGTGGTCGAAATTCTCATCAAAGAGCGTCACGAGGTTCATCGTAACGCCCACGCATACGCACACGGAAACGACCGATGCGCCGATCAGCGCAAACAGGCATTGTATGCGGTTGCTGCGGATAACGGGATCTTTCACGGGTCGCGGCTCCTTTCAAAAGCATTATCCGACAATAATATACCATAGACCGCGCGGTATGTAAAGCGCTTTTTGCAGGCTGCGCACGGCTTCAGCCCCGCCGTTACAGCCCAAATATCAAGCCCTCCCGCCCGGGAGGCGCGGGCGGGAGGGCCGGTGATACGGATACGTCAATCAGCGTAGTGTATTTCGCCGTATTCGTCCTGTATTATGCCGTTGATGTAAACGGGGTAGCCATCCGGGCCGAAGCTCACTTCGACCGTGCCGATGCGCCCGTCCGGGAGCTCGACCGCGGCGTAAGACGCCATGTCGGTATAGCGGGGGATCACAACGTCACCGGTGGGAACGGTGTAGGCCGTGCCGTCCTCAAGGGTCACGTCCATCGGGCGCAGGAGGGTGAGAGGCCATGTCCAGATATCGGGGTAGGTGTACCTTTCGGAAAGATCGACAAAGCCTTCATCCGTCAAGGTGAATCTGCCGTTAAGATAGTAGGTGCCGAATATCTCGGTCCGCTTCATCATGGGCAGGCCCTCGTCCTGTGTGAATCCGAAGCCCACGGGGAAGCCGTCATAACCGCTGCACTCCGTGCCGAAATCAAAGCCTTCCGTAGTGAACACGTTAAATCCGCTGCCATCGGCTTTCATACGGAAGGCCACGGTTTTTCCGCCCTCGTCGCGGTCAACGGAGCAAATGACGGTAAGGCGGCCGTCGTCGGGATCCAAGTCCGCAACGGCGCAGCTCATGAACCAATAGTTGCCCATCTCATATACGAATGGCTCCTCCGGTGAGGCGGCAAGGGTGATGGTCACTCTGGCGGAATACTCCCACTCCATTTCCTCATTTTCCCCAAGTTCCTCGATGAGCACGGTATCCTCCGCGCCGTCGCCGTCGATATCGGCATAGGCGGGGATATCCTCAAAAAGCTCCATGAAGAACGCGGTGTACTCGTTGGGAAGCACGGCGGTGCGCAGCACGAGCAGGGCGTCCGCGGCATCGATCCTGCCGTCGGTGTTCGCGTCGCAGCGATCCTCAAGCTCTTCGGGGAGCTCGATCATCCCGAGCGCACGGCGCATGATGAGGAGCGCGTCGGCAGTGTCGATCTCGCCGTTTCCGTTGATATCGCCAAGGCCCGGCGTTCCGCCGCGTACGGGCGTGTTACCGACCCCCGCGAAAGCGGGGAGAGCCGTCGCGCATACGAGTATGAGAGCGGTTAGGATGCAGAAGAGTTTCTTAGACGTTTTCATGGTGATAAGTCCTTTCTATAATGATTTTTTTATCTTCCTGTCATTCCGCGACCCAAATCTCGCAGAATTCATCCTGCGGCAGGCCGTTTATGAACACCTCGAAGCCGCCGCGCACCTCGATCTCCACCCGGTAGGCAGAGCCGTCCTCAAGGCGGATATCGACCCAGCTCCACATATCGGTGGAAACGGGGGCAAACTTCGTTCCCGCGGGGAGCGTGATCTCCTCGTCGGCGCGGCCATTGTAGAGCTTGAGCACCTCCATATCGCGCTTCAGCTCGCGCCAGCCGTGGTTGTGCTCGGAGGGCTCGGCGTATTGGAAGGGCCCGATGAGCCTGAAGCCCTCGTCGGTCAATGTCATGCGGGCGGGCAGATACTGCGTGTCGAATATCTCTGTCCTCGTTGCGATGGGGATGCCAAGTGTCGCGTCGAAGCTGCCGTGCGCGTCAAACGCCTCGGTCGAATCGGTAACGATGATGGCCATCCTCCCTATCGGGAAGGCGCTGAACGAGCCCTCGTCGTTTATCCGCCACGCGACGACTATCTCGGAAAGCTGCGCGCCGAAAGCGTTGAAGAGCAGATCGAGCCGTTCATCTCCGGTATCGCAGTCGAGCACCCTCAGCGCGCAGGATTCGATATCCTCGAACGCATCGAGCAGAATCCTGTTTTCGGGGTCGGAGCCGAGGGTCACGTAAACGGTATACGTGCGGGCGCGCTCGCTGTTGCCGGTCGAGCCGTTGTCCACGAGCTCTATGGTGTCGGGCTTGCCGTCAAAGTCCAGATCGAATTCGACCGGCTTGCCGGGCTCGACCTCGGCGAGTATGCCGGAGGCCTCGGGCGCCTCCCCGTCATAGAAGGCGAACGGGGCGCCGCCGACGCCAAACGTGCCGGAGAGCACGAATTCATCGCCGAGGGAGGGCACAGCTTCCGTGACGTTCAGAACGCTCTCATCGGAATACAGGTCGCCCATCTCGTCATACCAGCCGACGAACTCATGCCCGACGTGGGGCAGGGCGTAGAGCTCATGCACGAACTCGCCCAGGGAGTCGTCCTCGCGGTATCTGTAACCTACCCAACCGTCACCGTTCGAGGCAATGCAGACGCCGTAACCGTTGGGGCCGAAATCCGTCATAACGAGCTCGCCGCAGACGTCGCAGCCCATCTCGGGTAGGGCGCCTTTGATAATGACCTGATTCTTTACGGGGCAGTAGACGAATATGCTCGCGAGCTTCGGGCAGCCGCTGACGGAGAGATCCTCCAGCGAGACCTCCTCGCCGATCTCGATCATGGCGAGCTCGGGCAGATCGCTGAGCTCAAAGCAGCCGGTGAGCACGACGGGTTCGGCCTCGTCGAGCATATAGGAGGAGAGGTAGATCCCCTCAAGCCTGCCCTCCTCGTTCCAGCCGAGGCGGTAGAAGTCGCTCGCCCAGGAGGCGGGCTTTTCGGGATCGTATTCGGGGAAGAGCTTTTGACCGTTCTTCACGCCCGTTTCGTCCGCCGTCTCGAAGAAGGTGCGGAGCTTTTCCGCGTCCTCCCCGTTAAAGGCGAAATCGTCGGGAATTTCCGTAGGGTTCTCGGAAGGAGCCTCGGTCGGCTGCCCGGTGGGCTCCGCCGTGACCTCGGGGGCCTCAGTGGGGTCCGCCGCCGGATCGGGGGTCACGCTCGTCCTGCATCCTGCAAGGCAGAGCGCGAAGGCAAGAATGAGTATGAGTGCGGATAAACGTTTCATTTTGAGCCTCCTGTGGATCGGATGATATTTGTCAACGCCGTTAACAGCGCTTCTGTATATATAACGTTTTATATATGCTCACGGTTCCCACTATTTTGCAAGATGTATCTCCGTCGGGGAAAGGACTTCCTTATCCCCGGAACCGACGCCGAGCAGCCCGTCGCCGTTCCATCCCCAGGCGCGGTGAGGATGCAGAAGAGTTTCTTGGTTAGTTTCATAATGTCAATCCGCGTAACCTATTTCCGCATATTCATCCTGGTCGACGCCGTTGAGAAGCACGGGGAACTTGTATTCGGAGTTTCCGAAGGTGACTTCCACAGTGCCGATGCTGCCGTCCTCCAGCATGACCTTGACGAAGGTCTCACGGTCGGTGGAATAGGCTGTTATCTCGGAGCCCTTCTTTACGGTCTTCGTCTTGCCGTTCTCAAGGGTGACCTTGAGGTCCTTCTTCAGCTTGAGCGGTTCGGAGCCCATGTAGCGGTATTCTGCGTCAATGATCTCGATGCCGTCCTCCGTTACGGTGAAGCGGTTGGCCACGAAGGTGGTGCCGAGTATCTCAGTGCGCCTTACAAAGTCAAGCCCATGCTCCGCAGTAAAAACATAGTCCTCCGGAAGCCCGTGATAGTACCAAGTGCCGAACCAGTCGTCGTTTTCTACCGCGACCTCTATATATTCTACAAATTCATCAAAGCCGCTTCCGTCGTCCTTCATGCGCCAGACATAGGTCACGGGATCTCCGTCGCACATATCGTAGGAGAGCACGATCTCCTTATGCCCGTCCTCAAGGTCGAAGTCCACAACAGCCGCACAAATACATCCGCCCTCATCGCCCGCCGGGAAGTAATAGGGATCGTCGGGCTCGGCGGCCAGCGTCACCGTCACGGAGATAAGGTCGTCATTCTCCTCTTCCTCATCATATTCTTTTACCGAAACGAGCACGGTATCCTCCTCGCCGTCGCCGTCGATATCGATCTTCGAGGGGACGTTCGGCTTCAGCTCGCAGAAAAAGTCGCCCTCCGGGATGGGTGTGGGAGCTTCGGGCTGAGAGAACCTTGCGGTATAGCTGTAATCGCCGTTGATATAACCCAGATCGCCGCCGGCGAGATACAGGAATCTATCAGTCGAAACAAGCTCCCCGCCGTCGTCGTACCAGCCGAGGAAATCGATGTACTCGTCTGCTGTCGCGATGCAGCTTACCCTGTATTCACCCTCATAGTAGGCTGCGGAGGCCTTGACTCTCCCCTGCCCCTCCGACTTAAGAGCGAGCGTGAAGGGGTATTTATCGCCCATGAGGGAGCAGTAAACCCCGGAATATGATTCGGCGTTGAGCTTAGCCACGTAGCCCGCCTCGATACGCGCCTCATCGAGCGAATTTCCGGAATAGATCATGCAGCCGTCGGTGAGCGCGGGGCAGTCGGCTATCGTGAGCCGGTCAAGCGTCGTGTACCAGAATTCCACGTCATTGAGCTTCTCAAAGCCGGTGAGGTCGAGCGACGCCGGAATCCTCAGATCCGAAGGATAGAGCGTGATCGCGGTGCACTTGCCGGTGACGGGATCCCATTTTACGCCGTGAAAATTATCATGCCACGTCGCGGGATCCTCCACATCAAAGCCCTCGTAGCAATCCTCGCCGAGCATCTTGGAGTATCTTGTCGGTGTGGAGAAGAACTCGGCAAGCACGAGGTAATCATGCGCGTCGTATCCCGCGGGGACGAAAACGTCCGGATCGGGAGTCTCAACGGGAGGTTCGGTCGGCGTCTCCGTCGGCGTTTCAGTCGGATCGGCGGTGGGTTCCGGGGTGCTTTCCGCCGCCTCCCCGGTGGGCTCCGCAACGGGTGCGGGGGGTTCGCTCGTTTTGCATGCGGCAAGGCTCAAAAGGAGCAGCGCCGCGAGTATGATCGCAAGATACCTTTTCATTGTGATTACCTCCGTATAATCGGTTATAATTTCATCGGTCAGCGTCGTTAACTTCGCTTCTGTATATATAACGTTTTATATATGCTCACGGTTCCCATTATTTTGCAAGATGTATCTCCGTCGGGGAAAGGACTTCCTTATCCCCGGAGCCGACGCCGAGCAGCCCGTCGCCGTTCCAGCCCCAGGCGTAGATGCGGCCCTCGGAATCGACGGCGAAGGTGCGGTTATAGAGCTCGACTCCGTCGGTGTCATCCTCGTAATCTATGTAGTCGATGTCAAGGCTGCTGTTGACGAACCTGATATCCTTAAGGTCGAGCTTTATGAATTCATAGCTCGAATCCCCGTTCCCCGTGCCGAGGCCACCGTGGATGAAGCCGCTGTCGTCAGCTTCGCCGCACGCCCATACGGAGCCGTCGAAGGTCACGGCATAGGTCTGCGCCCCGGTGCAGGTATAGTACACGACGTTCTCCAGCACGCATTTGGGGGTTCTGACCGTCTCGTAATCATCCCTGCCGAGGATACGGCCGTTATAATTCGACCAGGACCAAAGCTCGCCGTTCGCCTTTAACGCGAACTTGTATTCATAGCCCCAATCCTCATCCATCAAAGAGGCCGCGCGGAAATCGACGACGTCGTTCATTACGGTTTCGAGCTCGCCGATACCGACGGTCTCGGCCGCCCGCTCGCTTTCCGCCGCGGTGTACTTCAGGAGCTCGCCCTCCACCGTGAGCGCCCATATCACGCCGTCGGATACGACCACGTTCATGAAGCGCCTTCCGACGGTGCCGTCGCCGTAGGTATAGGTATCGCAGATGAGTTTTTTCTCATTTCCCCTAAGGGAGTAAAGCCTGCCCTCGGGATCGGATACCGCCACGCACGAGCCGTCGCTCCAGACGTCGCTGACGTCGTCGGCCCACTTCGTCCATTCGCCGATCGTATGGGAAACGTAGAGCTCGTTATTCTCGGTGACCATGAAGTTCTGGGGAAACTTCTTCACGCCTTCGCGGACCTTCCGCGGGGTCATCATGGCCTCGATATCCGCGTCGTCAAGCTCCGTGATGCGTGAATAGCTCCATGTGTAGAGCTCACCATCCCCGGTCAGCGCATAGTATTCCTCCGCGCGGCAAATGACCTCGCTGACGTTATCGAGTATTTTCACAAAGCCCTCATGGGGTTTCGTATCGCCCTGACCGAGCTGAGCGCGGTCGTTCCTGCCCCAGCCGACAAGCTCGTTATCGGCGGTGAGCGCGAAAACCGTATCGCCGATGAGCACCGGGGTCAGGTCGGAGGCGATGTAGACGGGCCTTTGCGCGTTGCCCTCATGCCCGGGGAGCTGACCGTATTCGTTATTGCCCCAACCGTAAACGGCGCCCTCGTGATCCACAAGGAAGAAAACGTTCGCGCCCGCGTAGATCTCGGGCAGCTCATCATCGTCGCCCTCGTTCGCGTCCCATGCGGGAGTGGGATCGGGCGCTTCCGTTTCAACGGGTTCTTCGGTCGGCTCCGCCGCGGGCTCCTCCGTCGGCTGCTCCGTGGGAGTTTCCGCCTCCTGCGTGGGATCGGCGGCAGGGGGATTCTGGCTCGTTTTGCATGCGGCGAAGCATATGAGCATCGCCAAAGTCATAATGATCGCAAGATACCTTTTCATGGATGAGACCTCCTGATAATAAAGTATTATTCGCTCGGTAAGTACCGTTAACGTCCTCTGCTTATATAACGAATGGAAGGCGCTTCCGGTTCCCTTTTTTCGGCGGGATCCGACAATTTTTTTGCAGGCTCTCCCCCGTCGCCCGGAAAGCCGCGCCGCGCTTCATCGGCGCTTTCATATAAATAACAATCGGAAAACGGAAAAGTGGACGGGATACACGGGGCTTTTGATAATATATTTTTATTGACTTCCCATGGTGCGAGTGTTATAATCACGTTGGAAAAGGATACCCCGAAGGAGGGAATATGCTGATCTTTCTTTCATTGACGGATACGCCGGAGGAGCGTGAGCTATGCGAACAGCTCTATTACGCGCACCGCTCGGCAATGCTCGGGATAGCGAGATCGTATCTCAAAAACGATCAGGACGCGGAGGACGTCGTCCAGACCGTGTTCTGCGAGGTCGCGTCGAAATACATGAAGCGGCTAATGGGCTATGACGACGAAGCCCGCAGACGCTTCCTTTTTATCACAACGAAGCACCGCGCGCTGAATCTCATCAAAAAGAACTCGCGCATATCCAGGCTCCCCTTTGACGAGACCTACGCCGTGGAGGCGGACGGCGCGCTCGATTTCTCCGACGATGAATTCATAGAGCGGATCGAGCGGGACTGCGAGTACGCCCGCCTGCAGGAGGCGATGGAACAGCTGAGCACGGACGACAAGGCCCTCATCTGGCTGAGGTTCGGAATGGAGCTTTCCACTTCCGAGATCGCGGAACAGCTCGGGGAAAAGAGCGCCACCGTAACAAAGCGGCTTCAGCGCGCAAAGAAGAAGCTCGCCTCCATATTGATGCGGGAAGGGGGTGCCGCATAATGGCAATGACGAGAAAGGAATTTGCCGATATCGTCGGAAGGAGCTTTGACGAAGGGCTCGAAGCGGAGACCGGCTATAAGGAGCAGCCTGAAGCGGAGTTCTCCGCCGATTTTGAGAAACGTATGGATGAGTTCTTTGCGAACCAAGCGGACGGCGGCAAAAAGAAAATAAAGCGCAGGCGTTGGATACTCGTAGCCGTTGCGGCGGTTCTGGCCTTGGCCGCGACTGCCTGCGCCGTGCCCGAGATACGGGAGAGCATTGCGGGGTTCTTCATACGGACTTTCGGCGATCACGAGGAATACTCGGATCCCAGAGTCACGAAGGAACGCATCGAGGAGGAGTACGACCTTGTACCCGTGCCCGAGGGGTATGTGTGCACTTACGAGGCCAGACTCGAAAAGGATCTGCAAAAGAACTACACGGACGATGATGGTAACATAATCCAATTCAGCCAATCCTGTGCCGATTATATTTCGTCCTCTACCGATAATGAGCATGGCGAATTCTTTGAGAAGGAGATCGGCGGAAAAATCGTAAGGATCCATTACGTCCATGACGTCGAGGGAGGATATTTCGGCGCTTTCGCCGCATGGGTGGAGAACGGCTACTACTTTGAGTTGGTATACGGTTGCGAGATCGAGCTTGAAGTGTTTGAGCAGTGGGTCGCCTCGGTGCAGATAAAGCCGTAAGCTTCGCTCACTCGAAGCGCCGGGCTGAAGGAACGCTCATGATCCTGCTTTTAAGCAGCTTGATGCAGGCGGCTCCGCGTCACTCACGCCGCGCGGCCGCCTTTTGGGTATCGCAGTTCAGCACCAGGGCGAAGCTGCACCATGAGGGCATATTGCCCGTGCGCGGGATGATCTGCGCCTCGTCCGCCATCGCCGCAAGGGCGATAAGTCCGCGTTTTCTTGGCCCGGAGACGACGTCCTCCGCAAAATAGAGCCACGCCTCGACCCCGCATCCGTTGAGCATGATATCCGCCGAGACCTCGTACTCCTCCGAAAAGAGCCTGACCGCCGCAATGAACGCGTCCGCTTGCGCGGCGCGCGCGGCGTCCTTTTTTATTTTCGCCCTGCGCTCGATCTCGCAAAAGGGCACGGGCGCTCCCCCGCCCGGCTCCCCGGGGCGCGTCAAAAGCTCCTCTTCACCGTATCTTTTGCCGAATACCCGTCTTCCGTCCACGGACGCCGCCCCCTTTCGCATAAGTTCCCTGCAATATAAACAACTCAAAAACCCCGAAGTGGACAGAAAAACGGATGCGAAAAACAATATATTTTACGGAAGGGCGACACGCTTGCCTTCCTCCCACCGCTCTGATATAATAGGCGCATCAAGGAAAAGGGAGCATCCGCATGATAATAATCCCCGCGCAGGACAGGATAGACGACTGCATTGCGATAAGAAAGACGGTCTTCGTCGAGGAACAGGGCGTGCCGATCGAGCTCGAGGTCGACGGGTACGACGACCCCGCCTCGGGCTGCATGCACTTTCTGATGCTCGAACGCGGCTCCGACGGCCGCCCCTGCCCCGTCGGTACTTTCCGCGCCTATTGGGAAAGCGCCGACGTCATCCACCTTCAGCGCTTCTGCATACTGAAGGAGCACCGCGGGCAAGGCTTCGGCAGACAGGCGCTCGCTTACGTCGCCGCGTACTGTAAAAAAAGCGGCGCGCGCCGCATCACGTTCGGCGCCCAGTGCACCGCCATCCCCTTCTATGAAAAATGCGGCTGCCGCTGCGTCTCGGGAGTCTTCCTCGACGCAGGAATGCCGCACAGGACGATGGAGATCGAGCTGTAAGAGCTTCTAAATAAGTTGAAAGTGCCTCCGAAAAGGCACTTTTCATTTGCCCGAAACGTCCACCGTCACGATCTCCGGCGGGTTGAATACGCGCGGCACGCCGCGGCTCCCTGAAAGGCCGGTCGTAAGCACGCAGGTCGCCGTCTCACCCTCAAACAGACCCTTCGTGTACGGCGGGAACCAGCCGACGTACGGCGCGAAAAGTCCTTGGCCGATCAGCGGTATTCGCACGACGCCGCCGTGATAATGCCCCGAAAGCACTATATCCACCGGAAACCGATCCCGGTAGCCCCAATCGAGCCAGTTCGTCGGGATGTGATTGAGGAGGATCTTCAGCCGGTCCGTGTCCTCGAACTCCTCAAAGAAGCGCTCGTCGGCCTCCTGCCGCTCCGGATCCGCAGAGTTCATGTGAGCCGTGCGGTAATACCCCGCATAGCCGCCGATGCGCACCGGCGTGCCGTTGAGCTCGATATCCTCCCATGAGCCGTCCACAACGACCGCCCCCGCCGCAGCGATCCGCTCCGCAAGCGCATCGCCCGTGCGCTCCATATAGCCGTACTCGTGGTTGCCCATGCCGAACCAGACCGGCGCGATCTCCCCCGCCGCAGCGATCAGCTCAAGCATCCTTTCGACCTGATCCTCGTCCGCATCCCGGTCGAATACGTCGCCGACGAACGCGATCAGATCCGGCTCCTCCCCCGCTATCTTCTCAAGCAGCCGCGCATTGTTTTCCCCAAACTCCCGCCCGTGCAGGTCGGAGAGGAAGAGGATGCGGAATGGGGCTGCCGTCTCCGCTTTGACAGCATACCTGCTGACCGTAATGAAATAATTGGAATACAAAAGCTCCGCGGCGAGGGAGATGAGCGCCGCGAGAGCTATGCACAATTTGAGGATCCGTTTGCTCTTCTTATTCATCCATCAGCTCGCGAAGGTGCGGCTGAACCTTGTCCTTCTCGGACAGGATCACCGGGACGTCCAATTCAGGCCACTTAACCCCAACGTCCGGATCGTTCCAGCGGATGCCGCCCTCGTCGTTGGGATGGTAGAAATCAGTCACCTTATAGCAGAATTCCGCCCTGTCGCTGAGGACGCAGAAGCCGTGGGCAAAGCCCTCCGGAATATAGAACTGTTTGCGGTTCTCGGCGGAGAGTATCTCGCCATGCCATTTGCCAAACGTTTCGGAGCCCGGCCTAAGATCCACAGCCACGTCAAAAACCTCTCCCACGACCACGCGGACGAGCTTAGCCTGTGGAAACTGTTTCTGATAATGCAGGCCCCTGATCACGCCCTTGCAGGACATGGACTGATTGTCCTGCACGAAGACGGCGTCGATGCCGGCTTCGCGCATATCGTTCTCATTGTACGTCTCCATGAACCACCCGCGGGAATCTCCGAAAACGGTGGGCTCGATGATGAGGAGACCGGGAATATCGCAGAGTGATACTTTTATCTTAGCCATGTCATTACTCCTCCATTTGGTTCATGTATCGGCGTAACGCATCCTTCCAACCGGGTAATCTTTCAAATCCGCTGACTGTCAGTTTTTCTTTTCCGAGTCGACTGTTATATGGTCGCTTTGCCTTACTCAGCCCATACTCCTCGGTTGTAACCGGAATAGTGTTTGTCGTAATATCGGCAAGCCTGAAAATCTCGCAGGCAAAATCATACCAGCTGATAAAGCCGCCCTCATTCGTCGCATGGTACGTTCCGTACTTTTCCGTTCGGATCATATCCACCAAAAGCCTTGCAAGATCGGGTGTATAGGTCGGAGTTCCGATCTGATCGTTTACCACACGAACCGTATCGTGCGTTTTCCCGACCCTCAACATTGTTTTAACGAAATTGTTCCCATTCCTGCCAAACACCCATGCCGTGCGCACGATGAAGTATTTCTCCAAAAGCTCTCGCACCGCCTGCTCGCCCTCAAGTTTGCTCTGCCCGTAGACGTTCAGCGGGGCATAGTCGATCTGATCCGGTTCCCACGGCTCCGTCCCATGCCCGTCGAACACGTAATCTGTGGAGATATAAAGCATCTTGCAATCGACTGCGCGGCAGGCTTCGGCAATATTCCTTGTTCCTTCGGCATTTACGGCAAAGACCTTATCCCTGTTTTCTGGCTCCTCCGCGGCGTCGACAGCCGTCCATGCGGCGCAGTGTATAACCGCGTCGGGTCTTGCCCCGCTTATTATTTGACACACCGAGTCACGATCCGTGATATCCAGCCGCTCATACTCCGCTTTTTCCGGCAGCCCCGAAGCTTCCTCCGGGATATCAGTCGCAACGACTTCAATGCCGCGTGATATAAGCTCGTTAACCACATCGAATCCAAGCTGACCGCAGACGCCGGTCACCAATACTTTCACAACTCTTCCCTTCCTCCGTACATTTTCTCGTAGTAATTCCTATACTCACCGCTGATGATGGTCTCCCACCATTCACGATGTGTGAGATACCACTCAATGGTTTTTTCCAAGCCGTCGGCGAACTTGGTTTTGGGAAGCCAACCAAGCTCACGGTTGATCTTGGCGGGATCTATCGCGTATCGCATATCGTGACCCTTGCGGTCGGTAACGAAGGTTATGAGGCTCTCCGGCTTGCCGAGCTTCCGGCAGATGAGCTTGACGATATCGATATTCCGCATCTCATTGTGCCCGCCCACGTTATAGATCTCGCCGACCGTCCCGCGCCGCAAAATGAGGTCGATCGCACTGCAATGATCCTCGACGTAAAGCCAGTCGCGCACGTTCTCGCCCTTGCCGTATACGGGCAGAGGCTTATCACTGAGGGCGTTTGCGATCATCAAAGGTATGAGCTTCTCCGGGAAATGATAGGGCCCGTAGTTATTCGAGCAGCGCGAAATGGTCGCAGGCAAGCCAAACGTGCGTTGATAAGCTCCGACGAGCAGATCGGCTGATGCCTTTGACGCGCTGTACGGGCTGCTCGTATGGATAGGCGTCTCCTCGGTAAAGAAGAGATCGGGCCTGTCAAGAGGCAGATCGCCGTAGACCTCATCGGTGGAGACCTGGTGATACCTCTTAACACCATACTTCAGAGAGGCGTCCATCATGACCTGTGTTCCGAGTATGTTTGTCCGCAGGAATATCTCCGGATCCTCTATCGATCGGTCAACGTGTGATTCCGCAGCGAAATTGACCACCGCGTCGGGGCGCTCCTTTTCGAATATCTCATACACCGCCGCACGGTCACAAATGTCTACCTTGTAAAAGGCAAAATTGGGATTCTTGAGCGCCTCCTCGAGGGTCGAAAGGTTGCCCGCATAGGTAAGCTTATCCAGACACACCACCCTGTCCTCCAGGTGATTCTTCAGTTCAAAGTAGATAAAGTTGGAGCCAATGAACCCGGCGCCTCCGGTAACGATGATGGTCATGTTTCCTCCTTTTGATGTTTCTTTGTCCTCAGAAGCCGTTAACAAATCGAATCAGTTTTTAACCATAAACACCTTCATCAACGGTTTCCACTTAACGGTTCTAACAGTAATCATTATAAGGATGCCGCAAGCGATGGCTGCTGCAAACCGAATCAAAGGATCCCAGACATGCAGGCATTCGCCAATTATCTTTAACATCACTGTGTGCGTTAAAAAAATCACAGAACTTATGTTTCTGAATAACACGCACATATCTCGGGATAATCCTGTTGAAAAGCGCGAAAGCATAATACAAAAAGCGAATAGAAGCACCGCCTCTGTTTGTCCAAACGGTAGTCCGTAAAGTGCGTTGTCCGAAGGATACAATAGAAATGCTGCGACAATAACCCCTATATACATCAGTGCAACCGCCAGAAGCTTAAGACTGCCTGCCGTTCTTTCATTCTGAGAAAACAGCGCGCCTATGAACAGCATAGGAAAACCGCTCATAATTACATTGTTTTCCCACGAAAAAACCGTATAGAATACTCTATGGATCATGCTGCCGACCGCGTCCTCAAGGTTCATACAGTATAATGTATTAAGTATCAGCCCGCAAACGCAGAAAACCCAGCCCAGCCATTTCCTATTAATGATAAGTGCCAAAACCATTGCCCCTTCTGCAAGCACGAGCAAATACCAGTATGGGGCGATACCTGCAGTCAGGATACGCCTCAGTACTATACATACAACGTAAAAGAGAGAGGCATTCTGATGCTCTGCCAGCGCATCGCAGATAATGCTCGGCAGCCAGATAATCATCCACACAGCATAAACCAGCAGGACAGACAATGCGTATCTCCAGCATGTTCGCAACGCATTCCCGCTTCCCTTCAGTTTTTTGGCAAGAAAAAACCCTGAAGTCAAGAAGAAAAACGGAACAGCTTGTCTTGTGACGCAAGGAATTATTGCGATGCTGTTGCCGAATCCCATATGGATCAAAACAACCATGCATGCACAAAGCACTCTGGCAACGTCAATCATCTCATATTCTCTTATTGCTTTCACTTTCATGCGTTTATTGACAGTACTAAGTCTTGCTCTGCATTTGCGTTCGGCGCAGCATCCTGCCCTTGCAGCCCCGCGCTCCCGTCCAGTCTTGATTTCAAAAACCTTGCGGGGTTGCCGCCCCATATTTCATACGTGGGCACGTCCTTTGTAACCACCGACCCTGCGGCGATTATCGCGCCGCGTCCTATCGTCACGCCCTTCATAATGAGCGAGCGCGAACCTATCCACACGTCATCCCCGATCACGATGGGCTCCACCTCGGTCCTTCCCTGCCTGCCCATCGGAACGGTTATATCGTCATGGCGATGCTCGTTTGTAAACATCAGTATGTCGATGCCCATCATCACGTTGTCTCCGATCGACACGCCCGTGGGTATGCTGCAACCCGCGCCGATACCGGAGCCCTCGCCGAGCTTAATGTCGGTCGCAAAGGTCACACCCTTGTCTATGTTGACCCATTTGCCGCAGTCGTCCAATATAAGGTGAGCGCAGAACTGGCGGAACCTGCGCGCGCCGAAGCTGACCCTTGCGCCGGACATGGGCATGCGCTTGCCTATTGCAGTGTACAGCGCCCTGCCTATAAAACGCTTGATCTCGCGTCCGTTCATAAACCGTCCCCCGCCTAAACGCTTTGGATTATCCCATCCGGGCCTCGCCCGGGTCAGCCCCTTATCCTGCCTTCCGCAACGAGCCTCAGATGCGTGCCGTAAGGAGACTTACCGTAAGCAGCCGCAGCCTCAAGCAGCTCTGCTTCATTCGTCCATCCGTTGCGGAAAGCTATCTCCTCAGGCGCCGATATCTCGATTCCCTGCCTGTTCTGCACCACGCGGATGAACTCCGTTGCGTCTGCAAGCGATTCCATCGTGCCGGTGTCGAGCCACGCAAATCCGCGTCCCAGGAGCTGCACATCGAGGAGGCCGTCGTTCAGATACATCTCGTTGAGAGTCGTTATCTCAAGCTCCCCCCTTGCGGACGGCCTGACCTCATCCGCGCGGGCGCTCACGCCTTTGGGGTAGAAATACAGGCCCGTAACGGCATAATTGCTCTTGGGTGCCTTGGGTTTTTCCTCAATGGAAACCGCCTTGCCGTTCTCATCGAACGCCACAACACCGAAGCGCTCCGGATCCGTCACGTAGTATCCGAAAACGGTTGCCCGCTGGTTCTGCTCCGCATCCGCGGCAGCCGCACGCAGCAGTTTGCCGAACCCGTTGCCGTAGAAAATATTGTCGCCCAGCACCATGGCGCAGGCCTCGCCTCCGATGAATTCGCGCCCGATAATAAACGCCTGCGCAAGCCCGTCGGGGCTGGGCTGCTCGGCATAGCTAAGCTCAACGCCGAACGCGTGCCCGTCGCCAAGCAGCCGCTTGAAATTCGGCAGATCGGTTGGCGTTGAGATTATGAGTATCTCCCTGATCCCCGCCAGCATCAGCGTGGAAAGCGGATAGAAGATCATCGGTTTATCGTACACCGGAAGCAGCTGCTTCGACGTGACCTTCGTCAGCGGATAAAGTCTTGTGCCGGCGCCGCCGGCAAGGATGATGCCTTTCATAGAGGTTCTCCTTTTACTTAAAAAGATGTATTGAGTCCACATTAAAATCCGTAAACCGTGTATGACCCCACCATTGTGCAAGCCAATCCAAATCGCGGTCGTCTTTTTTACGCAGTTCGAGCACAGGCGCTCCGCTCACCCTGTCGCACCAGTCCTGATTGCCGAACTCATTCTGTTCGAAAGCAAGCAAGTCAAACCTGTATTTGCCGGGAACAAGATGCTCGGTATCAACGTCCAAAACGAGTTCCAATTCCTGACCGGCATTTGCCGCTAAAGGCGTCTTCTCAAACATAGTGCCGGCAACGGTATTATCGGCCGCGACGATCTCAAACCTCAGGAACATATTGGCGAACGACTCATTTGCTCTGCACAGAAGCTTCAGTTTAACATGGTCTCCGGCTGCGATCGCCGCTGAAGGATCCGCCATTACGTCCATGCTTACAAACTCCAGCTTCCTGTTTTTCAGCACTGACCTTGGCTGCTCGGAAAAATCATAGTGATAATCCATCTTTTGCTGGCTGTCGGCATAGATATCTATCGCCGTCTCTGTATCACCGTCAAAAATAACCTTCCCGTGATCCAGCACGACGCATCTCGAACAGAGCTGCCTTATCGTGCTCATATTATGGCTGACGTACAGCACCGTTCTGCCGTCGTTATTCGCGGCGTCTCCCATCTTGCCAAGGCACTTCTGTTGGAATTTCATATCGCCTACGGCAAGGACCTCGTCCATGACCATTATCTCGCTGTCCAGATGCGCGGCAACCGCAAATGCAAGCTTGACGTACATTCCGGATGAATAGCGCTTGACGGGTGTATCTATAAACCTGCGCATCTCGGCAAATTCAACTATCTGGTCGAATTTCCTGTCTATCTCCGCCTTGCTCATACCGAGGATCGCACCATTCATATAGACGTTTTCGCGGCCGGTGAGCTCCGGGTGGAAGCCGGTGCCGACCTCGAGCATGGAGGCAATGCGTCCATTATAGGAGATCGTGCCGGAAGTCGGGGCGGTTACTCTGGAGAGCAGCTTTAAAAGGGTGGATTTGCCCGCGCCATTATGGCCTATAATGCCCAGCGCCTCGCCCTTTTTGACCTCGATATTTATATCGTCGAGCGCAAGAAAGCGTTCGCCGACCTTTACGTCGGTGCGTGCGCCGACCTTTGCGTTGGGATCCTCTTTGCCCCTTTTTCTGGCCCACCATGTCTGCAGGTCGCCGCGAAGCGTGCCTCCGCCGATTGCGCCCAGGCGGTACTCCTTGGATACGTGCTCGATTTTGATCGCCAATTCGTCCATAGTCCACCTCACACCGTATCCATAAAGGTCTTTTCCACCCTGTTGAACAGCAGCAAGCCAAGGAACAGTATCACAATCGTCACTCCCCAGCTGATGAGATAGTGAACCGGGTCAAAGCTCCCAAGCCCCAAAAACGCCGTTCGGAACGTGTTGATTATCGGCGTCATGGGGTTTAGCATATACAGCCCCATGTACTTCTGCGGAATGATGCCGATATCGTACGCGACCGGCGTGCCGTACATCCAGAGTTGTACGCCGAACCCCACGAGCATTTTAAGATCGCGGTATTTGGTCGTGAGCGACGAGATGATTATCCCCACTCCCAAACTCAGCATAGCCATCTGCAGCAGCAGCACGGGCAGCATCAGCGCATACCAGTTTGGCTGCACAACGCCCTTCGCCCAATAGATCGCAAGGAAGACAAGGAACATAACGAACTGTATCGCAAACGATATCAGGTTGGTCAGCACCGTCGAGATCGGCATTACGATACGGGGGAAATAAACCTTGCCGAGTATTCCCGCGTTGCCCGTAAACGTGTTCGCCGTCTGCGTGAGACAGTTTGAAAAATACGCCCACGCGATGTTGCCGCTCATAAAGAACAGGAACGACGGCACGCCCTCCGCCGCGAGCCCCGCAAGGCTGCCGAATACAACGGTAAACACGACCGTCGTAAGCAGCGGTTGAATGATAGCCCAAAGCGGGCCCAATATAGTCTGTTTGTACTGCGAAACAAAATTGCGCTTTACAAACAGCAGCACAAGATCCCTGTACTTCCAAACCTCCTTGAGGTGAAAGTCCAGCCATTTCGACTTCGGTACGATTACGGTTGTGAATTTTTGTTCCATGTATTAACACCTTTTGTACTGGCTACATTCTTATAAACTCATGTATATACCCATGAAAAGCTTGTCTGGACAGCAATCGACGAAATCCAGACATCAGCAATAATCTGAATATATACCGTTTAATTGACGAACTAATACTCTTCTGTTTTATTATATCTGATAGGGAAGTATCCTTGTTTACCAAGCGGTAGAAGCGGATCCCGTCATCAATGCTTTTATCCACTGCCAAGCCTTCGAGTCTTCGTCCATACGCGCGCGCTCTTTTTATTAAAACCATATTCGCAGGCAAAGTATTGTATAACGCCAAAGGTAAAGACTTTCTTGTTGCGCTTTCTTGTTGCTGTCTAAAATTATACAGCGGTTTCGATATCATAAAGCCATTCCTACAGCGAATAAACACATCAAAAAGGAAGGTTATGTCCTCCTTCATTGTTAATCCTTCCATAAACCTAGTTTTACCAATCATATCCTTTTGAATAAGAGCATTCCAACATACTCCTCCCGTGGGAAGCGGCTTTTGGAACAATGAGCTTAACAGAGCGTCTGTATCTGAGAAACAAATCTCCCGTTGCTTTTGTGTAGTCAATGGAGTGCCTTCCTCTGAGCGCATTATATATGAACAGAACAAGATATCCGCCCTAAGTCTCTTCTTCTCTGATAGCATGACCTCATACATTTCTGATTCAATCCAGTCATCCGAGTCGACGAAACCTATGTAAGTACCACTCGCAACATCCAAACCTGCGTTCCGCGCGGCGCTCACACCCTTGTTCTCTTGATGAATAACTGTTATCCTGCTGTCTTTTGAGGCGTATTCATCGCAGATCTCTCCGCAGCGGTCAGGGGATCCGTCGTCGATCAGAATCAGCTCGAAGTCCGTAAATGTTTGTGAAAGGATGCTGTCGATGCATTTCGGCAGATACTTCTCCGTCTTGTAGACCGGAACTATTATCGACAGTTCAGGCATGCTTGGCTCCTTTCAGTCTTCCCGCGCGGGCTTCTTCCCGTGGGTCAATTTCCGTTTAATTGTACCACATCCCCATACGAAAGTCCACCAGACGAGGGGCCATTTCTTGCGCCGCTGGTTCCAGATCTCCTTAGCTTTTTCACGGTCCTCCTGCCTGCCGGTCTTCCTTGCGATCCAAAATGCCTCGGCATAGATCATGCCGCGCACCTTATAGAACTTTGTGCAGCTGCGATGCAGCACGTTCTCCATGTACTCCTCATGCGCGGCATACATGGCGGCGTCGGTGACCTTATGGTCCTCTACCGCGTAGCGTGATTGATAATTGGTGCCGCCCTTTTCCACAATGGTTCTATGGTGGCTTACGATGCGCGGATCGACGTAAACGTTCCCTTTGCCGTAAAGTATCAGCGCCAGCGACTGGTCCCAGACCATGCGGTGCGCCTTCCAAAACACGTCCACCTCACGCTCGGGTGCAGAGGCGAAAAAGTTGCGAAAGAAAGCTGTATCCGTGCTGTTCGGGAGCCTGTCGAAGAAGTGATAGCTTTGGAAATCCTTATACGAAAAAATCATTGGCTCCGTAATGTCCCTGCGCACGCGCCGCTCGGTCCCGGCCCTGTTCAGCTCACACCATGAGTTGCAGTACATGCCCACGTACTCGGGATGCGCCTCCATGAAATCAAACTGATACTGAAGCTTATCCTCCGCCTCCCACCAGTCGTCTCCCTCAAGGATAGCTATGTATTTCCCTTGGCATTGCCTGAGCACTCCGTACATATTGCGGCTGCCGCCAACGTTGCTGTCTCGCAATGACAGTACGAAACGATCGGGGTACTTTTGCGCATACTCCTGCAAGATAGTCCTTGAATCATCCGGGGAGTGGTCGTCGTCTACAACTATCTCATACTTGAAATCGACCTTCTGCTTCAAAATGCTGTCCAACAGCTGCGGCAGATATCCCTGCATGTTATAGGTAATGACCGCAACGCTGACAGCGATCTCGCCATCTCTGTTCATCGCAGCACCTCCGTTCACAAATCCATTCGGATCTCATACCAATTAAGCGCCTTCATCTCGCCGCGTATCTCGACTGCGTCTGGTTCCGTTTTGACGAAGCGGAAGCCGGCTTTTCGATAGAAGGCGTTGGCTCTGCCGTTATCGGCAAGCACGTTGAGGTAGACACGATCAAGCCCAAGTGTGTTGAACGCATATCCGAGCAGCAGCTTTGTCGCCTGCATTGCGGCGCCCGAACCGTGAGCCTTCATTCGCGTGCTTATCGCATACTCCGCGCAGCCGCGTTCGCGGTCTATGTCCTTCAGGCTGATCGTGCCAAGATACTCATCGTTCTCATCGACGATCGCAAAGTGGGCTGCGTTCTCCGCATTCGCCGCGTTTTCGATATACTCCTCGCAGGTCCGAAGCGACACGTTCGATGCGTCGAACCTGAAAAACCGCGTGATCTCCGGATCTGTCATCCACTCCAGCATGAACGGGGCGTCCTTTTTGCAAAGCGGCCTTAGTCTGACTCCCATTTTACACCTCAAACGAATTGACTGCCTCTATCACGGCCTCAACATCATCATCCGGCATGCCCACATAGATGGGCAGGCTGAGCTCGTTTTGCGCATAGGCCTCGCTCGTGGGGAAGCTTCCCCTGACGTACCCGAGGCGGGCATAGCATTCCTGCAAATGGGGCGGGATCGGATAATGAATGAGCGTCTTTACGCCTTTATCCGCCAGATGCTTCTGGAGCGCGTCGCGATGCTCCGACAGCACGGCAAACACGTGATAGACGTGCTCGGCCCCCGGGCGGGTAACGGGGAGAGTGACGAGGTCGCTGCGGATGCCTTTCAGATAGCGTTCCGCTATACGGCGGCGATACTCGTTGCCCTCATCGAGATGCCTGAGCCCGACTTGAAGGACCGCCGCCTGCACCTCGTCGAGCCTTGAATTGACGCCCTCGAGCTCGTTCACGTACTTTATGCCGCTTCCGTAATTGCGCAGCTTGCGCACCCTATCAGCTAACGCAGGGTCGTTCGTTATGACCGCGCCCGAATCGCCAAGAGCGCCGAGCGGCTTTGTGGGGTAGAAGCTGAAGCATCCGATCGTCCCGAACGTGCCGGTGAGCCTGCCGTTTAAACGCGCACCGTGGGATTGGGCGCAGTCCTCGAGAATGTAAAGGCCGTATTTTTTTGCTGTCGCGCAGATCGCTTCCATATCACAGGGCTGTCCGTAAAGATGCACGGGAAGTATCGCCTTTGTTCTTGAGGTCACAGCAGCCCCGATCCTGTCCGCATCCATGCAAAAGAACCTGTCAGGTTCTACGAAAACGGGCGTCGCGCCATTCTCCGTAACGCCTAAAACGCTGGCGATGTAGGTATTGGCGGGAACTATGACCTCGTCGCCGGGGCCTATCCCCAGCGCACGAACGGCAAGCGTAAGCGCATCAAGGCCGGAATTAAGACCCACGCAGCATCCTGCGCCGGTATAATTCGCAAACTGCGCTTCAAAAGCCTCAAGCTCTCCGCCCATAATGTACCAGCCGGAGCGCAGCGCGCGGAGAGCGGCCTCTTCATATTCGGGGGCAAACAGATCGTACTGCCTTTTGAGTTTAACGAAATCCACCATTTTAGTCACCGTTCACTTCTTCCGCAAAAGCCTCGTACGACCTGATGTATTCGTTTGGATCGTAGGCTTCGCTCGATATGCACAAAAGAATGCTGTCGCTTGAAAAATCGTACATATCCTTCCAAACCATTTTGGGTATATAGAGGCCCATATTGGGCTTGTTCAGCTCGAACACAGTGTCGTCGCCTTTGCCGTCGCGCGTCAACACCTTGCAGCTGCCGGCAACATTTACGAGCACGAATTCGCTGTTTCGGTTGGCATGCTGCCCGCGTACAGCCTCGGGCTCGGTGCCGTAAATATAGAATATGCGCTTGATGTCAAAGGGCACGTCCTTGTTGCTCTCTGCAACGACCAGCCAGCCGCGCTCGTCACCGCGCTGAGGAAAATACAGTAAAAAAGGTTTCACGGTTAAAACTCCTCCCCGCATTCACGGAGCATGGCTCCGTAATTGGTCATTCTTCCGTCACCGGTCACTTCCTCTTTGCGTCCGAACTTCCATGAAAGCTTGTACATAAACGTGTCGCCCTCGGTGTAGCGTTTGAAGCTTTCCGGATCGTACGGGTCGGAAAGGTGCATTATCAGATCGTTTCGGAGCATATTGTTCTTCTCCGGCAGGGTGTCTATCGTCTCGCGCACACAGGGAATGGACCTGTACGCAAGCTCGAAGATATAGTCGAGCATCAGATAATCAACGGCCTTGTCGCTGTTTTTCCAATACTCATGCAGGCAATCGCGCGCAAACGAGAACAGAGGGAACTCCTTCCTGCCCGCAAGAACGTATCCCACCCAGCGCGAACGAGACATATTGACGTGGCTTTCCGACACCGCGCGGCAGGTCCAGAACGGCGCCCTGAGCAATTCCTCGGAGGCGTCCTGCGACCACCAAACCGTGGCTCCTGTGAAGAAGCCGCCTTCCGCCGCAAGTATGGACACCACCATCAGGTCGCAGATGTGCTGAAGCGCGATCTTGCCCTCCGCGTGCTTACGCAGGACGTGCTCCGGGATCTCAAAATGATCGCGGTAATTGTCCTTATCAAGCGTAACGATCGGCTGATGCGTATGCCGTCTTGCACTATCGATGCACATACGGAAAAGCTTGTCCGCATTTTGCTCGCCCTGCCACCACATACTCCACACCTTCAGCGTCGGATTCGGCTCGCCGACGTCCGAAGGAGTAGCCATATTCCTGTACTTATTCAGCGTTTCAGGGCACTTTCCTTCTATGTAACGCAGTATCCAATCGTGTTTTTCGTCGGACAGCTGCTCTGCCTTTTCCGTCTTTCCGAAAAGCTGAGCATAGTTAAGTCTGCGATTGATCTTCGCAAGCTCCTTGGATACGAGGCAGGCGTCCCTGTAATTCTCGCGGTCCTTCCGGAGCCAGCGCAGATATTTGGACAAGTGCGCGATATTAAAACCCATTTTTACTCCTTCCAATACACCGTATATTCATGATTCCCGGGGTAGCGGGGCAGGTTATGATAGCACTCCGGCTTCGTAACGTGGCTGCCGTAGAACAATTCCATATGACGCCGATAGCCCGGAGGCGCAGGGAGCATGTGCCCCTCGAATTCAAGTTCGATCGGCGGCTCGAGCCATTCCTTCTCGAAGCGTTCCTTAATGGGATCGCCCTCGATCAAAAGGCCGACCCGCGAACACTCATCATATTTGTACAGGGACGCCGTCCTTTCAAGCTTTGTTAAGATACTCCACGGAGTAAACAGCATCGCATATGCCGCCCCCTTCAAGCGAACCGCAACGGACTTCGATCTGCGCATACCCTTAAAACGATCGAGCGAATTATGAAACATGGTATTGAGCCTGCTTAGCTTTTTAAGATGCTCTGTGCAGACCTGCTCGTTTTCGGGGTGACCGTCCATGGGCAGCACGTCGATATATACACCGGACTGTTTGGTCCGTTCACCGGTCTTCTCGATCAGCACCGTGCGCGTGTCGATGAGCTTCAAGAAGGTGTATTCGCAGTCGTCCTTCGCGGGGAAACGCAGCTTTATGTGTGGCGGAAATTCATGCGTCAACCCCTTCAGCCTTTCATAATCGGGCCGAGGCATCTTGAGATCTATATCGTCATCCCATGGGATAAACCCCTCGTAACACATTGCACCAAGCAAAGTGCCACCGTCGATATAATATCGCAAGCCGTGTTTTTTGCATACCACATCGAGCTCCATCAAAAGCCCTAGCTCGATCTTCTGCATTTCTTTTAACGAGATATCCTTCATACTGCCGTCCTCTCATCGGCCGCGCAAAGCCACTTATTATAGCCTCAGCCTATTGCGGATTCCCCTAGAAATCCTGCGACAGAGCTTTTTAAAGTTCAGCATAGAACGAGAAGATCTGCTTTGCGAGCAATACCACTCGGCCCGTTTAAGAGCAGCGCTGAGTTTTTCACTCGGCACAGCATCAAATTCATTGAATATCCCTCTGTTAACACTCAGATTCGCTTCCCAATCAATCCTCGGAACAAACGCCCTTTCTCCATCTATAGGTTGTGTTCCATAGGAATAGTTTTGAGAGTTGATCTCTTTGTTTTCATCCATCACAATTTTCTCGCAGTATGCTCCCGTCCCATCAAATCCAAGGTTTCTCACCTTAGTTGTTACCGGCATAATAAATCTCTTGTCTTTGACCGCAAGATATATCCTCATCGAAATATCTGTTATTTGGTTAATAAAAGATTTCCCCGCAACCCCATAACAGACCGAATTCACATAGTCGCTGACTGCCCAATCCGTCATCTTAGAGAATCTTCCGCCATTATGTGCCTCTTCAAAGTCTTTTACCAAGCCACCGTCTTCAATATATCGGCTCATTTCGAGGTACTTGTTTTTCCAAAAGCCAATTCCCCAAATACTTCCGGAGAAGTCCTGCGGGAATGCATTGCAGTTCCGATCTACCTCCCAACGGACAGGATAGGAGTATCCCAGTACACCGGCAACCTGCGGATCCTGTTCACACTCATCTAGCATTTCATCCATATATTGGATGAAATTTGAAGATACTTCAAGATCGTCAAACAGGCAAATACACCTGTCGTATTTTGAAAAGCATTCCCTCAACAGCTCAAGAAAGTTATCAATTGCTCCATAGTTTCTCCGTCTGTGTATAACCTGAAAACTATTGAAAGCAGAAAAATCCTCTGTGCATAAATAGTTCTTAATCGCCCGGTATCCCTCTGTATGCGTCTTGGTCTTCGGATAGTCCAAGGCAACAATCAGGTCTGTTTTATCAGCCCAAGCGTTAGCCTTCAGACTATCTATACACTTAACGAGCGAATCATATCTGCATAAAGTTGGCAACAGCACTGGTGAATACATCATCCAAGATTCCTTTCTTTTTTGATTCCAAATAAAACCAGCAAATCGTTTGCAAGTTTGTACAACCAACGCCTGATTTTTTTCTTTATTCGCCACAGCTCAAGTTTAAAAAACTGTTTTTCCCGCACAAGCTTTAGTTGAACTGCGCCGCTCTCAACCAGCCTTTCGTTTGACAAGGTCAACCTGCCAAAAGATGGCATGTCACAAATTTCCAGAGCCGTTTGTTTGAGCTCCGTAAAGGAACCCACCCTGTCTCTGAAAATTTCCGCCGACAGCAGATCCAGTATTGACGTCAAAACCAATTGACCGGCCAATGGCAAGCTAACTTCATCATCAACGGCAAACAATCCACGCACGGCCAAATCAAGCTGCATAATGACAAAATCAAGGTAACGAATGTCGGGTACTCTGCTCAACAATTTGCTTTTGTCTTTTTGGATTCGATAGTGATATGCATAACAAGGAACAGCAACGAACTCCGACACATTTTTCAAGCACTTCAACACGAACTCCAAGTCCTCATATACAGTAAGTTTTTCGTTGAACCTTGCTCCGCTTTCATCTATGGTTTTGCGTGGAATCACTTTAGAGCAAGATGAAGATAGGCAATTATTCGCAAACAAATCCATCAGTTCGTTCCTGATTTGCTTGCTGCCGTAACGCTTCATCTCTCTGAAACCCAATCCTATAGATTGGACGACCCTGTCGTTATCATAGGTATCATAGCTGATGCCTATGTTTAGCATTGCCTCGTCCCTTAAAAACGGCAAAGACGACTCTAAAAACGTATCATCAATTATATCATCCGCATCAATGAATATCAGATTGTCCCCTCTCGCGTTGTCTATGCCGGCATTCCTCGCGCTTCCGGCTCCGCCATTTTTCTTGTGAAAAGAGCAGATCCTTTCTTCCGCATCGGCGAAGCAATCGCAAAGCTCCCCGCTGCCGTCGGTCGATCCGTCGTCAACGAGCAGTATCTCGAAGTCGGACACCGTCTGTGCGAGTATGCTTCTTACGCATTCCTCCAAATATTGCCGGCAGTTGTAAACCGGAACTATAAAGCTGAATCTCGGCATATCAGGCTCCGTACAGCGAGTAGGGGTTCATCTGCCAAAAGAACCAGAAGTCCCTCAGTATGTTGTACGAACTCGCTATGTAGTCCCAGTAATAATACGCGGCATACGCGGTGATGCCGATCGTTGCGGCGGTGTAAATATCCCTGTGACGGTAGTAGCCCGGGCTCTCCATCTGCACCTGCGCCGAAGGGAGGCCTCCCCGCGGCCTTAAGGCCATGGGAAGGAACAGCACTATGAACTGATAGAAGTAATCAGTCAGGCGTGAGAAAACGTTGTTGTAGACCGAGAAGGTCTGGAACATTGCCGCAAGCACCATCACGTTATAGACCTTTGCATACGTCACATCGCTGCGGCGGACCGGGCGCAGATAGTATCCGCCCACGAGTATCAGCACCATCATAAGGAAGCGCCCGCCGATAAGCTTTTTTGCTTCGCCGAATGCGTCAGCATCATCCTGATACAGCTCGGAGAGCACGGATACCAAGCGGTCTCTGAACAGGAACACCAGGCCCAGCATTGCGGCAACAAACAGCAGGTACAGGCGGTCCACCTTTTTATGGGCGAACGGATACGCCAGCAGGAATATAAGCGCAGGAGCATGGAAGAATCCGGCGACTGCAGTCCAGAGAAGGAACGGCATAAGCTTTCGTTCCAGAAGGCTCATCATAGCAAAGCACAGGAAGCCCATGGCGATGGTCTGCTTGAGCCCCGAGAATGTGAACAGGTAAAACCCCATGCCTATGTACATAAGGTAGCTGATGAACGGCGACGTGGAATACCGGTATATCAGTATGCCGAGGCTTATCGCGGCAAATGCGGCAAATATGAATATGCACACGTCATAGCTTATCCCCACCGCGCCCATGAGCCTGAAAAACACGCGTATGCCCATGTTGCTCCATTTTTCCGTGAGGACGCTTTGCCAATCCGGCCCGTTGCAGCCCCTGTAAAGCGTGTAGTACTTTATCAGGTCGCCCATCCACCATGAGCGCAGCCCGCTGAACACGGTCAGCACCGCGGTGATCACACCGACGACTTTTTTCTTGCGCTTCAAGGTAGGGTGGACAGGATAAAACAGCGCGATAAACAGCACTGCTACAAACAGAATATAATGAATGTTTGTGTTCATATTCCTCCTTTCCGCCCAATTCGGGCTTGGTCGCTGTCGTCTGTCTTTCGGATCCGGACGCCGTCATCGGCGTCCCGGTCTTTTTTCCTTTGTCGCGTTTTCCAAAAATGCTTCAGTTTTTCTCGTAAGCGCTTCCGCGGAAAAATCCTTTCCGCGGGCTCCGGCCCTTTCCTCGTAAAGCTTCAAAAGCGCCGGTTCGCTCAGGCATTTCTTCATGCCGGCGTACAGCCCCTCTCTGCTGTTTGGGGTGATGAACCCGTACTCGGAATCTCCCAGCAGTTCCCTCATGCCCGTGCAGTCAGTCGTCACGATGGGCTTGCCGAGTATGAGGCCCTCCGTCACGAACGTGCTAAGCCCCTCAAAGCGGGATGAACACACCAAAAGATCCGCGCATTTAACGAAAGGATACGGGTTATTGCGGAATCCGAAGAATCTGACGGAATCCGTGAGCCCGTTCTCCTTCGCATATGCTTCGAGCCTTGCGCGCTCCTCGCCCTCGCCCAGTATCCAAAGATCGTATTCATAGCCCTCGCCAACGAGCTGCTTATGCACCTTCAGAAGCCTGTCGTAAGCCTTTTGATGGGTAAGCCTGCCGAGCGTGACCACCGTCATGCGACGTTTTTTTACGCCTTCGGGCAACGGCTCCCCGGCCATGCGGAGGATCTCCTCGTCGTCCACGGTGTTATAAAGCACTTCTGCAGGCGTTTCGTCCCCAAACAGAGCTCTAAAGCTCTGCAAGGCATCCTTTGATACACAAACGACCCTGTCGATCCTGCGGTAGGCCGGAGCCGCCTGTTTTACGTATTTTTCGAGGTCCTTTGCCCTTGACGCCAAGTCGCAGTGCACCCACGCGACTTTCCCGGCCTTTTTATTGTCGGAGGATGCGATTATCTTGGTTGAGCCCATTTCAAGATAGGCCGCCTCGATATCGTAATCATCCCTGATATGCAGCCTGTACGTCAATCCAAGCGCGCTTTCCGCGCGCATCCTCGCTGTGTTCAAGCGGCTGCGCGAGGGATAAACGCTCTTATAGCGTATCCAATCCGCCAGCTTTTTTCGCCCGTTGGAAGGCCAGAGCGTCTGTACGGTGATATCGAACTTCGACCGGTCCATATGGTTGACCAGATCGCACAGCACCTTTTCCGCCCCTCCGCCGCCGAGCGTTTCAATAAAGAAAAGCACCTTCAGCACTTTCTACCCCCGTCTGAGCCGGTTTTTGACCCTGCGCCTTACGCGCTTCCACAGAGTGACAAGGTCGCATACGTGGAGCGCAAGATACAGCAGCCTGAATCTGTAGAGCAGCGTCCATCCGAGCCCTTTGCGGGGCTTGCCGGCGAGCTTTCGCTTTGCCTTTGAAGCCTCAACAAGGTAGAACGCCTTCATGGTGCCGAAGCTGCCCCAATGAATGGCTTTTATACTGCGCCACTCCCCATTATAATACCACTCGGCGCGCGGAACATCAATATCCGCACGGGTAAAACGGCGGTAAGTATAGAGCCCTACGTCACCGCATTCGACCGGCCGGCAGCCGTTCACGGCCATTCCGAGGGCAATGACGGGCTCATCCGCAGGATGCTTGAATATCGCAAACGGATACTCGCTGTAGTGTGCCGCAGCCTCCTTCGCCGTGTCGAACACGTTCTTGCAGACCGGCGTATTCCGAAGATAGTAGACGCCCCCGCTGAAGCTCGGAACAAAGCCTATCCTGTCGCGATATTTGCCCATGCCGTCGGTCTTAAACCAGCCCCTGTCAGTATCAAGGTCGTCGTATGCGCAGCCGAACACAGAGCAATCGTCCGCCTTTTCAAACAGCTCCCACCAGCGATCGATATCCCCGTAAACCAGGCAGTCGGCGTCGATGAAGATCGTTTCGTCATAAGGAAGGCAATCGAAAAGCCGAAGCTTATCCATATAGCTGTTTGAGGGCTCGTCAAGATGCACGACCTTGTCAAACGCGGACGTATATTCGTTCTCTCTGTCGCAAATGATCGCAAAGGGATACCGCCCCGCATTCAGCCTGTACGAGCACAGCAGGTTATACGCTATGCGGTAATAATGCTCCTTGCCAGTGGCTATTGTGACAAAGCCTCGATCGTTTGCGTTCAATCGTTCCCCTCCTCTTCGTTCCAACAAGAACCCTTTGCACTCAGTCAGTTTTCTATGAGGCCGTAGAACTTTTTCAGCTCCTGTTCGGTCGTATCGCAGGCTGCTTCTCGTGAATTTTTTTCCAGCTTCTTCCTTAACGCCGGGTCATCGATCAACCGAATGATCTGCTCCGCCAGCGCCTCAGGCGAGGTAGCCGCAACCACCCCCGTCACTCCGTTTTCAATCTGATCGGATACAGATGGATAATCCGCCGCAACGATCGCCTTGCCGAGTATCTTCGCTTCATCCAGTACGATCGACTTTCCCTCCACCCTTGAGGGCTGAACGAGTATTTCCGCCCGTTTCATGTACGGATAAGGGTTCTCTTTTTGCCCCTCAAACACACACCGCTCCACTAAACCATACTGCGCGGACTTGCTCCTCAGTTTGTCAATCAAACTGCCCGTCCCAATAAAATGCCAGCAAAACTCAACGTTCTTTTCGGCTAGCAGTCTGCAGGCCTCCAAGCCGATATCGCTTCCTTTCTGGTACTCCAATCTTCCAACGGTCACTATATGTGGCACATCTTCCTTCCAATTCGGGTTCTCCTCATTGGCCATTTTCAGAATCTGTTCACTGGATACTATGTTTCTGATCACGTATACCTTGTTCTCAGGTACCCCAATAGAGCCTATGAAAGACTCCTTGCAGGCTTCCGTGATCGTGGCAACGCTGTCAAACTGCCGATAGCTTTCTGCGTCTGTCTCCGTCGTCTGCTGTGTGCCGAGATCCGAATGTATCCATGCGATTTTCTTTGCCGCGTCTGTCTTGTCAAGGACAAAAAAGTCAGCAAATCCCTCTAAAAATCCAATCGCCACATCGTATCGACCGGGCAGAGGAGCAATATGCTTAGAAACCGTTTCCCAGCTTGAAACCGGCTTCATACCGAGTCTTGCCCGCAGAGGCGATCGAATGCTTATCCAAAGCCTTGCGGCTGCTGCTGCTATCCTTCCTCTCCTCAATAAATCGCGCCAATACGTCCTGAGTTCCAGCGTCATTGCACGGGTCACCGCATCCTCCGGCAGAATGGTTACCCAATCGGGGATCTGGTTTTGCAGCACTCCGCCATGCTCAAAAAGAAAAACGTCCGCCTTGATCCTGTTCGGGTCCAAGCTGTTCAGAAGCGAAACGAGCGCCTTTTCTGCGCCTCCCATGCGCATGGTTGGGATCACAAACAAAATGTTTTTCATTCATCATCCCTCATCCGTATAAGCTTTGCGGGATTCCCCGCCACAACAGCGCACGGCGGAACATCCTTTGTCACAACAGAACCGGCTCCTATGACCGCTCCGTCACCCACATGAACGCCCGGAAGGATGATGACTCTTGCGCCTATCCAGACATCGTTCCCTATCACAATTGGGACGGGCTTCGAGGAGCTTTGTCTCCACATGGGTACGCCCGCCAGTTTCATTCCGTGGTTGGATGTGAACAGCATACAGTCCGGGCCCATCATTACATCATCGCCAATAGTAACATGCGGCGCAATAAGCGCATGCACCCCTACGCCGGAGTTATCGCCAATTCTTAGATCCCAAGCAAACTGAGCTCCTCTTTCAATATTAACATTGTTACCACAATGTGGAAGCACTTGCTTTGCGCAGAAACGCCGCAGCGCCTTACCTCCCAAATTGAATTTGCTGTCCGAAAGAGGCAGGTGCTTTGCAAGCCCCTTATACAGCATCCTAACTAACATATGGCGTGAACTCATAATTTTCCTTTCCAAACCGCAGCGGACGGCATGCCGCTATCCCTTTTTCATTTTTCAGGGGGTGTCAAACCCCATAAAGCGAATAGACCTTTTCCATGAACCCCCTCACGTCCATTCCGGCCATGCGCACGAGAGAGCAATACTCTTCGCTGTTGTTCCGCCTTGCCGAGCAGATGGCGTCGACCCACTCATCGGCGTTATCCAGCGGCAGCGTCCTGAGCAGATCCGTCACGAAAACGTCCTTTGGGACCCTATCCGATATGATGCAGGGAAGGCCGTTCGCCTGCACTTCTACTATGGACAGGGGCAGACCCTCGTAAAGAGACGGGAACGCAAACACATCCATCGCGGACAGGTATTCGTTTACGTTGCGGACGTTGCCCGTCATCAGCACTCGTTCCTTAAGGCCAAACTGCTCTATCAGCGTCTCCAGCATTTGCCTGTCGCTGCCCTCGCCAAGCATGAGCAAGCGGGCGTCAGGCCTGCGCAGAAGGAGCTTTGGCATCATCTTGATAAGGAAACTCTGGTTTTTTACGTCCGCCAGATGTCCGACGTGACCTATAACAAACCCGCCTTCCAGACCGTGTTTTCTGCGGACACGCTCCCTCGCCGCCTCGTCGTATGCAAACGCGGCGGTTTGAATGCCGTTTATCAGCAATACCCCTTTGCTTTCAAAGGCCTTTTTGCCGTAAAGACGTTCTCCGGCTTTTTGCCCGCATGCCGCATAAACCGTGGCGTTCTTCAGTATCATGCGGCGCATCAGCGCCTCATAGCATTTCTTATACAGCGGCATTGGCACCTCCAGCGCGGAGTGCGAATGCGCTATCCTTACGGGAACGCCGCAGCGTCTTGCCGCCAGCATAGCCCATCCCGAGTTGAACATTGTATGGGAGTGTATCACGTCATAGCGCTCTTGGCGGATAAGCCGCACAAGATAGTCGTAATACGCCTTATGTCCATTGGCGGGAGGCGCCGTATGCAGCACTTTGCAGCCCACCTCCGTAAGCTCTTCCTCGTATTCGCCAACCCTGTCGCCGAATACCAGATAATGTACCTCGCAGCGCCCTTTTGCAAAAAGCCCTATATCACGGCAGACCTTCTCTGCTCCGCCTATATGCAGCGCGCCGGCGATTATCAATACTTTTTTCATATTCTGCCTCGTTTCGTGCAGCGGCGCATCACGCCGTCCATCAACCTTGCCTTTTTATTCCGAACGGGGCATGCCAAGGCCGCACACCCGATATCCTTCGGCTCAAAACCCTCTTCCCGTGAAAATGCCTCAAGTATCTCACGGGTCTTTTCCCTGCGTTCCTCTTTCGTCAAATCGAATTTGTTAAGCTCCCCGACCACCGTATACGCGCTGCGGTAGAAGGAATAGCTCAGCGATTTCCCGTACATCCGTCTGCACGGTTCGGGAATGTCGGCTGCGCTCAGCATATCCGACATTATCAGGTGCTCGGTCAGTACGCTTTCGCAGAGCCTGTCCCTCTTGCGCCTTGAAAGCGAATTCGGGTCGTCCACGGACAGATAATACAGCTCATCGCGTATCTTTTTGACGCTTTCGGCTTTCAGCGAGAACGCGAACGCAAACGCCTTGTCTTCGCCAATGTGGAGCCTTTCGTCAAAGCGCAGGCCGCTCTCCTCTATTATTTCCCTGCGGAAGGCCTTCGTCGTGATGAGGTTGAGCACCTGACGGCGCAGGCATTTTGAAAAGAACCGCGCCGTCCTCTCCCGGCCGGCAACGGTATGCCCCCTGCCGCAGGACCTGCGGACCGCGCCCGAAGCACCCATTATGTGTTTGCCGAACAGCAACATATCCGGCGAGCCCTCAAGTGCGGCGTCAAGCACGGTGAAATAGTCGTCCCTTACAGTATCGTCAGCGTCAACGAACAGCACGTACTCCCCTTTCGCCATGGCGAGCCCCGCGTTCCGCGCCGACGACACGCCTCCGTTGGGCTTTTCAACGAGAGTGATGCCCGGGTACTTCGCGGCGTACTCGCGTGATATCCCGACCGTGCCGTCGTCGGAACCGTCGTCTATTATCAGCACCTCGGCGCTGTCGGGGAGCTGCGAAACCACGCTGTCGAGACAGCGGCGTATCGTCGACCGTTCATTATAGGCAGGTATGATAACGGAATACTTCATGCGGTTGACCTCATAACAATGAGCGTATTCGATCTTGCCGGTTCTTTTCAGGATAAGCGTCTGAGCATCGGGCAGTATTTCACCTTCCAAAACAAATGCATTAGCCAACCTGCCGGAAGGCACGCATACATAAGCGCGGCATGGTCACAGGTGCTTGCCATTTTACCCGGCGTCATCCTTGCAAAGCAGCCATAGCATGTATACAGAAGTCCGTTTTTGATCCGGCGCTTAAATCCGTTTTTTTCAGCCATATTCAAATTGGCCGTATACATGCCTCCGTGTGGGTTGCGAATCCGCAGGGGCTTACCCGACTTTGTCAACCCCCCGTCAAGATAGCCACACAGATAAACGACCTTATTAACGTAAACGCATTTATGCGTAAAGCTGACACGGTTCCAGAGCGCGCCCTCTGAAATAAACTTCTCTCCCGGAAAAACCGGAAACGGGTACTTTCTGAACAGCTCAGCCCGGATAACCTCGCAGGCGTCGCTGCTGCCGTTTGTTATCCTTCGGTAGGCCATAATGTCCACCGGTACGTTCTCATCTGCGGCATAGCAGTTGGGGTGCTCTTCGTCCGGGCCTTTAAGCAGGGTCACGATCCCGATACCGGGGTCGTCTTCCCATCTGCTCCATGCACTTAAAACCTGTTCGACCGCATCCTCCGTTAGAACATCGTCGCTGTCGAGTATCAGCACGTATCGTCCTCTGATATACGGGTGCGACGCATTCAACGCGGTATGCTTCCCGCCGTTTTCTTTTTTTATATAGCGAAAAGGAAATCCGCCGTTTGAGAAGGTATTCGAAAGCTTCTCAGTATCGTCGGTGCTGCCGTCGTCTACCAGGATCCATTCAAATCCTCCCGACGTTTGCCGGCACAGGGACTCAAAGCATGCTTTTAAGCAGTTTGCCCTGTTATACGTCGGAGTAACGATTGAAACCAAGATATCCATCGGTTCAGCCATTTTTTTCAAGCGCCTTTCTGTAGAAACCGCAAAGCCACTCAGCGGTCGCGCCGATATCAAAACCTGCCCTTTTCACAGCTTCGGAATGATCCCGCCTCGGCTCGCTATTTTTCACAGTCTCCATGATCTGCTCAGCCCATTGTTCGTGAGTGTTTTCAAGCGGAATGAAGTGCATGAGTTCTGTTACCTTGCATTCCGGAGCAACTACCTTGTCGCTGGTAAAACTGATCAATCCGGAAGCCTGGGCCTCAACACTTACCAGCGGGAGACCTTCGTACAACGAGGGCAGCAAAAACACGTCCATAGCCTGATAATACTCGTAAACATCGCTGCGGTTCCCCACAAAAATGACTGAGGAATTCAAACCCAACCGCTCGACCTGTTCCCTGATTTCGCGTTCCAAAGAGCCGCTGCCAACGAGCATAAGCTTGGCGTTGGGGAGCTTTTTGTGGATAGCTCCGAAAATCTCGATCAGAAACTTATGGTTCTTCGGCAGCTCAAACCGAGCCACGTTGCCTACAACAAGGCTGTCGTCGGATATCCCGTAGCGCTCACGGATTCGTTTATGCGTTTCGGGATTCCACTTAAACCGATCCGAAAGGATGCCGTTATTGATCACCGTAAACGCAGTGCCCTCTCCGTACTGGGAAACGCCTGCCGCATTGGAACACGCAAAGTGGTAATCTCCCATATGCCTCAGAGGGAGCTGCCAAACATACCTTGCCGCCCCCCTGATCCCTTTGCCGTGGGAATTGCTGTGGCAGTGCGCTATCGTTATCCTTCCCGCTTTTTTTGCTTCGTCCAGATATATTGGGGCAGAGCCGCGGCTGTGCCCATGAACGATACGGTACTCAGGATGCTCGCAGAAGAATTCTCTCCACCATTTGCGATAGCTGCCGAGCGTAAGAGGGCTTATATGGGGGCACCGATAGATCTTGCTGCCAAGCGACAGTATTTCTTTATCGTGAGCGCACTCCTCCTGAAGCTGCTCGACAAAATCGAATTGGTACTTTTCTCGATCGATCACACGCAGCAGATTCATTAAGAACGCCTCTGTGCCACCGAAGTTCATTTGACCCACAACATGAAGTACGTGTATTTTGTCCATTGTATCCTCTATTCGATCGCCGTCAGATTCTCTTTCTGATCATTACGCGAAAACTTGACGGAAGTACCGCGCTCGCCATCAAAACCACGCGTTTCAGTTTCTGTTTTGCAGGTTCCCTTGAGCGGTACGCTCTCACCGCTTTTTCAACGGGGGCGCCGCTTTTCAAAAGCTCCATCGCCTCGCGGTGGGCAGCGGCGTCGGCATAGCCCGCCATATTCTGCGCCCGAAGCATCTCCTCAGGCGTGCCGGGGTCGAGCGCAATCACCGCGCCGGAGCGAAGCAGTTCCTCTATGGCGGCGCGGCCCGCGTCGGTCAGCGCGAACGCGGCCGATACGCCGTCGCTGCGGCTTTGGTAACGCCTGCCCCAATAATCGCCTATCCTGAGGTCCGCAAGCGAGACCTCCTTTCTGAGGCTGCAGGTCATGCAGGCGTCGCCCAAAAGCACGTTTTCAAAGTAAACCTGCCAGAAAAGCTCCCTCTCCCGCGTGCCGTAAAACGTCCTGCCGTTTGCGTCCGCCCGAATGCAATAGCTGTGCCAACCGTCCTTCTTGTACCTGAAGCGCAGGCTGTCGAACCTGTTGGCTTTGAGCTTTTTGCGGATGCGCTCGGTCTGCTTATCCCACAGGCCGACGGGCGGCACCCCGTGGCAGAATATCTCGACAAGCAGGAACCTGTCGCGCACCTTCGATACCTCGCAGGCCTTCGCAAGCCCCGCGATCTGGCAGGGCGTGCCGAACACGGTGAACCGGGCGGAAGGGTCCTTTTTGGCCTCCGCAAGCGCATTGCGGAACGCCTCCTGCGGGTCGCTCTGCAGGTATTTGGAGCCATCGAGCGCCGCAATACCGGCCTCCGTGCAGACCGTTTCGTGACGCACGCGGTCGGTCCGCGTATCGTAGACCGCGCCCATCGCTTTGCCTCCGCCACGCACGGTCCATAGCGCGAGCTCGTGCGCGAGGCCCCCCGAGGAGCAGTTTTTGATCGTTTCGGGGTTCGCGCTCTGAACGGCGTAAAGGGGGCTCTCCCTCAGATCGCACCCGGCGACCTCATCCGAGAACCTGTGACAGACCCGTGTACACAGCCCGCAGCCGACGCATTTTTCACCGCAGACGCGGGCCGTCAGCAGGCCGGTTTCGTCCGGCTTCAGCACTATCGCTCCGTGCGGGCAGACCGCAGCGCACGCGCCGCAGCCGGAGCAGGGCCATTCGGTTTGCCTGTTAACGCTGTCCATTTTTTACCCGCTCCAAAGCGTTTTTCAGATACTCGCCGCTCTCTTCGGCAAGCGCGCGTATGCGCCCGTCGGTTTCGGCGTAATCGACCGGCTCCGACAGCACCCGCTCAAGCTCCGCCTCGGTTATGGCGCTCAGCCGCCGCCCCTGCAAACCGGTCACTTCAAGCAGGGACTCCAGCTTGAAGGCGTTGATGCTCTTCCTCACAAACACGGCGACGCGGCAATGGTTTTTCATGGCGACGACGCTGCCGTGGAAGGTGTCCGTCACGACGCAGGCGGCCCCGCGGAAATACCCGTACCACTCCTCCGGCCCGCAGGTGATATTCCTGTCGCACCAGGCGTGATAGGTCCCCGCGGAAACCGTGATAAGGCCGTGCTTTTTGGCATAGGCGCGTATCGCCGCGACCTCGCTCCCGTCCGTCATGTTGGAGTCGTACGCATAGACCAGCAGGTACGGCTTACCTATCCGTTTGGTCTGCGCCTTATGATCGCCGTCATACAGCAGCACCGGGTCGCATACGAGCGGCGCATCCCGCCCGGTCAGGCTCATTATCATCTCACGGGTGTGCGCGTCCCTTGCGGAGAGGGAAAACATGCTCACAAGCCCGTTTTTTACAAGGTCAAAGCAGCCGAACTCGCGCAGCGTATCCTCCGTGGTCCTGCCGAACGCCGGAGCGTACGCCACGGCCGGCACGCCGCCCAGCCCGTGACCGTACATCATGGGATTACAGCCGACGTCTATGCTGAACACCTCGTCGCTGCCTATGACTATCGCGTCGCAGCCGCTGCTGTCGTACGGCGCAAAGCTATGCTTTGCAATGCTGCGGTCGATGGCCTTTACCTTGCGGTAGTTGAAGAGCGTAAGCCCCGGCCCCTTTTCGATGAGGTAGTGCTTAATATAGAACGGGAGCGCCTTCCATGAGGCGGAGTTGCGTTCCTTCTCGCCCTGCATAAAGTCAAAATTCTTTTTATAGGTCAGTATGACGACCTCATGCCCGAGCCCGCGCAAATAGGCTTCCAGCGATATCATCTGAAGCTGTGCGCCCATGTTATAAACGTTGTAGTGCGTTAATATACCGACCTTCATCGTTCCGTCAGCCCCTCCAGTATGCGGGCGAATTCCTTCTTGACATCGCCCACCGAGTACGGTGCGGCCCTGACCGCCCCGCGTTCGCCGGCTATGGCGCGTTTTTCCGGGTCCTTTGCATAGCTCAAAACAGCCTCAGCAAAGCCCCGTACGTCCCCGGCGGGTATGAGCGCGCCCGTTTCTTCGGACACAAGCTCGTCATGCCCGCGGTTATGCGAGGCGACGACGGGCTTTTTGCAGAGCATGGCCTCGATTATGTTGAGGGGCATGCCCTCGCGGCGGCTGCAGGAGACGACGAGATCGACGGCGGGCGTGAGCTTCTCGAGGTCCGTGCGGTAACCGAGGAGCCGGACGACGCCCTCCAGCCGCTCATCCGAGATCAGCCTGCGGAGCTCCTGCTCCTTGGGGCCGTTGCCGGCGAGCAGCACCTTAAGGTTCGGGAGCCTGTCCTTCAGGAGCGCGGCGGCGCGGATCAGCGTGCTCTGGTTCTTGTTCTCGTTGAGCTCGCCGGTGCAGAGTATCACGAAATCGTCCTGGGAAAGGCCCTCCGCCTCGCGCATGGCTCGCTGCTCGGCCTCCGTCGCGGGGTGATAACGGTTTTCGTCGACGCCGACCCCGTGGATGTGCTCCACCTTAGTGCGCCCGCCGAACTTGCGCTTCGCGAGCTCGTAGTCCTCGTTGTTCACCGTGATGAGCATGTCGCAGAGGCGCGCCATGTGCTTCTCGATCGGGTAGTAGACGAGCCAGTTTTTCTTCGACGCGCCCTTGAAAAAGTGGAATCCGTGCGCCATATAGACGACCTTTGTGCCGCGCTTGCGGGCCTTTTTCGCGGCAAGCCGCGTGACTATGCCGCCCATTGGCGTGTTGCAGAGGATCACGTCGTAGTGCTCCTCCGCCAGCAGCTTTTTCAGCTGCCTGTATGCCTTGACGTTGTTCGGGCTCTTGGGCGAGCGGTCGAACGGGACTTCTATGAATTTGTCGCAGTTTTTGAGCCTGAGGCCGTTTTTGACCGCAAGGTTGTCGTGCGCGGCCACGTGTACCTCCCATCCCGCCTCCCGCAGGTTCTTCATGTGCGGCAGGTGAAATTGGCAGATGTGGCTCAAAACCGTGGAGGTGTAGAGGATCTTCATATCTTTTTACACTAATTATTTTTAAAGTTTACCACGGTAAAGCATTGTTAATGCCATAGTACACTTTTTCGAACAGTTCTCTCTTCTTTGTCTCGTTTCCGTTTACAACATGGATGCCGAGCTTTTCGATCCTGTCATCCATCGTGTTCATCATATCCTTCTGAAGCTGATCATCGATTCTTTTTCTCAGCGGAGTACGCAGCATCATATCAAGCAGCGCCCTGTTGTTATAAGGAACGGTTATCTCGTTGGAAAGCATATGCTCTCCCGTTAGAGCCATGCCGCCCCATCCTCCAAACACGATCTCCCACACAAAGAATTCCGACCATGGATAGTCCGTGTCATTCAACGCATCTTCGAGTCCGGTTTTTTTAAGATACTCTTTGAATCTTGCATCGGTTCTGACCGCATCCCCTCTGTTAAGCAAGAACACTTTATACATTGACGTCAACATCCGCGGACGAATCTTGCGTGGGAACGACTTTTTGCCGTACTTTTTATATCGGCTTGCCCTTGCCACTTCAGCGACCCAAGATTTAACCTCCACGTCATAATCAAACTTTTCTTTCAGAACGATCCGCTTGCAAATATCATTAGCGTTCGCCTTTCCCAAGAATGCATAATGCCGTTCAAGCAGCTTGGAAACCTCTTTATAATCCGGATATGAGTTGGGGTTGGTATCGACGTCATAGATCCTGTGTTCAAGTCCCAACGCCCCACATATGCTCTGTGCCGCAAGCGCATCGTCCTTCTCTCTCGGCAAAGAAACGTAGCTGAAGTACGCAAAACGCTGCTGCACGCCTTTTGCGCATGCAAGTGTGGTTTTGCTGTCCGTGCCTCCGGTCAGCGAAATGGCCGGCCTCTCCCATTTGTCCGCGATCAAGCGCATAGTGTTGTTCATAACCTTGCAGATCGCAGCAACACGTTCCTCATACTCCTTACCGACTGCTTCAGTATAGGGCCTTCTCGGATAAAATCTGTTAACGGTGATATCGTCGTCAACCCTCACTTCGGTATTCGGCACGATCCTCTTTACCTCAGGGTACGGAGTGAGATCCCCGGGCAAATACCACCCGTACAGATGAAACAGTTTCGACCTTTTAAGGCTTGATACGTAGGGATCCTCTTTGAGACCGTAAATATCTGCGATCATATTGCTGTACGCGCTGAAGCATTTGGCGCTCCCCACGACCGCATAATTAGCCCCAAGCATACCGGCGCAATCACATAGGGCGGTTACAGCATCTCCTTCTATAACAGCATAAAAGAAAACGCCTGTCAGACAGTCAATGCTGTCCCGGTATGCTTCCGATCCAAACTCGAAGGATGCCAAGTGTTTCAGTATTTCTTCTTCATTGGCAGTCATGGAAAACGGATCGTATGCATGACCTACAAGTATGTATGCGCGTCCGTGTGCTTCAAAACAGTAAAACCTTTGTTCAGGGTGTACAAAAAGGCGAAAACCTCCGACACTTCTGCTTTTCCACTCGCCAAGCATGGCAAGCTTCCGCAGGGCGGAGTCTTCATCGTTTGTCAGCAAATAGCCAAACGTATATAAGCTTTTAGTCCAATCAGTCATGCGCGTCCTTCCAATAAGTCTGAAAACAGTTTGCGATGCCCTCTGTTATATAGAGTCTGTTCCATGTAGAATTCAGCATCCCAGTTTCCCTCTATCATGACTGGCCCTGAATCTGTTACTGCTATATCCCAAGAAGTATATCTCAGCTGTGGTGTAACATTAGCAGCGCGAATCGCAAGCTCCTTGACTTTTTCCCAATCTGGAATCATAAATCCGGTAAGGGACGATTAGTCTTCGGATGGACTTTATACTTTTGAAAATGCTTGTCCATAGCGGGTGTTTCGATAATGCCGTTGGCAATGTTGATTCCAGCGGCCATACCTCCAGAATGAACATTATCAACTATCGTATCATTGCCAAATCGAATTATTGCAGTTACGATCTTCGGTCCTTCAGGTGTTTGAAGAACTGTCACCTTAATGGTGTTTAGCGATTGAGGATGTATCTCTTTAATTCGTTCATGGTTTTCAACAACAGGCTCCGCTACAACATCCGCAGTCATATTGTTCCATATCTCTCTTGCGTCCTCTATAGTTTCAACTTTTACCTTTTTTGCACCTTCTCCGCCCCATCCAACTGATTTTTTTATAAACAAATCACGGTATTGCATTGAGAATTCGATAAACTTCTCTAATCCTTCTCTTTTCGAATACTGTTCTCTATTCAAAAGCTCTGCATAATAGAGAACTGCCAGTGACTTATTTCCAATCCTTTCGCGAAGTTCCAATGGATTATACCGGTCGAAAAAGCTAAACATATGCCTTCTGGTCATATAAGTAAGCTTCTCGCTGCGTTTTTTTGCATAAAAACCATATCCTGCAAACTCAGAGAAGCTTGTTCCATAAATGATATAACTCGCTATAGCCTTTATCGCAAACGTCGGCAAACTAATGTGCATCTTTTTGGGAAGCATTTCGTCCGCATTGACAAGGTCATTGTAATAGGTTTTTAACTTTTTTATATTGGAAAGCTGCATAACCATTCTCCTCCTTTAGATTATTTTTTGGATTTACTTAATAATTGGATAATTACTTCTTCCGTTAAATCACCAAACAGAGGTCCATTACAATACTGGGGAAGAATGATGCCCGGCCAGTAAACATTATACTCAATAAGGACAGGTTCCTTATGTCTATCAAGTGTGATATCAAAACCAACGATATCAAAATGCTGTAGTCCTTCATGGACCGTCAAAGCAGTATCAATTATCTTACTAAAATTGGGGATGTCCATCTGCTTTTCAATTCCGAGATCGGAAATAAGATTCCTTCTTCCATCCATATCATACCATTCTTTGGCAACCTTTCCCGCCTTGTTTACTGCACAAACATGTGCGATTTCCTTGCCTTTAATAAAATTCACATCAGTATGGAATCCTGGTGTCCCAAAGCGAAGCGTAGAATGAAGATGATGCAGTTTCCCATTCAACCTCAAGGTGTAGACACGGATGATGTTGACAGAACTATCATTATATATTGCTAAAGATTCATGTTGTTCAACGACCTGTTGAACAACATAGTTCGTTCCAAAGTTTTGCAGTTTTTCTTTTAGACTTATATAGTCATGCTTTCCTGTTTCAATTAACTCGACTCCTCGCCCCTCCATCCCATACGACGGTTTAACGATGATTTTGTCAAATCCTTTTAAAATAGTTTTCGATACGCTTTCAATGTCAGCAATTTTATAGTCTTTGTCGTAAAACAATCCGTCAATCATAAAAGCAATCACGCTAGGCTGTTTGACTTCAGGAAAAAACCTTGAATAATAAGCCTTATCATCCCAAGCAGGGATCAAATTTGTAGCATTCAGCCTCGGCCATATTTCAAGACCATATACATCATTCGGAACATAGCGCGCATCAAAGCTGTTTGTAGCTTTATAAAGGCGATGCCACTCGCCTTTTCCCCTATAACCGATGGGTTTCCAAAGAGAATCAATTGCTTTGATTTCCTGCTTTGTAAGCTTGCAGCATTCATCATGCTCTTTCAAGCTTGACAAAGCCATTTTTCTGTGAACGCTGATCAAGTGGTTTTCGCTTATTCTGTTAATGGTCCCTGATGCGAGGTCTCGAATTCTACTAATCATGTTTCTCTCCCAAGAACAGATTGTTCTTCACACACTTCCACAGCCTTTCGCCGTTGCCGTCGCTCACGAAGCTGTTATGCGGGGTGAGGACGGTATTGGGCGCATCCCAGAGGGGGCTTGAGGGGGGCAGGGGTTCGGTCTCGAAGACGTCGAGGACGGCGCCGGAGAGGGAGCCGTTTACGAGTCTTTGAGCGAGGGCGTTCTCGTCGAGGACGGGGCCCCGCGAGATGTTGACGACGACAGCGTCCTTCGGCATGAGGCTGAGGCGGCGGCCGTCGATGAGTCGGACGGTCTCCGGGGTGAGCGGCACGCAGAGGACGAGCACGTCGGTGGTTTTGAGGGCCTCATCGAGCCCTTCAAGAGGGAGCATGGTGTCGTACGCCGCGTCCGTTCTCGGCGCGATATCGACGCCCGTCACCCTGCAGCCGAAGGCCGAGAAGCGCTTCGCGCACTCGGTGCCGACGCTGCCGCAGCCGACTATCGTGACGTTTTTTCCGCAGAGCTCCCTGAGCCCGCGGTGCTTTTCCCAGCGGCGGACCTTGCGGTTTTCACGGAAGAACTCCGCCTGCTTATAGAGCTGCAGCACGCCGCAGAGGGCGAATTCCGCCATAGGCACGCTGTAGACCCCGCCTGCGTTATGGATCTCGATCCCGTGTGCGCGGACGAAATCCATGTCCACGCGGTCGTAACCCGCGCTCGTGAGCTGAATGAGCCGGAGGTTCGTGAACCGGTCTATCGGGTGGTGGAGGAACAGCCCGTTGCAGATGACGCCCTCTACCCATTCCGCTTCACAGGGGAGCGGGTCGCTCTCCTGCCGAAGGAACACCACGCGGTGCCCCATGGCGGTGAGCTCATCCATATGAGTCTCCGCTTCCCGCCACGCTCCCGTGACGAGCAAATTCATTCCCCCGCTCATTCCTCGGCTCCCTTTGTAATGAGCCCGACGAGGCGGACGAGCTCCCTCTCGTTATCGTAGAAGAAGCGGCTGTGCCTCTCGCACTCCTTTTCAAGCTTGCGGATCTCCTTGACGCCCCGGAGGAACGTCGCGTTGATGACGCCGATATGGTTGACCTTGTCGACGTCGCAGAAGCTCCTTGAGAGTATCACGCAGCCCGAACCGAGCCTGTAATGCTCCTTGATTATATATTCAGAGGGAAGCATCCCGTTGCCCACCGAGGCGACCCCGCCGAAGCCGAAGGGGATGCCCTTCTTGCGGAATTTGAAGCAGAGCTGCTCGACTGTCCCGTCGGCGAGAAGCTCGAACATGAATTTGCGCCCGTAGCCGATGCTGAGATCGTTGAGGCCGATGTGTATCTCGTCGATGCCCGGGAGCTCGAGTATCTCGTCGATCCTCTCGACGGCCTCCGGCGTTTCGATGAGGAGCATCGTCTTCGCTCTGCCGTTAACGAGGCGGAGGAATGTCCCGACCTCCTCCACGGTCTTGAAATAGGGCAGCATTATGATATCCGCGCCGGCTTTTACAACGGCGTCGATCTCCTCCTCCGAGGAGGGGTAATCGGGAAGCGCATCGTGAATGGGGTTGACTCTGACAAGCACCTCCGCGGTCTCAACGCTGCGCTTTATCCGCGCCGCGTCCTCCACCGTATGGTGGGATTTCACGGTATCCATGCCCTTTTGCCGGACGTCCTTGCCGATGAACTCCATATCAACAAAGATCCGGTCGACGCCTGCGGATTCCGCTATCTGCGCGATATCCGGCCTGTTTGTGATGTACATGAGTTTAAGCATGCTGACCTCCCCCCGGCGGATCGCGTCAGCTTTCCGCCCCGTCCTTATTGCTCTCCGGCGCGACCGTTGCGCCCTTGTTCTCATTGTCGGCGTTGGTGAACACCTTGCCGACCGTCACAAGAAGGATCTTCAGATCCAACGGGAACGATACGTTATCCACGTACCAGCAATTGAGCTCAATGCGCCTATGCCACTCCACGTCCTTGCGCCCGTGCACCTGCGCCCAGCCTGTGATGCCGGGACGCACTTCGAACATCCTGCGCTGTGCGGAGGTGTAGTTTTCCGCCGGCCACGGGTGGTAGGTGAGCGGCGGCCTCGGCCCGATGAGCGACATATCGCCCTTTAAGATATTGAGGAGCTGCGGCAGCTCGTCGATCGAGGTCTTCCTGAGCAGGCGCCCTATCCCCGTCATGCGGGGATCCTTATCGTCGCTGTACACGCCGGAGCCGGTGTGTTCGCTGTTTTGGCGCATGGTGCGGAATTTGTAGATGGTGAACTCCTCCGCGTTCCGCCCGAGCCTCTTCTGCCTGAATACGGCCGGGCCTTCGGAGGTCGCCCTCACGAGGAGGGCGGTCACGAGCATCAGCGGCGAGAGCACAACGAGCCCGATCCCGGAAACGAGTATGTCGATCCCCCTCTTGACGAACCTGCAATAAAAGCCGCGCGCGCCCTTTTTCGAGTGCTTCTCCATACTATTTGCCTTCCTTGCCGGAGGCGGAGGAATAGCTGCCGTAACTGCCGTAGCGCCCGTAGTAGCCGTAGCGCCCGTAACGCCCATAGCGACCGTAATAGCCGTACTTCCCGCCGCCGGAGCGGCCGCCGTTCAGTATGCAGCCGGTTATCGGCGCGCCCGTCTCGGCGATCTCCTCTATGCCGTTGACTATGTAGCGGCGGCGCGCGTAATCGCTCATTATCACGTAGGCTATGCCGTCGACCTGTTTTACGAGCATCATCGCGTCGACGAGCACGGCGGAGGGCGGGGTATCGAGAATGACCATATCGTACATCCCGCGGAGGTGATCGAGCAGATTGGTCATAGCCTCGCCGCTCAGCATCTCCGCCATTCGGGACGTCGTCCCCGCGCCGGGCATGACCGTGAGCCCCGTGGGTTCGCCGTTGCGCATGACCTCAACGAGCGCGTCATCGACCTTCGACTTGCCGTCGAGCACGGAGGCAAGCCCGGGGTATTTCCCCGTGAGGTTGAACATCCTGCCGACGGAGGGGTTCCTGAGGTCGCAGTCAATGAGGACGACCTTCATGCCCCTCAATGCCATAGAAGCCGCGAGGTTTGCGGCAACGGTGGATTTGCCCTCGCCCGCGACGGAGCTCGTCACCATGAGGACCTTGTTCATGCCGAGGTCGCGTTCTATGCGCGTCCTAATGAGGCGCATCGCCTCAATGTATTCCTCCCTGTTGGAGTCGTAGAGTATGTTGATATCCACCCTGGGGCTGTTGCGGCGCTCCTTCTTGCGGCACACGGGGAGCGTGCCGAGGAAGGGCACGTTCACGACCGAACGGAGCTCATCCTCGCTGCGGATGGTGCGGTAGACGAGCGAACGGAGCACCACGAGGGCAAGGCCGATAACGGCTCCGATTATGGCGCCGTTGCGGACCGACCCGCGGACGACCGCCGCCCTGCCGGTATCCCTCGGGACGCCGCTCTCGTCGATGACTGTGAGCGCCGTCTGGCCGACTACGTACTGGGCGACGTCCGGGTAATTGGTCAGCACGGAGCGAAGCACCCTGTACGCGAGCTCGGGATCCCCGCCGCTGACGGATATTGTAAGAAGGTTAGTGCCCTTTATGCAGTTGGCGCTGATGGAGCCCGGCACGTAGCCCATGCCGAGATCGGCGGCGACCACCTCGGAGAGGACGCCGCTGTTGAGTATGTAGGGGAATATAAGGCCCATCTGCTCGGCGGTGTTGCGGTTGGCGAACGAGCCGCCGTTTACGAGCTCGACGGAGACCGTCGCCTCGGCGGTGTAGGAGGGGGAATAGCTCCTCCTCACCCTGAAATACGAGAACGCCATCGCCGCCGCTACGATGAGAAGGACGAGCCACCAAAGCCTCCTGAAGCTGTGGAAGAAATCCGAAAGGAAGGCTTTAATGTCTATCATGTCGAGCTGCTGCTCGTTTTTGACTTCGGACTCGCTCATGCCGCCTTCCTCACTTTCCGCTTTCAGAGGAGTCGGAATGCTCCTCGCTGCTGTAATGCCCGTAGTAGCCGTACGTGCCGTAGCTGCCGTACGTACCGTAAGTGCCGTACTTGCCGTACTTCCCGTACCTGCCGTACTTGCCGTACTTGCCGTATCTTCCGTAGCCGCCGTAGCCGACTACGGTCTTCCGCTCGCCGGGGAGCGTGCGGATCTGGTTGAGTATGCAGCCCGCGAAATGCGCGTGGCAGACGCGAAGCGCGTCTATCGCGTCGTTGAGGTCCCTCGCCTGAACGAGATCGTACTTGACGGTGAGCACGCTGACGTCGGAGAGATCCGCAAGGACCTCGGCGTCCGCCATCAGGGACATGGGCGGCGTATCGATTATGACGTAGTCGAAGCTCTCCCTCGCGGCGGAGATGAGATCCGACATGTTATCGGAAGAGGCGAGCTCGGTCGAATTGGAGCAGCCCTCCGAATTGAGGAGCAGGCAGAGATTGCGTTTTTCATCGCGGACGAGCGCGTCCTCGACGAAGCCCCTGTCCTCGAGAACGTCCCGCAGGGTGATCGCAGGCGTCTCGCTTTCATCCATGAAGAGCTTCGTCAGCGCGGGGCGGCGCATATCTCCGTCTATGAGGAGGACGCGGTCGGTCTTTCTCGCAAGGGCGAGCGCGATATTCGCGGCGACGGTCGTCTTTCCCTCATGCTCGCGCACGCTTGTTACGAGTATGACCTTGCCCCCGTGCTTTTCGGCTTCCGTGGAGACCCTCGCGGCGAGCTTCTTGAACCTCTCTATGAATTCGAAGCCCGCCGTAAGCTCCGTGATGAGGAGCTTGTTCTTCTTCTTTTTGATGAGCGCGCGGAGCCCTCCGCCGTAATCGTAGAGCTCGCCGAGGGAGTTCGCGTCGAGCTTGTCCTCGAGCTCCTTCTCAGTCCTGATGGTCCCCTTGTTATAGGAGAGGAACGCGAACAGCGCCGTCAGCACGACGGCGGCAATGAGGCCCGCCTTCAGCATGCGGCTCCTCGGGGAGGCCATCCAATCCGGCTGAGTGGGGACGGCGGGATCCTGCAGTACCTCCATTACCATGTCGCTCGATATATGGCTCGTCAGCTCCTCCATGTTCTTCATGACGGAGCGCGTTATGCTGTACGTATTCCACGGCGAATCGCTCGTGACGCTGAGAGTCATGAGGTTGGTGTCCGTGATCACGTCCGCGGACATGGCGGCTTCAAAGCTGTCGACCCCGAGATCCTTGCAGACCTTCGTCTTGAGGAGGCGGCTGTTGAGCACGTTCGTGCAGCTCTCGGCGACGGTCGAAGCCGCGGAGAGATTGTTGTAGGCGTAGTTGCCGGAGGTCCTCGAGGTTATGACAAAGGTGGCCTTCGTTGAATAGGTGTTCTCCCTTCTCATATGGGCGATCATGTTGACTATCATCGCGACTGCCACCGCGCCGAGAATTATAACCCAGAGATTCTTTATAACGTCGCGCAGTATGCTGTAGACGTTTATGGTATCCAGAATGGAGGCTTCGTTGTTCTTCTCGTTCATACTCATTCCTCCACTATAACTATGAGTTCCGCCGTGCCGAGGGCCTCGCCTTCAAGGCCGGTCAGTCTGTAGATGACCTTATATATGCCGGGGGTCCCGCAGTCGAGCCCGTTTTCGTCGATCGAAACGTTTGCCGCGCTGAGCCTGACGTCCGCAAAGCTTCTGACGCTGCCCGCGGTCCAAACGCCGACGACGTACGACCCGAGATCTATCACGCCGCCGCACGGGACGTAAGCTATGTATTCCCTCAGCGCGGGAGCCTGCTGGCTGTAGAGGAGATAATCCTCCAGGCTGACCGTCAGCTCCAGTACGGAGGTATCGCCGCCGCTGTTCGTCACCTGCACGTTCATCTGCTGCGTGGTCGCGGAGCTGCTGACGGCGGTCGTCTTGCCGAGGCTTATCTTTATCTGCTGGGTGATAACGCCGTCAAGGCAATCCTCCGCGGACATGTTCTCGAGATAATCGGTGCCGGTCGATCCCGCAGCGTAGCGAAGCGGCGCCGTAAGATGGAACCTCGGTGAAACGTAATCGACGTACACGACCTCACGAACGAACGTGCCGACGTTCTTGTTCCCGTCGAACGCGGCATAGTGCACCTGCTGCGTGCCCTTTGCCGTGAATTTCGATTTCGAGACCACCATCAGGGTGTTCGTTACGTCGCCGTCTATTTTGTCGATCGCCTTCATTCCGCGGAGCAGATCCTCGTCGGTCGCCGATATGCTGACCATTATGGAATCCTCCTCGGCTGTGATATGAGGCGGGTCATAGTCCACGGTCATCCTGCGCTTTATGAAGGTATAACCGAAAACAGCCGCCGTCACGACGAAGAACACGATGATGATTATTCGAAGCTTTTTTATCATACGAAGGTTTCCTTTCCCGGCCTGCGGGCCGGTACTGTTTTGCCTTTATCCGCTAATTGAACGGGAACGGCTCGAAGCCGAGCAGCTCCTTCCCCTCGAGTATGCGCGAGGGGTTGCGCGTGAAGAGCAGATGCGCGAAGTCCCCTCCGAACTCCTCCGAAACGAGATCCCTTGCATCCGCGAGCCTTGCCGTGCGGCGGTGCGTGCCGTGGGCGTCGCTCGAAACGAGGGCGGCAAGCCCGTGGCTGATGAGCCTCATCGCGGTGAGGCGCGCCTGTTCGCCGAATCTCCCGAGCAGGCTTCCCCTGTTTATCTGCAGGCCGCAGCCCGTGCGGCACCAGCGGTAGGCGATCTGCGGATCGCGCTGTATGAACATATACCGCTCCGGATGCGCTATGACGGGCATATATCCGCGCCCGAGACACAGGCCGAGATACCGCATGCAGTATTCGGGATCCTCCTCGAAGCGGAACTCGGTCAGAAAATACTTCGTTCCCCCGAGAGTCCAGAGGAGGCCTTCATCAAGGAGGTCGGGGACGTCCTCATCGGCCATTATCTCCATGCCCCGGACGAGCCTCACGCCCATCCCTTCCGCCTCATATTTTAAGCGGAGGAAGGAGCTTTCAAGCTCATCGTAAGCGTAATTCGCGTATCCCGAAGCCCTGTCAAAATGCGGAGTCGCCGCAACGACCGTGACGCCGTCCTCCCGTGCGGTGCGGAGCATCGAAAGCGAGGTCCCGATGCTGTCGGAGCCGTCGTCGACGGCCGGGATAACGTGTGTGTGCAGATCAAGCATAGCTCCCCCGTCAGAAATCCATCGCCATGAGCGAGGTCTCCTTCTCGTCCGCCTCCCTCACGGAACCGTCCTTCACGAGGTAGACCCGCTGACAGAGGCTCAGGACGGTCGGCCTATGAGTCGTGACTATGCAGGTCTTCTTCGGATCCTTGCCGATTATGTTGCGGAGCACCTGCCGCTCGGTCGCGACGTCGAGCGCGGAGGTAGCCTCGTCAAGGAGCAGTATGGGCGCGTCCCGCAGGAGCGCCCGCGCTATCGCGAGCCTCTGCGCCTGACCCTCGGAGAAGCCCTTGCCCCTCTCGCCGACGCGGCTGTCTATCCCGTCGGGGAGCTTTGCGATAAAGTCCCACGCGCAGGCGGCCTTCAGCGCCTCGATTATCTGCTCGTCCGTGGCGTCCTCGCGCACCATGCGCATGTTCTCCGCCACGGTGCCGGAGAGTATCGTGTTCCCCTGCGGCACGTACGAGAAGAGCAGACGGCTGTCCGCGTTCATCTCGACTCCCGTCCCGTCGCATGCCCTGAGGAAGGCCGTGCCCTCATCCGGATGGATGAGCCCGAGCATGAGGCGGATCATGGTGGTCTTTCCCTCTCCGGAGGGACCGACGAGCGCCACTATCTCACCGGGCGCGGCGCGAAACGAGGAGCCGGATATGACCCTCTCCCCCTCGACGTAGGAGAAATCCACGTCCTCCATTATGACCTCGAACCCCTCCGCCGCGGTCTCCATCAGCTTGCCGCTCTCCGGGAGATGCTTCTCCCTCGGGAGCTCAATGAGCTCGCGTATGCGGTGTGCGGAGACGGAGCTCGTGAGGAAATTCGGCACTATGCTGACCACGCTGTTGAACGCGCCCGAAAGCCTCGATCTCTGCTCCATGAAGAGCGTCATTGTGCCGAAGGTTATCTGCCCGCTCCACAGCAGGAACAGACAGTACCCGAACGCCGCGTACTGGACTATGAGCCCGAGCACGGACATGAACACGTTCGTCTTTATAACGAAGAGATTGTATTCGAGGCTGATCTTTTTCAGCTTCTGCTGCCAGGTGCGGAGCTTCCTGCCGTAGCCCTCCATGATGCCGAAGGACTTGATGGTGTCGAAATTGTAGAAGGTCTCCACTTCGAAGCCCATCATCTGGCTCCCGGTCTGCTTCACCTTCTTCGCGTACTCGCGCTGTTTGCTTATGAAATACCGGCTCATAAGCAGCATTATCGGCGCGCTCGCGAAGGCGAGCAGGCTCATCACCTTGTTGTAATGCCATATCACGATGAACGTGACTATGAAATTGTAGACAGCGATGATTATCGAGGGCAGCCAGCTTATCGCGTTCTTGCTGACGGTGTTCACATCGTTATTGAAGCGGTTAAGAAGATCTCCGCTCGAATAATTGCTGATAGACTTCCAATCAACGTCTATTATCTGGTCGAAAATATCCGCCTGGATATCGTTGTTTATGTTGATGCCTATCCTCGTGGAAAGGCGGCTTATGAGATTCGAGAACACGAGGCTCATGCCCGCGCTGCCGAGCATTATCGCGATCAGCAGACCGAGCTTCGAGGTCTCATACCCGGTGATGATGTCTATAAGGTACTTCCCCGCGATCGAGGCGACAATGCCCATCGTGGTCGAAAGTATGCCGAGAACGGTATAGAAAAGGACCGCAAGCTTGTGGCGCTTCGTGTAGGTGAATATCCACTTCCAGTCGTCTATGACCTCACGAAAGCTGCCATCCCTGCGCTTTTCGCGCAAAGCATGGAGAGATCCGAAAAAAGCCCCCCTATCCTCTTTCTCGTTTATAGACTTTCCCATACTATTATTATACTACTGTGAGTGTACAAATTCAACAGATTTCTTTCCCGAAACGAACAATGTTTTAAATATAAAAAGCCGCGGAGCCCGCGGCGGTTTCAAATCAGTCTTCACACTCCCAATCATCCGGTTCCTCTTCGATGTGATGGAGTATCTTCCATATGTTGACGATGCTTTTTTCCGCCCTCTCGCGGACGCCGCTCTCGTTCGTTCTGATGATCTTCCCGTCCCGCATGACGATCATGCCGTCCACCATCGTCAGCCTGCAGTCGGCCCCGCTCATCATGGTTATCATCTGCTCGTCGAGCTTGGCCGCGTCCGGATTCCCGAACGGGCGGAAGTCCATAACGGCAATATCCGCCGTCGCGCCCTCCCTCAGGCGCCCTATCTCCTTGCCGAAGTATTTCCGTACAAGAGCCGCGTTCGCGCTGAAGAGCATCTCCGCCGCAAAGCCCGCCCCGAGCAGCGGATCCTTCTCCGCCGTCCTTCTCACTCCGATGGCGATCCTTGCCGCCTCGAGCGGATCCGTAAGCCCGTCCGTTCCGAGGCAGACGGGTATCCCCTTTTCAAGCATCCTGCCGACCGGAGCCGTGCCCGCGCCGCTCATCAGATCTCCGTAGGGGACGTGCGCGACGAACGCTCCCGCGCTCTTGATGAGGTCCATGTCGCTTTCCGAAACGCAGGTGCAGTGCGCGAGTATCGCCTTATCGTCGATCATGCCGCGGTCATAAAGCCGCTCCGTGGAGGTCTTTCCGTATCTGCGGGAACAGATGACGTCGTCTGCGGGATCGTCCGAAACTATGGCGTGAATGCCCGCATTTTGGGGCTTGCCCCTCATACAGCGGTCAAGATCCAGATCGGAAAGAGTGCTCGGCGAGTACAGCCCGTATGCCGCAGTGCAGCGCTTCTCATCCGCCTTGGCAAGATACGCCAGCATGTCCTCGTTATCGGCGAGCAGAGCGGTGCAGACGTCATACGTCGAGCGGCTGGTTATCGCGGCCGAGGCGCATATCCTCAGCCCCGCAACCGCCGCGGAGCCTGCGGTCGCCAGCTCCGTCCCGGGCCTTTCCCAGCATATCTCGCTGAGATCGAAGACCGTTGTCACTCCGTGCCTCAGACAGCTCAGGGCGGAGACTCTCGTGATGTTCGAGCAATCCAGCATTGCGACGGCGGCGTCGAGCCTGGTCTTCTCAAGCAGAGCGGCCGCGGCGCGTCCCCGGGTCATCGGCTCCTCACCCTCGAACAGCCTGAGCAGCGGATTCGCGAGATGCGAATGCGCGTCGATCATCCCGGGCATTATGATCCCGCCGCGCGCGTCGATGAATTCGGCCTCCGGGAAGAGCTCCCGCAGTTTCTCCGTTGTCCCGATCCGGGATATCAGATCTCCGTTTACCGCGACCGCGCCGTTCTCCACAAGCGGACGCTCCTCATCCCTTGTGACGAGGAGCCCGTTTCCGACAAGATACATTATCGTTTTCAACCTCTCAACCAAGCATATCGACAAAGCCCGGCGGCGATCCGCCCGGCCCTGCCTAATCTATTATATCATACAATTTGAGAAGTTCAATACGGTCCCTGCCGATGCGGAGGCTTTCCGTCGGGCTGACCCTGCCGCGGTCGCGCCCGCAGAGGTAGCCGAGCGCCCTCTGAGTCCAAGCAAGCGGAAGCAGGACGCGGTGCTTTTTGAGGTAAGGGTAGCGTCCCTCAAGATCCTTCGCGGGGAGGAACACCGAGTGCCACGCGCCGCGGCTCCGGCGGCCCTTCCTTTGCGAGGCGACTGCGTTCAGGGTCATCGTGCTCGAATGAGCGCGGTTGACGTCCGTGACCCCGTAGAGGCCCCCGGAGAGCATATCGAGAAGCAGCGGCTCCGGATCGACCCTCCCGCTCTCGAATATCCCGTTCGGAGCGAAGCCGAGGTGCTTTTCGCAGACTGCGAACATCCCCGCGGCAAAGAGCGATACGCGGAGCTTCTCGCACTCGCGCCGGATATGGGCTTTGTCTATCTCCTCCGAATAACGCT
>JAFWOT010000006.1 GCA_017509785.1 Clostridia bacterium
ATATTCATGTAGAAATGCCAAAACATTATAAAATAAAAAATAATAGGTCATGTTATATGAAATATATTATAAAAAAAAAAAAGAAAAATAAAATAACTCTAAATTATATTTTTTTTAAAATATATTACCCACTACCTGGTTTTTTGGCTTGGATATGACGATCCTACTTGGGAGCCGTACTTTAACTTAGATAAGTGTAATGATGAATTAAATAAATTTTATAAAGATCTTAAATTGATAAGAAGTAATGTTGCTTTTATAAAGAGATCTAAAAAAGCAAAAAAAGCAAAAAGAAATGTTGTTTCTGTTTCTATTCGTGTCAAAGATGCAAATAGTATTAAAAGTTTATAATTATTATTAAATTTAAAAAAAATATAATTTAGAGTTATTATTTTATTTTTCTTTTTTTTTTTATAATATATTTCATATAACATGACCTATTATTTTTTATTTTATAATGTTTTGGCATTTCTACATGAATATAAAAATAACTGTTTCAAATAAATTTATTATTTGGGTTTTATTTTTATTTGTTAAAATAAAAAGGTCCTAGAATGAAATGCTTTTAAAGAAATGGATTGAAATGCTTTAATTTCATAGGAATATTTTATTTTTTTTTCTGCATTAATTAAAAATATTGCTCTATATTTAATTGTTTTTAAAAAACATTCAAAAATTCATTTATTTAATATATTTGTTATTTATGTTTTTTTATTTTATTTTGGTCATAATACTGGATTAGTTAAACATGGAATTTATAATAATATTTTAGTTATTATTGTTTTTTTAATAATATTTGTTGCTATTTTTTTTTATTAGTCTTTATTCATTGTACATTTTTCCTTTATAAAAAAAATGTTGTTTTTTAAATTATTAATTTTATTTCCCATACTTTTATATTGTTTTTTTTTAATATATATAAAAAAAAATTTTTCTTGTTCAAATTAGGCAAAAGGACTTATATTTAATAGAAATAAATTATATAAGCATGCTAATTGGGATCATGAAAATCTTTCTCTCGCTTGTATTAAAGTTTTGTATAATAGTATATTTATTAATCCAATCACTATTTTTATTACAAAATGCTTATTCGGAAACTCAAATATTTGAATATTCATTGGATTATTTAGAATCTTTTTGGAATAGTTATAAAAGTGAAAATAAAATGTTTTTATTACAATCTCTAGAAGGTCATGAACCTACTAATCAAGTAATAGGACATTTAGATGATATTTTATATAAATTCTTAATAAAATTTTATTCAAATAGTTTTCTTAAAGATACTGTATTCATAATCTTTTCAGATCATGGGGAGCACATAAATGGGTATCTACATTTAGCTAAATCTCAAGAATATTGGTATGAAAAAACTTTACCTGCTTTATTTTAATTATTCCTAATAATAATTTATTATTTGAAAATAATTTATATGAGATAATGAAAAATAATCAACAAATATTTATTACACCATTTGATATCCATGATACTTTAATTCATTTAGCTTTTGGAAATAATAAAGAAAAGTATAAAAAAAATAAAACTTCATATGGTGGATCATTATTTAAAAAAATAAATTATAAAATAAAATATTGCCAATTTCCTTTTTATAATAATAATTTAGGATTACCATACAGTTTATATAATTATCCTTATAATTACTAAAATATTTAATTTAAAAAAAGATATTTTTCAATAGTTATATATTTTATATTTTTCAGGCTTAAGAAAGGAATTGTTATCTTCTAATAAATCAATTAATTATTCAGTTTTTAAAATTAGTTTTACAACTTTAAACCAAAAAAAAAAGAATAATGAAATAATATTAAAACTTGAAGGTAAGAATCTACGATATAAGCTATGTAATTGCATATTAAAAAATTAATTAATTTAATAAAGGTAAAATATTTTTAAAAAATTTTTCTTTCTAAAATTATTTGTATGATTATGGAAATGTAAATAAGAAAAATAAAAAAAACAAC
>JAFWOT010000029.1 GCA_017509785.1 Clostridia bacterium
GTACCCCGACAGACCATCGTGCGACGGCGGCAGCACCGCATCCTTCGGCACTTCGGTATCTGCCATGAATGCGAACTTTTCGGGCAGCTTCGCCTGTTCCTTCGCTCCTGCCGCCTTCGCGACCCCGAACGCCGCCCCGAATACCAGCAGCAGCGCGGCCGCGGCGGCGGCTATCCTTCTGACTGTGCGGGCGGGATCCTTCCTTTTCTCGCTCCTCTCGATGAGGGCGGGGTCGATATAGTTGAAGCTCTTCATAAGATCGCCGCTATTCATACAAAAATTCCTCCTCTATAAGGTATTTTTTCAGTTTTTTCCGGGTGCGGTTCAGAATGCCCGAGACTGTTCCGGGGCTCATGCCGAAGCGCTTCGCGATATCGTTCACCGGCTCCATGAAGAAGCATCGGCGGATGAACACGTTCGCGTGCCTTTCCGGGATATGCCGCAGGAACTCGTTGACGCAGCGGGCAAGCTCCTTCAGCTCCGCCTCGCTCGCGGCGTCCGCTCCGCCGGGGATGAGCTCGGAAAGCTCCTCGTAGACGAGGGCGGTCTCGCCTCCCCCGCGCTTAACCGTGCCGCAGGAAATGAGCCTGTCGAACGCGAGGCGGCGCGTTATCTGCGCGAGATAGGGCCGAAGCCTTTCGGGATCCTTCGGCAGCGTGGTCTCCCACGCGCGGAGCCACGTGTCGTTAACGACCTCCTGCGCGTCGGCGTCGCTGCCGAGTATCGCCCTTGCGACCGAAAAACAGTAGGCGCCGTAGTTTTCGGCTGCAAGGCTCAACGCCCGTTCGTCCCTTTCAAGGAAGAGCTCAAGTATCGCTTTTTCCTGCGTTTGTCTTTTCATTCCTTTCCTTCTCCCTTCACCTATCAAGACGGGAAAAAACGCCGAATCTTTTGCTTGGATCAAAATATATTTTGTTTCCCGAACGAAAAAAGGCGCCCCCCGATGGGAACGCCTTGATTCTTTCCGCAGAACGCTTACGCGATCTCTTCCTTTTCATAAACGCTTACGCACTTATAACCGCCGTGCTTCGTCTCGAAACGGACGACGCCGTCGATCTTGGCGAAGAGGGTATCATCCTTACCGATACCGACGTTGGTGCCGGGATGGAAATGAGTGCCGCGCTGCCTTACGAGGATGTTCCCCGCAAGCACGAACTGCCCGTCAGCACGCTTGGGCCCCAGACGCTTGGATTCGCTTTCACGACCGTTGCGGGAGGAACCGACGCCCTTCTTATGCGCAAAAAGCTGAAGATCGAATTTGAACATAGAAGCTAGACCTCCTTCTTGATAATTTTGAGATAGTCACTGTAGTTTTCTTCAACGGAACGGAGCCCTTTCAGCATCGTCCCGAGTATCAGCTCCGCCCGTTCTTCATCCCTTCGGGAGGCCCCTTCGGGGACGAGCACGCGGAGCTCGCCGTCCTTCTGTTCCGGTTCGGGCTTTGACTCAAGATATTCCATGAGCCCGAGGCACGCCGTCTGTGTGATGGCGGAGACCGCCGCGCAGACTATGTCCTCTCCCGATTCCGCAAAGCCCGTATGGCCCACGGCGTGAAAGCCGCGGATGCTTTTGCCCTTATAAAAGACGGTAATCGCGGTCATTTAGTGACCTCTCAACCGATGGAAAGGACCTTGACCTTGGTGTACGGCTGGCGATGACCCTGCTTCTTGCGGATGTTCTTCTTGGGCTTATACTTGAAGACTATGACCTTCCTGCCCTTGCCGTGCTCAACGACCTCCGCCTTGGCGCAGACGCCCTCAACGTAGGGCTTGCCGACCTGAACGGAATCGCCCTCAGCCATCATCAGTACGTCGAAATTGACGGTCTCGCCAACTTCCGCGTCGAGCTTTTCGACGAGGATCTCGTCGCCCGCTTCGACCTTATACTGCTTACCGCCGGTTACGATAATAGCGTACATGGAAACTTCCTCCTATAAAATCTCGCCCAAGGATCCGGTGCGCGCCTTGGAGGCGCGGCTTTAAACCGACTCGGAGCGGCTTACCGAACTATGTTAGCACAACGGCGGCGGTCTGTCAAGAGTTTTTTAAGGATTTTTCAATATATTTCGGAGGTTTTCCCCACGGCTTGACAACGCCCGCCAAAATGCTACAATCGACACATGGATACTTTTTACGAGAACGGCGCCGTGGTCTTCCGCGGCGTGGAATGCTTCGATATCGAAAAGAGCTGCTCCTGCGGGCAGGCGTTCCGCTGGCGTCCCTTCATGGACGGTCAGATGGGCGTCGTGCGCGGGGAGCCTGTCGTACTGCGCCGGGAGGGCGACGCCGTGTTCGTGCACGGGGCCTCCCCCGCCTCTGCTGCGGGCTGGGCGGAATACCTCGACCTTGCAAGGGACTACGCCTCCATCGAGGAGAGGGCGAAGGCCGATCCGCGGCTCGCGGTGTGCTTCCCCGAAGCGCACGGCATAAGGGTATTCAATCAGGAGCCCTTCGAGGCGCTGATATCCTTCATCATATCGCAGAACAACAACATAAAGCGCATCGCGGGCATAATCGAGAGGCTGTGCCGTTACTGCGGCGAGCCCGTCGCTTTCATGGGCGAAACGCTTTACGCCTTCCCCGCGCCGGAGCGCATCGCGGCGCTCACCGCCGAGGAGCTGACCGGCCTCGGCACGGGGTACCGCGCCCCTTTCATAAAGGCGGCGGCGGAGCGTATCGCGGGCGGGTACGAGCTTGAAAGCCTCCGCGATATGAGCTTATCCGAAGCGCGGGCGGAGCTGCTCACGTTCCTCGGGATAGGGCCGAAGGTCGCCGACTGCATACTGCTGTTCTCGCTCGGGCACAGCGACGCCTTCCCCGTCGACGTATGGATCGACCGCGCGGTGAAGGCGCTCTTCTTCGAGGGGAACAAGGCCAAAAAGGCCGAGCTCTACGAGGCCGTGGATAAGCTCGGGGAGTATTCGGGGATCATACAGCAGTACATATTCCAGTATGCGAGGAAGCTCGGGAAGAAAAAGCTGGAAGCAAAGTAAATGGCGAATAATAAAGCGGCTCTCGAAAGCGAGCCGCTTTTATGCTTGATATGCAGTTAATTGCCAATGTACTTTTCCAGGAACGCGTCCCAATCGTCAGTATCGCAGTTATACCTTGACATACTTTTATTTCCCTCTGCATCATAGTAAAACTGCGGAGCGTATGAAGAGATATACTCTATCTCTCCGCCTATGTAAGTGATTTTGACCACGTTGCCATACAGATGGAAAGACGGATCTACAGCGCCCAATGCTAACAAGAAATGCTTACGAAAGCCATTCAAAGAATGCAGCTCGTCCACAAATTCATCATATCTTTCGCCGGGTACGATCACGTCAGGTTCGATCTCATCGCCGATCGTGTCTCCGTCCCCATCTTCATAAACGATATTCTCGTAAATCTCGATCGAAACGATATCGTCCGCTGCGCCGTGAATCTTATAGTTATCCCCGACCGGAAAATAGATGCATCCTGCGCACGAAACGATCATCAGGACTACCAACGCGAGGATCAAGACGGAAATAACGGTCCTTCTTTTCATATGAATCATACCTCCTGATCATTCCCCCAAAACCATCTTATCATCAAATGAGCGCAAAGTCAAGGAAGTCAAGGAAAGAGGCCGAAATGACGTTATTGTCCGCTCCCGCGCCTGAGCCCCGAATATATTTGCGAAGCGGCGCCGATGGGAGTATAATGAATATTTGGAAATAACACTTGTCCGAAAGGAGAAAAGTATATATGGAACCTAAATATCGCGTACTTGCCATCAACCCCGGTTCGACCAGCACCAAGGTCGGCGTTTACGAGGGTTACGACATGCTGTATGAGGGCACCGTAAGGCACTCTCAGGAGGAGCTTTCCAAGTTCGCCGCCATCCACGATCAGAAGGATATGCGCATGGAGCTCGTAGAGGCCCTTATCGAGGAGCACGGCTACAAGCTCTCCGAGATGGACGCGTTCGTAGGCCGCGGCGGCATCATCCGCCCCCTGAAGAGCGGCGTTTACAGCATCAACGATAAGCTTATGGACGACCTTAAGAACCTCCCCAGCGCACAGCGCCACGCCTCCATGCTCGGCGGAGTCATCGCACGCGCTTTCGGCGAGACCTACGGCAAGCCCAGCTTCATTGTCGACCCCGTCACCGTTGACGAGCGTGACGAGATCGCGAAGGTCACCGGCCTTCCCCAGATCAAGCGCGGCTGCATTTTCCATTGCCTCAACCAGAAGTCCGTCTGCCGCTATCACTGCAGGCTGAACGGCCTGAAGTATGAGGAGCACAACTTTGTTGTGGCTCACCTGGGCGGCGGCATCTCCGTTGCCGCGCACAGGAAGGGCGTCATCGTCGACGTTACCGACGCCATGGAGGGCGAGGGCCCCTTCACCCCCGAGCGCTGCGGCGCGCTGCCCGCAAAGCAGTTTGCCGACCTCATCTATGACGGCGGCTATTCCCGCGAGCAGATCTATAAGATGATCGCGGGCCGCGGCGGCCTTATGGCTTACTTCAACACCAATTCCGCTATCGACGTCGAGAAGATGATCGAGGCCGGCGACGAGCAGGCGAAGCTCGTTTACGAGGCCATGGCATACAACATCGCCAAGTCCATCGGCGCAATGGCGGCCGTTCTGAAGGGCGAGGTCGACGCCGTGCTCATCACGGGAGGCATCGCTTACAGCAAGATGCTCAGCGAATACCTTGTGGAGCACTCCAAGTTCATCGCTCCCGTGTTCGTGTACCCCGGCGAAGGCGAGCTTTCCGCTCTGGCGGCGGGCGCGGTGCGCGTCCTCTCCGGCGAGGAGCAGCCCAAGGAATACCTCGGTTAAGGAGTTTGCCGGACGGTCGTGCGATAGGTCTCGTACGACCGTCCGATTTCTGTTATGTGCCTCAAGTTTTTAAAGGATCTGTTCGGAAAGGGCGGGGACGGGCAAGTCAGGTTCAGTCCCGGGGAATTTGAAGGAATGTATCTCATCGTCGGGCTCGGCAACCCCGGGCGCGAATACGCGAACACCCGCCACAACGCGGGCTATATGGCGCTTGACATACTGGCGGAAAGGTTCGACATAGATATCCGCCGGCATAATTTCCGTTCGGTATTCGGCGAGGGACGCATCGGGAGCGAGAAGGTCGTCCTCGCGAAGCCCGAGACGTTCATGAACAATTCCGGCTTCGCCGTGCGGGATCTGCTCAACTGGTACAAGGTCGGGCACGATCATCTCATCGTGGTCTATGACGACGCGGATATCCCCGTCGGGACGCTCCGCATGCGCGAGAAGGGCTCCGCGGGCACGCACAACGGGATGAAGAGCATAGTCTATCAGCTCGGGTTCGACGATTTCCCCCGCGTGCGGGTCGGCATCGGCGGCGCGGAGCACGGCATGATAGGGCACGTGCTGGGGGCTTTCTCCGATGAGGAGCAGCCCGCGGTGAAGGCCGCCCTTGAGGACGCGGCGACGGCCGTCGAGCTCATCGTAAAGGGCCGCATGCAGGAGGCGCAGGCGCGTTTCAACCACAAGGGGAAGAACAATCCGAAGAAGGAGAACCCGCCGGATTGAACGGATCAACCGCTTTGCCCCGACTCCGGATCGGGGTTTTTTTATGAATAAACCGTTAAAAAGCCCGAAAAACACCCCGATTTACTTCATTTGCCATGATTTTTTCATTCCAATTTCATTTGAGCTGTGGTATAATACCGTGACGATTTTTGAAACGGAGGTGAATACATGAAGTTCACTGAACGGGCAAAGTCCTTCATGGGCGACCTTCTTGACGGTATCTCATGCAGGGCTTCAACAGCGGGCAAGTTCCTGAAGAAGCATCTCGTGCCTTCGATAATAACCGCTGCCGCCCTCGTTGCCGCGATCGTGCTCCTCTGCATTTTCATCCCGAAGCTTTCAAAGGCTGTTCATAATAAAGATGATAAGCATGCAAATACCGAACCGACCGACGAAACGATAGTCATCCACACGCCGACTCCGACGGCGACGCCTACCGCGACGCCCACTCCCTCCCCCGCTCCGGATCCCACGCCGACGCCCGTGCCGCTCCATCTTGAACCGGGCGACAAGAACGACATCGTCATCGACGTCCAGCAGAGGCTGATGGATCTCAACTACATGGACTACGATGAGCCGACGAATTACTACGGCAAGATAACGACCGAGGCGGTCAAGCTCTTCCAGAGAAGGAACGGTCTGGAGGTTTCCGGAACGATAGAGGAATCGGATTATTCGCTGCTCATGTCGAGCCGCGCGAAGCTCTACATGGCCTCGAAGGGCGATTCGGGAACGGACATAAACGAGATGCAGAAGCGCCTGCACGAGCTCGATTATCTCGACAAAGTCACCGGCGTTTTCGATGATGAGACCGAGGCGGCCGTCAAGCTCTTCCAGGAGAAGAACGATCTCGAGGTCGACGGAATGGTCGGCACGATGACCAAGGAAGCCCTCTATTATGAGGACGCGGTCCCGAACTCCATGTTCATCGGCGACCGCGGCGAGGAGGTCCGGTACTATCAGGACATACTCTGGGCTCTCGGCTATCTTGCCTCCAAGCCCGACGGCGTTTACGGCAGCGATACGGTCGAGGCCGTAAAGCGCTTCCAGAGCAGGAACGACCTCATAGTCGACGGGCATCTCGGCCCCTCGACGAAGGAGCTCCTCGCGGGCGGTAAGGCCAAATACAACAAGCTCGAGTACACCATGAGCGGCGACGACGTTCAGCGCGTGCAGGCAAGGCTCCGCAGGCTGAACTACATGAAATCCTCCGAGGTGACGGGATACTTCGGCGCCATCACGGAGAACGCGGTCAGAGCTTTCCAGAAGAACAACAAGCTCACGGTCGACGGCAAGGTCGCGAAGGAGACCTTCGAGAAGCTCTTCTCCGACGACGCGGTCAGATCGGACAGACCGGTCAGCAGCACGCCGACTCCGTCCCCCACTCCGAAGCCGACGAAGACTCCGAAGCCGACGAAGACCCCGAAGCCCACGAGGACCCCGAGACCCGGAACGACTCCGAAGCCCACGGCAAAGCCGACGAAGACCCCGAAGCCCACGAAGACCCCGAAGCCCACGGCGACGCCAAGCCCCGGCTCCTCCACGCAGGATAAGATCAACAACCTCATCCGCATCGCGAAGAGCAAGCTGGGCTGCCCGTACGTGCGCGGCGCAAAGGGCCCCAACGCGTTCGACTGTTCCGGCTTCGTGTACTGGTGCCTCAACAAGGCGGGCGTTCAGGTCAGCTACATGACCTCGTATCAGTGGCGAACGACCTCACGCTTCCCGAGGATAGGCTCCATGTCGAACATCAAGGCGGGCGACGTCATAGTGTTCAAGATGGGTACTTACTCCGGGCACGTCGCGATAGCCGTCGGCAACGGCTACATGGTCGACGCCTCCAACAGTGAGGGCAAGGTCGTGTACAGGACCTACAACACGAATTACTGGCGGCAGACCTTCTACTGCGCATACAGGATATTCGGCAACTGACGATAAAAAACCATCGGGCAAAGGAGGCGCTTCGTAAGGAAGCGCCTCCTTCTGCCTCAAGTGCAAGGTAATCGACTGCGTCGGTCAACAATAGTATAATGACCAAAACAAATCGGGATTTGCGGAGGAGACTGATGATGACTCTGTGTAAAATGACAGAAGATGAGTTTCGTGCTTTCAAAAAGTTCAGTATCGCCGATTACGCGTCGGATCTGATGAAAGGACGAGACATGAACCCGGAGCAGGCGCTGATGGAAGCGGAAATGGAATTCGGCGCAGATCTCCCCGACGGGCTGGATACAGAATACAGCTTCATAATGAACATCGAGGACGGGAACAAAAAGAAAGTCGGATGGATCTTTTTCAAATACTATTCGCGCGAAGGCGACGGCCAATACTATGTGTTCCTCGAAGACCTGCTGATATTCGAGTCGGAAAGAAGAAGGGGTTTTGCGTCTGCGGCAATCCATGAGATGAATACACTGGCACGGCAGGACGGCTGTTCATCAAGCGTGCTCTTCGTGTGGGATCACAATCCGGAAGGGATGAGCTTGTATGAAAAATGCGGGTATAAGCCTTATAACCGTGAAGAAGGCGGAACATACATGGTGAAGGAATTGTGATCCGACGCAC